>NZ_JACHOK010000007.1:0-252913 GCF_014199855.1 Xanthomonas sp. F1 | reverse complement strand
CGCTTGGCACTGCGGCTAAACGGCCTGCCGCACTCCGCTCTCACCTAAAACGATAAACCCTCATTTGACACAAGCGGCTTCAGCCGCGACGGGGCGTCCCAGGGAATGCCCGGTCGCGGCTGAAGCCGCTCCTACGGAGCAACCAGACTCAACCCTCCAGTCGCGGGAACCCATGGTCGTCGCGGCGTTCCGTGCTGTCCGGCGCCGGCGCGATCGGGGTCACCGGCGCGACCGGCTCGGGCAGCGGCTGGGCGAGTTCGCCGCGCTGCACGCGCAGCGCATTGGCGTAGCAGCGCTGCGCCGCGAGCATGTCGCCGGCGTCGGCATAGCCGTCGCCGAACACTTCCCAGGCTTCGGCGCCGGCACCGAGCGCCAGCGCGCGGTGCAGGAATTCCTCCGCCTGCGGCCACTGCTGCTGGTGGCGGGCCAGGCGCGCCAGGGTCAGCAGCAGCGCCGGGCTGTCCGGATGCGCCTGCAGCCAGCGCTGCGCACTGGCGCGGCGCGAATCGTACTTCTCCACCGGCAGGCGTCCGTACAGCGCGGCCAGGCCTTCGTCCCAACGCGTGTCCAGGGCCTGCTCCAGGCTGCGCAGCGCCGCATCGTCCCAGCGCAGCGCCGCCGCGCGCACCGCGTAGGCGGCGACCACCGCCGGCTCGCTGCGCAGCGATTTGGGCAGGCTTTCCCAGCGCTCGGCCAGCGCATTGGCGTCGCCGGCCTGGTCCAGCGAGGCCGCGGCCAGCCGGGTTTCCAGCGTCGCGATCGCCTCCAGCGGCAAGGCCTGCTGCTGGCGGATCGCGCCGAGCTGTCCGTAGGCCTCGCCGGCGCGACCGATGCGTGTCAGCGCCTCGGTGCGCAGCAACAGCCCACGCGGCGGCAGCGGCTGCGCCGTGGCCACGTCCAGCGCATTGATCGCATCGACCGGGCGCTGCTGCTCCAGGTGCAGTTCGGCCAGCAGCAATGCATGCGCCGCGGCATCGCGTTCGGCCAGGCGCCGCAGGTGGCGCTCGGTCGCCTCGCGGTCGCCGCGCGCATCGGCCGCACGCACCGCGGCGATCATCGCGATGGCGCTGACCTCGGGGTCTTCGGCGGCGGCGTTGAGCTGCTTCTCGGCCCGCGTCCACTGGCCGGCGTGGGCTGCGGCCAGGCCGTCGAGCAGACGCGCGCGCGACTGCTTGCGGCGGCGCCGGCCCCACGCGCGGAACGGGAAGCTGAGTACGTTCCACACCAGCCACAGCGCCAGGAATGCGATCACCAGCAGCAGCGAGGCCTGCGGCAGCGACGCGATGTAATCGGTGCCGCCGACACGCACGATCACCTCGCCGAGCTGGCGCACCTGGTCCTGCCCCAGCCATTGCGCACCGATCACGCCCAGCGCGATGACGATCAACAGCACGATCAGGGAACGGAGGGATTTCATGACGGGCTCCTTGCGTCGCGCATCGCGCGCAACTGTTGCAGGGTGGTTCCGAGTTCGGGAAGGGTCGGGCGCAGATCGGCGTTGGCCAGCGTGCGCAGCGCGGCGCGGCGTTCGCGCAGCTGCGGCGACTCCGGCCACAGCCGCGACAGCCAGCGCCCGGCGCCGGCCAGTGCACTGCGATAGCCGCGGGTGTCGCCGCGTTCCAGCGCCGCGCGCGCCAGGGTCAGGTCGAGCTGCAGCGCATCGTGGGCGGCGACGCGCTCCGAGCCGGCGGCCAGTACGCCGCCCTGCGAGGGGCGGATCTTCACCAGCGGCGCCAGCAGGCGCTGCCACAGCGGCTGTTGCGCGTTTTCCGGCAATTGCGTCGGTAGCTTGTCCAGGCTGGCAGCGAAAGCGTCCAGTTGCGCCGCCAGGCGCGCCTGCGGTCCGTCGCCCAGCGCATCCAGGGCGGTGCGTTCCTGCAGCAGCGCCTGGCGCAGGTTGAGGAATTGCGGATCGTCGATGCCATCCAGCACGCCGCTGGCCAGGGCGTAGGCGCGGCGCGCGCCGGCCGCGTCGCCGGCCAGCAGCAGTCGCTGCTGGCCCTGGTTGAGCAGCAGCTCGACCTCGTCCAGGCGCAGCGCCTGCGCGCCGTGGCGGTTGGAATCGGCGAGCTTGGCGACATTGGCCTCCAGCAGCGCGCTGCGCTGGCTCAGGCCGAGCATTTCGTCGCGCAGCACGCGGTTGGTGCTGGCCGCATCCTGCAGCCGCTGCACGGTGGCGCGCTGGTCGCGGCGCAGACTGTCCTGGGCCTGCTGCAAGGCCTGCAGTTGCTGCTGCAGGTCCGATTGCTGGGCCAGCTCGCGTGCGCTGCGCGCCTGCCACCAGTCCCAGCCACGCCAGCCGGCGAACGCCAGCGCAGCCAGCGTGGCGAGCACCAGCAGCAACCAGATCCAGCGTGTGGAACGGCGAGGCGTGATCGGGATTTCGTCGGTCATCGGCAGCGTCCTGGGGCCGTCGCCCGTCGCGAGCAAGGCGGCGGTCGGCGCGGCATCGCCGGAGCATGGCGTGAGCGGCACTGCGGCCGCAACCCGGGCGGCGGCCCGCGTTCAGCGAGGTGGCGAGCGCGTCACGATCGCGGCCGCTGCGGCGACCAACTGCTGCGGCATCGGTCCGGCCGCCTGTACGACGTCGACGAATCCCAGGTCTGCGGCCAGGGTCGCCAGGCGCGCGCTGGCCGCGACCACCGGACGCGTGCGCCAGGCCTGCACCAGCGCTTCCGGCAACTGCGCCAGCACCTGTTGCAGCGCCTCGCCGCTGCTCAGCGCCAGCACCCCGGGCGCGGCCGCACTCAGGCGCGCCAGGTCGGCCGCGCGCAGTCGTACCGGTTCGCGCACGTACACGTCGGCACGCAGCAGCGGGGTACCGCGCGCCTGCAGGTGTGCGGCGATCAGGCCGCGACCACCGGGGGCGGTGATCAGTCCCACCGGCAGGTCGTGCGCGGCCAGCTCCGGCAACGCCAGCAGCCCGTCGCTGTCCATCCGCGCCGGCGTCGCCACCTCGGCGATGCCGTGCTGGCGCAACGCGCGCGCCGTGCCCGCGCCCACCGCCAGCCAACACTGGCCGGGGCGTGCGGCCAGCGGCTGCAGCGCCGCGGCCGCGCGCACCGCCGCCGGGCTGCTGACGATGACCCGCGGCGCGTTCAGCGCCGCGGCCAGCGCCGCGCGAGTGGCGGGATCGGCGCGCGGCCGCAGCCGCCATGGCGACACCGCCAGCACGCGCCCACCACAGCGCGCCGCGGCCCGCCGCAGCGCTGCGTGCTCGCCCTGCGGGCGCAGCGAGATCAGGGTCCAGGCCGGGGCGGCGGTTGCATGCGCGCTCATGCCAGGCATTATGCGAGCCCCCACCGGCAGCACAATCGCACCATGGCAGCGGATCTTTCCTTCGAGGCGTTCCTGCAGCAGTTGCAGCGGCAGTTCCAGGCCATGCCGCCGGTGGCGGCGCTGCAGGTCGCCGTGCACGGCTATGCCGACCAGCGCCTGCACGTGGTCGCGCCGCTGACGGCCAACATCAACGACAAGGGCAACGCCTTCGGCGGTAGCCTTGGCTCGGTGATGACCCTGGCCGGCTGGGGGCTGGTCAACTGCGAATTGCACCGTGCCGGGCTGCAGGCCGATGTCTACGTCGCCGACAGCCAGGTGCGCTACCTGGCGCCGCTGTACGCCGATCTGCATGCCCAGGCCAACGCCGATGCGGAGGGCGACTGGGAGGTATTCGTGAACACCTTCCGCCAGCGCGGCCGCGCCCGCATCGGCATCCAGGCCCAGGTCGGTGCGCCCGGTACGGCGGCGGCAGCGACCTTGAGCGGTCGCTTCGTGGCCATCGCCAAAGGGTAGGATGCGCGGATCGCGCGCGCCCGCGCGCCGCCACTTGGACTCCACCATGCCTTCGATGTTCCGTGCGCTCGCGCTGCTGTTGCTGCTGGGCTGGACCGGCGCGGCCGTGGCCGGCAGCCGCGCGCAACAGCGCAAGCTCGACGACCTGCAGACCGCCTATGCCGCCGCGGTCCGCTGGAGCGAATTCGAAATCGCCTGGCAGGCGGTGGACCCGGCCTACCGCCAGGCGCACCCGCTGACTGACCTGCAACTGGAGCGCTACCGGCAGATCCAGGTCTCCTCCTACAAGGTCGGCGGCGGCGCGGTCAGCGACGGCGAGGCGCTGCGCGAGATCGAACTGGGCGTGATCAACCGCAATACCCAGGCCGAGCGCATCGTCCGCTACCGCGAGCGCTGGCGCTGGGATCCCGAGGCCAAGACCTGGTGGCTGCAGGATGGCCTGCCGGACCTGTGGAACGGCCAGTAGCGCGGTCGCCGAGCTGTGCGACAATCGGCGCCCGCTTCCCGCCCCCGAGTCCCGTGAACTTCGAAGAACTGCTGGCCTTCGCCGGCCGCAACCCGATGCTGGCCCTGGCCCTGGTGGGCCTGACCATCGCCCTGATCGTCACCGAAGTGGCGCGCCTGTTCCGTGGCTACAAGAGCCTGCGGCCGGCCGAATTGACCCGCCTGATCAACGCCGGCAACGCGGTGCTGGTCGACCTGTCGGCCTCGGCCGATTTCGAGAAGGGTCACATCGCCGGCAGCCGCAATGCCACCGCCAGCCAGTTCGGTCCCGAACACAAGCTGGTGGCCAACGCCAAGGCGCAGCCGGTGGTGCTGGTCTGCCGCACCGGCACCACTGCCGACGGCGCCGCCAAGCAGCTGAAGAAGGCCGGCTTCGAGCAGGTCTACGTGCTCGACGGCGGCATCGCCGCCTGGCAGCAGGCCGAGCTGCCGCTGGTCAAGGGCCGCTGAGACACCGCGTCCGGCCCGACCTCGAGGGTCGCGGCCGGCGTGTGATAATCCCGTTTCTTTCTGTTACCGAATCCACCGGAGTCAAGCAATGTCCGACCTCACCAACAACGGCGCCGCGGCGCCGGCCGACGCCGCGGCCGGTCCCGCTTTCACCATCGAGAAGATCTACGTCAAGGACGTGTCCTTCGAGTCCCCCAACGCGCCGTCGGTGTTCAACGACAACGCGCAGCCGGAACTGCAGCTCAACCTCAACCAGCGCGTGCAGCAGCTGAACGAGCAGGCCTTCGAAGTCGTGCTGGCCGTGACCCTGACCTGCACCGCCGGCGGCAAGACCGCCTACGTGGCCGAAGTGCAGCAGGCCGGCGTGTTCGGCCTGGTCGGCCTGGACCCGCAGGCCGTGGACGTGCTGCTCGGCACCCAGTGCCCGAGCATCCTGTTCCCGTACGTGCGTTCGCTGGTCAGCGACCTGATCCAGGCCGGCGGCTTCCCGCCGTTCTTCCTGCAGCCGATCAACTTCGAGGCCCTGTACGCCGAGACCCTGCGCCAGCGCGCGCAGCAGGGCGAGGGCCAGTCGCTGGCCGATTCGGAGCCGGCCGGCAACGCCTGAGCGCGTTCGCCGTTGCGCATGCGCGATCACGCCAAGAAGAAAATCGCCGTCCTTGGCGCCGGCTCCTGGGGCACGGCGCTGGCGTCGCTGACCGCACGGCACGGGTATCCGACCGTGCTGTGGGGCCGCGATGCCGTGGTCGCCGAGGCCATCGGGCAGCGCCACGAGAACCCGCGTTATCTGCCGGGGATCGCGCTGCCGGAAGGCCTGCAGGCCACCACCGATCTGGCGGCGGCCATCGACGGCGCCGACTGGATCCTGGTGGTGGTGCCGTCGCATGCATTCACCGAGACCCTGCGCCAGCTGGCGCCGCTGCGCCCGGCGCAGGCTGGCGTGGCCTGGGCGACCAAGGGCTTCGAGCCCGGGTCGGGGCGTTTCCTGCACGAAGTGGCGCAGGAGATCCTCGGCGAGGACGTACCGCTGGCGGTCGTGACCGGCCCATCCTTCGCCAAGGAAGTGGCCCTGGACCTGCCGACCGCGGTGACCGTGCACGGTGATGCCGCGTTCGCGCAGCAGGTCGCCGATGCCATGCACGGCCCCACCTTCCGCGCCTACACCGGCGACGACATGGTCGGCGCCGAGCTGGGCGGGGCGATGAAGAACGTGCTGGCGGTGGCCACCGGCGTGGCCGACGGCATGGAGCTGGGCCTCAACGCCCGCGCCGGCCTGATCACCCGCGGCCTCAATGAGATGCTGCGGCTGGCCGCAGCGATCGGCGCAAAGCCGGAAACCCTGATGGGCCTGGCCGGGCTCGGCGATCTGGTGCTCACCTGTACCGGCGACCTGTCGCGCAACCGCCGGCTGGGCCTGGCGCTGGGCCGCGGGCAGCCGCTGCAGGAGGCGGTCCGTGCGATCGGCCAGGTGGTCGAGTCGGTGCAGACCGCCGACGAGGTGATGCGCCAGGCCGAGCGCCACGGCATCGACCTGCCGATCTCCAATGCGGTGCGTGCGGTCCTGCACGGCGAGCTGACCCCGGCGGTCGGCCTGCAGCAGTTGCTGGCGCGCGAACAGAAGCCCGAGTACCCGACCACGCTGTTCAGTTGATCCGGCCTTGCCGGAGACGCGAACGCCCGGTCTTTGGCCGGGCGTTTTCGTTTCCGCATGCCGACGCGCCGACAACGGCCGGGATCGACATGCAAAAAAAAGCCCGGTCGTGGGACCGGGCTTTCCGAACCGCGCGCGGCGGGAGAGAGACGACGCGCGCAGCGCTAGGGAACGCTTACCAGCTGAAGCGCGGGCCGACGAACCATTCCTTGTCGCCGTTGCGGTCCATCTTCAGGTCGGCGCTCAGGCCCCAGTTCTGGTTCAGCTTGGCCTGGGCACCCAGACGGCCGTAGAACTCGCCTTCCGGATTGATGCCGTCCTTCTTCAGATAGTCCTCGTAACCGCCCAGGACGTAGACTTCCAGGTACGGGTTGAACGCGGTGCGGATACCCGCTTCGGCGCTCCAGCCGTTGAACTTGGTGCCGTACTCCGGGGCGAAACGGTTGTAGGCCACGCGGGTCACCAGGTCGGTGCTGGTCGCGATCTCGTGGTTGTAGCCGGCGCCGACGCGCCACTGGTCGACGCGCACATCGCCGAAGTCGGTCTTCTGGCGGTTGAAGTCGCCGAACACGCTGAAGTTCGGGTGGAACGCGTAGGAACCCTTCACCGCCCAGCCGTCGGCGTCGCCGCCATTGGCGTCGGTCTTGACGTAGCCGGCTTCGGCGTAGTTGTAGGAAAGGCCTTCGGCAGCCGAAGCGGCGAACGGCAGGGTGGCCAGGAGGCCGAGAGCAAGCAGAGAGGTCTTCATAATCGGGTACCTTCGTTATTGGTTTGTCGGCGCTGAGGCGTGGGGCCGTTCGCTTCCGATATGTAAATTATCCGTTAGCGACCCGAACTCGCCCTGAATCCCAAACCGACTAGTCCATAAATTAAACGCCCCGTTCAGGCGTCCGCGGTGCAGGTTGTGATGCGCTTCGTTGCATTTCAGGCAACCGGGAAGTACACGATTGCCAGCGCGGGTGGCGACGCACTACAGCGCGGCGAGCTTCTCGATCGCCGCGCGCACCCGCTGCCTGTCCATGGGCACCACCGAGCGGTGGATCGTCGCGCCTTCGATGAAGGCGTCGATGGCGGCGGACGCCGTGGCGGAGAAATGCGTTTCCAGGGCCGCCCGGCTCCTGGCCATCCATTGCTGCATGATCGCGGTCATCTCCGGATGCCGGCGGGCAAAGGCATACAGCTCATAGCTCAGCAGCAGCACGCGCGGGGACGCCGTGCCCTCGGCGAAGATGATGTTCACCACCGCGTCGCAGGCCTGGCCGCGGTTCTGCGCGGTGCGGATTTCGGCGGCGAAGTCGGTGGAGACGTCCTGGGAGAACCGGGTGAACGCGGCGACCAGCAGGTCGTGCATCGAGCCGAAATAGTAGCTGGTGGCGCTGAGCGGAACGCCCGCTTCCGCGGCGACCTTGCGGAAGGTGGTGCCCGTGACGCCATGGTCCAGGATCACGCGCAGGGCGGCCTGCTCGATCGCGTCCTTCCGGTGCGGATCCTGGCGCCAGGTCCTGCCACTCATGCCTGTCCAACGCTGTTTTCGACGAAGGTCGATGATCGCAGTTCGCGGTTGACGCCTCAATTGGTACGGATGTACAAATTCGTCGATGAGGTCGATGAAGGCCATCGCACCGATGGCGCCTCCCATGCAGCGACGCGAAGGAGCGGAGCGATGGCCAATTCCGGGGAGCGGGACGTGGATGGCGGCCCTCGGGCGATCCTGGGCGGCCTGGCTGCCGGCGGCGTGGTACTGACCGCCGGATCGCGTGCTGCGACACCTTCCGGCTGGGAGGCAGGCACCTGGCTCAATGCGCCCAAGGTCCACCGGATCCTGCCCGGCGGCGTGCTCGAGGTCGTCACCGACAAGGACAGCGACTTCTGGCGCGAAACCCACTATGGGTTTACCCGCGACAGCGGGCACTTCCTCGGCATCGCCGCGCCCGCGCGCTTCACCTGCCAGCTGCGCGTCCGCGGGAAATTCGAGCAGCTCTACGATCAGGCCGGCCTCATGGTCCGGGTCGACGCGCGTCGCTGGGTGAAGGCCGGCATCGAACTGAGCGACGGCCGGCCGATGCTCAGCAGCGTGTTGACCGATGGCCGCTCGGACTGGGCCACCGGCCCGTACGAAGCGGATGCGTCGGATTTCTGGATGCGCGCCACCGTGGACACGGGCGTGCTGCGCCTGCAGGTTTCGCGCGACGGGAACTACTGGCCGCTGGTGCGGCTGTGCCCGTTCCCGGTCGCGTCTTCTTACCTGGTCGGCCCGATGACGTGCACGCCGGAACGCGAGGGATTGAGCGTCCGCTTCTCCGACTGGAGTCTGGGGCCGGTGCTGGGCAAGGAGTTGCACGATCTCTCCTGACGCTTCGTTCTGCGCCAGCACGCGTCTAACGATGCAGCGCCAGGCCCTTGGTGGCTTTTTCGATGGCCTTCTTGGGTCCGCGCAGGCCGAGCCCCACCAGGTTCAGAGCATCAGGATCTTCCGCCGCGAACGCCTGGCGATTGGCCGCGTCATGGCCGGTCGAGAACATGGCGAAGACATACGGTAGTACGGTGATCTCGCGGGCCAGCCCCACCCCGTGCGCGGCCCGAAGCCCGTCGAGATCGGCTTCGAACACCAGCATCGGCTGGCCGAGCAGGCAGCCGTAGCGATGGCCGTTGGCATCGATGTAAGGGTCGCCCATGGCGTCGGGGGCGGCCGCGGCGACGCCCGTCGCCAGGAAGGCGGCGACGTTCAGGCGCTGCCACATCGCCAGGTCGTTGCGGACGATGATGGCCACTTTGGTGTCGAACATGTGCAACTCCGCAGTCTGGATGACGCGGGCATGGTCTGAGTTGCCGCCGCCGCGTTCTAGAACGCCTGTGCAGTATCGCCGGCACATTGCCGCTGGTAAGCGGCTGGGGTGAGCCGGTAGGCGCGCTTGAACCAGCGGCCCAGATGGCTCTGATCGGCGAATCCGACCTTGAGCGCCACGTCCGCTGGCTCCTGTCCATCCGCCAGCAGGGCACGGGCAACGCGCAGGCGCAGTCGGATCAGGTAGGCATGCGGCGACAGGCCGAACGTGCGCTGGAATTGCCGGGTGAGGCGGAACCGATCCAGGTCGGCGTGGTTGGCAAGCTCATCGAGGCTGACGTCGCGCTCCATCTGCGCGTGCAGAAAATCCCTGGCGCGCGCCACCGTTGGCGTCGACGCGCAAGGGCGCTGCGCCTCGGCCGACAGTTGCGGAGATAGCAGGCGCATCATGCGGTCCAGGCTCTGGTCCCGCGCCAGTCGGCCTTCGCGTTGATGGATCGCGAGGAAGGCCTGGCGTATCGCCGCGCTCAGCGCCGCGTCGTCGGCCAAGGTCGTGCGGAACGCCGGATGGAGCGCGGACATGTGCTCCTGGCCGAGGCGTTGCAGTGCGCCGGCCACCCAGCGCTGAGGCAGGTAGAGCATCGCGTAGGTGAACCCGTCCTCGGCGGGCGCATGTCCATCGTGGACCGCGCCAGGCTCGATGAGGATGGCGCGCCCGGGCGTGCTGGTGTGCAGCGCACGATGGCAACGGAAGCGCTGCAGGCCCTGCAGGGTCACGCCGACCAGCACTTCGTCGTGATCGTGCGGATCGTAGGCATGCCCGCGGAAATGCGCATGCACGCTTTCGATGCCGGTCTCCCGGTCGCGGCGGATCCTGACCCAGTCACTGGCGTCGGGTTGGGTGTTCGATGCCATTCGCGGAACCTGCTGGGGCACGACGGGCGGCGTTCTCGCTGGATCCAGAGGATGCGCCGAGGCCCAGTGTAGGAACGGAGTGTCAGGGGCTTCAAGCTGGACGCGACGCGATCGGGAGGGATAGGCTGCGGATGTTTTCGCTGCCCCCCGATCGAAGCAGCTTCGCTTCCGGGCGTGTGGCCTACGCTCAGTCGGCGCCGGGGAATCCCAGTTGCCGCCAGGCCTCGAACACCACCACCGCGACCGCGTTGGACAGGTTGAGGCTGCGGTTGTGTGGCTGCATCGGCAGGCGCAGGCGCTGCGTGTCGGGCACCTGCTCCAGCACGGCGTCCGGCAGGCCGCGGGTTTCCGGGCCGAACAGGAAGGCGTCGCCATCGGCGAAGGCGGGCGTGTCGTAGCGAGTGCTGCTGCGGGTACTGAGGGCGAACAGGCGGCGCGGGGCGATGGCCTGCAGGGCCGCATCCAATGACGCATGGACCTGCAGTCGTGCGTATTCGTGGTAGTCCAGGCCGGCGCGCTTGAGCTGGCGGTCGCCGAGGTCGAAGCCCAGCGGCTCGATCAGGTGCAGTTGCGCGCCGGTGTTGGCGCAGAGGCGGATGACGTTGCCCGTGTTGGGCGGAATCTCGGGCTGGTACAGCAGAACGTGCAGCGTTGGGGTGGCGATCATCGGCGCAGTGTACGCGCCGGCGCGGCGGGCTTGCTGCGGTTCAGCGCACCAGGCCGACCGCCAGGTCCTGGCCCAGCTTCTGCAGGCTCGGCTGCAACTGCAGCATCGCGGTGTCCAAGGTCTCGCCGACCACGTCGCCGATCGCCAGCATGCTCCCCATGTCCGCATCCGGACGCACCTGCACGGTGGCCAGGGTCACCACGTGCTGGCCGGCGGCCTGTTCCAGATTGCGTTCGGCGACCTGCTCGGCCGACGGACGCACCTGCACCGCGGCCAGGGTGGTGATGCCGCTGGACAGTTCGGTGTCGCGCTGGGCGATCTGCTCGGCGGAGGGGCGCACCTGCACGGCCGCCAGGGTGGCGATGCGGCTGGCCTGTTCGAGGTTGCGTTGGGCGATCTGTTCGGCCGACGGGCGCACTTGCACCGCATCCAGGGTGGCGACCTGCGTGGCGGCGAAGGACGGCGCGGCGAACAGGGCGGCGATGGCGGCGGTCAGGAGCAGGGCGGTGGTTTTCATGGCGGGCCTCGTTGGTGTTGTTGATAAGTGGTGTGGTAGTAATGTAGTACACCTAAGCAGGTGGCGCAAGAACTTTTTTGCGTCCTGTGGTTTCATTAAGCTTGCATTCACTAACTGGCGGTGTCGTTTGCGTTCGAGGATGTGTAAGCAGACTGCGTGCCAACTACAAGCTGCTGTTTTTGAAAGGGAAAATTTTGATGATGAGTGTCCGCGGGCGGACACTCGGGCGCTCGCGTACGCCGGACGCGGACATCGCGGCGCCGTCCGTGGCGGCAGCCGACCCGCTGGTGGTGCGGTTGCGACGCTGTTGAAGCAGGACGTCAGCGACAACGGCGGAATACGCGCAGTGCGGTACGCCCGGTACGATCGGCGTTCACCGGCTGTTTCACTGGCCCCAAGGAAGAAGGAATCCGCATGACCGTCTCCACCCGCCCGCGTGGCGCCCTGCTGGCCGTCGCCCTGTCCGCCGCGCTCGGCGCTCTGAGCTATGCGCCGTCCTCGACGGCGGCCAGGCCCGCCGCCGCCGCGTCGGTGGATATCGCCTACGCGCAATTCACCCTGCCCAACGGACTGCGGGTGGTGGTGCACACCGATCGCAAGGCGCCGATCGTGGCGGTCAACCTCTGGTACCACGTGGGCGCCAAGGACGAGCCGGCCGGGCGCACCGGGTTCGCGCATCTGTTCGAGCACCTGATGTTCCAGGGCAGCGAGAACCACCACGGCGAGTTCTTCGAGCCATTCAAGCAGGTCGGCGTCACCGACCAGAACGGCACCACCAACAGCGACCGCACCAATTACTTCGAGAACGTGCCGACCACCGCCGTGGACATGGCGCTGTGGATGGAATCGGACCGCATGGGCCACCTGCTCGGCGCCATCGACCAGGCCGCGCTGGACGAACAGCGCGGGGTGGTGCAGAACGAGAAGCGCCAGGGCGAGAACCAGCCATACGGGCAGGCCTGGAGCCGGCTGAGCCGCGCGCTGTATCCGGCCGGGCACCCGTACCACCACACCGTCATCGGCTCGATGAACGACCTCAACGCGGCCTCGCTGGCCGACGTGAAGCAGTGGTTCCGCACCTGGTACGGGCCCAACAACGCGGTGCTGGTGCTGGCCGGCGACATCGATGTGGCCACGGCCAAGGAGAAGGTGACGCGCTACTTCGGCGACATCCCGGCCGGCCCGACCATGGCCCAGCCCAAGGTCGACGTGGCCCAGCGCAGCCAGTCCACCCGCGAGACCATGACCGACAAGGTGCCGCAGACGCGGATCTACCGCGTCTGGAACGTGGCCCAGACCGGCACCGAGGATGTCGACCGCCTGCAACTGCTGGCGCAGGTGCTGGGCGGCGCCAAATCCTCGCGGCTGGACCGGCGCCTGGTCCACAAGGACAAGCTGGTCGACCAGATCAGTGCCTCGGTGTGGCCGTCGCAGCTCGGTTCCGGCTTCGGCATCATCGCCATGGTCAAGCAGGGCGTGGATCCGGCCAGGGTCGAGGCGGCGATCGACGAGGAAGTGCGTCGGCTGCTGGACAAGGGGCCGGACAAGGCCGAACTGGCGCGCGCCAAGACCGCCTTCCGCGCCGGCTTCATTCGCGGCGTGGAGCGCATCGGCGGCTTCGGCGGCAAGGCCGACGTGCTGGCCGAGTGCGCGGTGTACACCGGCGACCCCGGCTGCTTCCGCACCTCGCTGGCGACCATCGCCTCCACCCGCCCGCGCGAGCTCACCGCGGTCGGCCGCAAGTGGCTGGGCAAGGGCGACTACACCTTGCTGGTCCAGCCGGGCGAGCGTGTGGCCCTGGCCGAGGAGCCGACCGTGCAACCAGCGCCGTTGAACCCGCCGCCGGCCGATCCCAAGTACCGCACCCTGCCCAGCGTGGTCGACCGCAGCGCCGGCCCGCCCAAGACCACCCAGTTCCCGCAGCTGAAGTTTCCGGCGCTGCAGCGCGCCACGCTGAAGAACGGCAGCACGGTGATCCTGGCCGAGCGTCACGACGTGCCGGTGGTGCAGTTCAGCTACGAATTCAAGGGCGGCTACAGCGCCGACCAGGGGCGCAAGCCGGGCACGGCCAGTTTCGCCATGGGCATGCTCGACGAGGGCGCCGGCGACCGCGATGCGCTGGCGTTCGCCGATGCGGCCGATGCCCTGGGCGCCACGCTGGCCGCCGGTGCCTCGCTGGATGGCAGCAATGCCTATCTGTCGGCCCTGAAGGAGAATCTGGCGCCGTCGCTGGCGCTGTATGCGGACATGCTGCAGCGGCCGCGCTTCGCGCCGGACGAGATCGAGCGGATCCGCGCCAGTTGGATCGCCGGCATCCGCCAGGAGAAGGCGCAGCCCAACGGCGTGGCGATGCGGGTGCTGCCGCCGCTGCTGTACGGCGCCGGCCATCCCTACGCGATCCCGTTCAGCGGCACCGGCACCGAGGCGGCGATCGCGGCCCTGCAGCGCGAGGACCTGGTGGACTTCCATCGCGACTGGGTGCGCCCGGAGGACGCCACCCTGATCGTGGTCGGCGATACCACCCTGGGCGAAATCGTGCCGCTGCTGGACGCGCAGTTCGGCGACTGGAAGGGCGAGGGTCCGATGCCGTCGGTGCCGGCCCCGGCCCGCGTGGCGCGACCGGCCAAGCCGCGCGTGTACCTGATCGACCAGCCCGGCGCGGTGCAGGCCAACCTGTTCGCCTCGGAACTGGTGCCGCCGACCACCGATCCGGCGTCGGTCCGCTTCGACATGGCCAACGGCGTGATCGGCGGCGACTTCACCTCGCGCCTGAACATGAACCTGCGCGAGAACAAGCACTGGTCGTACGGTGCGCGCAGCAGCGCGTCCAATGCCCTCGGGCAGCGGCCGTGGGGTGCCTCGGCACCGGTGCAGATCGACAAGACCGCGCCGGCGCTGCAGGAGATGTCCAAGGAGATCAGCGCCTTCGCGAGCGGCAAGGCGCCGCCGACGGCGGAGGAGGTCGCGCGCATCCGCAACATCCAGACCCTGAGCCTGCCCGGCGCCTACGAGACCGCCAGTTCGGTGATGGGCGCGATCGGCGGCATCGTCCGTTATGGCCGCCCCGACGATTACGTGTTCAAGCGCAAGGCCGAGATCGAGGCGATGACCCCGGCGCAGGTGCGCGAGGCGGCATCGATGCTCGACCCGAACAGCCTGACCTGGGTGGTGGTGGGCGACCTGAAGCAGATCGAGGCACCGGTGCGCGCGCTGAAGTTGGGCGAGGTCACCGTGATCGACGCCGACGGGGTGCCGCAGGGCGGCACGGCGGCGGCCCCGGCGCCGCGCTGATCGGGACAGGTGCGCGTCGGCGATGGCCGGCGCGCCGCCTGCCGGTGCCGGCGTGCCGGCAGTGTCATGGCCGATTCAGCGTTTTGCGGCACAATCCGGATTCACCTGCCAACGGTCCCGTCCATGCGTCTACCGATCGCCTTCGTCCTGCTCGCCACGCTCGCCGGCTGCACCTGGGTACCGATGGCGCCGGAGGGCAAGGGCGTGCGGGTGCTGCCGCCCGGTCAGGCCGCCAGCGGCTGCGAGAAGCGCGGCGAGGTGGTGGTGTCGGTGAAGAGCAGCGTCGGCTTCTACCAGCGCAATCCGCTGCGGGTGCGCGAGGAGCTGGAGACCCTGGCCCGCAACGAGGCGCCCGGCGTGGGCGCCAACACCGTGCAGGCGATGGGTGATCCGGTCGACGGCGACCAGCGCTTCACCGCCTACCAGTGCGGCGGTCGCTGAACCACTCAGACCATACGCTTTCCGTGGATTTGTTAAAGATGCGGTAAAACCGTGTTACCGCTAGAATTGGCGCCCCCTCGCCTGACCCTGGCGTACACCTCGATGCTCTTCACCAACGTCTCGATCGCGGGACTGGCGCATATCGACGCGCCGCATACGCTGACCTCCAAGCAGATCAACGCGCGCCTGCAGCCGACCTTGGACCGGCTGCGGATCCGCGCCGACGTGCTCGGCGACATCGCAGGCGTCCACGCGCGGCGCATGTGGGACCAGGATCTGCAGGCCTCCGACGTGGCGACGCTGGCGGCGCGCAAGGCGATGGGCGATGCGGGCATCGAGGCCGGGCAGGTCGGGCTGCTGGTCAATACGTCGGTGAGCCGCGATTACCTGGAGCCGTCCACCGCCAGCATCGTCGCCGGCAATCTGGGCGTGAGCGAGCAGTGCATGACCTTCGACGTCGCCAACGCCTGCCTGGCCTTCATCAACGGCATGGACATCGCGGCGCGGATGATCGAGCGTGGCGAGATCGACTATGCGATGGTGGTCGATGGCGAGACCGCCAACCTGGTGTACGAGAAGACCCTGGAGCGGATGGCCTCGCAGGACCTGACCGCCGACGCCTTCCGCGACGAGATGGCGACCCTGACCCTGGGCTGCGGTGCCGTGGCGATGGTGATGACGCGTACCGACCTGGCACCGGATGCGCCGCGCTACCGCGGCGGCGTGACCCGCTCGGCCACGCAGTGGAACGCCCTGTGCCGGGGCAACATGGACCGCATGGTCACCGACACCCGCATGCTGCTGATCGAAGGCCTCAAGCTGGGCCAGAAGACCTTCGCCGCCGCCCGGCAGGCGCTGGGCTGGGCGGTGGACGAACTGGACCAGTTCGTCATCCACCAGGTCAGCCTTCCGCACACCAAGGCCTTCATGAAGAGCTTCGGTATCGACCAGAAGAAGGTCATGACCATCTTCGGCGAATACGGCAACATCGGTCCGGCCAGTGTGCCGATCGTGCTGAGCAAGCTGCGCGAGCTGGGCCGCCTCAAGAAGGGCGACCGGATCGCGCTGATGGGCATCGGCTCGGGCTTGAACTGCTCGATGGCCGAGGTGGTCTGGTAAGCGACAGGGCGCAAGCTAGGCGCGCGAACTTTCCTTGCGCGCCGCAAGTTGGGGGTTTAGAAAGAAATTTGCTAGATTTCTTTCCTAAGAGCCGTCTCCGGCCACGGCAAGGATTGCCCGATGTCGCTTCGACGCTGTACCGGACACTACGTCCCCGGATCGCTGGCCGGCAGCCGTTATCAGGCGTTCGTTCCTGACCCGCTGCCGCCCGAGCCGCCGCTGCAGTTGGCGGCGCCGCCGCTGATTGCGCGCAAAGAACAGGCCGACCAAGCGTTAGGTCGCCTGGATGGCATCACCCTGATGCTGCCGGACCCGGAGCTGTTCCTTTACCACTACGTGCGCAAGGAAGCGGTGCTGTCTTCGCAGATCGAGGGCACGCAGTCGTCGCTGTCCGATCTGCTGCTGTTCGAGCTGGACGAGGCGCCGGGCGTTCCCCTGGAGGACGTGGAGGAGGTCTCCAATTACGTCGCCGCGTTGAACCATGGGTTGCGGCGCTTGCGCCAGGACGACTTCCCGCTGTCGCTGCGCCTGATCCGCGAGATGCACGCGCTGCTGATGCAAGGCGGGCGTGGTGCCGGCAAACGTCCGGGGGAGTTCCGTTCCGGCCAAGTGTGGATTGGTGGTGCCTCGCCAGCGTTGGCGCGTTTCGTGCCGCCGCCGCCGGAAGCGCTGGATGCGGTGCTGGCCGCCTTCGAGCGTTTCCTGCACGCGCCGGACCGCGATGTTTCGCCGTTGGTCAAGGCGGCCCTGGCGCATGTGCAGTTCGAAACCATCCATCCTTTCAGCGACGGCAACGGCAGGCTGGGGCGGCTGCTGATCGCATTGATCCTGTGCAACGAAGGTGTGCTGCGCGCGCCCAGCCTGTATCTGAGCCTGTTCTTCAAGCGCCATCGCGCGCGCTATTACGAGCGCCTGAACGCGGTACGCACCGAGGGCGACTGGGAAGGCTGGCTGGATTTCTTTCTTGAGGGTGTGGCGGACACGGCGCAACAGGCGGTGACCACCGCGCAGCGCTTGCTGGCACTGCTGGCGGCCGACCGCGGACGCATCGCCGGGTTGGGAACGCGTGCGGGCAACGTCAGCTTGGTGTTCGAACAGTTCGCCCGTCGTGTGCTGCTGGGCGTGCCGCAGGTTCAGCCGCATTTGCCGCTCAGCGCGCCGACGATCCGTGCCGCCATCCGCACCCTGCAGGAGTTGGGCATCGTCAACGAACTCACAGGACAGCAGCGGCACCGCGTATTCGCCTATCAGGCCTATCTGGACATCCTCAGCGAGGGTGCGCAACCGCTATGAATCCTGCTGCCGCGGACACCGACGACCATGTACCACGCGCCGCGGCAACGTTGTCCTCGTCCTTTTCCACATCGCATCGGTCCCTTGTATGAACTACCCCGGCTATCCCTTTACCCCGCAGCGCTTCCAGGTTCGTCCGGGGCTGCACATGTCCTATCTCGACGAGGGCCCGCGCGACGGCGAGGTGGTGGTGATGCTGCACGGCAATCCGTCGTGGAGCTATCTGTGGCGCACGCTGGTGAGCGGCTTGTCGGACCGCTACCGCTGCATCGTGCCCGACCACATCGGCATGGGCCTGTCGGACAAGCCGGACGATGCGCCGGGCGCGCGGCCGGGCTACGAGTACACCCTGCAATCGCGCGTGGACGACCTGGACGCGCTGCTGCGGCATCTGCGCATCGACGGGCCGGTGACGCTGGCGGTGCACGACTGGGGCGGCATGATCGGCTTCGGCTGGGCGCTGTCGCACCATGCGCAGGTGCGGCGCCTGGTCATCACCAATACCGCGGCGTTCCCGCTGCCGGCGGCCAAGCCGATGCCGTGGCAGATCGCGATGGGCCGGCACTGGCGGCTGGGCGAATGGTTCATCCGCACCTTCAATGCGTTCTCCTCGGGTGCGTCGTGGCTGGGCGTGTCGCGGCGCATGCCCGCCTACGTGCGTCGCGCCTACGTGGCGCCGTACGACAGCTGGGCCAATCGCATCTCCACCATCCGCTTCATGCAGGACATCCCGCTGTCGCCGGCGGACAAGGCCTGGTCGCTGCTGGAGCGGGCCGAGCAGGCGCTGCCGTCGTTCGCCGATCGCCCCGCCTTCATCGGCTGGGGCCTGCGCGACATCTGCTTCGACCATCATTTCCTGGAGGGCTTCCGCCGCGCGCTGCCGCAGGCCGAGGTGATGGCGTTCGAAGATGCCAACCACTACGTGCTGGAAGACAAGCACGAGGTGCTGGTGCCGGCGATCCGCCGCTTCCTGGACGCGCATCCGCTGTCCTGAACGCGCACGTCGGCGCAAGATGCGGCGTGCCGTTGTGCGCCGCATTGGTGCGCTTGTCACGAAGGAAAGGCATTGTTGCGACGTGGCGCGAGATGGCGTCGTCGCTGCGACCGCCGATCGTCTACACGGGCGCACGCAAACTGCTACCGATTGCCGTGCTGCAATATGTTTGGCTGGGTACAGTCGCCGCCGATGTACGCGGCGCGCCGAAGCGGACGCTGCACCAACCCGAACGGAGACAGAGAGTGAAAGCGATGGCGATGGCGATGCTGCTGACGGCGATGAGCCTGCCTGGTGCGCATGCGGAAGACCTGACGACGTCCGCGGACGGCAAGACGCTGACGGTGGGATTCGGCCAGCCCACCTGGAAACAGGTGTTGCACTACCGCAAGCTGTACGACAAGAAGCCGTTCCCCGATGCGGAGATCTATTACTACAGCAACGGCATGTACAAGATCATTTCGCAGGGCGAGAACCACTACGGCGTGTACGTGCTGCAAGGCAGCTTCGACGACCAGACCTACACGATCCGCTTCGTCTCGCTGCCGTCCGAGGACTGGGGCAACAAGACCGCCTTCCACCAGCTGACCTTCATCCGTGGCGAGGACCAAAACGTCTTCATCCAGAACGCGGTCGTCGATACCGGCGAGGCCATCGCCCAGCAGAACGGCACCTACACCCTGGAGAAGAACACCGTGACCAATCCGGTGTCGACGGCGTGGAAACATCGCTGAGCCATGCGGCGCGCGTCTGCGCTCTTCGGACGCAGCCAGGATGGACGTTTGCGCGGGTTTGCGTAGGAGCGGCTTCAGCCGCGACCGGGCGTTACCGGTAACGCCCGGTCACTGCTGATCCCACGGCGACAAGGACCGCGGCGACGGCCTCCCTGTCGTGCTGGTGGCGCCGCCGCTCAGGCGTCCGGCAGATTGCGTTCGACCACGCCATCCCAGTCGGCTAGTGTCAGCAGCGGTAGGCCGTGCGCCAGCCGCGACTTGTCGCATTGCGCGCTGCGCTCGCCGAACTCCAGCGACGCCGGCACCGCGGCGCACACCGACGGCCGCCGTTCGTGGATGCTGCAGCGGCTGTAGCGGCCGATGTCCGCGTCCAGGGCGATGCAGCGCGGCTGCGCCTGCGAGGTACCGCGCATCACCCGCTCATGGGTGCGCAGCGGCTCGGTCAGCTCGAACGGGACCCTGCCGCCCAGTGCGGGATCGGCTTCGCTCCAGTGGAAACTGACGCGGAAGTAGGCGCAGCAGGCGCCGCAGGTGAGGCAGGGATGGGACATGGCGGCCGGGCCTTGCGCGGCGAACAGCGTGGGGGGCGCGGCATTCTGACCGAACCGGGGCGCGCTGCAAGCACTGCGGCATTCAGCCGCGGCGGTCACGGACGTCGTGTCGGCTGCGGCCCGGCGCATCGGCGATAATCGGCGCATGACCACGACCTGCAACATAGCGGCCACGCTGCCGCGGCTGGCGCGCGAGCGCCCGGACCAGATCGCCATGCGCTGCCCCGGCCGGCCCGGCCCCGGCGGCATGGCCGCCTACGACGTGACCCTGAGCTACGCGCAACTGGACGCGCGCAGCGATGCCATCGCCGCCGGCCTGGGCGGCTACGGCATCGGCCGCGGCACCCGCACGGTGGTGATGGTGCGGCCGTCGCCGGAGTTCTTCCTGCTGATGTTCGCGCTATTCAAGGCCGGTGCGGTGCCGGTACTGGTCGATCCGGGCATCGACCGGCGCGCACTCAAGCAATGCCTGGACGAGGCGCAGCCGGAGGCCTTCATCGGCATTCCGCTGGCGCAACTGGCGCGGCGCCTGCTCGGCTGGGCGCGCTCGGCGAAGCGGATCGTCACCGTCGGCCGGCGCTGGGCCTGGGGCGGCACCACGCTGGCGCGGATCGAGCGCGCCGGCCAGGGCGCCGGCAGCCAACTGGCCGACATGGCCGCGGACGACGTCGCCGCGATCCTGTTCACCAGCGGCTCCACCGGCGTGCCCAAGGGCGTGGTCTACCGGCACCGGCATTTCGTCGGCCAGATCGAGCTGATGCGCAATGCCTTCGACATGCAGCCCGGCGGCATCGACCTGCCGACCTTCCCGCCGTTCGCGCTGTTCGACCCGGCGCTGGGGCTGACCTCGGTGATCCCGGACATGGACCCGACGCGTCCGGCCAAGGTCGACCCGCGCAAGTTGCACGATGCGATGCAGCGCTTCGGCGTGACCCAGCTGTTCGGCTCGCCGGCGCTGATGCGGGTGCTGGCCGACTACGGCAAGCCGTTGACCAATGTGCGCTGCGCCACCTCGGCCGGCGCGCCGGTGCCGCCGGACGTGGTGGCGCGGATCCGCCGCCTGCTGCCGGAGGATGGACGGTTCTGGACGCCCTACGGCGCCACCGAGTGCCTGCCAGTGGCGGTGATCGAGGGCCGTGAACTGCAGGACACGCGCGCGGCCACCGAGAGCGGCGCCGGCACCTGCGTCGGCACGGTGGTGCCGCCCAACCAGGTGCGCATCATCGCCATCGACGACGCGGCGATTCCCGAGTGGAGCGGCGTGCGCGAAGTCGCGACGGGCACGGTCGGCGAGATCACCGTGGCCGGCCCGACCGCCACCGACACCTATTTCAACCGCGACGCGGCCACGCGCCTGGCCAAGATCCGCGAACGCCTGGACGACGGCAGCGAACGCGTCGTGCACCGCATGGGCGACGTCGGCTATTTCGATGCGCAGGGCCGGCTGTGGTTCTGTGGGCGCAAGACCCAGCGCGTGGAGACCGCGCAGGGACCGCTGTACACCGAGCAGGTGGAGCCGATCTTCAACGCGCTGCCGGGCATCGGCCGCACCGCCCTGGTCGGCATCGGCGAGCCGGGGCGGCAGCGCCCGGTGCTGTGCTACGAGCTGGAAGTGGGCGCCATGCTGTCGAGCGGCCCTGAATTGCAGGCGCTGCAGCAACAACTGCGCGACACCGCCGCCGCGCATGCGCACACCGCCGGCATCGTCGACTTCCTGAGCCATCCGGGCTTTCCGGTAGACATCCGCCACAACGCCAAGATCGGGCGCGAGAAGCTGGCGCTGTGGGCCGCGGAACATTGCAAATGAGTGCATACGGAATGTGGCCCGGCGCGCCTTCGCAGCAGGGTGACGTTGGCGCGGAGCATGGCCGGCCCCAGAATGGCCGCCCTGGCGATGGAGTGTGGCGATGAAGATCGTGGTGACCGGCGGTGGTGGATTCCTGGGCCAGGCGCTGTGCCGCGGGCTGGTCGCGCGCGGACACCAGGTGGTCAGTTACAACCGCGGCCACTACCCGGAGCTGCAGGCGCTGGGCGTGGCCCAGGTGCGTGGCGATCTGGTCGACGTGCAGGCGCTGCAGCATGCGCTGGCCGGGGCCGATGCGGTGTTCCACAACGCCGCCAAGGCCGGCGCCTGGGGCAGCTACGACAGCTACTACCAGCCCAACGTGGTCGGCACCGAGAACGTGCTGGCCGCCTGCCGTGCGCAGGGGGTGGGCCGCCTGGTCTACACCTCCACGCCGAGCGTGACCCACCGCGCGACCCACCCGGTCGAAGGCCTGGGCGCGGACCAGGTGCCCTATGGCGAGGATTTCCAGGCGCCGTACGCGGCGACCAAGGCGATCGCCGAGCGCATGGTGCTGGCCGCCAACGACGCGCAGTTGGCGGTGGTGGCGCTGCGCCCGCGGCTGATCTGGGGGCCGGGCGACAACCAGATCCTGCCCAAGCTGGTGGCGCGTGCGCAGGCTGGCCGCGTGCGCCTGGTCGGCAGTGGCGACAACAAGGTCGACTCCACCTACATCGACAATGCCGCGCAGGCGCACTTCGACGCCTTCGAGCATCTGGCGGTGGGCGCGCCCTGCGCCGGCAAGGCCTACTTCATTTCCAACGGCGAGCCGTTGCCGATGCGCGAGCTGCTCAACAAGCTGCTCGCCGCGGTCGGCGCGCCGGTGGTGACCAAGACGCTCTCGTTCAAGGCCGCCTACCGCATCGGCGCCGCCTGCGAGACCCTGTGGCCGCTGCTGCGCCTGCGCGGCGAGCCGCCGCTGACGCGGTTCCTGGCCGAGCAGCTGTGCACGCCGCACTGGTACAGCATGGAGCCGGCGCGGCGCGACTTCGGCTACGTGCCACAGGTGTCGATCGAACAGGGCCTGCAGCGGCTGGCGTCCTCATGGCGCAACGACACGTCCGTCACCCGCTGACGACCGCGGGTTGCCGAAGATGATGCCGCGCCGATTCGGCACGACAACTCTCTGGACATTGCCATGCTGCATTACGCCATCATCTTCTTCGTGATCGCCATCATCGCCGCCGTGCTCGGTTTCAGCGGCATCGCCGGCGCGGCGACCAACATCGCCTGGATCCTGTTCGTGGTGTTCCTGATCCTGGCGGTGATCTCGATGTTCCGCCGCGGCAAGGTGTAGTCCGCCGCGACAATCGAACCTCGATCCTTGCCCGCGGCGCCCTGTGCCGCGGGCAAGTCGTTTCTGGGCTCCGCGTCGCGCGCGCGCCTGCTACCCGGAGGCAGCGCGGCGAGACCGGGCTAGACGTTTCGCCTGGCGCTTGTCACCATCTTCCGCTCAGGGGACAGGGGCGGGTCGAATGCGAGCGTGGATCGTGTGGGCAGGCCTTGCGCTTGCGGGGAGCGCGTGCGCGCAGGTGGCGCCGGTGGACCTGGCGCCGTATCTGCAGCGCGACCAGTTCGAGCGGGTCAAGATCTCGCCGACCGGCGCCTACTACGCGGTGACCGCACCGCTGGAAGACCGCACCGTGCTGGCGGTGATCCGGCGCAGCGACAAGCAGGTCTCGGCCAAGATCATGGGCCAGGCCGATTCGGTGGTGCACGATTTCTGGTGGGCCAGCGACGAGCGCATCGTGGTGTCGGTGGCCGAACGCCTGGGCGCACTGGACCGCCCGGTGGCGATCGGCCAGCTGCACGCCATCGATGCCGACGGCAAGAATGCGCGCTTGCTGGCGAGCCCCTACGGGCTCAACGACAGCGTCAATGGCGTCACCTACAAGGCCGGCCTGGACCCGTCGGTGTTCATGCTCGACACCTTGCCGGACGACCCGCGCGCGGTCCTGGTGTCGGTGGTGGAGCAGACCAAGGACCCCACCGTGCATGTGGACAGGCTCGACATCTACAACCACCGGCGCACGCCGGTGGCACGCGCCCCGGTGGCGCGTGCGGACTTCGTCACCGACCATGGCGGCCACGTGCGCTTCGCGCAGGGTGCCGAGACCGGCAGCAACGCCAATAAACTGTTCTACCGCAACGACGACGCCAGCCCGTGGCGGCTGATCAACGACGAGGCCAGCAGCGGGCATCGCAGCTTCCCGCTGGGCTTTTCCGCGGACGACAAGATCGCCTACCTGCAGGTGGAGCAGGCCGAGGGGCCCGATGCGGTGGTGGCATGGGATCCGCAGAGCGACCGCTCCACGCCGCTGCTGCGCGACGCGAAGGTCGATCCCTACCAGGTGCTGCGCGACCTGGATGGCCGCACGCCGATCGGCGTGTCTTTCATGAGCGACCGCGTGCGCAACCGCTTCTTCGACGACACCGCGCCGACGGCGCGGCTGTACCGCGCGCTGGAGCAGGCCTTCAACGGCGATGCGGTGTTCATCACCTCCGCCACCGCCGATCGGCGCCTGCTGATGCTGTATGTGTGGAGCGATCGCAACAACGGCGATTACTTCCTGTTCGACACAGCGGACAAATCGGCCAAGCGGGTCTTCAGCCGGCGCGAATGGTTCGTGCCCGAGCGGATGCCGCCGACCCGCGAGGTGGCCTTCAAGGCCAGGGACGGCATGGCCCTGTACGGCTATCTCACCCTGCCGCTGCAGGCGCCGGCCGGCAAGCCGCTGCCGATGGTGCTGCTGCCGCATGGCGGGCCGTTCGGCCTCTTCGATGGCTGGGAGTTCGACGACGATGCGCAGGTGCTGGCCGCGGCCGGCTACGCGGTGTTGCGGGTGAACTACCGCGGCTCGGGCAACTACGGCCGCGCCTACACCCAGGCCGGTGCCCGGGAGTGGGGCGGGCGCATGCAGGACGATCTCACCGACGCCACCCGCTGGGCGATCGACCAGGGCATCGCCGATGGCGCGCGCATCTGCATCTACGGCGCCAGCTACGGCGCCTATGCCGCGCTGATGGGCGCGGCGAAGGAGCCGGACCTGTACCGCTGCGCGGCCGGCTACGTCGGCGTCTACGACCTGGAGACCATGTACCGCGACCAGGCCAGGTATGCGCGCTGGACCAAGGCCTGGGCCGGCGACTGGCTGGGCGAACGCGACAGCCTGGCGGCGCGGTCGCCGGTCAACCTGGCCGCACGCATCCGCGTGCCGGTGTTCCTGGCGGCCGGCGGCAAGGACGAACGTGCGCCGATCGAACACACCGAGCGCATGGAGAAAGCGTTGAAGAAGGCCGGGGTGCCGGTGGAGTCGCTGTACGTCGCCACCGAGGGCCATGGTTTCTACACCGAAGCGCATCGGCGCGCCTACTACACGCAGTTGCTCGCCTTCCTGAGCAAGCATCTGGGCGGTGCACCGGCGCAGTAGCGGCGAGCGGCGGCATGGCGGGGCATCTGTCTCGCCATGCGCACGGCCTTGCGACGTGTCTGCCGCTAGAATGCAGGCATGTCTGGATCCCCCCTCGATGCTCTCAAGCCCCTGGCCGGCCGCGCGCTGGAAGTGGCGCTCAATCGCGCGCTGGCGCTGGACCCGGAAACCGGCGATGCCTTGCGCGACCTCGACGGCCAGCGCGTGGCGCTGACCCTGGAGGCACCGGCGCTGGCCCTGCAGATCCGCGTCGACGGCACGCAGCTGCGGGTCGGTCCGGTGGATCCGGCGCAGGAGCCGGACCTGGCGGTGCGCAGCACGCTCGGCGGGCTGCTCGCGCAGTTGCCGTTGCTGGCACAGGCGCGGCGTACCGGCAGCCCCGGCGGGCGGGTACGGGTCTCCGGCGATGCCGAACTGGCGCGGCGCCTGCAACACCTGGCGACGCGCTTCGATCCGGACTGGCAGCGGCCGTTCGTGCAGGTGTTCGGCGAGGTGCTCGGCGTGCAGGTGGCCAACACCGCGCGCTCGGCCCTGCAGCAGGCCCGGCGCAGCGCGCAGGACCTGGCGCAGAGCGCGGCCGAGTACGTCACCGAGGAGTCGCGCGACGTGGTCGCGCGCGCCGAACTGGAGGCCTTCTACGACGACGTCGACGTGCTGCGCGACGACGTCGAGCGCATGTCCGCGCGCGTGGCCAGGCTGCAGCCGGAGCGTGGCGCATGAAGGCGATGTTCCGCGCCAGCCGCATCGGTCGGGTGATCCTGCGCTACCGCCTGGACGACCTGCTCGACGGCACCCCGGCCGAACGCTGGCTGCGCCTGGCCAAGCCGTTCGTGCCGCGCGCCAGCCCCGACATCGCCGCGCAGTCGCGCGGCGCGCGGCTGCGCCTGGCGCTGCAGGACCTGGGGCCGATCTTCGTCAAGTTCGGGCAGATCCTGTCCACCCGCCGCGACCTGATGCCGCCGGACGTGGCCGAGGAACTGACCCTGCTGCAGGACCGGGTGCGCCCGTTCGACGGCGAGGCCGCGCGGCGCATCGTCGAGCAGGCGCTGGGGCAGCCGATCGGCGTCGCCTTCGCCAGTTTCGACACCACGCCGCTGGCCTCGGCCTCGATCGCGCAGGTGCATGCGGCGACGCTGCACGACGGCCGCGAAGTGGTGGTCAAGGTGCTGCGCCCGGACATCGAGCGGCAGATCGATGCCGATATCGCCTTGCTGAAATCGGCCGCCGCACTGGTCGAACGCACCCATCCGCGCGCCGACAAGATCCGCCCGCGCGAGGTGGTGGCCGAGATCGAGACCACCCTGGCAGCGGAGCTTGACCTGCAGCGCGAGGGCGCCAACGCCAGCGTGCTGCGCCGCTTCTGGCTGCACTCCGACGACCTGTACGTGCCGGAGGTGATCTGGACCCACACCGCCGAGCGCGCACTGACCCTGGAGCGGGTGCGTGGCATTCCCTCCGACGACATCGCCTCGCTGGACGCCGCCGGCATCGACCGCCGCGCGCTGGCGGCCAAGGGCGTGCGGGTGTTCTACACCCAGGTGTTCCGCGACAACTTCTTCCATGCCGATGCGCACGCCGGCAACATCTGGGTCGACAGCGACCCGGCGCGCCGCGACAACCCGCGCTTCATCGCGCTGGACTTCGGCATCATGGGCCAGCTCTCGCAGGAAGATCAGTACTACCTGGCCGAGAACTTCATGGCCATCTTCAACAAGGACTACCGGCGCATGGCCGAGCTGCACGTGGAGGCCGGCTGGATGCCGGCCAACGTGCGCATCGACGAACTGGAGGCGGCGGCGCGCTCGGTGTGCGAGCCGTACTTCACCCGGCCGCTGTCGCAGATCTCGCTGGCCGAGGTGCTGATCAAGCTGTTCCGCGTGGCCCAGCGCTACCAGCTGACCCTGCAGCCGCAGCTGATCCTGCTGCAGAAGACCCTGCTCAACATCGAAGGCGTCGGCCGCCAGCTCGACCCGGAGCTGGACATCTGGGCGGTGGCGCGGCCGGTGCTCGAGCGCATCCTGATCGAGCGCTACAGCCCGCAGCGCGCGCTGCACGAACTGCGCAAGCGCTTGCCGGAGATCATGACCCACGCGCCGGACATGCCGCGCCTGATCCACGGTTGGCTGCGCCAGCAGGTCGAGGGCCGGCACGAGCTGTCGATGCGCTCGCGCGACCTGTTCGAACTCAACCTGCTGGTGCGGCGCATGCAGCGGCGGGTGGTCGCGGCCATCGCCGGCGTCGGCCTGCTCACCGTGGCGACGTTGCTGTATTCGCTCGATGCCGGCGGCCCGCACCTGGGGGGCGTGTCGTTGTGGGCCTGGATCAGCGGCGGTGCCGGCGCGGCGGCCTTGCTGTCGGCGTGGTGGCGGCGCTGAGCATGGCGGTGCTGGATCGCGCACGGCTGCAGGCGGTGCGCGCCGAACTCGGCGCGGAAGGTCCGCGCCACGACGCCCACCAGGCCGAGCGCGCGCAGCGCCTGCTCAACATCACCCCGGAGACCGGCGAGCTGCTCGCCGTGCTGGTCCGCGCCAGCGGCGCGCGACGGGTGCTGGAGATCGGCACGTCCAACGGCTATTCCACCCTGTGGCTGGCCGAGGCCGCGGCGGCACTGGGTGGCGGCGTGACCACGCTGGAATATGCCGCGCACAAGATCGCGCTGGCGCAGCGCAACTTCGCCTGCGCCGGCGTGGAGGGCTGCGTCGAGCTGATCCACACCGACGCCGGCGCCTGGCTGGCCGATGCGGCGTCCGCGGCGTTCGACCTGGTGTTCCTGGACGCCGAGCGCACGCTCTATTGCGACTGGTGGCCGCAGCTGCGTCGCGTGTTGCGGGCGGGTGGGCTGCTGGTGGTGGACAACGCGCTGTCGCATGCGACGGAGATGGTGCCGTTCGCCGCGCTGCTGCAGGCCGATGCCACGTTCACCTGCACCACGCTGCCGGTGGGTAACGGCGAACTGCTGGCGGTCAAGGACGCATAGCGGTCGGCGTCGTCGGGCGCCGTCTTCTGCGCACAAGGATGACCACCGCCGCGGCATGGCGACAGGCCAGGCGGCCGCGACGTCACGGTCGAGTCTCTGCCGCGATGCGGGCATCCCCGCGTCGTATGCGCCGATGCGTCACGCGTCTGGACGCAGGCAAGCGATGCGCATTGTGGCGCGTCGATGCGGCACGGATAATCCGCAGGTGAATACCGCCGATACCCCTTTGCAGATCCTCTACCAGGACGCGCTGCTCGCCGTGGTCGACAAGCCCGCCGGGCTCATGGTCCACGACAGCAAGCTCGCCCGCGGCGAGGACGATTTCCTCGCCGACCGCCTGCGCGCGCAGCTGGGCCGGCCGATCTTCCTGGTGCACCGGCTCGACCGCGCCACCAGCGGTTGCCTGCTGCTGGCCTTCGACCGCGACACCGCCAGCGTGCTGGGCAAGGCGCTGATGGGGGGCGAGGTGGACAAGGACTATCTGGCGATCTGCCGCGGCTGGCCGGCCGAAGACCGCTTCGAGGTCGACCACGATCTCGATGGCGGCCCGGGCAAGCCGCTGAAGAAACCGGCGCAGACCCGCTTCGAACGCCTGGCCTGCGGCGAACTGCAGGTACCGTCCGGCGAGTTCGCCACCTCACGCTATGCGCTATTGCGCTGCAGCCCGGTGACCGGACGCTTCCGGCAGATCCGCCGCCACCTCAAGCATCTTTCGCATCACCTGATCGGCGACACCAGTCATGGCGACGGCCGCCACAACCGCATCTTCCGCATGCAGGGCGTGCACCGCATGCTGCTGCACGCCGAACGTCTGTCGTTCCCGCATCCCGATGGACATCGGATCGCGGTGACGGCGCCGCTGGATGCGCAGTTCGTGCGCGCGTTCGGGTTGTTCGGTTGGGATCCTGCGCCTTGGCAGGTGGATGCAGGCGGTGGTGTGGCGGGATAGTGCCGCGGCCACCATGAGGCTGTGTCGCAGCAAGGTGCGCCGCCGCCACTGGGTGACCTGTTCGAGGCTGATCTTTTGTACGTGCAGTGCCAAAGCTTCCGCGGCGGAATGGCGACAATGCCTAGTTTAGTCTATCTTGCCCAACTGAATTCCGTAGTTTCCAGGGGGGTATATGTGGAATAAGGTTCGTTTGGTTCTTGCTGTCTCGATTATTTTCATGCTGCCATTTTCCGCATCGGCAGGAGATGCGTCAGGAAAAGTGTCAACGATCATGGCGCACTCCCAGGATGTCGTGTTCTTTTCCCTTGATGGACCCTACACAAACGTGCCTGTCTGCTCCAGCACGTCGTTGGCGGTGTCATTGGCGACCCAGTCTGGAAGAGCCCAGTACGAATTGCTGCTAAGCGCTTCCGCGCAAGGCAAGGTGGTCTACGTGCATGGAACGGGCGATTGTGCGGTATGGGGCGATCGCGAAACGGCCGCGTATATCTGGATGAACTGACGTGCTGCTCATCCGGCCGGGTATTGCGGACCGCGCAGTATCAATCGTGCTGATGGCAATCATGGAACGCTATCGTGCATGCGTGGGCAGTGAACCCTAGGAGCGGCTGCAGCCGCGACCGGAGCGCATCGGGAACGCCCGGTCGCGGCTGAAGCCGCTCCTACGACAGGTGCAATCGATCAGCGTTACTTCGTAGGCGGTGCGTTGACCGTCTGCTCCAGGTCTTTCTGCAGGTCGGCGAACAGCGGGGTCATCTTCTGCTGGATCGCGCCCATCAGGTTCTGCATCAGCTGCGGGGTCTTGTCGAGCAGGCTCTGCCCGGCTGGGCTCTCGTAGAACTCGGCCATCGCCAGCACGTCCTGCTTGGAGAAGGTCTGCTTGTACAGGTTGACGTAGAGCGGGCGCATCTCCTGCCAGGACAGCGCCTTGCGCACGGTGGCCTGGGTGCGCTCCTGGATCTGCTGCAGCTTCTGCTGCTGGGTGGCGTCGAGCGGGTGCTGCGCGGTGAGCTGGGCGAATTGCTGGCGCTGCATCGCCTCGATCTGCGGCAACATGGTGTCGAGCATGTTCTGCGCACGCGAGGCCGACAGCAGGCGGTTGACGTCGGCCTCGCTGGGCGGTTCGGCCAGCGCCGGGACGGCGGCCAGGGCCAGCAGCAGGGCCAGCAGCAGGCGCTGCGGCCAACGGAAGAAGCGCGGAGTCGGGGACATGGAGCATCCTGCAGGGCGATGACCGGCGGCCAGAATACGGCAATCGCCGCGCCGCCGCCGCCGCGTGCGGGGAAACGCGGCCGGCCGGCGTCCGCTCCCTGGCCCGTTCAGGCGGCGCCGACGCGGAAACCGGGCGGTCCGGCGAATACCCTACAATCCGCGCCATGGGTAACGGGGCCATCCACATCTCGAGCAGCCTGACGATTCCGGAGGACGAAATCGTCGAGCGCTTCGTGCGCGCCAGCGGCGCCGGCGGGCAGAACGTCAACAAGGTCGCCACCGCGGTCGAGTTGCGTTTCGACCTGGCCGGCTCGCCGTCGCTGCCGGAGCCGCTGCGTGCGCGCCTGCTGGCGCGGCGCGACCGCCGCATCACCGCCGACGGGGTGCTGGTGATCGATGCGCAGCGTTTCCGTACCCAGGACCGCAACCGCGACGATGCGCGCCAACGCCTGGCCGAGTTCATCGCCGCCGGGCTGTCGGTGCCGAAGCGACGCATCGCCACCAAACCCTCGCACGGCGCCAAGCTGCGACGCCTGGACGCCAAGCGCGAGCGCAGCCAGATCAAACGCGGCCGGTCGCCCGGCCGCTGGGAGTGACTTTTGACCGAACGCGATTACCGCCTGCCCGCAGCGCCGCCGAACATGCCGATGGTCAAGCCCAGCCGCTTCATGCGCTGGCTCGGCCGCACCGCCTTGCGGGTGACCGGCTGGCGGGTCGTGGGCGAGTTCCCCAACGTGCCGAAGCTGGTGATGATCGTGGCACCGCATTCGTCCAACTGGGACGGCTTCCTGGGCTTCGCGGTCAAGTTCGCGGTCGGCTTCGAGGTGCGGGTGCTGGGCAAGACCCAGTTGTTCTGGTGGCCGCTCGGCCCGCTGCTGCGCAAGCTCGGCGGCATCCCGCTGGACCGCAAGTCGCCGCGCGGGGTGGTGGAACAGGCGGTGGCGCTGATCCGCGGCGCCGAACGCATGTGGTACGTGATCACGCCGGAGGGCACGCGCAAGCGCGTGGAGAAGTGGAAGACCGGCTTCTGGAAGATCGCCCACGGCGCGCAGGTGCCGATTTTTCCGGTGTACTTCGACTACCCCAGCCGCACCGTCGGCCTTGGCGAGGTGGTGTGGACCAGCGAGGACATGCAGGCCGACATCGCCGCGATCCGTGAATGGTACCGGCCGTGGCGCGGCAAGCATCGCGATACGTTGTGAGGAACAGCGGCGACTGACGGCAGTGCTGACCGGCCGTCTGGCACAGCGGCATCCACCGATCTCGTAGGAGCGGTTTCAGCCGCGACCTGAGCTTCCCAGATGTCCCGGTCGCGGCTGAAGCCGCTCCTACGGGGCATCGGTCGGGTCCTTGTGGGAAAGATTGAAGCCGCTCCCACAGGTGCAGCGCCAGCCTCGTCGGAGGATCCATTGTGGGAGGGACTTCAGTCCCGACGCATGAAGGTCTCAGGTGGCCTTGAGCTTCGTTCGTCGCGGCTGAAGCCGCTCCCACATGCAGGCGTCGACCCCGGCGCTACAGCGCGCTGCCGCCGAACTTCTGCGTGTACTGCAGGTACACGCTGCGGCCCACGGTGTCGAACCAGGACACGTCGTAGTACGGGTACGACGTATAGGTGCGGTCGTGCGGCGGCATCTTGTCGAACAGGTTGGTCACCGTCAGCGACAGCTGCGCGTGGTCGGTGAAGCGGTACTGCAGCGAGGCGTTGTAGCGGTAGGTCGCGCCGATCCACGGGCTGTCGCCGCTCTCCGGGTCGTAGACCTGGTCGTAGGAGTCGGAGGTCGGCAGGCGGCCCAGGCGTTCGCCGTGCAGCGTCGCGGTCCAGGCGTTGCGTTCCCACGACACGCTGGCGCTGGCCTTGGTGCGCGGGATGTCGTAGCCGCTGTTGACCGCGAACTCGTCCACCATCGCTTCGCCGGCGTACACCTGGATGTCGTGGCGCCGCACCCAGGTGTAGTTGCCGCTCAGGCGGAAGGTGCCGATGCCGGTATCGAGCCGGTACTGCGCGCTCAGGTCGATGCCGTTGGTGCGTTCGCGGGCGATGTTGATCGGGTTGACGTAGACCCCGTACAGGCGCCCGTCGGCGCTGCGGGTGACCCGCGCCAGCGCCTGCTGGCAGGTGGTGGAAGTGGCCTGCAGCACGCCAAGGCGGCAGTCGGCTTCGTCGCGCAGTACCTGGTCCACGCGCAGGTCCTGCACCTGGTCGCGCATGTCGATGTTGAAGTAGTCCACCGACAGGTCCAGGTCCGCCATCGGCGACCACACCAGGCCGGCGGTCCACGAGGTGCTGTTCTCCGGATTCAGCGCGCGATTGCCGCTGCGGCCGCGGATCACCGCCTCCTCGTTGTAGCTGCAGTCCTGGATCGCCACGCCCGGTTCCTCGCTGGCGCAGCGGTAGTAGTCCACGCCGGTGGTCTCGTCGTTGCCGGGGCCGGCATACACGTAGTGCAGGTCCGGCGCGCGGAACGCGGTGCCGTAGGACGCGCGCACCAGCAGCGATTCCACCGGCCGCCACTCCAGCCCGCCGCTGTAGGTGAACTTGCCCAGCGAGCGCCCGGCGAAGCGGTACTGGTCGTAGCGCCCGGCCAGGCTCAGCGACACCGTCGACAGCACCGGCAGGCGCAGCTCGCTGGCCAGCGCCCAGCGGTTGCGGCTGCCGTGGCCGTCGGAGTCCTTCCAGCTATAGTAGTAGTACTGCGTGGCCAGCGGATCCGGGCGCAGGTTGTAGCTCTGGTTGCCGAACTCGGCGGTCGCGGCCATGCCGGCATCGCCGCCGGGCAGCGAGAACAGCGCGGTGTTGGTGGCGGTGAAGGCGAGGGTGTCGGTGCGCGAGCGCGGCTGGTACACCGTGCGCTGGGCGATGCTGTCGTACTCGGCCCGGCTCAGCGGCGTGTACAGGCGCTGCGGGTCGGCGTTGAAGATCGGCAGCCCCGAGTCTTCGTCCACGCCCAGCTGCGGGCCGAGGAACAACGCATTGGCGCGCGCGGCGACGATCTGCGGCCAGCTGATCGTGGCCTGGTACTGGGAGTGGCTGAGGCTGGTCTCGTAGTCCCAGTCCGCGCCGAGGTGGCCCTTGAAGCCGGTGGTGATGCTGAAGGTCTTCTGCCGGGTGCGGATGGTGCCGGCGTTGAGGCCGCCCATTTCCTCCGGACTGAACTGGCGGCCCCAGGCTTCCACCTGATCGGTGGCCTGGTTGTAGAAATAGCCTTGCTCGTTGCCGTCCGGGGCCATGTAGCCCCATTGCGTCACGTCGCGGAACAGCGACAGCTCGTGGTAGCCCAGCTGCACGTCGGCGAACCACTCGCTGCCGTTGTCGAAGGCGTAGCGCAGCGAGGCGTAGCCGTTGAGGCCGCGGCGCTTGTTGGTGATGGTGCCGTAGCCGATCGAGGCGCTGCTGCCGCAGAACGCGCCATAGCCCGGGCGCGTGGCGTACCCGGTGCTGCCGCCGTTGAGGCCGGACACCGCCGCGCAGGTGTCCGCGCCCGGGTCCAGGTAGTTGTCGTCGTAGTCGGTGCGCAGGAAGGTGCGCCGCGGTACCTGCGCGCGCGCGGTGGGACCGTCCAGGGTGCTGTCCTGGCGGCTGCGCTGGTAGGCCCACAGCGGCGTCTGCGACACCAGCTCGGCACCGAACACCGCATCGAAGTTGCCGCGCGACCAGCCGCTGCTGAGGCTGAGGTTGAAGCTCTCGCCGCCGCCGCGGGTGGTGTCGCCGAAACGGTAGTCCAGCGTGGTGCCGTCGGCGTGCTTCTTGAGGATGAAGTTGACCACGCCGGAGATCGCGTCCGAGCCGTAGATCGCCGAGGCGCTGCCGGTCAGGATCTCGATGCGGTCGATCATGCCCAGCGGGATGTTGGAGATGTCGGTGAAGTTGCTGCGGCCCTTGAACGGCATCGGGAAGTCGGCGATGCGGCGGCCGTTGACCAGCACCAGGGTGTGGTTGGGGCCGAGCCCGCGCAGGTCCACCTGCTGCGCGCCGGGCGAGAAGTCCGCGCCGCTGGCCGACTGCGGGCTCTGCGTCTCGCCGCCGTTCTGGGTCATCGCGCGCAGCACGTCCGGCACCGAGGTGAAGCCGTTGGCCTTGATCTGCTCGGCGCTGATCACGCTGATCGGCGCCGGGCCTTCCACCTGCGTGCGCGGGATGCGCGAGCCGGTGACGCGCAGGGTGTCCAGTTGCGCCACCGGTGCGTCGGCCGCTGCGGCCGGCGCCGGTGCGGCGGCACGGACCGGCTGCGCGCGGGCCGGGGCCGGCTCCTGGCGCCGCACCAGCCAGGCGCCGGAGGCATCGCGCTGGGCGACGAAGCCGCTGCCACGCAGCACCTGCTGCAGTGCCTGCGCGGTGTCCAACTGGCCGTGCGCGCCGCCGCTGCGGGCCTGGCCCAGTTGGTCGGCGCGGTAGATCAGTTGCGCGCCGGATTGCCGCGCCAAGGTGTCCAGCGCCGCACGCAGCGGGCCGGCGGGGACGTCCACCGTGCCGGTGGCGGCCACGGCAGCGGGTTGCGCCTGCGCCGCACAGGCGCTCGCACAGGCCATGCTCAGCAGCAGGGCACGCATCGGATACCGCATCGAGTTTTCTCCCCAAACGGGCGCGGAGCGCGCCTCCGTAGCTCCAGGACGAACGAGACCGACAAATCCCCCCGCCGCCGCGCCCGCCCGGCGCGGGACGGCTCAGCGGCTGTGCAACAGCACCGTGTCGCCGTGGCGCTCGGCGCGGATCGGGAAGCCCTGTTCGAGCAGGCGCACGAAGGCGTCGACGTTGGACCAGCGCACGTTGCCGCCGACCCGCAGCGCCGCGGCGCCGGCATCGGCGACCTGCAGCTTCACCGTGTTGTAGCGGTTGAACTCGGCCACCGCCGCCTGCAGCGGGGTGTCGTCGAAACTCAGGTAGCCGCTGCGCCAGTCCAGCACGCGCTCGGCCTCGGCCAGCGCCACCCGGCGCACCAGCACCCCGTGCGGGCCGGCCTGGGCGATGCTGCCGGCGTGCAGCAGCAGCGGCGGCGCCTGCGGCGCGCTGGCGGACTCCAGCCGCACCGTGCCCTCGGTGACCACAACGCGCAGCGCATCGGCCTCGCGGCGCACCGCGAAGCGCGTGCCCACCGCCACCACACGGCGCGCGCCGCTGGCGACCACGAATGGCCGGCCCGGGTCCTTGCTCACCGCGAAGAACGCCTCGCCGCGCTGCAGGTCGATGCGCCGCTGCGCGTGCGACAGCGCCACCGCGATGCGGCTGTCGCTGCTCAGCGTCGCCTGCGAGCCATCGGCCAGGGCCACCGGGCGCAACTGGCCGGTGACGCTGGCGTAGGCGGTCGGCACTGGTGCGACGGCGTGGCGCCAGACCAGGGACAGCACCGCGGCACCGAGCAGTGTGGCCGCCAGTGCGGCCGGCCAGCGCCGTCGCCGTGGCGCACGCGGACGTGGGGCAAAGCGCAGGTCGCGCAGATCCGGCGCGGCCCTGGCGGCCGGCGCCGGCGTGCTGCGGCCGCCCAGGCCCTGCCAGCGGCCGCGTTCGGGCACCTGCCCATCGCGTTGGCCTGCGCCCAGTGCCTGCAGGCGCCCGCTCTCCTGCCACGCGGCCTGCAGGCGCAGGAACGCCACCCGGTGCGCGGTGGCCGCGGCCAGCCACGCGTCCAGGCGCGCCTGCCGTGCGTCGGACCAGTCGCCGCGGTCGCGCCGCGCCAGCCAGGCCGCCGCACGCGCCTCAATCCACCTGCTGTCCATCGCGTGCCCGCGCCTGCACTGGCTTCGCCGGCGCCGCCGCACCTTCGTCGCCATGGAAATGATCGGCCAGCAGGCGCATGCCCCGGGCCACCTGCTTCTCGACGCTCTTCTCGCTGATTCCCAGGCGCACGGCCACCTCCTTCTGCGGCAGTTCCTCGACCCGCCGCAGCCAGACCACGCTGCGGCAGCGGTCGGGCAGCCGGTCGAAGGCCGCCGCCAGCCGGCCCAGCACCTGGCGTCCGCCGCACCAGCGTTCCGGCGACAGCTCGTCTATCAGGACGTGCATCGACTCCAGATCCCCCACCGCCTCGATCGACACCACCCGGTTGCGGCGCAGCCGGTCGGTCATCAGGTGCCGCGCGGTGGCGAACAGGAACGACTTGGGCAGGCTCGGCCGGGCCTTGCCGGCGGCCTCGTAGACGCGCACGTAGATCTCCTGGCGCAGGTCGTGCCACTCCTCGCGATGCGGCCAGCAGCGCCGCAGGTAGCCGCTGAGCGCCTGCTCGTGGACCAGGATTTCTTGGACGAACCAATCGTCGAGGGAAGCGGACATGGATCCCACATTAGCCGATCGCCGGCACGTGCGGGCAAGTGCCGCGCGCGCCAACGTGGGAGGGTGAGGCGGCGGGGGGAAACCGTGCCGCCGTTCGTCCCCTCTCAGCAACGAGCCGCACGCTCGCCTGCCCGCCCCGTTCCCGAGGAGATCCGCATGACCCGTTCCGTCGGCATGTTCCGGCCCTGGATGTCGCTGCTGCTGGGCCTGTGCCTGGCCACGCCCGCCGTCGCGCGCGATTACCGCCAGTACCTGGTCGGCGATCCGGCCGCGCCCACGCCCGGCCCGGTGTCGCCGGGCCTGCTGCTGATGGGCGGCGGCGACCGCAACTACGACGCGCTGCGCTGGTTCATGGCCAAGGCCGGGCACGGCCACGTGGTGGTGCTGCGCGCCTCGCAGGCGGGCGAGGTGGGCGAGGAGTTCTACCGCAAGGTCGGCGGCGTGGCCTCGGTGGAGACCTTCGTGTTCAGCGGCCGCGGCGCCTCCAGCGATCCGGCGCTGCTGCGCACGCTGGCCCGCGCCGATGGCATCTTCATCGCCGGCGGCGACCAGTCGCGCTACGTGCGCTACTGGAAGAACACGCCGGTGGCCGACGCGCTGGACGCACACGTGCGCGCGGGCAAGCCGCTGGGCGGCACCAGCGCCGGCCTGGCGATGCTCGGCGAGTACCTGTACGGCTCGATGGACGGCGGCAGCATCACCAGCCCGGCGGCGCTGGCCGATCCGCTGGGGCCGGCGGTCACCATCGAGACCGACTTCCTGCACCTGGACCTGCTCAAGCGGGTCATCACCGACACCCACTTCCGCGAGCGCGACCGCCTCGGCCGCCTGTTCGCGTTCCGCGCCAAGGCCGCCACGCTGGCACCCAAGGATGCGCCGCTGATCGGCGTGGGCGTGGACGAAAGCGCCGCGCTGGCGGTGGAAGGCGATGGCAGTGCGCGCGTCTACGCCACCGATCCGCAGGCCGTGGCCACCGTGGTCGCCGGGCCGCTGCAACCGCCCACCCCGGCCGGGCAGCCGCTGCAGGCCGCGCGCATCGAGACCGTCGGCGTCGGCCCCGGTTCCACCCTGCACCTGCCCGACGGCCGCGTCGACGCGCCGGTGTTCCATCGCTACTACGCCGTGCAGGACGGACGCATGCGCGAGATTCCCGCCACCACCCTGGTGATCCATGGTGGCGCCGGTGTGGAGCGCGCCAGCAGCAGCCCCGCCGACCTGGCCGAGGCGCGCGCGGCGATGGAGAAGGCGCTGCGCACCGGGCAGGCGCTGCTGGCGCAGGGCAAGCCGGCAGTGGATGCGGTCGCCGCGGCGATCGCCGTGCTGGAGGACTCGCCGCAGTTCAACGCCGGCAAGGGCGCGGTGTTCACCCACGACGGCCGCAACGAACTGGACGCGGCGATCATGGACGGCCGCACCGGCAAGGCCGGCGCGGTGGCCGGCGTGCACCGGGTCAAGAACCCGATCGAGCTGGCGCGCGCGGTCATGGACCAGTCCGAGCACGTGATGCTGGTCGGCGACGGCGCCGAGATCTTCGCAAAGCAGCACGGGATCACGCTGGTCGCGCCGTCCTACTTCCGCACCGAGAAGCGCTGGCAGCAACTGCAGCAGGCGCTGAAGGAAGAGGCCAACAAGCAGGCGCACGCCGACCTGGAGACCGCCAAGCACTTCGGCACGGTCGGCGCGCTGGCGCTGGATCTACAGGGCAACCTGGCCGCCGGCACCTCCACCGGCGGCATGACCAACAAGCGCTACGGTCGCGTCGGCGACTCGCCGATCATCGGCGCCGGCACCTTCGCCGACACCCGCTGCGCGGTGTCCGGCACCGGCTGGGGCGAGTTCTACATCCGCGCGGTAGCGGCCTACGACATCTGCGCGCGGGTGAAGTACGCCGGGCAGAGCCTGGCCCAGGCCGCCGATGCGGTGATCGACCAGCAGATCCCCAAGGCCGGCGGCGACGGCGGCGCGATCGCGCTGGGCGCCGACGGCAGCGTGGCCTTCCCGTTCAATACCGAGGGCATGTACCGCGGCTGGATCGGCGCCGACGGCGTGCCGCACGTGGCCATCTTCAAGGACGAGGCGTTGCCGCTGCCCGGCGGGCAGTGAGCTCGCGTGCCGGCCCGCGACGCGGTGCCGGCCGCTTCCCTGCGCCGGGCTGGCTTCGCGTGCCGGCCGGTGGGACGACGTCGCACTGTCGGCGCTGGCGCCATGCCCGCGCCCGGCGATCTGTACGCCGGCTGGCTGCCGCGTCGGGCCGAGCCAATGGCACATGCCGCTGCCATGCAAACCCGGTAACGTGGGCGGCTGTCTTGGCCCCAAGGTCCTCCCAGGAGTTCCACCTCATGTCGCGTAACGTCGTTCTGGCCGCCGCCATCAGCCTGGCGCTGGCCGCCTGTTCCGGTAAGGAGTCCACCCCCGTGCCCGCCGCTCCCGCTGCTCCGGCCGCCGCGCAGCCCGCCGCCGCCGCCAACCCGCTGCTGACCCCCAGCACGCTGCCGTTCCAGGCGCCGCCGTTCGACAAGATCAAGGACAGCGACTACCTGCCGGCCTTCGAAGAGGGCATGAAGCAGCACCTGGCCGAGATCCGCAAGATCGCCGACAACCCGGAGCCGGCGACCTTCGCCAATACCCTGGAAGCGATGGAGCGCAGCGGCGAGACCCTGACCCGCGTGTCGCGCATCTTCTTCGGCCTGGTCCAGGCCGACACCAACGATGCCCGCCAGAAGATCCAGGAAGAGATCGCGCCCAAGCTGGCCGCGCACCAGGACGAGATCAGCCTGGATCCGAAGCTGTTCGCGCGCATCAAGAGCCTGTACGACCAGCGCGACACGCTGACCCTGGATCCGGAGCAGAAGCGCCTGGTCGAATACGAATACCAGGAATTCGTGCGCGCCGGCGCGCAGCTGTCCGACGCCGACAAGGCCACCCTGCGCAAGCTCAACGTCGAAGAGACCACCCTGGCCACGCAGTTCCACACCAAGCTGGTCGCGGCCACCGCCGCCGGTGCGGTGGTGGTGGACGACAAGGCCAAGCTCGACGGCATGTCCGATGGCGACATCGCCTCGGCCGCGCAGGACGCCACCGCGCGCAAGCTCGACGGCAAGTACCTGCTCGCCCTGCAGAACACCACCCAGCAGCCGGTGCTGGCCTCGCTGAAGGACCGCGACCTGCGCCAGCAGGTGATGGCCGCCTCGCAATCGCGCGCCGAGAAGGGCGATGCCAACGACACCCGCCAGACCGTGCAGCGCCTGGCGCAGCTGCGCGCGCAGAAGGCCAAGCTGCTCGGCTTCGACAGCTACGCCGCCTACAGCCTCAGCGACCAGATGGCCAAGACCCCGGACGCGGCGCTGAAGCTGCTCACCGACACCGTGCCCGCCGCCACCGCCAAGGCACGCAGCGAAGCGGCCGAGATGCAGAAGGTGATCGATGCGCAGAAGGGCGGCTTCAAGCTCACCGCCGCCGACTGGGATTTCTACGCCGAGCAGGTGCGCAAGGCCAAGTACGACCTCGACGAGTCGCAGATCAAGCCGTACTTCGAACTGGACAACGTGCTGCAGAACGGCGTCTTCTATGCCGCCAACCAGCTGTACGGCCTCACCTTCAAGGAACGCACCGACATCCCCACCTACCACGACGGGATGAAGGTCTATGAAGTGTTCGACAAGGACGGCAAGTCGCTGGCGCTGTTCTACACCGACTACTTCAAGCGCGACAGCAAGTCCGGCGGCGCCTGGATGGACGAGTTCGTCGGCCAGAACGGCCTGACCGGCACCAAGCCGGTAGTCTACAACGTCTGCAACTTCACCAAGCCCGCCCCGGGCCAGCCGGCGCTGCTCAGCTTCGACGACGTCACCACCATGTTCCACGAGTTCGGCCATGCGCTGCACGGCATGTTCTCCAACGTGAAGTACCCGACCCTGGCCGGCACGTCCACCTCGCGCGACTTCGTCGAGTTCCCGTCGCAGTTCAACGAGCACTGGGCGTCGGATCCGAAGGTGTTCGCGCACTACGCCAAGCACTACCAGACCGGCGAGGCGATGCCGGCCGACCTGGTGGAGAAGATCAAGAAGTCGCGCACCTTCAACCAGGGCTACGCCACCACCGAGTACCTGTCGGCGGCGCTGCTCGACCTGGCCTGGCACACCCTGCCGGCCGACGCGCCGCTGCAGGACGTGGACAAGTACGAGGCCGACTCGCTGAAGAAGTACAAGGTAGACCTGGCCGAAGTGCCGCCGCGCTACCGCACCACCTATTTCGACCACATCTGGGGCGGCGGCTACTCGGCCGGCTACTACGCCTACTTCTGGTCGGAAGTGCTCGACGACGACGCGTTCCAGTGGTTCAAGGAGCACGGCGGCCTGACCCGCGCCAACGGCGACATCTTCCGCGCCAAGATCCTCTCGCGCGGCAACACGGTCGACCTGGCCACCCTGTACCGCGACTTCCGCGGCAAGGACCCCAGCGTCGAGCCGCTGCTGGAAAACCGCGGCTTGAAGAACTGATCGGCGCTGCGCCGATCATGGTGATCGAGAACGGGATGGCCTTGCGGCCATCCCGTTTTTCGTTGGAGTTCGAATAGGCTTTTGCTAATGCAACCGCATGCCTCCCGCAGGCGGCACGACTCGGTCCACTGCATAGACCGCACGTGTCTCGCGCACGCCGTTGGACATTGGTGCGCGCAGCGGCTGGCGCGCGATCTGTAGCAGCAGCGTAAGAACTTCGTTCGCAGCAGCGCAGAGTGTGCCGCCCACCTCCGGCAACACCAGTTCGGCACGTTCGCTCGCATCGCCGGCTGCCAGCATCTGGCCGTGCGCCGACACGCTCTCGGCCAGCAGGGTGAGCCGGTCGATCTGCTCTTGCGTGATCTGGAACGCGCCGCCGCCTGTGTTCGGCGCCAGCTCGACGGTGACCTCGCGCAGGGTGTTGTGCGTCGTATCGGTCCGCTGCGCAGGATAGGACAGGGCGTCCAGCACCAAGTCCACCTGGTCCGCCAATAGCTCCAAACACAGCGCCAACTCGCCCATGCGCACCTTGGGCTCGGCGGCACGCTCCTCGTGCTGCGTCCGCGGCTGCGCCAGCCGGACCAGGAACCACACGTGATCGCGCAGCTTTGCAAGCCGAAACTGGCTCTCCTCCGGCAGGAAATAGCCTGGCATGTCTTCGTCGTCCGAATGATCGTGTGACATCGTTGCCTCCTCGTTCCATCAAGGGGTACGCCCGCCAAGAATGGCGGACGGGAAGTCGGGAGGTTCGAAACCGCACGTAGCCGGCGGGCATATTTCCCCGAAGGGTGTTGTATTAGCCGCCCTCCCGACGCAGGCATCGCGTCGGCTTGCGATTGCAAAGCATGCAAGCACAAAAAACCCACCGGTTTGTCGGAGGTGGGTACCGCTACGTGAGGAGTTTCGACGCTCCTTGGGTCAAGAGTGCGACTACCCGATGAGCGTGTCAATAGCAAAGTGGAGAGTTTCCGCGGTGAATGGAGGCCGTTCGCTGCGCTACGCCCCCCGCCATTTATGAGCTGGCTACACGGTTGCGAATTTTATGGTGCGGAAACGGAAACAGCCTTTGCCGGGGAGAAAATCGGCAGATGTTGGTCGGTGGTACCGGCTTCGCCACAGCGTACCCCGTTCGTTCTCATGAGATTGCGCCCTTATGCAAGGCGGCATTCTCGAAGTTATTAGATGGACAGAGCAAAGTGGTCGTTGCTGTTGGTCCCGAAGCTCTAAAGCGGGCGTTTCTACGAAGAGGGCATCGAGCGAGTGACTCTCTGGGCAAGGAAAAGTTCTCGCAGTTGATGGGAATGTGTGGGCTGCGGAGCCGCCCACAGGCCATAAACTGTGGCTATACCGCTTGCTAAGCTATCTCGCCCCAAGACACTAGGTCGTCTCGGTGAGTAGGCGTGATACTCTGTGTGTTGACTAACAAGCGCGTTGGCTAAACGAGTCACGTACTCCTACAGGCCACCTCGGTTAAGAGGGGCCTCACATAACAATTGAAGCAATTGAGATGATTGATTCCCTTACATCTGAAAGAGACGTTGAAGTCAAAATTGTCACTCCGCTGTTCAGCCAAGTTCTCGGATATGACGAAAGTGAGATGCAATGGGCTGTGCCTGTTCGCATGAACTTCGGGCGGGAGGTTCGGACGAAAGAAGCTGACTTGGTCATCAGTCGTAACGGTGAGGCTCTGATAGTTGTTGAAGCTAAAAAACCGACTGAGGCCATCTTAGGCGCAACAGGTCAAACTGATTCTTACGCTTTTGCGCTGCAGTCTCCGTTTAGCTTGATTACAAATGGTAAAGAGTACCGACTCAGGGCCTATTATCATGGTAATAGGCGGGTAGATTTGCTTAATGGTTCAATTGGAAGTCTTTCAAAAAAGAACTTTGCTAGGCTGATTAAGTTAATTGGCTCTAAGGAGATCTCTGGAACTGCTTCAGATTCCGCGCTTGTGGTCCAAGAGCCAGATGCTGAGAAGATTCGAGATTATCGTCGATTCTTTAAGGGTCTTCATAATGCCATACGTGATGGTGACAAGCTCGACCCGGCCGCCGCTTTTGATGAGCTGAGTAAGCTGCTTTTGATGAGCGCGGCTGATGAGGTGTTGTACTCTAAAAACTCAAAACATAAAAAAATTACATCTGAAGATGTCATTAATTGGATTGAGACCTCACATAAAAAGGCTACCGATTCCGTAAATATCCACTTCAAAGAGGTTGTTCAGATAGCTTTCCCGTTGCTCTCGGATGAAACGTCTGAGCTAAATCTTTCGCCAGAAACTGTAGCCGCGTTGCTCAAAAGGCTTCAGCCCTTCAGCGTCAAGGGTGACGATGTAGACGTCAAGGGACGAGCTTTCGAAGAGTTTCTGCCTTCTCAACTGAGGGGTAAGGGCCTGGGTCAGTACTTCACCCCTCGCCCGGTTGTTAACTTTATGTGTGATGTAGCCGAAGTTTCGCTGAATGACACCGTTCTTGATTTTGCCTGTGGATCGGGTGGGTTTTTGATTAAAGCTTATGAAAAGATGAAGGGTGAGGTCGAGGTTCTTCCAGCCGGCACCATTAAGCGACTAGGGACAACTCGGCAGCAAATGATTGAAGATATCAAGGAGTCTCAGATATTTGGTATCGATGCGGAGCCTAGGGCGGCTAGAACTGCTCGCATGAATATGCTGCTATGGGGCGATGGAAAATGTGTTGTCAGAGGAAATGCGTTGGCCCTAACTGACTTTTCTGGTCACGAATACGCAGTCAGGGATTATGATAGTTCGGACGTTGGTAGTGGGTGTAGCCTGATTTTGGCGAATCCGCCTTTTGGTGCTCGGGAGAAGGAGGCAAAAATTCTTGCCAATTATGAATTCGGGTCCAAGAGAAAGAAAAGAATATCTCAGAAGACCGAGGTCTTGTTCGTAGAGAAGGCTTTGCGTCTCCTTCGGCCTGAAGGGAGACTTCTAATTGTTCTCCCAACTGGCCTCCTAAGTGCGGACTCCTACGAGGATCTTCGCATGCTGATCCTGAGGACTTCCTGGGTTAAGGGGATATTCAACCTTCCGACGCATACCTTTGTTCAGTCGGGCATTCCGACGGTTAATACTGTAGTGCTCTACCTGCAGAAATTTACTTCTGATGTGCAGCGGTTTTTCGATACGCTGAGTGTTGATGCTACGTTTGAGGATTACAAGGATTTGCTCTCTAGGGCGCCTCAGTACGACTACGAAATTGCGATGGCTATGGCGGAGAATGTCGGCGCAGAGGTTGGAGGGGATAAGGGCTCCGGCGGTGATTCTCTTAATGATCTTGATTTGATTTTGAAGGACATCGTAGGGAACTCTGATGGGGACTTGTCCGAGTTGGATGTGTTCGAGTTCGCCGAGCGACTGTATGGAATCAAAAGCTATAGACGCAGGGATCAAGTGCAGCGAGGTTCTAGAGTAGGTACGAAGGTGTTCTTCAAGGCACGCGCTAGCGCCCTTGTCAATCGAATGGACCCCTCCTACTATCTGTTTCAAGAGAAACTCAAGGCTTTCGTCGATGAGATGGAGCCGATTGGGCTAAGAGTCAAGCCGGTGTCTAGTAGGTTCCGACCAAAATCACCTGAGGAGCTCGACGCCGAATATTCATTCTTGTCAATTTCGAGCGATGGCAAGGTCACTGTGCGCGAAAAACTGCGAGGTGAAGATGTGTTGACTCCACAGAAGATGGTAAGGTCAGGAGATATAATTTATAACCCGATGCGCGCGAATATTGGCAGCCTGGGTGTCGTTGACGAAGAGTATGCGGGAGGACTAGTTAGTCCTGACTATCACGTGCTGCGGCCTGACGGGATCGATGCCGAGTATCTTGTTGGACTGCTACGTACCCCATTCTACAAATTCTATATTGATATAGTTACGACTGGATCTATTAGGGATCGGCTTTATCCGCAAGATCTTCAGCGTATGCTCATTCCTAAAGTTGATCCATCAAAGCGAAAGAAAATTAAAGAATTGCAGAATGCGATAGCTGATGAGGTGGATGCGTCGCAGAGGAGAGTGTCTGGCTTCTCGGTAGGCTTGAATGAAACCGTTCGTGACATGCTGAAGAATAGGCGGGGTTAGCCGTCGAAGGAAGCTTTGCTTAATTGGCTGACATTTGATCTGAGCGGCTCGCCTCCCAACACGGGATGCTGATTTAGAGCGGGCGCCAACTATATGGCGCCCATCGCTAATGTTCATAAAAATTCGGGGTGTGCGACGGCCATCTCTCCATCAGAGGCCAGCTGCTGCAGGTGGGCGAGGCCGGCGATGAGGAGCGGTTCGGCGCGCATTGCGCGGCCCGGACCTGCACGACGTGCGCGTGCCGCCCGGCAAGCTGCTGGTCATGGGCGACCATCGCGGCGACAGTTTCGATGGCCGCTACTTTGGCTTCGTCGATGCCGACAGCGTCTATGGCAAGGCGCTGGCGGTGTTCTACCGTCGTGGCGAGGGCCTGGAGTGGGCGCGGCTGTAGGGCATCGCTCGCAACGAAGGGACGTGATCGGTAGGAGCGGCTTCAGCCGCGACGGGCGTTCCCGGTAAGGCCTGTCGCGGCTGAAGCCGCTCCTACAAGGGGAAAACCTGGTTCCGCTGGAACATCGCGATCATAAGCCTTCGGTCGGCGAGCAGGAGCTGCTGCCCGTGGCGCGCTCAGAACGCCACGCCCGCCAGCGTGCACGCCACCTCCCACAGCTGCGCGGCCACCTGCGGATCGCGTGCCTGCCGGGCAATCCTGGCCGGTGCTGGGTCGCCCTTCAGTTCGAATGGGCCGTCCGGTCCGTAGTACGCGCCGCCCCGCACCTGCGGCGAGGTCGCGGCGTAGAGGGTGGGCAGCGCCCCGGCGGCGGCGGAATGGCTGATCAATGGGGCCAGCCACCTGGTGGCCGTGCCCACCGCGCTGCGGCGCCCGTCTGCGTCCGGGCCATTGGCGACCAGCGCGGTCTGCGCGATGCCGGGATGCGCGGCGACCGCACACAGGCCCCAACCGTGCGCGTCGCTGCGTCGCTGCAGTTCCAGTGCGAACATCAGCATCGCCAGCTTGGATTGCCCATAGGCCTTCCATGGCCGATAGGGGCGTTCGCACTGCAGATCGTCGAAGTCGATGCGGCCTTGGCGGTGCGCCAGACTCGACAGGTTCACCACGCGTGCGGCCGGCGCGGCGCGCAGCAGCGGCAGCAGTCGCGCGGTCAGCGCGAAGTGGCCGAGGTAGTTGCTGCCGAACTGCAGCTCCAGGCCGTCGGCCGTGGTCTGCCGCTGCGGCGGCGCCATCACGCCGGCGTTGTTGATCAGCAGGTCCAGCCGCGGGGAGCGCGCCGCGATGCGCTCGGCCAAGGCGCCCACCGAGGACAGCTGCGCCAGGTCCAGCGCTTCCACGCGCACGTCGGCCGCCGGATGTGTCGCCAGCACCGCCTGCCGTGCGGTCTCGCCCTTGGCCGGGTTGCGGGCGGCCAGCACGACGCTGGCGCCCGCGCCGGCCAGCGCCAACGCGGTCTCGTAGCCGAGTCCGCCGGGGCTGGCGCCGGTGACGATGGCGATCTTGTCGCGCTGCGACGGCAGGTCGGCCAGGGTCCAGCGGCTCACGGCGCCACCGCCTGCGCCAGCGCGCGCCACCAACGCTCTCCATTGGCCGGTTGCGTCAGGTCGACGCGCTCGCCCATTCGCGGCGTGGCCAGCGCCACGCCGGCGGCGTCGGCCAGTGCGGCGAGACGTTCGAAGGGTTCGTGCCAGGCATGCATGGCCAGGTCGAAGGTGCCGTTGTGGATCGGCAGCAGGGTGCGTCCGCCGATGTCCAGATGCGCCTGCAGGGTTTGCTCCGGCTGCATGTGCACGTGCGGCCACTCCACGTCGTAGGCGCCGTTTTCGATCAGGCTCACATCGAACGGGCCCAGCCGCTCGCCGATCGCCTTGAAGCCGTCGGAGTAGCCGCCGTCGCCGCTGAAGAACAGCTTCAGTTCGGGCGTCTCGATCGCCCACGAACACCACAGCCGACGCCCGCGGTCGAACATGCCGCGGCCGGAGAAATGCTGCGCCGGGGTGGCGGTCAGCGTCACCCCGTCCACCGTGGTCGACTGCCACCAGTCCAGTTGTCGCACCTTGTCCGCGGCCACGCCCCAGCGCAGCAGCAGGTCGCCCACGCCCAGCGGGGTCACGAAGGTCCCGACGCGCTCGGCCAGGCGGCGGATGCTGGCGCGGTCCAGGTGGTCGTAGTGATCGTGCGAGAGGATCACCCCGGCGATCGGCGGCAAGGCGTCCAGCGCGATCGGCGGTGCGTGGAAGCGCCGTGGGCCGGCGAACGGAAACGGCGAGACGCGTTCGGAGAACACGGGGTCGGTCAGCCACAAGCGCTCGTGCAGCTTGAGCAGCACGGTGGAATGGCCCAGCCGGTACAGGCTGCGGTCGGGCGCGGCCAGCAGTTGCGCGGCGGTCAGCGGCAGCACCGGCAGCGGCTGCGCGGGTACCGCCTCGGGCGACTTGCGGGTCAGCAGATGCCACATGATCCGCAAGGTCCCGGCCAGGCCGGGCATGCCGCTGGTGCCCGGGGTGGCGTTGCGGAAGCGGCCGTGGCGGTACTGCGGCGAGGCCAGATGCGAGGGCGGGACACGGGACAGCGGGGGAGCGGACGCGGACATTGCGGCAATCCTTGGATGGCAATCTGGCAGGTGAATTACACTACACAGTGTAGTTTCCTTTTCGTGAAAGTAAACCGGTCGGTGTAACATCTGCCCATGGCTTCTCTTTCCACGTCCGCGCCGGCACGGCTGACCGAACGCAAGCGCCAGGCGATCCTGGAGGCGGCGATCGCCGAGTTCCGTGGCCATGGCTTCGAAGCCACCAGCATGGACCGCATCGCGGCCAGCGCCGGCGTGTCCAAGCGCACCGTCTACAACCATTTCCCGAGCAAGGACGCGTTGTTCGACGAGATCCTGCTGCAGCTATGGAAGCGCAGCCTGGACACGGTCGGCGTGCCTTACAGCCCGCAGCAGCCGTTGCGCGCGCAGTTGCTGCAGCTGCTGCAGCAGAAGTTGCAGATGTTCGACGATCCCGCCTTCCTCGGCCTGTCGCGGATGGCGATCGCCGAAGGCATGCGCGCGCCCGAGCGCGCACGCGAGTTGATCGCGCGCCTGGGCAGCAAGGAGGAGGGCACCCTGGTCTGGTTGCGCGCGGCGCTGGCCGATGGCCGGCTCAAGCCGCTGCAGCCCGAGTTCGCCGCGCAGCAGCTGCATGCGCTGATCAAGGGCTTCGCCTTCTGGCCGCAGCTGACCATGGGCCAGCCGCCGCTCAGCTCCGCGCAACAGGCCGAAGTGGCCGCGTCAGCGACGGACATGTTCCTCGGGCATTACGCGCGGGATCCGGGTTAGCCGGTCCGCGTCACCGCGCGTGCGCAGCGGGCATCAGCCCTCGCACCACACCGCCAGCTCGTAGCCGTCGCGGTCGGCGAAATGGAAGCGGCGTCCTCCCGGGAATTCGAACACGGGGCGCACGATGCGGCCGCCGGCGGCCTCGATGCGGGCCTGGGTGGCGGCGAGATCGTTGGAATACAGCACCACCAGGGCGCCGCCGGGCTGCGCGGTGCCGTGGAAGAAACCGCCGCTCAGGCGGCCGTCGCGGAACTCGCAGTAGTCCGGGCCGTAGTCCTGGAAGGTCCAGTCGAAGGCCTGGCCATAGAAGACCTTGGCCGCATCGATCGAGGCCACGGCGAATTCCAGGTAGTCGATGCGGTGATGCTGTTCGGCGTGGGACATGGGCGGCTCCTGTGGATGGGGCGCCAGTATCCCGCGCCGCGAAGCGCCCGGCTTGGCGAAAACGGCCAGTTCAGCGCGCGTGCCGTTGCACCAGCTCGCGCGGGGGCAGCCCGGTCAGTTGCCGGCTGTCGCGCACCAGGTGCGGTGCGTCGCCGTAGCCGGCCTCGAGTGCGGCTGCGGTCAGGCTGGGATGCTGGCGGACCAGGGCCAGGAAGCGTTGCAGGCGCAGGATGCGCTCCAGGGTCTTGGCGCCGTAGCCGAACGCGTCGTGGCTGCGCCGCCGCAGCGTGCGTTCGCTGATGCCCAGCGCGTTGGTCAGCGCGCCCAGTCGCGGTGGCGTGTCGCCGGCGAGCTGCGCGAACAGCCAGGCCATCGCGGGGTCGGCCTGCAGCGGGCAGCTGGCGCACAGTGCGTGCAGGGCCGCCAGCGGGTCGGTGGCATCTTCCAGTCGCGCCTGCCAGTGGCGGCCTTGCCCATCCCACAGCGCCTCCAGCGGCACGCGCTGGTCGGCGATGGCCTGCAGCGGCACGCCGAGCAGGCTGGCGCCGGCCCCGGCGGCCAGGCGCACGCCGGTGAGCACGCTGCCCGGCGCCAATGTGGCGTCGGTGGCGCGGCGATCCGGCCCGGCCACGAACAGCGCGCGGCCATCCCAGATCAGGTCGACGCAGCCATCGGGCAGCACCTGCGTCGCGGCGGCCTCGGCTTCGCCTTGACGGAAACGCCAACTGCAGCGCAGGCGGTCGCGCAGCGCCGGTGGCGCGTCGACTTCGGCGTAGCGGGAGGGCAGCGACATGCGGTGCGGGCAGGACGAGGGAACCAACTGCCACGGTAGCAGGCCGCGTCGCCACCCGAGCGTTGTCGCGCCGTCGCGTTGCGCCAGTGCTGGCGCCGTACAGGCGGCTCAGGCCGCGACGGCCGGCGTCGGCACCAGATGCGCGACGAACCAGTCGCGTGCGGCGCTGCTGGAGGCATCGAACTGCTCGACGTACGGCACGAAGTGGCCGCCGTGCAGCATCAGCAGCCGCTTCGGTTCCAGCGCCTGCGCATAGGCCTGCAACTGAAAGTCGGTGCCAGAGATGTAGTCGCGGTCGGCGACGATCATCAGCAATGGGGTCGGGCTGATCGCAGCGGCGAAGCTTGCCGGCTCGTAGCCGCGGCTCCACTCCGCCGAACGCAGCGTGGTCCAGTTGCGCCAGTTCGGTGCGATCGTGGCCGCGCCTTCGAAGAACGCGCGCGCATCGTCGCTGGGAAAAATCGCGTCGGCGGCACCGACCACGGCCTTGCGCGCAGGCACGCCGCCACGCAGCACCGTCAGGCGGTCGGCGGCGAACGCCGCCTGCAGCGCGTCGGCCCGTTCGTAGCTGCCGCGGCGCAGCCCGTTGCGGTAGCCGGCCAGGCCCGGCACCTGCGCGACCACGGCCTTGACCCGTCGGTCGGTGGCGGCCACCTGCATGGCGTGCGCGCCGCTGTAGCTGGTGCCCCACAGGCCGATGCGCGTGGGGTCGATGCCGTCCAGGCTGCCGGCGAAGGTGATCGCGTGGCGGCAGTCCTCGATCTGGCGCCACGGATCGATCTCCTGCCGCGGCGTGCCGTCGCTGTCGCCGAAACCGCGGTGGTCGTACACCAGCACAGCCAGGCCGGCGGCGGCGAACACCTCGGCATAGCGATCCAGGTAGGCCTCCTTGACCAGCGACCAGCCGTGCGCCATCACCACGATCGGTGCTGGGGTGGTCGTGGCCGGGCGATACAGCCAGCCTCGCAGGGTGGTGTCATCGGCGGCGAACGCGATGTCGTCTCGGGTCATGGACTGCATGGGAACTCCTCGGGAAGCGGCCGCACAGCGGCGGCGGGGCGCCCACGATGCGCGCACGCCGGCGCAATTCGGCTTTGCGTAAACTGCAACGATGGACGATTTCCAGCGCTTGTTCGGCCAACTGCAGCTGTTTCTCGATGTGGTCGAGGCCGGCAGCCTGTCCGCCGCGGCGCGCCATCGCGGCATGGCCGTGTCCTCGCTCAGCCGCGGGCTGGATGCGTTGGAGCAGGCGCTGGGCGCGCAGTTGCTGGTCCGCTCCACGCGCAGCCTGACCCTCACCGAAGCCGGACGCGTCCTGCAGGGGCGTGCCGCCGAACTGCTCGGCGGTCTGGCCGAAACCCGCGCGGAACTGGCGCAACTGCAGGGGGAAGTGGTGGGCACGTTGCGGCTGAGCTGCCTGCCGTCGTTCGGCCGCACGCAACTGATGCCGTTGCTGGCGGACCTGTCGCGGCGGCACCCGCAGTTGCACCTCGATCTGGACTTGGTGGAGCGGTTCGACATCCCGCTGCGCCGACGCCTGGATGCGGTGATCCGGCTTGGTCCGGACCCGGCGCCCACCGGTGCGCTGCGGCTGGCCCCGTTGCGGCGGGTGGTCTGCGCCAGTCCCGCTTACCTGCATGGCGCAGGGCCGGTCGAGCGCCTGCCGGCGCTGGCGACGCACGCGCTGCTCGACAAGCGGCACGACGACACGGTCATCAGCTGGCGGCATGTGCTCGGCGCGGACGCGGCGCTGCCGCCGCGGCGACTGCGCTGCGACGATCTGGAAACCCTGCGCCTGGCCGCGCTGGCCGCGCTGGACGGGCTGGGCGTGGCCTGCCTGCCGACCTGGCTGGTCGGGGAGGATCTGCGCCGGCATCGCCTGCGCGCGCTGTTCCACGAGGCGGCGTTGCCGTCGGGGCCGCAGCAGTGGTTGTGGCTGGTGCCGAGCCAGACGCCGCTGCCGGCGCGGGTGGCGCGCTTGGCGCAGTTGCTGCGGCAGGCGATCGGGCAGCCGCCGCATTGGGATCGCCTGGGTTGAGCTGCGCGAGAAGCCCGGGAGCGCGAGAAGCCCGGGAGCACGTGCCGCCGCGCTCAACGCTCCGACGGCCCGCTCTCGTCGTAGCCGCGCGGGGTGAACAGGTCCGGCTGGATCAGCTCGATGAAGGCGCGCGCCTGCGGCGACAGGTACTTGCCCTTGCGTACCACCACGCCATAGCTGCGCGCCGGGAAGTAATCGCCCAGCGCGCGCGTGGCCAGGCGCGCGTGGTCGGCATCGGTGAGGCAGATCGAACTGACGATGGACACGCCCATGCCCATCGCCACGTACTGCTTGATCACCTCCCAGCCGCCGACTTCCAGCGCCACGGTGTAGGGCACGCGCGCCTGCTGGAACACCAGGTCGACCAGGCGATAGGTGACCTGCCGGCGCGGCGGCAGGATCAGCGGGTACGGCGACAGGTCTTCCAGGGTCAGCCTGGGCTTGCGGGCAAGCGCGTGGTCGCGCGGGGCGATCAGCAATTGTTCGAAGCGGTACACCGGGGCGTAGCTGAGGTCGGCCGGCACGTCGAGCATCGAGCCGACCGCCAGGTCCACCGCGTCCTCGCGCAGCAGGTCGGTGCCGTCGGCGCTGATCGCGTTGTGCAGGGTCAGCCGCACCTGCGGGTGGCGGGCGCGGAAGGCCTCCACGATCTTCGGCAGCAGATAGAGGATGGTGGAACTGTTGGCGGCGACGTTGAGTTCGCCGGCGTCCAGCCCGCGCGCCTTCTCGCGGAAGTCCGCCTCCAGCCGGTCCAGGCTCTCGACCAGCGGCTGCGCCATCTCGTATAGCAACTGGCCCTCACGGCTGGGCACCAGGCGGCGGCCGCTGCGCTCGAACAGCACTACGCCCAGCTCCCGTTCCAGCGCCTGCAACTGCAGGGTGACCGCCGGCTGGCTGACGAATAGGGCCTCCGCCGCCCGCGATACCGCACCCAGCCGCACCGTCTGGCAGAACGCGCGCAGCGGTTTCAACCGGTCGGATTTGTAGGGAAATCGCGGGGTTGCGGCGCTACCTGTGGCCATGACGTGATAGATATAAGTCTCACTTATATAAAGCATTGACAAAACTGCTTTGTCAAATACATGCCATGGAAGCACGGTGGAGCCCCGGAAACATCGAGGAATCCCCACATGTCCGCCCCCGCTTTCGCCGCCGCTCCCGACCCGTCCACGCGCTCCACGCCGGGCATCGCGCTCACCGCTTCGCTGGCCGGCCAGGACGCCCTGCTGCCGCCGCCGCTGCTGGCCCTGCTGGTGTCGCTGCACCGGGCGATCGAGCCGGAGCGGCAGGCGCGGCTGGCGGCGCGGCGCGAGCGCCAGGCGTTCTTCGACGCCGGCGGCCTGCCGGACTTCCGCGACGACACCCGTGCGATCCGCGACGGCGACTGGCAGGTGGCGCCGCTGCCCGAGGCGCTGCAGGACCGCCGGGTCGAGATCACCGGCCCGACCGATCCGAAGATGGTCATCAACGCGCTGAACTCCGGCGCCAAGGTGTACATGGCCGACTTCGAGGACTCGACCGCGCCGACCTGGCGCAACCTGGTCGCCGGCCAGCGCGCGCTGGCCGAGGCGGTCGCCGGGACGCTGACCTTCACCGCGCCGGCCGCGCGCGACGGCAGCCCGGGCAAGCGTTACGCGCTGCGCCCCTACGAGGAACAGGCGGTGCTGATCGTGCGCCCGCGCGGCTGGCACCTGGACGAGAAGCACGTGCTGGTCGACGGCCAGCCGCTGGCCGGCGGCCTGTTCGACGCCGCCCTGTTCGCCTTCCACAACGGCCGCGCGCTGCAGGCCAAGGACCGCGGCCCGTACCTGTACCTGCCCAAGCTGCAGTCGATGGAAGAGGCCGCGCTGTGGGAGACCGCGCTGGCCCACATCGAGGACATGCTCGGCCTGCCGCAGGGGCAGATCAAGGTCACGGTGCTGATCGAGACGCTGCCGGCGGTGTTCGAGATGGACGAGATCCTGCACGCGCTGCGCGGGCGCATCGTCGGCCTGAACTGCGGCCGCTGGGACTACATCTTTTCCTACCTGAAGACCTTCCGCCGGCATCCTGACCGGGTGCTGCCCGAGCGCGGCCAGGTGACCATGACCCAGCCGTTCCTGAAGGCGTACTCGGAACTGCTGATCCGCACCTGCCACCGCCGCGGCGCGCATGCGATGGGCGGCATGGCCGCGCAGATTCCGATCAGCCACGACGAGGCGGCCAACGAGCAGGCGATGGCGCGGGTGCGCGCGGACAAGCTGCGCGAAGTCACCGCCGGCCACGACGGCACCTGGGTGGCGCACCCGGCGCTGATCCCGATCGCCCGTGCGGTGTTCGACGAGCACATGCGCACGCCGAACCAGCAAGCGGTGCGCCGCGAGGACGTGCAGGCCGACCGCGACACGCTGATCGCCCCGTCCGCCGGCACCATCACCCGCGCCGGCTTCGAGGGCAACATCGAAGTGTGCGTGCGCTACCTGGCGGCGTGGCTGGACGGCAACGGCTGCGTGCCGATCCATCACCTGATGGAGGACGCCGCCACCGCCGAGATCAGCCGCAGCCAGTTGTGGCAGTGGTTGCACGTGGGCGGCCTGCACCTGGACGACGGCACCGCCATCGACTTCGCCCTGTTCGACGCCTGCCTGCGGCAGTTGCCGGCGCGGCTGGGCGAGCGCGCGCTGCTGCCGGGCGGGGCGCGAGTGGACGAGGCCATCGCCTTGCTCGACAAGCTGACCCGCGACGAAGAACTGGCCGATTTCCTGACCTTGCCGGCCTATGAGTTGATTGATTGAGGTGAAGCCGGGAGTGGGGATTCGGGAATGGGGAATCGTGAAAGCGGTGTCCCTGCAGCGGATCCCTTCCGTGCCTGCCAACGCCTTCTATCCGACCACACCCTCACCGTTTCATCGCTGCATCCATTTCGAGGAGAACGCCAGATGAGCACCACGCTGCAGACCGCCGAACAGATCCAGCGCGACTGGGACACCGATCCGCGCTGGGCCGGGATCACCCGCAACTACACCGCCGCCGACGTGGTGCGCCTGCGCGGCACGGTGCACGTGGAGCATTCGCTGGCCCGGCTCGGTGCCGAGAAGCTGTGGAAGTACCTGCACGAGAAGGACTTCGTCAACGCGCTGGGCGCGCTGACCGGCAACCAGGCGATGCAGCAGGTCAAGGCCGGGCTCAACGCCATCTACCTGTCCGGCTGGCAGGTCGCTGCCGACGCCAACCTGGCCGGGCAGATGTATCCGGACCAGTCGCTGTACCCGGCCGATTCGGTGCCGGCGGTGGTCAAGCGCATCAACAACACCCTGCTGCGCGCCGACCAGCTGCACCACGCCGAAGGCAAGGACGAGATCGACTTCCTGCAGCCGATCGTGGCCGACGCCGAGGCCGGTTTCGGCGGCGTGCTCAACGCCTTCGAACTGATGAAGGCGATGATCGAGGCCGGCGCGGCCGGCGTGCACTTCGAGGACCAGCTGGCCTCGGTGAAGAAGTGCGGGCACATGGGCGGCAAGGTGCTGGTGCCGACCCGCGAGGCGATCGAGAAGTTGAACGCCGCGCGCCTGGCCGCCGACGTCATGGGCGTGCCGACCCTGCTGGTGGCGCGTACCGATGCCGAGGCCGCCGACCTGGTGACCAGCGACATCGATCCCAACGATCGTCCGTTCACCACCGGCGAGCGCACCGTCGAGGGCTTCTTCCGCACCAACAAGGGCCTGGACCAGGCGATCAGCCGTGGCCTGGCCTACGCGCCCTACGCCGACCTGATCTGGTGCGAGACCGGCAAGCCGGACCTGGAGTTCGCGCGCAAGTTCGCCGAGGCCATCCACGCCAAGTTCCCGGGCAAGCTGCTGGCCTACAACTGCTCGCCCAGCTTCAACTGGAAGAAGAACCTGGACGACGCCACCATCGCCAAGTTCCAGCGCGAGATCGCCAGCTACGGCTACAAGTTCCAGTTCATCACCCTGGCCGGCTTCCATGCGCTGAACTACTCGATGTTCAACCTGGCGCACGGTTATGCGCGCCGGCAGATGAGCGCCTTCGTCGAGCTGCAGGAGGCCGAGTTCGCCGCCGCCGACCGTGGCTTCACCGCGGTCAAACACCAGCGTGAGGTCGGCACCGGCTACTTCGATGCGGTGACCCAGGCGATCCAGCAGGGCCAGTCCTCGACCACCGCGCTGACGGGCTCGACCGAGGAAGAGCAGTTCCATGGCGAGAAAGCGGCCTGACCCTGCAGCCAGGCGCCGATGACTCGCCCCTCCCTGGCAGGAGGTGGGAAGCCCGGGTTCGCCCGGGCTTTTTTTCGCGCTTTTGGCAATGGCGGGGACGGTGTCTACCGCGTGCGACAGCTGGCCGCCGTGTCTCTTGAAAGGGTGAGATCGGCTGTGAAACGTATCGTGAGCGCCACGTGTAGGTGCTATGCTCCCCAGCCAGGGGCCAGCGACGTCACATGAGGGGGCCGGATGAGCTGCGACAGCGCCGCATCCACCGCACGCGGCACAATTTCCAACGCTGCGGTCGCTCCGAAGCCGAACGAGCTAGCGGTGCTGACCGCTGCGGAATTGCGCCTGTTTTCCGAATTCGGCCGCGCCCGTACGGTGCGCGCCGGCGACGTGCTGTTCCGCCGCGGCGATGGCGGCAGCGCCATGTTCGTGATCACCAGTGGCGTGATCGATCTGGATTTCGGCGAGGACCTGGTGGTGAAGCACCTGGGCCACGGCGAGTTCTTCGGCGAGCTGGGCCTGCTGATCGGCAACCACATGCGCAGCGCCGACGCGCTCGCCGCCAGCGACGGCGCGTTGGTGGAACTGGACCACGACGACTTCCAGCGCCTGGTCGAGCGTGACCCGGGCGTGGTCGCCTACTTCCTGCGCCGCACCATCATGCGCGTGGTGATGAACGAGCAGACCCTGATCCGCCAGCTGCGCCGGCGCAACCGCGACCTGGAAGCGGCGCTGGACAACCTCTACGCCACCACCCACCAGCTCACCCAGACCGAAGAGCTGGTGCGCACCGACGAACTCACCGGCCTGCACAACCGCCGCGGGCTGATCCTGCGCCTGCAGGAGTGCCGCCGCGACGGCCGCTCGCCCGGCCCAGGTCTGCTGCTGATCGACTGCGACCGCTTCAAGCACATCAACGATGCCCACGGCCATCTGGTCGGCGACCGCGTGCTGCAGAACGTCGCCAACATCCTGCGCTCGGTGGCCGGGCCCGACGACATCGCCTGTCGCCTGGGCGGCGACGAGTTCTGCCTGCTGGTGGCCGCCGGCAACGTCGAGGACCTGCGCCGGATCGGCGAGTTCGTGCTCGCCACCGTGCAGAACCTGCTGGGTGTGCCGCACCCGGCGCCGCACATCTGCCCGGTCAGCATCGGCATCAGCCGGGTCGATCCGCATTCGGACTGGAACGACTGGTACGCCAACGCCGATGCGGCGCTGTACGAGGCCAAGCGCCAGGGCGGCAACCGGTTGTACTGGCACGACCTCGCCTCCGCGCCCTGCTGAGCCATCACGTCCCCGCGAGCCGCCGCCATGACCGACGCCCCCGCACCGCCGCCCGAGGTCCCGCAGCTGCGCACCCTGCTGCTGACCGACCTGTGCGACTCGGTGGCGCTGGTGGAAAAGCTCGGCGACGCCAATGCGGCCGAATTGTTCAAGCGTCACGACTCGCTGGTGCTGGAGCTGCAGCAACGTTGGCGTGGCCGCCTGATCGACCGCTCCGACGGCCTGCTGCTGCTGTTCGAACGGCCCATCGACGGCCTTGGCTTCGCCCTGGACTACAGCCGCGGCCTGCACGCCCTGGGCGCGCCGCGCGCGCTGGAGCTGAAGGTGCGCGCCGGCCTGCATGTCGGCGAGGTGCTGACCTGGCGCAACAGCGACGCCGCGGTGCAGGTGGGCGCCAAGCCGCTGGAAGTGGAAGGCCTGGCCAAGCCGACTGCGGCGCGGCTGATGACCCTGGCCCGGCCCGGACAGATCCTGCTCTCGGCGGTGGCCGAGTCGCTGACCCACCGCGCCGCGCGCGAACTGGGCGAGCGCGGCGAGCGCCTGCTGTGGAAATCGCACGGCCGCTGGCGCTTCAAGGGCGTGCCGACCCCGCTGGAGATCTACGAAGTCGGCGAGATCGGCCACACCCCGCTGCGCGCGCCCAAGCCCACGCCCAAGGCCTGGCGCGACATCCCGCTGTGGCGCCGGCCGGCGGCGCTGGCGGCGGAAGCGGCGCTGATCGCCGCGTTCGCGCTCGGCGCCTGGTTCGTCACCCGCCCGCAGCCGGCCATCGCCTTCGCCGAACGCGACTGGGTGGTGGTGGGGGATTTGCGCAATCTCACTGGCGACGTGGCCCTGGACGACTCGCTGCAGCAGGCCTTCCGCATCAGCCTGGAGCAGTCGCGCTACGTCAACGTGCTCAGCGATCTGAAGGTGCGTGACACGCTGACGCGGATGCGTCGCGATCCGGAGCACACGCCGTTGGATCGCGCCACCGCCTCGGAGATCGCGCAGCGCGATGGCGCACGCGCCGTGCTGCTCGCCACGGTCTCGGAGGTTGGCGGGCGGGTGCGGGTGAGCGCGGAGGTGGTCGATCCGAAGACGCAGGCGACCGTCTATGCCGAGTCCCGCGACGGCCGCGGGGCCGGCTCGGTGCTGGCCTCGATCGATGCGGTGACCACATCGCTGCGCGAGCAGTTGGGCGAAGGCGAGGAGATCATCAGGAAGAATTCGCCGCCGCTGCCGAGCGTCACCACCAGCAGCCTGGACGCCTTGAAGGCCTACGCGATCGCGGTGAAGTACTTCACCCGGCGCGACTTCCAGACCGCCGATCAGTACTTCGCCAAGGCGGCCGAGATCGACAAGGATTTCGCACTCGCCTACATGGGATCGATGCGGGTCGAGATCTCCACTGCCAACAATCGCGCGGCAATGCAGTACCTGGCCAAGGCCATGGCCTTGCGCGACCATCTTTCCGAACGTGATGCGCTGTACCTGGATGCGTGGGCGAGCGAACTCGGCCCGCACCCGTGGCGGCAGGCGAAGCAGAAGTGGAAGATGCTGTCGGAACTGTATCCGGACTACTACGCCGGCGCGGCGCAGTTCGCCTGGGACGAATTCACCGAGGGCAACTACGCATCGGCCGCGCACAGCGTGCAGAAGTTCGCGGTGCCACAGAATCCGCTGCGCGACGTGGCAGTGGAACTGCAGGGTCGCATCTACCTGGCGCAGGGCCGGTACGGCGACGCGCTGAACGCCTTCAAGCAGGCCGAGGAACTCGGCGGCTACCCGGCGACCCGACGCCACGCTGCCGCGTTCGCGGCGATGAAGGACTACGCGGCGGCAGACAGGATCATGGCAGCACTGGCGTCGTCGGGGGCGGCGTTGACCGACCACTTCGAACAGATCTCCATTCCGCTGGACCAGGGGCGCTTGCGCGACGCCGCCGCTGCCGCGCAGGCGGCCGTGGCGGCGTCGGCGGATGCAGAGCCGGTGATCCGGTATCCCTTGCAGATCGCGCAGCAAGCGGTCGCGTTCGTCATCGATCCACGGACGGTGGACAGGAGAGCGCTGGCGCGGATCGCCGACGGAGCGTTGCAGCAGGCCGTCCATGGCGACGCCGGCGATCGCGACGATCTGGTCATCGTGGCGATGTCTGCCATTCGCCTGGCGCAGCGCAGCGGCGACCCAGCGCTGTACGACGTGCATGCGACGCAGCTCGCCTCGCTGGTTGCCCAGTCCGGTTTCCCGCCGATGACCAAGTTGTTGTCGCTGCTGCGGGCGCAACAGCTCATCGACAGCGGAAAGCCCGCGGGTGCGGTCGCCCTGCTACGCGAACAGATCGATGGCAGGGAGCCGTATCAACTCCACGTCAGCCTGCGCGACGCCTTGCTCGCAACCGGCGAGAAGAAGCAGGCATTGGCCGAAAACGACTGGCTGGTCGCGCGCCGCGGCCTGGCGTACATCGAGCCGACCGGCGGACTGGTGCTGCAATCGATGAATGTCGCCGACGCGAACCTGGCGGTGCTGAGTATCACGGAGATTCTGGCCAGCCTGGGCCAGACCGACCAGGCGCGGCAGAAGGCGGAGACCTTCCGTCGCGCCTGGGCGGGGCAAGCATTGCCGACCTATTTGGCAGTCAGGCTGGCGACGACGGAACCTGCTTCGAAACAGTGAACGACCGTGTGCGTACCCTCGGCGGTGAGGTAGGCCAGCAGCAATTCCAGGGCTTCCTGGATTTCTTCCTTGGTCGCCAGGTCCGACGTGCACAGGCAGGTCGGCTCCTCCAACGCGGCGGCGGCGCGTTGCTCGGAAAGGCCGAGGCTGCGCAGCGCCGCGCCCGGATCCTGCGCGAACAGCGCGCGGAAGTCGTCGTCGGTGGACAGAAGCGTGAGCAATTGCTGGGCAGTGGCGAGATCGAAGGGCGGATGCCCTTGCGGCTGGTCGGTCATGATGTGGTCCCCTGTTTCGATAGCGGTGGACATGCGCTGCACGCATGGCGGAGGTGCGGTTGCCACGGCCGATCGCAGGAACGACCGGGGCCGCGGCGGTATCCTAGCAGCCCGGCATCTCTCCAATGTGGCCAATCGATGCAGCGCTCCCGCACCGCGGAAACGAGGGATCCATGCGTCTGAGGCGCTGTGCCGTGCTGTTCGTCGAGGCGCGGGAACGCGTGGCGTTCGACCTGACCAGCCTGCTCCGTGGCGGTGCCGGGCTGCACCGCGAGCGTGCGTGGGTCGCGTTGGCGCCGCACCTGGACAGTGAGCTCGAACTGGACGTGGCCGACCTGCCGTTGCTTGGCCAGGTCAGTCCCACGGAATGGGTCGAGCGCGCGCACCTAGCCGACCATGCGGACGATGTGATCGAGCGGGCGCTCGATCGCGGCCTGCTGATCGGCGACGACGCGCGTTCTGCTGCGTTTCGCGAACGCGACGAGGCGTTGCGGTCCGCGCATTGGTGGCCGGCCGCGGCCGTGGCGCACTGGGCCAGCCGTTGGCAGGGCATCGACGGGGTGACCGCGATGGAGCGCAACGGCATGGTGTCGGCTCCCGACCTGCGCCGCAAGCTGGGCGCGCCGCCACCCGAGGTGCAGGAGGTCGGTTCCGGCCTCGCCAGAATTCCGCTGCCGCGGTTGGACGACGGCGCCTTCGACGCCATGCTTGCGCGTCGCGTCACCTGCCGCAACTACGACGATGCCCGCCCGCTGCCGCATGCGCTGTTCCTGCGGATGGTGCAGCGCGCACTGATGGCGCGGGCGACGCTGCGGGTCCAGGACGATACGGTGTTCCTGAAGAAGAACGTGCCGTCGGCTGGCGGATTGCACCCGACCGAAGCCTACCTGCTGGTGCGCCGGGTGGAGGGGATCGAACCGGGCTTGTACCACTACCATCCGGTGGATCACGCGTTGGCGCCGTTGCCGTGTCCAGGGCCGGACATCGATGCATTCGCGCGGCTGGCGCTGGCCGGGCAGCACTGGTTCGCCGATGCCCACGTGCTGGTGCTGCTCGCACCGCGATTCACCCGCACGTTCTGGAAATATCGCCAGCATGCCAAGGCCTATCGCGCGCTGACCCTGGACGTCGGCCACATCTCGCAGGCACTGTACTTCTCGGCCACCGAGCTGGGATTGGGGGCGTTCGTCACCTCCGCCATCAATGACGTCGATCTCGGCAAGTCGCTGGACCTGGACCCGATGCGCCAGAGCGTCATGGCGATCTGCGGCTTCGGTTGGAGGTCAGAGCACGCGGCGACGACCGAGTTCGATCCGGCGTGCGACGTCTGGGCGGCCGAGTCCGCTTCACGGCAGGCTTGACCATGTTGGACGACGTGGTCAGTCGATGGCGGTAGGCATCTGCCAATACTCCAGCAGCGGCCCCTTCGCCCCGAGCAGCGGATCGCTGTGCGGAAACGGTACCTTGGTGATCCGTTGCAGCATCGCGGCGGTGGGCGCCTCGCGGCAGATGTCCCAGTCCTGGCCGTCCGGATAAGCACCGACGACCATGAAGTCGGCGCTCGCGGACAGCCGGCAATGGCCGGTGCCGGCCGGCAGCAGCAGGGCATCGCCGGCCGCGAGCGCGACCTCGAGGCCGCCCGGGCCGCCAAGCACCACGCGGGCGCTGCCGCCGGCGACGCCGAGCACCTCGTGTGCGGTGGAGTGGTAGTGGTGGTAGTCGTAGATGCCATCGCGCCATTGCGGCGGCCAGCCGTGCGCGGCGAAGCGGCGTTCGAAGCCGTCGGCGTCGATGGCGGCCACGCAGTGCCGGTAGTGCAGCACCGGCAGGAACGGGTGGTTGGGTACCCAATGGCATGGCGGCAGTCGCCAGTGGTCCAGCGGCATCGCGCGTCTCCTGCACAGTCGGTCGGCAGGCCGATGCTAATCGTGCGATGTCGTCGCCATGTCAGCGCATGAGAGGAGCGCGGCGATCGTCGCGCGGCGACCGCCAGATGGCGTGTTCGCCGCACGGCGCGTCCTCTCGCCACCGTGTCCAGATTGCGTGGTGCTGCTCAATGCGGGGGAACGCTCTCGGCGTCGCCGCGCTGGTGGGTGCCCAGCCGCCCGACCATCGCCGCACTGTCCGGATTCAGTCCCAGCACGTGGACCTGTGCGCCGTGGCGGCGGAATTTCAGCACCACCTGGTCCAGCGCGCCGATGGCGCTGATGTCCCAGACGTGCGCGTGGCTCAGATCCAGGGTGACCCGTGTCGGCGCATGCGCAAAGTCGAAGGCGCCGACCAAGCTGCCGGCCGAGGCGAAGAACAGCTGGCCGCGGATGCGGTAGGTGTGGCCGCCATCGGCGTCTTCGCTCCTGGTGATGTCGAGCATGCGCCCGACCTTGCGCGCGAAGAACAGCGCCGACAGCAACACACCGGTGAGCACGCCGCGCGCCAGGTCGTGAGTGGCCACGGTCACCACGACGGTGCCGAGCATCACCACGCTGGAGCTGGCCGGGTGGGTACGCAGTTGTGCCAGCGAACGCCAGCTGAAGGTGCCCACCGAGACCATGATCATCACCGCCACCAGTGCGGCCATGGGGATCTGTCGCACCCAGGCGCCGGCGAACACCACCAGCAGCAACAGGACCGTGCCGGCAATCAGGGCGGACAGGCGTCCGCGCCCGCCGGATTTCACATTGATCACCGACTGCCCGATCATCGCGCAGCCGGCCATGCCGCCGAACAGGCCGCTGACGATGTTGGCTACGCCCTGGCCCATGCACTCGCGGTTCTTGTCGCTGGGTGTGTCGGTCATGTCGTCGACGATCTGCGCGGTCATCATCGACTCGAGCAGGCCGACCACCGCCATCGTCGCCGCGACCGGGAACACGATCCGCAGCGTCTCCAGCGTCCACGGTACGTCCGGCAACAGCAGGCTGGGCAGGCGATCGGGCAATTGCCCCTTGTCGCCGACGGTGGGCACGTGGATGCCGAAGTACAGCGCCAGCCCGGTCAGCAGCACGATCGCCACCAACGGCGGCGGCACGGCCAGCCCGCGAGTCCAACGGTGCCCGAGCAGCAGCGCCGCCGCGCCGCCCACGGCGACCGGCAGCAGCGTCCATGGCGCCATGCTGCCTGCGGTCAAGGCCGCGCCCAGCACCAGCAGCCACAAGCCGATGCCGGGGAAGCTGCGCCGCGACAGCCAGGGCAGGCCGTAGATCAGCAGCAAGCCCAGCGCCACCAGCGGATACACCGGCATGGGCACGCCGATCAGTTCGGGCAACTGCGCCATGAAGATCAGGATCGCCAGCGCGTTGACGAAGCCGGTGATCACCGAGCGCGAGACGAAGCGCATCAGCGCGCCGAGCTTGAACAGTCCGGCCAGGATCTGCAGCACGCCGGTCAGCAGCGTGGCCGCCAGCAGGTAGGGCAGGCCGTGCTGCTTGACCAAGCCGATCATCAGCAGCGCCATCGCGCCGGTGGCGGCGGAGATCATGCCGGGGCGCCCGCCGGCGAAGGCGATGGTGACGCAGATGCAGAAGGCCGCGTACAGGCCGATCTTGGGGTCGACCCCGGCGATGATCGAGAACGCGATCGCCTCGGGAATCAGCGCCAGTGCCACGACCAGGCCGGCGAGCACGTCGCCACGTAAATTGCCGCACCAGGATTGGCGCAGGGAAGAAAAAAGCTTCAAGGTAAACGCTCCCGACACCGCCCTGTCGAAGGGCAGCGCGCGCTGTAGGCAATGGAAAACCAGCAACCTGCGGCCTGCCGTCGAGGGCGGGCCGATGCGCGCTGCGGGTGTCAGGGTGGCGTCATGAGCAGAGCGTGGTGAGGGATCGGCGCGAGCGGACGCGCGTCGCAAGTATACGCGACGGCTGCCGCAGCGCCCGCTGTGACCGCCTGCACGCCGCCATCGCCGCGCGACTCACGTTGCGCTCACTTTGGCCGCGCAAAATGGGCAAATCGCAACGCCGTATCGTGGAGTCGGCCATGCAGGATCTACGCATCGATCATGTCGATGGCGCCTTGTCCGCCCTGGACCAGGCCGACCCGCAGTACAAGGCGGCGCTGTGGCAATGGGCCTGCCTGGAAATGCTGCACGAGACGCTCAGCGCCATGCACCAGCTCTCGCATCGCGCCGGCGTGGCCGAACTGGTCGCCGATGCCTGGCTGGCGCCGGTCGACGTCATCGCGCCGGAGCAGCCGTTCCTGGAGCGCGCCGCGCTGGCCGACCCGCGCGTACCGGCATTCGCATTGGCACTGAATGCGGCCGCATCGCGGCAGTCGCGCGCCGAGCTGTGGCGCAGCGGCTACGCCAGCGCGGTGCAGGCGACCTTGCAGGGCATGCAGGCACTGGCCGGCAAGCACCGGATCGACGCGCGGCTACCGCAACACGCCGCGGCAGCTGCCTGATCATTGCGGAGCGCACTCTCCGTACGCCGCTGTGCCCTCGGGCAGCCGTGACAACGCGGTACGCTTTCCCGTACTGAGCCGTTTTCGTCACGGGCGTCGGCTATGCACGGCGAGCGCGGCACTACCTCGACAGCGCGCCGCGCTGGCCGCGCAATGACACACGGACTACATCGCGTTCACCCGCATGCGACGGCTTGCGCGACAGCCTGGGGCCATGCGCCACGACGACCGCCATCCTGCGGCACCCCCTTCCGCGCCCGCGCCGCCAACGCGGCGCGTCCGTGATGCCAGCGGCACGTCCGAAGCGGCCGCCTGGTGGCGACAACTGCGCGGCTGCCGCTGGCTGGGCGCCATCGCGGTGCTGGTGTCGCTGGCGTTGGTCGCCGTGGCCCTGTTGCGTTGGTCTGGCGCATGACCGAGGCAGCGCGTCATCCCGATCCGCACGGAGTGCCCCGCATGGCCCGATCCGCCGCTCACGCCAATGTCCGCGCCTGCCATGTGCGCCAGGCTGTGTCCGGTGGCCACGAGGCGGCGACGCATGCCTGGGTGGTCGCCGAAGTGGCGCGGCTGATGCGCCTGCCGCTGCACGAGGAACGCTGCGCCGCCGGGACGTCCTCATTCTGCGTGCCGGATGAAACCCTGACCATCGCGCAGGCCGAGCAGATCGGCGTGCATGCCGCGGCCGATCTGCTTGGCGGCGTGGTGCCGCATGCCTTCGTCGCCACCAAGGGGATCAGCCACCCGCTGGTCGATGTCGATGCGCAGGCGCCGGAAGGATGGCAGCCGGGCCTGGGCGCCGCGATGGCGGCCACCACGTTGCCGGGCTATACCGCCTTCAGCGTGGGCGACGCGCGCCGTGCCGTCGCGCGCCTGTGCGATGGCGGCCAGGTGCGGCTGAAGCTGCCGCATGGCGTCGGTGGCCTGGGGCAGGTGCTGCTGCACGATGCGCCGGCCCTGGATGCGGCGCTGGCGACGCTGTCCGTACACGAACTGCGCCGGCACGGCGTGGTGCTGGAACGGCATCTGCACCAGCCGACCACCTTCAGCGTCGGCGAAACCCACTGCGCCGGCGTGACCGTCGCCTACTGCGGCACGCAATCGGTGACCCGCGACAGCAGCGGCCGCGAGGCGTACGGCGGCTCGGAGCTGCACGTGATTCGCGGCACGCTCGATACCCTGCTGGAACAACCATTGCCGCCAAGTCAGCGCACGGCGGTGACGAAGGCGCGCGACTACGACCGGCTGGTGGCTGCGGCCTATCCGGGCTTCTATGCGTCGCGGCGCAACTACGACGTGATCGAGGGTCTGCTTCCCGATGGCACCACCGCTTGCGGCGTCCTCGAGCAGTCCTGGCGTGTCGGTGGCGCGACCCCTGCGGAACTGGCCGCGGTGGCCGCGTTCCAGCAGTCACCGACGCTGCAGCGCGTCGTCGCCGCCACGGTCGAACGCTACGGCGCGCATCCGGCGCCGCCGGCCGGAGCGCAGGTCTACTACGTCGGCGAGGAACCGCGTACCGGCTTGCTGACCAAATACCGCTACATGCGCAGCGCGGACGCATGATGGAAGCAGAACTTTCCAGTATCGACATCCCGGTCGACGGCGCGGCGCTCAGCGGCACCTTGCTCACGCCGACCAGCCGCCTGCCCGGCGTGCTGTTCGTGCACGGCTGGGGCGGCAACCAGCACCACAACCTGGTGCGGGCGCGCGAGGCGGCGGGCCTGGGCTGCGTCTGTCTGACCTTCGACCTGCGCGGCCACGAAGGCCTGGCGGCGATGCGCGAGACGGTGACGCGCGCGCAGAACCTGGACGACATCAAGGCCGCCTACGATCGCCTGGCGGCGTCGCCGCAAGTGGATCCGGAGGCGATCGCGGTGGTGGGGCTGAGCTACGGCGGCTACCTGGCCGCGTTGCTGACGCTGGAGCGGCCGGTGGAGTGGCTGGCCCTGCGCTCGCCGGCGCTGTACAAGGACGCGCACTGGGATGGACCGAAAGTCGCGTTGAACCGCGATCCGGACCTCATGCTCTACCGCAACCGCGTGGTGGCGCCGGAGGACAACCGCGCGCTGGCGGCCTGCCAGCGTTACCGCGGCGACGTACTGCTGGTGGAGGCCGAGTGCGACGTGATCGTGCCGGGGCAGGTGCTGCGCAACTACGCGGCGGCGTTCTCCAACGCGCGCTCGCTGACCACGCGCACGATCGCCGGCGCCGACCACGCGCTGACCGAGAAGGTGCACCAGGCCGCCTATACACGCCACCTGATCGACTGGCTGAGCGACATGGTGATCGGGCGGCGCGTGGCGCTGGCCAGCAGCGTGGTGGAACAGCGCAAGCAGCGGCTCAAGCACAGCGAGGGCGAGGCAGCGACGGCGCCGGGCAAGGGGTCGAACGCGTTCCATGGCCGCCTCGAAGCGAAGGAGCGCAGCGCCTCGCCACCTGCCTCGTCGCGTTGAGCCGCATGCGGCGCGGGAGGCGTACAGCAGCACGCGGCGCACGCCGCGCCGTGCACGTGATGGTGTGCTATCCGGTTGTCGCCGATGTGCCGGCAGATGGCGCCGCAGGGGCGCCTTCAATCACGACCGACGACCCGTCGTAGGAGCGGCTTCAGCCGCGACAGGCATTCCCGGTAACGCCTACACGGACAACGACGATGCCCCGCTGCGCCAGGCGCTTTCAGTGGCGATGCCCCGAATGCGCCAGGTGCTGCCAGGCATGCCGCACCAGCCAGCGCGCCTCGTCCCATGGCACGGACAGCATTGGCGCGCACTGGTGATAGGCGTCCTGCAGCACCCGGTACAGTTGCGCCTCGTTGGCGCGCGGGTAGGCCAGGTACACGTCGTAACCGATCTTCAGCAGCTGCGCGTAGTCGGCGAAGCCCTGATGGCCGAGGCGACCCTCGGCATGGGCCTGACGCCAGTAGGCCATTTCGGCGTCCAGATCGACCGCGTGGCGTGGCTGGCGAGCAGGTTGGGCAAGTGCGGAGACGGTGTGCATGGACATCACTCCGGTGTCGGCGATCCCCTGTGACGCCGATCCTACCCCATGAACGAAGGCTGACCGTGAGGGACCCGTTGGCTGGGTGTGAAGCGACGCCGTGGTCAGCCTGGCCGCCTGGGTCGCGTCGGAAGCGCCCCGCACCCTGCGTCGCGTTGCCCTTTGATTGCAGGCCTGTCCGGCGGTGCCCGACGCCTGTCTGTCATGCCCGCAGACCATGCTGCACTGCAGCTTGCGCCGAAATAATGATGATCTATAACTATTATCAGTCCTAAGTTATCGCCTCCCCCTACCTTCCCACGCAGGCCTATCCATGAGCAGCTACCAAGACCGCTGGCAGACCGTCCAGGTCGAGATCGACGCAGGCATCGCCTGGGTCACCCTGAACCGGCCGGACAAGCGCAACGCGATGAGCCCCACTCTCAATCGCGAGATGATCGACGTGCTGGAGACGCTGGAACTGGACAGCAGCGCCGAGGTGCTGGTGCTGACCGGCGCCGGCGAATCCTGGTCGGCCGGCATGGACCTGAAGGAATACTTCCGCGAGACCGACGGCAAGGAAGAGATCGTGCAGGAGCGCATGCGCCGCGACTGCTCGCAGTGGCAGTGGCGCCTGCTGCGTTTCTACAGCAAGCCGACCATCGCCGCGGTCAACGGCTGGTGCTTCGGCGGTGCGTTCTCGCCGCTGGTCGCCTGCGACCTGGCCATCGCCGCCGACGAGGCGGTGTTCGGGCTGTCGGAAATCAACTGGGGCATCCCCCCGGGCAACCTGGTCAGCAAGGCGGTCGCCGACACCATGGGCCACCGCAACGCCATGCTCTACATCATGACCGGGCGCACCTTCACCGGCACCGAGGCGGCGCAGATGGGCCTGGTCAACGCCAGCGTGCCGCGCGCGCAGTTGCGCGCCGAGGTGACCAGGCTGGCGCAGGAACTGCAGCAGAAGAACCCGGTGGTGCTGCGCTTCGCCAAGCACGGCTTCAAGCGCTGCCGCGAACTGACCTGGGAGCAGAACGAGGACTACCTGTACGCCAAGGTCGACCAGTCCAATCACCGCGATCCCGAGAAGGGCCGGCAACAGGGACTGAAGCAATTCCTCGACGACAAAACCATCAAGCCCGGTCTGCAGACCTACAAGCGCTGACCCGTTGCGTCGCCCGCGGCCCATCCGGGCCGCGGCGGCGCTGCCGCACGCCGTGCCGTCTCTCTCCTCCGGATGGTTCCGATGAATGCCGCTGAGTCCGTTGCCACCGCCGCGCGCTACCGTCCTGTCGGACTGAGCCACGCGGATACCGAGGTCCACCGCGATGCCGACGGCGTGTTGCGCCTGCGCGCGCGCGAACCGCTGGCGCCGCTGCCCAGGCATCTGCTGCAGCGCCTGCAGCACTGGGCGCAGCACACCCCCGATGCCACCTTCGTGGCGCAGCGCGACGAAAGTGGACAGTGGCGGCGCCTGAGCTATGCGCAGATGCTCGAGCGCACCCGCCGCATCGCCGCGCACCTGCTGGACATGGGCCTGTCGGCGCAACGGCCGCTGGCGATCCTGTCGGGCAACGATCTGGAACACCTGCAGCTCGCGTTAGCGGCGATGTACGCCGGCATCCCTTACTGCCCGGTGTCGCCGGGCTACGCGCTGCTGTCGCGCGATTTCGCCAAGCTGCGGCATGTGGCCGAGGTGCTGCGCCCGGGCCTGCTGTTCGCCAGCGACGGCGCCGCGTTCGCCCCGGCGATCGCGGCGGTGTTCCCCACCGATGTCCCGGCAGTGTGCGTGCGCGGTGCGGTACGCGACCGCGCCAGCCTTCGTTTCGACGAACTGCTGGCGCCGCGTGCGCTGGACGCCGCCGATGCCGCCTTCGCCGCCTGCGGCCCGGACAGCATCGCCAAGTTCCTGTTCACCTCCGGCTCCACGCTGCTGCCCAAGGCGGTGATCACCACGCAGCGCATGCTGTGCGCGAATCAGCAGATGCTGCTGCAGACCTTCCCGGTGCTCGGCGAGACGCCGGTGCTGGTCGACTGGCTGCCGTGGAACCACACCTTCGGCGGCAGCCACAACATCGGCATCGCCCTGTACAACGGCGGCAGCTTCTACCTCGACGACGGCAAGCCGACCCCGGCGCTGTTCGAACAGACCTTGCGCAACCTGCGCGAGATCGCGCCCACCGTGTACCTGAGCGTGCCGCGTGGCTGGGAACAACTGGCGCAGGCGCTGGAACAGGACGCGGCGTTGCGCGAAACCTTCCTGTCGCGCATGCGCATGTTCTTCTTCGCCGCCGCGGCGCTGTCGCAGGAGGTGTGGGACCGCCTGGAACGCATCGCCGAGGCGCACTGCGGCGAGCGCATCCGCATGCTCGCCGGCCTCGGCATGACCGAGTGCGCGCCCTCCTGCACCTTCACCCACGGCACCAGCAACACGCCCGGCGACGTCGGCGTGCCGGCGCCGGGCTGCGAGGTCAAGCTGGTGCCGGTCGGCGACAAGCTGGAAGCGCGCTTCCGCGGGCCGCACGTGATGCCGGGTTACTGGAACGCGCCGCAGCAGACCGCCGAGGCCTTCGACGAGGAAGGCTTCTACCGTTCCGGCGACGCGCTCAAGCCGATCGATCCGCAGCATCCCGAGCGCGGCCTGCTGTTCGACGGGCGCCTGGCCGAGGACTTCAAGCTGTCCTCCGGTGTGTTCGTCAGCGTCGGCCCGCTGCGCACGCGGGTGCTGATGGAAGGCGCCGCCTACGTGCAGGACGTGGTGGTGACCGGCGCCGACCGCGACGCCATCGGCCTGCTGCTGTTCCCGCGACTGGACGCGCTGCAGGCGCTGTCGGGGCTGCCGGCACAGGCCGAGGCGGCGCAGGTGCTGCAGGCGCCGCCGGTGCGCGCCTGGCTGCAGCGGCTGCTGGACACGCTCAACCGCAGCGCCACCGGCAGCGCCAGCCAGGTCGCGCGTGCCGCGTGGCTGGAACAGCCGCCGAACCTGGAGGCGGGCGAGATCACCGACAAGGGCTCGATCAACCAGCGCAACGTGCTGCGCGCCCGCGCGGCACTGGTCGAACACCTCTACGCCGGGACCGTGCCCGGCGCGGTCGTGGCGCCGCCGTCATGAGCGGGCCACCCGGCCGCAGCACCGGATAGCCGGCGCGCGCTCCTTCGCACCACACGCTTCGAGACTTGGGAGGGAATCGATGACTGTGCCTCATGCGCGCGCGCGCCGCGCGCCCCGTACCGTGTGCCTGGCCATTCTGTGCAGCGTCGGCTGCGGCCAGGCCGATGCCGAATCCAGCGGCCCGCAGGGCAAGCTGCTGGCCGATCAGGAAGACTATTCGGCGCTGGCGGCGCGTCCGCGCCAGGGCTGGGAGAAGTGGAAGTACATCCCCGTCGGCGAGGGCTGGCTCAGCCTCGGCGGCGAGAGCCGCACGCTGTACGACTATCGCGAGCACGCCGGCTTCGGCCGCTTCGCCACCGATCCGCACGGCTATGCGCAGCAGCGCCTGCGGCTGTGGGCCGACTACCGCCCATCGCCGTACCTGCGTCTGTTCGGCGAACTCGCCGACAGCCGGGTCGCCGGCCTGCAGACGCGACCGGTGCAGGCCACCGACCGCAATCCGCTGGACCTGGCGCAGGGCTTCGTCGAGCTGTCCGACGGACAGCCGCAGCCGGCCTGGCGCCTGCGCGCCGGCCGCCAGCAGATCGCCTACGCCTGGCAGCGCCTGCTGGACCCGCGCGACCCGGCCAATTCGCGCATGCCGTTCGATGCGGTGCGCCTGCTGACCCGACAGCCGCGCTGGAGCGGCGGCCTGCTGTGGGGGCGCCCGGTGCTCACCCGCACCGGCAGCTTCGACGATCGTGCCAACCGCGACCAGCGCCTGTGGGGCGCGCACGCCGAAGTGCCGCTGTCGCCCAGCCAGCCGAAGGCGGCGCTGCTGGAGACGCTGTACCTGGACACCGTGCAGGACGGGCGCCGCTATGGCGGCGTGGTCGGCGAGGAGCATCGGCATACCTTGTCCACGCGCCTGAGCGGCGCCGTGCAGGGCTGGGACTACGACCTGGAGCTGATCGGCCAGCGCGGCCAGTTCGCCGGCCAGCGCGTACGCGCGTGGCAGGGCACGCTGTTCGGCGGCTACACCTTCGCCGATGTGCGGTGGACGCCGCGCCTGGCCTGGCGCATGGAGGTCTCCTCCGGCGACCGCGATCCGCGCGACGGCGAACTGAACACCTTCAACGGCCTGTACGCGCGTGCCTCGGTGTTCGACGGCAGCATGATCAGCAGCAACGTGCGTTCGTTCGGCCCGGAACTGGTGCTGCGTCCCAGCGAGCGGCTGTGGATCGACATGTACGTGCTCAAGCTGCAGCGGCAGAGCCTGCACGACGGCGTGTACGCGGCCGGCTGGCGGGTGCTGCAGCCGGGCGACGCCAACGACGCGCGCGACATCGGCACGCGCTCGGTGCTGTGGGTGAAGTACCGCTTCAACGCCTTCGCCAGCCTGGACGTGTACGCCCACTACACCCAGGCCGGGCCGTTCCTGCGCGAGGGACCGGTGCGCGGCCGCGACTACTTCTACATCGCCCCCTTCCTGACCCTGCGCTTCTGAGCCGGAGCCTTCCCATGCGCGATCCGCTGCCATCGTCTGCGCCGTACCGCCCGCTGTATGCGTGGTACGTCACCCTCGTGCTGTTGCTGGCCTACACGCTGTCCTTCGTCGACCGGCAGATCCTGGGCCTGCTGGTGCAGCCGATCAAGCGCGACCTGCAGCTGTCCGACTCGGCCTTCAGCCTGGTCCACGGCTTCGCCTTCGCGGTGTTCTACACGCTGATCGGGGTGATGCTGGGTCGCGTCGCCGACCGCCGCAACCGCCGCAACCTGATCGTGCTCGGCGTGGTGGTGTGGATCGCGGCGACCGCGGCCGGCGCCTACGTCACCAGCTTCTTCACCCTGTTCCTGGCGCGGGTGTTCGTCGGCGTCGGCGAGGCCTCGCTGTCGCCGGCGGCGTACTCGATGCTGGCCGACTACTTCCCGCCGGAAAAGCGCGCGCGGGCGATGAGCGTGTACACCTCCGGCGTCTACATCGGCTCGGCGGCGGCGTTCATCGTCGGCGGCCTGGTGATCGCGGCCACCAGCAAGGAGAGCACGGTGGTGCTGCCGTTGCTGGGCAGCTTCCGGCCCTGGCAGGCGGCCTTCATCCTGGTCGCGCTGCCCGGGCTGGCGGTGATCGCGCTGATGGCCACGGTGCGCGAGCCGGCGCGGCGCGAGCAGGCCGCGGCGGTGCCCAGCGTGCGCCCGGACCTGAGCCACCTGCGCGACAACGCGCGGGTGTACGTGGCGCTGTTCCTGGCCAACGGCGTGATCGCGATGATCACCTTCGGTATCACCGCCTGGCTGCCGGCCACCTTCATCCGCCGCTGGCAGTGGACCCCGGGCGAGATCGGCCCGGCCTACGGCATCATCATCCTCACCTTCGGCATCGCCGGCATGCTGTTCAGCGGCTTCCTTGCCGACCGCCTGGCTGCGCGCGGCAGCCGCGACGCGGCGTTGAAGATCTCGCTGGTCGGGGCCGTGTTGCTGGTGATCAGCAGTGCGCTGTTCGCGATCGCGCCGGGACCGTGGCCGGCGCTGGCGGCGATCGCGCTGACCACCTTCCTGCTGGGCATGCCGGTGGCGCTGGCGCCGGCGATCCTGCAGGCGGTCACCCCGAACCGGCTGCGTGGCCAGGTCACCTCGATCTACCTGTTGCTGGTCAATCTGATCGGGCTGGGCCTGGGGCCGTACCTGGTGGCGCTGGGCACCGACCATGTGCTCGCCGACGAGCGCCAGGTCGGCCTGTCGCTGGGCGTGGTGTGCATGGGCGCGGCGCTGCTCGGCGCGCTGTGCCTGTGGACCGCCGCCGCGCCGTACCGGGCGCTGCTGCGGCGCGTGGACGCGGCGTTGTGACCATGCGCGGTCATGCCCCTACAATGCAGCTGCGACGGCGCTGCCGGCCGGCGCCGATGGATGCGTGCGCATCCGCCGTGACCTGGTCGCAGGATGCCCCATGCAGGAAGCGCAGTGAGTTCGAAACCGAGTCCCGAGATGTCCAGCAGCGCGTTGCCCGCCGATCCGCACACGGCGGACAGCGTGGACCAGCGGCGCCTGACCAGCCTGATCGGCTACCGCATCACCCGCACCGAACTGCAGGTGCGGCGCCTGTTCCAGGACTGCGTGCGCGCCTTCGAACTGAAGCCGGTGGAGTATTCGCTGCTGGTGCTGGTGGACGCCAATCCGGGCATCAACCAGCGCCAACTGGGCGAAGTGCTGAGCGTGTCGCCGCCGAACCTGGCCATCGTGGTCGCGCGCCTGGTCAAGCGCAAACTGCTGCGCCAGGTGCGCGGGCGCCAGGATCGGCGCATGCAGCACCTGCATCTGACCGCCACCGGCACGGCGTTGCTGGCGCAGGCCGAAGTCGAAGTGGTGCGCATGGAGCAGCAGCTTGCCACCGCACTCGGTGCGACCTCGGCGCGCGCGCTGCTGCAGGCGCTGGACCGGCTGGACGTGCTCGAGCGCCTGTAGCCCTGTGCGTGGGTGCGGCCGGCCTGCGCCGCGCGCCCATCTTCCTCGCTGATTCCCGACCCGCTGCCAGCGTCCCGCTGACGGCATGCGTCGCCGCGTGGCCGCGCCCTGCGCGCGGCGGCGCCTGCTCGCGTTCCTATCCCCCCGCACCCCGCCGTTCCTCTTTCGCTTGGAGTGCCTGCCCGTGAAGCGTGTTCGCCACCGTGTTCCGTCGCCGCCGCGCGCCCGCGCGCGCCTGTCCCTGCTCGCCGTGCTGGCCATCGCCTGCGTCGCGCCCGCCGCTGCGCAAACGGTGCCGCAAAGCGCCACCCTGCCGACCGGCATCAACACCGGCGGCACCAGCTTCTTCGACGGCTTCAGCAAACCCAACCCGGGTTGGAGCGCGATCCAGTACCTGCGCCGCTACGACTTCGATGCGATCAAGGACGCGCACGGCGACGACGTGCCGGTGTTCCGCGATCCGCACATCGGCTCCTCGGTGTGGGTCACCCAGGTGGCTTACCTCAGCGACTACAAGCTGTTCGGTGGCTCGCTTGGCGTCACCGCGCTGGCCGCGCTGGTCGACCTGGACACCTCGTTCGCGTACGACAGCCCGGTGGCGCTGCGCGACAACGGTGCGGGCCTGGGTGACCTGACCATCGGCCCCTACCTGCAGATGGCGCCGGTGATCCGCAATGGCCGCCCGGTGTTCTCGCAGCGTTTCGAACTGGATGTGCTGGCGCCGATCGGCAAGTTCGACCGCAACCGCGACGTCAACCAGGGCGCGGGCTACTGGTCGGTGTTGCCGAGCTGGGCCTTCAGCATCCTGCCGACGCCGCGCTGGGAGATCAGTGGACGGCTGAACTACCTCTACAACTTCCGTGCCGACAAGGCCTCCAACGTGCCGCAGGGCGATGGCTTCGTGTTCCGCAACGGCCAGGCCGGCGACGCCGCCTGGCTCAACTTCGCCAGCTCGCTGGAAGTGGTGAAGGACCTGCACCTGGGCATCAACGGCTACTACCTCAAGCAGTTGCGCGACAACCGCACCAATGGCGAACGCGTGGCCGACAGCAAGCAGACCCAGTTCTACCTGGGCCCCGGCCTGTCGTGGCGGATCGACCAGAAGAACATCTTCAACGCCAACTTCTACATGCCGGTGGAGGTCAAGAACGCGCCTTCCGGCCACAACGTCAACCTGCAATACATCCACGTCTTCTGACGCCCAATTCCGCAACGGACACGCGCTGCCATGAACCTGCACAACAAGACCCTCCTCGTTACCGGCGTGGCCTCCGGCATCGGCGCCGAGGTTGCGCGCCTGGCGCGCTTCCACGGCGCCACCGTGATCGGCATCGATCGCCAGCCGGTCAACATGACCCTGCACGGCTTCCACCAGGCCGATCTCGGCGACCCGGCCTCGATCGACGCGCTGGTGGCGCAGCTGCCCGAGCGCATCGATGCGCTGGCCAACATCGCCGGCGTACCCGGCACCGCGCCGGTGGACGTGGTGGCCAAGGTCAACTACCTGGGCCTGCGCCATCTGAGCCAGGCGCTGCTGCCGCGTATCGTGCCCGGCGGCAGCATCATCAACATCGCCTCCATCCTCGGTGCCGAGTGGCCGCAGCGGCTGGACCTGCACAAGCAGCTGGCCGCGGCCGACAGCTACGCCGCCGGCAGCGACTGGCTGGCGGCGCATCCGGTGCCGCAGGCGACCTGTTACCAGTACTTCAAGGAAGCGCTGATCGTGTGGACGCTGCTGCGTTCGCGCGACTGGTTCGCCGAGCATTCGGTGCGCGTCAACAGCGTCGCGCCCGGTCCGGTGTTCACGCCGATCCTGGGCGATTTCGTCACCATGCTCGGGCCCGAGCGGGTCCAGGCCGATGCCGGCAAGATGAAGCGCCCGGCCTATGCCGACGAAGTCGCCGAGGCGGTGGTGTTCCTGGCCTCCGATGCGGCGCGCTGGATCAACGGCGTCAACCTGCCGGTGGATGGCGGCCTGGCCGCCACTGCCCTCTGAACGACTTCTTCTTCCTCTTTCCACGAGAGCACACAGCATGCACAGCACCGAACCCCTGGCCGCCGCGTCCACCTGGAGCGAGCGCATCTTCAACGGCGAGTGGGTCGCCGCCCAGGGCGGCGTCCTCGAGGTGATCGAACCGGGCAGCGGCACGCCGCTGCACCGCGTCGGCCAGGCCAATGCAGCCGACGTGACCGCTGCGGTGGCGCAGGCACGCGACGCGCAACGCGCCTGGGCGGCCACGCCGCCGCGCGAGCGCGCGGCCGTGTTCCATCGTGCCGCGCAGGTATTGCAGCAGCATGCAGTGGCGGCTGCCGCGCTGATCGCCCGCGAGACCGGCGGCATCCTGCCCAAGGGCGAGCACGAGGTGCGCGAGGCGATCGTGCTGCTGCAGCAGGCCGCAGCGATGCCGCTGCAGGCGCAGGGCCAGGTGCTGCCGACCGCGCCGGGCCGGCTGAGCCTGGCGCGGCGCCTACCGCTGGGCGTGGTCGGAGTGATCTCGCCGTTCAACTTCCCGCTGGTGCTGTCGTTACGCTCGGTGGCGCCGGCGCTGGCGGTGGGCAATGCGGTGGTGCTCAAGCCCGATCCGCGCACGCCGTACGCCGGCGGTTTCGTCATTGCCGAAGTGCTGCAGCAGGCGGGCCTGCCGAAGGGCCTGCTGCACGTGCTGCCGGGCGGCGCCGACGCCGGCCAGGCGCTGGTCGAAGCGCCGGGCGTGCCGATGATCGCGTTCACCGGTTCCACCGCCGCCGGCCGCCGCATCGGCGAGCTGGCCGGCAAGCACCTGAAAAAGACCGCGCTGGAACTGGGCGGCAAGAACTCGCTGATCGTGCTCGACGATGCCGACCTGGACAAGGCGGTGTCGGCGATCGCGTTCGGCGCGTACTTCCACCAGGGCCAGATCTGCATGGCCACCGGCCGCGTGCTGGTCCAGCGCAGCATCGCCGCCGAACTGACCCGGCGTCTGGCCGAGAAGGCGCGTCACCTGCCGGTCGGCGATCCGGCCACCGCGCACGTCGCGCTCGGCCCGATCATCGACCAGCGCCAGCTGCAGCACGTCAAGGAAGTGGTCGATGCGTCGGTGGCGGCGGGCGCGGTGATCGAGGCGGGCGGGACCCACGACGGCCTGTTCTACGCGGCCACGGTGCTGTCGAACGTGCAGCCGGGCATGCCGGCGTTCGAGGAGGAAGTGTTCGGCCCGGTGGCCAACGTGATCGCCTTCGACAGCGACGACGAGGCGGTGGCGCTGGCCAACCAGACCGAGTACGGCCTGTCGGCCGGCATCCTGTCGGCCTCGGTCGGCCGCGCAATGGCGCTGGGCGAGCGCCTGCACACCGGCCTGCTGCACATCAACGACCAGACCGTGGCCGACGAAGTGACCAACCCGTTCGGCGGCACCGGCGCCTCCGGCAACGGCACCAGCATGGGCGGCCCGGCCGACTGGGGCCAGTACACGCACTGGCAGTGGGTGACGATCCAGGACAGCGCGCCGCAGTATCCGTTCTGAGGGTAAGTTCACCGGGCGCCGTATCGGCGCCCGGTGATGCACGTGGATGCATTGATTGCGGGAGCGCTGGTTGCTCCGTTGCCTGCGCGTTGCGCTACGCGCGGCCAATACGGCGTCGGCACTGCACCGGCACTGCATTGTGGGAGGGACTTCAGTCCCGACGCCTCTGCGGTGATTCACCATCGCCGCTGCGTTCGTCGCGGCTGAAGCCGCTCCTACACCGGACTACGCCGGCATCTCCCTGTAAATCCTTGTAGGAGCGGCTTCAGCCGCGACCGGGCCGTCCCGACGCAACCCGCAACTACCCCTGCGCCCTCTGTCGGAACTGCATCGGCGAACACCCAGCATGTCGGCGAAAGCAGCGGCTGAAATACGCGGCATCCGCATAGCCCAGGACTTCCGCGAGCTGCTGCACGGTCAAGGTGGTGTAGACCAGGCTGCGCCGTGCTTCGAGCATGATCCGCCGCTGTAGCAACTCCAGCGCCGAGGCGCCGGCCAGGCGTCGGCACAGCGCGTTGAGATGACTGCGGCTCAGCCCGAGGCGGTCGGCATAGCGCGCCAGCGGCCAGTGTTCGCGGTAATGCGCGTCGATCAGCGCCGTGTAGGCGCGCACGTGGCGCGCGCCACGGTCGGCGTCGTGCGGGTCGGCGTGGGCCTGCGCCAGCGCGCCGCGCGCCGCCCACAGCAAGGCCTGCGTCGCCAGCGCCTGCAGCATTGGTTCGCGGCCGGGGCGGCGTTGCGTGTGTTCGGTGGCGATCGCGGCGAAGCAGGCGTCCAGCATCGGCTGCTGGTCGCCGACGGGCAGGCACAGCGGCCGCGCCAGCGCCTCGTTCAGGCTCGGCCACTGCGCCGCCAGGCGCTGCCGCAGCGGCGCCGACATGGTCACGATGTGCCCGCGCACGTTGCGCTGGAAGCGGAAGCCATGCACGCACAGCGGCGGCAACAGCAGCAGGCAGGGCCCGCGCAGGCGCTGCTGCGTTCCGTCCAAGTGCAGGCCGGCGCTGCCGCGCTGCAGATACAGCAGTTGCAGCAGGTCGTCGTGGCGGTGCGGGCGGATATGCCAGTCGTGCAGACGGCTGCGCGCGGCGATGGATTCCCAGTGCAACAGATCCGGTGTCTCGCGGTCGCCGGTCTCGCCGTACAGGCGGAAGGCCGGGACCGTGACGGGCGACGCGGCAGCGGCGGAAGCAGTGCGTGGCATCGGCGAAAAGTACCGGAATCGGTCGCAATGATCCATGTCCTCGGTGCGCTGCAACCGGAACACTATGGGTCGGTCCCATCCTCTGGAGGACGTATGCGTACCCAGGTCGCCATCGTCGGCGCCGGCCCGGCCGGACTGCTGCTCGGGCAGTTGCTGCACGGCCACGGCATCGACACCGTCATCGTCGAGCGGCAGACGCCGGAACACGTGCTGTCGCGGATCCGCGCCGGCGTGCTGGAGCAGGGCACCGCCGACCTGTTGTGCGCCGCCGGTGCCGGCGCGCGCATGCAGCGCGAAGGCATCGTCCACCACGGTTTCGAACTGGCGCTGGAGCAGCGTCGCGAACGCATCGAACTGAGTACGGCGACCGGCGGCCGTGCGGTCACCGTCTACGGCCAGACCGAAGTGACCCGTGATCTGATGGACGCGCGCCGAGCGGCCGGCGCCACCACCCTCTATTCCGTCGAGGATGTGCAGCTGCACGACATCGACGGGTCGCAGCCGTGGCTGAGTTTCGTGCAGGACGGCGTCACGCAGCGCCTGGACTGCGACTACGTGGTCGGCTGCGACGGCTTCCACGGGATCAGCCGCCGCGCGATCCCGGCCGAGGTGCTGCGCGTGTACGAGCGGGTCTATCCGTTCGGCTGGTTGGGCGTGCTGGCCGACACCCCGCCGGTGGCCGACGAACTGATCTATGCGCGCAACGCGCGCGGCTTCGCCCTGTGCAGCATGCGTTCGCCCACCCGCACCCGTTACTACGTGCAGGTGCCGGCGGACGAGCGGGTGGAGGACTGGTCGGACGATCGCTTCTGGGACGAACTGCGCAGCCGCCTGCCCGACGACGTGGCGCAGGCGCTGGTGACCGGCCCCTCGCTGGAGAAGAGCATCGCGCCCCTGCGCAGCTATGTCGCCGAACCCATGCAGTACGGTCGCCTGTTCCTGGCCGGCGATGCCGCGCACATCGTGCCGCCGACCGGGGCCAAGGGCCTGAACCTGGCTGCCGGCGACGTCGGCCTGCTCGCGCTCCTGTTCGCGCAGGCGCAGCAGGAGCGCAGCGACGCGCCGCTGCAGCGCTATTCGGAACTGGCGCTGCAGCGCGTGTGGAAGGCCGAGCGCTTCTCCTGGTGGATGACCACCATGCTGCATCGCTTTCCGGACGAGGACGCGTTCAGCCGCCGCCTGCACGATGCGGAACTGGACTACCTGCTCGGCAGTGCCGCCGGGCGTGCCACCATCGCCGAGAATTACGCGGGACTGCCGTTGGCGCTTTAAAGCTGGGATTGGGGAGTCGGGATTGGGGATTCGTCGAGCCGCGTCCTCTGTTTTCCTGTGCGTCGCGATGATCCCTGATTCCGCTTTGGCCAATCTCGAATTCCGACTTTCCAATCCCTAGTGGGCCTTCCATCGTCGCTGCCGATGACATCAATTGGCTGCGTCGATGCCCGACGAGCAGACCGCCCGTGCGTCGCTGCGCCATGCACTGCATACGAACATTTAGGTGTGTGGTACCGCGCCATTTCTGAGGTCGAGGTAACTGTGGCGATTCTCCCAGACCAGGAAAAAAGCCGCTAAATCCGAGTGTTTTTCGCGATTTGCCGCGTCGCGTAGCCACTGCGCGTTGCTACGCTGCAGCCGCGACGGTGCCATCGCTGCCGCGCATCGCGTCATCGCGGCGTCATCGCGCATTTCCCTGTTCCCCCATCGGAGAGTCTTCCATGAAGATCCGTTTTCAGGCCTGTCTGCTGGCGCTGCTGCTTGCGCTTCCCGCCGCATCCGCGTTCGCGCAGACCGCGGTCACCGCCAATCCCAACCACCAGCAGCTGCTGCATGGCGAAGACTGGCGCACCACCGCCAACAAGCGCCTGGTCTACGACTTCTGGCGCGTCGTGTTCGAAGCCGGGCACACCGAATATGCGCCGATGTACATGGCCAAGGACTACATCCAGCACAACCCGAATGTCGCCAACGGCCGCGATGCGTTCCTGGCGTTCCTGACATCGTTCGTCAAGCCGACGCCGATCCAGCCGCGGGTGCAGTTGCCGCTGGTGGCGATCCTGGCCGAAGGCGACTACGTGACCCTGGTGTCGGTGCGCACGCTGCCCGATCCCAAGGATGCCAGCAAGACCTACACCACCACCTGGTTCGACATGTTCCGCATCCAGAACGGCAAGATCCAGGAGCACTGGGACGCTGCAACGAAGTGACGCCGCACGGATGAGGTTGAACACCCGCAGGCGCCGCCCCCTGCTGTGGACGGCGCCTGCGGTCCATGCGGATGGCGCCGCGCGTGGGTCAGAACGCGTCGGCGCGGTAGCCGGTGTCGATGCTGAGGCTGCCGCCGAGCGCGCGCGAGACGCAGGCGCACAGCTTGCGGTTGCTGTGGCGCTGCTCGTCGCTGAGGAACACGTCGCGATGGTCCAGCGGTGCGGCGGCTTCCAGCACCTCGACCACGCACAGGCCGCATTCGCCGCGGCGGCAATCGGCCATGACCTCCACGCCGGCCGCGCTCAGCGCATCCAGCAGCGACTCGTTCTCGGCGACCTGCACGGTCTTGCCCAGCGCCGGCACCTGCACCACGAACGGTTGCGCCGGCGCATTGCCGCTGTTGCCGAACGTCTCGAAGTGCAGGCGCGCGCGAGCGCGGCCGTCGTCGCGCCAGCGTTGCCGCAATTCGTCCAGCAACGGCAGCGGACCACAGGCGTAGACGTCGGCGTTTTTGGGCCACCGCGCGATCTGCGCGGCCAGTTCGAGCTGGCCGAGATGTTCCGGGCAGAACAGCTGCAGACGCTCGCCGAGCAGATCCTGCAGATGCTCCAGATACGCCATGCTGGCGCGGCTGCGGCCGGCGTAGAGCAGTTGGAACGGGATGCGCCCGCGCGCCAGGCGTTGCGCCATGCCCAGAATCGGGGTGATGCCGATGCCGCCGGCGACCAGCACGATGTGCTCGGCGGTCTCGTCCAGCGCGAAGTGGTTGTTGGGCGAGGAAATGTCCAGTTGGTCACCCGGCGCCAGCGTCCACATCGCGCGCGAGCCGCCACGGCTGTCGGGGACCGCGCGTACCGCGATGCGGTAGTGGCCGTCGGCGGCAGGTTCGCCGACCAGCGAGTAGGAGCGCTCGTGCCAGGCCTCGCCGATGCGCACGCGCACGTCGAGGTGGCTGCCCACGCTGAAGGGGCGGCTGGCGCGGCCGGGATCGAGCACGATCTCGCGCACGTCCTGGCACGGCGTTGCAATGGCGACGACGCGGGCGGTGGTCCACTGGGTGTCTTTGCGCATGGCGGGGTCCGGCAGGCGGGAAAAGGAGCAGGTACGGCGGGCGCCGCGATCAGGCGGGCGGACGGCGCCGCAGCAGGCGGCTGCCGGGGATCTGGCCCAGCGCGTTCTGGTCGTGCAGGGCATGATGGGCGTTGCGCTGCGCCAGTCGCGCGTGTTCGCGCATCAGCGCTTCGGCGCGCGCGCCTTCGCGGCGCGCGATCGCGTCCAGCACCTGGCGGTGCTGATCCTGCGCGATCGACAGCACGGTGGCGGCCTGGCCGCGTTCGAGCACGAAGCTGCTGGGCGAGGCGAACGGCAACTGCGCGACCCGCGCGAACTCGCGCGAGAGCAGCGCACTGCCGGCCATCTCGAACAGCAAGGCGTGCAACTGCGCGTTGCAGTCGACATAGCGGGCGAAAGCCTCCTCGCTCAACGGTCGCGTCGCCAGCACTGCGTCGATGCGTGCCAGCAGCGCCTGCGCCTGTTCCAGCAATGCCGGATCGGCGCCACGTTCGGCGGCGCGGCGTGCGGCCAGGCCTTCCAGGGTGCCGCGCAGTTCGATGGCGTCGTCCACGTCGGCCTCGTCGAATGCCTGCACCGCATAGCCACCGCCCCGCAGCGGCTGCACCAGGCCTTCCTCGGCCAGTCGCTGCAGGGCGGCGCGCACCGGTGTGCGCGAGACGCCCAGGCGTTCCACCAGGGCGACCTCGGACAGGCGTTCGCCGGCGGTCAGTTCGCCGGCCAGGATCAACTCGCGCAATTCCAGCAGGGCGCGGGTGGTCTGGGCGGCACTGGAGCGGAACGGATGCGCGGCGGACATGGCGGTGGCTCCCGGGATCTGTCGGCGGTTCATCCGACCATGCGCAGCTGCAGGTCCTGGCTGCGCTGCTCGGCGGCGACCATGCGCTCGATCAGGCGCCGCGCCCACATGCCGCCGGCATCGACGTTGAGGTTGTAGAACACATGGTCCGGATGCGCATCGATGGCGCGCTGCTGCGCTTCCAGTATCAGCTCGTCCTCGCCGAACACGCCGCTGACGCCATCGCGCAGGCGCGTGGTGATCGACTGTTCGTACAGCGAATGGTTGCGCGCGAACGCCCAGAAGTAATGGCAGGTACGGTCGGTTTCCGGCGTGATGGTGTTGAGCACGTAGCCATTGACCCCGCGCGAGCGGTCGCCCTGCGGCGCACCGCTGCCGGCCACCGCCACGCCGACGTCGATGGCGATGGTGCAGGGCGCTTCGAAACGGATGATCTGCCAGCGGTCGACCTTGCCGCGGTAGCCGTGCGCGTGTTCGATCTGCCAGGCCCAGAACGGCGGCGGATCGATGTCCAGCATCCAGCGCGAGACCACCGTGCTGCGTTCGCCGTGGACCACGTCGAACGGCGCCTCGGCGACCTCGTCCTGGCCGATGCTGGAGCCGTGCACGAAGGTCTCGTGGGTCAGGTCCATCAGATTGTCCAGCACCAGCCGGTAGTCGCACTTGACGTGGATGGTGCGGCCGTCGCCGGCCCAGGCCGGGTCGTCGTTCCAGTGCAGGTCCGGCACCAGCGCCGGATCGGCCAGCGCCGCATCGCCCGGCCACACCCAGACGTAGCGATGCCGCTCCACGGTGGGGAAGCGGCGCACGCAGGCGGACGGATTGATCGTGTCCTGCGAGGGCATGTGCACGCAGCGCCCGTTCGCGTCGTAGACCAGGCCATGGTAGCCGCAGACCACGTCGTCGCCGCGCAGCCGGCCCATCGACAGCGGCACCAGCCGGTGCCAGCAGGCGTCCTCGAGCGCGGCGACGCGGCCGTTGCTGGTGCGGTACAGCACGATGTCCAGATTGCACACCTTGCGCGGCAGCAGCGCGTGCTTGACCTCGTGATCCCAGGCGATGGCGTACCAGGCATTGAGCGGAAATGCCGGAGCGGACGACTGCATGGCGGCGACCTCGATTGTGTATACAACAGGCTGGGGATGATCCTTGCGTGTTGCGGCGCACAACGACATATCGGTGCTGTTGCGCCATCGCCCGATGCTCGGCGATGGGCGAATGTATACAACAGGGCGGGTCCGGTGCACCGTTGTCGCAGCGTTAAATTGTTCGTTTATCGAACCATGCATCCGATAATCGGATTGACCGCCCGCCGGAGCGGGCCTAACGTGGCCTCCCGGAGCGACCTGGAGGAGGATGTCGTGGCAGACCCCGTAATGCGCCTGCGCCGCCGTGCGCTGCGCCCCCGGCCGGCGACGGCGGAGCGGCGCCGATGATCGACAAGACCTTGCCGTCGTGCGCCGCCGCAGTGGCCGACATCCACGATGGCGCCACGGTGATGATCGGCGGCTTCGGCACCGCCGGCATGCCCGATGCGCTGATCGATGCATTGATCGCACAGGGCGCGCGCGAGCTCACCATCGTCAACAACAACGCCGGCAACGGCGAGACCGGGCTGGCCGCGCTGATCAAGCACAAGCGCGTGCGCAAGATCGTGTGCTCGTTCCCGCGGCAGAGCGACTCGCAGCACTTCGACGCGGCCTACCGCGCCGGCGAGCTGGAACTGGAACTGGTGCCGCAGGGCAACCTGGCCGCGCGCATCCACGCGGCCGGCAACGGCCTGGGCGCGATCTTCACCCCCACCGGCTACGGCACCGAACTGGCCGCCGGCAAGGAGACCCGCGAGATCGACGGCCGCCACTACGTGCTGGAGTATCCGATCCGTGCCGACTTCGCGCTGATCAAGGCGCACCACGGCGACCGCTGGGGCAACCTGGTGTACCGCAAGACCGCGCGCAACTTCGGCCCGCTGATGGCGATGGCCGCGACCTGCGCGATCGTGCAGGTGGAGCAGGTGGTGGAACTCGGCGCCCTGGATCCGGAAGCGGTGGTGACCCCGGGCATCTTCGTGCAACGGCTGGTGGCGGTGAGCGCCACGCAGGAGGACGCATGCACGCATTGAACGGGCGCGGCATCGACCGCAACGCGCTGGCCGCGCGGGTGGCGCGCGACATCCCCGAGGGCGCCTACGTCAACCTGGGCATCGGCCTGCCGACCGCGGTGGCCAACTTCCTGCCGGCGGACAAGGAGATCTTCCTGCACAGCGAGAACGGCCTGCTCGGCATGGGGCCGGCGCCGCCGCCGGGGCAGGAGGACCTGGACCTGATCAACGCCGGCAAGCAACCGGTGACGCTGCTGACCGGCGGCTGCTATTTCCACCACGCCGACTCGTTCGCGATGATGCGCAGCGGGCGCCTGGACGTGTGCGTGCTCGGCGCGTTCCAGGTGTCGGTGCATGGCGACCTGGCCAACTGGAGCACCGGCGCGGCCGATGCCATCCCCGCGGTCGGCGGCGCGATGGACCTGGCGATCGGCGCCAAGCAGGTCTACGTGATGATGGAACTGCTGACCAAGCGCGGCGAGCCCAAGCTGGTGGACGCGTGCAGCTATCCGCTGACCGGACTGCGCTGCGTGTCGCGGGTGTACACCGACCTGGGCGTGTTCGCGCTGGGGCCGGACGGCGCACGCGTGCTCGAACTGGTCGACGGCGTGAGCCTGGACGACCTGCGCCAGGCCACCGGGCTGGCGCTGACCCTGGCCGATTCCACGGAGGCGGCATGAACGAGGCCTACATCATCGACGGCGTCCGCACGCCGATCGGCCGCTACGGCGGTGCCCTGGCCGGCGTGCGTGCGGACGATCTCGGCGCGGTGCCGCTGCAGGCGCTGCTGGCGCGGCATCCGCAGCTGGATCCGGCGCGCATCGACGACGTCTATCTGGGCTGCGCCAACCAGGCCGGCGAGGACAACCGCAACGTCGCGCGCATGAGCCTGCTGCTGGCGGGCCTGCCGTTCAGCGTGCCGGGCAGCACGGTCAACCGCCTGTGCGGCTCCGGCCTGGATGCCATCGGCACCGTCGCGCGCGGCATCCGTGCCGGCGAGCTGGGCCTGGCCATCGCCGGCGGCGTGGAGTCGATGTCGCGCGCGCCGTGGGTGATGGGCAAGGCGGAGAGCGCCTTTGCCCGCAACCAGCAGCTCGAGGACACCACCATGGGCTGGCGCTTCGTCAATCCGAAGATGCAGCAGCGCTATGGCGTGGACCTGATGGGCGAGACCGCCGAGAACGTGGCCGAACGCTACGGCATCGCGCGCGAGGACCAGGACGCCTTCGCGCTGCGTAGCCAGCAACGCACCGCCGCCGCGCAGGCGGCCGGTTTCTTCGACGGCGAGATCGTGCCGGTGACCGCGCCGGGCAAAAAGCGCGGCGAGACCATCGAAGTCCGCGTCGACGAGCATCCGCGCGCCGACACCACGCCCGAGGCGCTGGCCAGGCTCAAGCCGATCTTCCGCCAGCCCGGTACGGTCACCGCCGGCAATGCCTCGGGCATCAACGATGGCGCTGCCGCGTTGCTGCTGGCCAGCGAAGCGCAGGTGCAGGCGCTGGGCCTGACCCCGCGCGCGCGCGTGCTGGGCTTCGCCAGTGCCGGCGTGGAGCCGGCCTACATGGGCATCGGCCCGGTGCCGGCCACGCGCAAGCTGCTGGCACGCCTGGGGCTGTCCATCGGCGACTTCGATGCGATCGAACTCAACGAAGCCTTCGCCGCGCAGGGCCTGGCCTGCCTGCGCGAACTCGGCGTCGCCGACGATGCCGCGCACGTCAACGCCAACGGCGGCGCGATCGCGCTCGGTCACCCGCTGGGCATGAGCGGCGCACGCCTCGCCCTGACCCTGCTGCGCCAGCTCGAGGCCAGCGGTGGCCGTCGCGGGCTGGCGACCATGTGCATCGGCGTCGGCCAGGGCGTGGCGCTGGCGATCGAGCGGCTGTAGCCGCTCGCCCCATCGACGCTGCGCCCCGCACGCCTGCATCATCCTTCCAGCCAACCGGCTCCGCGCGGAGCCAGCGAGACCCGCACGATGCGCGACGACACCCCTCTCGATCCCCTGCTCGGCTATCGCCGCCCGTACCCGGGCACGCAACCGGCCTTTCTGCATCCGCCCTACGCCTCCACCGGCGCGCGCGGCCCGACCCGCGATCCGATCGCGATCCCGCTGACACTGTCCGAAGCCACCGGCCCGACCCTGGACCGCACCACCCTGGGCCAACATGCCGCCGATCTCACCGCCGGCTTCCCCGGCGCGCCGCTGGGCGAGCGCATCATCGTCAGCGGGCGCCTGCTCGACGAGAACGGCAAGCCGGTGCGCAACAGCGTGGTCGAGGTGTGGCAGTGCAACGCCGCCGGCCGCTACCTGCATGCCGGCGACCAGCACGACGCGCCGCTGGATCCCAACTTCACCGGCACCGGCCAGGTGCTGACCGACGACCACGGCCGTTACCGCTTCACCACCATCAAGCCCGGCGCGTACCCGTGGCGCAATCACTACAACGCCTGGCGCCCGGCGCACATCCATTTCTCGCTGCACGGCGACGGCATCGGCCAGCGCCTGGTCACGCAGATGTATTTCCCCGGCGATCCGTTGCTGGCGTTCGACCCGATCTTCAACTGCGTGGAAGATCCCAAGGCGCGCGAGCGCATGGTCTCCACGTTCGACTGGGAGAACACCGCCAACGAGTTCGCGCTGGGCTACCGTTTCGACATCGTCCTGCGCGGACGCAAGCAGACCCCTTGGGAGTGAGGCGATGAGTTTCCAGGCAACCCCTTCGCAGACGGTCGGCCCCTACTACCGGATCGGGCTGGAGCCGCTGTACCGCACCGAGATCGCGCCGCAACAGGCGCAGGGCACCCATGTGGAGATCGCCGGCAGCGTGTTCGATGGCCACGGCGTGCCGGTCGGCGATGCGCTGCTGGAGATCTGGCAGGCCGATGCCGCCGGCATCTACGACCATGCCGCCGATCCGCGCCGCGGCGAGCACGATCCGGCCTTCCATGGTTGGGGCCGGGTGCCCACCGACGCCCAGGGCCGCTTCGCCTTCCGCACGGTCAAGCCCGGCCGTGTCGCCGGGCCCAAGGGCCTGCAGGCGCCGCATCTGGTGGTGCTGGTGTTCATGCGCGGCCTGCTGCGCGCCGCGCCGACGCGGCTGTACTTCGGCGACGACGATCTGGACGGCGACGCGATCCTGGCGCAGGTGCCGGCCGAGCGCCGCGCCACCCTGGTTGCGCAACCGCTGGCGCCTAATCGCTACCAGTGGGACGTGCGCATGCAGGGTGAGCACGAGACCGTGTTCTTCCGCTATTGAGTGCGACAGACATCCTGCACAGGCCGCAGCGGTTACCCTGCGTGATCCCTCCACCGCGTACGAACCGATGAGCGTGTCCGAGTCCCTGCTGCGTCCGCTGTTCGGCGATCCGGCTGTCGATGCGCTGTTCGACGATCGCGCCCGCCTGCAGGCCATGCTCGACGTGGAAGCGGCGCTGGCGCGCGCACAGGTGCGCTGCGGGGTAATCCCGGAGAGCGCGGCGGCGCCGATCGCCGCGGCCTGCGATGCCGCACGCTACGACGTGGCCGCGCTCGCCGCCGCCACCGCGCTGGCCGGCAATCCGGCGATCCCGCTGGTCAAGGCGCTCACCGCGCAGGTCGCCGCCGCCGATGAAGACGCCGCGCGCTGGGTGCACTGGGGCGCGACCAGCCAGGACATCATCGACAGCGGCGCGGTGCTGCAGCTGCGCGCCGCGCTGGACCGGGTGGAGACGCAACTGGACGCCCTGTGCGCAGCGCTGGCGGCGCTGGCGCAGCGCGAGCGCGACACCGGCCTGCCCGGGCGCACCCTGCTGCAGCAGGCGGTACCGGTGACCTTCGGGCTGAAGGCGGCGGGTTGGCTGGATGCGCTGCAGCGCAGCCGCCGGCGCCTGCAGGCGCTGCGCGAGGACGCGCTGGTGCTGCAGTTCGGCGGTGCCGCCGGCACCCTGGCTGCCCTGCAGTCGCAGGGCCTGGCGGTGGCCGAGGCCCTGGCCGCGGAGCTGCGGCTGCCGCTGCCGGCGCTGCCCTGGCATGCGGCGCGCGACCGCATCGGCGAGATCGGCGCTGCGTTCGCGCTGCTGGCCGGCAGCCTCGGCAAGATCGGCCGCGACGTCGCCCTGCTGATGCAGTCGGAAGTGGCAGAGGCGTTCGAACCGGCGGCGGCGGGCAAGGGCGGCTCCTCGGCGATGCCGCACAAGCGCAATCCGGTTGGCTGCGTGGTCGCGATCGCCGCGGCCACGCGCGCACCCGGCCTGCTGGCGACCCTGTTCGCGGCGCTGCCGCAGGAACACGAGCGCGCGGTCGGCGGCTGGCATGCCGAATGGGAGACCCTGCCGGAACTGGTGCGCCTGAGCGCCGGCAGCCTGGCCCAGGTGCGGGTGCTGATCGAGGGCCTGGAACTGGACCGCGCGCGCATGGGCGCGCATCTGGACAGCCACGGCGGCCTGCTCTACGCCGAGGCGGTGGCCGTGACCTTGGCCACCCACCTGGGCAAAGCCGCCGCGCACGCGCTGGTGGAAACCGCGGTGCGCCGCGCACTGGCCACGCAGCAACACCTGCGCGCGGTGCTGGCCGAGGACCCGCAGGTGACCGCGGTGCTGGCGCCGGCGGATCTGGAGGCGCTGTTCGCCAGCGACAGCTGGCGCGGCATGGCCACGGTGTGGATCGAGCGTGTGCTCGCTGCGCAGGCGCGCACGTGAGCGGCCGCGCCGCACCTGTCTGCCGCAGCGTCGGCGCCACGTTCTAGACTTGCCGGTGCCGCGCGGTTGCATGCCGTTGCGGCCCAATCCATCTTCCAAGCGAGCGCCGACCATGCCGATCCTCGACCTGCCCACGCATCGTCTGCATTACCGCATCGACGGCAGCGAAGGCCGTCCGTGGCTGACCCTGTGCAATTCGCTCGGCACCGACCTGCACATGTGGGACGCGCAGATCGCGGCGCTGGCGCCGCATTTCCGCGTGCTGCGCTACGACCGCCGCGGCCATGGCGCCTCCACCGCCGCGCCGGCGCCGTACGCCATGGCCGATCTCGGCGGCGACGTGCTGGCGCTGCTGGATGCGTTGTCGATCGAGCGCAGCCATTTCTGCGGCTTGTCGATCGGCGGGCTGACCGGGCAGTGGCTGGGCCTGCACGCCGGCGAGCGCCTGCTCAGCCTCACCTTGTGCGCCACTGCGGCCAGGATCGGCAGCGCCGAGAGCTGGCAGGCGCGCATCGACCAGGTCCGCGCCGAAGGCCTGGCGCCGCTGTGCGACGGCACCCGCACGCGCTGGTTCACCCCGGCCTTCGCCGAGGCGCAGCCGGCCGCTGTCGAGGCGATCCTGGACAGTTTCCGCGCCACCGATGCGCAGGCCTACATCGGCTGCTGCCAGGCGCTGGCCGAGGCCGACTTCCGCGAGCGCCTGGGCGAGATCCGCGTGCCGGTGCTGGCCGTGGCCGGGCACGACGACCCGGTGTGTCCGCCGGCCGAGTTGCAGGCGATCGCCACACAGGTGGCGCAGGGCGAGTACGCCGAGGTGCATGGCCGCCACCTGTGCAACGTGGAGTCGCCGCACGCCTTCAACGACGCGCTGCTGCGCTTCCTGCTGCAGTAGACCGCGCCCGTTTTTCCCCACGTTTCAGGAGTTGCCCCGATGCACGAGAACGAACGCTACGCCGCCGGCCTGCAGGTGCGCCGCGCGGTGCTCGGCGACGCCCACGTCGACCGCTCGCTGGCTGCGCGCACGCCCTTCACCGAGGAGTTCCAGGAGTTCATCACCCGCACCGCCTGGGGCACGGTGTGGACCCGCGAGGGCTTGCCGCGGCACACGCGCTCACTGCTGACCCTGGCGATGATGGTCGCGCGCGGCCACGACGAGGAGTTCAAGCTGCACGTGCGCGCCGCGCGCAACAACGGCGTCAGCGCCGACGAGATCAAGGAAGTGCTGCTGCAGGCGGCGATCTATTGCGGCGTGCCGGCGGCCAACCATGCCTTCGCCCTGGCCGCGCCGATCCTGGCCGAGCAGGCCGCCGAGGGCGCTGCGTAGGCGCACCGCGCGTTCAGCGCACCTTGCGCACTTCGGTGCTGGCCGGGCTCAGCCGCGTGCCGTCGGCGGCGCGCGGCTGCATGCGCGCGACCGGCTTGCCGCTGCGCGTGTCGATCAGCACCGAATGGCGCTCGCCGTGGTCGAACAGATGCCGTTCGCCCCATTGCCGCAGCGCCAGCACCACCGCGAACAGGTCCTCGCCCTTGGCGCTCAGCGCGTACTCGCGGTAGGCGCTGCCGTCGGACGCATCGCGCGTCTCCAGGATGCCGGCCTCGACCAGCTTGCGCAGCCGGTCGGCCAGGATGTTGCGTGCCATGCCCAGGCTGCGCTGGAAGTCGCCGAAGCGGCGCACACCATCGAACGCGTCACGCACGATCAGCAGCGACCAGCGGTCGCCGATCAGGTCGGCGCTGCGCGCCACCGGGCAGGGCGAAGCGGGTAGGGCGGGGCGGGACGGCATCGGCGTTCCTGGAAGGCGCTCGGCGACAGTGGTTGCATTTTAAAACCTATCGACCTAGCCTGAAACAAGTTTCGTTTTGAAACTAGATAAGGCGAGCCGTCTATCATGCAACCCGTCACCGCTGCGCCCGCCATGCCGCGTCGCCTGCTCTGGCTGTTCGCCGTCGCCAGTGGCCTGAGCGTGGCCAACGTCTATTACGCGCAGCCACTGCTGGATGCACTGGCCGCGGATTTCGGCATCCGCCCGGCGGCGGTGGGCGGCGTGGTCAGCGCCGCCCAGATCGGCTGCGCGCTGGCCCTGCTGTTGCTGGTGCCGCTGGGCGACCTGGTGGAGCGTCGTCGCCTGATGGCGGTGCAGGTGCTTGGGCTGGTCGCGGCGCTGGTCGTGGTGAGCGTGGCGCGGTCGGCGCCAGTGTTGCTGGCCGGCATGCTCGCCGTCGGCATGCTGGGCACGGCGATGACCCAGGGCTTGATCGCCTACGCTGCCAGCGCCGCGGTGCCGCAGGAGCAGGGGCGGGTGGTCGGTGCGGCGCAGGGCGGTGTGTTCATCGGCCTGTTGCTGGCGCGGCTGTTTGCCGGCGGGGTCAGCGAACTGGCCGGCTGGCGCGGCGTCTATGCCGGCGCCGCGGTACTGATGCTGGCGCTCGCGTGGCCGCTGTGGCGCTGGTTGCCGGCGCTGCCGGTGCCGCCGCAGCCGCTGTCCTATCCGCGCCTGATCATGTCCATGCTGACGCTGCTGCGGCAGGAGCCCGTGCTGCAGGTCCGCGGCGTACTGGCGCTGCTGATGTTCGCGGCGTTCAACATCTTCTGGAGCGCGCTGGTGTTGCCGCTGCGCGCGCCGCCCTATGCGTTTTCGCACCTCGCCATCGGCGCTTTCGGCCTGGTCGGCGTGATCGGTGCGTTGGCCGCCGCGCGCGCCGGGCACTGGGCTGACCGCGGCCATGCCCAGCGCACCAGCGCCGCGGCGCTGGTGGTGTTGGTGCTGGCCTGGTGGCCGTTGTCGTGGCTGCCGCAGTCGCTCGCCGCGCTGGTACTGGGAATCGTCCTGCTCGACCTGGCCGGGCAGGCGCTGCACGTCACCAGCCAGAGCATGATCCTGCGACGCCGGCCGCAGGCGCATGGCCGACTGATCGGCCTGTACATGCTGTTCTACGCGGTGGGCAGCGGACTGGGCGCGATCGCGACGACCGCGACCTACGCGCAGGCCGGCTGGGCGGGCGTGTGTCGCCTGGGGGCGGCGGTCAGCTTGCTGGCGTTGCTGTTCTGGTGGGCGACGCGGCGGGTCGGCGCGGCGTCGGTGACGCTCAGTCCAGCACCCGACTCAACTGCTGCGCCGCATGCCGCAGCGCCGGCAGCACCGTGCTCTGCAGGCTGCCCAGGGTCATCCGCGCCACCGAGCTGCCGACGTTGAGCGCGGCGACCACGCGGTCCTGGCGGTTGCGCACCGGAACCGCTACCGAACGCAGGCCGATTTCCAGTTCCTGGTCCACCACCGCATAGCCGTCGCGCTGCACGCGTTCCAGCAGGGCCTGGAACGGCGCACGGTCGGTGACGGTGCGCTCGGTGCGCGGGCGCAGCGGATTGCGTTCCAGGTAGCTGTTCAAGGTGTCGCCCGGTTGCGCCGCCAGCAGCACCCGGCCCATCGAGGTGCAGTAGGCCGGCAGGCGGCTGCCGGCGCGCAGGCCGATCGACATGATCCGCACGGTTTCCGCACGCGCCACGTACAGCAGGTCGTCGCCGTCGAGCACGCCCAGCGAGCAGGACTCGTGCAGGGTGTCGCGCAACGCATCCAGCACCGGTTGCGCCGCGACCGACAGGGCGGCGGTGGACAGGTAGCCGCTACCGATCCCCAGCGCACGCGGCAGCAGCACGTAGCCGCGGCCGTGCGTGCCGGCGTAGCCGAGCTTCTCCAGCGTGTACAGCACGCGCCGCACTGCCGCGCGCGGGATGCCGGTGTCGGCGCTGAGCTGGGCCATGCTGACGTCACGGCTGTGCTGGCCGAAGGCGCTGAGCACGGCCAGGCCGCGCGCCAGCGAGGTCATGAAGTTCGGGTCGCCTTCGCATTCGCCGATGCGCCGCATCAGTTCCGCGGCCAGGCCGCGCTCGGGCGGGGTGGGGGCGGTAGCGGCACGCGCGGTGCGGCGTGCGCGAGGGGGGCGCGGGGACTCGGACATGGAAGCGGCGGCGGCGGCGATGCGTCCGATGGTAGTGGCTGCGCCTGCGGGCGTCGATGCCGCGGCGTGGCGAAGGGCGTCGATCGCTCGGCGCCGTCAAACACGTCTGGGAGGCTTCAGCCGCGACGCGCGAAGGTTGGGATGCGATACGAGTTGGAGGATTCGGCGCGTCGGGACTGAAGTCCCTCCCACAATGCACATCCCGACAATGCCGGTGCTGCACGTGTGGGAGCGGCTTCAGCCGCGACGCACGGGATTGGGGCGCGATGCGAGTAGCAGGACGTGTCAGGTGGGTACCGAAACCCCTTCCACAGACGACCCTGCCTCAGACCCGTCGCCTCAGTCGCCCAGCCGCACCACCAGCTTGCCGAAGTTGCCGCCGCTCAGCATGTCGATGAAGGCCTGCGGTGCGTTCTCCAGCCCGTCCACCACGTGTTCGCGATAGCGCACGCGGCCGTCGGCCAGCCAGGCGCCCATCTCGCGCAGGAACTCCGGATACAGCTTGACGAAGTCGCCGACGATGAAGCCGCGCAGGGTGAGGCGCTGGCGCAGCACCTGGCCCATCAGTGCAGGCAACCGATCCGGCCCCGGCGGCAAGGCGCCGTTGGCGTTGTAGGTGGCGATGGTGCCGCACACCGGCACCCGCGCGAAATCGTTGAGCAGCGGCAGCACCGCATCGAACACGTGACCGCCGACGTTCTCGAAGTACACGTCGATGCCGTCGCTCGCGGCGGCGCGCAGTTGTTCGGCGAAGTCCTTGGCGCGGTGGTCCAGGGCCACGTCCACGCCCAGTTCCTCGCGCAGGTACCGGCATTTCTCCGCGCCTCCGGCGATGGCGATCACCTTCGCCCCACGCAACCTGGCGATCTGCGCCACGGTGGCGCCGACCGGGCCGGTGGCCGCGGCCACCGCGACGGTCTCGCCCGGCTGCGGCTTGCCGATCTCATGCAGGCCGGCGTAGGCGGTGAAGCCGGGCATGCCGTAAACGCCGAGCGCGGTGCTCGGCGGCAGCGGCGAGGTGGGGTCGAGCTTGCGCCGCAGGCTGCTGCCATCGACGACCAGATGGCTCTGCCAGCCGCCGTTCTGCACCAGCACCAGATCGCCCGGCGCATGGTCGGGGGAGTTCGACTGCAGCACCTCGGCGACGGTACTGCCGACCATGGTCTCGCCCAGTTGCACCGGCGGCGCGTAGGAGGGCGCATCGCTCATGCGCCCACGCATGTACGGGTCCAGCGACAGCCAGCGGTTGCGCAGCAGCACCTGCCCCGGCCCGGGCGGCGCCAGCGGCGCCTGTTCGGTGCGGAAGTTGTCGGTGCCCGGCGCGCCCTGCGGGCGCGAGGCGAGCACGATGCGGGTGGTCTGGGTGGGGGCGGTCATGCGGTTTCCTCACTTGCGGTATTCAATTGCGCGATGTCCTCGGCGGAGAGCTGCAGCCGTGCGGCGGCGAGCAGGTCCTGCAGTTGCTCCAGGCTGGTCGCGCTGGCGATCGGCGCGACGATGCCGGGCCGCGCCATCAGCCAGGCCAGCGCCACCTGCGTCGGCGTGGCGGCATGCTTGCCGGCGATGTCGTCCAGCGCGGCAAGGATGCGCAGGCCGCGCGCGTTGAGATAGCGCGCGACCACGCTGGCACCGCGTGCCTGGCTCTTGCCGGCGTCTTCCGCGCGGCGGTACTTGCCGCTGAGGAAGCCGCTGGCGAGTGCGTAGTAGCACAGCACGCCCAGGCCCTGTTCGCGCACCAGCGGTTCCAGTTCGGCCTCGTAGCCGGCGCGGTCGTACAGGTTGTACTCCGGCTGCAGCGTCTCGTAGCGCGGCAGACCGTACTGCGCGGAGACGTTCAGCGCTTCGCGCAGGCGTGCGGCGCTGTAGTTGGAGGCGCCGATCGCGCGCACCTTGCCCTGTTCGATCAGCCGCCCGAACGCCGCCAGCGACGCTTCCAGCGGCACCGAATCGTCGTCCTCGTGCGCCTGGTACAGATCGATGACGTCGGTCTGCAGGCGCTGCAGCGAGTCGTCCGCGGCGGCGGCGATGTTGTCGGCCGACAGGCCCGGGCGTTCGGCCCACTTGCCGACCTTGGTCGCAATCAGCACCTTGTCGCGCTTGCCGCTGCGCTTGAGCCACTGCCCGATCAGCGCTTCCGATTCGCCGCCGTGGTTGCCGGGCACCCAGGCCGAATAGATGTCGGCGGTGTCGATGAGATTGCAGCCGGCCTCGACGAAGGCATCGAGCAGGGCGAAGGAGGTCTTGGCGTCGGCGCTCCAGCCGAACACGTTGCCGCCGAACGCCAGCGGTGCCGCATGCAGGCCGGAACGGCCGAGTTCGCGCGTGTGCAGCATGGAAAACGTTCCACTGTGGGGGAGGCGACAGGATAGTCGTCAGGGGTTGGATGGCCGTCAAATACGCGAGAAAACATCGTTCTGTAGACGTGATTCGCGCTAACGGAAGCGCAACATTCGGCGGTACGGGACCGCGTGCTAGGCTCGCGGCACCTCTCTCGCGGATGCCTGCCATGACGCTTCGAACCTCGCTCGCCTGCGCCTGTACCCTGGCCGTCGCCACCGCGTTGCTCGCCCCGGCGGCGCAGGCGATCAAGCCCGCCGACACCGCCACGCTTCTGGCGCCGGATGCGGCGCTGCAGGCGGCGATCAACGGCAGTTGGCGCGACCGTGCCAACGTCGCCCGCGATGCCTATCGCCATCCCGGCCAGACCCTGGCGTTCTTCGGCATCAAGCCGACCCAGACGGTGATCGAGGTCACCCCGGGCAGCGGCTGGTACTCCGAGATTTTGGCGCCGTACCTGCGTGAGCGTGGCCAGTACATCGCGGCGGTGGTCGATCCGGCGGCGGTGCCGGAAGGGCGCGGCCGCGACTACCAGCAGAAGGCACGCGCCGGCCTGGAGCAGACGTTCGCCGCGGCGCCGGCGCAGTACGACCGCGCGCGCGTCGTGGCGTATGCGCCGAACGCGCCGGTGTTCGGCCCGCCCGGCTCGGCCGACCTGGTGCTGACCTTCCGCAACGTGCACAACTGGCGCATGGCCGGCCAGGCCGAGGGCATGTTCAAGGGCTTCTACCAGGTGCTCAAGCCCGGCGGCGTGCTCGGCGTGGTCGAGCACCGCGCCAAGGCCGACGTGCCGGCCGACGACAAGAGCGGTTATGTCGGCCAGGCGCAGGTGATCGCCATGGCCGAGGCGGCCGGCTTCAAGCTGGCCGGCAAGAGCGAGCTCAACGCCAACCCGCGCGATACCAAGGACTATCCGGGCGGCGTGTGGACGCTGCCGCCGAGCAACCAGCACGACGCCGCCGACGACGCCAAGTACCAGGCGATCGGCGAGAGCGACCGCATGACCCTGAAGTTCGTCAAGCGCTGACCGGCGCGCGGGCGGAGCGGCGCGAGCGCATGGGACAATGCCTGCGCCGCGCCGTGCGGCGCAGGTGTGCTGCCGTTCCCGCCGATGCTGATCGCCTTCAACAAGCCCTTCAACGTGCTGTGCCAGTTCACCGACCGCAGCACGCCGCCGCGGCGCACCCTGGCCGAGTTCGGCCTGCCGGCCGACGTGTACGCGGCCGGACGCCTGGATTACGACAGCGAGGGCCTGCTGCTGCTGACCGACGACGGCGCGCTGGCGCACCGGCTCACCGATCCGCGGCACAAGCAGCCCAAGACCTATTGGGTGCAGGTGGAAGGCGCACCGCAACCGGAGCAGTTGCAGCGCCTGCGCGACGGCGTGCTGTTGAACGACGGCCCGACCGCACGGGCAGAGGTGACGTTGCTGGACGTGGCGCCATCGCTGTGGCCGCGCGATCCGCCGGTGCGCTTCCGCAAGAGCGTGCCCGATGCATGGTTGCAGGTGGTGTTGCGCGAAGGCCGCAACCGCCAGGTGCGGCGGATGACCGCCGCGGTCGGATTGCCGACCCTGCGCCTGGTGCGTGCGGCGATGGGCGCGCACCGGCTGGACGGGTTGGCGCCGGGCGCGTGGCGCGCGCTGTAGTGCGTGAGGCGCCGATCCATGCGTAGGAGCGGCTTCAGCCGCGACCGAGGCGTTACCGATGCTCTCTGGTCGCGGCGAACCCATAAAAAAAAAGCGACCGGGATGTCTCCCGGTCGCTGCGTTTCATGCTGCGGCTGCCGTCAGCGGCAGTGCGCAAATCTCACTCTTCGGTGGCGTCCTGCGCTGCGGCATTGCGGCGCGTGCCACGCGTGCTGGCAGCACTGCGGCGCGCGCCGACGTTGCCGCGCTTGTTGGCGGCTTCGATGCGCTGCGCGTTGCCTTCGATCGGCGCGCCCTTGTCGCGCTGGCGCTTGCGGTAGATGGCGTAGCCGAGCAGGCCGACACCCACCGCAGCGGCGGCGATGGCCACGGCCGGATTGCGACGCACCGCGGTGCGCGCGACCTTGCTGCCGGTCTTCACCGCACCCAGCGCGGCGCCCGCCTTGAGCGCGCCCACCGCCTTGCCCGACTGCAACCACTTGTTCGCCTGCGGGCCGAAGTGCTTGAGGCTGTCGCCGGCGTGGCTGGCGAGATCCAGGGCGCGATCGGTGATGATGGTCAACTTGCTCATGGGCGTCCCCTACTGGCAGGAATGAAGGGCTGCAGTGTCGCCCGCCTACCGTATACGGGGCGTTAGCGCAGCGCCGCGGATTCGTCTGCCGGCTGAATGCGGGGCGTGTGCCTGGGCGCGTCATCCCCCCTGAATCCACCGGGTGCGCCTTCCGCGCGCGCCGCCGGTCGTGCGTGGCACAGCACCCGACTGGCTGCCGGGTGGAGCCGCGTGGTGCCGGCCGTGTGCCTGCCGGGCCCGCAAGGTGGCACGCGCCCATGGCCACGGCGTCGCTCTGCCTGCGCTGGCGTCCGTGTCCTCCCCGCCTCGTTGGCGCAAACCCGCGCAATCACGGACCAGCATGCCAGGCGATCGATGACGGCCTAGGTACCGCGCGGCTTGGCGCGGTGGCTGGCGGTGGCGGTCCAGGGATCGTCCGGCCAGGGGTGGCGCGGGTAGCGGCCCTTCATTTCCTTCTTCACTTCGGGATAGGTGTTCGACCAGAAATTGCGCAGGTCCTGGGTGACCTGCAGCGGTCGCCCGCCGGGCGAGAGCAGGTGCAGCAGCAACGGCACGCGGCCGTCGGCGATGCGGGGGGTGTCGGCCAGGCCGAACAGTTCCTGCAGCTTGACCGCCAGCACCGGCGGCTGCGGCTGGCCGGTGTGGTCCAGGCTGTAGTCGACGCGCCGCTCCATGCCCGAGGGCACCGCGATGCGCACCGGTGCGTGGCGGTCGATGGCCTGGCGGCGGTCCCACGGCAGCCGCGCCTTCAGCGCCTCGCCCAGCTCGTCCTCGCTCAGCGCATCGAGCCGGGTCTTGCCGGCGAAGGCCGGGCGCAGCCAGTCGTCGAGGCTGTCCAGCAGCGCGGCATCGCCCAGGTCCGGCAGGTCCAGTTCCGGCATCCACTGGCGCAGTCCCGCCACCCGCGCGCGCCATTGCGACAGGCCCTCGCTCCAGGGCAACGCCTGCACTCCCAGTTCGCGTACCGCCTCGGTCAGTGCCGCGGCCGCCTGCGCCGGCGCCACCCGGCCGGCGGGGCGGCTGTCGAGCACGATGCGATCGAAGCGGGTCTCGCGCAGCGCGCTCAGCGCGCGCCGTTCCGGGTCCCAGCGCACCACGTCTTCCTGCGCGAAGCGCTGCGGGAACTGCGCGCGCAGGTAGGTCTCGTCCACCGGCGCGGCGCGCAGCAGCAGTGCGTCCTTGGCCTCGTGGCGCAGTTCGGTGGCGACCAGCCAGGGCTCGCCACGCAGGTCGCTGTGCTCGAACAGGCGCACGCTGCGGCCGTTCGCCAACTGGTAGCGCAGCGGATCGCTGGGATGGCGGGTGCCGATGCGGTCGGGGAAGGCGTGGGCGAGCAGATCGCCGAGTTCGTGCGCCTCCACGCTGTCCGGCGCTGCGGCGTCGCTGCGCAGGCGCCGCCGCCACTGTTTGGCCGCCGCATCGATCGCGGCCAGCGCGCCGCGGTTGGCCTCCTGCGGTACCCGGCCGCGGCGGAATGCGGCCAGTGCGCGCCAGCGCGCGGCCAGCGCATCGCCGCCCTGGCGCAGCGGATCGCGCGCCTCGATCAGCGCGGCGAGGTCGCAGGCCAGTGCCTGCGCGCGCGCATCGCCGGCGGCCAGCAACATCGCCGCCAGCCGCGGATGCGTGCCCAGCGCGAGCATGCGCCGGCCGCTGGCGGTGAGGGTGCAGTTCGCGCCGAGCGCGCCCAGTCGCTGCAGCAGTTCGCGGGCAGCGGCCAGCGCGCCGGCCGGCGGTGGATCGACGAAGCGCAGCCCATCGCTGCCCCAGGCCGCCAGTTCCAGCGCCAGCCCGGCCAGCTCCACCTGCAGGATCTCGGCGCGGCGCTGCGCCTCCAGGCGTTGCGACTGCGGCCACAGCCGATAGGCCCAACCACTGGCGACACGGCCGGCGCGGCCGGCGCGTTGGTCGGCAGATGCCTGGGCGATGGCGGTGACGTCCAGCCGCGAGAAGCCACTGTTGGGGTCGTAGTGCGGCTCGCGTGCCAGCCCGGCATCGATCACCACCCGCACCCCGGGCAGCGTCACCGAGGACTCGGCGACGTTGGTCGCCAGCACCACGCGCCGCCGCCCGTGCGGATCGGGCTGCAGCACTTTGCTCTGCTGCTCCACCGGCAACTCGCCATGCAGCGGCAGGACCTCGACGCCTCCTCCTTCTCCCCCCGGGAGAAGGTGGCGCGCAGCGCCGGATGAGGGTGCGCCAGAGGCGGTGCCAACTGGAGAAGTGCCCGAGCCTGTGCCTGTGGAAGACACGCCCGAACCCGTACCCGATCCACCCCCAACTCCCGCCGCCTCCAGCGCCGCCTGCACCCGCCCGATCTCGCGCTGTCCGGGCAGGAACACCAGTACGTCGCCCGGATGCTGCTGCAGCGCGTGTTCGACCGCGCGCCGTGCCTGCGCTTCCAGCGACTCCTCGCGCCGCGCCGGGAAGTGCGCGATCTCCACCGGGAAGCTGCGCCCGGCGCTGGACAGCCGCGGCGCGTCGAGAAACTGTGCCAGGCGCTCGCCGTCCAGCGTGGCCGACATCACCACGATGCGCAGGTCCTCGCGCACCTGCGCCTGCACGTCCAGGGCCAGCGCCAGGCCCAGGTCCGCGGCCAGGTGGCGCTCGTGGAACTCGTCGAACAGCAGCGCGCCGACGCCGTCGAGCATCGGGTCGTCCTGCAGCATGCGGGTCAGGATACCTTCGGTGACCACTTCGATGCGGGTGCGCGCGGACATCTTGTTCTCGAAGCGGATGCGGTAGCCCACGGTCTCGCCCGGTGCTTCGCCGCGCTGCCGGGCCATGAAGGTGGCGGCGCTGCGCGCGGCGACCCGGCGCGGCTCCAGCATCACGATGCGCCGTCCCTGCAGCCAGGGTGCGTCGAGCAGCGCCGGCGGCACCTGGGTGGTCTTGCCGGCGCCGGGCGGGGCTTCCAGCACCAGGCGCGGATGGGCGGCGAGGCTGTCGCGGAGTTGCGGCAGCAGCGGGTCGATCGGAAACACGGCGGACGTCATCGCGCAAGGATACGGGGCCGCCGCGCCGCTGTAGAGCGGCGGTGGGCGCACGGCCCGTACAATCAGCCGCTTCCCGGCAGATTCCCGCGCAACCGCATGACCCTGATCGACATCGGCGCCAATCTCACCCACGAGTCCTTCGATCGCGACCGCGACGCGGTACTGGAGCGCGCCCGCGCTGCCGGCGTCGCGCAACTGGTGGTCACCGGCGCCAGCCGCGAGCACTCGCCATTGGCGCTGCAACTGGCACAGCAGCACCCGGGGCTGCTGTACGCCACCGCCGGCGTGCATCCGCACCATGCCGTGGAGTACACCGCCGAATGCGACGCCGAATTGCGCGCGCTGCAGGCGCATGCCGAAGTGGTGGCGGTGGGCGAGTGCGGCCTGGACTACTTCCGCGACTTCTCGCCGCGACCGGCGCAGCACCGCGCCTTCGAGCGGCAACTGCAACTAGCGGTGGACACCGGCAAGCCGCTGTTCCTGCACCAACGCGACGCCCATCTCGACTTCATGGCGCTGATGCGTCAGTTCGACGGCAAGCTCGGCCCGGCGGTCGTGCACTGCTTCACCGGCAGTCGCGAAGAACTGTTCGACTATCTGGACCGCGACTGGTACATCGGCATCACCGGCTGGTTGTGCGACGAACGCCGCGGCGCGCACCTGCGTGAGCTGGTGAAGCATATTCCCGCCGAGCGGTTGATGATCGAGACCGATGCGCCGTACCTGCTGCCGCGTACGCTCAAGCCGACGCCGAAGGACCGCCGCAACGAGCCGGCATTTCTTGCGCACATCGTCGAGGAGCTGGCGCGCGACCGTGGCGAGGACGTGGCGACGGTCGCCGCCGCCAGCACCGCTGCCGCGCGGACATTCTTCCGCTTGCCGATACCGGCCTGAGAACGCCGATGCGGCGGGTTTCGTGATTGGTGACTCGTGAGTGGGGATTGGGAATTCGTAGAAGCGCGCTTGGCTGTATGCGTCTTTTGTAGGAGCGGCTTCAGCCGCGACCGGTCACCCGGGCGCGGCTGATGGCCCGGCGACCATGCCGATCCTTTGCGCGACCCTGCTGGCCGATGCGCCGTTGGAGATCCTGGACGGAGTGGGTCGGCATTTTCTTGTGGGAGGGACTTCAGTCCCGACGCATGACGGTGTCAGTCGGCGTTTGGCTTCATTCGTCGCGGCTGAAGCCGCTCCTACGTGGGTAACGTGAGCAGCCCTGCCCGGGTGGCGCCCTCCCGCCTCAATCGACCTGCGCATCCTCGCGCTTGGCCTCGGCCATGGCCTCCGGTTCCAGCTCCTCGGCGCTGCGGTTGAGCTTGACGAACACGCCCCAGGCGATCAGCAGCATCGCTGCGCACAGGCCGACCGCGGCGGCGTAGGGCAGCTTGGCCGGGTCGTCGTGCATCAGTTCGAAGATCGACACCAGGGTCTCGATCGCCAGGGCAATGACGATGACCACGAAGAACCGCGACAGGTAGCGGCGCACGCGGGTCGGTCCGCTGACCTTGACGTCGCGCTGCACCTCTTCTTCATAGATGGTCTGGCCCAGTTCCAGGGTCACCAGCGCCACGGTGAGCAGCCCGATCGCTTCCAGCACCACGTTGAAGCGGTCGCGCACCACCAGTTCGCCACCCGGCGTCAGGCCGTGCCACAGCTCCAGCACCGCCATGCAGACCAGCCCGGCTGCGCACAGCAGGAACAGCACGATGATGAGGAAATGCCCGCCGCGGAACAGTTTTTCCATGCGCGTGTCCGTCGCTGCCCCCTGTGTGGTGGGCGAGCATAGGCGCCAGGCGCGTCAGCGGCGCGCGAAGATGCGCAGGCGCTTGGGGCAGGGAGGCACCAATGTCTGTGGCGCGTACCGGTCCTTGGCAGGTGCGCGGGAAGGGAGCGCACCGCGCCGCCGGTGCGGCAGGTATTAGCGCGCGGGCAGACCGGCCTGGTACGCCTGCAGGTGGCAGTACGCGGCCATCAGCAGCGGCGCGGCGTGCCCGGCGGTACGGGCGCGGGCGAGCATGTCGCCGACGATCTGCTGCGCTTCCACCTGCTGCCCGGCTTCCAGGTCGCGCAGCATCGACGCCTTCATCGGCGAGCCGGGCTGGGTCAGCAATTGCAGCGCGCTTGCTTGCGCGGCCTCGGGCACCGGCTCGCCGGCAGCCGCGGCCACCGCCGTGCATTCGGCATACAGGCCGCGCACCAGCGCCACGCCATCGTCGCTGGCGACGATGCGCCCGATCGGCGCACGCATCAGGCAGGTGCCCGCCGCCAGGGCGGTGAGGAAGGTGTACTTGATCCATTGCTCCTGCGCGATCCGCGGCGCGGCCAGATGATCCACCTCGGCCTGCGTGCACGCGTCGGCCAGGGCGCGCACGCGTGCGCTGTCGGCGCCGCGCCCGTCGCGCTCGCCGAAGGTCAGCGAGGCCGGCTTGGCCAGGTGCTGGATCGCGCCATCGGCGTCGAGCACGGCGCTGATGAAGCACAGCCCGCCGATCACCCGTTCCGCACCGAAGCGCGCATCCAGTGCCCGGTAGTGGCGCAGGCCGTTGAGGATCGGCAACACGCCGGTGCCGTCGTGCACCGCTGGCGCCACTGCCTCCAGCGCGCTGTCCAGGTCGTAGGCCTTGCAGCTCAGCAGCACCAGATCGAACGGCCGCGCCTGTGCCGCGCCGGGCAGCGTTTCGGCGGTGAGCGTGCTCACCACGATTGCGGCATCGCCGCGTGGACTACGAATACGCAGGCCATCGCGTTGCAGGCGCGCGGCACGCGCCGGTCGCACCAGAAAGCTGACATCGACGCCGGCCTGCGCCAGGCGTCCGCCGAAGTAACCGCCGGTCGCGCCGGCACCGAGAATCAGGATACGCATGAGACGTGGCTAATCATGGGGGAGAACGCGTCCGACGCTGGGACGCAGGCCGGCAACACGAGCGTGCGTGAGGCGGTGCGACGCAACCGGCGATGCCGTTGCGCCGCACCACCGGAGCCTGCATGCAGCGGGGCGCGGCCGCACGCAGCCGCGCCCCGTGCGGCTCAGCTCTTCTTCACCAATTCGACGCGGCGGTTCTGCGACTTGCCTTGCTCGGTCGCATTGTCCGCCACCGGGTCGGCATCGCCGAAGCCGGCCGCGCTCAGCCGCGCCGTATCGATGCCCTGCGCGACCAGTGCGGCGACCACCGCCTTGGCCCGTCCTTCCGACAGTGTCTTGTTGTGCGCGGCATCGCCGGTGCCGTCGGTGTAGCCGTTGACGGCCAGCTTCAACGCAGCATCCTGCTTGAGCAGCTGCACGACCTGGGCGATCTGCGGCTGCGAGTCGGGCAGGATGTCGGTCTTGTCGGTGGCGAAGTTGACGTGCAGCGCCACCTTGCCGGTCTTGTCGATCTGCGTCTTCAGTTCGCTGGCCGGCAGCAGGCTGGCGGTGACCTGCAGCGGCTTGGTCTCGGCGATCAGCAGGCCGCCGCCGAACTGGTAGCTGCACAGGTGGATCCAGATATCGCGATCGGCGCGGTGCACCACGAACACCTGTGCCGGGTTGTTCCAGACATCGCCCAGGCCGCTGTTGTACTTGGTGGCGACATCGCGCGGCCATTCCTTGATCTTCTGCGTGGCCGCCTCGGGAATCCGACCGTCGAAGATTTTCTTGCCGCCGAGCGCGGTGACCACCGCCTCGATGTTGCGTGACAGTTCCAGGTCGGAGAAGGTCTTGCCCTGCGCTGCGTCGATGTGCGCCGACCAGATCTTGCCCTCGACCGGCTGGAGGCGATCGCCGGTCCAGAACGGCACCTGGTCGAAGTCGGCGACGTCCGCCGTGCTGCCGGTGACATAGCCGGTGGGCAGTGCGATGTAGGGAAAGTCTCCCAGCGGGACGTCGGACACCGGCAGGCTGGCCGGGTCGAACGCCGTACTGGCGGAGGACTGCGGCGCGGGAGCCTCCTGCGCGCCGCTGGCGGTCGCCGCGGGGGCCGTCGCCTGATCGTCGGGATGCGCGGGCTGCTCATGCTTCTTGCAGGCGCTCAGACTTGCGATGACGGCCAGGGCCAACGTCGCCGCTACTGCTCTTTTCACAGAGATACTCCTTGTCGGGGGACGAACCAAACTAGTGTAACGGTGCGATCGGCCGATCTTGCTGCATCACCATGAACCTGCGTCGACCAACGATGGCGATGCGCGCTTGGGTCGCAGAGAACGTCGGATCAGTGCGCGAGGTCGGGCGGCTGGAACAACGCGTCCGGCTGCGGGCCGTAGTCGACGCGTTGGATGTCCCATTGCTGTTGCTGTTCCAGCCCGGTCTTGCCGCGATAGGCGAGCACCAGGCCGGTCTCCCGGTCCAGCCACATCGTGCCTTGCCGGGTCCTGCCAGGGCCGTCCGGGTTGACCAGGCGGTACCGCCACTGCACCGCGGGTCGGCCCGCGCGCAGGCCGCTGTCGCCACGCTGGCAGTCGGCAAACATGCCCAGACCGGCGCAAGGCTGTTCCGGATTGAAGCGTAGTGGCCAGCGCATGCCGGGAACGGGCATGGCCCCACCTTGCTGGCCGACGATCCAGCCGGTCGGCGCATCCTTCGCCAGGATCAGCGCATACGGCGCGCCGCTCGCATCCTGGAACTGGATGCGAAGCGCGCCGTCGCGAAAGAACACCGTCGCCGCCTGCGAAGCGCCGCGTGGCTTGATCCGGCTCAGACCGCCGAGCTCGTTGGTGCTGACCTGCGCAACGCCGGAGAACGCGACGTCCTCGGCACGCGCCGAGCCGGCAATCATCTGACACAGCAGCACAACGCAGGCCAGCAGCGTCAGACGAGGCATCACTTGTCCAGGTTGCCCTGCGTGTAGATCGGCGACTGCATGCGCACGATGGCATAGCTCTCGATGGGCAGGCGCCCGGTGAGCGGCTGCAGCGGAGAAGCTTCGAACGTGCCTGCTTTCAGGTACTGGGATTTGCCGCCCAGCACCCAGCCGACGAAGGGGACGACCAGCGGCGCGTCGTAGACCACCTTGATCTTGAGGATGTTGGCGTCCTGGACATTGACGCCGCTGCTGCCGACCGCGTCGCTGCGGTAGGCGAGCGTGTCGTTCGGCAAGGCGTACTGGCCGTTGTACTGGCGTTCGCGGAAGTTGCTCCAGGCGGCTCGCGTGGGATTGATGACCGTGATGCGGCCGTGCAGGGTGAGGTCGGCGAACGCCTTGGCGTACGCCACCTCGACCGCGGCCTGGCCGGTGTCGTGCGCATACAGCGGCATCATGCCCTTGGCAAAGCCTTTGCGCATTTCCATGCGGTCCACCCCGCTGACCGCACCCGCGCGCGCCGCCATCAGCGCGGCGTAGTCGAGCGTGGACTTCATGCGATACAGCAGCACCGCCTGGATGACGGCAAGCAACAGGAACAGCAGCACCGGCGTGATGATCACCAGTTCCACCATGGATTGGCCGCGCATCGACGAGCGGCTGCGCAGTGTGCGGACGTGTGCTTTCATGACCGGGCTCCCGGAGAGGAAGGCGCTGGCGCGGTGGCGCGCCAGCGCCAGTGTTCGCCGCGTTGCGGTTGCAGGCGGTCCAGTGCACCGCCGTGGAATTCGATGGTGGCCGCGGCGCGCCGGCAAAGCGCCGCGCGATACGGCCTGACGTTCTCGCGCCACTCCAGCACGACATCGTCATGGTCAAGGAACACCAGATCCAGCGGGTAGCCCATGCCGATGGTATGCACGCTGGCGCAGGGGCGGATCAGCAGGGCCTCCGAACCATCCGTGGCCAGTGCCGGGCGCGCCAGCAGCCCGCGCGCGCGCGACCACCATGTGTCCGCCGCCCACACCTGCGGAATCGCGGTACCGGCGCTACGCTCGATGCATCCACGCTTCACAGGATGCCCTCCTGCAGCATCTTCAAGTAGATGAAGTAACCCAGGAACAGGAAGATCAGCGGAAAGAAGAACATCACCAGCGGCAGCATCATCTTCACCGGTGCTTCCAGTGCCAGCTTCTCGGCGCGCAGGAAGCGTTCCTCACGGCGCTGGTTGGCCTGCGCACGCAAGGTGTCGCTGAGGTTGGCGCCGACCTTGTCGGCCTGGATCAGCGCACTGGTGAAGCTGGTGATCTGCGCGATGTCCATGCGCTCGGCCATGCGCCGCAGCGCCTCGGCGCGGGGCAGGCCGGCACGAAGGTCGCGCAGCATGCGCGAGAACTCCTGCGACAGTGCGCCTGCCGGTCCCTTTGCCACCGCCTGCTCGATGCCGCCGGTGACGTTCAGGCCGGCCTCGACCGACATGGTGATGAAATCCAGATAGACCGGCAGGTCGCGCACGACGGTCTTCTGCCGCGCCTTGCGCCGTTCGCCCAGCCACAGCGCGGGATACAACCAGCCGAGCACACCGCCGAACAGCAGGCACATCAGGCCCGAGCCGATGCCCAGGTGGCCGAGCATGCCGGTGCACAGCAGGAAGAAGGCGATCACCACCAGCGCGCTGGCCATGCGCAAGCCATAGAACTCTTCGGGCGTCAGCGTGTAGTCCTGGCCGGCCGCCTGCAGCTGGCGGTGGGTCTGTTCCAGTTGCGCCACGCTCAGGCGTGGCGCGATGCGCCGGGTCAGCACCGTCACCAGCGGCCACATCAACTGCATCAGCCGCGGCAGCGGGTCGTAGTAGGTACGGTCTTCCAGTTCGACTTCGCGGATCACCCCGCGTGTGCCGATCACCACCAGCGCGACGGCGCCGGCAGCCAGAAGCGCGATGAGGGCGAGCATCCAGGTCATACGTCGATCGTCATGATCTTCTTGCAGAGACGGTAGCCAAGGTATTCCATGACCAGGCAGATGGTGATCACCACCCAGCCGTGCCAGCTGTGGAACATCGGCTGCATGGTTTCGCTGTACATCAGGCTGAGGTAGCCGATCAGGAACACCGGCAGCATCGCCATGACGATGCCTTGCAGGCGGCCCTGCGCGGTCAGCGACTTCACCTTCTTCTCCATGGTCAGGCGCCGGCGCAGCGTCTCGGCCAGGGTTGCCAGGGTCTCCGCCAGGTTGCCGCCGACCTCGCGCGAAATATTCACCGCCGAGACGAACAGCTCGGCATCGGTGATGGGCACGCGCTTGCTGAAGTTCTCCATCGCCTCTTCGGCGCGAAGCCCCATGTGCTGTTCGCGCAAGACCAGCGCCAGTTCCTGCGCGAGTGGCGGCTGGCCATCGTGAACCAGCACTTCCATCGCCGGCGCGAAGCCGACGCCGGCGCGCAAGCTGCTTGACAGCATCTGCAGCGCGTCGGGCAGCTGCTCCTGGATCTTCTCCAGCCGGCGCTTGCGCAGGAAGGCATAGATCTTGCGCGGCGCGAAGATCAGGAAGATGCCGATCAGTACCGCGATGACCAGGCTGCCGGTGAGCATCCAGACCAGCAGCGGGATGATCACCATCACCACGGCGCTGATCATGTAGACCTGGGCCGGATCCAGGAACAGGAACATGTCCGCCAGGTTCATGCGGGCCTGGTCCATGAAGCTTTCGCGATAGCGCTTCAGGAACTGCTCGCTGGAACGCGCGATCAGCAGGAACGCCATCACGGTCCCGGCAAACACCAGCAGGGCGATCAGCCACAGGCTCATCAGCGCGCGCTTCCCTGGTTGCGGAAGATGCCCAGGTCCACCGACACGCCACGCTCGGCGAGTTCCTCGTAGAACTCGGGCACCGCGCCGGTGGCCACGAAGTTGCCGGCGACCTTGCCGTCGGGACCGTGGTAGGTGGTGGGCTTGAACAGGAACAGGTCCTGCATCTGGATCGTGCCGCTTTCGATGCCGGTGATCGCGGTGATGTGGCTGACCTTGCGCGAGCCGCAGGGATAACGTCGTTGGTGCACGATCAGGTTGACCGCCGACGCGATCTGCTCGCGCACCACCGTCATCGGCAGCTCCATGCCGGCCATCATCACCATCACTTCCAGGCGCGACAGCGTCTCGCGCGGATTGTTGGCATGCGCGGTGGTCAGCGAACCTTCGTGACCGGTGTTCATCGCCTGCAGCATGTCCAGACATTCGCCGCCACGGCACTCGCCGACGACGATGCGATCCGGGCGCATGCGCAGTGCGTTCTTGACCAGGTCGCGGATGGTGATCTGGCCCTTGCCCTCCATGTTGGGGGGGCGGGCTTCCAGCGCCACCAGGTTGGGCTGCACCAGCTTCAGTTCCGCCGCGTCCTCGATGGTGACCACGCGGTCGCCGTCCGGGATGAAGTTCGACAGGATGTTCAGCAGCGTGGTCTTGCCCGAGCCGGTACCACCGGACACCACGACGTTGCGGCGCTCGCGTACGGCCATGATCAGGAAGTCCAGCATCGGCTGGTTCAGCGAGCCGAACTTGAGCAGGTCCTCGCCCATCAACCGACGCGTGGCGAACTTGCGGATGCTGATGCTGGGTCCGCGCAGGGCCACCGGCGGAATCACCGCGTTGACGCGCGAGCCATCCTTCAGGCGTGCGTCGACCAGCGGCGAGCTTTCGTCGATGCGCCGCCCCAGCGGGGTGACGATGCGCTCGATCGCCGCCAGGCAGGCGCGTTCGTTGGAGAACACCACCTCGGACTTCTGGATGCGGCCGGCACGCTCGATGAAGATGTCGTCATGCGAATTGACCATGATTTCGGTGACGGTCGGATCGTCGATCAGGTCCTCCAGCGGTCCCAGCCCGATCGCCTCGTCCAGCACCTGCTTGGCCAGCCGACGCGGACTGATGTCCGCGGGCAGATCGCTGAACTCGCGCTTGAGGATGTCGTCGATCAGGTTGATGGTGCTGTCGCGCAGCGCGCTGTCGTCCATGCTGCGCACGTCCATGCGCCGCAGGTCCATCTGCCGCACCAGCGCCATGTGCAGCTTGGTGCGCCAGGTGGCGATGTCCGACGGAGGCGGCCCGGCCACCACCATGTCCGTCGCGGTAGGCGCAGATGGCTGGCGATCAGGCGCTGCGTTGGTGGCGGGTGCCGCGGCCTCGGTCCTGACCGCTGCACCGTCGTTGGCGGCGGGCGTCTGCCGGGCGATGCGCGCATCGTCGCCGCTGACCTTCAGCAGGTACTGGCCAATGCGGATCTCGTCCTTGCCGTCGATCGGCCCCTGCTTGGCCAGCACCACCTTGCCGTTGAGCGTGATCGGCTCGCGCCCGCCCAGCGGCAGGATGAACACGCCTTCGTCCTCGCGCAGCAGGGTGGCGTGCTTGCCGGCGATGTTCCAGCCCTGCAGCATCACCAGGTTGGCATCGGCGCGGCCGATGCCGCACTCGCGGTGCATGCATTTGACTTGCCGCGTATCGCCTCCTGGCGTATTGATCAGCACTGTGAACATGGCGGTGAACCTTGCGCTCCGTGGGGTGGGTTACTTGATCAACTTGTCTTGGCGGGGACTGATTTCGTCCTGCAGTTCCTTCTCGATCCCCTGGGCACGCTGCAGGTCCTGCAGGTTCTCCGGCGAGGTCGGTCTGACGATGCGCGGGGTCACGAAGATCACCAGTTCGGTCTTGTTGCCACGGAAGCCATCGGAGCGGAACAGCTTGCCCAGGATCGGGATGTCGCCCAGCAGCGGCATCTTGTCCACCGCTTTGGAGGCTTCACGATCGAGCAGGCCGGAGATGACGATGGTCTGGCCGGCATTGACGTTCAGTTCGGTCTCGACACGCCGCGTCAGGAAACCGGGCACGCCCTGCACCGACACCGACGGATCGATCCGGCTGACCTCGGCCATGATCGAGGTATTGACCTGATTGGACGAGTTGACCGACGGATTGATGTTGAGGCGGATGCCGTATTCCTTGTACTCGATCTGGGTCTGGCCGAGGATCGACGGCACCACGATCGGTACCTCGCCGCCGACCAGGAAGGTCGCGTTGCTGCCGCTCTTGGCGCTCAGCTTGGGCTGCGCCAGCACCCAGGCCTTGCCGCGGCTCATCAGCAGGTTGATCTTCGAGGCGATCGTGGTGGCGATGCCGAAATAGCCCTGCGGCCCGGGCAGCTTGGTGGGCAACTGGTCCTTGATGTCCTGGAAGGTCTGGTTGTTCTGCGGCAGCACGCGGAAGTAATTGTTCGTGGTCACGTCGCGGATCAGGCCGCCGATCGGACCATCGATGGTGCTGTCCCAGCGGATGCCGAGATCCTCCACGGCGTTCTTGTTGAACTCCATGATGGACACGTCCATCTGCACCATCGGCCGCATGCCCACCGGGTCGGCGCCGGCGAAGTTCAACACCTGCGGATAGATCTTCTGCAACGCCTGGATCTTCGCCGTGGTGGCGGCGTCGATGTCGTTGCCCGAGATCACCACATTGGAGCCGATGGCCCGCACGGTGACGCCGGGCGTATTGCCCAGCAGTTCGCGCACGGTCTCGGCCGCACCTTCGGACTTGCTGCCACCCACCGTTACGTTGACGTCGCGCTGGCTGCCATCGGCCATCCACAGGTGGACGTTGGTCTCGCCGGGCTTGGTGCCGATCATGACCAGCTCGGACTTGCCAACCGAGAAGACGCTCAGCACTTCGCCGTCGCCGACCGCGATACGGCGCAGTGCCCCGGGTACCCGCCGCACCACTGCCTCACCGGCATAGATGCTTTGCGACGGCTGGATCAACGGGGCGACCGACGGCTTCCTGTCGCCGGCCAGCGCGACGCCGCCGCCGCCCGACGAGGAGCCGCTGTTGCCCAGTTCCTGGATCTGCGATTCCATCGTCTGCTTGAGCTGGTCGACCTGGCGTCCTTGCGCCATCAGCCGTGCCTGTTCCGCCGACGTGGCATCCGCTGCCTGTCCTGCTGCCGGCGCCGGTGACGGCACCCCGGCATGCGCGGCCGGCCGCGCTGCCGCGCCGGTGGTTGCGGCCTGTTGTGCCGATGCGTTCCATCCCCCGATGCCCGCCAGCAGCAAGCCGGCCAACCATGGCGCCGATGTCCCGGCCTTGCTCCTGCGACGGCGTGTTGCTTGCGTCATGCTTAACCCTTTCCGCCAATGATGAACTCAACGCGGCTGCTTCCGCTGCCCGTGCTTGCCGGATCTCCCGATCCGAGCGATCGCAACAACTGACTCTCGCTCATGCCCGTTGCCGCGCCAGGCGAGGTGTCCTGAACTTCGCGCAGCAGCACGCGCACCGCGCCCACCTTGGAGGCGACCGCCAGCTGCTTGGCCTGGTACTGGTCCAGCTCCAGAGTGACGCTGGAAAAGCCGGTGGACGTGTTGGATTCCTCGCCTTCCTTCGGCGTCGGCGTCTCGCCGATGCGGCTGCCGGCCGCCAGCACCTTGATCTTCTGCAGCAGCGGGAACACCTGCGCGCCCGATGCCTGACCGCCAGCACCGCCATTGCTGCCGGTGGAGGCGTCCTTGACGAAGAAGATGTCGATCAGGTCGCCTGGCGCGATCATGCCCGAGATCGAATTGTTCTCGTCCACGCTCATCGTGTAGGCGACCTTGCCCTTGGGAATCAGCCGCGAGAACTGGTCGTACAGCGGGACCAAGGCGCTGGCGCTCAGCGGTGCGCCGCCCCGCGCCGGCGCACGCAGTATCCGGCCTTCGAACTGGGTGTGGTTGTCGGGCGTGACCGCGTCGGCGGGCGCGAATTCGGCCGGGACCGTGCGCAGCGCCAGATCGCTGCCCTGCAGGATCGCCCCTTGCGGCAGATCGTTCACCGGGACCGCGACGTCGACCATCGGCCGGTTGTCCTGGGTGCGTTCGGCGACCGTGGTGCGGATGTAGCTGACCGCGATGAAGGCGGCAAGGCCGGCCATGACCACCGCGATCAGGATGAAAAGGACGTTCTTGCTGAGTTTGGGTTTCTGCATTGAAGAGGCGCCGTCGGGCAGGTCATCGCGAGGGAAGAAGGATCACCCCACCAGTACGTCGGACGCCGAGATGGCGTAGACGAAGGCGGCATAGAGATCTTTCAGGGCTGTCACCACCTCGGTGATCAGGTCGGGCTTGGCGATCAGCACGATCACCAGCGCCATGACCACCACGGTGTATTCGATCGTGGACTGGCCGCGCTGCAGGCGCCGGCCGGGCAGGACGTGCGCATTCATTCGACCACCGCCACGATCACGGTACCGGTCTGTCCGCGGCTCGAGGTCACGGTGACGCGATCGTCCTGCCGGGTGAACCGGGAGACGCAGTGCGGACTGCTCGCGTTGCAGGCCGAAGAGGAGCCGTCGCGCGCGTAGCCCTGCCCGGCGAAATACCGCGCGTAGTACTGCTGGTTCTGCAGCGGCGTGTAGCGGTTGAGCATGCTCAGTGTCCTGACATGACGCGGCGTGTCCATGTAGACGATGTCCTCGGCGACCTGCGTGTCCGGCAGCCGGCCGAAGCCCTTGCCGACTCCGTCGGCGGGGAGGTTTTTCTTCGGGATTTCCATCACGCCGATCTGGCCCTGGGTGCGGTTGGCATCGCCGCTCAGTTCCACGGTGATGTAGTACCCGCTCTTGGTCATGTGGCCGAGCACGGTCTTGCTGCCGGCCGGTGTCGCCACGACGAGGTCGCCCCATTCCTTGCGATAGAACTGCTCGACCTGCCGTGGCGATTGCGCGACGCTGAAACGGCTGGCGCGCATCGCGATGCCGTTGTAGAGCATGTGGTCGGACACCACCTCGCCGGACGCCTGGTCCGGGACCGGTACCTCCGGCCAGTCCACCGCACGCGCCGGCTGCACCGCCAGCGCGGACAGGAGCAGGCCCAGCCCGCTGGCGAGCACGCGATGGGAGCTGCGTGCGTTCATGGCTTGCCCGGCTTGACCGGATAGTTGGCCAGCTTGTCCGAAGGCACGACATCCGGCTCGATGGTGCCCAGCTCCAGGTCGCCGAGGGAGCCGACCATCGGCAGGATCGGCTTCAACGGCTTGACCATGTCGAAGATGCGATCGAGGCCGGCGAAGTAGGAGGCAGGCGCCAGCGGACGCACGGCGCTGACCACGCTGCGCGGGCCGCTACGCGGACCGGACGCGTTCCAGGCGTCGGTCAGCAGGGTCTGGTGGCGCTTGTCGACCAGGTTGAGATTGTCCAACGGTTCCAGGAAGTGCGCAGGTCGCCCGTCCGCCGTCTTCAGGTCGCGATAGTTCAGCGCCACTTCCGCGGTGACATAGCCGTTGCGGTTGGGCGGGAACGCGCTGTCGGCGAAATTCCGTGGCACCAGCGCGGCGGCGTTGTCCATGTAGCCCGGAGAGCCGCTGTTGGCGGTCCGTGTGATCGACAGGTCGCTCTTCTCCAGCAGCTTCCGGTTGGAGAAGGTGTTGAGCATCTGGTCGGCGAACGCACCGTTGCCGTTGCCGGAGGCGCGGCTGGTGATCGGCGCGTCGGCATCGGCGAAGTTGCGGTCGAGCGCCCTGCGCTGCAAGACGGCGCGGCTTGGCGGTTGATAATTGCTTGCCACACTGGCTTCCCAGGCGGCGTTGCGCGCCGCCTGCATCGCCATCTGCTTGCCGTGCCCCAGTTTGGCCACGACCGGGATCAACAGGAACAGCGGCACCAGCACGGCAGCACACACCGCCAGCTCCACCATCCCCTGTCCGCGCATCCTGCGCGCTGGTGAAAAGAACGTCGTCTTCATCCTGCGTCCTCCTAGTTTTCTTCCTTCGCACCCGCCACGTTGGAAGGAATCAGACCGCTGCCGAGGCTGAACGACTTGACCTGCAGCACGCAGCCGTTGCCGCCCTGCAGCGGCTTGGCTTCCAGCGGAATGGCCTGCAGGTAAGCGCCTGCACCGTCCACGGTGCAGCCGGCCGCATCGCCGGGCGATTCGGAAAAGCCCCACTTGGTACCGCCCGACCACATGCACACGTCCTGCTTGCCGTTCTCCCAGCGCGTGCAGGGCTGGCCTTTGATCTGGCCTTCGCCCGCCAGCTTCCAGCCGATGGCCTGGACGCTCTGGCGCTCCTGCGTGCGCGCGCTGCTGTCGATCGGCATGTACATGCCGTTGGCGTCTTCGATGGCGTCCTTGTCCGTGTGCTCTTCCAGTTTGACCATACAAGCGGCCTGCGCGCTGTCGCCATCGGCGCCGAGGGTCCAGCTCACCTGATGGGCGAACTGCCGATGCGCATCGATCATGATCTCGACCTCGCCGGTTCCCAGCTTGGCTTCTTCCTGCGGCGAGAGTGCGCGGGTCGGCATGCCCGAGCCGCGGCAGGCCTCCAGCTTCGCCTGGTAGTTCTTGCGCTCCAGATTCTCGCCGCCCAACCGCGATTCCCAGGTCAGGACCACGTGGAGGGCAGGTAGCGATTTGACACCGCTCTCGGCGGACGACGAATTTTCGCCGGCGCCCCCTTCCGGTGCTTCGTGCGACTGGCACCCTGCGGTGAACGCGAGCGAGGCCGCGCAGGCCAGGGCCAGAGCGCGGGATCGGTTGGTCGATAACATCATGGAGCGGCCACCAGGAGTGTGCGGTCGGAGATGGGGGTTTGCACCAGGCGTGCCTGCCAGTAAGGACTGAACAGACTGCCCTTTTCGAACTTGCCGTCGCCTCTGCCCCACACCGAGCGCCGGAAGGCGCTGAGTTCGTAGGGCCGATTGAAGTAGACCTGTGCGCTGGCCATCGCGCGCAATTGCTCGCCCCGCGCCTGGTCCTTGAGCTGCATGCGTCCGCTTCCCATCTTCAGCGCGGAACTGGTACGGGCCTTGTCGACCTTGGTGCCGACTTCGACCGTATAGATCGGCCCCGCATTGGCGCCCTCGGGCTGCTGCGAATAGGCATCCTTGACGTCGTGGTAGCGCGGACTGATGCCGTAGCGGTAGCTGTTGATGAAGGCATCGTTGCGCTTGAAGTCCGGTATGACGGCCGGGTCACCTTCGATGAACCGCGCAGCGATATCGCTACTCCGGGTGCCGTTATAGGCCTGGTAGCGGCGGCCGTCATAGGGCGATGTCCAGCCTCGCCCGTTGTTCATGCCAGCGAAGAAGTTCGGCTTGCGACCATCCACTGCCTGCGTACCACCCCAGCCGATCGGAAACTTGAAGGTCTTCAGGAACAGAGGCAGGCGGAACTGGAAGGCATCCACGCCCGACCAACGGTCGTACTCGACCATGTCGGTGCCGCCGTTGTTGTTGAACACGCCGAAGGCGGTGCCGTCGCGCGCGCGCGTGAACGTATCGCGCGACGCCATCACCACGTTGCGGTAGCGTTCGCCGCCCTTGTTGGTGCTGGTCAGGCCGCGGCGTTGACCCGGCGTATAGCTCTCGAGCTGATTGCCGGCCGACAGTACGTTCTTCGCCAGCACGCCCTTGCCGACCACGGTCAGATCGGCATCGGGCACGTTGTCCTTGACCACCTTGCTGGCCATGGCGAACACATTGGCCTCCGAGGCGAGATCGCCGACTGCCGCGTCGGCGGCCAGCGCGTAGGGATGGTCGAGGAATTGGTCCAACCCGCGGACGGAGATATCGGCCATTCGCAGAAAGCCTTGCCGGAATACCTTGAGGGCGGCGTTGAGCGCTGTCATCGCGCGATCGATGGCGATCAACGCTTCACCGAGGCCGGGCACCCAGAACAGCAGGACTTCGGCGAACTTGTTGAATTTTTCGAAGTGGACCGTGGTGGAGTGGACCATGGTCAGCCAGGAGTTCAGGCTGACGATCTGCGCGACCGCCACTTCGTTGGCGACGCGTCCGCGATTCAGATAGGCAGCGAAATTGCGCGCGCGCGCCTGCTCGACGGCGATGCTGTAGGCCGCGGCATCGGCGGCGTTGGTGAGTTCGACCTTCTTTCCGACCACCTGTCCGGTATTGAAGGTCACCAGCAGGCCCACGCATAGCACCATCAGGAACACCAGCACCATCGGCATGGCTTGTCCCTGCATCCTTGAACGGATACAGGTCGGCCCTTGCGCGACCGTCGTGGTCGAGGGATCGGCGGCGGCGATGATCACCATGCGGCTTCCTTCGGGCAACACCACGCCGAGGGCACGACGCGAGCGTCGGACCCGGCTGGTTCCATGGATTGGGGGTGCTAGCTAATGTGCAGAGGCCCGGATAAGGCTTCTGACGACACGACCGACGGCAGGCCACCATCTGCCCGCTTCCGGGCAGATGGTGGCAAGAGCATTACTTGTTGCCGTTGTAAGCGGCCATGCCCTTGTCTTTGTCGGCCTGCGACTGCGCCTTGCCGGCGTTGGTGCCAGCGCGGTTGATCATCTGGCTGGCATCCTGCTTGCCCGACAGTTCCTGCGCCATACCGGCGACCTGGCTGCGGACGGTACCGCCGAAGAACGTGAACACGCCGATCGCAGCGATCGCGATCAGGGCCACGATGATGATGTACTCGGTCATACCCTGGCCGAGCTGCTTGCGGCCGAAACGGATGGGCTTGCGTTGGATCTTCATCTGATTCCTCTCCTTGGCTCGATCGCCCAATCACCGGCAACACACAAGCGTGCCCCGCGGCAACGTGTGGCGACATGGGTTCATTAAGTGAAGTCGTTCACGGAGACGAAGCTGGTCTCCGGCCCGCGCTTTACGTCCAGTAAAGAGATGGTGTGTAGCGGACGTGTGCACTGTAGCGTCGGGATATTGCCGTTACAAGAAAACTTGCGTTAATAAATTGGCGCTTAATAAGATGCAAATCACATTATTGAGTCAAACTTTGGACGCGTGCGATCCCGTATGGAATATACAATTGTGAATTCGGTGCAGTCGCGCCGTGCGCACCGTCAGATTTGGATGTGATGCGTGGCGGATATGTCGGCATGTTGCACGGCGTGCCATCCGCGAATGTCGCTGCGTCCGCGATCCGTGCAGGCGCGGGTCGGGTGGCCGTGGGCGGCCGGAGACGCGTGACGAGACAGTCGGCAATGTGTATCGATGCGGAGCAAGGCAGATGCGCTTGCTCCGGCCGGGCCTGTGAGGTCGCAGCATCGAATGGCGGGTGACCTGCCGCCGCTCTGCTTGCAGCCAGAGATTCGGAACCGGGCGGACACGGGACGCATCGAGCGGCCCCGGCGCTTGGCAGCGTCGGGCATGAGAAGGCGTGAAACCCCGGGACGCCGGGGTAGTGCGGAGGGGACGCGGGGCGTCAGCTCCGCAACCCCACCCCACGCCGCAGCAGCCACAGCGCCAGCGCCGACAGCACCGCGACGAAGCCCAGCATTAGGCTGTAGGCCACCCATACCGGCACGTCACTGCTGCCGAGCAGGCCGTAGCGGAAGGCATTGACCATGTAGAAGATCGGGTTGGCGTGGGTGGCGGCCTCGGCCCAGCCGGGCAGCAGCTTGACCGAGTAGAACACGCCGCCCAGGTAGGTCAGCGGGGTCAGGATGAAGGTCGGCACGATCGCCACATCGTCGAACTTCTTCGCGTAGACCGCGTTGATGAAGCCGGCCAGGGAGAAGATGGTCGCGCCCAGCAGCACCGTGGTCAGGGTCACCAGCGGGTGCGGGATGCGTACCGGGGTGAAGAACATGGCGATGATCAGCACGATCACGCCGACCATCAGCCCGCGCAGCACCGCGCCGGCGACGTAGCCCCACAGGATCACCCAGTTGGGCATGGGGCTGACCAGCAGTTCCTCGACGTGGCGGCCGAACTTGGCGCCGAAGAAGCTGGAGCTGATGTTGCCGTAGCTGTTCTGGATCACGCTCATCATCACCAGGCCGGGAACGATGAACTGCATGTAGCTGTAGCCGCCCATGTCGCCCACGCGCGAGCCGATCAGGCCGCCGAAGATCAGGAAGTACAGGGTCATGGTGATCGCCGGCGGCACCAGGGTCTGGCCCCAGATGCGCAGGATGCGCTTGACCTCGCGGCGTACGATGGTGCCCAGCGCGACCCAGTTGCGCTGGGCCGGGGTGGCGTCGGAAACGGGAAGGGTGGAGTCGGTCTGGGGAGTCATGGTCGCCGCCGTGGGGGCATCAGGGAGTGGCGGACGGCGGCGTCGCGCCGGCGCTGGCCGTCGCCGCGTCGCGGTGCTCGCCGGTGAGGCGCACGAACAGTTCCTCCAGGCGATTGCTCTTGGTGCGCATGGAGCGTACGCGGATGCCGGCGTCGCCCAGCGCGGCGAACACGCGGTTGAGGTCCATCGCCCGCGGCATGTCCAGGTCCAGGGTGTGCGCGTCCTGCGCCAGCAGCGTGGTGCCCTCGATCGCCGGCAACTGCGCCGGCAGTTCGCCGTCGATGTCCAGCAGGAAGCCTTCCACGTCCAGCTTGGCCAGCAGGGCACGCATCGGACCCTGTTCGACGATGCGGCCGCGGTCGATGATCGCCAGGTTGCGGCACAGGCTCTCCGCTTCCTCCAGGTAGTGCGTGGTGAGGATGATGGTGGTGCCGGCGCCGTTGATCTCGCGCAGCACGCGCCACATGTCGCGGCGGATCTCGATGTCCACGCCGGCGGTGGGTTCGTCCAGGATCAGCAGGCGCGGGCGGGTCATCATCGCGCGGGCGATCATCAGCCGCCGCTTCATGCCGCCGGACAGGGTGCGGCTCATCACCTGCGCCTTTTCCCACAGGTGCGCGCGCTTGAGTTCCACTTCGGCCAGGCGCTCGGCCTCGGCGCGCGGCATACCGTAGAAGCCGGCGTAGTTGACCAGGATGTCGAAGGGCTTCTCGAACAGGTTGAAGTTGATTTCCTGCGGCACCAGGCCGATCAGGCGCATCGCCGCGCTGCGCTGGCTGCTCAGGTCGGTGCCGAACACCTCGACCTGGCCGGCGCTGAGGTTGACCAGCGAGCTGATGATGCCGATCAGGGTGGACTTGCCGGCGCCGTTGGGGCCGAGCAGGGCGAAGAAGTCGCCGGGCAACACGTCCAGCGACACGCCGTGCAGGGCCTGCACGCCGTTGTCGTAGGTCTTGCGCAGGTCGCGCACGCGCAGGGCGGGCGCCGGCGTCTGCGGGGAAAGAGCGGATGCGGGAGTCAAGGCGGGCCTTCGCGCCGCATCGACGGCGCAGGAGAAGTGCAGCCGCTATTATAGAAGACCTCGTGGGGTCGCCCCCGGCCACAGACTGTTGCATCTCCGTGCCTGCCCAATTCCCGCTGAAACTGGTCGATCGCCACATGCTGGCTCCGGCCGTCGGCCATTACCGCTTCGTCCGCGACGACGGCCAACCCCTGCCGTTCGCGCCCGGCCAGTTCGTGCAGGTGCACTTCCACTATGCCGACGGCACGGCGACCAAGCGCAGCTATTCGCTGGCCACGCGTCACGATCCGGCGCAGCCGGCCGATGCCACCGTGGAGATCGCGGTCAGCTTCGTCGCCGGCGGCGCGGCCACGGCGCTGTTCGAGGCGCTGGAGATCGGTGGCCAGGTCTGCGCCAGCGGCCCGTACGGTCGCTTCTGCCTGCAGCCCGGCGACGCCAACCGTCGCTATCTGCTGATCGCCACGGGCACCGGCGTCACCCCGTACCGCTCGATGCTGCCGCTGCTGGAAGCGGCGATGGCCGAGCGCGGCGTGGAGGTGGTGCTGTTGCTGGGCGCGCGGACCCCGGCCGAGCTGCTGTACGGCGACGAGTTCCGCGCCTTCGCCGATGCGCACCCCGATTTCCGCTTCGTGCCGTGTTTCTCGCGCGAGCTGCCGGAAGCGCCGCATCCGGACGTGCGGCATGGCTACGTGCAGCAGTTCCTGGGCGAATTCGCGCCGCAGGCCGAAGGCGACATCGCTTACCTGTGTGGCAATCCGAACATGGTCGATGCCTGCTTCGATGCGCTGAAGGAGGCTGGCCTGCCGGTGCAGCACATCCGTCGCGAGAAGTACGTCAGCAGCAAGTAGGGGCGATGCCTACGCCTATTGTAGGAGCGGCTTCAGCCGCGACCGCTCACCAGGAAGGTCTGTCGGGTCCGAAGCCGTGCGTTCCGGAAATGCCAAGTGCGCTGCGCGCCCGTACCCTCACCCCAACCCCTCTCCCGGCGGGAGAGGGGCTTTAGCGTCTCCCTTCTCCCCTTGGGAGAAGATGCCCCGAAGGGGCGGATGAGGGTAGGGCGAAGCCTCGCAGGGCCATATCCTTGCAGGCGCTGCGCGCCCCTTGCCCTCACCCCAACCCCTCTCCCGATGGGAGAGGGGCTATGGCTTTCGCTTCTGCCCTCGAGACCTTGGCTCCATTTTTGGGAAAGGTGCCCCGAAGGGCTATGAGGGCTTCCGCACGGACGCGTCTGTGCCCCCTATCTCGACTGTAAAGGACGCTTGACAGGTGTCCCTGCGACGCGCATTCTGCTGTCAAGCGTGCTTGACAGGGGAAAGGTCGGCACGCCATGGGGCGCAGCCGGAACGGGCGCCGGAACGGGGTGGGCTGAGACTGGGGGCGGGCATGGGGAACTGTAGGCGCAACGCGATCGTAGTGCTTTGCGCGAGTCTGGCGCTGCTGGCGGCGGCTGCTTGGCTGCCGTTCGGCGGCAGCGACTATCTGCGTGGGCTGTGCATGGGCGTTGGCGTCAGCGGCCTGTTCATGGCGGTGCTGCTGTGGTGGTCGCGGGGCAGCCTGGCCGACAGCGCGCCGCGGGCGCTGGCGCGACGTTACTACCGTGAGTTCTTCCCGCCGATGGGCGCCTACGTGGTGGTGATGCTGTTCTGGAAGCGGTTGCTGGATAGCGTCGATGTGCTCTGGCTGCGCGCGGTGGTGGCGCTGCTGCCGGCCGTGATGCTGGCGCTGGTGATCCGCGCGGTGGCGCGCTTCGTGCGCGACTCCGACGAGTTGCAGCGGCGCATCGAGCTGGAGTCCATCGCCATCGCCGCCGGGCTGATCTGCGGCGTCTACATGGCCGCGGGGTTCCTGCAGGCGGCGCAGGTGATCGTGGTGTCGGCCTCAAGCGCGATGTTGTGGGTGTTCCCCGCACTGTGCATGACCTATGGCGTGGTCAAGGTCGCGAACGCGCGCCGCTACCAATGAACAGCCGAGTCCGCGAGCTGCGCGAGGCGCACGGCTGGTCGCAAGGCGAACTGGGCGAGCGGCTGGGCGTGTCGCGGCAGACCATCAATGCGCTGGAGACCGGCAAGTACGATCCGAGCCTGCCGCTGGCGTTCCGTATCGCGCGGTTGTTCGCGCACAGCATCGAGCAGGTGTTCCTGTTCGATGAGGCCGAGTAACCGCGTACTCCGTTCCATGCCCTACCGGGCACCGACGACGCCATGTTCCGGCATGGCATTCTGCAAGTCATGACCTCAAGGATGCGAACCATGCGACACCCTTCCCGGCCGTTCGCCATTGCGGCGGCCACCCTGTTGCTCGCCGCCTGCCAGGCGGCCCAGGCGCCGGCGCCGCAGACGTCCGAGCGCAGCTACGGCACGCTGCGCTTCCACCCGTGCACGCTGACCAATCCGGTGGCTTCCAACAACGTCGCCGCGCAATGCACGCGCATGGCGGTGGCGGAGAATCCGGCGGCGCCGAACGGCCGCAAGATCGAACTCAACATCGCCTGGCTGCCGATCACCGGGGAGGGCGGCAGCGATCCGGATCCGGTGTTCTTCCTGGCCGGCGGTCCCGGCCAGGCCGCCACCCAGGTCGCCAGCATCGTTGACATGGCACTGCGCGAAACCCGCAAGCGCCGCGACGTGTTCCTGATCGACCAGCGCGGCACCGGCCAGTCCAATCCGCTGAGCTGCCTGGGGCCGGACGGCAAGGACATGCCGCTGGCCGATCCGGCGCGTGCGCCCACCGCCGCCGAACTGGTCGACTACGCCCGGCGCTGCGCGCAGTCGCTGCAGGGCCGTGCCGACCCGCGCTACTACACCACCACCCAGGCGATCGGCGATCTGGACGCGGTGCGCGCCGCGCTGGGCGTGGACAAGGTCAACCTGATCGGCGGTTCCTACGGCACCCGCGTCGCCCAGCAGTACGCGCGCCGCTATGCGCCGCACGTGCGCAGCGTGGTCATCGATGGCGTGGCGCCGAACGACCTGGTGGTCGGCGGCGAGTTCGCCAACACGTTCGAGGATGCGATCGCGCTGCAGGCCGAGCAATGCAAGGCCGACCCGGCCTGTGCCAAGCGCTTCCCCACCGACACCCGCACGCAGCTGCGCGCGGTGGTGGAGCGCCTGCGGCAGGCGCCGGTGGAAGTGGACTACCGCGATCCGGCCAGCGGCGAGAGCCGCCACGACCGGGTCACCGCCGACACCGTCACCAGCCTGGCGTTCTCGTTCTCCTACGCGCCGCAGACCGCGTCGCTGCTGCCGCTGGTGCTGGACGAAGCCGCCAACGGCCGCTACGGACCGCTGATGTCGCTGGCGCGGATGATGGGCCGGCAGTTGGATGGGCAGATGAACCGCGGCATGCAGTGGTCGGTGATCTGCGCCGAGGATGCCGACCGCTATCGCGCGCCGCAGACGCACGACACGCTGCTCGGTCCGGAAGTCGCGCAGATGTTTTTCGCGCCTTGCCCGGTGTGGCCCACCGGCACCCGTCCGGCCGACTTCACCGCGCCGTTCACCTCCACGCTGCCGGTGCTGCTGACCTCCGGCCAACTGGATCCGGTGACCCCGCCGCGTTACGCCGAGCGCGTGCTGAAGGGCCTGCCCAACGGCCGTCACCTGGTGGTGCGCGGCCAGGGTCACGGCACCATGACCCTGGGCTGCATGCCCAAGCTGCTCGGCCAGTTCTTCGAGACCGCCGATGCCAAGCACCTCGATGCCACCTGCCTGGACGCGATGAGCGGCGTACCGGCCTTCACTTCATTCAACGGATGGGAACCATGAGCTGCGCAGCGTTCGACAGGGAGGGGCACGCATGATCGTCGCCGACAATCTGCACAAGGCATTCAAGACCCGCGCCGGCGCCGTGCAGGCGGTGCAAGGGGTCAGCTTCCAGGCCGCCGACGGCCAGATCACCGGCCTGCTCGGTCCCAACGGCGCCGGCAAGACCACCACCTTGCGCATGCTGTACACGCTGATGGCACCGGACCAGGGCCAGGTGCGCGTGGACGGCGTCGACGTGGGCCAGGATCCGATGGCGGTGCGGCGCGCGCTGGGCGTGTTGCCGGACGCACGCGGCGTGTACAAGCGGTTGACCGCACGCGAGAACATCGCCTACTTCGGCGAGTTGCACGGGCTGTCGGCGGCACGCATCGCCGAGCGCACCCGGTTGCTGTCGAAGGCGCTGGACATGGACGACATCCTCGACCGCCAGACCGAAGGCTTCAGCCAGGGCCAGCGCACCAAGACCGCGATCGCCCGCGCGCTGGTCCACGACCCGCGCAACGTGATCCTGGACGAACCCACCAACGGCCTGGACGTGATGACCACGCGCGCATTGCGCGGGTTCCTGCGCGAGCTGCGCGAGGAAGGACGCTGCGTGATCTTCTCCAGCCACATCATGCAGGAGGTGGCGGCGCTGTGCGATCGCATCGTCATCATCGCCAAGGGAACGGTGGTGGCCGCCGGCACCGCCGACGAACTGCGCGCCCTCACCGGCGAACCCAATCTGGAAGACGCCTTCGTCAAGGCGATCGGCAGCGACGAGGGACTGCACGCATGAGCCTGCTCCGTACCGTATTCACCGTGATGCGCAAGGAATTGCGCGACCTCTCGCGCGATCGCCGCACCCTGGCGCTGGCCTTGCTGCTGGGGCCGCTGCTGTACCCGGCGCTGATCCTGGGCATGGGCGCGCTGGCCGAGAGCCGCGTACGCACCCAGATCGACAAGCCGCTGGACATTCCAGTGATCGGCCGCGAACGCGCGCCGAACCTGGTGGCTTTCCTCGCCGCACAGGGCTTGAACGCGGTCGCACCGCCGAAGGACCTGACCGGGGCGATCCGCAGTCAGGACGTGGACCTGGCGCTGAAGATCGACGAGGACTACGCCAACGCCTGGCACGAAGGGCGCCCGGCGCTGGTGGAGATCATCAAGGACAGCACCCGTCGCGATGCCGACATCCCGACCCAGCGAGTGCAGGCCGCGCTGAGCATGTACGGTCAGCAGGTCGGTGCCTTGCGCTTGCTGGCGCGTGGCATCGATTCGCAAGTGTCGCGGCCGCTGGACGTGGCGTTGCAGGACCTGGCCACGCCCGAGGCCAAGCGCGGCGCATTGCTGGCGATGCTGCTGCCGGTGCTGCTGACCATCACCTCGTTCATCGGCGGCGCCTACCTGATCCTCGACGCCACCGCCGGCGAACGCGAGCGGCAATCGCTGGAGCCGCTGCTGGCCACCCCCGCCTCGCGCAGCGCCATCGTCAGCGGCAAGATCGCCGCGGCCTGCGTGGTCGGCCTGGTGTCGCTGCTGCTGACCCTGCTCGCGTTCAAGCTCAGCGCGCAGGTGGCCAGCGGCATCGGCCGCCAGCTCAACGTCAGCTTCGTGGCGATGCTGCAGATGCTGTTCGTGCTGCTGCCGATGCTGTTCATCGGCACCTCGCTGCTGACCTACCTGGCGGCCTCGGCCAAGAGCATGAAGGAGGCGCAGAGCCACATGACCTGGCTGATGCTGCTGCCGATGCTGCCTGGCTACGCGTTGATGGTGTATCCGCTGAAGACCACGCTGTGGCAGTTCGCGGTGCCGTTCCTGGCGCAGAACCAGATGCTGATGAAGATCATCCGCCGCGAAACGATCGATCCGCAGATCTGGGCGGTGTACCTGCTCACTGGCTTCGGCCTGGCCGCGGTGTTGTGGCTGGCGGCGGTGCGCCGCTACCGGCAGGAGCAGTTGGCGATCTCCAGCTGAGCAGGCGGCAGCGCGCGGGCGGGGGCCGCGCGCTGCACGCCCGTCGTCGCGGAGCCGCGCCGGGATGCGATCGTGATGCACACTCCCTGTGCGCGGCGGAAGCGTTCCGTCTTGCCGACTCCTCCTCCGCAGCGAGCCTTTGCATGTCTTCATATCCACACGATGCCCCAGCAGTGACGGCTGCCGGCGCTGGGCGCCTGCTGGTGCTGGGCGAGGCGCGCATCCTGCAGCCGGGGAGCGTGCGCTGGCTGCGGGCGGTGGCCTGGGCGATCGCGTTGCTGGCGCTGATGGTGGTCGTGGCGACGGCGGTGCCGCTGCTGTGCGCCAGGCTGCTGCCGCCGGGCGCGGAGCGCGTCGCGCCGTATGCCACGGCATTGACGGCCGCCATCCTCTACGCCGTCGCGGTCCGCCTGGGCGAACGGCGCTGGCCGGCGGAACTCGCCTGGCGCATGGCGCCGTCGCAGTTGGCCCTTGGGCTATTGCTGGGCGCGGCGATGTTCGCGGCGGTGATGGCGCTCATGGCGGCGTTCGGCGTGTACACGATCCGCTGGGCCGGGCCGGCGCCGGCATGGGGTGCGCTCGGCAAGGCGCTGCAGGCCGGCGTGGTCGAAGAACTGATGCTGCGCGCGATCCTGCTGCGCCTGCTGTGGCGCGCGTTCGGGCCGTGGTTGGCGTTCGCGCTGTCGGCGCTGCTGTTCGGCCTGGCCCATCTCGGCAATCCGAACGCGAGCGTGTTCGCCGCGCTCTGCATCGCGGTGGAGGCCGGCATCATGCTGGGTGCCTTCTATGTGCTCACCGGCCGGCTCTGGGTCTCCATCGGCGTGCATGCGGCCTGGAACTTCACCCAGGGCTATCTGTTCGGCGCGGCGGTGTCGGGGACCGACATGGGGCCGGCGATCGCGCGCAGCGCCGCGCAGGCGGGGATGCCCGAGTGGCTGAGCGGCGGCGCGTTCGGGCCGGAGGCCTCGTTGCCGGGCCTGCTGGTGTGCACCGTGGTGGGCGCGATCGCGACCTGGGTGGCCTGGCGCAAGGGGCGCTTCGGCGCGACCGCTCGCAGCGCGCGCATGACACCGACGCCCTGATCGTTCTGGTCGGAGTGTTCCCGTCGGCGCGGTGTTGCGCCTTCGCGTTCGCTGCGCGCCCGGCGGCTGCCGGGCGCGCGCATGATGTTGCGCGGCTCAGCCGCCGGGATTGAACGCCAGCGTGCGGCGGGTGGTCACCGGTGCCCCGACCGGCTCGAAGCGCCAGCGCTTGGTGGCGTTCAGCGCTTCGCGGTCGAACACCCGCGGCGGTGTGGAGCGCAGCACGCGGGCATTGGTGACCGCGCCGTCGGTGCCGACGGTGATCTCCACCAGCACTTCGCCAGCGGTGCCCGAGCGCAGCGCTTCGGGCGGGTAGCGCGGGGCCGGGGTACTGATCGGGCGCAGGGTCTGTGCGGCGGCGGCGGCCGGCGCGGCCGCGGGAGCCGCCGCCGGTGCGGGCGTCGGTTGCGCCGTGGCGGTGGGCGTGGCGGGGCGCGCGGCGGCCTGGCGTTCGGCTTCCTGGCGTGCGCTCTCGCGGCGCGCGGCCTCCTGCTGCGCGGCGATCTGCTGCGCGGCCTGCGCCTCGCTGGCGTGCTGCTGCGCCTGCTTCTGCTGCTCGGCGGCCAGCTTGGCCTTCTGCTCGGCGTCCTTCTTGGCCTTGTCGGTCTCGTCCTGGCTGCGCTGCGCCACGGCCTCCATGCCCTTGCTCACGCCCTGCTTGAGCCGCGGCAGCGCCGGCGCCTGCGGATCCATCTTCTCGATCAGGCCGATCAGGCGCTGCGCTTCCGGGAAATCCTCGCGGTTGATGCTCTGTTCGGCAGCGATCAGCGTGTACGGCATCAGGTCGGTCAGCGCACTCTTGACCCCGGCGTCGTCCGGCTGCTTGTCGCGCAGCGCCAGGTAGTACTCGACCGCGTTGTTGCCGGCCGGCGCGTACATGCGGTTCTCGCGCAGCGCCTGGCTGGCCGAGTCGTGCAACTGTTCGGTACCCATCGACTGCACCTTGGCCGAGACCGCCGGCGGTGCCGGTGCGTTGGCCGCGGCGGTGGCCGGTGCAGCGCTGGGTGGTGCGGCCTCTTCCTGCTTGGAGCAGGCCGCCAGCGCGGCCAGGAACAGGATCGGCGCGACCCGGCGCGCCTTGGCGAGTGTGGTGAGTTGCGACATGCGTCCCCCTGAATCCCCGGTGTTGGCAATCAACGATGCGACGGCGGTGCGTTCGCGGTGCTGCGGCCCCCATGCCGCCAGCGCACCCCATCGGTCAATCTAGCATCCGCGGCCGCCGTGTGCGTGGCAGCCGCTGCCATGCGGCAAAAAGCGTGACGCTGCGCGCGCAGGTCAGTGCGCCGGCCGCGCCGGCGCGGACGCGGACATGATCCGGTCGGTCCAGGCGATGCCGATCGCCGACAGGATGAAGATGCCATGGATGATGGTCTGCCACAGCACGCCGGTGGCGGTCAGCGTCGCGCAGCTCTTCAGGTCCACCGTGCCCACGGCGCTGGCCAGTTGTTCCGGCGAGCACATCGGCATGCCGCCGAGCGCGCCGACCGCGATGAAGGTCTTGAGCAGGTGGATCGAGGAGATGCCGATGATCGACAGCGCCAGCTTGACCTTGAGCACGCTGGCGTTGACGTGGCTCAGCCATTCCGGCTGGTCCGGGTGGCCTTCCAGGCCCAGCCGCGACACGAAGGTTTCGTAGCCGCCGACGATCACCATCACCAGCAGGTTGGAGATCATCACCACGTCGATCAGGCCGAGCACGATCAGCATGATCTGCTGTTCGCCCAGGCGCGGCGCCTCGTGGATCAGGTGCCACAGCTCCTTGCCGAACAGGAAGACGTACACGCCCTGGGCCACGATCAGTCCCAGGTACAACGGCAACTGCAGCCAGCGCGAGGCGAAGATCAGGTTGGACAGGGGGTGCAGGCGGGGCCGCTCTGGAGTCATGGCTTGGTCTGGAATGCTGCGTTGCGGGAGCGGCCAGGGTACTCGGCCGGCGATGACGCTGCCAAGCCGGGGGGCGCCGCTACACTCGGATTCCCCTTCCAGGAGCGCCGCCATGATCGATCTGTATTACTGGCCCACCCCCAACGGGCACAAGGTCACCCTGTTCCTCGAGGAAGCCGGACTGGACTACACGCTCAAGCCGGTCAACATCGGTGCCGGCGAACAGTTCGCGCCTGAATTCCTGGCGATCTCGCCGAACAACAAGATGCCGGCCATCGTCGACCATGCCCCGGCCGACGGCGGCGCGCCGCAGAGCGTGTTCGAGTCCGGCGCGATCCTGCTGTACCTGGCCGAGAAGACCGGCCGCTTCCTGCCGGCCGATCCGCGCGGGCGCGTGGTCGCGCTGGAATGGCTGTTCTGGCAGATGGCCGGGCTCGGCCCGATGACCGGGCAGATGGGCCACTTCAACGTCTATGCGCCGGAGAAGATCGGCTATGCGATCGAGCGCTACGGCAACGAGGTGCGGCGCCTGCACGGCGTGCTGGACAAGCGCCTGGCGCACAGCGCCTACCTGGCCGGCGACGCCTACGGCATCGCCGACATGGCCAGCTACCCGTGGATCGAGGTGTACAACGGCCTGTCTCCCGACTACGCCGCTTTCCCGCATCTCAAGCGCTGGCACGACGCCATCGCCGCGCGCCCGGCCACCCAGCGCGCCTACGCCTTGAAGGAGCAGGTGAACCCGAACGCGGGCAAGCCGCTCAGCGACGCCGAGCGCAAGCACCTGTTCGGGCAGCGCTGAGCCCGCGCGCTTCTCAAATCCCGGGCGCACGCGCATCATCCGTGCGCTCGGTGCTCCATCAGGAACCTTCATGCGCTCTCTGTTCGCCGCTCTCGCCCTCATGCTCGCCACCCCCGTCCTTCCCGCCCACGCCGAGAAACTGACCCTGGAGGCCATCACCGGCAGCAAGCCGTTGTCCGGGCCGACCCTGATGAAGCCCAAGGTGGCGCCGGACGGCTCGCGGGTGACCTTCCTGCGTGGCAAGGACAGCGACCGCAACCAGCTGGACCTGTGGGAATACGACATCGCCAGCGGGCAGACCCGCATGCTGGTGGATTCCAAGCTGGTGCTGCCCGGTACCGAGACCCTGAGCGACGAGGAGAAGGCGCGCCGCGAGCGCCAGCGCATCGCCGCCTACACCGGCATCGTCGAGTACCAGTGGGCGCCGGACGCGCAGGCGTTGCTGTTCCCGCTCGGCGGCGAGCTGTACCTGTACGACCTGCGCAAGAGCGGTAGCGCGGCGGTACGCAAGCTCACCCATGGCGAAGGCTTCGTCACCGATCCGAAGATCTCGCCCAAGGGCGGCTACGTCAGCTTCGTGCGCGGGCGCAACCTGTGGGTGATCGACCTGGCCAGCGGCCAGCAGCATCAGCTCACCCACGACGGCAGCGAGACCATCGGCAACGGCGTGGCCGAGTTCGTCGCCGACGAGGAAATGGATCGCCACACCGGCTACTGGTGGGCGCCGGACGACTCGGCGATCGCCTTCGCGCGCATCGACGAAACCGAGGTGCCGGTGCAGAAGCGCCCGGAGGTCTACGCCGACCACACCGAGGTGGTGGAGCAGCGCTACCCGCAGGCCGGCCAGCCCAACGTGAAGATCCAGCTCGGTACGATCGCGCCGCGTGCCGGCGCGCAGCCGCAGTGGATCGACCTGGGCAAGAACCCGGACATCTACCTGGCGCGGGTGGACTGGCGCGATCCGCAACGGCTGACCTTCCAGCGCCAGTCGCGCGACCAGAAGCGCCTGGAGCTGATCGAGGCGACCCTGGCCACCGGCAAGCAGCGCGTGCTGATCATCGAGACCAGCCCGACCTGGGTCCCGCTCACCTACGACCTGCACTTCCTCAAGGACGGGCGCTTCGTCTGGGGCTCGGAGCGCAGTGGCTACGAACATCTGTATCTGGCCTCGGAAGACGGCCGCACGCTGCGCCCGCTGACCCAGGGCGAGTGGGTGGTGGACGAGCTGCTGGCGGTGGATGAAGCGGCCGGCAAGGTCTATTTCTCCGCGACCAAGGCGTCGCCGACGCAGACCCAGATTTACGCGGTGCCGCTGGCCGGCGGTGCCATCGAGACGCTGTCCAAGCCCAACGGCACGCATGCCGCCAGCTTCGCCAAGAACGCCAGCGTGTATGTCGACAGTTGGTCCAACACCACCACGCCGCCGCAGATCGAGTTGTTCCGCGCCAATGGCGAAAAGATCGCCACCCTGCTGGTCAACGACTTGGCCGATCCGCAGCATCCCTATGCGGCCTACCGCGAGGCGCAGCGGCCGGTCGAGTTCGGCACCATGACCGCCGCCGACGGCAAGACCCAGTTGCACTACCGGCTGATGAAGCCGGACGGGTTCGATCCCGGCAAGCGCTATCCGGTGGTGGTCTACGTGTACGGTGGCCCGGCCGCGCAGACCGTGCTCGACGGCTGGCCCGGCCGTGGCGATGCGCTGTTCGACCAGTACCTGGCCCAGCACGGCTATGTGGTGTTCTCGCTGGACAACCGCGGCACGCCGCGCCGCGGCCGCGATTTCGGCGGCGCGCTGTACCAGCACCAGGGCACGGTGGAAGTGGACGACCAGTTGCGCGGCGTGGCCTGGCTGAAGGCGCAGCCGTGGGTGGATGCGGCGCGCATCGGCGTGTACGGCTGGTCCAACGGCGGCTACATGACCCTGATGCTGCTGGCCAAGCACAGCGAGGCCTATGCCTGCGGCGCTGCCGGCGCGCCGGTCACCGATTGGGGCCTGTACGACAGCCACTACACCGAGCGCTACATGAACCTGCCCAAGGCCAATCCCGACGGCTACCGCGACAGCCGCGTGGCCGCGCACCTGGATGGGCTGACCTCGCAGTTGCTGTTGCTGCACGGCATGGCCGACGACAACGTGCTGTTCACCAATTCCACCTCGCTGATGAGCGAACTGCAGAAGCGCGGCAAGCTGTTCGAGCTGATGACCTATCCGGGTGCCAAGCACGGCCTGTCCGGCAGCAACGCGCTGCATCGCTACCGCACCACCGAAGCCTTCCTGGCGCGCTGCCTCAAGCCCTGAGCGCGCCGGTCCGCTTCCACCTGCCCGTTTCCGCATGACAAGGAGTGACGCAATGTCGAGTCCGCCGCCGCTACCCGGGACGCCCGGCCCGACCACCGCCACGGCACAGCGACCGGCCCAGCGCGGCTGGTGGGCGCGGCACTGGAAGTGGGCGGTGCCGCTGATCGTGCTGGTGCTCGGCGCCCTGCTGCTGGCGTCGATCGCGGTGTTCGTGCTTGGCCTCGCGCGCGTCACCAAGTCGTCCGAGCCGTATCGCGTCGGCGTCATGGCCGCACAACACGATCCACGCGTGGCGGCCGCGCTGGGCGCGCCGATCAAGGACGGCATCATGCCCAGCGGCAACATCAGCACCAGCGGCGCCGGCAACGGCAATGCCGAGCTGAGCGTGTCACTACACGGCAGCCGCGCCAACGGCACCCTGTACATCGAAGCCGAGCGCCATGCGGGCGAGTGGCACTACACCACCTTGCAGGTACTGCCGGATGCGGGCGAGGCGATCCCGCTGCTCGACGCGCTCGGGCAGGACGCCGACGACGAGGAGGAGGCGGACGGGATGGCGGTCGAGGCGCCGCCGGTGCCCGCAACGGACGCAGACAACGCCATGCCGGCCGAGGCCGACGCGACGAAGTAAGCGGGTGGCGAACGTGTTGCCGCCCACTCGTCGCGTGGTGCGTGGGTGGCTTCCATGGGCGTGCGACCATCGCACTGCCATCTGCAGTGATGCATTCCGCGTTGCCGTCACTGTATGCGCCTTGCGTCGGCCGCGACGCGGGCCTGTTCGCATGCTGCGCCGCCGCGTGGCGCAGCCATGACCTCCGGCAGATGGCCGATCCGGCACGTGCCGCGTACGGTCCTGACATCATTCTGCCGGAGCTGCGCCATGAAGCCACGTGTCCTCGCCATCGCCCTGACCCTGGCGCTGGCAGCGCCTTCGCCGTTCCCGGCGCTGGCCGCAGCGGCCGCACCGGCGGCCGCTTCCGCCACGCGCACACCGGCCTGGGTGGAGCGTAGCAATGCGTTCGCGCAGATCCTGCTGCAGGCGCAGGCGCCGTTCCAGGCCGAGGAAGTGAGCTTCTTCGGCGTGCCTGGATTCGACGATCAGGTCTCCGACTTCGGTCCCGACAACGCACGGCGCTTCCGCGAGGCCATCAGCGCCGCGCGCCGCACGCTGCAGGAAAAACTGCAGGTGGAGCGCGATCCCAACGTGCGCCAGGATCTGGCGATCCTGATCCACGCCGCCGACCAGTCCATCGAAGGCAGCACGCTCAACGAGCGCCTGTTGCTGCCATGGACCGATGCGCCGCAGCACGTGTTCGGCGGCATCAACAACCTGTTGTCCGAGCAGGTGCCGGCGGCGCGCCGCGCCAAGGCGCTGCTGCGGCTGCAGCGCTACGTCGGCCTGGCGCCGGGCAGCACCTCGATCCTGCTGCTGGCGCGGCAACGCTACGAGGAAAAGCGCGCCGACCGCAAGCTTCTGCAGCCGACCAGGCGCGAGGTCGAGCAGGCCTTGAGCAATGTCGACACCTACGCCAAGGGCATTCGCGCGCTGTTCGCCGAGTACGGGATCGCCGGCGCGGACGCGGCGCTGGCGGCGCTGGACAAGCAGTTCCAGGACTACGCCACCTGGACGCGCACGGTGGTGCTGCCGCAGGCGCGCGAGGATGCGCGCCTGCCGCCCGAGCTGTATGCGTTCCAGCTCAAGCAGGTCGGCATCGACATCGCCCCGCAGGTGCTGATGCAGCGTGCGCAGCTGGAATTCATGGAAACCCGCGCGACGATGCAGCAGCTGGCGCCGCTGGTGGCCGCCGCCAAGGGTCTGCGCGGCGACGATGCCCGCGACTATCGCGCGGTGCTGCGCGCGCTCAAGCGCGACACCATCCCCGACGACAAGCTCGAGGCGCATTACCGCAGCGTCATCGACCGCATCGATCCGATCATCCGCCAGCAGCACATCGTCGACGTGCCGCAGCGGCCGATGCAGATGCGCCTGGGCTCGCCAGCCGAAAGCGCCGCGCAACCGGCGCCGCATTTCCGCCCGGCACCGCTGGTCGGCAACACCGGCGAGCAGGGCACCTTCGTGCTGCCGCTGGGCAATCCGGACAGCGCCGGCAAGGGCGAGCACTACGACGATTTCAACTTCGGCGCGGCGGCGTGGACGCTGAGCGCGCACGAGGGCCGGCCCGGCCACGAACTGCAGTTCACCGCCATGGTCGAGCGCGGCGTGTCGCTGGCGCGCAGCCTGTTCGCGTTCAATTCGGTCAACGTCGAAGGCTGGGCGCTGTACGCCGAGGCCGAGATGGTGCCGTACGAACCGCTGGACGGGCAGTTGGTCGCCTTGCAGTTCCGCCTGCTGCGCGCGGCGCGGGCCATGCTCGACCCGATGCTCAATCTCGGCCTGATCGACCGCGAGCGTGCGCGCCTGGTGCTGGAGAACGAGGTCGGCCTGTCGCCGGCGATGGCCCGGCAGGAACTGGACCGCTACATGGTGCGCGCGCCCGGCCAGGCCGGCAGCTACTTCTACGGCTACAGCCGCATCCTGGAACTGCGCATGCGCACCGAACTGGCGCTGGGCGCCAAGTTCGACCGGCTGAAGTTCAACAACTTCCTGCTGGACCAAGGGCTGCTGCCGCCGGACCAGTTGGCCGCGGCGGTGGATGAGGCGTTCGTGCCGTCACAGCGCAAGTGAGCGGAAGGTCAACTGGACGCGCCACTGCGCTCAAAGTGCGCAGTGGCGCAGTCGCTGCGGATCAATGATCCTCAGGAACCTTTTCGGGCCTTTGCCGTCCCGTCCAATCGCGGGCTTTGCCGCCGCCGATCGGGCATATATACATGTACTGATAGACCGCATCTACCGCTTTCTGCGTCCACGGTTTGAAGCATACGTTTCCGACGCAGCAAGGGCCGGTCGACGTTGGCCAAGGACAGTAGCCAGGGACTGCGACCCATACGCCGGCTTGAGGCGTCACAGGCGTCCAGTTCTTGTCCTTGCCCTTGCAGCCTTGCGTGCACAAGACGAAGGGGTCGTTGTCGCGACAGGCCAGATCTTCATAGACCTGCTGTGCGCCAGCGGCGCCCTGAAACCCCAGGAACGCAACCAGAATCCATAGCCACTGTTTCATCGCACTTCCCTCTGTCGAAAGCGGTCCATCCCAGACGTTCGGACCAAACGTGTCGTCGCATGGCGGGCGGCACCCCGGACCGGGACCCTGACGGGTCGCGCCAATCCTGCCCGCAAATAGCTTAGCAAGGGTTTCAGCGCGCGAGGGGGATACCGTGCGCCATGGGCCCACCCGGCCCATCCCGGCTGACAGGGGCGATCCGCTGCGGAGCGAGGGAAGTGCGCCAGCGGCGCACGCATCGGCCGGGCAGGGCAGCAGGCTGACTGGATTCAGCGAATGGGCGGTGGCGCCGGCTGCGGCGCCGCTGGCGCCTGCGCCCCGGGCGGCACCCAGATCGCCATGCCGGCGGCACGCTTCTGCGTGGTGGGGATGCCGATGCCCAGGCCGCCGCCGACATGGCCGCCGTAGCTGCCCGCGCCGACCGACAGGCCGCCGCCGGAGCGTTGCGAGCCCACGCCCATCAGCACCACGCCGTTGGCGCCGAGCTTGGCCGCGTCGCGCTTGAGCCGGGCCACCGCCGCATCGGTCTGGCCCTGGGTGCCGAAACCGGCGGCGCTGGAGGATTCGAGCTGGGCGATATCCACCGCCCCCGGCGGCGGTGCCGAATAGATCTGCACCAGCGCTGGATCGATCGGCGGCCGCGCCGCGCCGACCATCACCTTGGAGGAACTGGCGCAGCCGGCCAGGGCCAGCAGCAGCGCCAGCGGCAACAGCGGTCGGATGTTCATGGCCTTACCCCCGTGTTCGGATCTCACGCGATCATAGGCGGGCCGGGTGAATCGTGCCGAACCCGGCGCCGCCACCCTGGCAGGGCGGCCGTGATCCCCATGCCAAGACGTGGGGGCCGGGCTGGCGGGGGCAGCACGCCGCTGCGTCGTGCAGCGGCATGAGCGTCAGTGCTCGTAGGGCACGTTTTCCGGACGCCGGCTCGGGTCCGTCCACTCGCCTTGGTTGACGGCGGCAGGACAGATGTCCTCGTACTGCTTCACGGCCACGATCGCGGTGGGCGTCCACGCGCCGCAGTGCCAACCGTGCTTGCAGCAGCGTACCGGACTGGGCCGCAAGCAATACCCGGGGTCCGCTTGCCAGGAGCCACTGATCGGGTCGACCGGGCTCCAGTTCTTGTCGACACCCTTGCAGCCCTGGGTGCAGAACACGAAGGGGTCGTTGTCGCGGCACACGAGCTTCTTGTAGACGGGTGCGGCGAGGGCGGGGAGCGACAGTAGACAGAGGGCGAAAATCCATATCCAGCGCTTCATGGGTTCCTCCTAGATGAAGACGGTGCAGCGTTCCCGTCCCGCAGTAAGACGATCCAATGCGCGCATCCCCTACCCGCTTCGCCCAGGTGTTCCGTTTGCGCCGTCACCGTGGATCGACCGTCATCACCGGCCGCGCTGGAGTTTCCCGTTGGGTGCCGGCGACCAGCTCCGGCGTGGCCCCGAATGGATCCGCACCAGCGCCGGACCGATCAGCGGACGCGCCGCGCCGGCCTTCGCAGTGCGCTATGGTGCAGGCTGACATTCGCACGGAGGCCAGCATGGGCCTGATCAGTCTGCTGTGGGGCATCGTGGCATTGCTGTGGATGATCCTGGCCTTCATCCCGCTGCTCGGCTGGGGCAACTGGTTCCTGATTCCGTTCGCCGCGGTCGGCGCACTGATTGCCGCGATCGGGCTGCTGTTCACCGCCGCGCCCAACCGCGGCCGCGCCAAGACCGGCCTGATGCTCAATGCGCTGGTGATCGTGGTCGGGGTGATCCGGCTGAGCCTGGGCGGCGGGGTGATCTGACCCGCGTGCCGGGCGACCGGCATGCTGTGTTGCACCATCCCGCGCTGCGCGCCGCGCCGGCGGGAGTAACATGCGCAGCCGACGGCGCCCGCACGCGGGCCGCCTTGCGTTCACGCCGGTGCCGGCGGCGCGGCCCGGGTGCCTGGCGGCATCGGACCGTGCGACCGGCGCGGCCTCCCAGAATCCGCCCATCCAGGAGCCTGCACGTGGCCCATCCCCACTACCGTCCCCGGCGCATGCGCCGCGATGCCTTTTCGCGCCGCCTGATGCGCGAACACACCCTCACCGTCGACGATCTGATCTGGCCGGTGTTCGTGCACGACGTGCCCGGGCGCACGCCGATCGCGTCGATGCCCGGCGTGGAGCGGCTGTCGATCGAGGAGCTGCTGAAGGAGGCCGAGGCCGCGCTGGAACTGGGCATCCCGGTGATCGACCTGTTCCCGGTGATCGACCCGGCCGGCAAGTCGCTGGACGCGGCCGAGGCCTGGAATCCGGACGGCCTGGCGCAACGCGCGGTGCGCGCGCTGAAGAGCCGCTTCCCGGAACTGGGGGTGATGACCGACGTGGCGCTGGATCCGTACACCAGCCACGGCCAGGACGGCATCATCGACGACCGCGGCTATGTGCTCAACGACATCACCGTCGAGGCGCTGGTGCAGCAGTCGCTGTCGCATGCCCACGCCGGCGTGGACATCGTTTCGCCCTCGGACATGATGGACGGGCGCATCGGCGCGATCCGCCGCGCGCTGGATGCCGACGCGCACCTGCACGTGCGCATCATGGCCTACTCGGCCAAGTACGCCTCGGCGTTCTACGGCCCGTTCCGCGAGGCCGTGGGCAGCGCCGGCAACCTCGGCAAGGCCGACAAGACCACCTACCAGATGGACCCGGCCAACGGCGACGAGGCCCTGCGCGAGATCGCCCTGGACCTGGAAGAAGGCGCGGACATGGTGATGGTCAAGCCCGGCATGCCCTACCTGGACGTGGTGCGGCGGGTGAAGGACGAGTTCCGCGTGCCGACCTTCGCCTATCAGGTCAGCGGCGAGTACGCGATGCTCAAGGCGGCGATCGGCAACGGCTGGCTGGACGAGCGCGCCTGCGTGCTGGAGTCGCTGATGGCGTTCAAGCGTGCCGGCGCCGACGGCGTGCTGACCTACTTCGCGCCGCAGGTGGCGCGCTGGCTGCGCGAGGCGCGCTGAGCCGGCGTCTCTCTGTCTGTTGGAGACATTTCAGTCGCGACGGGGTCTTCGAAAAAGCGTCGCGACTGAAGTCGCTCCTGCACAGGCAGCGATCTTGATATCCATCTGCGTGGATCTCGTAGGAGCGGCTTCAGCCGCGACCGCGCACCCGCGCACGCGTCCGCGCTATGCCGCTGGCGTCGCCGCCGGCAGACAGCCCAGCCCGCGCAGCGTCGCTTCCACCGCCGCATCCAGCGGCGTGTGCGGTTCTTCGCCGAGCAAATCCAGCAATCGCGCATTGCGCATGCGCAGCGGGTGCCGCCACAGCGGGCGCATCTCGTGCAGTTCGCGCGCCAGCGGCCAGAACGGCAGGGCCAGGGTCAGCAGCGGCCACGGGAAGCGGCGCGTGCGTGGCGGCGCCAGTCCATGGCGTTGCGCGACCCGCGCGATCGCCGCGGCCAGTTGCGTGCCGTCGGCGTCCCAGTGCCCGTCCATGTGCAGGCGGGCGAAGGCCGGCAGGCGCGTGCGCTGTTGCAGCAGCGCCAGCATGGTCCGCGCCACGTCCGGCACGTAGGCCCATTGGTGGCCCACGCCCGCATCGCCCGGCAGGGTCACCGTCGTGACCGGCCGTCCCGGCCGCACCAGCCCCTGCGCGAACCAGCTGTTGCCCACGCGCGGGCCGAAGAAATCACCGGCGCGCACCACGATCGCGCGTGCGCCCTGCGTGGTCGCCGCCTGCAGGCGCCGCTCCAGTTCCACCCGGATCGCGCCCTTGCGCGTGACCGGCGCCTGCAGCGCGTCTTCGTCCGGCGCCGGATAGGCGTCCGGGCCGTAGTTGTAGACCGTGCCCGGCAGGACTACGGTGGCGCGCCCGGCGATGGCCGCGGCGATGGTGTTGTCGATCATCGGCAGCACCAGCTCCGACCAGCGCCGGTAGCCCGGCGGATTGACCGCATGCACGATCACCGCGCAGCCCTGCGCCGCCTGCAACACGTCGGCCCGCTGCAGCGCATCGCCGCGGCGCCAGTGGATGCCGTCGCGGTCCTCGCTGGGGTGGGCGAGGCCGCGCTGCAGCGCGCGCACCTGCCAGCCGGCGTCGCGCAACTGCCGCGCCAGTTCGCCGCCGATGCCGCCGCGGGCGCCCAGCACCAGGGCCGTGGAAGAAGATGGGGACATGACAGCGCTCCGTTGGGGTCGGCGCTCAGTGTCAGTATCGGTGCCGCAGAAGAAAATTGGCGAAGACCACCAGGCAGCTATACATTTCTGTATGGACAACACGATCGGCTGGGAACTCTACCGGTCCTTCCTGGCGGTGCTGGAGGAGGGCTCGTTGTCGGCGGCGGCACGCGCGCTGGGGCTGACCCAGCCCACGGTCGGCCGGCACGTGGCGGCGCTGGAACAGGCGCTGGCGGTGCCGCTGTTCGTGCGCTCGCAGACCGGCCTGCTGCCCACCGATGCCGCCCTGGCCTTGCACGGGCATGCGCAGGCGATGGCCAGCCTGGCCGCGTCGCTGCAGCGCGCGGCGGGCCGCCACGGCGATGCGGTGCGCGGCACGGTGCGCATCGCCGCCAGCGAGGTGATCGGCGCGGAAGTGCTGCCGCCGGTGCTCGCGGCCCTGCGCCGCGCGCATCCGCAACTGCGGCTGGAACTGGTGCTGAGCAACCGGGTACAGGACCTGCTGCACCGCGAGGCCGACGTGGCGGTGCGTATGACCCGGCCCACCCAGGACGTGCTGGTCGCGCGCCGCGTCGGCGAGGTGGCGGTGGCGCTGTTCGCGCACCAGGATTACGTGGACCGGCACGGCCTGCCGCAGGCGTTGGACGAACTGCCGCAGCACGCACTAATTGGCTTCGATGCGGAGACGCCGTTCCTGCGTGCCGCGCGCAGCGGCCTGCCGCTGTGGCGGCGCGAGGCGTTCGCGTTGCGCGCCGACAGCGACCTGGCGCAACTGGCATTGTTGCGCGCCGGCTGCGGCATCGGCTTCTGCCAGGTCGCGTTGGCGCGGCGAACGCCGGCGCTGGTGCCGGTGCTGGCGCAGCAGGTGCGCGTCGGCCTGGAGAGCTGGATCGTGATGCACCAGGACGTGCGCGGCAGCGCGGCCTGCAGCGTGGTGTTCGCGGCGCTGGCCGAGGCGATGACGGCGCACACCGCCTGAGGGGCGCGCGCTTGCAATGGCGGCCGGTTTGCGCACTCGCGCATCCGGCCGCACCGACCCGGGCAGGGTGTCGGGACACTTCTACGAATCCCGAATCCCCACTCCCGAATCCCCGCCTTACGGCAACGTCAGCGCGATCGGATTGGCCTTCATGCTGGCGCTGATCGCCGGGAACGGATCCACGCCGGACATGGTGATGACGTCGTTGATCGACACCACGTCGCAGTTGATGGTGCTGTCGTTGACGCACATGTAGGCGGCCGCGCCGTTGCCCGGCTCGTACACCGCCTTCCACACGTAGTTCGGGACCTGCACGTTGTCGGCGCCGATGCTGCTGCGCGTGCCGCTGTCGAAGGCCGGGCCGGTGACCACATAGACCTCGCCGCGCTGCTTGGCCAGCTGACGCACCTGCTCCTCGATCCGCGCCCACTCGCCGGTGTTGAGCTTGTGGTCCTGCGGGACCACGTTGGCCATCGAGAAGGTTTCCTTCTCCGAGCTGGTGGTCGAGGCGTCGCCGGCCGGAGTCATGTGGCCGCGGTCGAAGCCGGAGTTGGTGTAGTCCGAGGTGTGCGAGCGGTCGGCGGCCGGGATGCCGGTCTCGTCGTGGAAGGAGCCGACGCGGCCGATCGATTCGGCGCCGGCGACCTGCTGGTCGGTGATGTGCTCGGCCGAGTACAGCGGACCCTTGGTCACGCCGGAGGCCATCAGCACGTATTCGGTATGGCAGACCTCGGTGGTGCGGCTGGTGATCGACGCGTCGAGCGTCGGCGCCTTGCCGCCGGCGTAGAGCGTGGGACAGCTGGTGGCGGCGCTTGCCGCCTGGGCGGCGAACAGCGCAAGCAGGGCAAGACAACCGCGCAGGGAGACGGACATTGCAGGAACCTCGGCTGGTCAGGGGAGGTGAAGAAACTGGCGAGATTCGATGTCCGTCAGGTGACCATTCGATGTGCCGCAAATGGCAACCGCGCCGCGGGTCACGCTTGGCGGTAGACGCCGCGCCGCGCCGGATCAATCGCATGCGATAAGCGTTCTCATTTACAATGCGCGACCGCCCGTTCTGCGCCTCGCCCGTGATCAAGTCCTTGTTGTTCCAATTGCACTGGCTGCTCGGCATCAGCGCCGGGCTGGTACTGTCGGTGATGGGCCTGAGCGGGGCCACGCTCGCCTTCGAGGACGAGATCGTGCGCCTGGCCAATCCGCCGCTGGCGGCCATCGCCGCGCGCCATGCCGCCGGCGAGCAGCCGCTGCCGCTGGCCGAGCTGGCGCGGCGCCTGGACCTGGACGGCGCGCACCGCAGCAACCGGCTGCTGATCGACCCGACCGGCACGCGGCCGTCCGCGGTGCGCCTGCCCGGTCGCGACGGCGGCCGCCTGTATTTCGATCCCTACACCGGCGCGGTGCTGCCGGCGCCGCGGCTGGACGGGTTCTTCTCCTTCGTCGAAGACCTGCACCGGCGCCTGGCCGCGGGCGAGCGCGGCAAGGCGGTCACCGGGGTTTGCGCCTTCGTGCTGATCTTCTTCTGCCTGTCGGGGTTGTACCTGCGCTGGCCGCGGCGCTGGTGGAGCTGGCGCGCCTGGTGGGCGGTGGAGTGGAACCGGCAGGGCCGCAGCTTCCTGTGGAGCCTGCACTCGGTGATCGGCACCTGGTGCCTGCTGGTGTACCTGCTGATCGCCGCGACCGGGCTGTACTGGTCCTACGACTGGTACCGGCAGGGGCTGGTGGCGATGCTCGGCGGCGATGCCGCGCCCAAGGAGAAGGAGGGCGGTCGCGGCGGCAAGCCGCCGGCAGTGGACTACGCACGGCTGCAGGCGGCCCTGGCGACCGTGCCGGCCGCGCAGCGCGCCTATCTGGACCTGCGCCTGCCCGGCCGCAGCGGCCAGCCGATCGTCGCCCGCTACCTGCCGCCCGATCCGGCGCACGACCGCGCCTACGACAGCGTGGAGGTCGATCCGGCCAGCGGCCGCATCCTGCGCCGCCTGGACTACCGCGCGCAGCCGCTGGGCCGGCGCCTGCTGACCAGCATGTTCGCGCTGCACACCGGCAGCTTCTTCGGCCTGCCCGGGCGCGTGGTGATGCTGCTGGCGAGCCTGTGCATGTCGCTGTTCTTCGTCACCGGCTGGATGCTGTACCTCGACCGTCGGCGCAAGAAGCGCGCATTGCGCGCCGCGCGGCGCGCACTGCCGGGGCTGGTCGGCGATGCCGCCGGCGCCTGGCTGGTGGGCTTCGCCAGCCAGAGCGGCCTGGCCGAGCGCCTGGCCTGGCAGACCGCCGCGCAACTGCAGGCGGCCGGCCTGGCGGTGGAGGTGCGCTCGCTGGCCCAGCTGGATCTGGCGCACCTGCGCGGCGTCGAACGCGCGCTGTTCGTGGTCAGCACCTTCGGCGATGGCGAACCGCCGGACGCGGCGCGCGGCTTCGTCCGGCGCGTGCTGCGCCAGGCGCAGGCCCTGCCGGAGTTGCGCTACGCGCTGCTCGGCCTGGGCGATCGCCAGTATCCGCAGTACTGCGGCTTCTCGCGGGAACTGCAGCACTGGCTGGACGCGCAGGGCGCGCAGGCGCTGTTCCCGCCGCTGGAAGTGGACAACGCCGATCCGCAGGCGCTGGCGCAGTGGCAATGGCAACTGTCCGCGCTCACCGGCGTGGCGGCGTCGGCGCCGGTGCTGCAGGCGCCGGCGCCGCTGGACTGGCGCCTGGCCGGCCGCGTCCTGCTCAATCCGGGTAGTGCCGGCGCGCCGGTGTGGCGCATCGACCTGGCGCCGCCGCCGCAGGCGCACTGGCATGCCGGCGACATCCTGGAAGTGCAGCCCTGCCACGCCGACGAGACGGTCCACACCTGGCTCGCCGCGCAAGCGCTGGATGCCGAACAGACGGTGCAGGCCGATGGCCTGCGGCAACCCTTGTGGCAGGCGCTGGCGCCACGCGCGTTGACGCCGCCGACGCCAGGCGACGACCTGCAGGCCTGGGTGGATGCGCTGCCGAACCTGCCGCTGCGCGAATACTCGATCGCCTCGGTGCCGGCCGACGGCCTGCTGCAACTGGTGGTGCGCCTGACCCTGCGCGACGACGGCAGTCCCGGGCTGGGCGCCGGCTGGCTGTGCCAGCATGCGCCGCTGGGTGCGGTACTGCGCGCGCAGGTGCGGGCCAACCCGGGATTCCGCCGGCATGGCGATGCGCCGATGCTGCTGATCGGCAATGGCACCGGCATCGCCGGCCTGCGCAGCCTGCTGCGCGAAGCCGAGCAGGCCGGCGTGCAGGGGCACTGGCTGCTGTTCGGCGAACGCAATGCCGCGCACGATGCGCTGTTCGGCGACGAACTGCAGGCGTGGCAGGCCGCCGGCCATCTGCAGCGCCTGGATCTGCTGTTCTCGCGCGACCAGCCGCACAAGCGCTACGTGCAGGACGGACTGCGCGAGTCCGCCGACGCGGTCCGTGACTGGGTGACGCGCGGCGCCACCGTGTACGTCTGCGGCAGCCTCGCGGGCATGGCGCGCGGCGTGGACGTGGCATTGCGCGAGATCCTCGGCGAGGACGCGCTGGATGCGCTCAGCGCCGAGGGACGCTATCGGCGTGACGTGTATTGAGGTGATGCGCCACCAGCGGCGGGATCAGCTGCCCCGCGTGCTTGCGTCGCCGCTGCACGTCATGTGCAGGCCGCAGATGGTGACTTCAGGGCGCCTCCTGCCGTCTGCGTCGGGCCATGGATCAACCGGATGCGCTGTGCTTCGTAGGAGCGGCTTCAGCCGCGACCGGTACCCGGCAGGGCACGTCGCGGCTGTTCCTGCAAAAAGGGGTGAGATGCGCTCCTGCACGACGACGGCGTGTCTTGCTGAGCTGCAGTAGAGCGAGCTGCTAGATGAGATCTTCGGTCGCGGCAAGCGAACCGGCGATACGTCCAGGTGCCATGCGTCGGGACTGAAGTCCCTCCCACAACGGGCTTCTCGTATGCCCTTGTTGTCGGCCGGCATGGCAGCAGCCTGGGTATCCCGAGACGTCCGCTGGCGGTGCAGGACGACGCTGGCCTGCTGCACTTCGGCGCGTCTCGCCATGTAGCTATCCTCCGCCCGGCAACGCGCGTGCCGCACTCGAACGCCTCAGTGCCTCGCGTCGCCGCTCGACCCGCTTACAGGCAATCGCCGCTGCCCGTCGCCGCCGGCGCCTTGATCCGGTACAGGTCGCGCTTGCCGGCCTTCGGCGCGCGGGCGCTGCCGGACAGCAGCAGTTCGCCGGGTTTGGACGCATCCAGCACGGCGCCGGCGGTGTGGCCGTCGCTGTTGTTGAACGACAGGGCCAGCGGTTGCGGATCCGCGTAGCGGCCGCCGGCGCACTGCGCCAGCAGCACCTGGCTGCTCGTGCCGCCATGGGCACGCGCGAACAGCAGCGCGCGGCCGTCGCCCAGCCACGCCGCATCGGTCTCGTCGTCGGCGCTGTTGACCGCGGCCAGCGCCTGCGGTGCGGCGAACGCCTGGCCCTGCAGGCGCGCCACCAACAGGTCCAGGCCGCCGGCGCCGCCATGGCCGTCGCTGGCGAACAGCAGCCGGGTGCCGTCCAGCGACAGGGCCGGTGCGCGCTCGTTGCCCGGCGAATTCACCGCCACGCCCAGGTTCTGCGGCGCGCCGTAGCCGCCGTCGGCCAGTACCGGCGCGCGGTACAGGTCGCTGCCGCCGTGGCCGCCGGGACGATCGGAGGCGAAGTACAGCCAGCGGCCGTCGGCGCTGAAGAACGGGTCGCTGTCCAGGCTCGGCGAGTTCACAGGTGCCGGCAGCGGTTGCGGGTCGCGCCAGCGGCCGTCGCGCAGCACCGCCTGCCACAGGTCGCCGCCACCCGGCCCGCCGGCGCGGTCGGGACTGGCCCAGACGATGCGCTGGCCGTCGGGCGCGACGCTGGCGCGGGTCTCGTCCGCGGCGGTCGAGACCACGCCCATGCCCTCGATGCCGAATTCGGAAAGCGCGAACGCACACGGCGCGCAGAGTAAACTCGCGGCCAGCGCGAGCGGCAGGACAGGGGTCCGCATGTGGGAGTCCATGGAATGTCGCCGCCAGTCTAAAACAACCAACGAGCGCTCCATGCCCAACTCCCGTTTTGCCGTGTTCGGCCATCCCGTCGCCCATTCGCTGTCGCCGCGCATCCACGCCGCCTTCGCCAAGCAGACCGGCATCGCCCTGCAGTACGAGGCGATCGACGTCCAGGCCGAGGGGTTCGCCGCGGCGCTGGCCGCCTTCGCCGCGGCCGGTGGCGTCGGTGCCAACGTGACCCTGCCGCTGAAGGAAGCCGCCTTCGCGCTCAGCGTGGTGCACAGCGCCCGCGCGCAGTCGGCCGGTGCGGTCAATACGCTCAGCTACCGCGATGGCCAGTGGCACGGCGACAACACCGACGGCGCCGGCCTGGTGCGCGACCTGACCGGCCGCAACGGCCTGGACCTGCGCGGCCGCCGCGCGCTGCTGCTGGGCGCCGGCGGCGCTGCGCGGGGCGTGGCGCCGGCGCTGCTGGAGGCCGGCGTGCAGCAATTGGTGGTGGTCAACCGGGCGCCGGAACGCGCCGATGCGCTGGTCGATGCGCTGGGCGAGCCGGCGCGGGCGATCTCGCGCTACTGGGAGGACCTGCGCGAGCTGGGCGATTTCGAACTGATCGTCAACGCCACCACCATCGGCCGCGACCCGGCCGCCAGCTTCACCCTGCCGCTGTCGCTGATCAACAGCATGACCCTGGCCGTGGACCTGAACTACGGCGAGGTCGCGATCGCGTTCCTGGCCTGGGCGCGTGCGGCGCACTGCCGCGACACGGTGGATGGCCTGGGCATGCTGGTGGAACAGGCCGCCGAGAGCTTCGAGACGTGGCATGGCGTGCGTCCGGACACCGATCCGGTCTATGCCGCGCTGCGCGAGCGCGACGCGGTGCTGGTCAGCGCCGACTGAAAGACGTCGCCTCCACCATCTATCTGGGAATAAACGCATGGACGATTCGTTGATGCTGCAAGTGCTGACCCGACTGCTCACGCAGTTGCCGCTCGCGCTGGTCTATGTGGTCGGGCTGGCGCTGCTGTTCACGCGCCATCCTGGCCGTGCGCGCACCTTGGGCATCTGCGGGCTGGCGCTGCTGCTGTTTGCCTTGGGCCTGGGAACGGCGTTGTCGTTCGTGCCGATGTGGTTGGTTTCCCAAGGCCATAGTTACGCTTCGATCTCGAGCATGCTTGGCATCGTGAGCTTCGTCGTCGGGTTGATCGTCGCGGTGGGCATGCTGCTGGTGGTGATGGCGCTGCGCTTCGCCATGCCGCCGCGCGTGGCAAAACCGCACGGATGACGGCGCGGCGACCCGCGTCCAGGGAGATCGTGCTGCGAGGACTGCCGTTACGCCAGGGCCGCGCGCACGGCGCGGTTCCGGGCTGTGCCGACCGCCTCTTTCGCTGCCCATCAGGAGGAGGAGCGGCGTGGACGCTGTCTTCGTGACCCAGCTGTTGGCCGCCGCGCTGTTCCAGTCGCCGATCCTGGTGATGTATGCGGTCGGATTGGGATTGCTGGCCACGCGCCGCCCTGGCCGGCCGCGCACGCTGGCCCTGTGGGGATTGGGGTTGCTGGTGCTGGTGGTGGTACTGGCGACGGGCCTGTCGTTGTTGCCGGCGTGGCTGATGTCGCGTGCCGCGGACGCGACCGAGTCCAACCTGTGGATCGTCGTATCGCAGGCGATCGTCGCGTTGCTGTCGGCGGTGGGCGCGCTGTTGCTGGTGCTGGCGTTGTGGTTCGCTCTGCCGGCGCGGGGCGCGCCGTCGTACTGAAGAACAAGGACGTGCGTCGTCCGTCGTCCGGGGAGGAGAGGATGTTGGCGATGGGAGTGCACCCGCTACTGGACGTAAGCGCGTTGACCGGCGCGCTCGGCCTGCTGGCGCGCCTGCTGCTGCCGCTGATCGCCTTGCTGCTGCTCCCACGGCTGGCACCGGGCCACGCCCGCACCCTGGCGCGGTTTGGACTGACGGTGTTGCTGATGGGTGCGATCGTGCCGCGGCTGTTGAACGCGGTGCTGGGCTGGGTGGACCTGATGACGCCCCGGTTCCGCGCCCTGCATCCGGATGCCTATGCGCTGGTGCGTCTGCTGGACGATGCGCTGTACGTGGTCGGGCTGGGGCTGCTGCTGCGCGCGCTGCGGCTGGCGCTACCGCGCAAGGCCGCGCCGCCGCTGCCGTAACGCGGCGCGCAACGCCGTTCAGTTCCCGCGTTTCAGTCCTTGCGACGGGACGTGAGAAAATGCGGGGATGACCGATTCCCCTTCGCCGTCGACGCCGCCCGCGTCCGGCTCGCCCCCGCGTCAGCTCACCGAACCGGTCAAGCTGGCGATCCGCGATGCCTACACCAAGCTGCAGGCCAACACGCCGGGCTTTCGCGTGCGCCGCGCGCAGAGCCAGATGATCGGCGTGGTCTCGCGTGCGCTGGGCACCTCCGGCGGCGTGGGCGTGGCCGAGGCGCCCACCGGCGTCGGCAAGAGCCTGGGCTATCTGACCGCCGGCGTGCCGATCGCCCTGGCCAGCAAGAAGAAGCTGGTGATCAGCACCGGCACGGTGGCGCTGCAGTCGCAATTGGTCGAGCGCGACATCCCGGCGTTCCTCAAGGCCACCGGTCTGGAGGCCACGGTGGCGCTGGCCAAGGGCCGCACCCGTTACCTGTGCACGCGCAACGTCGCCGAGCTGCACGGCGAGGCCGCGCAGGACAGCATGTTCGAGGACGAGGCGCCGCTGTACGACCGTCCGCTGAGCCCGGCCGAGGCCGAGCAGGCGCGGGCGCTGGCCAAGGCCTATGCCGACAGGACCTGGAACGGCGACCTGGATGCGGCGCCGGAACCGGTGCCGCCATCGCTGCGCGCGCGCATCACCACCAATGCCGCCGGCTGCGCCGGGCGGCGCTGTTCGTTCGCGGTGCAGTGCCCGGTGCTGAAGGCGCGCAGCGAGGTGCGCGATGCGCAGATCGTGGTCACCAACCACGCCCTGCTGCTGTCGGCGCTGTCGCTGGGCGACAGCGACAACGGCCAGCCGCTGATCGCGCCGCCATCGGACATGCTGCTGGTGCTCGACGAGGGCCACCACATCGCCGGCGTCGCCATCGACCAGGGCGCGGCGAACCTGCCGCTGGACGAGATGGCGCGGCGCACCGGCCGCCTGCAGGCGCTGGTCGGCGCCGCCTACCGGCTCGCCGACAAGGACCGCATCGGCAATCAGCTGCCCAACGAGGCGGTCGAACTGGCCGCGCAGGTGGCCAAGGGCCTGAAAGCCTTCCGCGCCGAGATCGAACGGGTGTGGGTGCCGGAGCCGGGCCAGGACGAACCGATGTGGCGTGCGCCCAACGGCCGCCTGCCCGAGGACTGGAAGCCACTGATCGACGCGCAGGCGCAGGACACCGGGGCGCTGCTGAACTGGGTGCAGGCCGCGCACCAGATGGCGGCCAAGTCCAAGCAGGAGGATGCGGCCAAGGAACGCCTGCAGCGCAACCTGGGCATGGCCCTGGAGATGGTCGAGCAGCAGTACGCGCTGTGGCTGGGCTGGCGTCGCGAGGACCAGGACGGGCAGCCGCCGATGGCGCGCTGGATCACCGCCTCGCGCGATGCCGATCTGATCTGCCATTGCTCGCCGGTATCGGCCGCGCAGGTGCTGCGCTCGCTGCTGTGGAGCGAAGTGGACGCGGCGGTGCTGACCTCGGCCACGCTCACCGGCGGCGGCGATTTCCAGGCGCTGGCGATCGACAACGGCCTGCCCGCGCATGCCGAGATGGTCTCCCTGTCCTCGCCGTTCGACCTGCCCAACCAGGCCGAGCTGATCGTGCCGGCGTTCCCGGTGGCACCGGACGACCGCGAGGGCCATCCGCGCGAAGTGGCGCGCTACCTGGTACGCGAACTGGACTGGGGCAAGGGTTCGATCGTGTTGTTCACCTCGCGCTGGAAGATGCTCAAGGTGGCCGACCTGCTGCCGATCGCGCAGCGCAACCGCGTGCTGGTGCAGGGCGACGGTTCCAAGTCGCAGATGATCGGCGAGCACATGCGCCGCATCGCCGCCGGCGAAGGCTCGGTGCTGTTCGGCCTCAACTCCTTCGGCGAGGGCCTGGACCTGCCGGGCGAGGCCTGCACCACGGTGGTCATCACCCAGGTGCCGTTCGCCGTGCCGACCGATCCGCAGACCGCCACGCTCGGCGAATGGTTCGAGAGCCGCGGCCTCAACGCCTTCAATCTGATCGCGGTGCCGCACGCGTTGCGCACCCTGACCCAGTTCGCCGGCCGCCTGATCCGCACCTCCGACGACCACGGCCGGGTGATCATTCTCGACTCGCGACTGCTGACCAAGCGCTACGGCAAGCGCATCATCGATGCGTTGCCGCCGTTCAAGCGGGTCATCGGCTAGCAGATGTGACGCCTGTTGGAATGACGATGTGACGTCGTGCGCCAAGCTGGTATCGCATGGCCGCGAACCCGGATGAGCGCGGACAGGCTGTTCGCGCTGGTCTAGTATCGCGGGCGACAGGGGGAACATCATCATGCGAATCGCCACATGCTGGGCGTTCGGAGCGGCGTTGTGCGTGCTGACCGGCATCGCCGCGGCGCAGCCGACCGGTGCACCGACAGAAGACGCTGCAGCGGCAGCGCCGGCCAATCCGGCCTATCGCACGCAACTGTTGCAGTTGATCAGCGACGACGCACAGGCCCGCGCCGATCTCAAGCGCGACTACTCGCCGCAGCGGCTGCAGCACGATACCGTCTCGCTGCGCGCGTATGCACGCGAGGTGCGGATGGCACAGAAGCAAAGCCAGGAGCGCCTGACCGATCTGATCCGGCGCCAGGGCTTTCCCGATGCGCAGGCGGTCGGCGTCGACACGGCACACGCGGTGTTCCTGATCGCCCAGCGCATCACCGAGCCGGGATTCCGCGCCGATTTCCAGCGCGGCATCGATGCGGCCGTGCAGCGCGAGGCCTACAGTCGCGCCGATCAGACGCTGTTCGCCGATCGCAGCCGCGCGCTGAGCACGAAGCGCTAGCGTCCATCATCGCGGCAAAGCCCGGGGGGCGGGCTGCTCCACCGGCCTTCTCGCGCGCGACGCGCTTGCCCAAGGATGGCGCGCTTCGCAGGTGCCGCCGCTTCGATCGTGTGCCGAAGCGTCGGCCGCGCGCTGATGCATGCGGTATGCGTGGTCGGCAACGTCCCTTGCCGAGGCGTTGCGGTGTGGCATTGCAAGCGGCGGACGCGTTGCGCCTTTAGAAGCTGCTCTTCGCTTTTTTCGGCGCGCCTCTTCCGATGTGTGCGGCGCTCGGCTGTCGCTGCCCGCGCATTCCAACACGCACCACTACGCCGATAGCCAGGCGCGCGTCTACATTTTGCGGCCATCTGCGCCGCCCCCGGCCGTCGATTGACGCTGCGCCGGCACTCCAGCTGCAACGCATTGCGCGCTCCCCCAATGTTCGCGGTCACAGTGCGTGCGCACGATTGGTTGCATCGATGGCATCGATTGCAAGGAACGAATGTTCTGCGCGCGGCACTGCCGCCATGCTGCAGCTCCCTTCACACGAGCCGACGCCATGCGCCCTGGATCCTTGTTGTTGCTTGCCCTGTTGTCGCCCTCCCTGATCCTGTCGGCCAGCGCCGCGCAGTCCACGCTCACTCGCGACAACGGCGCGCCGGTGGGCGACAACCAGAACTCGCAGACCGCCGGGCCCAACGGCCCGACCCTGCTGCAGGACGTGCAACTGATCCAGAAGCTCCAGCGCTTCGACCGCGAGCGCATCCCCGAGCGCGTGGTGCACGCGCGCGGCACCGGTGTGCATGGCGAGTTCACCGCCACCGCCGACATCTCCGACTTGAGCAAGGCCAAGGTGTTCGCGCCTGGCACGACCACGCCGGTGTTCGTGCGCTTCTCTTCGGTGGTGCACGGCAACCATTCGCCGGAGACGCTGCGCGATCCGCACGGCTTCGCCACCAAGTTCTACACCAGCGAAGGCAACTGGGACCTGGTCGGCAACAACTTCCCGACCTTCTTCATCCGCGATGCGATCAAGTTCCCGGACATGGTGCATGCGTTCAAGCCGGACCCGCGCACCAACCTCGACGACGATGCGCGCCGCTTCGATTTCTTCTCGCACGTGCCCGAGGCCACCCGCACCCTGACCCTGCTGTACTCCAACGAAGGCACGCCGGCCGGCTATCGCTTCATGGACGGCAATGGCGTGCACGCCTACAAGCTGGTCAACGCGCAGGGCCAGGTGCACTACGTGAAGTTCCACTGGAAGAGCCTGCAGGGCCTCAAGAACCTGGATCCGCAGCAGGTGGTGGCGGTGCAGGGCAAGGACTACAGCCACCTGACCAACGACCTGGTCGGCGCGATCAAGCGCGGCGACTACCCGAAGTGGGACCTGTACATCCAGGTGCTCGCGCCCGAGGACCTGGCCAAGTTCGACTTCGATCCGCTGGATGCCACCAAGATCTGGCCGGGCGTGCCGGAGCGCAAGATCGGGCAGATGGTGCTGAACAAGAACGTGGACAACTTCTTCCAGGAAACCGAACAGGTGGCGATGGCGCCGGCCAATCTGGTGCCGGGCATCGAGCCGTCGGAAGACCGCCTGCTGCAGGGGCGCATCTTTTCCTACGCCGACACCCAGCTGTACCGCGTCGGCACCAACGGCCTGAGCCTGCCGGTGAACCGGCCGCGCGTGGCGGTCAACAACGGCAACCAGGACGGTGCGATGAATGCCGGCAGCACCAGCAGCGGCGTGAACTACGAGCCGAGCCGGCTCAACCCGCGGCCGCAGGATCCGAACGCGCGCTACAGCCAGCTGCCGCTGTCCGGCACCACCCAGCAGGCCAAGATCACCCGCGAGCAGAACTTCAAGCAGGCCGGCGAATTGTTCCGCAGCTACAGCAAGAAGGAGCAGCAGGACCTGATCCAGAGCTTCGGCGAATCGCTGGCCGGCACCGATGACGAGAGCAAGCACCTCATGCTCTCGTTCCTGTACAAGGCCGACCCGGCCTACGGCAGCGGCGTGGCGCGGGTGGCCAAGGGCGACCTGGCGCGGGTCAAGCAACTGGCCGCGCAGCTGCAGGATTGATCCGTCCCACGCGCGGCCCGGCGGCGGTATCGCCGCGCCGCGCACCTTTCTTGCGGAGACCCCCAATGCGTCGTGTTGTCCTCTTTGTTCTCGGCCTCGCCGTGAGCGCCGCGGCTGCCGCCGCACCGGCCGCGCCTGCGGCGCCCGATCCGGCCGCGGTGCAGGCGCAATTGCGCAGTTATTTCTTCGATGCCGCGCGGCAGGGCCGCCAGGACATGCTGGCCGAGTTCATCCATGCCCATTACGACCTCGATACCCGCGACGACAAGGGCTACACCGCGCTGATCCTGGCCGCCTACCACGGCCAGCAGGCAGCGGTGGAGCAGTTGCTGCGCGCCGGTGCCGACCCCTGCGCGCAGGACAAGCGCGGCAACACCGCGCTGATGGGCGCGATCTTCAAGGGCGAGCTGAGCATCGCCAAGCGGCTGATGCAGGCCGATTGCGCGCCGGACCAGCGCAACAACGCCGGGCAGACCGCGGCAATGTACGCGGCGCTGTTCCAGCGCACCGAGGTGCTGAAGGACCTCGCCGCCAAGGGCGCCGACCTGCAGGCCAAGGATGCGCAAGGCAACGACGTGGCCAAGCTGCAGCGCGGCGAGTTCGCGACGGCGCCGGCGCGCTGAGCGGTCCCGGCCCGCCTCCGGGGCGGGTGCCGGGCCCGGCCATCGCACGGCGCGTGGATCGCAGGCCCCGGATCGGCGAAAATACGGAGGTGGCCGGTTCCTCCGGCCTGCCGCGGCCCGTGCCGCCGCCGTTCCCGCTTCGGCGCGCGGTGGCGCATCCGGACCGCGTGCTGCCCTGTCGGCATCGTGCCGGCGCTCTGCCGCGGCTCGCCGTCGCCCATCCCGGATCTGTCTTGAACGCCACTGCCCCCGTTTCGCCCGACGACCTGCCCCAGGCCGAGCGCCTGCGCATCGCCCTGGACCTGCTCGAGAGCATCGCCGCCGACCGGCGCGTGCTCGATACCTTCCCGGAAACCGAGCGGGTGCGCCTGCTGCAGGTGGTCGCCCAGGTCTTCAACCCCGAGCCGAAGGCGCGGCGCAAGCTGCTCAAGGAGCAGGCGCGCGAGCGCCACCAGGAGAAGGTGCGCAAGGCCGAGGAACTGCTGGCGCAGACCGGCATCCGCGCGCTGCGGCGCAAGCCGGTGTTCAGCACGCCCAACTATTTCCCGCCGCACACGCCGGCCGCGTTGGCGCATGCGCAAACCGTGGCCGAGACGCCCGCGGCGCACTCGCCCGAGCTGCGCCACTGCTACGTGTGCAAGCAGAAGTACACCGAACTGCATCACTTCTACGACCAGATGTGCCCGCCCTGCGCCGAGTTGAACTACTTCAAGCGCACCGAGACTGCGGACCTGCGCGGGCGCGTGGCGCTGCTCACCGGCGGCCGGGTCAAGATCGGCTACCAGGCCGGACTCAAGCTGCTGCGCGCCGGTGCCGAGCTGATCGTGACCACGCGTTTCCCGCGCGACTCGGCGGCGCGCTACGCGGAGGAGCCGGATTTCGCCGAGTGGGGCCACCGCCTGCAGGTGTATGGGCTGGACCTGCGCCACACGCCCAGCGTCGAGGCGTTCTGCAGCGAACTGCTGGCGACCCGCACACGCCTGGATTTCATCGTCAACAACGCCTGCCAGACCGTGCGCCGGCCGCCGCAGTTCTACGCGCACATGCTGGCCGGCGAGACCGCCGCGCTGCACGACCTGCCCGAGCACGTGCGCCGGCTGGTGGGCCAGTACGAAGGCCTGCGTGGTCCCGACCTGCTGCCGGCCGGGGGCAATACGTTGCCGGCCGGTGCAGGCCAGGCGCGCAGCGGTGCCGACGGCCTGCTGCGCGCCGCGGAGCTGTCGCAGGTGCCGCTGCTGGCCGACGACCTGCTCGCCCAGCAGCACCTGTTCCCGGAAGGGCGCCTGGACCAGGACCTGCAGCAGGTGGACCTGCGCGGGCGCAACTCCTGGCGCCTGCTGCTGGACGAAGTGTCCTCGGTGGAACTGCTGGAGACGCAGCTGGTCAACGCGGTCGCGCCGTTCGTGCTCAACGCGCGGCTCAAGCCGCTGATGTTGCGCACGCCCGAGCGCGACAAGCACATCGTCAACGTGTCGGCGATGGAAGGGCAGTTCTACCGCAACTTCAAGACCACCCGGCATCCGCACACCAACATGGCCAAGGCCGCGTTGAACATGATGACCCGCACCTCGGCGGCCGATTACCAGAACGACGGCATCCACATGAACAGCGTGGATACCGGCTGGGTCACCGACGAGGATCCGGCCGAGATCGCCGCGCGCAAGGTGGAGGAGGAGCGCTTCCATCCGCCGCTGGACATCGTCGACGGCGCCGCGCGCATCGTCGATCCGATCATCCACGGCTTCAACACCGGCGAGCACGTGTGGGGCCAGTTCCTCAAGGACTACGCGCCGACGGATTGGTGAGAGGCGGCGCGCGGGGGCGGTCTGCGCCAACGCGTCCGCGTCCATGTTCCGACGATCGCCGCGGCTCTGCCGGCGGCGTTGTCGTGCTCTCGGACGTCAGTCACCGGCGACCGCACGCTGCATGATGCCGCTGTAACCCCAGGCGAATTGATGCCACTGATCGGTCGGGGGAACATCGAGATTGTTCACCGTGCGCTGCCAGTAGACGATCATCTCGTCATTGGAGGTCCGTGCAAGCGTGAACGACGACGACTCGACCCAGACGCCATCCTCATCGCGTCCCGAGGTGGTGCTGTAAATGAGCGCATGTGGGCCGGAATTGCGCATGCGGAACTGCCCCGGCTTCATTTCCTGCCACGCTCCCCTGACCAGGTTGTAGACGCGCACGTGCCAGCGCGAAATCACGAAGCGAAAACGCATGGGAAAGCCTGCGCTATCCACGTAGTGCGGCGCATTGAAGCCGTCGAGCACGCCTTCCCAACTGCCTTGAAAGTCGAAGCTGGCATCGCTCGGGTGGGCCAGGACGGGGCGTGGCCGATATGTGTAGAGCGGCGCGGTCAGGGTGGCGCAGGAGCTCGTCAGCAGACACAACGCAAGCGCAACGGCCCAGGGTCTACATGCTTTCATGGCACATGGCATCCGATTCGATCGGCCAGCCGCCGGTTCGACATGGTTGGTTTGTAAAAGGTGCATCCGGAGCGGAAAGATCGGACGATGCACTCGAGGCTTGTCCGACGTCGCTCAACGGGATGGGTCGGAGGGGGCGGTCGCTTCGCCTTGGTCGCGTTCGCGGCCCCAGAACTCCACCAGGATGGTCATCATCGTCCACACGATCAGCGTCGGCTGCACCTTGTCCGGCAGCAGGTCGTGGCCCTTGAGCATCACGTCGATCATCTTCGGCAGCAGCAGCGCCACCGCCAGGGTGTAGATCGCGTAAGCCACCCGGTGCCGGCTGCTGGAAATGAACAGGATCGAGGTGACCAGGCTGGCGAGCATCGCCAGGACCACGCCGAACTGCCAGGCATTGAGCCGTTCGGTACCGGTGAGCACCAGGCCCAGCACGGCGCCGAAGAACATGTTCAGGCCGTTGAGGTTGGCCTGGTACTCGTCCTTGGTCATGCGGCCGAGGCCGACCTTGCCGAACACGTTCCATCCCTTGCGCATGCTCGCTCCCCTTCGCAGTGCCGCATCCTGGCGTGGCCATGCCATCCGCTGGCCGCACGCCTCCCCGCGGCCACTGTAGCGAAGATCGCGCGCGTTTGTCGCCTGCCCGCCGCGCGTCGCACGCCGCGTGGCGCTGCGCCACGGCGCGGGAACCGCGTCCGCTAGCCCAGGGTCTGCAATTCGCCGCGCGGGCCGGTCGGCGTCAGATACAGATGGCCGAGGCTGATCGGCAGGCGGAAGCGGCGCGGCCCGGCGCTGCCCGGGTTGAGGTAGAGCACGCCGTCGCGGGTCTGCAGCGACGGCATGTGCGAGTGGCCGCTGATCACCACGTCCACGCCGTCGGCGACCCGCGCCAGCGTCTTCAGGTCGTGGCGCACGTGCAGGCGCACGCCCTCGATGTCCAGGTCCACAGTCTCGGGCAGCGCCTGTGCCCACGGCGCGGTATCGATGTTGCCGCGGATCGCGTGCAGCGGCGCCAGTTCCCGCAGCGCGTCCAGCACGTCCGGTTTGCCGACGTCGCCGGCATGCACGATGGCGGCGCAGCCGCGCAAGGCCGCCAGCGCCTCGGGGCGCAGCAGGCCATGGGTGTCGGCGATCACGCCGAGATGCAGCGGTCGAACGGGACGCATCGGTGGCGCTTCCTGGTGCGTGACCAGCGTGCAGCCTACCCGCTCGGGCGTCGTGGCGCCGTTGCGCCCCGCGCGTGCTGGACTGTTTCGAAGGCGCCTGCGCCAGCGTGCCGAGTGCGGACGCACTCGGTGGGTCGACACTGATATTGGCGCCTGGCCACATCAGCGACAGGCGTCGCTGTGCATTCCGGTGGCACCACCGGCCGCGCCGAGCCGCGGCCTCGGACCGCCGTGCATTAACCCGCACGTAGCGGCGCGCAGCTCCATGGCGGCGTCCGCACCCCACGTGTTGTACCGTTGCCACGCGCGCCGCCCCCGATGTCGCACCACATCGCAAGGCGGCGTCTTTTCTTCTCCAGCAGACTTCGATCGATGACCGCTTCCGCTACGCCCCCAGCTGCCGCCGATGCCGCGCCGCACGGCGCCGCCGCCGTGTTCCGCGTGGTCACCGGCAACTTCCTCGAGATGTACGACTTCATGGTCTATGGCTTCTATGCCACGGCCATCGGCCATGCGTTCTTCCCGGCGAAAAGCGCGTTCGCCTCGCTGATGCTGTCGCTGGCCACGTTCGGCGCCGGTTTCCTGATGCGGCCGATCGGCGCGCTGGTGCTGGGCGGCTACATCGACCGGCACGGGCGCCGCAAGGGGCTGATCCTGACCCTGGGGCTGATGTCGGCCGGCGTGCTGCTGATCGCCTTCGTCCCCGGCTACGGCACCATCGGCGTGCTGGCGCCGGTGCTGGTGCTGATTGGCCGCCTGTTGCAGGGCTTCTCCGCCGGTGCCGAACTGGGCGGCGTGTCGGTGTACCTGGCCGAAATCGCCACGCCGGGACGGCGCGGTTTCTACGTGGCCTGGCAGTCGGCCAGCCAGCAGGTGGCGGTGGTGTTCGCCGCCGCGCTCGGCGTGGCCCTGCATGCATTGCTGTCCGACAGCGTGATGGACAGCTGGGGCTGGCGCGTGCCGTTCGCCATCGGCAGCCTGATCGTGCCGCTGATCTTCCTGATCCGCCGCTCGCTGCAGGAAACCCCCGAGTTCGCCGCGCGCCAGGCGCCGGACCTGGCCGGCATCGCACGCTCGCTGCGCGCCAATGTCGGGCTGATCCTGGCCGGCGTGGGCATGGTGATGATGACCACCGTGTCGTTCTACCTGATCACCGCCTACATGCCGACCTACGGCCGCACCGAGCTGCACCTGAGCGAGCTGGACAGCCTGGTGGTGACCGGTTGCATCGGCCTGTCCAACTTCGTGTGGTTGCCGGTGATGGGTGCACTGAGCGATCGCATCGGCCGCAAGCCGCTGCTCGTGGTCGCCAGCGTGGCCATGCTGCTGACGGTGTGGCCGGCGCTGCAATGGCTGGTCGATGCCCCCTCGTTCGTGCGGATGCTGCTGGTCGGCGAGTGGCTGTCGCTGCTGTACGGCGCCTACAACGGGGCGATGGTGGTGGCATTGACCGAGGTGATGCCGGCGGAGGTGCGCACCACCGGCTTCTCGCTGGCCTACAGCCTGGCCACCGCGACCATGGGTGGCTTCACCCCGGCGGTGTCCACCTGGCTGATCCACGTCACCCATAGCCGCGCGGCGCCGGCGCTGTGGCTGTCGCTGGCGGCGCTGATCGGCCTGGCCTGCACCTTCTTGCTGTTCCGTCGCCAGCGCGGCGCCGGCACGTTCCAGGCCGGCTGATCTCGCGTTGCGTCGAGGCGGGCAGGGCGACGGCAGTCCATCGCGCCCTGCGCGCAGGCCGGGCCGCAGGGGCGCGGCCTGCGTAACGGGCGCGATCTAACCCAGATCCAGCGCGGCGGTCAGGTCGCCCGGCACCACGCCGCTGGCCGCGTGCATCGCGCGTTCGCGCTCGACCAGGCCCGGCAACGGCTCCAGGCCGAAGCGGCGGGTGATGAAGCGCAGGATCGAGCCGGTGTCGTAGACGCTATGGTCGACGTGGCCGCGCTTGGCGTGCGGCGACACCACCAGTGCCGGGATGCGCGAGCCCGGGCCCCAGCGGTCGGCCTTGGGCGGCGCCACGTGATCCCACCAGCCGCCGTTCTCGTCGAAGGTGATGAACACGACGGTCTTGTCCCACAGCGGGCTGTTGCGCAGCGCCTCCACCACCATCGCGATGTGGCGATCGCCGGCCGCCACGTCGGAGTAGCCGGCGTGCATGTTGAGGTTGCCCTGCGGCTTGTAGAACGTCACCGGCGGCAGCGTGCCGGCCCGCACGTCGGCGAGGAAACGGTTCTCCGGGGCGCTGTCGCCCAGGCCGCCGTCGCGCAGCCGGCGTGCCCGTGCCGGCGTGCCGGGGGCGAGGTTGGCGAAGTAGTTGAACGGCTGGTGGTGGATCTGGAAGTTGGGGCTGCCCGGGAACTCGCTGGTGTCGCCGGTGTCGCCCTTGCCCTGCACCGCCAGCGCCCAGCCGCCGGCGTACCAGGCCCAGTCCACACCCTTCGCGTCGAGCGCGTCGCCGATGTGGCGGTGGGTCTGCGCCGGCAGCGTGTTGGGGCTGTTGGGGTCTGCGTAGTCCGGACGCGTCGGGTCCTGGCTGGTGCTGGGCTGGAACGGCGGACTCAGGGTATTGATCGCCCAGAAGTCCGGGGTCAGCGCGCCGTTGCGCACGAACCGTGGCCGGCCGTTGAGCGCGGTGCCTGGCGAATCGTCCTGCACCGCCAGGCGGATCTCGTCGGGGCGGTCGCTGGCCAGCACGCTGATCTGGGTCCGCCCCGGGCTGCTGTCGGCCTTGGGGTAGTACGGCGCCTGCGCGGCGATCAGGTACTGGTGGTTGAGGAACGATCCGCCGAACGCGCCCATGAAGAAGTTGTCGCACAGCGTGTACTCGCGGGCCAGGCTCCACAGCCGCAGCGTGGCCGGCGCATCGGCGTAGTGACCCATCACCAGGCCGCCGGCGTCGCTCCACGCTGCGAAGCCGTCATTGCGGCCGCCGTTGATCTGCATCTGGTTCTCGTAGAAGCGGTGCACCAGGTCGCGGGTCACGATGCCGTGCGGCAGCAGTTGGCCATCGGGCGTGCGCAGCGCGAACGGCGCGTTGGGCAGCGGCCCGATCGCGTCCTCGCCGATCTTGTAGCGGCGGTGCGCCACCACCTGTTCGTCCGGCGCCAGCCCGCCCCAGATCGGCGGCAGGATGTCGAGCACGCTGCCGTCGCGGTCCACCTGCCGCGCCTGCGCCGGGGTCACCTTGGACAGCGGCTGCTGCAGCCCGGGGAACTCGGGGAACAGATTGTTGAAGCTGCGGTTCTCGGCGTAGATCACCACCACGTGCTCGATCTTCTGCCGCAGTTGCCGATCCAGTTCCGTCGGCGATAGCGCACGCGCCGGCGCGCGCTTGGCGCTCTCGGCGTGGGCCTCGGCGGGGCCGCCGAGCGCCAGGGCGCTGCCGGCCAGCGCCAGGCCGCCGAGCAGGCGCCGGCGTTGCGGGTTTTCGGGGGTGGTGTCGGTGTCGGCAGGGGTGGTGGACGCGGGATCCTGGGGCGGCTTCTTCACGGGGTCATCGGGCGAGGGAAAGGCACCCGCCAGTGTGGGCCGCGTGAATGACAAGTCAAAGCCAGCCGGTCCCCGTGCCGGGCCGGCGTTCAGCGGCCGTATCGCAGGCGATGCTGCTGGGGTTCTGGAAGACGATGCGGCCGGCAGCGCCCGAAGCGACCCCTCAGCGGCGCACCCGCGTGCTGCCGAATAGCTGCTCGCACAGCGCCACATAGACGCCCGAGCCGCCGCACGCGGCCGCGCCATTGGCGATGGCGGCGCTCAGCGCCGGGCCGAGCCGCGCCTCGCCCAGGCGCGCGGCCAGTTCCGTCAGTTGCGCCTGGAACCGCTGCTGCATGTCGGCGATCTGCTGGGCGTCGTGTCCGAGCCAGGCGTAGCCCTTGTCGTTGTACGCGGCGGCGCCGTGCAAGGTCTCGGCCAAGTCGCTTTGCGGGTCCTGCGGATCGGTGGGCATCGTGGCGCGCGGGTCGGGGTGGGATCACACGCCGCAGGTCAGGCGGCGGGCTTTCCGGCGCCATCCGCGCCCTCGGCATCGCCCAGCGCGTGCTGCACATACAGGCGCTTGACCAGCACGTAGAGCACCACGGTGAGCGGTGCCGCCAGCACCACGCCCATCGGCCCGAACAGCACGCCGATGCCGAACAGCGAGAACAGCAGCAGCGCCGGCGGCAGGTCCACCGCACGCGCCTGGATCAGCGGCTGCAGCACGTGGCCCTCGAGTTGCTGCAGCACCACGAACAGCAACAGCGCGCCCAGCGCCACCTGCGGGCTGACGGTGAAGCCCAGCAGGATCGCCGGGACCGCGGCCACGATCGGGCCGACGATGGGGATGAAGTCCAGCAGCGCGGTCAACAGGCCGATGCCCAGTGCCACCGGCACGCCCAGCAGCCACAGGCCGATGCCGGTCAGGGTGCCGATCACCGCCATCGCCAGCAACTGCCCGGTCAACCACGCACGCAGCGCCTGGCCGCTGGCGGTCAGCGCCTCATCGGCGACGCCGCGGCGGTCGCGCGGCAGCAGGTGCAGCAGGCCCTGTCGATACAGCCGCGGCTGCGCGGCTAGGTACAGCCCGCCGACCATCATCAGCACCGCATCGGTGACGCCGCCGCCGGCCGACAGCACGATGGCGCCGGCATGCGTGGCCAGGGTCGAGGCGCCGTCGCGCAACTGGTCGGGGATGCGCTCGATCTGTGGCCCCAGCGGGCCGGACTGCAGCCAGGCATGGAACTTGTTCCAGGCCGCCGGCAAGGTGGCGCGGAAGGTGTCGATCTGCGCGGCGACCTCGGCGCCGAACAGCAGCACGATCGCCGACAGCGCCAGCACCAGCACCAGGATCACCAGCGCCAGCGCTGCCCACTCCGGCAGCGGCAACCACTTGCGCAACAGCGTGGCCAGCCCGTGCAGCAGCACGCCCACCACCACTGCGCCGAACACGATCAGCAGCAGCTCCGACAACTGCCAGGCCAGCAGCGCCAGCGCGCCCAGCGCCATGACGACCAGGACCCGCGCCGCGAAGGGACGCAGGGGCGAGGGGGAACTCGGGAGGGAGGCATTCATCGGTGGCGCGGATCCCGATCAGGACAATGAGCGCGGACAGTAGTGATAGGGCAGTGCAGGGCGAGCGAAGATCGTGTGCCGCTGGTCGGCAGCGCGCCTCCTCCGGTCGACACCCACGAGCGATGCCGGCGGGCGGCGCGTGCTGGGCGGTTTCGACGCTCGTTGGTCGGGCGTCCAGCGGTACCGGCCGGCGCTACTGCCCGGCGGGCGGCTGCCAGAGCTCCACCTTGTTGCCTTCCGGATCGATGACCCAGGCGAAGGCGCCATATTCGGATTCGTCGATGCGGTCCAGCACGTGGCAGCCTTCCTCGCGCAGTGCCGCGACCAGCGCGTGCAGATCGTGCACCCGGTAATTGATCATGAAGGGCGCCGTGCCGGGCGCGAAGTGCGGCTCCTGCGCCGCCGCGCCGATCGACCAGACGGTGGAGCCGGTCACCGGCGCGCCGCTGTCGTCGTTCCAGGCGAAGGCGGTGCCGCCCCAGGCCTGCACGTCGATGCCGAGATGCCGCTGATACCAGGCCTGCAGCGCGGCCGGATCCTGTGCCTTGAAGAAGATGCCGCCAATCCCGGTGACGCGCTTCATGGAGCCTCCGCTGGTCCGATGGTGGGCTGGCCGGGCAGTGGCTCGTACCCGTCGCCGCGCCCGCTCAGCCAGCGCAGTCTACGCTTGCCGGCCTCGCCCAGGTACGCCGCGGCGGCCAGCAGCAGCGGATGGCGCAGGTCCGCATCGACCATCAAGCGCACGTGTCCGTCCACTTCGATGTTCAGGAAATGCGCCTGATCCGCCTCGTCGTCGTAGCTGCGCGCCAGCAACCGATCGCGGCCATCACTGAAGCGATAGAGGATATAGACGTAGGAGTAGCCGTACTCGTCGTCGGGCTCGCTGGCGTCCACGTGGTGGGTGATGTCGACGTGCATGGGAGGATTCTTTGTGGGTCCCACTGCTAGTCAGGCCGTGCCCGAGACCACGTGGCCTGTCCCCTCGTTGCCGTTCGCCCAGAGCGTGAAATCAGCGCCTGCCGGGAAACATGCAATTGCCTCAGGCATCAACAACTGTACCGCTGCCCGGAACGTATCGCCGGGCGATGGGCTGCCGGGGAAGGTGAGGCGGGCCGACCACTGTTGCTGGTCGATGCAGAGAATGGCGCACCACTGGCCGGAGACGAGCGCAGCCGCCTTGCTTCCTGGTTGCGCAGGATGCAGCTGCAGATCGGCCAGGAAGTGATGCGGCAGGTCATGCATCAGGTAGATGTCCGTTCACGGCTTGCCCCAGCGCTCCTCGACATTGAACAGCACCTCGCAATCGCAGAAACCGCCGTGTGCACCGAGCCAGGGAATGACCGACTCTGGAGCGACATCGTGGGACGCGAGGAACTGCGTGGTGAGCCGCAAGGAATGATCGCAGCCATCGGCGAGCGCGTCATTCAAGTGGTCGAACAAGGCCCAGAGTGTTTCCTTGGGGAGGGGAAGCGCGGCCTCTTCAGATGTGCGCTGCTCGGACTCCACCTTCCTGCGGGGCGCTTTGCGACCTTGGGCTTTCGGGTCTTCTGTCATTGTCGCTGTCGCTGGTAGAAAAAAATGCTGCGGCGGAAGTAGCGGGGAAGTACGGCGCGCGCCGGACGATCAGTTGTCCTTGATCCAGGCCTTGATCGCCAGGGTGACACGCTGGCGGGTCTCGGCATCCGCCTTGCGAACCAGATACGGCGACCGATTGCCCAATACCCCCGGCGCGGTCGACTGCACGCGCTCGGCGAGCTGCGCGATGAAATCACGTCCGAGCGCGCGGTACTGCGCAACTTCCTGGGCTGTCAGCGCCATTGTCCACGCATAACCGACCGCGCCATGGCTGCAGTTGACGTCGAGCAGCAGCGTGTCGCCGTCGCGCAGGAGGAACCAGGCATGAGGCGCGTGATCCACTACCTGCATGGCACGCTCCTTCGACGCGCGAGGACAATGCCTCGCGTCCACGTTGCATGCATGACGTAACAGCTCCTGTCGCTTACGTCGACGGCTTGTTCTTGCTGTACACGATCTTCTTGCTTCCTGCAGCGCAAGTACCAATGACCTTGCGGTCCTTGACATCGGCGTTGTCGACCACGTCCAGCGTGTAGTCCTTGACGCCGTGGGCATCGAGTTTCGCGGTGAGCTCTGCCTTCAACTCATCGCAGTTCTTGCCGGCAAGCGCCGGCGACGAAACGAGGGCAAGCAACAGGAAGGCAATGGCGTATTTCATGATGGGACCGATGTGTGAGGAAAGGGATCTTTCGGAGTCAGCAAAAGGAGGTGCCGGATAGACGGTGAAACCGAACACTTGCCTGCAGAGAGCGCTAAGTGAGACCTGCATGCACGCGTCGAGTGTAGCAACTTGCCGATTACGGCAATCGCCATGGGCCGCCGCACTCTTCTTGCGGTCCGCCATGCCAGACGCGGCAAGCGACGTGCTGACGAGGGTGCGCGAGCCGTACTGCATCGCGTTCAAGGGTCGGCCCAGACGCCCGAGTCGTACATCAGCCGCATTGTGTAGTTGAGCTGCAGGGTCTGGTTCGGGCCGCAGGCGATCTGCGTAGTCTTGTCCGTCGCTCCAAGTCCGGAAACGGAAATGGACGAGGCAGATCGGAGTGGATCGAACAGGCTATACCGGTAGCCGCCATTGCTGAACTCGATCGATGCATTGCCGTTCAAGAACGAGCGATAGCTAAACAGTCCGGTCGGCAGCTTCTTCTCGGCGGGGTATTGCAGCATCAGCTTGCCACCCTCCGACGCCCGATACTGCAGGTAGCCCGAAGTCCGGTTGACCACCTTCGAGGAACATAGAGAGAACGCGCGTTTGCGCGTCTGGCATGTCCACAAGGTGAGTTCTTCCTTGGTGCAGAGCGGGCTGTGTTGGTACTCCCTCTCGGACTCCTTCAGTGTCGCTTGGGTGATGGATAGGCCGGGTTCGGAGGCCTGTGCTATTGAGCGTGGTACGAAAAAGGCTAGAGCGACTGGAGAAAAGGCAAGAAGGGCGTACTTCATGACGGCTGAGTCCTGAGTCTGGCCTAATCGCGAACTGGCACGTGATGAGGAATCAGCTGCCATTCGACGAATCTACCGAGATTTCCCGCTCGACCTTCGCCCAGTCTATGACGCTGGAAAGCAAAGGCCATGCCCTGATGCTCTGATGCAGGCTGTGGGCGAACCCAAGCAGCACTCCGGCGGCCACGGCAACGACATTGGGAATGCAAGATGTGCCAAGCGTGTATCCGAAGAGGAGCCCCGCAGCGACGAATAACAGGATCCACTGAAACAGCGATTTGCGATTTTCCCAGACAGTATGCCCAAATGATGCTGGTCGATTGCGCGCCGCTTGCAAACGCAAAAGGAATGCTATCCGATGGGGCGCTGCATGGTCTCTCATTAGAGTTGATACCTGGGTTTTGAGTAAGTTCTATAGCTTTCGTGCGCCTGGCCTGGAAGCGGGTGCGTCATGCCGGCGGCCGAGTATCGCGGCCATGACCAGAGCTGCGGCGGTCATTCGCTCGCCGTAGTTGCCAACCAACCAGCAGCCCCGAAGTCGCGGATGCTAGCAGGTGCAACCATTCCACGATGACAAAAAGAGCCGGTTCATCCGTCGGGTCTGACGGCAGTAGCCTCATGAGCATATCTGAGAGGGCGGCGTAAACGACCAGAACGAGGCAGGCGTGCGCGAGGCGATGTTGTGCCACACGCAATGCGAGGTGCGCGAATAGTGCGGCGCACAGCAGGAACGAGAGGAGGGTCCAGGCATTCACTAGCCCTCCGAGATCGAAGAAGCCGCTTAAAAAGCCAACGCCGCACTGGGGAAGGAATAGTAGGGCGGCGTAGGCAAGGATCGATTTCCAGTTCATGCTGGCGTGTGCGAAGGGGTGTGGAGAGGATTAGTGAGTGTTCGTCACGGCGCTTTGAACGCTCACAGCGTTTACCGCGTCGAACACAGTTACCTCAGGAAAAGACAACTACAAGTATCGAGCAAACGGGCGGCAGGCCGCACAGCATAGTACCGAGCCACCGATCTATCTCAGCATATGCAACGCCGCCGCCAGGATATGGAATTCGAACGCCGATGCCGGCCGTGCCAACAGCAAGGAACCTCCGCCACGCACTAGGACACCGGGCAGGCGCGCCTGAAATGCGTGAGTAACCTCGCATTGGCTTCCACGACCTTCAGCATTGCGGTAGTGCATCGCCCGGATCATGTGCCGGGTCGCTTTCCTCTGACATCAGGAAGTCTTGTGGAGAGAGGCCGTACTCAAAGTTGGCTTGCTGGAATGCCGCATCCAGGCTCTCGTGCCAAGTGTCACCACAGAACTCTCCGGTTGCCATGTAACGATACATGGCGCAATACCCAGTTTCCGATTCGACTTCGATCTCGATGCGCTCGGGCACTGGCATCGGAACGGTCTCGGTCAGTTCTCCATGGCCGATGCAGGCAGCCTGATGAATGTCTATGAGTTTCAGGAATCGCGGTGTCGCAGTGTATTTCACGAGTCGGGCGTCGTCACATTGATCTGGTGGAAATGGCCAGCGCATTCAATCTGGCTAGGTAGCGGCCTCGACCGGGGCGTTCCCATATGTTTAGGCCCAATCCAATGCCGAGCTGGACGAAGCGCTTCTGAGCGCCAGCGGACCTGATGGGATCATCCGCAGGGAGGGAGGTCGCGTCCACCAGACGAATGACTTCAGACGCATAAGCCGCCACTCTCCACGGCAGCACCACATACCGCCTGGTGTGGATCGTCCCATGCAGATCGAGTGGCAGCCCATACTGCGTTCGGACGAGGTACGGGCCCGCGATGGATGCTGTCACGGAGTCGCGTGTCGGGGCGACCTTGTTGCCGAGCATGTCCCGTCCGCTGATGCCTTTGCTCCTCGCTTCCTGAAAACTCGCATCCGCACATGAAGCCAGCGACAGCCGGGCGGTGAGGTAGCCGACGCCAAGGAAGGATAAGGCCAGTATGGTCGTTCCGATGCCGATCCTGCTTAAGTTCATCGATTGTCACCTGGAATCGAATGGAACGAGCAGCGTGCGGGCGGTTTGATCGTTGCATGAAGCTCAATCGTGCATCTGATGAGCCGCTGACATGCTGTCGGAGAGGTTCCCCGAAACTTCATTGTAGTCATTCGGATCGCCGTAGTAGATGTCCCACCAGATGGACAGTTGCAAGCGCCCGAGATCTGCCAGAGTCTCAACATCAAGGAATGGACCACCTTGACCGGAGGTAACCCAGTAGCAGCAGATGTCGATCTCGCAGCCAGATGCCCTGAGGTGATCGAGAACCGCCTCCTTGTTTCTCAGTATCTTGATGATCGCGCGGATATGAGCAAGGCCATCTCTGGATGCCTCGATAGCTCTGCTCTCCCAGTCCCAATAGTGATTCTCGCGCCTGACCCGGTATCTCGATGATGGATCAACGTGCCGACTCTTGCGAGGGGTGATACCCAGTAGCTGCGTTATATCCTGCGGCGTCACGGATTCCTATAACACTCTGAGTGACGCGTAGGTTTCGAGACAGGCCATAGAACCCATAATAGGTTGCTTGTCGTGATTTTGCTTTGTGACAGAACTTTGAAGTAGAACAAGTGCGCGCCCTGCTCATTGGCTCGACAGATGTGCAAGCAGTCGCGCCGTGAAGAGGCGTCGGATCCAATGACGGTTAAGTGCCATGCTGGAGCACCTCACGGCTCAATGTCCACGTTTAATTCGGCGCGCTGATTCAGCGAGCTCTGCTCTGCCTTGCCAGCGATTGGGCGAGTAGACCCGTATTCGGTTAGCGCAATGACACATACCGGATCTACGCCAGCGGCCAGTAGGAACCTGTATAAGTACAGCGCCCGCCGTTGCGCGAGGTAGTGGCACTCCTGGTCGGAGCATTCGTGCTGATCCGTATGCCCTGCAACCTCAAACCTTATACCCGAATAGCGCTTGATTAGATCGACAGAACGATTCAAGTTGGCAATTTGGTTTGCACCTGTCACAGCTTCTTCGATTGTCTCGCCCTTGATGGGATGGCCGGCTTTGAAGAAGGCGCCATCTAGGTCGAGCGACGAACTAAATGCAGCGGTCGAATGTCCAGCGAGAGAAGCTGTCAATAGCAAGATAGAGATGAACTTGAACATGGTGGCTGACGCTTGAGTTAAGCCAAACCGCGAAGGGGTCCGGCTTGTAATGAATCTTAGGTGCCAACCTCAGCCCGCTTGCCGCGCTGACCTAGCAACACCCGGAGAAAGAGCAGCGCAGCAAATGCTATGGCGGCACTCTGTACCATTGGCGTTGGAGTGACACCAGCTTGCGGCCAGAAAGTAAGTCTAATGGTCAGGACGGCGAAGCATGCCAAAGCCAGCAGAAGCAGCCACTTTGCGATACGAGCCGAGAACGGAGTAGCGATAGCTGGTGCTGCGATAAGCAGGAACCCGATGCCACTGATCGCTAGTCCTGTCTGACCCCGGTTGATATTGGCCGGACGCAGCAATTGCTAGCAGCAGTGCGCCTATCACTGCGGCTCCGCCGCCACCAATGATTGCAAGTAGGTTTATAAGTCGTCGATAGCGCATCGCTGCCTCCTAATGCCAGTCAAGCCGCGCCGCGAAACGGTTTCGGCTTGAGTGAGTTGTTAGATGGCTGGCCTTTGACCCTGCAGAACCACTCGCCGAACCCCAGATCTGGCTGGTCTACTCGGTAGCAATCACCTTTCAAAAGTACATTGCGTAGAATGGTTCTATCCCCAATACGTTCCTTGACGAGTAGTGAGTTGCCACGCTTGAGGATCACCTCGGATGGCTCCCAAGGTATCGAGCCCAGATCATCGTCGGGGAAGTATGCGCGAGAACTGCTTTCTCGCGTTTCCACAGTAAGCCGCCCAAAGAAATTGTCGCGGAAGAACCTGCGCTGCTTATCAGACAGCTTGTCGCTGCGCGACATCTCTTCAAGCGTAAGGTCGGCATTCGACCGCCATTCGCCGCAAAGATCACACGGGCTGTTTGCACAACCACTTAGTGCCAAGAAACTGGTGACAACTGCGACTATTTTCATGTTGGCGCCTAAAACACGACGCGAGCGACGTCGACTTGAATGAATTTTTAGGGCTCAGCTGCATACGATAGCAGGCGAGAAACATTGCGATGAAACGTCTGCTTGCCATTTGGAACTGGTTGCTCTGGTGAGGTGAAGTCCATGTAGTGATGGTAGACCTGACAATTGCGATCGATCTCGCGGCCTGTGTCGCAGTAGTAGGCGAACCAGTCTTTATCAAAGGCTTTCCTGTGCCAAAGGAGGACGTATGGTCTGAATTCCGCAACCGCAGCCTGGATATCTGGAAAAACAGACTCTAAGTGTTTATGAACTCTGTCCGGCCAGTTGCTCGCAACCGGATAAAGACCGGAAAATTTGGTCAGTAGTGTACTGCGAAACTTGACCGACGCCGCTCTTGCGGCATTGCGTCGATGGACGTGTAATGAGATCAAAGCACTGAAGAGCGCTAGAAGCACGACGATCGCTTGTTGTGGATCAACGGACATGTTCGTGTGAGCCATCACTATTAGGCCGCCTAAACGCGGTGATGCATCAAGTGTCCACCAACGCCAGGGGTCTGCAAAGTGGGGAATTCCTAATCTTCATTAATGACTTGCCGGATTGTGGCGCGGCTCTGGGCGTCGGTGCTGGTGATGCCAACATCAAGAAAAGCAACCCAACGGTGGTCGTTTGTGGTCCCGTCGGGACTGAAGTCCCTCCCACAGTGCAGTGCGAGGAAGCCATGAAGACCGCGGATTTCCACGGCCTCCATGACAACGCTTCACCCCTCCAGCAGCGCCTTGTCCCGCACCGCACCCTTATCCGCACTAGTCGCCAGAAGCGCATACGCCTTCAACGCCGTGCTGACCTTGCGCGGACGCGCTTCGGCCGGCTTCCATCCGCGGGCATCCTGGTCGGCGCGGCGCGTGGCCAGTTCCGCGTCGGAGACCAGCAGGTCGATGTGGCGTTGGGGGATGTCGATGCGGATGCGGTCGCCGTCGCGGACCAGGCCGATGGCGCCGCCCGCCGCCGCTTCGGGCGAGGCGTGGCCGATCGACAGGCCGGAGGTGCCGCCGGAGAAACGGCCGTCGGTGAGCAGGGCGCACTGCTTGCCCAGGCCCTTGGACTTCAAGTACGAGGTCGGGTACAGCATCTCCTGCATGCCCGGGCCGCCCTTGGGGCCTTCGTAGCGGATCACCACCACGTCGCCGGCCTTCACGTCGTCGGCGAGGATGCCCTTGACCGCGGCGTCCTGGCTTTCGAACACCTTGGCGTTGCCCTCGAACACGTGGATGGATTCGTCAACGCCCGCGGTCTTCACCACGCAGCCGTCCACGGCGATGTTGCCGTACAGCACCGCCAGGCCGCCTTCCTGCGAGTAGGCGTGGGCGACGTCGCGGATGCAGCCGGTGGCGCGGTCGGCGTCCAGGCTCGGCCAGCGCGTGGCCTGGCTGAAGGCGACCTGGGTGGGGATGCCGGCCGGCCCGGCCTGGTAGAAGGTCTGCACCGCGGCGTCGTCGCTCTGGGTGATGTCCCACTGCGCGATGGCCTCGGCCAGGCTGCGGCTGTGCACGGTGGGTTGGTCGGTGTGCAGCAAGCCGCCACGCGCCAGTTCGCCTAGGATAGCGACGATGCCGCCGGCGCGGTGCACATCCTCGATGTGGTACTTCTGCGTGTTCGGCGCCACCTTGCACAGCTGCGGTATGCGCTTGGACAGGCGGTCGATGTCGCGCAGGGTGAACGGCACTTCGGCCTCCTGCGCGGCGGCGAGCAGGTGCAGGATGGTGTTGGTGGAGCCGCCCATCGCGATGTCCAGGGTCATCGCGTTCTCGAACGCCTCGAAGGTGGCGATGCCGCGCGGCAGCGCGCGCGGGTCTTCGGCGCCGTACCAGCGGTGGCACAGTTCCACCGCGGTGCGGCCGGCCTTGAGGAACAGTTGCTCGCGGTCGGCGTGGGTGGCGACCACGGTGCCGTTGCCGGGCAGGGCCAGGCCCAGCGCTTCGGTCAGGCAGTTCATCGAGTTGGCGGTGAACATGCCCGAGCAGGAGCCGCAGGTCGGGCAGGCGCTGCGCTCGAAGGCGGCGACCTTCTCGTCGGAGGCGGTGGGATCGGCGGCGATCACCATCGCGTCGATCAGGTCCAGGTTGTGGTCGGCGAGCTTGGTCTTGCCGGCTTCCATCGGCCCGCCGGAGACGAACACGGTGGGGATGTTGAGGCGCAGCGCGGCCATCAGCATGCCGGGGGTGATCTTGTCGCAGTTGGAGATGCACACCAGCGCGTCGGCGCAGTGCGCGTTGACCATGTACTCGACCGAGTCGGCGATGATCTCGCGGCTGGGCAGCGAGTACAGCATGCCGTCATGGCCCATGGCGATGCCGTCGTCCACGGCGATGGTGTCGAACTCCTTGGCCACGCCGCCCACGCGCTCGATCTCGCGTGCGACCAGTTGCCCGAGATCCTTCAGGTGCACGTGGCCGGGCACGAACTGGGTGAAGGAGTTGGCGATGGCGATGATCGGCTTGTGGAAGTCGGCGTCCTGCATGCCGGTGGCGCGCCACAGCGCGCGGGCGCCGGCCATGTTGCGGCCGTGGGTGGAGGTCTTGGAGCGATAGTCGGGCATGGGAGCAGCGAACGAGCGGGCGGGGAGGCTGGCGATGGTGGCGCGATCGGATCGTTGCTGCTGCAACCGTCCCGGCGCCCACCGGTGGGCCGACCACGTTAGCACGCAGGCTGGCGCCGCCGCGCGCCGGCCGGGAGTGCGAAGCGGGTCGCAGACCCGCCTGCCTGCGCTTGGCAGACTGCGGTGGCCGGTGCGTCAGGGGGCGTAGGCCCGGCTCGCCCATCATGACCACAGGAGGTGTCCATGCTTCGGCATGTGCGTTCGTCGTCTTCCGCTGTTTCCTCTCCCACCCCGTCCCTTGCCTCCGCCCCGGCCGATCCGGGCCGCCGCAGCGTGCTGCGCACCGGTGTCGGCATCGCCGCCGGCGCCGCGCTCTGGGGCCTCGGAGGCCAGGCCCGCGCCGCGGGCACGCTGCCGTTCGCCGGCCTCAACCTGTCCGGGCTGGCGTCCAATAACTTCGTGGACAACGCCGTCATCGACCGGCACTACCGCGACATCCGTGACCAGCACATCGCCGCCGCTGGTGCCTGCCCGTTGTTCCGCCTGCCCACCACCGCCGCACGCTTCAGTACCGGCCAGGGCATGCCGCTCAACAGCACGTACTGCGACCAGGTCGAGAAGGTGCTGGATCGGCTCGCGCAGCGCGGCAAGCTGGCGATCCTGGAGTTGCACGACTACATGCGCCTACCGATCAAGGTGGCGAGCAAGTCCGGTTACCGGCGCGATGGGTCTGGCCAGCTGATCGGGCCGGATGGCCGCGTGGTCACCGATCCCGCCGACCAAGCGGTGTGGAACGGGACCTACCGCAAGGGCAATTTCCTGTACCTGGCCTACTTCGACCCGGCCGACAACCTGCTCAAGCTCTACGAGTACCGCGTGATCGGCACGCCGGGCTGCACGCTGTACAACGCCGCCGGCCTGCCGGACCTGTGGAGCCGCATCGTGCAGCGCTTCCGCGCGCATCCGGCGATCTTCGGCTGGGGCCTGATGAACGAGCCCTACGAGGGGCCGGAATACAACGCCGACGGCAGCAAGCTGGTGATGGCCGACCACTGGCTGCGCACCGCCACCGCCACCGCGGCGCGCATCTTCGATTTCGACCGGTCGCACTACGTGTTCGTCTGCGGCAATCAGTACGCCAGCGCGCGCCTGTGGGACCAGGTGTCCAACAACCTGGACACGATCCCCGACCCGTACGACCGCATCGTCTACGAGGCGCACAACTACCTGGACAACGAGGGCCGCGGAGGCGGTGCCTGGGCGAATCCCAATGAATCCGTTGCGCCGGACACCGGTATCGACATGGTCACGCCGTTCATCGACTGGCTGGCACACAGAGGCAAGCGCGGCTTTCTCGGCGAGCACGGCTATCCGGCCGGCAACGCCAGCGCGGAATTGGCGACCAGGCGCATGCTCGCGCACCTGCAGGCCAATAACATCCCGAGCACGCAATGGTGCTTCGGGCCTGGCTGGCCGGACAACGACGTGCTGGGCATGAGCCGGGACGTGGGCATGGACATCCAGGTCAAGTCCAACATCGCCGCGGTGCAGCCATACTTCGACGCGCGCCTGTCCAGCTACGTGCCGCCGCCGCCGACGAGCTGATCCACGCGTGGGTGCCGGTTCCGCCGGCCGCGGGTTTCCGCGGCCGGCGGAACCGGGCATCATCGTGCCTGGACTCAGGAAGACGTTGCCATGAAAAGGTCGAAGACGACCGCCTTGTTGTTGATGAGTGCCGCGCCGCTGCTGTTCACCGCCTGCGGGCGCGAGCCGGAAGCCAAGGCCCAGGAAGGCCTGTACACCTCGGTGGATGCCTGCGTGGCGCAGACCCACGACATCGCCACCTGCCGCGAGGCCTTCGCGCAGGCGCAGAAGCAGGCGGCGGAGCAGGGCCCCAAGTACGCCAGCCGCGAGCAATGCGCGCAGGACTATGCGCAAGATCGCTGCGTGGAGCAGCGCGACAGCCACGGCCATTCCTTCATCGGGCCGATGATGACCGGCTTCTTCCTGTCGCAGATGCTCAACAACAACCGCGCTGCCGGTTTCAATGCTGCGCCCGCCTACCAGGACCGGCAGAACCAGTGGCAGCGGCCGGCGTCCTATTCCGGCGGCGCCGGTGCGGCGGCCGCCAGCGGCACGATGCTGCGCGGCAACCAGACCATGACCCACATCGGCGCCACGCCGAACCGCGCGGTCACCGTCAGCCGCGGCGGCTTCGGCGAATCCGCCGGTGGACGCGGCTTCGGCAGCTGAGTACCGCTTTTTCTCTCTTCGCACGAGACCCCGCATGAAACGCATCGCGATCGTCGAGCGCGGCGACTGGCGCGCCCAGGCCGCGGAGTACGGCTTCCGCTTCCACACCATCGACGGTCAGCGCTACTGGGACGAACGCGCCTACTATGCGTTCAGCCTGCGCCAGATCGAGCGCGACCTGGAAGATCCCAGCGCCGAACTGCACGCGATGGCGATGGGCCTGCTCGACGAGATCGTCGCCAGCGAGGCGCTGATGCAGCGGCTGGCGATTCCGCCGGCGTTCCGCGACTGGATCGCCGACAGCTGGCGGCGCCGCGAGCCGCATCTGTACGGGCGCCTGGACCTGGCCTACGACGGCCGCGGTCCCGCCAAGCTGTACGAACTGAACTACGACACGCCGACCTCGCTGTTCGAATCGGCGTTCTTCCAGTGGCAGTGGCTGGAGGACCAGCGCGCGCAGGGCCGCCTGCCGGACGACGCCGACCAGTTCAACTCCATCCACGAAGCCTTGCTGGAGCGTTTTGCCGTGCTCGCCGGCTGGCTGCCGCCGCCGCTGTACTTCGCCGCGGTGCGCGATTCGGAAGAGGATCAGGGTACGGTCGCCTACCTGCGCGATTGCGCCGCGCAGGCCGGCGTCGGCGGCGAGCTGATCGCGATCGAGGACATCGGCCTGTCCAGCGACGGCCGCTACACCGATCTGGACGACACGGTGATCGGTGCGCTGTTCAAGCTGTATCCGCTGGAGGACATGTTCGCCGAGCGCTTCGGCCAGGCGCTGCCGGGCTCGGGCCTGCGCCTGCTGGAGCCGCCGTGGAAGGCGCTGCTCAGCAACAAGGGCATCCTACCGCTGCTGTGGGAGCGCCATCGCGGCCATCCCAACCTGCTGCCGGCCGCGTTCGACGACGGCAGCGCGTTGCCGCCGGGCTGGGTGCGCAAGCCGCTGCACTCGCGCGAGGGCGCCAACATCGTGCTGCACCTGGACGATGGCCGGGTGCTGGAGAGCGATGGCCCCTATGCCGGGCCCTACATCCGCCAGCAGGCGCATCCGCTGCCGGCGTTCGAGGGGCGCTACCCGATGGTCGGCAGCTGGATCGTCGGCGACCGCGCCTGCGGCATCGGCATCCGCGAGGACGACGGCCCGATCACCCGCGACAGTGCGCGGTTCCTGCCGCACGCCATCGTCGAGGACGCGCGGCCGGGTGTGCTGTATGCGTGAGTCTGTGTCGCGCACTGAAGCGGCGTCGCCTGGCGCGCCGCGTCGGCATCGCAACGACGGCGTGCGCTTGGTCGATTACGCCGACCAGGTCGCGGTGCGCTGCCATCGCTGCGGCACGCCGGGTTGGGTGCTGGCGGAATGGCAGCCTTATCACTGGAAGGCGCGCTTCCGTTGCGGTCAGTGCAGTGCGTCGCTGGATAGCGCAGCCGACGACTGGGTCGGGGCGGTGCAACTGGTCGGCCGCCGGGCCTGCGGCCATTGTGGTCATCAATGGGTGCATGTCTGCGTGGCCTTGGCCGCCGCTTCACCGCCGCCCAAGACCTTGCCCGGCCGCTGTGCGTCTTGTCGCAAGGAATGTGCGGTGACGGTGCAGCCGCGGCGCGTGCGCGACGGATCGCCCAGCGATCCGCATTTCGGCATGCCGCTGGCGCTGGTCGCGCCGACCCGTGCCGGCCTGCTGTGGGCCTACAACCCGCGCCATCTGCAGGAGTTGCAGGACTACGTAGGGGCGACGCTGCGCGAGCGCCGCGGCCTGTTCGGTCGCTCGATGGTGGCGCGGTTGCCGGCGTGGATGAAGCTGGCGCGGCACCGGCCGCTGATGCTGCGCACGCTGCAGCGCCTGCAGCAGGCCAGCGTGCAGTTGCCAGCGGTACCTGCGGCGACGTGAGCGGCGGCGGAGTGCGCGGTGCTGCCGCTGTCGCCGTGCGAGCGCAGGGCGAGGACCTGATCGATTCGCCGCGGTTGGCGCGCTTTGCAGCAACGACGACGCGATGTTGGTGGGAAGACTGGACTTCCGGACGTGATGCGGCGAGGGTCAGCATGCCGAGCTGTGGAGCACGGCTGGCATGCACGGCGTTGCGCATCGGTCGGAACGGTATGCGAGCGGTGCACTGACCATGACCAATCAGACCAAGGACGCCGTCCTCCAGCAGATCGCCGACGTCGTCGGCCCGCTACTCGAACGCCAGGGTTTCGTGCGTCGGCGGCATCGGTTCGAAGCGGCCGATGGCAGCGGCAGCCTCCGTGGCTATGAGATGTCTCTGTCCAGGAGCAAGGCACATTTTGCGTTGCTCCTGCGGCTGATGCTGTCCAATCCCACGTTGATGAAGCGCGTCAACGCGGTGCTGAAGCAGTCCTTGCTGGATGCAGACGCGGCGTATCCCGCGAACTGGGACGCCGCCACCATCGGCAAGGCGATACAGGCCCGGACGCGGGATACCACCGTGGCGATGCTGACCGATTGGCGCTGCTTCAAGGCGGCGGACGAATCCCTGGAGGCGTTCCGAACGCGCTTCTCGATCTGGATGTGCGTGTTCGACACGATCGAGGAAGTGGACGACTGGCAGGCGCAGCTCGTGCAGAGTGTCGTGTTTGCGCACGACTGGTTTTCGAGCGTGGGATCGGAGCAGTGGATCATCGAGAACACCCTGTATCCGGCGCTGTATCTGCTGCACGCGCAGGGGCGGCATGCCGAGCTGGAGCGCAAGTACGAAGAGGTACTGTCCAACAGCAGATCGAAGAACGAGGTGGCGTTGTTCTTCAAGCATTTGACCATGCGCTAACGCGCGTGCAGTGCAGCCCCGCACGCGCGATCCAGGCCTGTTGCCTGCTTCCGGGCGTTCGCTGCGCGTTGCCGACATGGGAGCGGCTTCGGCCGCGACGCACGATGGCGTGAGCGTCGGTGGTCTTCGGACGCTGTCGGGACTGAAGTCCCTCCCACAATGCACCAACCCCGCATGCCGTGTCCTCGTAGGAGCGGCTTCGGCCACGACGCGCGGTGGTGTGCGCGTTGGTCGTCTTCGGGCGCTGTCGGGACTGAAGTCTCCCCCACACCACAGTGCACCGACCATGCTCGCCGTGTCCTTGTGGGAGCGGCTTCAGCCGCGACGCGCGGTGGTGTGCGCGTCGGTCGTCTTCGGACGTCGTCGGGACTGAAGTCCCTCCCACAGTGCACCCATCACGCCAGCCTTGTTCTCGTCAGGAGCGGCTGGGGCGATGCAGCCGCCAATGTGCTGGCCATGCCGCGGGTTGCATGTCACCGCACTGCATCGACAGCGTCGCGCTACAGCAACCCATCGCGCTTCACCGCCAGGTAGCGCTCGATCAGCGCGGCGGGCGGTCCTCGCCGGTGACGTCGAGCACCATCACGCCGTGGCTGCGCAGCGCCTCGTGTGCGGCGCTGCGTTGCTGCAGGTAGCGCGCCACCGCGCCGGCCTGCACGGCCTGCGGCAGGTCGTGCACGTCTTCGCTCAGCGCCAGATCCAGCTCGCGCTCACGCAGGCTGGCCACGCACACCAGGTGGCGGCGCTGCAGCGCGCGGCGGCCAGCAGGTCCTCGATCGCCGAGTCGCTTGTCACTGACTGCACGGCGACTCGCATGTGAGCCTTGACGCCTGAACTAAGCCGCGCCGCAAAGCGACTTCGGCTTGAATGCATCGCTAGGCATCAGCACGCAAGCGTTGAAATTGCGTTGAGCTTCCATTTGTAAATCACCCAAAGAAGCGCCAAGGAAAATGCACAGAGAGCGCTAATCGCCTTGCTCAAGCGCGAATCCTCGCGCATTCCGATCAGGAGCTCAGTAACGCAGCCAGTCCCCAAGGTTACGGAGACCGGAAGAATCCACATAAAAATTGCCTGCCTCTCGATGGAAGCGCAGTTGGGTACTTGGCCAACGTTCAGCGCAAAGAAGATTCCAGCTACGGCGACCGCCGTGACGGCGAGTTCTGTTAGAACGATGGGTAGGGATTTGTCGCTCATCACCTGAGGCCTAACTAACTCTTGGACCCCGTAAAAGCGGTGTTGCACCCAGTATCGACCAAGGCTGGAGGTCTGAGAAGAAGGAACTCCTACTCCGCAACTCATGATTTGCCGGATGGCACCGCGGAGCTCTGGCCTTGATGCTGGCTGCGTTATTCGACGATTGAGCAGGCGCATGAGTTAGACCTGTGACGATGCAGGCCTAACGGCTTACCTGGCCACCATGCTGCTGGATCAGGTCCGCGACCGGCTGCGGCTTCGCCATTACAGCCTCCTTACCGAGCAGGCGTCTGTGCGCCGGAGATGGCGCTCATTCGGGCTAACCGTAAGCGGCATCCCGTGCAAAGGGGGTCGGCAGCGACGCCATGGGCCGCAGCGTCGCGCTACAGCAACCCGTCGCGCTTCACCGCCAGGTAGCGCTCGATCAGCGCGGCGGGCAGTTCCTCGCCGGTGACGTCGAGCACCATCACGCCGTGGCCGCGCAACGCCTCGTGTGCGGCGCTGCGTTGCTGCAGGTAGCGCGCCACCGCGCCGGCCTGCACGGCCTGCGGCAGGTCGTGCACGTCTTCGGCCAGCGCCTGGTCCAGTTCACGCTCGCGCAGGCTGGCCACGCACACCAGGTGGCGGCGCTGCAGCAGGCGCACCGCGGCCAGCAGGTCTTCGATGTCCTCGTCGCGGACGTTGCTGACCAGCATCACCAGCGCGCGGCGGCGCTGGCGCAGCGATAGTTCGGTGGCCGCGGCCAGGTAGTCGGTGGCCACCGGTTGCGGCTGCAGGTCGTAGCTGGTGCGCAGCAGTACGTCGACCGTGGCCATGCCGCGCTGCGGCGCCACCCAGCGCGCGTCGCCGCCGCTGGCCATCATGCCCACCGCATCGCCCTGGCGCAGCGCCAGGTACGACACCACCAGCGCGGCGTTGAGCACGTGGTCGAAATGCGACAGACCGCGCTCGCTGGCCAGCATCCGCCGCCCGGTGTCGATCAGCATCAGCAACTGCTGGTTCTTCTCGTCCTGGTACTCGCGCGAGATCAGCTTGCGCGCGCGCGAGGTCGCCTTCCAGTCGATCTGGCGCAGGCTGTCGCCGACGCGGTACTCGCGCATCTGATGGAAGTCGGTGCCTTCGCCGCGGCGCCGCTTCAGGTGCGCGCCGACCAGGCGCGAGGCCTGTTCGGCGCTGAACAGGGCGAAGCGGGTCAGCGGCGCGAAGTTCGGATACACACGCACGGTCCGCGCTTGCCCGGCCAGGCGTTGCTGCCACCACAGGCGCCAGGGCGCATGCAGGCGCAAGTGGGTGCCGTCGAAGACGAAGCGGCCGCGCGCGGTCGGGCGCAGTTGGTAGCGCACCTGGGTCTGGTGCACGGCGGGCAGGGTCATGCGCTGCGGCAGGCCCTGCAGCTCCCAGCCGCTGGGGACCAGGTCGAACAGGTCCACGCGCTGGCGCTGTGCGCTGTCCAGATGCAGCACCACCTCGCGCTGCACGCCCAGCGGCAGCGCTTCGGGCAGGTCGCGGCGCACCTGTGGCGTGGGCCGGCGCCACAGCCGCCACGCATCGAGCGCGGCGATCAGGGCGATGCCGGTGCCGAGCGCCTGCCAGCTCCACAGCGGCAGCCAGCCCAGCGCCACGGCCAGGCCGTACAGCGCCCACAGCGCGAGCAGGGCCAGCAGGAGCGGGGCGGGTCTCATCGGGGGGCCGGGATTCGGGATTGGGGATTGGGGATTCGTAAAGGCGCGCACGGGCGGCTGCAGCGCTGCGTGGTGGTGAGGCGTCGCCGGGTTAACGGGAGCGCGGTACAGCGGATCGACCAAGACGCTTTGACGCAGTCAGCGGCACGCGCCGCTGCCGCGCCGCGCTGTTGCCAATCCCCAATCCCGACTCCCCAATCCCCGCTCATTTCCTGGGCGCCTCCACCTTGGCCAGCAGCGCGCCCAACGCGTCGTCGGCGCTCTGGCCTTCGATCTGCAGTTCCGGGGCCAGGGCGATACGGTGGCGCAGGGCCGGCTTGGCCACGTCGCGGATGTCGTCGGGGGTGACGAAGTCGCGGCCGCACAGCACCGCCTGCGCGCGCGCCGCGCGCACCAGGGCGATGCTGCCGCGCGGGCCGGCGCCCAAGGCGATGCCCGGCCAGCGGCGGGTGGCGGCGACGATGCGCACGGCGTAGTCGATGACCTGCGGGTCCACCGCGATGGCGGCGGTGCCGGCCTGCATCGCCACCACGTCCTCGGCGCCTAGCACGCGCGGCACCTGCGACAGGTCGAAGTCGCCGGCGCTGCGGCCGCTGGTGACCGCGGCGACCATGCGCGCCTCGTCTTCCAGTTGCGGGTAGTCGATCAGGATCTTCAGCAGGAAGCGGTCCAACTGTGCTTCCGGCAGCGGGTAGGTGCCTTCCTGCTCGACCGGGTTCTGCGTGGCCAGGGCCAGGAACGGCGGCGCCAGCGGGAAGGCGGTGCCTTCGATGGTGACCTGGCCTTCCTGCATGACTTCCAGCAGCGCCGACTGGGTCTTGGCCGGGGCGCGGTTGATTTCGTCGGCCAGCAGCAGATGGGTGAACACCGGGCCGCGGCGGATCTTGAAGCTTTCGGTCTTGGGGTCGTACACGGCATGGCCGCTGACATCGCTGGGCATCAGGTCCGGGGTGAACTGCACGCGTGCGTAGTTCAGTTCCAGCGCCTGCGCCAGCGCACGCACCAGCAGCGTCTTGCCGAGGCCGGGCACGCCCTCGATCAGCACGTGGCCGCCGGCCAGCAGCGCGATCAGGATCTGCTCCAGCACCTGCGGCTGGCCGATGAAGGCGTGGCCGACCGCGGCGCGAATCGCCTCGGCGCGTTCGATCAGGGCAGGGCCGGCGAGCGGCGCGACGGCGTCGGAGGAGGCGGTGGTCATAACTGGTTTCTCATCTGGACGAGGAGGCGGATGCGCTCGCGCAAGGCGGCGGGTTGGTTGGGCGGCGGCGGCTGCAGCGCCTGTTCGACCTGCGCGACCGGCAGCTGCAGGCGTTCGGCGATGGCGGCCGCCTGGGCCTGACCTTCCAGCGCAGCGGCGAGCGGCGCGCGCCGGCGCAGCCGCGCCAGGAACGCCTCGCGCACCGCCGCGTGCAGCAGGTCGGCGCGGCCATAGCGCAGCAGGTGTTCGCCGCTGGCGTGCACGTGTTCCAGCAGCGAACGGCGATCCTCCGCCGGTGCGGCGCGCAGCGGCCCGAAGCGCTGCATGCGCGACCACAGCCAGGCCAGCAGGATCAGCAGCGCCGGCAGCCACGCCGGCCAGCCGCGGGTGAACAGGGTGCGCCACAGCGACGGCAATTCGGCCGAATAGATCAGGTGGATGGTGCCCTGGCCGTAGTTCGGCCCCAGCACCTGCCGCGCCAGCAGGCGGTTGCCCGCTTCGCGCAGCCCGCCGCTGCGCAGCACCGGGTCGTTCTCCATCGGCGAGCCATCGAACATCGCGCCGATCCGGTTGTCCTGGTTCTCGAGGAAATCCAGCTCCGACAGCACGTCCACGCTGCCGTCGCCGTAGGGAACGCGCGCAAACACGAAGTCGTCGTCCTCGCCGCTCCACCAGTTGTCGGGCGTGTCCGGATCGATGTGGAAGCGGCGGCCGTCGCAGAACACTTTTTGCGGCGCTGCGCCCGGTACCGCCATCATCAGGCAGTTGTCCGGGCTGCGCGCCTCGCCGGTGATGTCCAGCGCCTCCAGGATCGGTACGTCGCCATGCTTGACCTCCGCGGTGGGTGTGCGCAGCACCAGATGCCCGCCATGCTCCACCCACTCCAGCAACGCGTCGCTATCGGCCTGGCCGAGCATGCGTGGATCGCCGTACAGCACCACGCTGTCGTGCGGATGCAGGCGCATCGCCGCCAGGTCCAGGCGTTGCCGCGACTCGGCGCGTACGCCGTCGGCGCGCAGGGTCTGGCGCAGCGCATACAGCGGGTTGTAGGCGGCTTCGCCGCGCGGCGGCAGCACGATCACCCGCTCGGCGCGTTCGTAGCGTCCGAAGAACCAGGCCGCGACCACGCTGACCAGCAGCAGGCCGACCAGGAAGATCAGCGCATTGCGCGTCCCGCTGTTCATGCCTGCCACCGGAACTGCCGCTGCAGGTCGTCGACCAGCGCGTCGAAGGCGCTGTCCTCGGGTAGCCGGCCGGCGTAGGCGGCGTGTTGCCAGACCCGCACCATGCGCGCGAACAGGCCGCGGTCGGCGTCGTCGGGCAGGCGTTGCGCGGCGCGCAGGCACTGCGCCTCGGTGGCGCTGGGCGGCAGCACCAGATCGGCGCGCTCGCACAGCGTCGCCACGCTGGCCCGGTACAGCAGCGCCAGCGCATCGCGATGGCGCCCCTCGCGCCAGGCGCGCCGCGCCACGGTCGCGACGTCGTCGGGCAGCGGTTGCGGCGCCAGCACCGGGGTGTGTTCCGGCGCCGCCGGCACCGCCGCGCGTCGGCGTCCGCCGCCGCGCAGCCATGGCAGCCAGTGCTTGGCGGTCAGCAGCAGCACCAGCAGCAGGATCCCCACCACGATCCACAGGCCCCACTTGCCAGCCAGCGCGATGGCCTGGCCCGCTGCCTTGATCCACTGGCCGAACGGGGTGAGGTCCTGCTTCTTGTCGTCCGGCTTGGGTGGTTCGTCGGGATTGCGTTTCTTCCAGTAGCCGATGGTGCGCTTGGCGGTCAGCAGCGGATCGTCGTAAGCGCGGTCGGCGGCACGGGCGAAGCGCGCATCGGCGGCGGGCACGGTGTCGAACACTTCGTCCAGCGGGACCGGGCGCGCGCCGTGGTGGTGGCTGTCGGCGGCGTGTGCGGTGGCGGCCTTGGTGTCGGTGTCGGCATCCGCATCAGCGTGGGTATCGGCATCACTGTCCGAGTCGGCGTCGGTCTCGCCGTCGCCATCGCGCTTGTCGTCGGCGGTGTGGGCCTTCCGCTCCGCTGCGGTCTGCACTGCCGCGTCGGTGGCCGGCTGCGCGCGCAGCGCCGCGACCGGCGCGGCGAGCAGGGCCACGCACAGCAGCGCCAGCGGTGCGGCGTTGCGCAGGCGCGCGGCCATCCGCCGCAGCGCCATCTCCACGTCCCAGGCTTCGAGCTGGGTGCGCCGGTTGAGGTACAGGCCGAAGCCGGCGCCGACGAAGAACGGTTCGATCAGGGTCATCGCCAGCCAGCCGATGGCGTTGAAGCCGAGGTCGGCCCACACCGGCGTCTGCTGACCGATCAGCGACCAGGCCGCGCGCGCGGTTTCCGGCAGCAGGTCGATGGGCACGAACAGGGCGATGGTGGCGATGCACGCGACGAAGAGCATGCCCTCGAACGTGGCGAAGACGCTCGCCATCAGCAGCGCATGGCCGTAGATCGCCCCGCCCAGGGTGCGGCGGCGCTCGCGCTGCTGCTCGGCGCTTGCGCCTTCCAGCAATTCCAGCGGCATGAACACGCTGCGCGCCGGACTCAACCGACGCCAGGTCAGGTAGCCGAGCAGGGTGCGCCAGCCCCAGGCGCCCTGCGCACGCACGGTGTCGCGCACGCGCGGCACGTCGCCGAACACCGCGCGCGAGATCACGAACAGCGGGATTCGGTCCAGCACCGGCTTCAGCCACCACAGCAGCAGCGGTGCCAGCCACAGCGCGTCGATCGCCCAGGCGCCGAGGTTGAGCACGGCGAACAGCGGCACGGTGACCAGCAGCCAGGGTTTCCAGATCGCCCCGGCGTGGCGGCGGACCAGGGCGCTGCCCAGTTCCATCGCTTCCCAGGCCGAGCGTGCACGCAGCACCACGTCCAGGCGCTCAATCCGCATCGATGGCCTCCGCGCGGCCGCGCCCGCCACGCCACAGCCACGCCAGCACCAGTGTCCACAGCACCGCGGACACGCTGTACTTGATCCACGCCGGCACGGTCGCGATGGACGACCAGAACGCCTCGATGAAGGCGGCCACCAGCAGCATCGCGGCCACGCCCAGGCACAGCCGGGCGCCGATCTTGCCGCCTTCCACCAGCGCATCGATGCGCCGCCGCCGTCCCGGCGCCAGCACCTTCAGGCCGAGCTGCAGGCCGGCGCCGCCGGCGATCACGATCGCGGTCAGTTCGAACGGCGCATGCCCGGCAACGAAGCGCCAGAAGGTGACGCCGTAGCCGATCTGGTGCAGATGCCCGGCCACCGCGCCGATGGTGATGCCGTTGAACAGCAGCACCAGCACTGTGCCCAGCCCCGCCAGCAGGCCGCTGGCGAAGGTGCGCAGGCCGATGCTGATGTTGTTCATGATGTAGTGGCCGAACATCTGCCAGTCGGTGCCGCTGTCGCGTCCGAGCTTGTGCGCGCTGGCGGCCGGGTCGTACATGCGCTCGATCTGGCTGACCTGCATCGGGTCCATCAACCCGTGGATCAGTTCCGGGCGGAACTGCAGCAGCACGAAGATGGTCACCAGCGGCACCACGAACAGCGCGGTGGCCGCGGCCATGTAGCCGGCCTGGCTGCGCACCAGTTGCGGGAATTCTGCGAACAGGAATTCCGCCGCGCGCCGCCAGCGTGGCCGCGGCGCCCGGTACAGGACGGTGTGGCCCTGCTGCATCAGGTGCTGCAGACGCGCGGTGACCTGCGGGCTGTAGCCACGTCTGCGCGCCAGCGCCAGCTGGTGGCACACGCGCCGGTAGCGCGCCGGCATGTCCTCGTCGGCGAGCGGCGGCGGCAGGGCTGGACTGGGGGGCGGCGGCGTGGCCACCTGATTGGCGTCGTTGGCGGTGTCGGCCTTGTTCGGCGCCGACTTGCGCGCGCTGCGCTGCAGCCAGGCCTCGAACACCTGCCACTCATGCTGATGGCGGAGGACGAACTGTTCCTGCTTCATCGGCGGCCCAGCAACCAGTTGGCCATCGCGTACAGGCGCAGCACCCCGGCCTGGCCCGACGTGTCGGTCAGCGGCTGCGCCAGCGCGGCCAGCTCCAGCTGCCGCTCCGGAGTGAGCCGCGGCGCGCGCTCGGCGAAGGCGATCAGCGCCGTCTGTTCGGGCGGCAGCAACGGCCGCGGCGGCGCGAGCGCGCTGGCGATCGGCGGCAACGCCTCGTCCTCGCGCGGCGGCTGGTGCACCACGAGCGTGCCTGCGACCAGATCGCCCAGGCGCCGCGAATGGGCGTCGAACAGGCAGGCGATCAGGCCGACCGCATAGCCGAACGGCAGCATGTCCACGGTGCGCAGCAGGTTACGGGTGATCGCCGCCATCCAACCCACCGGCGCGCCGTCGCGCGCCACCACGCGCAGGCCCAGCGCCTGCTTGCCCAGGGTCTGGCCGCGCCAGCCCTCCAGCACGATCGGGTAGGCCCAGAACACCAGGAACATCGCCACCAGGTACAGGCCCTGGCCGAGGCCGCCGAGCAGACCGAGGAACATGCCCATGGCGGTGAGCAGAGCGAAACGCAGTGCCAGGTCGATCAGCCACGCCAGCGCGCGCGGCACCGCGCCGGCGGCCGGCAAATGTAGCGGTACGCCCTCGGGGGTGATGACTTCGCGGTAGGTATCGAGCATGCCGCTTACCGCCGCCAATTGGTGTGGCGGACACGGGCACCTGCGATGTGGGGAGGCCGTCCTTCCGTTCGGCCGGCTGCCTGTGGCGGCATGCTGCTCTCGACTGCGTCCTGCTCCGAAGCGGCACTTTAGCCGGCGTGGCGTGAATTGCCCAGCACGCCGGCGGCGCCAATCAGCGCACCGTGCCGCCGTCGCGCTGGCGCCCGGAGAACAGCTTGCGCACGCCGGCGACCAGCGCCATCAGGCCGACCAGCAGCAGCTTCCAGGCCTTGGCCAACAACAGGCCCAGCTTGGCGAACAGGCCGGCCTTGGCCGCCAGGCCGCCGCCGATCAGGGTGGCCAGGCCGTAGCTGGCGATCTTGTCGGTGGACGGGTTGTGGTCGGCGTAACGGGCGCCGCTGTCGAACTCGGCCATCGGCAGCAACTGCTGCATGCCCTCGCGCACCTGCGCCAGCTCGCCCATGCCGGAGACCGCATTGAGGCTCAGATAGCCATGCCGGCCGAGCACGCGGATGTCGTAGTTGAGGGTGTGCTCGCGCTCGCCGGCGAACGCCAGTTCGCGCGCCCAGTACAGCTTCTTGCTGCCGGTGTCGTAGTGCGGCGGCACCGCCCAGCCGATCAGGTCGACCTGTTCGTAGCCGGCCTTCTTGCGCTGCGCGTTGGACTCGCGGGTTTCCTCCTGCATGTCCTTGAGCATGGCCTGGTAGTCGATCTTGCTGGCGTCCTCGTCGGACACGTAGCCATCGTCGGAATAGGTGACGACCACCGCCCAGCTGCCCTTCTCGTCGAGCGCGGGCTGGCGCGGCACGATCAGGCCCAGCACGTCGTCGTCGGGCGGGTTGCCCCAGTAGCTCTCCAGCACCCTGCGCGCGTCGGTCTTGTCCAGAAAGCGGAACGCTGGGCCGAGGTCGAAATGCACCTTGGCCTGCGGCAGTTCGATATGGCCATCGCGGAAATGCAGCGAGCCGACGAACTGTTCGGCGGTCATGTCCGGGCCGCTGTCCTGGGCCAGGGCCGGGCCGGCGGTGGTGCACAGCGCACAGAAAAAAGCGGCCAGCAGGCCGCGCAGCGAGGTGTTGAGCATCGGCGATTCCATTCGTTCGGTGGCGTCCCCACGCCAGAGGCGCCTAGTGTCGCGCAAGCGCGCATGGCGCGCCAGTCGCGAACGCGCCCGTTTGCCGGTCCACGGCATCGCGCGGCGTCCTGCCGGCGATGCGTTGCATCGCTCAGATGGGTGAGGCCGGCGCAGGTCCGAGGCCGGCGTCGAAGGCGGCCAGCAACTGCGCGCCGTGCGGCCATGCGCCCAGGTCGCTGTCCGCATTGAGATGGCCCAGGCGCTCGAGTTCGACCAGTCCGCTGCCCCAGTCGGAAGCGCAGCGGCGGCTGTAGGACAGCGTTGCGTACGGATCGTCGCTGCTGGCTACGATCAGACTGGGAAACGGCAGCGGCGCCGCCGGCACCGGGACGAAACTGGCGGCCTGCGCATGCGGAAACGCGGCACTGGCCGGGTCGGGCACCGCGACCAGGAAAGCGCCGCGCGGCTGCCGGTGGGCGCGCGCGGCCCAATGCGCGACCAGCAGGCAGCCCAGGCTGTGCGCGACCAGCAACGGCGGCGTGGCGCAGTGCTGCACGCAGCGGTCCAGCGCACGCAGCCAGTCGTGCAGCTGCGGCTGCGCGAACGACGCCGGTTGCAGCCGACGCATGCGCGGGTCGTGCCGCTGCCAGAGGGTTTGCCAGTGCCCAGGCCCCGAGTCGCAGATGCCCGGCACGATCACCACGTCCTGCATGCGCTACGCTCCGTCGAAGAAAGCATGAGTGTCGCGCTGCCTGTCCGGCATCGCCATGGCGATGCATCGGCCGATGCGGCGTTTTTCCGATGAATCCACGGTGCGTGACGAGGGGCGAGACGAGTGGCGGCGAAGACCTGGCGGGGCGATGCCCTGGACTACGCGATCCTGGAGGCGCTGCAGTGCGACGGGCGCATCGCCCTGGCGGCGCTGGGGCGGCGCATCGGGCTGTCGCAGCCGGCGATGTCCGAGCGTGTGCGCCGGCTCGAGGAACAGGGCGTGATCACCGGCTATACCGCCCGGGTCGACCCGCGCGCGCTGGGCCTGGCGACCTCGGCCATCGTCCGCCTGCGCACCACCCATGCGCAGATCGGCGCATGCCTGGAACTGTTCGCGCAGATGCCGCAGGTGCTGGACGTGCATCGGGTCACCGGCGAGGACTGCTTCGTGCTGCGCGTGCTGGTGCCCGCGCCGGCGCAGCTGGAGCCGGTCATCGACGCCCTGGCGCGCTTCGGCGCGGTGACCACCAGTGTGGTGCTACGCAGCGAGACGCCGCGCCCGATCGGCCGTGCGCTGATGGCGTTGGCGGCCGAGTAGCGGCGCGCCTACTGCGGCGACGCAGCGGCAGCGGCCAGATAGCGGTCCTTCAGCCGCACGTAGTGCTGCGCCGAGTAGTGCAGGCTTTCGATTTCCTTGTCGCTGAGCATGCGCGCCTTGCGCGCGGGATTGCCCAGCCACAGTTCGCCCTCGCCGACGGTCTTGCCCGGGCCGACCACCGCGCCGGCGCCGACGAAGCCGTACTTCTTCACCGTGGCGCCGTCGAGGATGCACGCGCCCATGCCGATCAGGCACAGGTCCTCGATGGTGCAGGCATGGATGATGGTGCCGTGGCCCACGGTCACGTCCGCGCCGATCAGGGTCGGGTAGCCGGCCGCGTTGAACGGACTGTGGTGGCTGACGTGGATGATGGTGCCGTCCTGGATGTTGCTGCGCGCGCCGATGCGCACATGATTGACGTCGCCGCGGATCACCGTGCCCGGCCACACCGACACGTCGTCCTCCAGCACCACCTCGCCGATCACGGTACAGGCCGGGTCGACATAGACGCGCGCGCCCAGCTGCGGGGTCTTGTCGAGATAGGGGCGGATCGGTGACATGGCGCTCTCCGGCGGTAGGCGGCCGGTGGCCACGCGGGCGCCGATGATAGCGTGGCGCCCGGTGCCGGCTGCGGCCTTCGGAGTACCAGGGAGAACAGGGCACTTCGTGCATTTGTGCGATAAACGCACCGCTAATCGATATTCGCACTTGAATGGTGCACTGCGATAAAACTAGCGTTGCCGCTGTTCCGGCGCCTGACAGCGCGCGACGCGTGCCCCGCTGGCGGCTGCGGCGCCGCCCGCCGCCGGTGCGGTCCCGATCCTGTTGGAGATGGTGCATGTCCTGTGCGTTTTCCCGCGGCTTGGCCCTGCTCGCGGCCCTGCTTCCCGGCGCCGTGTGCGCCTACCAGGCCGAGCCGCTGCCGCCGGAGCGCAGCGTGCTCACCGTGGATCGCTACGCCGACGATGACGCGCCGGGCTCCCTGCGCTGGGCGATCACGACCGCCAACCAGGCCCCGGGCCGCTACCGCATCGAGATCGCCGCGGTGGGCGCGCCGCCCTACGTGATCCGCCCGCGCGCGCCGTTGCCGGCGCTGCAGGGGCCGCTGCAGGTGGTGGGTCTGGCGCGGGCGCACGACGGTCAGTACATCGCCATCGACGGCGCCGGCTACATCCACGGCAAGGGCACCGCCGCCTGCCCGGGCGCAGAGAAGGGCCAGTTCGGCACCAATGTGCGCAGCACCACGCTGCCGGGCCTGGTGCTGCGCGACACCCATGGCGTGGAACTGAGCGGCCTGGAGATCCGCAACTTCTGCATCGGCGTGCTGATCAACCGCGCCAGCGACAATGTGCTGCGCGACAACCGCATCGTCGCCAACCACGGCGGCGCCGGGGTGATGCTGACCGGCGACGACGGCAACGGCCAGTCCACCGCCACCACCACGGTGCGCAACCGCATCGAGCGCAACACCTTCCTCGACAACGGCGACGGCCTGGAGCTGACCCGCGGCGCGGCCTGGAACCTGGTGGCCGACAACGTGTTCCGCTCCACCGACGCCAACCCCGAGCCCTCGCAGGGCATCGAGATCCTGTGGGGCAACGACAACACCGTGCTGCGCAACCGCTTCGAGCGCTATTCCGACGGGCTGCAGATCAACTGGGGCAACCGCAACACCATCGCCGACAACGACTTCGCCGGCAATTCGATCGGGGTCAGCGTCACCGGCCGCGACAACCTGATCGAGGGCAATCGCCTGACCGGCAACGGCATCGGCATCGCGGTGCGCCCGCAGCCGCGCAGCGAGCCCAACCGATTCAGCGCCAACCTGCTCTCCGGCAACGGCCTGAAGATCGAACGCTGTTTCGCCGGCGGCGCCTGCGTGCCGGGCCAGCCGCGCGGCGCCATCGTGTTCGGCGTTCCGGGCCTGGAACACGCGCCCTTCGTCGGCTCGCGCGGCATTGGCGTCGATCCGGACCCGCGCAAGCGCGCAGCGATCTGCGGTGCCGCCGCGGCCGACGGCTGCCAACCGCCGCCGAACTTCGGCCAGGCCGCCCCGCAGTTGCGTGCGATCGAACGCGGCGCCGGCGTGCCGCAGGTGCAGGGCAGCTTCGTCGGCCGCGCTGGCCATCTGTACACGGTGGAATTGTTCGGCAACCGCCGCCGCGGCGACGACGAAGCCGAACGCTATCTCGGCCGCGCCGAGGCGCAGGTGGATGCGCAGGGGCAGGGCCGGTTTGTGGTGCCGCTGGACGGCGATGCCGCGGAGTTGGCCACGCTCACCGCCACCGTCACCAGCGACGATGGCGCGACTTCGCCGCTGAGCGCACCGCTGGCGGTGGCGCCGTGAGCCGCGCTGCATCGGCCGGCGTTCTCACGGTGCGACGCGTGCCGTCGCTGCCGGCCTGGTCGCTGCTGGCCGCGGCCGTCGTCTTGGCCCCGGCCGTCGCCACCGCGCAGGATGCCGACCTGGCGCACAGCACCTTGACCGGCGACTGGGATGGCGTGCGCAGCGATTGGCTGCAGCGCGGCGTCAATGTACGCGGCGACTACGTCGGCGAAGCCATGGGCGTGGTCGATGGCGGCCGCGGCGAGCACGGCGCGCGCTATGCGCAGCAGGTGCGGCTGGGCGTGGACCTGGACCTGGCCAAACTCGCCGGCTGGGACGGCGGCGCGCTGCATATGACCATCAACGACCGCCGCGGCCGCAGCACCTCGGCCGACCTGCTCGGCAACCGCTTCCCGATCCAGGAAGCCTACGGCGGCCAGTTCACCCGGCTCACCGAACTGAGCTACGACCGCCGCTTCAACGACGGGCGCAGCTACGTCAAGGCCGGCTTCTACGCGATGGGCAACCAGTTCGGTGCGCACACGCTGCTCACCAACTTCGTCAACGCGGCCTTCTGCGCGCATCCGCTGGCGATGTCCGGCAACAGCGGCTGGTACAACTATCCGAATGCGCGCTGGGGCGCGGAGGCGGCGCAGCAACTGACGCCGGCGACGAACCTGCGGGTCGGCTGGTTCCAAGTCAACCCCAGCACCAACAACAACGTACACACCGCGTTCGACCTGGACGCGCGCGGCACCACCGGCTCGCTGTTCCCCGTGGAGCTCACCTGGACGCCGGGTGCCGGCGGCGCCTATCCGGGCACCTACAAGTTCGGCGGCTACTACGACTCCTCGCGGGTGCCGCGCAAGGGCCTGGATCCGCGCGCCACCACCGGCCGCGACGGCGCCTACCTGCTGGTCGAACAAAAGTTGTACTCGCCCGGCGGCGAGCGCGGCCGCGGCCTGACCGGCTTTGCCCAGTACATGGTGTCCGACCGCGCCACCGCGCAGATCACCCGCTGGTATGCGCTGGGCGGGGTGTACCAGGGCATCGGCCGGCGCAGCCAGGATCGCATCGCGCTGGGCTACGTCGGCGCCGACATCAACCACCGCCTGCTCGACGCGCGCCGCGCGGCGCTGCTCGATGCCGGCGTGCCGCCGGACGCGCCGGTGTTCGCGCTCGACACCGCCGAGGAACTCTACGAACTGTCCTACAGCGCACAGCTCACGCCGTGGCTGATGCTGCGGCCGGATGTGCAGTACATCGTCAACCCCGGCACCTTCGCCTATGCGCGCACCGACAACGCGCTGGCGGTGGGGCTGCAGGTCAAGCTCACCTTCTGAGCGCGCGCTGCGCGCCTTCTTTCCAGGCCGATCCCGATGCCCCTGTTTCCTTCCCGACTGACCTTGCTGTGCTGCGCCGGCCTGCTGCTGGCCTCGCCGCTGCAGGCCGCGGCTGCGGTGCCTCCCGCAACTGCGCCGGCATCGCCCACGGCCGCCCTGCCGCCTCCGCACGTCCTGCAGATCCGCGGGCTCGACATCGGTGCCGGCCTGCCCAAGATCATCGTGCCGATCACCGCGCACGACGCCGAACAGGCGCTGGCGCAGGCGCAGCGCATCGCCGCCTCGCCCGATGCGGACCTGGCCGAGTGGCGCATCGACCTGATGGACGGCGCCACCGACGCGGCAGCGCTGGCGGCACTGGGGCCGCGCCTGGCACAGGCGCTGCACGGCAAGCCGCTGCTGCTGACCTTCCGCACCAAGGCCGAGGGCGGTGCGGTGGCGATCGACGATGCCGCCTACGGCGCGCTGTACGCCCGCCTGCTGGAAGCGCGCTTCGCCGACCTGCTCGACGTGGAGATGGTCCGCGACCCGGCGGTGCTGCGGCAGCTGGTGGCGCAGGCGCACCGGCAAGGCGTGTATGTGGTGATGTCCAGCCACGACTTCCACGCCACCCCGCCGGTGGCGGAGATCGTGGCGCGGCTGCAGCGACAGCAGGCGCTGGGCGCCGACGTGCTGAAGATCGCGGTGATGCCGCGCGATCCTGGCGACGTGCTGCACCTGCTCGACGCCACCTGGCAGATGCGCCAGCGCAGCGGCCAGCCGCTGCTGACCATGGCGATGGGGCCGCTGGGCGCGGTGTCGCGATTGTCCGGCGGCACCTTCGGGCAGAGCCTGACCTTCGGCATGCTCGGCAGCGCTTCGGCGCCGGGCCAGATCGACGCGGCGCGGTTGCGGCAGGCGCTCGACGCGCTGCAGGCCGCTGCGCCCTCCAAGTAATCCCGCGACGCTGCGGTTCTCGTTCGCCGTTCCTGCAGGAGTGTTGCCATGAGCCATGCCGCCGCCCCGCCCACCGCGCTCGTCCTGGACCGCATGAGCGGCTTCCAATGGACGGCCATTGCGGTCTGCGTGTTGTTGAACATGCTCGACGGGTTCGACGTGATGGTGATGGCGTTCATCGCCCCGCACGTGTCGGAGGCCTGGCACTTGTCGGGCAAGCTGCTGGGGATCGCGCTCAGCGCCGGGCTGGTGGGCATGGCGCTGGGCTCGCTGTTGCTGGCGCCGCTGGCCGACCGCTGGGGCCGGCGCACCATGATCCTGTGCTGCCTGGCGATCCTGACCGCTGGCATGGCCGCCTCGGCGCTGGCGCAGGACATCTGGCAACTGGCCGCGCTGCGCGTGTTCACCGGTATCGGCATCGGCGGCATGCTCGCCGGCGTCGGCGTGATCACCGCCGAATACGCGAGCCCGACGTGGCGCAGCACCGCGGTGGCGCTGCAGGCCACCGGCTATCCCATCGGCGCCACGCTGGGCGGGTTGATTGCCGCGATGCTGCTGGAACGCTGGGGCTGGCATGCGGCTTTCCTGTTCGGCGCACTCGCCTCGCTGCTGTGCATCCCGGTGGTGCTGGCGCTGCTGCCCGAATCGTTGGACTTCCTGCTCAGCCGGCGTCCGCCGGATGCGCTGGCGCGGCTCAACGGGCTGCTGACGCGCATGCGCGCACCGACCCTGGATGCCCTGCCGCCGCGGCCGCCAGTGCAGGAGAAGGCGGGTTACGCGGCGCTGTTCACCCCCAGCCTGCGCCGCAACAGTGTGCTGATCGCGCTGGGCTTCTTCATGCACATGTTCGCCTTCTATTTCGTGCTGAGCTGGACGCCGAAACTGCTGGTGCAAGCCGGGCTGTCGGCCGAACAAGGCGTCACCGGCGGGGTGCTGCTGAACCTGGGCGGCATCGTCGGTGGCGCGGTGTTCGGCGGTCTGGCCGCGCGCTTCGCGCTGCCGCGGTTGACCGCGGCCAGCTTCCTGATCGCCGCACTGGGGATGGCGGCGTTCGCCACGCTCGGCGCGCAATTGCAGTTGGCCTTCCCGGTGGCCTTCGTGATCGGCGCTGCGCTGTTCGGTTCGATGGCCGGCCTGTATGCGGTGGCGCCGATCGTGTTCGCGCCGACCGTGCGCACCACCGGCCTGGGCTGGGCGATCGGCATCGGCCGCGTCGGCGCGATCCTCTCGCCGATGACCGTCGGCGTGCTGGTCGACGCCGGCTGGCAGCCGGCCAACCTGTACTACGTGCTGGCGTTGCCGCTGCTGGTGGCCATTGCCGCGGTGCTGACGATGCGGCTGCAGCCAGCGCGTTGAAGGCAAGCCGGGCCGCAGCGCGCGTCTGCTGCAGTCTCTGGGAACAGTGCCCTTGGCGGCGCTCGCGGTGCCGATGTGGACTACATGACCTCCTGGGCATCGCTGCCTGGCGCCGGCCCGATGTCTCGGCGGCGACGCTTGGCGACAGCCAGTGCAAGCGCTGCGCTGGGCACCGGCGGCGCCGTGCGCTGGCACGGTGCGAGCTTCGTGCAACTGCCGACCCGTTTTCCCTGACGTCATCGTGTGGCCGACCTGCGCACGCTATGGCGGGCGTGGAGTGGGGGCGGCTTTCGGCGCCGGGCATCGCGGTGGCGGCCAACGTGCTGCGCCCGGTCGAGGCGGCCTGAGGCCCGCCGACGCGGCGGCCCCAGGCCAGTGCCACCGTGCGCAAGTCTTGCCTGCGCGCGGTCTTTCTACCTATTTGGCGTCCGGCAGCGCGTAGGCGATCACGTAGTCGCCGCGGTCCGGCGACTGCCGCGCGCCGCCGGCGGTGATCACGATGTACTGCTTGCCGTTCCTGGTCGACACGTAGGTCATCGGCCCGCCCTGGCTGCCGACCGGCAGCCGCGCCTTCCACAGTTCCTTGCCGGTGCCGCTGTCGTAGGCGCGCAGGTAGTAGTCCTGGGTGCCGGCGATGAACACCAGGCCGCTCTGCGTGGCCAGGGTGCCGCCCAGGGTCGGCATGCCGACCGGGATCGGCAGGTGCATCTTGAAGCCGAGCGGGCCGGTGTCCTGCACGGTGCCCACCGGCACCTGCCAGGCGATGCTGCGGGTCTTGAGGTCGATCGCGCTCAGGGTGCCGAACGGCGGCGCCTGGCAGGGGATGCCCAGCGCCGACAGGAAACGGTTCTTGTTGACCGCGTACGGGGTGCCCTTCAGCGGCACCGCGCCCATGCCGGTGTTGACCGCCTCGCCGCCGCTGGAGGCGGCCGCCTTCTGAGCCTTCTGCGGAATCATCTGTACCCACAGGCCCAGGCGCATGTCGTTGGCGAACACCACGTCGTGCACCGGATCGACCGACAGCCCGCCCCAGTTCATGCCGCCCAGCGAGCCGGGGAAACTCAGCGACACGTCGGTGCCGGGCGCGGTGTACAGGCCCTCGTAGCGCATCTTCTTGAAGGCGATGCGGCACAGCATCTGGTCCAGCAGGGTGGCGCCCCACATGTCCGCTTCGGTCAGATGCTTGGTGCCGATCTGCGGCATGCCCACCGACAGCGGCTGGGTCAGCGCATACGGTTCGTGCGGGATGTCGGCGGCCTTCACCGGCACTTCGCGGACCTCGGTCAGCGGCGTGCCGGTGGCGCGGTCGAGCACGTACAGCTGGCCGGCCTTGGTGCCGATGATCAACGCCGGCACGCGGCGGCCGTCGGCCATCGGGAAGTCAATCAGGCTCGGCTGCATCGGCAGGTCGAAGTCCCACAAATCGTTGTGCACGGTCTGGTAGACCCACTTGACCTTGCCGGTGCTGGCGTCCAGCGCGGTGATCGAGGCGCCGAAGCGGTGGTCCAGCGCGCTGCGCTCGGCACCGTACAGATCGGTGGACGGGCTGCCCATCGGCAGGAACACGGTGTTGGAGGCGGCGTCGTAGGACATCGGCGCCCACACGTTCGGCGTGCTGCGCACGTAGGTCTTGCCCGCGGCCGGCGGCTGCGTGTCCTGCGGGTTGCCCGGGTCGAAGGCCCAGCGCTGCGCACCGGTGATCACGTCGAAGCCGCGGATCACCCCGCCGGGCATGTCGGCCTGGACGTTGTCGGCGACGCGGCCGCCCACCACCACCGTGGTCCCGGCCACGGTCGGCGCCGAGGTCAATTGGTAGAGCGGATCCGGCGCGGCGCCGAGGCCGGCCTTCAGGTCGACCTGGCCGTTCTGGCCGAAGCCTGTGCAGAACGCGCCGGTGTCCGCATCCAGCGCGATCAGCCGCGCGTCGATGGTGTTGGTCAGCACGCGGCGGCGGCAGTTCGCGCCGGCCGGCAGCACCGCCGCCGCCACCGGCGAGGCGTTGGCGGCGCTCGGCTGCGCCAGTGGCGCGTCGGTATCGAAATAGGCCAGGCCGCGGCAGCGCTGCCACACCGAGGACTGTGCGTTGATCTCGCGCTTCCACAGTTGCCGGCCGCTGCTGGCGTCCAGCGCGATGACGTTGTTGTGCGGGGTGCACACGTACAGCGTCTCGCCGATCTGCAGTGGGGTGGTCTGGTCCTCGGCGCCGTTGCCGTCGCTGACGGCGATGTCGCCGGTGCGGTAGGTCCAGGCCACCTGCAGCTGGCCGACGTTGCCGCGGCCGATCTGGTCCAGCGCGGCGAAGCGGCTGCCGCCGGCGGTGTTGCCGTAGTGGCTCCAGTCGCGTTGCGCCTGCGCCGGGGTCACCGGCACCGGTGCCGGCCCGGGGCCGCTGGCGACCACCGGCGCATGCGGCACGAACATGCCGGCCAGGCCGCCGGCGCAGGCCAGCGCCAGCACTGCCGCCAGCGCATAGGCGCCGCGTCCGCCGGGCAGGCCGCGGGCGCGGCGCAGGGTCGGGTAGACCAGGGCGACCAGCAGCGCCAGCACCGCCGGCATCATCAGCCGCGACACCAGCGGCCAGAACGCCAGGCCCGCATCCCAGAATGCCCAGGCCATGCTCAGCACGAAGGCCAACGCATACAGCCACGCGCCGGCCGGGCGCCGCCGCAGCACCAGCAGCGCCGAGACCACGCAGGCCGCGCCCATCGCCAGGAAGTAGACGCTGCCGCCGAGGGTGGCCAGGCGGATGCCGCCGACCAGCAGCGTCAGCCCGATCAGCGCCAGCAGCAGGCCGACGCTCCACAGCACGATCCGGCCGCCGGCCGACACATCCGATTGGGTTTGCACGTTTTCGATCCTCTGCAGGGTAGGTGCGCGGCGCCCCCTATCGGCTACGACGATGGCGAGGGCAGGGCGTGCGCACGATGGCATGCCGCGGTTGGAAACGACGTCGGCAAGATGGGCGATTATCGCATTTGTGTTCGGTAATAGAACGAAAGGCGCCATCTGCCAATGCGACGCTGCGTGCCGGTTCCGACGTTTCTCCGACCTTGGTGAAGCCCGTACAACGCACTGTTACAAGGATGGTGCGATGCGACACATCGGTGGAGTAGCGTTGCGCGTCTTCTACCAGCCGCACTCCCCATGTCCGACCTCTTCCTGGCGCCCCGTCGCCCCCTTCGCTGTGCCCTCGTGCTGGTCGTCGCCGTGGCCGGAGGCTGCTCCGGCGACAAGCCGGCGGCCGCGCCGCCGCCGCGGGTGGGGGTGCTGACCCTGGGCGCGCGCACGCTGCCGGTCGAGCGCACCCTGGCTGGTCGCACCGTGGCCTACGAGACGGCCGACGTGCGCCCGCAGGTCGGCGGACTGCTGCGCCAGCGCCTGTTCCAGGAGGGCCAGGAGGTCAAGGCCGGGCAGGCGCTGTACGTGATCGACCCGGCGCCGTACCAGGCCGCCTACGACATCGCGCGCGGCAACCTGGTGCAGGCCGAGGCGGCGCTGGCCAGCGCGCGGCCCAAGGCCGAGCGCACCCGCAGCCTCACCGACATGGACGCGGCCAGCAAGCAGGACGCCGACGACGCAGTGTCCGCGCTGCGCCAGGACGAGGCGGCCGTGGTTGCGGCCAAGGCGTCGTTGCAGGCGGCGCGGATCAACCTCGACTACACCCGCATCACCGCGCCGATCTCCGGCACCATCGGCACCTCCGCCTACACCGTCGGCGCGCTGCTCACCGCCGCGCAGGACGCGGCACTGACCACCATCCAGCGGCTGGACCCGATCTACCTGGACGTCACCCAGTCCAGCACGCAGATGCTGGCGCTGCGCCGCCAGCTCGACGCCGGGCAGATCCACGCCATCGACGGCAAGGCGCAGGTGCAGGTGCGGCTGGAGGACGGCAGCACCTATCCGCACGCCGGCACCCTCGAATTCGTCGGCACCCAGGTCAACGCCGGTACCGGCAACGTCACCCTGCGCGCGGTGGTGCCCAACCCCGAGCACCTGCTGCTGCCGGGCATGTATCTACGCGCGGTGCTGCCGATGGCCACTGACCAGGGCGCGGTGCTGGTGCCGCAGCAGGCGGTGACCCGCGACAGCAAGGGCGAGCCGGTCGTGAAGCTGCTCGACGCACACAACAAGGTGGTGGAGCGGCACATCCGCACCGGCGAGGCGATCGGCCACGACTGGCTGGTGGAATCCGGGCTCAAGTCGGGCGAGCGCCTGATCGTGGTCAACGGCAGCCGCGCCGAACTCGGCAAGCCGGCGCAGCCGTATCCGCTCACCGCCGCCCAGCTCGATGCCGCGCCGGCGCTGCCGGGCGACGACGCCCAGGCCGACTGAGGGCTCCCGCATGTCGCGCTTCTTCGTCAACCACCCGGTGGTGGCCTGGGTCATGGCCATCGTCATCGTCCTGATCGGCATGCTGGCCATTCATGGCCTGCCGGTCGAACGCTACCCGCACATGGCGCCGCCCACCATCACCGTGCGCGCCACCTACACCGGCGCCTCGGCGCAGACGGTGGAGAACACCGTCACCCAGCTGATCGAGCAGTCGCAGCAGAGCCTGGACCACCTGCTGTACATGACCTCCACCAGCGCCTCGGACGGTAGCGCGCAGGTCAATCTGGTGTTCGAGACCGGCACCAACGCCGACACCGCGCAGGTGCAGGTGCAGAACCAGTTGCAGTCGGTGATGTCGGTGTTGCCGCAGGCGGTGCAGCAGAACGGCCTGGTCATCACCAAGTCCAGCGGCTCGCTGTTCGAGGTGGTGGCGTTCACCTCCGACGACGGCAGCATGGACAACTTCGATGTCGCCAACTACATGGAATCGAACATCGACGACCAGATCAGCCGCGTCAGCGGCGTCGGCAACATCCAGCCGCTGGGCTCGGAATACGCCATGCGCATCTGGCTGGACCCGGAGAAGCTGCGCAAGTACGCGCTGATGCCGTCGGACGTGGAGAACGCGCTGCAGTCGCAGAACACCGACGTGTCGGCCGGCGAGATCGGCGGCCAGCCGGCGCTGCGCGGGCAGCGCCTGGACGCCACCGTGACCACCCGCAGCCGCCTGCAGACCCCGGCGCAGTTCGGTGCGATCGTGCTCAAGAGCGACGCGAGCGGCGCCGCGGTGCACCTGTCGGACGTGGCCAGGATTGGCCTGGGCCCGGAGACCTACGACAGCATCACCCGTTTCAACGGCAAGCCCTCGGCCTCGCTGGGCATCGAGCTCAACTCCGACGCCAACGCGGTGGAAACCTCCAAGGCCATCGACCAGCGGCTGCAGGAACTCAAGCAGTACTGGCCGCACGGCTTCAACTACCACATTGCCTTCAGCACCACGCCGTTCGTCACCACCTCGATCAAGGAAGTGGTCATCACCCTGATCGAGGCGGTGTTGCTGGTGGTCGCGGTGATGTACCTGTTCCTGCAGAACTGGCGCGCCACGCTGATCCCGACCATCGCCGTGCCGGTGGTGCTGATGGGCACCTTCGGCGTGCTCGCCGCGTTCGGTTACTCGATCAACACCCTGACCATGTTCGCGATGGTGCTGGCGATCGGCCTGCTGGTCGACGACGCCATCGTGGTGGTGGAGAACGTGGAGCGGGTGATGGGCCAGGAGGGTTTGCCGCCGAAGGAGGCGACGCTGCGCTCGATGCAGCAAATCGGCGGCGCCCTGGTCGGCATCGTGCTGGTGCTGACCGCGGTGTTCGTGCCGATGGCGTTCTTCAACGGCGTCACCGGCGTGATCTACCGGCAATTCTCGATCACCATCGCCGCCTCGATGATCCTGTCGGTGCTGGTGGCGATGACCCTGACCCCGGCGCTGTGCGTGACCATCCTCAAGCCGCTGCACCAGGGTGAGGCGCCGATCGGCTCGCACGGCCGCCTGGGCTGGTTCTTCGTCTGGTTCAACACCCGCTTCCGGCACCTGTCCGAGCGCTACCGCACCCTGGTCGAGCGGGTGCTGGGCAAGCGCGCGCTGGGCCTGGTCGCCTATGCGCTGCTGATCGCGGTCACCGGCCTGCTGCTGTGGCGCCTGCCCGGCGCGTTCCTGCCCGACGAGGACGAGGGCATGCTCAACGTGCTGGTCAAGCTGCCGGCCGGCTCCACCCTGGAGCAGACCCTGGCGGTGACCGACCGGCTGACCAAGGCCGCGCTGAAGGATCCGGGCGTGCGCTCGGTGCTGTCCTCGGCCGGCTTCAGCGTCACCGGTGCCGGCCAGAACGTCGGCATGGCCTTTGTGCGCCTGAAGGACTGGGATGACCGCGACGACGACGCGGCGACCATCGCCGATCATCTGAACAAGGCGCTGGCCGACGTGCCCGACGCCGAGCTGTTCGTGACCTCGCCGCCGGCGATCACCGGCCTCGGCGACGCCTCCGGTTTCACCTTCGAACTGATGGACTACGAAGGCGCCGGCCACGCCGCCCTGGTCGCCGCGCGCGACAAGCTGCTGCGGCTGGCCCAGCACGATCCCAAGCTGATGAACGTGCGCTACGCCAGCCTGGAAGACGCGCCGGTGTACGCGGTCAAGATCGACGACGCCAAGGCGCAGGCGCTGGGCGTGGACCCGGGCGACATCAACGCCACGCTCAACAGCGCGCTCGGCGGCGACTTCGTCAACAATTTCATCTACAAGGGCCGCATCAAGAAGGTCTACGTGCAGGGCGATGCCGACGCACGCATGGCGCCGCAGGACCTGGACCGCTGGACGGTGCGCAACGGCGGCGGCGACATGGTGCCGATGTCGGCGTTCACCCGCTCGCACTGGACTAGCGCGCCGGCCGCGCTGGAGCGCTACAACGGCGTATCGGCAATGGAACTGACCGGCCAGGCGGTGCCGGGGGTCAGCTCCGGCGCGGCGATGGACGCGATGGCCGAACTGAGCAAGCAGTTGCCGCACGGTTTCGGCTACGCGTGGTCGGACATGGCCTACCAGGAGAAGCTGTCGGCCAACCAGGCGCCGGCGCTGTACGCGATCTCGCTGTTGTTCGTGTTCCTGTGCCTGGTGGCGCTGTACGAGAGCTGGTCGATCCCGTTCGCGGTGATGCTGGCGGTGCCGGTGGGCGTGTTCGGCGCCGTGCTGCTGATGACCTTGCGCGGCCTGGAGAACGACGTCTACTTCCAGGTGGGCCTGCTGACCACGGTGGGCCTGGCGGCGAAGAACGGCATCCTCATCGTCGAGTTCGCGCGCGATCTCGAGCACCGCGGCGAAAGCCTGCTCGCCGCCACCCTGCACGCGGTGCAGATGCGACTGCGGCCGATCCTGATGACCTCGCTGGCGTTCCTGCTCGGCGTGCTGCCGCTGGTGTTCAGCAAGGGTGCCGGCTCGGCCGCGCGCCACTCGCTGGGCACCGGCGTCACCGGTGGCACCCTGGCCTCGATCACCCTGGGCCTGTTCTTCGTGCCGCTGTTCTACGTGATCGTGCGCCGGATGTTCCCGGGGCCGGTGGTCGCCCACCCGGAGACGCAGGCATGAGCGCGCTGACCCGCATGAGCGTGGCAGTGGCCACGCTGCTGGCCCTGTCCGGCTGCACCCTGGCGCCGACCTACGTGCGCCCGACGGCGCCGGTGCCGGCCGACCTGGCGGCGGTCGATGGGGCGCCCGCAGTGGGCACCGCCGCCGATACGCTGGCGATGCCGGACTGGCAGCAGGTGTTCCTGGATCCACGGCTGCGCCAGACCATTGCGCTGGCGTTGCAGAACAACCGCGACCTGCGCGTGGCGGTGCTGTCCATCGACAAGGCGCGCGCGCAGTACCGCCTCCAGCGCGCCACGCAGTTGCCGTCGTTCGACGCCAACGCCAGCATGAGCCGCGGCCGCAGCAGCGCCGCCAGCAACGACGACGGCGTCTCCCAGGTCAGCACCAGCGACACCCTGCAGGTCGGGCTCAGCAGTTGGCAACTGGACCTGTTCGGACAACTGCGCAGCCTCAAGCAGGAAGCCCTGCAGAACTGGCTGTCCAGTGCGGAGAACCAGCGCAACGTGCGCCTGACCCTGGTCGCCCAGGTCGCCGCGGCATGGCTGACCGTGGGCGCGGACCAGGAACAACTGGATCTGGCGCAGCAGACCCTGGACAGCCAGACGCATACCCTGCAACTGACCGAGCGCCGGCACAGCATCGGCAGCGCGTCCGGGCTGGACCTGGCGCAGCAGCAGACCAGCGTGGAGTCGGCGCGCGTGGCCGTCGCCAGCGCCGCGACCCAGCTGGCGCAGGCGCGCGATGCGCTGCAACTGCTGGTGGGCGCTCCGGTGGACGCGGCGCTGCTGCCGACCGCGCAAGCCATGCAGGGCAGCGTCGCGCTGGCACCGCTGCCGACGCATCTGTCTTCGACGGTGTTGCTGCAGCGCCCGGACGTGCTTGCCGCCGAGCACAGCCTGCAGGCGGCCAATGCCGACATCGGCGCCGCGCGCGCGGCGTTCTTCCCGTCGCTGAGCCTGACGGCGTCCACCGGGCGCAGCAGCGATGCGCTGTCCACGCTGTTCTCCGCCGGCAGCCGCACCTGGTCGTTCGTGCCCAGCGTCACCGCGCCGATCTTCCACGCCGGCGCATTGAAGGCCTCGCTGGACGCCTCCAAGCTCGGCAAGGACATCGCCGTGGCGCAGTACGAGAAGGCGATCCAGTCGGCCTTCGCCGAAGTGGCCGACGCCCTGGCCACGCGCGACCACCTGCAGGCGCAGCTGACCGCGCAGCAGGCCCTGGTCGACGCCAGCCAGCGCAGCTACACCCTGGCCGACGCGCGCTACCGTGCCGGCCTGGACGGCCACCTGCCGGTGCTGGATGCGCAGCGTTCGCTGTTTGCCGCGCAGCAGGCGCTGATCGCGCTGCGCCTGCAGGACGCCAGCAACCGCGTCACCCTGTACCAGGTGCTCGGCGGCGGCGCCGATGCCCAGGCCCCGGCTCAGGCCGCTGCTTCGCCCTGAGCCAGCTTGACGCCGGCCTGAGGCGAGGGATGAGTCAGACCTGAGACGATCCTGAGCGAGCAGGAGCGTCGCCACCCGCGACGCTCTCCTGTGGGAGGGACTTCGGTCCCGACGCATCGCAGTTGGACGCTGTCCAACTGCCGGCCGAGGCGAGGTCCTGTGCGCCATCCCCATGGCATCCCGCGCGGCCAGCCACCGCGCTGTTTTCCTGGCTGAACCCGGCCGCACGCAACGGCATGCGACGCCCACTTGGCGCGGGAGGAGCTTCTTGTGGGAGGGACTTCAGTCCCGACGCGATGGACTCGGACGGCGCTCCACCCATCGACCCAGGCGCTGCCTTGCGCACCCCGCGGCACTCAACACGACCAGCCCGCGCCGCCCTCTTCATAGCTGAACGCGTCGGTACGCGCGGGCGGACGTCGTAGACAAATGCCGGACATCGCTGCGCCCTGGATCGTTCGTCGCACAGGCCGCAGGCCGGCCCAGATGCATCTTCGGGCACGCTGGCGACACCCTCGACACCGCACAGCGCGTCGGGCGTCGCGCCACGCTTGGGCCATAATCGCGGCGACTCACTCCAGGTATGCCGCACCCGATGAAGATCCCCCCGAGCCTGCAGCCGCTGATCGACGATGGCGTCATCGACGGCGTGCTGCGCCCGCTCAAGAGTGGCAAGGAGGCTGCGGTCTACGTGGTCCAGGCCGGCGACGACGTGCTCTGCGCCAAGGTCTACAAGGACATGGCGCAGCGCAGTTTCCAGGCGCGCGTGCAGTACCAGGAAGGGCGCAAGGTGCGCGGCAGTCGCCAGGCGCGCGCGATCGGCAAGGCCAGCAAGTTCGGCCGCCGCGAGCAGGAAGCGGCGTGGAAGGACACCGAGGCCAACACCCTGTACCAGTTGGTGGACGCCGGCGTGCACGTGCCGCAGCCGCGCGGCTATTTCCACGGCGTGTTGCTGATGGACCTGGTCACCGACGCCGACGGGCAGAGCGCGCCGCGGCTGAGCGAAGTCGAACTGGAACCGGCGCAGGCGCAGGCCTTCCACGCGCAGCTGGTCGGCGACGTGGTCAAGATGCTGTGCCTGGGCCTGGTCCACGGCGACCTGTCCGAATACAACGTGCTGGTCGGCGCCGACGGCCCGGTGGTGATCGACTTCCCGCAGGTGGTCAGCGCCGCCGGCAACAACGCCGCCCGCACCATGCTGCTGCGCGACGTGCACAACCTGCGCGATTGCCTGGGCCGCTTCGCGCCCGAACTCAACGCCACCCATTACGGCGAGGAGATGTGGGCGCTGTACGAGAAGGGCACGCTGCGCCCGGACAGCGCACTCAGCGGCCGCTTCGCCTTCGACACCCGCCGCGCCGACGTGCGCGCGGTGCGCGCCTCGATCGAGGACGCGCGGCAGGAAGCCATCATCCGCCAGCAGGGCCGCGAGGCCGCCGCGCAGGACGATTAGCTGGGGCCTCGAATAACGACGGAGTCCCACTGTAGGAGCGGCTTCAGTCGCGACAAGGCGGCACCGCGAATGCCCGGTCGCGGCGGAAGCCGCTCCTACCAGGGTCACGCCGTGTCCGGCTGCGCCGCGGTAACGCGGGTGATTGAGGTGCCCTGGTGTCGAGTACACCGCGTGGCGGTCATGCGTGTTTGTGTGCGGGAAGCGACGACGTGGACGCCCGGGCGACCGCATGCAGCATGACCGCTGCCGCCCGCAAAACGCCCCAGGGTGTCGGCGAGACTGCGCATACCTGCCGCTTCGCTCGATCAGCGCCTGTTCGATTGCACTGAACCCAGCATCGCCACGCGGTCGCAGGCGCACGCGATCACGCCTTCAGGGTGGGCCTGGAGAACGCGCCGCTGACGCGGAGCAGCTTTCTGAGGCCGGCCCCGCAACGCCAACGGACGCCCGCCAACTCCAACGCGGTGTATTGGGGAATGGGTACAGGACCTGGCGCGAAGCCGCGTTTGCGCAGGCCCATGTTGCGCTGCAATGCGGTGCAGCGGCATGTGCGACACCAGTCACCGCACGCTGCAAGCCGCACCAGGCCTTGCCACGCCTGCATCGGGCACGCCTCTACGCCGCGGCGGCCGGCCGTCTGCCGCTGACCCGTCAGGTGCCGTGATGAGCGTTCCATTTCGCTTATTTGCAGAAATGGTTATTGAAAATAACAATCTGGCCGACGCCGCTTGCGCAGCCGCCCCGGGAGGGCCACCCATGTATTTCGATCCAGACGTCGTCCGTTTCTTCGCCCTGGCGCAGCAGTCCGGGCAGCCGCCGATGGAGGAACTGCCCTTGCCCGAGGCGCGGGCGATGATGCGCGGCGTCGCCGCGCAGTTCGGTTTTCCGCGCGTGGAGATGGCCGAGGTCCGCGACCTGCAGGCACCGGGCCCGGCCGTGCCGATCCCCCTGCGCCTGTACCGTCCGCACGGCCTCGACGCAGGCCCGGCGCCGACCTGCCTCTACGCACACGGCGGCGGTGGCGTGGTCGGCGACCTCGACTCGCACGACGACGTGTGCCGGCAACTGGCCGCGCGCGCCGGCTGCCAAGTATTGGCGGTGGATTACCGGCTGGCGCCCGAGCATCCGGCGCCGGCCGGCATCGAGGACGTGATCGGCGTGCTGTACTGGTTGGCCGCGCACCCGGACGAGGTCGGCGCCGATCCGAAGCACCTGGCCGTCGCCGGCGACAGCATGGGCGGCGCCCTGGCGGCCAGCGCCGCGCTCGACGCACGCGATGCCGGCATCGCCCTGCGCTGCCAGATCCTGATCTATCCGCTCACCGACGTGCGCCCGGACAATCCTTTCCCGTCGCGCGTGCACAACGCCGGCATCCCGCCACTGACCGAAGCGGCGATGCGCTACTTCGATCGCCAACTGCTGCCGGACCCGTCGCTGGCGTCGGACTGGCGCATCTCGCCGGTGGTGGCGCCGGACGTGGCCGGCGTGGCCCCGGCGCTGGTGGTGCTGGCCGACCGCGACGCGCTGCACGACGAAGGCCTGCATTACGCGCAGCGCCTGCGCGAGGCGGGTGTGGAAACCCTGGTGCGTGTCCACCCCGGCATGATCCACGGCTTCATCAACATGGGCAGCGTGATGCGCGTGGCCGGCGAAACCATGGACCTGGCCGCGCTGCTGCTGCGCCAGCGCCTGCTGCCGGTGGCCGCACAGGACTGAGCGCCTCGCTGCAGCGCATACGCCTGCCTGCGATCGTTGCCCGCAGCCGCGCGCTGCCCTGACTGACGCAATGCACCCATCGCGTCGTAGGAGCGGCTTCAGCCGCGACGGGGCGTTGCCGATGCACCTCGGTCGCGGCTGAAGCCGCTCCTAAGCGTGCTGCGCTGTCGCGGGCTACGCCACCCGGCTGCGCCGCGCCCGTTCCAGGTGCACCAGCAGCAGCGAGATCGCCGCCGGGGTCATGCCGGGGATGCGCTGCGCCTGGCCCACGGTCTGTGGACGCACGCGCTCGAGCTTCTGCTGCACTTCGGCCGACAGCCCGCGCACCTGCGCGTAGTCGAAGGCGGCCGGGATCGGGGTGTCCTCGTGGCGCTGCTGGCGGGCGATCTCCTCGCGCTGGCGGTCCAGGTAGCCGGCGTACTTGATGCCGATCTCCACCTGCTCGGCCACCTGCGCGTCGGCCACGCCCGGGCCCAGCGACGGCACCCGCATCAGCGCAGCGTAGTCCAGCTCCGGGCGCTTGATCAGGTCCAGCACGGTGGTCTCGCGGCTCACCGCCACGCCCAGCGTGGCCGCGACCTCGCGGCCCAGCGCGTTGCCCGGCGTGGCCCACAGCGCGCGCAGGCGCTCGTTCTCGCGTGCCACCGCCTCCTGCTTGGCCTGGAAGCGCGCCCAGCGCGTTTCGTCGACGATGCCCAGGTCGTGGCCGATGCCGGTCAGGCGCGCGTCGGCGTTGTCCTCGCGCAGCTGCAGCCGGTACTCGGCGCGGCTGGTGAACATGCGGTACGGCTCGCTGGTGCCGTGGGTGATCAGGTCGTCGATCAGCACGCCGATGTAGGCCTGGTCGCGGCGCGGCGACCACGGTTCCAGCCCGTGCACCTGGCGCGCGGCGTTGAGGCCGGCGATCAGGCCCTGCGCGGCGGCTTCCTCGTAGCCGGTGGTGCCGTTGATCTGCCCGGCGAAGAACAGCCCGGGCATGGCCTTGGTCTCCAGCGAGGCCTTGAGCCCGCGCGGGTCGAAGAAGTCGTATTCGATGGCGTAGCCGGGGCGGGTGATGTGCGCGCGCTCGAAGCCGCGGATCGAGCGCACCAGCTCCAGCTGCACGTCGAACGGCAACGAGGTGGAGATGCCGTTGGGGTAGATCTCGACCACGTCCAGGCCTTCCGGCTCGACGAAGATCTGGTGGCTGGCCTTCTCGGCGAAGCGCACCACCTTGTCCTCGATCGAGGGACAGTAGCGCGGGCCGATGCCCTCGATCTGGCCGGTGTACAGCGGCGAGCGGTCCAGCGCGCCGCGGATGATGGCGTGGGTGCGTTCGGTGGTGTGGGTGATCCAGCACGAGATCTGGCGCGGATGCTCGGCGACCTCGCCCAGGAACGACATCACCGGCAGCGGATCGTCGCCCGGCTGTTCCTCCATCGCCGCGTAGTCCAGGCTGCGCCCGTCGATGCGCGGCGGGGTGCCGGTCTTGAGCCGGTCCACGCCGAAGCGGCCGTCGCGCAGCGCCTGCGCCAGCGCGGTGGCCGGCGGATCGCCGGCGCGGCCGCCGGCGTACTGGGTCTGGCCGATGTGGATCTTGCCGGCCAGGAAGGTGCCGGCGGTCAGCACCACTGCGGCGGCCTCGAAGCGCAGCCCGGTCTGGGTCAGCACGCCGCGCACGCGCTCGCCGTCCATGACCAGGTCGTCCACCGCCGCCTGGAACACGGTCAGGTTCGGCTGCGCCTCGACCAGGCGCCGGATCGCGCTGCGGTATAGGCTGCGATCGGCCTGGCAGCGGGTCGCGCGCACCGCCGGGCCCTTGGAGGCGTTGAGGGTGCGCCACTGGATGCCGGCCAGGTCCGCGGCGTGGGCCATCGCCCCGCCCAGCGCGTCGATCTCCTTGACCAGGTGGCCCTTGCCGATGCCGCCGATGGCCGGGTTGCAGCTCATCGCCCCCACCGTCTCCACGTTGTGGGTCAGCAGCAGGGTGCGGGCGCCGGCGCGCGCGGACGCCAGCGCCGCCTCGGTGCCGGCATGGCCGCCGCCGATCACGATCACGTCATGGCGGTAGAAGGAATCGCTCATCGGGGTCTCGTCGGCCGGCGCGGGGCCGGTGGCAGGGGGCGACACATGGGGTCGGCCAGGGTGTGAACAGGAATTTTAGCGGTTGCATCACAAATTGCAGATCCGGGCCTCAAGTTGGCACGCAATCTGCAGATATTCCTACTGCACCCAACGTGGCAATGCGTCAGGGGCGTATGACTGGAATTGGAACAGGGGCCAGTCACGCGCACGTTGGGGGAGCTGGGGGCCGGTAGTCGGGGGACTACCGGCCCTTTTTTATGCCCGTTTTTCGCCAGTCGCCGGCGCCAGGCCAGCAACGGCAAGGCCCCAACGCGAAAAGCCCCGGCGGACCGGGGCTTTTCGTGGTGAGGCGCCGACGCCCGACAGGGCCGGAACAGGGGGGATCCAGATTTCCCTGTCGGACATCGACATAGACGGTGGGGTCGACCCCTTCGGGTCATAAAGCGACGCAGGCGGTCACCCCGTAGGACGTAGAGTGCGTGCTGGGACAGGCGAACGCAAGCCCTTTCTCAGGGTTCGAGTGTGCGACGTGTCCCATTGCTGCGACCCATATTGCCGGGGCGCGGCGCCGGCGGGCGCTGCATCCCCTCTGGACGCTGCATCGCCGGCCGGGCCGGCTGCATCGACTGCGGTCGCGGCGCCGAGTTCAGCGCGTCCGGACGGCGCAGGCGGTCCATGTCGCGCCAGGGCGACGGCACCCGACCGCCCACGCTGGGCGGCGGCGGTGGGCGCGAACCGCCATCGTCCGGCCGCGGACGCGGCGGCGGGCGGTGGCGCGGGCCGTCGTAGCCACGGTAGTAGTAATACGGCACGCCGTAACCGTAGTAGCCGTAGTACGCCGGGCCATAGCCGTAGTACGGCACCGCGCCGTACGGCGAGTAGTACTCGGAGTAGCCCGCCGGGTAGCGGTATTCGACGGAGGGGGCGCCACGGTAGTAGCCACCCTCACCGCCTCCGGCGTAATCGTAGGTGGCACAGCCGCCCAGTGCGGCCAGCAGTCCAGCGGCGCAGATCAGGCGCAGTTTCATGGCGTTTGCCCTCCAGCAGGCTGGATCACAGGTTCGGTCCGTGGCATTGAATCCCCCCTTAACTTCATCGGCCGCACTTGAACGCTTAAGTTGCGCGCAACGGCGGCGAACCGGCGCACGTCGCGGACGCTGCACGTTGGCGACGATACGCTACCCTTTCGCGCATGGTCTCACGTTTTCTGCCCGAGTTCGGCGACGTCCTGGCGGCCGCCGCACGCATTGCCGCGCACGCGCGGCCGACCCCGGTGCTGCGTTCGCAGGCGCTGGATGCCGCCACCGGCGCGCAGCTGTATTTCAAGGCCGAACACCTCCAGCGTGGCGGCGCGTTCAAGTTCCGCGGTGCCTGCAACGCGGTGTGGGCGCTGGACCCGGCGCAAGCGGCCTGCGGGGTGGTCACGCATTCTTCGGGCAACCACGGCGCGGCGCTGGCCCAGGCCGCGCGCACCCGTGGCATCGGTTGCCATGTGGTGGTGCCGGAAGGCGCGGTCGCCGCCAAGCTCGCCAACATCGCCCGCCACGGCGCCACGTTGTGGCGCTGCGCGCCGAGCATCGCCGCGCGCGAGGCGCTGTGCGCGCAGGTACAGCGCGACACCGGCGCGACCCTGGTGCATCCCTATGCCGATCCGGCGGTGATCGCCGGGCAGGGCACCGCGGCGCTGGAACTGCTGGACGCCAGCGGCGGGCTGGACCTGCTGGTGGTGCCGGTGGGCGGTGGCGGCCTGGCCGCAGGCAGCCGCCTGGCGCTGTCGGCGCGGGCGCCGCAGGCGCAGCTGCTGCTGGCCGAGCCGGCCGGCGCCGCCGACACCGCGCGCTCGCTGGCCGCCGGCGAGCGCCGCGTGGACATGGTCCCGGACACTGTCTGCGACGGCCTGCGCGGGAGCCTGGGCGAGCCGAACTTCACCCTGCTGCACGGTCATGCCGAGGTGCTGGTGGTGGAGGACGCGGCGACCGTGGCGGCGATGCGGCTGCTATGGCAGGTGCTCAAGCAGGTGGTGGAGCCGTCCTCGGCGATCGCCCTGGCGGCGGTGCTGGCGCAGCCGGCGCGCTTTGCCGGGCGCCGGGTGGGGGTGATCCTGTCCGGCGGCAACGTCGATCTGGACGCCCTGCCGTGGGGCGCGGCATGAGCGCGCGCGGCGGCGTCCGCTGGCTGCGCTGGCTGCTGCGCCTGGCGGCGTTGCTGGGGCTGTGGCTGCTGGGCGTGGCGATCTACATCGTCTGGGTCGGCGACCGCGACCAGGCGGCGCCGGCCGACGCGATCATCGTGCTCGGCGCGGCCGCCTATGACGCCAAGCCCTCGCCGGTATTCGAGGAGCGCATCCGCCACGGCCTGGACCTGTACCAGCGCGGCTACGCGCCGACCCTGATCTTCACCGGCGGCTTCGGCAACGGCGCGCGCTTCGCCGAGTCGCAGGTGGCCCGGCGCTACGCGCTGCGCCACGACGTGCCGGCCGACGCGATCCTGATCGAGACGGTGTCGCGCACCACCCGGCAGAACCTGATCGAGGCGCGCCGGCTGATGCGCGAGCACGGCCTGCACCGGGTCATCGTGGTCAGCGATCCGCTGCACATGGCGCGGGCGCTGCGGCTGTGCCAGGAACTGCAGATCGATGCGCTGGCGTCGTCGACGCCGAGCAGCCGCTTCCGCAGCTTCCAGACCCGCTGGCGCTTCCTGCTGCAGGAGCTGTACTTCTTCCATCGCGACCTGCTGGAGCAGGCCGCCTGAGCGCGGTGGCGAGCCGTATGATGGGCCTTTCCACGGCCCGAGGGCGGCAGCCATGAGCAACCACGGAGTTCCTGCGCAGGACCAGGCCATCGCCCTGGTCCAGGCCTATTACGCCGCGTTCAACCGCGGCGACTGGGACGGCATGCTGGGCATGCTCAGCGACGACGTCGCCCACGATCTCAACCAGGGCGCGCGCGAGACCGGCAAGGAGGTCTTCGCCGCCTTCCTGCAGCGCATGAACGCCAGCTACCGCGAGCAGTTGCAGGACATCGTGGTGCTGGCCGCGCAGGACGGTCGTCGCGCCGCGGCCGAGTACGTGGTGCATGGCGAATACCACCACACCGACAGCGGCCTGCCGGAGGCGCGCGGCCAGCGCTACGTGCTGCCGGGTGGTGCGTTCTTCGACATCCGCGACGGCAAGATCGCCCGGGTCAGCAACTACTACAACCTGGAAGACTGGATCGCGCAGGTCTCCGCCTGAGCCGCGCGCCGGCCTGAGGCCGGCGCGTTCGCGCTGTCGCAAAACTGTCCGCCGGCCGTCATCTGCGGCCGCAGGCGCCGCGGCTATGGTCGCCGCGCCGACCGAGAGGACCGCCGATGCGCGCGCTGCTTCGTTCCCCGGCCGTCGCGGTGGCGCTGCTCGCCGGCACGCTCGCCCTGGCCCTGCTGGGCATGCGCGGGATCTGGGACGCCGACGAAGGCCGTTACTCCAATGTCGCGCTGAACATGCTGCACAGCGGCGACTGGCTCACGCCCCGGCGCAGCGAGGACGTGGCGCACTGGACCAAGCCGCCGCTGACCTACTGGGCGATCGCCTCCAGCGTCGCCGTCTTCGGGCCGTCGCCGTGGGCGGCGCGGCTGCCGTCGGCGCTGTCCTACCTGCTGTGCGTGCTGCTGGTCTGGCGCCTGGCGATGCGGCTGTTTCCCGAACGCCCCGCGCTGCCGGCGCAGGCGGCGCTGCTCTACGCGGCCATGCTGGCGCCGTTCGGCGCGGCGCAATGGATCTCCACCGACTTCCTGCTCGCCGCCTGCGAGACCCTGGCGGTGTGGGCCTTCGTCGAGGCGCGGGCGCATCCGCCCGGCCAGGGCAAGCGCTGGATCGCGGCGATGTGGGCCGGCTTCGCCCTGGCGTTCATGACCAAGGGGCCGCCGGGCCTGCTGCCGCTGCCGGCGCTGCTGCTGTTCAACGCGGTGACGCCGGGGCCGCCACGACGCGCGCTGCAACTGTCCGGCATCGTCCTGTTCGTGGTGCTGGCGCTGCCCTGGTACCTGGCGGTGATCCACGGCCATCCCGGGTTGCTGCAGTACTTCGTCGGCGACGAGGTGGTCAAGCGCGTGGCCAGCGATGCGTTCGGGCGCAACGCGCAGTGGTACGGCTGGGCGGTGGCGTATGCGCCGATCCTGGTCCTGGGCACGCTGCCGTGGACGCCGGCGCTGGCGCGCTGGGCCTGGCGGCTGCCGCGGCAGCTGCGGCAGTGGTGGCGCACGCCGGCGCTGCGCCTGCAGCAGGCTGCGCCCTTGTTGCTGACCCTGTGGCTGCTGCTGCCATTGCTGGTGCTGTGCCTGTCGCGCTCGCGGCTGCCGCTGTACGTGCTGCCGCTGTTCGTGCCGCTGGCGTTGCTGGCGGCGTGGCAGCGCGCGCAGGAGGGGCGCGCGCCGTGGCGCTGGCCGTGGCTGCTGGGCTGGTGCGGGCTGCTGCTGGCGCTCAAGCTGGCGTTGGCGCTGCTGCCCACGCACAAGGATGCCGGCGCCTGGGCGCAGGCGATCGCCCAGCGTGCCGGCGCGCCGGTGCGCGAGGTGGTGTTCGTCGAGGACATGGCGCGCTACGGCCTGCGCCTGGAACTGGGCGCGCAGGTGCGCAAGATCCGCCTGGACCCCTTGCCCGACGCGCCGCGCTTCGGTCCCGAGTACGACGCCGACCTGGCCACGGTGCTGCGGCAAGCACGCGTCGGGCGCGTGTGGGTGTGCAAGGACGCGGCCTGGCCGCAGGTGGCCGCGCGCATCGCCGCGCAAGGCGCACAGGCGCAGGCGCTGGGGGCGCCCTACCAGGGCCGGGTGCTGTTCCGGGTGCGGCCCGGCTCAATCGCCGCGGCGGCGGATCGGGATGGCTGACAGCGGCACCGCGGCGATCTCGCCGCCGCCTTCGCGGATCGGCGCGCCCGGCGGTGGTGCCCAGGCGTGCGCGTAGATCACTTCCCAGGTGCTGGGCAGAGTACCGTCGGCGCCGCGCAGCGGCTCGTAGGCGGCGCTGGCGGCAGCGAACCGGCCACGGCCGGTGAGGGTGTGGCGGCGCGCCTGCAGCGCGTTGGTGGCGCCGATCGCGCGCAATTCGCGCATCAACGCGGCGAGATCCGGATAGGTCAGGTTGAACACGTCGCGGTCCAGCACCGGATCGCGGAAGCCCGACAGCATCAGCGCATCGCCGAACTGCGCGATCGGTGCGAAGCGGCTCACGTGCGGCGTGGTCCGGTCGGCCTGGGCAAACGCCTCGCGCAGTTCGATCAGGGTGTCCGGGCCGAAGCTGGAACACAGCAGCAGGCCGCCGGGCTTGAGCACGCGGCGGAAACCGGCGAACACCGCAGGCAGGTCCTCGACCCACTGCAGGCACAGATTGCTGAAGATCACATCGACGCTGTGCTCGGCCAGCGGCAGCGCGCGCGCATCGGCGCAGACGCGGCCGAACGGCTTCCACCAGCCGGCCTGGCGCTTGGCCTGCTGCAGCATCGGCAGGGCCTGATCGAGCGCGATCACCTGCGCGCGCGGCCAGCGCTTCTTCATCGCCGCGGCGGCGTGCGCCGGCCCGCTGCCCACGTCCAGCACCACCTGCGGCACGCGGTCGCCGAGGTAATCCAGCGATTCCAGCAAGCGCCCCTGCACCTCGCGCTGCAGCGCCGCGGCGGCGTCGTAACTGGCGGCGGCACGCGCGAACGCGCGGCGGATATGCTGGGAGTCGAACGCGGAAGGATCCATCCGCGCATTATCGCCGCCCGAGTCGCGCCGCGGCCAGCAATGGCGCGAATCACCGCGTTGCGCACTTCGCGCTGATCAAGCGGCGCGACCGCCGCTATGTATTTCCAATCCCGAGTCCAGCCGGTTCCTCATCGCCGCTTTCCCTCGCGGCCAGCGTCGTCCTCAGATCATCATGTTCAGCGCCTCGCGCCGACCAAGCGGCGCGAGCGCGGCTGTGCATCCCCACTCCCGACTCCCCAATCCCGGCTCTTCAGAACGTCCCCGGATAGCTGCCGCCGTCCAGCAACAGGTTCTGTCCGCTGAGATAGCCGGCCTGCGCGCTGCACAGGAAGGCGCAGGCGGCGCCGAATTCCTCCGCGGTACCGAAGCGCCCCGCCGGAATCTGCCGGCGCTTGCGTTCGGCCAGGTCGGCGGGATCGACGCCCTCGCGCTGCGCGGCATGGGCGATGTTGCCGCGCAGCCGGTCGGTGTCGAACTGCCCGGGCAGCAGGTTGTTGATGGTGACGTTGTGCGCCACCGTGCGCCGCGCCAGCCCGGCGACGAAGCCAGTGAGGCCGGCGCGCGCGCCGTTGGACAGGCCCAGGCTGTCGATCGGCGCCTTCACCGCGGCCGAGGTGATGTTGACGATGCGGCCGAAGCCGCGCGCCTGCATCGCATCGACCGTGGCGCGGATCAATGCGATCGGCGCCAGCATGTTGGCGTCGAGCGCGCGCAGCCAGTCCTCGCGTTCCCAGTCGCGGAAATCGCCGGGCGGCGGCCCGCCGGCGTTGTTGACCAGGATGTCGACCTGCGGGCAGGCGGCCAGTGCGGCGGCGCGTCCGGCTTCGGTGGCGATGTCCGCGGCCACCGCGACCACCTCGCCACCGCCGTCGAGCGCGCGCAACTGCGCCGTGGCCGCATCCAGCCCGGCCTGGCCGCGCGCCACGATCACCACGTGCACGCCTTCGCGGGCCAGCGCCTGCGCGCAGCCCAGTCCCAGCCCCTTGCTCGCGGCGCACACCAGCGCCCACTTGCCAGCGATTCCCAGGTCCATGCTTGCGCTCTCGTTCGAAGGAGTCGCGATGATCGGACATCGTGGCTGCTGCGGCCAGTTGCGCGGCGTGACATGGAGGACAGTTGAGCGCGCAAGACATGTGCAGGAGCGGCTTTCGCCGCGCGGCGTGCGGCTGCCATGCGTCGCGACGGAAGGGCACCTCTAAAAACCTCGATTCAAGGAATCGCGCGCCAGGCGGATCAGTCGGTTGCGAAAGACGCAGATCGAGTTTTCGGGGTCGAGGTGTCCTGAAGTCGCTCTCGCAGGGATGGGGTGGGCATCCTTGTGGGAGGGACTTCAGTTCCGACGACGGAGGGTGTCAGCGGGCTTTTGGTCTCGCTTGTCGCGGCTGCATGACAGTTGAGCTCCATGATGGAGCCGCTTGCATCTTGCTGACGTCGGTACGGGATGCGGGATGCAATGTGGGAGTCGACCGTCATGCGGTCGCGACGAACGGAGTCGGGAAGTCCACCGTCTTCGCACGCGATCGGGATGCCATGCGTCCGCGCGTTGCAGGACTGTCTGAGTGAGAGGAATGGAGGCCGCCAAGTCCAGTCGTCGGGACTGAAGTCCCTCCCACAGTGCAATCGCAATCGCCTGGCGGTCTTGGAAGAATCCCGATTTCCGGCTTTTTGCGGAAGGCGGTTGCGAAAGATGCAGATCGAGTTTTCGGGGTCGAGGTGTCCTGAAGTCGCTCTCGCAGGAATAGGGTGGGCATCCTTGTGGGAGGGACTTCAGTCCCGACGACGGAGGGTGTCAGCGGGCTTTCGGCGTCGCTTGTCGCGGCTGCATGACAGTTGAGTTCCATGATCGAGCCGCTTGCATCTTGCTGACGTCGGTACGGGGTGCGGGATGCAGTGTGGGAGTCGACCGTCATGCGGTCGCGACGAACGGAGTCGGGAAGTCCACCGTCTTCGTACGCGATCAGGATGCCATGCGCCCGCGCGTTGCAGGACCGTCTGGGTGAGAGGAATGGAGGCCGCCAGGTCCAGTCGTCGGGACTGAAGTCCCTCCCACAGTGCAATCGCAATCGCCTCGCGGTCTTGGAAGAATCCCGATTTCGGCTTTTTATGGGATTGGCTTCAGCCGCGACGCGATTGGCCGAACATGTGTCGCGGCTGAAGCCGCTCCTACGGCACGATCGTGAATCGTCCACGCTGCACGACGACGCTAGCCCAGCGTCGCCAGGAATCCGCGCAGCGCGTCGGCCACGGTGTCGGCATGGCCGAGGAACGGGGCGTGGCCGCCGCCGGCGACGATCAGTGCGCGCGCGTTCGGCGCCAGCGCCGCGGCGGCCTCCATGCCCGCGGGCGGTACCAGGCGGTCGCGCTGGCCGCCGATCCACAGGCTGGGCACGCGCAGGCCGGGCAGGGCGCGGCGCAGGTCGGTGCGTTCGAGCAGGGTCAGGCCGTCCTGCAGCACGTGTGTATCGGGCGCGCCGCGGGCGTCGAGTGCTTCGCGCAGGGTGCGCAGTTCGGCGCGGGCGTGCGCCGAGCCGAGCGTGTCCAGGGCCAGGAAGCGCTCGAGGGTGCCGCGGTAGTCCTCGGCCAGATCGCGGCCGAACTGTTCGAACACCTGCGGCTCCACCGCGTGCGGCCAATCGCTGCCGCGCACGAAACGCGGTGTCGCCGCGAGCATCGCCAGCCCGCGCACCTGCGGTTGCGTGGCGGCGGCATGCAGTGCGAACAATCCGCCGAGCGACCAGCCCAGCCACACCGCCGGCGGCGTGGCCGCGGCGATCGCGCTGACCACATGCGGCAGCGCCAGCGGCGTGTCGTTGCCGCGGCTGTGGCCGTGCCCGGGCAGGTCCACCAGGTGCAGGCGGTACTGCGCCGACAAGCGCTCCACCAGCGGCGCGAAGATGCCGCCGTTCAACGCCCAGCCGTGCAGCAGGACCAGATCGGGGCCCTGCCCCAGGGTGTCGATGTGCATCGTCGTCCGTCGTCGCGAAGAAACAGGAAGGCGTGTCGGCCGCGCCTCAGTGCGCCGCGCGCTGCGCCAGCACCTGCGGCAGCAGCAGGCGCCACTGCCGGCGCGGATAGTCGCGGGTGCGCCAGGCGGACACGCGATGCGCACCGCGGCGCTGCCGGATCGCCGCACTCAGCCAGTCGCCGTCGATGCCTTGCCAGGCGCCGGCCGGCGTCAGCAGGTTGGGCGCCAGCCGCGGATGCACGTCGTCACGCAGCATCTGCCACAGCGCGTCGGTGGCGAACGGCGAGGCGGCGAGCACGCCGGCGATATGCGCATGGCGTGCGTCAACCGCATCGTCCAGGTACAGCTCGGCCAGCGCGTCCCACACCGCGCGTCGCGCGGCGAGGTCGGTGGCGCTCACGCCGGCACGCCGGGCGGGTGCGCGGCCACGCGGTCGCGGGCCAGGGCCAGCGCATCGAGCAACGCCTGCACCTGCGCCGGCGTGTGCAGTGCCGACAGGGTCACGCGCAGCCGCGACTTGCCTTCCGGCACGGTTGGCGGGCGGATCGCCGAGACCAGGTAGCCGGCCTGTTCCAGCGCCGCCGACCATGCCAGCGCCGTGCGCTCCTCGCCGCACAGCAGCGGCTGGATCGGCGTGTCCGAGGCCATCAGCTCCAGGCCATGGCGAAGTGCGCCGCCGCGGAACAGGGCGATCAGTTCGACCAGCCGCTCGCGCCGCCACTGGTCGCGCCGCGCCAGCTTGACCGCCGCCAGCGAGGCCGCGGCCTGCGCCGGCGGCAGCGCGGTGGTGTACAGATACGGCCGCGCGGTTTCGGCCAGGTGCCGGATCAGCGCCGCATCGCCGACCACCGCGGCGCCGTAGCCGCCCAGCGCCTTGCCCAGGGTCACCAGTTGCAGCGGCACGTCGTCGACATTCAGCCCAGCCTCGGCGACGCTGCCGCTCCCATGCGGGCCGACCACGCCAACGCCGTGCGCGTCGTCCACGTACAGCAGCGCCTGCTGCGTGCGTGCCACCAGCGCCAGCGAGCGCAGCGGGGCGACGTCGCCGTCCATACTGAACACGCCATCGGTGGCCAGCATCGCCGCGCCGTCGGCGGCGTGTTTGAGCTGGCGCATCGCGCCTTCGGCATCCAGGTGCGGATAGCGGCGCAGGCGGCAGCCGGCCAGGCGGCTGGCGTCGAGCAGGCTGGCGTGGTTGAGCCGGTCCTGCACGCACACGTCCTCTTCCTCGCTCAGCAGCGCCTGCTGCACCGCCAGGTTGGCGATGAAGCCGCTGCCGAACAGCAGCGCCTGCGGATAGCCGAGCCAGTCGGCGATCTCGTGTTCCAGTGCCTCGTGCAGCGCGTGGTGGCCGCACACCAGGTGCGAGGCGGTGGCGCCGGCGCCCTCGCGCGCGGCCGCGTCCTGCAGCGCCGCGACCACTTCGAACTGCTGGGCCAGGCCCAGGTAGTCGTTGCTGCAGAAGCCGGTCAGCCAGCGGCCGTCGAGTTCCAGGCGCACGCCGTCGCGGCGGCCGACGCTGCGGCGCGCGCGCAGGCGCCCCTGCGCTTCGCGCAAGGCGCGCGCGGACTGGATGCGGTCGTGCAGGTCGGGACGGGCCATGGGCGCGGGACGGGCATCTGGCGGGCTAGCGTAGCGCGTCCCCGGCCGGGCCGGGCGCCGCCGGCGATGGACGGCCGGATCGGCGGACGGACGCGTCAGACCAGGGCGGCGGCGATCGCCGGCGTGGGCTGGGCGGTGATATCCGCATGCACGGTGCCGGGATGGTCGTGCGCGTCGGCGTCCACCATCACCTGCATCGGCCGCAGCCCCAGCCGCGCGAACAGCGCCTGGTCGCGCTCGGTGTCCGGGTTGCCGGTGGTCAGCAGCTTCTCGCCGTAGAAGATCGAGTTGGCGCCGGCGCAGAAGCACAGTGCCTGCAGTTCGTCGCTCATGCTCTCGCGCCCGGCCGACAGCCGCACCATCGCCCGCGGCATCGCGATGCGGGCCACGGCAATCGTGCGCACGAACTCGAACGGGTCCAGTTCGACCGTGCCGTGCAGCGGGGTGCCGGCGACCTGCACCAGGCGGTTGATCGGCACCGAATCCGGATGCACCGGCAAATTGGCCAGCGCCTGCAGCAGGCCGGCGCGCTGGTCGCGCGACTCGCCCATGCCGACGATGCCGCCGCAGCAGGTCTTCAGGCCGGCGTCGCGGACATGGGTCAGCGTGTCCAGGCGGTCCTGGTACTGGCGGGTGTGGATGATCGAGTCGTAGAAATCCGGCGCGGTGTCCAGATTGTGGTTGTAGTAGTCCAGCCCGGCCGCCTTCAGTGCCTGCGCCTGGGTCCCGTCGAGCATGCCCAGGGTGGCGCAGGTCTCCAGGCCCAGCGCCTTCACCTCGCGGATCATCTCCGCCACCTTCGGGATGTCGCGGTCCTTGGGCGAGCGCCAGGCCGCGCCCATGCAGAACCGCGAGGCGCCGGCGGCCTTGGCCTGGCGCGCCTTGTCCAGCACCGCCTCGGTGCTCATCAGCTTCTGCGCCTCCACGCCGGTGGCGTAGCGCTGCGCCTGCGGGCAGTACGCGCAGTCTTCCGGGCAGCCGCCGGTTTTCACCGACAGCAGCGTGGACACCTGCACCTGCGCTGGATCGAAGTGTTCGCGGTGCACGGCGGCGGCGCGGTGCAGCAGCTCCGGGAACGGCAGATCGAACAGGGCGAGCAATTCCTGGCGTTGCCAGTCGTGTCGGACGACAGCGGACATGGGGGTTTCCTGACGGTCAGCGGCTGGGAAAGCGGGCAGTCTGGTGAGCATGCAAAGTCCTGTCAACTTCATGAAGGGTGGTTTGGTTGACGGCGGCTGGCGCTGGCTGCAGCGCCGCCTGCTGCCGGAACGCTGCCTGGTCTGCGGGGAGCCCGGCGTGCCGGGCCTGGACCTGTGTGCGGCCTGTCGCGACGGCGTGCCCTGGAATGCGGCGGCCTGTCGCCGCTGCGCGCTGCCGTTGCCGGCCCTGGATGCCGAGCAGGTCTGCGGCGTGTGCCAGCGCCGACCGCCGCCGCTGGAACGGGTCGGCAGCGCCTGCGTGTACGCCGCGCCGGTCGATGGCCTGTTGCGCCGCTTCAAGTTCCACCAGGATCTGGCGGCCGGGCGCGTGCTCGCCGCGCTGCTGCAGGCACGCTGCGCGGCATTGCCGCGGCCGCAGGCGCTGCTGCCGGTGCCGCTGCACCCGGCGCGGCTGCGCCAGCGCGGCTACGACCAGGCGCTGGAACTGGCGCGGCCACTGGCGCGCGCGCTGGCGCTGCCGCTGTGCCTGGAGTTGCAGCGGGTGCGGGCGACCGCGGCGCAATCCGAACTGGACGCCCACGCGCGCCGGCGCAATCTGCGCGGCGCGTTCGCGGTGCCGGCGTCGGCAGGATTGCCTGCACATGTGGCCCTGGTCGACGACGTGATGACCACCGGCGCGACCCTGCACGCCGCGGCAAAGGCGCTGCGCCGTGCCGGCGTCGAACGGGTCGACGCCTGGGTGATGGCGCGGGTGCCGTGAGTGTGGTGCGTCTATCGTGCGTGGTGCAGATGGCTGGCTCCGCTGCAAAGCGCGCGCGTCGCGGTTGTCGCGCGGTTATTGCCTGTCGTGAAAGACAAGCGGTACGCGCCGCGGTGCGTGCGCATCGGCCGACGTGCCGCAGCGGCGATCTCCCAGGCGCCTGCGCCTGTGCGCATGCACGGTCGGCAGGTGCGCGCGGCTTTATGATCGCGACGACGCCAACAACGAAGGAGCGTGCGATGCGCTGGAAGGCTTTGGGTCTGTCGATGGCGCTGTGTGTCTTCGGTGTCGCCGGCTGCGGATACGGCAAGGCGCCGGAGGCCGCCGCTGCCAGCCCGGTCAAGGCGAAGCTCGAATGGCGCCTGGCCAGCCATGCGCCCACCCCCGACGCTGTCCAGGCCGACTACCACGGACAGCCGGTGTACCTTGCACCGCAGGCGCTGCTGGTCGTCGAGGATGCGGCGACCGTATCGCTCGCCGACAACGGCGATGGGCAGCCAGCGCTGGATCTGCGCTTTCCTGGACACGGCCAACGTCTGACCCAGGCCACCGAGCAGAACGTCGGCAAGCCGATCGCATTGCTGGCCGACGGCCGGGTGCTGACCGTGGCCACGATCATGGCGCCGTTGCCGGGCGACAGCCTGCGGATCAGCGGGCTGCAGGACATGCAGGAACAGCAGCGGGTGTTCGCGCTGTTGACCCACGCGCCGGCCGCGTCCGCGCCAGCGCAGGAGGCCAAGCGCTAGACCGCATCGGTGCGAGCAGGCGCGGCGGATGCCGCGTCCTCGTCAGGTTCTGCGTGGAGCGAGTCGGTGGCCTGGCCGGCGTCGGGGGCGCGCCTGGACGTCGCTGTCAGCATGGCGCGTCGGCGGCGCCAGCCTTTTGCCAGGTCTTGGGCAAGTTCAAAGCACGACGCACGCTGCGTGAGCGATGACAGGTCCTAGCCTGCGCGCAGCGCCAGCGCCGCGGCGATGCCGGCGAAGATCGCCAGGCCGACCCAGTTGTTGTGCAGGAAGGCGCGGAAACATGCCGCGCGTTCGCGGTGCCGGGCCATGCGGAACTCGGCGGCCACCATCAGCACCGCCACGCCCAGGCCGGCCCAGTACCACACGCCCAGTTCCGCACGATGGCCGACGAAGGCGAGGGCGACGAACATCAGCGCGTACAGCACGCCCTGGATGACCAGGTCCAGTTCGCCGAACAGGATCGCGGTGGACTTGGAGCCGGCACGCAGGTCGTCCTCGCGATCGACCATCGCATACCAGGTGTCGTAGGCCGTGGACCAGAGGATGTTGGCCGCGTACAGCAGCCAGCCCAGCGCCGGCACCTCGCCGCGCACGGCGGCGAAGGCCATCGGGATGCCCCAGCCGAAGGCCATGCCCAGGTAGACCTGCGGCAGGTAGGTGTAGCGCTTCAGGTAGGGATAGCTGGCGGCCAGGAACAGCCCGACCACGCTCAGGCCGATGGTCAGCGCGTTCATCGTCAGCACCAGCGCGAACGCCACCAGCATCAGCACCGCGAACACCGCCAGTGCCTCGCGGCCGCTGACCGCACCGGTGGCCAGCGGCCGGCTGCGGGTGCGCTCGACCTGCGGGTCCAGCCAGCGGTCGGCGTAGTCGTTGATCACGCAGCCGGCCGAGCGGGTCAGCCAGACACCGGCGGTGAACACGAACAGGGTCCACAGCGGCGGCACCCCGTCGGCGGCCAGCCACAGCGCCCACCAGGTCGGCCACAGCAGCAGCAGCGCGCCGATCGGCCGGTCGCCGCGCAGCAGTTTCCAGTACTGGCCCAGGCGCGCGCGCGGCGGCAGCGCGGCAGGCGTTTCGTAGCGTTCGTAACCCATCGCGCAAGGGTAGCAGCCGCGTCGTGCGGGCGGCAGCACGTGGCGTCGCAGCGGTGGCACGCGTTGCCGTGCCTGGGGCGGCGAAGGTGGGGCGCCCGTTCGCAGAGCTGACAGTATGTCGTCCTTCGTCCGCCTTTGCCTGGACCATGCAGGCAGACCAGGATGCGTGCGCTCAGCACTGCAGGTCGGGTCGCCATGTTTGCCTCGAGGCCAGGTGGCGTGCGGGTGCAGCGTGCCCGGCGGCCGGTCGCAGCCAATGCCATTGCTGGCCAGGACGCGTGGGGGAGACGCGGCCCGCGAATGTCGTTAGAATGCGCGTCCGTTGCGCCCGTAGCTCAGCCGGATAGAGTAGTGGCTTCCGAAGCCATTGGTCGGGGGTTCGAATCCCTCCGGGCGCGCCAACTCAGTACCGCACTGCATGCCCTGCTCGCACTGCGCTTTCCGGCGACCGATCGCCCACCCAGCGTGTTTTCCTCCGCTGGCCGCGATGACTGCCTCGACCCAGAAGCGCCGGAACTGGCAGCATTGCGCGGCTGGAAGGTCGCGCGCGGAGGGCGCCGCACCGGGTTCCACCGAGCATCGGCCTGACGATCCGGTTGCTGGGCCGACAGGCGGGCCAGCGTCGCCACGCCTGCGTCTGCAACACCGCTATCGTATGCGCATGCCTGCACCCATCTTGTTGCTTCCCGTGTCCGCGCGTGTCGCCCGATATCGCAGCACGGACGCCGACACTGACGGCTTTCGCCCGCGCGCCAGGTCTGTTCCGTCGAGCAGCGCAGGGGTATGACCAGTCCGCGGACGCCCTTGCCTAAGCCTGCGGTGCGCCGGCTCGGTGCAGACGACGCGCTGGCTTATCTGCGGGTGGGCGAGGGCGCGCCGGTGCTGCTGGTACATGGGGCCCTGTGCGACTACCGCTACTGGGCGCCGCAGTTGCGCGGCCTGGCCGACCGCTTTCAGCTCAGCGCGTTGAGCCTGGGCCAGTACTACCCGCGGCTGCCGTCGGCGTCGCGGCATGCGTTCGGCTGGCGCTGGCATGCGCAGCAACTCGCCGCCTTCATCGCCGAGGAGGCGCGGCCGGTGCATCTGGTCGGCCATTCCCGCGGTGCCGCCGTGGCCTGGCAAGCGGCGTTGCTGCGGCCGGACGCCATCGCCAGCCTGACCCTGTTCGATCCCGGTGGCCCGCAGCCGCACGGTCTGCCGGCCGAGGTGCAGGCGGTCCGCGCGCAGGCGATCGCGCTGCTGCAGGGTGGCCAGGTCGAGGCCGGCCTGGAATGCTTCGTCGATTCGGTGAGCCAGCCCGGCGCCTGGGCGCGCAGCAGCGCGAGCTTCCGGCAGATGGTGTACGACAACGCGCAGACGCTGGTGCCACAGGTCGGCGATCTGCTGCCGGCCTACCGATCCGAACAGGCTGCCACCCTGGCGATGCCGGTGTTGCTGGTCGCTGGCGAACGCAGCCCGACCCAGTACCGCGACAACGCCGCCGCGCTGGCGGCCTGGCTGCCGCAGGCGCGCCATGAGGTGCTGGCCGGTGCGTCGCACGGCATGACCTTCACGCATGCCAGGCGGTGCAATACCTTGATCGCCGAATGGGTGGATGCTGCGACGAGGAGTTGAGCGCGTACGGCAGAGTGCTGCGCTCAGCGGACGCGACCGCCTGCAGAATGGATGCGGCGCACGCCGGTTGCGACTTGGCTTCACCCTACCAGGCGGCGTGCACCGGGTGGCGTCGGACCCACTGCGTTCGCGGCCGCCTCCCCACGGTCCAACTGCCGGTAAGCGATGGCCTCGGTCATGTGCGCGGTGGCGATGGCGTCGCTGGCGTCCAGGTCGGCGATGGTGCGTGCCACGCGCAGGATGCGGTGCAGCGAACGTGCCGATAGCCGCAGACGCTCGATGGCCTGCTCCAGCAGCGCTTCGTCGCGTGGTTGCAGGCGGCAGTCGCGCAGGGTTTCGCTGTGGCCGAGCTGGCCGTTGGGCCGGCCGGCACGGTCTTGTTGCCGTTGCCGCGCCAGTTCCACGCGCTCGCGCACGGCGGCGCTGGGTTCGCCGGGCGGGGCATCGGCGCGCAAGGCCTGCGGCGGCAGCCGCGGCACCTCCACGTGCAGGTCGATGCGGTCCAGCAGCGGGCCGGAGATGCGCGCGCGGTAGCGCCGCACCGCGTCCTCGCTGCAGCGGCAGCGGCCGCTGGGGTCGCCGGCCCAGCCGCAGGGGCAAGGATTCATCGCCGCCACCAATTGGAAGCGCGCAGGAAACTCTGAGCTGCGCGCCGCGCGCGACACGGTCACATGGCCCGACTCCAGCGGCTCGCGCAGCACTTCCAGCGCATGCCGGTTCCATTCCGGCAATTCATCCAGGAACAGCACGCCATGGTGCGCCAGCGAGATCTCGCCGGGGCGCGGATGGGTGCCACCGCCGACCAGTGACACCGCACTGGCGGTGTGGTGCGGTGCGCGGTACGGGCGTTGCCGCCAGCGCGACGGGTCCACGCCGCGGCCGCTGACCGAGGCGATGGCCGCGCTCTCCAGCGCCTCGGCCTCGCTGGCCTCGGGCAGGATGCCGGGCAGGCGCGAGGCCAGCAGGGTCTTGCCGCAGCCTGGGCTGCCGATCAGCAAGAGGTTGTGATGCCCTGCCGCGGCGATCTCCAGCGCGCGCCGCGCCTGCGCCTGGCCGCGCACGTCGCTCAGGTCGGGAAAGGGCGCGGCGACGGCGGGCGGCGCCATTGCTGGGGGCAGGGTCTTGCTGCCGTTGAGCAATCCGCAGACCTCCAGCAGGGTGCGCGCGGTGAAGGCCTGCACGTGTTGCGCCAGTGCCGCCTCGGCGCCGTTGTCGGCCGGGACGATCAGGGTGCGCCCGGCCTGGGCGGCGGCCAGCGCGGCGGGCAGGACGCCGTCGACCGGGCGCAGCTCGCCGGTCAGGGCCAGTTCGCCGAGGAATTCGTACTGGCCGAGTACCTGCGGGTCGAGCTGGCCGGCGGCGGCGAGGATGCCCAGCGCGATCGGCAGGTCGAAGCGGCCGCCCTCCTTGGGCAGGTCGGCCGGGGCCAGGTTGACGGTGATCCGCCGTGCCGGGAATTCGTATTGCGCGCAGAGCAGGGCGGCGCGGACACGGTCGCGCGACTCGCGCACCGCCGCCTCGGGTAGGCCGACGATCTGCGTGGCCGGCAGGCCGCCGGACAGATGGACCTCGACCCGAACCGGAGGCGCAAGCACCCCCGCGCGGGCACGGCTGTGCACCAGCGCCAGGCTCATGGCGGCGGGTGGATCAGGCGTTGGGGCTGGGCGTGTGCCCGCTGCGCGCCGCTTCCAGCGCGGCGACGCTGCGCTCCAGCGCTTCGAGCTTCTCGCGGGTGCGCAGCAGCACCGCGCGCTGGACTTCGAATTCCTCGCGGGTGACCAGGTCGAGCTTGCCCAGCCCGGCTTGCAGTGCGCTCTTGAAGGTGCTCTGCAGTTCGTCGCGGGATTGGCGCAGGCCCGGCGGCACCAGGTCGCTGAGGCGGCGGGCGAGGTCGTCGAGATGGTTGAGGTCGATCATGGCTGTGCTCCGGCAGGTGGCGTCAGAGTGCGGCACCCGGCAGGTCGGGACCATCGGGATCGGACGCGGCGCGCTGTCGGAAAATTCCGGCGTTGGGGGCGCGCGGCCATTGAACCCGACGGCCGCCGATCGCGCAACCGCGCTATCCTGAGGCCATTGTGATTGGAGAACGCCGCATGAAGATGATCATGGCCGTGATCAAGCCGTTCAAGCTCGACGACGTGCGCGAAGCGCTCGCCGCGCAGGGCGTGGCCGGCATCACTGTCACCGAGGTCAAGGGCTTCGGCCGGCAGAAGGGCCACACCGAGCTGTACCGCGGCGCCGAGTACGTGGTCGATTTCCTGCCGAAGGTGAAGCTGGAAGTGGCGGTCAGCGAGGACCAGGTCGAGCGCGTGGTCGAGGCCATCGTCAAGGCCGCCGCCACCGGCAAGATCGGCGACGGCAAGGTGTTCGTCTACGACCTGGGCACCGTGGTGCGGATCCGCACCGGCGAACTGGATGCGGACGCGCTGTAGCGCGTGCCCGGCCGTCGGTGCCGAGTCCTTGCGGGAGCGAATTCACCGGTAAGGCCCGTCGCGACTGAAGTCGCTCCCACAGTGGCTTGCGGCGAACTCGCCGGGTGCACTGTGGGAGGGACTTCAGTCCCGACGCATTGCGCCATCGAAAAGCACGCCACTTCGCGCGTCGCGGCTGCATGACAGTTGACTCCCACAGGTGATGCGCTTTCTGCGCGTCTGAGATTCCTGTGGGTGAGCCAGGGCGACCGCAACGGCGATCGCCGCGCGGCGGCAGAATGGTTGCACCGGTACGCCCCTGATGGCGCGCACCGGTGTTCACACGTGAATCAGCCGCCCAGCGCCTCGGCCACGAACGGCGGCAGCACCTGGGTGCCGCTGTGCAGGTGCGCGCTGTAGTAGCGGGTGGCGAACGGCTTGGCCCCGGCGTCGTCCTGGCGGAAGTCGAAGCCGCCCTGCTTGCGCGCCATGGTCACGCTCCACCAGCCGGTCGGGTAGCACGGCTGCGGAAACGGCACGGTGTGGAAGCTGGCGAAGCCGGCCTTGCCCATCTCCGCGCGCATTTCCTTGATCAGGTCCAGCAGCGCCAGCGGCGATTCGGACTGCTGCACCAGGATGCCGTCGTCCTTCAGCGCCTTGAAGCAGCTCTCGTAGAAGGCCTTGTTGAACAGGCCTTCGGCCGGGCCGACCGGGTCGGTGGAGTCGACGATGACGATGTCCACGCTGCCGGCCGGGCAGTTGGCCATGTAGGCCACGCCGTCGTCGAACAGCAGCTCGGCGCGCGGGTCGCCGTTGGATTCGCACAATTCCGGGAAGTACTTCTCGGCCATGCGTGTGACCTGCTCGTCGATGTCGCACTGGGTGGCGCTCTCCACGCCCGGGTGCTTGAGCACTTCGCGCAGGGTGCCGCAGTCGCCGCCGCCGATGATCACCACGCGCTTGGGCGCGGCGTGGGTGAACAGCGCCGGATGACTGATCATCTCGTGGTAGAAGAAGTTGTCGCGGGTGGTCAGCATCACCGCGCCGTCGATCACCATCAGCTTGCCCCAGTCGGTGGTGTCGTAGATCTCGATCTTCTGGAACGGCGACTGCACCTCGTCCAGCTTGCCGGTGATGCGGTAGCCGATGGCCGAGCCGGTGGGCTGGAAGTGTTCGATGTACCAGTTGTCGTTGGCGCTCATGCAGATGTCCTAGGAAAGCAAGAAAGAAGCAGCGATTCCTTCTCCCTTCGGGAGAAGGTGGCGCGAAGCGCCGGATGAGGGTCGGGCGCAGCCTCGTGCAGCCAGGCCACGCGAGGCTGTGACCGCACCCTCTCCGGATGAGGGCGAGGCGCAGGCCGCGCCAGGCGCCCGCAAACCCGGCCCGGCTCCACCCGGAGCCGAGGGCGTCGGAACGGCGCGGATTGTAACGGACCCCACGCGTAGCAGGGGTTACAATCCACGCCCTTTTTCCGTCAGCCGAGCCGCCACGATGAGCGATTGGTCCCTCGACCAAGCCCGCAAGACCTACTCGATCCCGCACTGGGCCGACGGGTACTTCGACGTGGACGCGGCTGGCCGGCTGGTGGTGCGGCCGCAGGGTGCCGATGGCGTGGCGATCGCGCTGCCGGAGGTGGTGGATGCCGCGCGCGCGGCCGGCGCCAAGCTGCCGATGCTGGTGCGCTTCCCCGACATCCTCGGCGAGCGCCTGGGCAAGCTGCAGGCCGCCTTCGCCCAGGCCCAGGCCGACTGGGACTACGCCGGCGGCTACACCGCGGTGTACCCGATCAAGGTCAATCAGCATCGCGGCGTGGCCGGCACCCTGGCCAGCCATCAGGGCGAGGGCTTCGGCCTGGAGGCCGGCAGCAAGCCGGAACTGATGGCGGTGCTGGCGCTGTCGCGGCCGGGCGGGCTGATCGTATGCAACGGCTACAAGGACCGCGAGTACATCCGCCTGGCGCTGATCGGGCGCAAGCTCGGCCTGCAGACCTTCATCGTCATCGAGAAGCCGTCGGAGCTGAAGCTGGTGCTGGAGGAGGCGCGCGCGCTGGACGTGAAGCCGGGCCTGGGCGTGCGCATGCGCCTGGCCTCGCTGGGTGCGGGCAAGTGGCAGAACAGCGGTGGCGACAAGGCCAAGTTCGGGCTGTCGCCGCGGCAGGTGCTGGACCTGTGGAAGACCCTGCGCGACACCGAGTACGCCGACGCGCTGAACCTGCTGCACTTCCACATGGGCTCGCAGATCTCCAACGTGCGCGACATCGCCAACGGCATGCGTGAGGCCACCCGCTATTTCGTCGAGCTGTCCAAGCTGGGCGCCAGGATCAGCCACGTCGACGTCGGCGGCGGCCTGGGCATCGACTACGAAGGCACCCGCTCGCGCAGCTACTGCTCGATCAACTACGGCCTGCACTCCTACGCCAGCAACATCGTGCAGCCGCTGGCCAGCGCCTGCGAGGAACACGGCCTGGCGCCGCCGCGCATCGTCACCGAATGCGGGCGCGCGATGACCGCGCACCACGCCGTGTTGATCGCCAACGTGTCCGAGGTGGAGCAGGCGCCGGAAGGCCGCGTGCCCGACGCGCACGACGACGAGCCGGCGGCGATCCGTCACCTGCGCGAGATCCACGCCGAACTGGACCAGCGTCCGGCGGTGGAACTGTTCCAGGAAGCGCAGCATTTCCACGCCGAAGGCCTCAGCGGCTACGCCCTGGGCCAGATCGACCTGACCCACCGCGCGCGCATCGACGACCTGTTCTATGCCATCGCCCATGGCGTGCGGGCGCGGCTGAGCCATGAGGAAAAGAGCCACCGTCCGGTGCTGGACGAGCTCAACGAGCGCCTGGTCGACAAGTACTTCGTCAACTTCAGCGTGTTCGAGTCGATTCCCGACGTATGGGCGATCGACCAGGTGTTCCCGATCGTGCCGATCGAGCGCCTGAACGAGGCGCCGGCGCGGCGCGGCGTGGTCTGCGACATGACCTGCGATTCCGACGGCATGGTCAAGACCTATGTCGAGAACGAAAGCCTGGACAGCTCGCTGCCGCTGCACGCGCTGCGTCCGGGCGAAAGCTATCGCATCGGCTTCTTCCTGGTCGGCGCGTACCAGGAAATTTTGGGCGACATCCACAACCTGTTCGGCGACACCGACGCGGTGGAAGTAGCGGTGGACGGTGACGGCTACCGCATCGCCCAGCAGCGCCGCGGCGACACCACCGACGTGATGCTGGACTACGTCGGCTACCGCCTGGACGACCTGCGCGCCGCCTACGCCGAACGCGTGGCCGCCGCGCAGTTGCCGGCCGCGCAGGCCACCGAACTGGCCGACGCGCTCGAGGCCGGCCTGACCGGCTACACCTACCTGTCGGACGAACCGCTGGGCTGAGAGCGCGCGACCCGCTAAAGCCCCTCTCCCCCCCGGGAGAGGGGTTGGGGTGAGGGTAGGCTCGTGCACGCAATCTTGGGTTGGCCGCCTGACGCCGCAGTTGCGTCTTCTAGGCGCGATCGCACGGACGCCAGTGAACGGCTGCTGCCGCAACCGGCAACATAGCCAGTAAGCTGCGCCCTCCCCACCGTCACCTTCACGCGATGCGATATCCCGGCCTCGACCTGCTGCGCGCCATCGCCATCGTCTGGGTGATGTTGTTCCACTCCTTCGTGGTCGGCGGGCTAGGCCCGGATTGGGAGTGGCTGTCGCGCTATGGCTGGATGGGCGTGGATCTGTTCTTCGTGCTCAGCGGCTTCCTGATCGGCGGCCAGGTGCTGGCGCCGCTGGCGCGCGGCGAGCCGCTGCGCTACGGCGATTTCTACCGGCGCCGCGCCTACCGTATCCTGCCGGCGTACGCGGTGGTGCTGGCGTTGTACCTGGCCTGGCCCGGGTTCCGCGAAGCGCCCGGGATCGCGCCGTGGTGGCTGTTCGCCAGCTTCACCCTCAACCTGGGCATCGACTACGCCAACCAGCAGGCGTTCTCGCATGCGTGGTCGTTGTGCGTGGAAGAACACTTCTACCTGGTGTTCCCGCTGCTGGCGGTGTGGATGCTGCGGCGGCCGTCGGCGCCGCGTTTCGTGGCGCTGTGCGTGGCCGTGGTGCTGGCCGGCATCGCCCTGCGCAGCGCGATCTGGCTGCACGACAGCGCGCTGGATCGCATCGGCGCCGGGCTGCAGCGCAACTGGTTCATCCAGGATCTCTACTACCCCACCTGGAACCGCCTGGACGGCCTGCTGGCGGGCGTGGCATTGGCAGTGCTGAAGACCTTCCGGCCGCGGTACTGGCAGCGGCTGCAGCGCCACGCCACCGCCGCGGCGCTTGGGGGCATCGTGGTCTGTGCGCTGGCGATGTGGTTGTTCTGCGATCGCACTGGCCTGCTCGGCAATGCGATCGGCTGGCCGGTGCTGTCGCTGGGACTGGCGCTGCTGGTCGGCGCCGGCGCCTCCACCCAGGGATGGCTGGGGCGTTGCCGGGTGCCCGGCGCCGCCTGGCTGGCCGCGGTGTCCTACAGCCTGTACCTGAGCCACAAGGCCGCGTTCCATCTGACCCAGGCGTGGTTCGGTGCGTTGCTGGACGGGCGCGGGCCGCTCGCCTTCGCCGCCTATGCCGGCATGGCGCTACTGTTCGCGGCTGTCCTGCACTACGCGGTGGAGCGGCCGTTTTTGCGCCTGCGCGAGCGGCGCGGCGCCGCGGCTGTCGCGACCGCGCATGGTTGAACGTACGGTTTCCGATCCGCGCGGCACGTCCTGGTGAAGCGCGATGGCAATCCTTTAAGACCGCGACCAGCGGCGGCGTCAACATGTTCGCCGGCGGCGTCCTGATCGCCAAGAGGATGCCCTGCAAGGGCGGCAAGTAAGCGCGCGGGATGCGTCACCCATCCCCGGCCAGGGTTGCATGCGCCGCCTGCAGGCGCTGTTGCAGGATCTCCGCCAGCCGCACCACCGCCGGCGGCGGCACGGCGACCGCGCGATGCAGGCTCAGCCCTAGCGCCGGCAACGCGGGCAGGCCGCCGGTGCCGGGCGGGAGCAGGACCAGTCCGGCCGGCACCCCGGCGGGGGTGCGCAGGGTGATGCCCAATCCGGCGCGCACCGCCGCCCATACGCCGCCGAGGCTGGCGCTGGTGAAGGCGATCCGCCACGGGATGCCGGCGCGGTCCAGTGCGGTGGTCGCGGCCGTGCGCAGCAGGCAGGGGGCTTCCAGCATCACCAGTGGCAGTGGTGCCGCGCCGCTCCAGTCGGCCACGTCCGGTGCACTGTGGTCGCCTGCGGCGATCCAGCGCAGCGGCCATGCCGCCTGCGCCTGCCGATGCGCCGAGGCCGCGCCGGAGTCCCAGGCCAGGGCCAGGTCCAGTTGCCCAGCCTCGACCCGCGCCAGCAGTTCCTGGTGGCGGGCGATGCGCGCTTCGATCCGCACCTGCGGATGGGCGCGGGCGAAGCGTCCCAGCACGTCGGGCAGCATGTGTTCGCCGAAATCCTCCTGCAGGCCCAGCCGCACCCAGCCCTGCAGGGCCGTGTCCTGCAGCGCCACGACCGCCTCGTCGTTGAGCTCGAGCAGCCGTCGCGCGTAGCCCAGCAAGGCTTCGCCGGCCTCGGTCAGGGCCAGGCCGCGGCCCTGGCGGCGCAGCACCGGCTGCCCGGCCTGTTTCTCCAGCTTCTTCAACTGCGCGCTGATCGCCGAGGTGGAGCGCCCGCGGCGGTCGGCCGCCCTGGCGAAGCTGCCCAGTTCCACGCCGGCGACGAAGCTGCGCAGCGCATCGAGATCGAAGGTCACCGGGCGCATCGGTCGATCCTGTTTTTCCGGATGGTCATTTCGATATTTTCCGATTTTTCGCAAGGTCCTGCGCGCCTACGCTGTGCCCGTTCCCACTGCGAGACCTCCGATGTCCGACCCTGGTGCACCGTTTCCTTCCCCGCAGGCCGCGTTCGGCGACATCGCGCCGGCCTTCGCCCGCCTCACCGACGAGGTGTTGTTCGGCGAGGTGTGGCAGCGCCCCGGGCTGTCGCCACGCGAACGCAGCCTGATCACCTTGGCGGCGCTGGTGGCGCTGTCCCGCCTGGAGCAGTTGCCGCTGCACCTGGCCCGCGCGCTGGACAACGGTCTGGACCGCGACACCCTGGCCGAAGCCATCACCCACCTGGCGTTCTACGCCGGTTGGCCGTGCGCGGCGTCCGCACTGCCGTTGCTGCGCACCGCCGCCGCGTCGCGGCCGGCCATGCCGGAGACGCGCTGATGCCGTACGCCCGCATCTCGCTGCTGCGTGGCCACCCGCCCGCCTACCTGCGTGCGCTGTCGGCCAGCCTCTACCAGGCCATGCACGAGGCCTTCGAGGTGCCGGCCGGCGACTGTTTCCAGGTCATCCATCAGCACGACCCGGACGAACTGGTGTTCGACCGCCACTACCTGGGTGGACCGCGCTCGGATCGCTTCGTGCTGATCGCCATCACCGCCGGCCGCGACCGCAGCGCCGCCTGCAAGCAGGCGTTCTATCGGCGCCTGGTCGAACTGCTGGCGATCGCCCCGGGAATTTCAACGGAGGACGTGATGGTCACCATCGTCACCACCGCCGCGCAGGACTGGTCCTTCGGCGGCGGCCGCGCCGGCATCGTTGCCGGCATGATCGCCATGCAGTACAGCATCGCGTTGCCGGCGGACTACGACATGGCCATCGTCCGCCGCCGCATCGCCGCCAAAGGACCATTGCTCGACACGCTGCCCGGGCTGCAGTTCAAGGCCTATCTGGTCGCCGATCGCGCCGATCCGGTCCTGCCCGGCGAACAGAACCTGTATGCGCCGTTCTATCTCTGGCGCGATGCTGCGGCGATGCACGCGTTCCTTGCCGGTCCCGCGTTCGCCGCGCTGTGCGATGCCTTCGGCCGTCCGGCGGTGCAGGCGTGGATGGTCGACACTGCGTGGACGTCCGCGGCGCTGCGCACGGCGCGCTACGCCACCCGCGCGCTTCCGGCACCATCGCCTGCCTGCGGAAACGACACTGACGAAATGCACGCGCCTGACCAACGCGTGCTGGCCACGGTGCACGGCTACGAACCGCAGGGATGGACACGGCTGCGCTTTCGGCTGTGGCGCGACTTGCCGCCGGCAGACGACGATGCACAGCGCTATGCCGTGCATCACCTCAGCGCACCCGGCGTGGTCGACGCAGCAGGGTGAGCCGGCGGCGTCGCCTGCTCAGTACATGTTTTTCTTGTAATCGGCTTGCAGTCCTTTGCGCACCACGCCGGGCACCGAGACCGCCGCGCGCAGCAGCGTGGCCTGTGCGCCGCGCACGCCGCTGAGCCGGACGTGGTCGCGGAAGATCGCTGGCGGGTCCAAGTCGTGTGCGGTGGCGGCGGGCGGCCAACGGTCGAAGCGACCTAGCGCAGGGCTGTGCATGTCGTCGAGCACCGCCGGCAGCACCCGCACCGCCAGATGTGGAATGCGCCCATCGACGGCGAGCGCGTTGCGGATCGCCTCGTCGGTGCTGGGGCGGGCGAGCCCTTCGATGCGCACGCAGCGTGCGCTGCCGGGTCGCAGCGCCAGCAGCGCGAGCTGCGGCCGCGCGAGCAGATTGCCAAGGCTGTCGACACGGCGATTGCCCGGCCGGTCGGCGAACCACCAGGCGTCCCGATGCGCTTGCAGCAAGGCCCCGGCGCGATCGCCGCGCGGGCTGACATCGACGCGGCCCTCGGCATCGGCGGTGGCCAGGATCAGCAGCCGGCAATCGGCGAGAAATCCTTCTGGCGTCTCCGGCGGCGTGGCGTCGGTCTGTGTCTCCGCGTGCCACCAGTCGGCGCGGAGCAGCGCCTTGGCGCAGTGCAGATAGCATTCCTCGACGGCGACGAACACGCGCGTGCCGTCGTCGCCGGCGATGCGGCCATTGATCCGCAGCGTTTCGCCCAGGCCGGGCACCAGGAACAGCGAACCGAAACCCGCGCCGACGTGCGTGTCGGCAGCGTCCAGCGCCTGCAGCGGGAGCGACAGCAGGTGCGGGGTGTCGCCGCGCGCGAAGCCGGGCGCGCCGCTGCCTGCGCTCAGCGCCAGGCGCTGGCCGGCGACGCCGGCGAACAGCAGGGGGCTGGCGGCCAGCCAGCGCAGCGCATGCGCGTCCAGGTGGTCGATCACCTTCATGTCGCGCGGGCCGGGCAGGCGGCCCACGCAGTCCTGCAACTGCGCTGCGTCGGTGACGAAATCGGTCATCGCGGCGTCTCCTGGAAACGGAAGACGACGAGGTCGAAAGAAGCGGACGAGGTCATCGCAAAGCACTCCTGTGAACGAGCGGGAGGCTTGCGCGAAGGCTGGCGACGCCTGGAACCGTAGCACATGCGTCGAATGCTGCGTCCAGTGACTGCATGGCCGTCCTTGGCCTGGCAACAGCCGCTACCTGGCACCTTTCCTCATCCTGGGACGCGTCCCGTAGGAGCGGCTTCAGCCGCGACAGGGGCGTTCCCGGTGAAGCCCGTCGCGGCTGAAGCCGCTCCTACGCAGCAAGCCGTGGCGTATACAGGTGATGCAAGGGGCCCTACAGCCGCAGTTCGAACCCGAGGTAGGCCGAGCGTCCGGGCGCTGGCGAGAACATCGGCTGGTCGTTGCCGCCCCAGAAGAAATTGTCGTACCAGACGTAGGCGTAGCGGGCGTCGGTGAGATTCTTGACCTGCAGATCGACGCTGCTGCGCGGGCTGAGCTGGTAGCGCACGCTGGCATCGACCACGTGGAAGCCGCCGTACTTGCCCTGGGTATTGCGTTCGTCGATGTAATAGTCGCCCTGCGCGCGCGCCTGCAGCCCCAACTTCCAGCGCGCGTCGGGCCGGTAGTCGAGGCCGGCGTTGCTGATGTAGCGCGGGGTGGAGAACACCTCGCGTCCGCGCAGCGACTCGCCGGTCGCGGTGAAGGCGCTGACCACCTTGGCTTCCTGGACCGCGTGCGACAGCCACAGCGTCCAGCGCTCGCCCAGTTGCGTGCTCAGCTGCAGGTCCACGCCCTGCCGGCGGGTCTGGCCGAGGCCGACCGTGGTGCCGGTGCTGGGCATGTTGGCCACTTCGTCTGTGGCGTCCTGACGCCAGACCGCCACGCGCGCTTCGGTGCCGGCCACCGGCTGCAGTTTCAGGCCCAGTTCCTTGCCGGTATTGATCGAGGGCCGGAACGCACTTTGCCCGGGCGTCAGGTAGGCCGGCGCGGTCGAGCCGGTGAGGATCTGGAAGGTGCGGCCCCAGTTGGCGTACACGCTCAAGTTCGGGGTCAGCGCGTAGATCACGCTGAGCTTGGGCTGGTCGATCCAGCCGTAGCGCTGCAGCGGCGCATGCACGCCGCCGGGCAGTGCGGTCTCGCCGGAGAAGCGATCGGCGCGGAACGCCGGCACGATCTTCAGCGCATCGGTCGGCTGCAGCACCGCCTGCAGGTACAGGCCGAGGTTGTCCAGGCTGTAGCGGTCGTCGTTCTGCACGCGCGCCGGGGCGCGATCGAAATCGGTCGGTACGCTGTAGGCATAGCGCGAGCGCCGATAACGGTTGTCCTGGTGTTCGGCGTTGAGGCCGCCTTCCACGCTCAGCAGATCGCTGGCCTGCCAGCTGACGGTGCTGAGCAGACCGGTCTGGGTTTCGTCCCATTGCCGGCGTTGCCGCGGCGCGTTGCCGAGCGGGTAGCTGGTGAAGGTGACGCGGCGGTCGTCCTGGTAGCGGTTGAGGTACAGCGTGTTGCGCAGTTGCAGGCCGTCGCCGAGCTTGAAGTCGGCATGCACGCTGGCCTGGCGCATGTCGCGGTCGTCGCCGTCGTGGGCGTTCTTCGGCGGCGACTGCTCGCGGTCCTCGGCCAGCTCGGAGGCGGTGAGGAAGCCCGGTTCGTCGGCCTCGTGGTGGTAGAGGCGGGTGATCAGGCCGATGCGTGCGGCATCGTCGTCTTCGCCGTAGAACCATTTGCCGCCGAGCGTGTACTTGCGCGAGCTGTCGTGCTGGCGGTAGCCGTGCGCGGCCTGCGCGCCGACGAAGTAGTTCTGCGCCAGGCCATCGGCCTCATGGCCGGCGGCATACTGCAGTTCGCGCGTGGCGAAGCTGCCATAGCTCAGCCGCAGGTCCTGGTAGTTGCCGCCCTGGCGGGTGGCGATGTTGAAGTTGCCGCCGATGTTGTGCAGGCCGTAGCGCGGATCGTTGGTGCCGCGCACCACCTCGATGTAGGCGATCTCCAGCGGGAAGATCATGTCGATGAAGCGCTGGTTGCCGCTGTTGACGTTGCTCGGCACGCCGTCGATCAGCACCTTGATGCCGTTGATGTAGCCCTCGCCGTTGAAGGCGCGGAAGGTGACCTTGCCGGATTCGGCGCCCTGCCGGGTTTCGGTGAGCTGCATGCCGGGCATCTGCCCGAGCAGCTCCCAGCTGTTCATGACGTGCTTGTCGCTGATCTGCTCGCTGCCGAGCACGTCGACCGAACTGAGGATGTTGCGGGTGGACAGAGAAGCGGCGCTGTGGCGCCGCGCTTCCACCGTGCCGAGGGTGGTGGTGGTGTCGGTCGACGTCTGCGCGGCGCCGTCACCGGCCGCGAGCCCGGCCAGCACGGCGAGGGCGTGGGTGTAGGTCTTCATGGTGTCTGCGGACAAGGGAGTGGAGACTGGCGGCAGCGGCGGGGCTGCGGGCGAGCGGTGGTGCGCGGTCCGATGCACGAACGCGGCTCCATCTAAGTGATGTTATATCATTTCGTTAAGGGGTTGTCGGAATCGCCAGTCGCCGCGCGATAGGCGCCCGTCTTTGCCGCATGGGTGGCAGAGCGCCTTCGCTGCGCAGGTGCGCGCGGAGAGACGTGGTGGGGCCGCGCGTGGCGGCCCCGCGGCCCGTCAGGCCGGTTGCCGCGCGACCTGGAAGCCGGCGAAGGACTGCGTCACCGGCATGATTTCCAGCCGATTGATGTTCAGATGCGGCGGCAGCGTCGCCACCCAGAAGATCTGTTCGGCGATGTCCTCGGCGGTCATCGGCTGCGCGCCCTGGTAGAGCGTATCCGAGGCCTTCTGGTCGCCATGGGTGCGGACCAGGGTGAACTCGGTCTCGGCCATGCCTGGTTCGATCGCGGTGACGCGCACGCCGGTGCCATGCAGATCCGAGCGCAGGCCCAGCGAGAACTGGCTGACGAAGGCCTTGGTGCCGCCGTAGGTGTTGCCGCCCGGGTAGGGATACAGCGCGGCGACCGAACTGATGTTGATGATCGCGCCGCGACGCTGGATCAGCGTCGGCAGCAGGCGATGGGTCAGCGTCACCAGCGCGGTGATGTTGGTGTCGATCATCGTGCGCCAGTCGTCCAGTTGCGCGGCCTGCGCCGGCGCGGTGCCCTGGGCCAGGCCGGCGTTGTTCACCAGCAGGTCGATGCCGCGGAACGCCTCGGGCAGCGCCGCCAGCATCGCGTCCAGCGCGTCGGTGTCGCGGATGTCGAAGGCGGCGATGTGCACGCGCTCGGCGCCGAAGGCGTCCAGCAGCGGCTGCAGGCGCTCGGCGCGGCGGCCGGTGGCGATCACGCGCCAGCCGGCATCGACGAAGCGGCGCACGGCGGCAGCGCCGAAACCGGAGGTGGCGCCGGTGATCAGAGCAGTCTGGGTCATTGGGGGGCCGGGAATGGGGAGTGGGGAATCGGGAATGGTAAAAGCAAAGCGCGGTCGCGCGCGTCGACAGCGCCGTATGCCTTCGAAGCAAGTCAGCGTAGATGCTTGATTGCGGGCCAGCGCCCGCGCGACAGCGCACACATCCAACGCGCCGTGATGCGCCTACCTGTCGCATGGAACGGAGCGGCGCTCGCCTCTCCAGTTTCCCTGCCTTGCTACGCCCTGCTCGCGGTCGCCGGCAGGCCGCTGTCATCGAGCCGCCGCTTCAGATCAGGGCCTGGGTGGCTCACGTCGGCGGCGGCGACGCATCACACACGCACACGCAAGAACGACACGGAGGCCGCTTCACCCATTCCCGAATCCCGATTCCCGAATCCCGGCTCTACTGCGCCTTGATCGCGATCGCCGACAGCCCGCTGCCGTTCAACTTCTGCTTGGCCTCGGCCAGCTCGCTGGCGGTGCCATAGGGGCCCATGCGCACACGGTAGACGGTCTTGCCGCTGATCTGCGCCGATTCCACGCGTGCCGTCAGGCCCAGCATCGCCAGCTTGGCCTTGGTCGACTCGGCGTCGCCGGAGGCGCCGAACGAGCCGGCCTGCAGGATGTAGCGCGCGGTGTCGGGCGCTGCGGTCGCGGCGGCAGCCGCCGGTGTGGTGGTCGCGGCCGGCGTTGCCGTGGCGGTTGCCGGCTTGGCGGCGGCGGGGGCAGTGCTGGCCGCCACGCTCGGTGTTTCCGGCAGCGGTGTCGGATTGGCCGCGGTCGCCGTCGGCGCGGCAGTGGCCGCTGCCGGGGTGGTCCCGGTCGCGGTGGCCGTCGCACCTGCGGCAGCCTGCGCCTTGGCCTGGCGAACCGCCTCGGCGCGCGCGCTGGCAGCCAGTTCGGCGTCGGACATCTGCACTTCCTTGCCGGGCAGCAGGGTGTAGAAGTCGTACTGGGTCTGCGCGTCCTTCTTCGCCTCCGGCTTGGTGCTGCCGGCCGCGTTGGCGGCGGGCTTGGGCAGATCCGGGGCCGCGTCGACGTCGGCATCGGCCACCGGTGCCGGTTGCGCATCCGGATTGGCGCGCGGGCCGCCCACGCGCAGGAAGTCGCCATCCTTCTTGAACAGGCCCGGCGCGCCGAGGAATACCACCGCGGCGATCGCCGCGCCGGCGATCAGCCACACCCATCCGGGCGTGCCGTTGCCGGTGTTGCGCCGGGCCTGGGTCTTACCGCGTCGTGCTGCCATTTACCGCTTCTCCACTCACATTTTTTCCGGGGCCGAGACGCCCAGGAGATTCAGACCGTTCGCCAGGACCTGCTGCGCCGCCACCGCCAGGGTCAGCTTGGCGTTGCGTTCGCCGGCGTCGTCCACCAGCACCGGGGTGCCGTGGTACCAGGTGTGGAAGGCCGTGGCCAGTTCGCGCAGGTATTGCGCGATCAGATGAGGCTCCAATGCATGCCCCGCATTCTCCACCACTTCCGGGTAGCGCGAGAGTTCCTGCATCAGCTCCAGCGAGGTCGCGTCGTTCAGCCGGTTCAGCTGCGCCTGGCCGTCGGCCTGGTCGTAGTCCAGCTTCTTCTCCTGCGCCTGACGCAGCAGGCTGCACACGCGGGCATGCGCATACTGCACGTAGAACACCGGGTTGTCGTTGCTCTGCTGACGTGCCAGGTCGATGTCGAAGGTGAGCTGCGAATCGGGCTTGCGCGCGATCAGGAACCAGCGCGTGGCGTCGCGGCCGGCTTCCTCGATCAGGTCGCGCAGGGTCAGGTAGCTGCCGGCGCGCTTGGACAGCTTCACTTCCTCGCCGCCGCGCATCACCGTGACCATCTGGTGCAGCACGTACTCCGGCCAGCCCTTGGGGATGCCCAGGTCCATCGCCTGCAGGCCGGCGCGCACGCGCGCCAGCGAGCCGTGGTGGTCGGCGCCCAGCTCGGTGATGGCGCGCACGTAGCCGCGCTGCCACTTGCTCAGGTGATAGGCCACGTCCGGCACGAAATAGGTGTAGCTGCCGTCGGACTTGCGCATCACGCGGTCCTTGTCGTCGCCGAAATCGGTGGATTTCAGCCACAGCGCACCGCCGTCCTCGTAGGTGTGGCCGGAGGCGATCAGCTTCTGCACCGCCTCCTCGACCTTGCCGTCGCGGTACAGCGAGCTTTCCAGGAAGTAGATGTCGAAATCCACGCCGAACGCGGCCAGGTCGTGGTTCTGCTCGTTGCGCAGATAGGCCACGGCGAAGCGGCGGATCGCGTCCAGGTCCTGCGGGTCCTTGGCGCCGCTGACCACGTGGCCCTCCAGGTCGACCGCGGCGCCGGCCATGTAGGCGTCGGCCACGTCCTGGATGTAGTCGCCGCGGTAGCCTTCCTCCGGCCAGTCGGGGCTGTCCGGGGTCTTGCCCTGGGCGCGCGCCTGCACCGAGCGGGCCAGGTTCTCGATCTGGTTGCCGCCGTCGTTGTAGTAAAACTCGCGCTTGGCGTTCCAGCCGTTGGCCTCGAGCAGGCGCGCCAGGCAGTCGCCGATGGCCGCGGCGCGGCCGTGGCCGACGTGCAGCGGCCCGGTCGGGTTGGCCGAGACGTATTCCACGCCCACGGTGCGGCCGTTGCCGACCAGGCTGCGGCCGTAGTCCTCGCCCTGCTTGAGCACGGCCAGCACCTCGCGCTGGTAGGCGCCCGGGCCGAGGTGGAAATTGATGAAGCCGGGGCCGGCGATCTCGACCTTGCTCACGTCGTCGTTGGCCGGCAGCGCGTCCACCAGCTGCTGGGCGAGGGCGCGCGGATTGGTGCGCGCGGCCTTGGCCAGCAGCATCGCCGCGTTGGTGGCGAAGTCGCCGTGCTCGCGGGTCTTGGGCCGCTCGACCACGAAGTCCGGCGGCAGGGTGTCGGCCGGCAGGGTGCCATTGGCGCGCAAGGCTTCGATGCCTTGACCGATCAGGGCGCGGAGTTGGGATTTCACGAGATCTCTGCTTGAAGCGCGGAACCGGCGATTTTACCCGACCCGCCGCCTCCCGGCCCGTCCCGGGTTCAGCCCGACCTCAGCCGTGACGCGGCGACCGCCGTGCGAGCGCGCCCCGGATCCGCTGCCCGCCTGGGTGGATCATGGCCGGCCTCGCCGGGATCCGCACCACACCGGCATGGCGCGGCCAGTCACCCGCCTCGATTCAGGCCCAGCCGCGCGAGGCCATCGAGACCGGCACGCCGTCGCCGACGATGAAGTGGTCCAGCAGGCGCACGTCGATCAGGTCCAGCGCCTGTTTCAGCCGCTCGGTGACCGCGCGGTCGGCAGGCGAGGGCTCCGGGTTTCCGGACGGGTGGTTGTGGCCGATGATCACCGCGGCGGCATTGAGCGTGAGCGCCCGCCGGACCACCTCGCGCGGATGCACCTCGGCACCGTCCACGGTGCCCTGGAACAGTTCCTCGAAGGCCAGCCAGCGGTGCCGGGTATCCAGGAACAGCGCGGCGAACACCTCGTATGGACGCGACCGCAGGCGTTGCGCGAAGTAGCGGCCGGCGGCGACCGGGTTGCTGAGGGTGTCGCCGCGCTGCAGTTCCGCGGCCAGGTGGCGCTGGCCCAGTTCCAGCGCCGCCGACAGCTGGCAGGCGCGTGCCGGCCCCAACCCGGGCAGGCGCACCAGGTCGCCAGGTGTTCGGTCCAGCAGCGTGCGCAATGGCCCGTGCCGCTGCAGCAGGTCGCGCGAGGTGCGCACCGCGTCGCTGCCGGGCAGGCCGGAGCCGAGAAAGATCGCCAGCAGTTCGGCGTCGGAAAGGGCCCGGGGACCGCGTGCGAGCAGCTTTTCCCGGGGACGTTCTTCGCAGGGCCAGTCGGAGATGTGCATATCGCCAGGGTGCCGGCCGACATGGCGCAACGGTATCAGGCCGCCAAAAACCATCGGGTAAGCTAATCGTCCTTGTATGGGTAGGACATTCCCGACGTGACCCCGATTTTCGAGAGGCCCCTGCAGGGGCGACGTGTGCTGTTGTGCGTCGGCGGGGGAATCGCCGCCTACAAGGCGCTGGAATTGGTGCGGCGCCTGCGTGACGCCGGCGCCGAGGTGCAGGTGGCGATGACCGCCGGCGCGCAGCAGTTCGTCACCCCGCTGAGCTTCCAGGCGCTGTCCGGTCATCTCACCCGCACTACGCTATGGGACAGCGGGGCCGAGCAGGCGATGGGCCACCTGGAACTGGCCCGCTGGGCCGAGTACGTGGTGGTGGCGCCGGCCACTGCCGACCTGCTGGCGCGCCTGGCGCACGGACTGGCCGACGACCTGGTGGGCACGCTGTGCCTGGCCAGCACCGCACCGCTGACCGTGTGCCCGGCGATGAATCACCGCATGTGGCTGCACCCGGCCACCCAGGCCAACATCGCCACCCTGCGCGCGCGCGGCGCACAGGTGGTCGGCCCGAACGACGGCCCGCTGGCCGAAGGCGAGTCCGGCCCCGGTCGCCTGGCCGAACCGGAGCAGATCGTCGCCGCGCTCGCTGGGCGTGCGGACCAGGGCGCCGCGTCGGCCACGCCGGCCGCGGCCGCCGTCCCGGCGCGCTCCGGCGCTGGCACCGGCACTGCCGCCCTGCGCGGCCTGCGCCTGCTGATCAGCGCCGGCCCCACCTACGAAGACCTGGATCCGGTGCGCTACCTGGGCAACCGCAGCAGCGGCAAGATGGGCTACGCGCTGGCCGCCGCCGCCGCACGCCTGGGCGCCGAGGTGGTGCTGGTCAGCGGTCCGGTGCATTTGTCTACGCCCGACGGCGTGCAGCGCATCGACGTGCGCTCGGCCGCGCAGATGCGCGAGGCGGTACTCGGCGCGTTGCCGGCGGATATCTACATCGGCACCGCCGCGGTCGCCGATTACACGCCAAAACAGGTGGCCGCGCAGAAGATCAAGAAGAGCGGGGAGACCCTGACCCTGGAGCTGACCCGGACCCCGGACATCCTGTCCGAGGTCGCCGCGCAGACCCAGGCGCTGAAGCTGGTGGTCGGCTTCGCCGCCGAGACCCACGACATCGAGCGCTACGCCCGTGGCAAACTCGCCGACAAGCACCTGGACCTGATCGTGGCCAACCGGGTGGGGGTGGCCGGCAACGGCTTCGAGAGCGACCAGAACGCGGCCACCGCCTATTGGCAGGATGGCGAACGCGACTTCCCGGCGGTCTCCAAGACGCAGCTGGCCGAACAACTGCTGGACCTGATCGCGCAGAGGCTGCACGCATGAGCACTCCCACGCCCCATCCGCTGCAGGTGAAGTTGCTGGATCCGCGCTTCGGCGACAGCTGGCCGCTGCCCGACTACGCCACCGAAGCCAGCGCCGGGCTCGACCTGCGCGCGGCCACCGAGGCGCCGCTGACCCTGGCGCCCGGCGACACCGCGCTGATCCCCAGCGGCCTGTCCATCTACATCGCCGATCCGCAGCTGTGCGCGGTGGTGCTGCCGCGCTCGGGCCTGGGCCACCGCCACGGCATCGTGCTCGGCAACGGCACCGGCCTGATCGACGCCGACTACCAGGGGCCGCTGCTGATCAGCGTCTGGAACCGCGGCCGCGAGGACTTCACCATCGCCCCCGGCGATCGCATCGCGCAACTGGTGGTGATGCCGATCGTGCGCGTCGCCCTGCAGGTGGTGGATACTTTCGCCGACAGCGCCAGGGGAACGGGTGGATTCGGCCATACCGGAGTGCGCTGACAGGGGATCGTCTGCATGAGCGAGGCAACACAAGTGCGGCCGGTGCCGCAGGGTTTGCGCAAGGTGGCGCCTCTGCTGACGGTGCTGCTGGTGCTGTTGGTGGTCTGGTTCGGCTGGAGCGGGGTCGAGCAATGGCGCGCCGAGCAGGCCGCCGCCACGCTGGAGCAGGCGCGCGATGCCGCGGTGACGCAGACCCAGCAGGCGCTGGCGGGCGTGGGCAAACGCCTGTCCGAACGCCTGCAGCAGCCGGCCGTGCAAGCGGCGCTGAGCCGCGGCGACGCCGCGACCGCCGCCCAGGCCCTGCGTACGGACTGGGCGCAGGCCGAGGACGCACAGGTGTTGCCAGCCGATCTGGAGCCGGGCTACGCCGATGCGGCGCACTTCGGCTACGGCCGCCTGGCGCTGCTGGAGAAGGCGCTGATGACCGGCAAGCTCGCCAGTGCGGTGATCCGCGATGGCGGCGGCCCGCGCCTGGGCCTGGCTGCGCCGGTGCCGCTGGGCGGCAGCGCCGGGGTGGTCTACCTGCGCCTGCCGCTGACGCTGCTGACCGATCCTGTCGCGCAGGCGTCGGTGCCGGGCACCGGCTACCTGGCCCTGCGCCAGGGCAGCTACGACGTGATCGCCGCCGGCGACACTGCGCTGCACGACCGCGCCGACGCGATGTCGCGCCCGGTCGGCGACAGCGGCCTGCGCATGGTCGCCTCGCTGCCGGATACCGAAGCCGGTCCGCTGGGCCTGGGCGCACTGCCCTGCCTGCTGGTCGCCGGCCTGTGCGCGGTGCTGGGCGGGCTGCTGTTGCTGGCCGCGCGCGGGCGCCTGCCGCAACCGCGGGTGCGCCGTGCGGGCGCGGCCGCCGCCGAGGAAGACACCTTGCAGCAGAGCCTGCAACGCCAGGAGCCGCCCCCGCCGCCACCGCCGTCCGCCGCCGAGGAGGCCGCGCCGGCCAAGCCGGTGCCGGCATTCACGGTGGCACCGGAGATCTTCCGCGCCTACGACATCCGCGGCGTGGTCGGCCGCGACCTCAGCCCGCAGGTTGCGGCGCTGATCGGCCAGGCGATCGGCGCGGTGATGCAGGAGCAGGGGCTCAACGAGGTGGTGGTCGGCCGCGATGGCCGCCTGTCCGGGCCGGAATTGTCGGCGGCGCTGATCGAAGGCCTGCGCCGCGCAGGCTGCCATGTCACCGACATCGGCCTGGCGCCGACCCCGGTGGTCTACTTCGCCGCGTACCACCTGCGCGCTGGCAGCTGTGTGGCGGTGACCGGCAGCCACAACCCGGCCGACTACAATGGCTTCAAGATCGTGGTCGGCGGCGAGACCCTGTCCGGCGCCGCCATCGCCGACCTGCATGCGCGGATCAGCGCCGGCCGCCTGCCAACCGCCGACGAACCGGGCCGGCTGCAGCAGCGCGACGTCGGCGACGACTACATCCAGCGCATCGCCGACGACGTGCAGCTGGACCGCCCGCTCAAGGTCGTGGCCGATGCCGGCAACGGCGTCGGCGGCGAGTTGGCGCCGCGGCTGCTGGAGGCGATCGGCGCCGAGGTCGTGCCGCTGTATTGCGACGTCGACGGCACCTTCCCCAACCACCATCCCGACCCCAGCGAGCCGCGCAACCTGGAGGACCTGGTGCAGACCGTGCGGCGCTTCGACGCCGACCTGGGCGTGGCCTTCGACGGCGACGCCGACCGCCTCGGCGTGGTCACCAAGGACGGCACGGTGATCTACCCGGACCGCCTGCTGATGCTGTTCGCCGCCGATGTGCTGCAACGCAATCCCGGCGCGCTGGTGATCTACGACGTCAAGTGCACCGGCAAGCTATCCGACTACGTGCTGCGCAACGGCGGCAGCCCGCTGGTGTGGAAGACCGGGCATTCGCTGATCAAGGCGAAGATGCGCGAGACCGACGCCGAGCTGGCCGGCGAGATGAGCGGCCACTTCTTCTTCAAAGAGCGCTGGTACGGGTTCGACGACGGCCTGTACGCGGCGGCGCGGTTGCTGGAAATCCTCGCCCAGCGCGAGGAATCGCCGTCGGAAGTGCTGGCCGAACTGCCCGACAGCGTGGCCACGCCGGAGATCAAGCTGCCGGTGGACGGGCAGGACGCCCACGCGCTGGTCGCCGACCTGGTCGCCCAGGCGCAGCAGGACGGCTCGCCGTTCGCCGGCGCGCGACTGCTGACCATCGACGGCCTGCGTGCCGATTTCCCGGACGGCTGGGGGCTGGTGCGCGCCTCCAACACCACCCCGGTGCTGGTGCTGCGCTTCGAGGCCGACAACGCGGCGGCGCTGGAGCGGATCAAGGCGCTGTTCCGCGCCCAACTGCAGGCGGTGCTGCCGGGCCTGGCGCCAAGCTTCTGAGGAAGCGCCGCGCGCCCGGCCTGGTGCGGGCGCCGGGCCGCGCGGCGGCTCAGCCGCCGGCGGTGGTCGCGGCCGGCGCCGGGCCGTTGCCTCTGGCGGCGCGATAGCGCTGCAGCACGTCCTCGATTTCCTGATCCAGGCCGAGCCGTTGCTGCTCGAAGTTCTTCTGCATGCGCAGTTGCCACAGCAAGGCGCGGTGCCGCTGCTGCACGTCGTCGGCGGTCTTGGCCGGCACGCTCTGCCCGGTCAGCTCGCGCGCGCCGGCGCTGGACAGCAGGCCGACCAAGCCCTGGCGCAGGCTGTCGACGTTGTAGCGGGCGGTGTTGATGTTGTTGTCGACGATGCCGATGCGCTCGGCGAACACCCGGCGCAGTTCGTCCTCGGTCTGGTACGACAGCAGCATCGCCTGGTCGGTGCGCTTGCGTGTCTCCAGCGCGGCCTGGTCGGCGCGCTGCTGCGCGGCATCGGCGGCAGCCGCCACGCGCTCCTCGGCGTTCAGCGCACGCCCGACGGCGGCGCTGCGCATGCCGCTGGTGGCGTTGAACTCGTCGCGTGCCTGGTTGACCGCTTCCGGCGGCAGCGCATCGCTACAGGTGCGTTGGCCGCCCTGGTTCCAGCAATAGAGCTTCTTGGACGGTGCCGACGCCTGTTGCGCGGCGGCAGGCAAGGCCAGCAACGCCAGCACGGCCGGCAGGACGCGATTGCGTGGTCGGATCGGCATCGTGGCAGCCCCCTGCTGTCAGCCAGACGAAGCGCAACCGTAGCGGGCCCGGTAGGCCAGCAACGGTTCGCGGAAGCCGACAAGGTCTGCGTTTCCGTCGATGAATGCAAGCAGGTCGCCCAGATGCGCGACCGAGACCACAGGAACGCCGGCCTCGGCGGCCACCGCCTGCGCCGCCGAGCGGCGATCGTCCTCGGCGGCGATCTCCTGGCGGTCCAGCGCGACCAGGATCGCGGCCGGCTCGCCGCCGGCGGCGCGGATGATGCCCAACGCCTCGCGGATCGCGGTGCCGGCGGTGATCACGTCGTCCACGATCAGCACCCGGCGGCCGGCCAGCGGCGCGCCGATCAGGCTGCCGCCTTCGCCGTGCGCCTTGGCTTCCTTGCGGTTGAACGCCAGCGGCAGGTCGCGCCCGCGCCGTGCGTACTCGCAGGCCACCGCCGTCGCCAACGGGATGCCCTTGTAGGCGGGGCCGAACAGCAGGTCGAAGTCGAGCCCGGCGGCGTCGGCCGCATCGGCGTAGCACGCCGCCAGCCGCGCCATGCTGGCGCCGGAGTCGAAGCGCCCGGCATTGAAGAAGTAGGGGCTGAGGCGCCCGGACTTCAGCGTGAACTCGCCGAAGCGCAGCGCCTCCACGTCCAGGGCCAGTTGCAGGAATCGTTGCCGGTAGTCGGTCATTGGGGGGCCGGGATTCGGGATTGGGGATTGGGGATTCGTAAAAGCGTACCCCATGCGCGGACGCTGCATGGGCGTGACCGGCTATGCTTTCACAAATCCCGTCATCCCCAATCCCGGCTCCTCACCCATGCGCATCATCAGCTTCAACGCCAACGGCCTGCGGTCGGCCGCCACCAAGGGCTTTTTCGAGTGGTTCGCCACCCAGCAGGCGGATGTGCTGTGCGTGCAGGAGACCAAGGCGCAGGAGCATCAGCTGGCCGGGCCGGCATTCCTGCCGGACGGCTACCGGGTCTGGTTCCGCGACGCCAGCACCAAGAAGGGCTACAGCGGCGTGGCCATCTACAGCAAGCGCGAGCCGGACGAGGTGCGCACCGGGCTGGGCTGGCCCGAGTTCGACGAGGAAGGCCGCTACATCGAGGCGCGCTTCGGCAACCTGAGCGTGGTCTCCTTCTACATTCCCTCCGGGTCCTCCGGCGAGCTGCGCCAGGGCTACAAGTTCCAGGTCATGGACTGGCTGCGGCCGATCCTGGTGGAGTGGCTGCGCAGCGGCCGCGACTACGTGCTGTGCGGCGACTGGAACATCGTGCGCTCGGCGCTGGACATCAAGAACTGGAAGTCCAACCAGAAGAACTCCGGCTGCCTGCCGGCCGAGCGCGACTGGCTCAACGGCCTGTGCGCCGACCGTGTCGACGACGCTGACCCGGCCAGCGGCCGCGGCTGGGTCGACGCCTACCGCGCGCTGCATCCGGAGGGTCAGGACTACACCTGGTGGAGCAACCGCGGCGCGGCGCGCGCCAACGACGTCGGTTGGCGCATCGACTACCAGTTCGTCACCCCGACGCTGCGCGAGCGCATGCAGGGCTGTTCGATCTATACCGCGCAGCGCTTCTCCGACCATGCGCCGTTCACGGTGGACTACCGCGAATGAGCGGCGGTGCTGCCGCGGCGCCGGTGTCCTACAAGGGCTGGGCCGGGATCAAGCGCGCCTTCGCCACGCCATCGGCGGCGACGATGGCGCTGCTGGGCTTCGGCAGCGGCCTGCCGTTCCTGCTGATCGCCTCGCAGACCCTGTCCACGCGCCTGCGCGACGTCGGCCTGGACCTGGGCAGCATCGGCCTGATCAGCCTGGCCAGCTTCTTCTACCTGCTCAAGTTCCTGTGGGCGCCGCTGCTGGACCGCTACCGCTTCCCGCTGTTCGGGCTCCTCGGCCGGCGCCGTTCCTGGCTGCTGGTCTCGCAACTGGGCGTGGCCGTCGGGCTGGTGGCGCTGGCGTTCACCCGCCCGGAACTGAGCGTGGGCGCATTGGTGCTGTGGGTGCTGATCGCTTCCTTCGCCGGCGCCACCCAGGACTCGGTGGTGGACGCCTACCGCATCGAGATCGCGCCGCCCTCGGCGCAGGCTGCGCTCGCCGCGACCTACACCTTCGGCTATCGCATCGGCCTGATCCTGTCCGGCGCGGGTGCGCTGTACCTGGCGCAGTTCGGCAACTGGAGGTTGGCCTATCTGGTCATGGCCGGGCTGATGCTGCTGCCGATCGTCACCACCCTGGTGTGCCGCGAGCCGGAGGTGCCGGCGTCGACGGTGGTGCGCAGGATCGACGTGGTCGGCGCGTTCTGGCAGCCGATCTCCAGTTTCTTTTCCAGCAACGGCCTGGCGCTGGGATTGGCACTGCTGCTGTTCGTGGGGCTGTTCAAGTTCCCCGACCAGGTGATCGGGGTCATGTCCGGCCCGTTCTACCTGGACTCGGGCTTCGACAAGGCCGACATCGCTACCGTCTCCAAGCTGTTCGGGGTCTGGATGGGGATTGCCGGCGCCTTCGCCGGCGGCCTGGCGGTAGCCGCGTTCGGCTTCCGGCGCATGTTGCTGGTCGCCGCGCTGGGCGTGGCGCTGTCCAACCTGGCGTTCCTGCTGATGGCGCACAATCCTGGCCAGCTCTGGTCGTTCTACGCCGCGCTCAGCGCCGACAACCTGTTCCAGGGCTTCGCCGGCACCGTGTTGGTCGCTTTCATGTCCTCGCTGACCGACCGCAACTTCACTGCCACCCAGTACGCGCTGCTGGTGTCGCTGGCCAACCTGCCGGGCAAGTTCGTCGGCGGCGTTTCCGGCTACATCGTCGAAGCCACCTCCTACAGCACCTTCTTCGTGCTCAGCGCCTTCACCGTGATCCCGACCCTGCTGCTGCTGGCCTGGCTGTGGCCGCGGATTCGCGAGCAGACCCCACAGGCGGTCGCGTCCAGCGATTGAAAGGGCGTCCTCAGGCAGGGATGATGGGCAGCGGCGCACGTGTGCGCCGCCGTCCGGGAGTCCGCATGAGCGACCTTGTGTTGCGCGATATCGACCCGTTCCTGCTCGAACGCATCCGCCGCATCGCCGTCGCGCGCGGCTGGACCCAGCGCCAGGCGGTGCTGGCGCTGATCGAGCAGGGCCTGTTCTCCAGCGAACACGACGTCCGCAGCGGGTTCGAGCATCGCGAGGTGGATGCGCTGTCGGAGGCGATCGCGGCCTTGCGCGCGCTGCCGGCCGGCAGCGGTTTCTGACCGTCTACGCGTCGCTCAGGCGGGGTGGATCGCACCGAGGATGCGCGGCCCGCGCGCGCCGGTGACCGACGGCAGGTTGCCCGGCAGCCCGGCCAGGGTCTGCCGTGCCAGCCAGGCGAAGCCCATTGCTTCGATGTAGTCCGGGTCCAGGCCCTGCGCCTGGGTCGATAGCACCTGCACGCCCGGCAGCCGCGCCTGCAGCCGCGCCAGCAACAGCGGGTTGTGCACGCCGCCACCGCACACCAGCAACTGCCGCGTCGCCGGCTGCTGCGCGAGCAGCGCGTCGGCAACGGTCGCTGCGGTGAGTTCCAGCAGCGTCGCCTGCACCGCGGCCGGCGCAGGCGCCGGCGTGTCCAGGCAGGCCTCCAGCCAGCGCAGGTGGAATTGCTCGCGCCCAGTGCTCTTGGGCGGCGGCAGCGCGAACCACGGGTCGGCCAGCAGCCGCTGCAGCAGGCCGGCGTCCACCTCACCGCTGGCGGCAAACGCGCCGCCGGCATCGTAGGGCTGGCCGCGATGGCGCTGGCACCAGGCATCGAGCAGCGCGTTGGCCGGTCCGGTGTCGAAGCCGCGCACCGCGCCGTGCGCCGGCAGCAGGGTCAGGTTGCCGATGCCGCCGAGATTGAGCACGGCCCGGTCTTCGTGCGCCGCCCCCAGCATCGCCGCATGGAAGGCCGGCATCAGCGGCGCGCCGTGGCCACCGGCGGCGACGTCGCGGCGACGGAAATCGCAGACCGTGGCGATGCCGGTGAGCTCGGCGATGCGGTTGCCGTCGCCGAGCTGCCAGGTGAAGGCGGGGTCGGCCAGCGGGCGGTGGCGCACGGTCTGCCCGTGCGAGCCGATCGCGCGCACCGCGCCCGGCGCCACGCCGGCGTCGTCGAGCAGGCGCAAGGCCGCTTCGGCGAAGGCGATCGCGACCTCGGCATCCAGTTGCCCCAGCGCATCCAGGGAGGCGATGTCGCCGCCTTCGCCCAGCGCGATCAGCGCCGCGCGCTGCTGCGGTGCCCAGGCATAGGTGCGGCCAAGCTGCAGCTGCGGGCGTCCGTCGTGGCTGAAGCGCACCAGTGCGGCATCGATGCCGTCGGCGCTGGTGCCGGACATCAGGCCCAGGAACAGGGCGTCGTCGGGAACGGCGGAAGGGGAAGACATGCTAGGCACCAGGCGGCGGTCGGCGGCGCAGCGTGTGCCAGGCGCCGCCGCCCGTCAATGCGCGGCGGAGCCGGACGCCAGCGCTCAGCCGGCGTCGTGCGAGGTGGCGGCCTTGGACGAGGCGACGACCTTCTTCTTCTTCGCCCCCGGCGCGTCGGCATCGGCGTAGATCAGCTTCTCCACACGCTGGATGCGCGCCAGCGCCGGCGACGTCTGCGCGCGGAACGCGGCCAGCTCGGCGCCGGCCAGCGGCGTCGGCGGCGGCATCGTCACCGAGGCCGGATTGCGCTGCACCCCGTCCACGCGGAATTCGTAGTGCAGGTGCGGACCGGTGGCCATGCCGGTCATGCCGACGTAGCCGATCACCGTGCCCTGGTTGATGCGCTGGCCGGCCTTGATGCCGCCGAAGCGCGACATGTGTCCGTACAGCGTGCTGTAGCCCTTGCCGTGATCCAGGATCACCACGTTGCCGTAGCCGCGCTGGGTGCCGACGAACTGCACGCGCGCATCGCCGGCGGCCATGATCGGGGTACCGGTCGGCGCCGCGTAATCGATGCCCTTGTGCATGCGCATCGTGCCCAGCACCGGATGCTTGCGCGCGCCGAAGGTGGAACTGATGCGGCTATAGGACACCGGCATGCGGATGAAGCTCTTCTTCAGCGGCCGCCCGGTCACGTCGAAGTACTCGGCCGGCTTGCCGCCGCGCTCGAAGCGGAAGCCGCTGTAGGTCTTGCCGCGGGTGGTGAAGGTCGCCGCCAGGATCTTGCTGGTGTCGATGCGCTCGCCTTCGCGCCAGGTCTCGTCCATGACCACGCTGAAGCGGTCGCCCGGCTGCAGGTCCTTGTCGAAGTCGATGTCGTACTTGAAGATCTCGTCGGTCATCGTGGCGATCGCCGACGGCGACAGCCCGGCCTTGCGCGCGGCCACATACAGCGAACTGGTGATCTCGCCGCTGGTGACCACGGTGCGCGTGCTGGTCTCGCGCTCGATCACCTTTTCCTTGATGTCGTCGTCGAGCAGCGACAGTTCCACCCGGTGGGTGGCATCGCGGTCGAAGCGCAGGGCGCGCAGGCTGCCCCCGTCGGCCAGGTTGAAGCCGATCTCCGCGCCCGGGCGCAGCTTGGTCAGCGCGTCGTGGGTGCCCGGATGGTCGAGTACCCGCTGCATCACCGTGGCCGGAAGGCCGAGTTGCTCGAACACCGAACCCAGGGTCTGTCCGGATTCGATCCGCACCACCTGCCAGTTGTCGGTGTTCGCGGCCAGCTGTTGCTGGGCAAGCGAGATCGGCGGCAACGGCAGTGCCAGCGTCGCCTGCGTGGTCTGCAGCGGCACGTCGATGGCGTTGGAGAAGCCCGGGACGATGGTGGCGACCATCGCGCCGATGGTGGCGAACAGGCTGGCGTGGATCCAGTGGCGGCGCGTCCAGCGGCCGGCGGGAAGATGTTCCTTCAACTTGCGATGCAGCGCAGTGTCGTGGAGAACGTGAAGGCGTTGCTGGAACCGCTGCCGGCGCGCGCGTTCCTGATCACTGTTGGGCATCAAGGCTTCCTCACGAGCCCGAAGCGCGAGCTCAAAACTCGGCTACCATAAACATCGTTCCACAGCGCGTCAAACCATTGAGCCGGCTCGGATTTTCACCTGGCTGCACGGTTAACTCGCTCTTAACGCCATTCACGTTTGTTGACGCCATTCGCCGGAGTTCCTGTTTTGTCCACGATCGAAGAGTCCCTTGCCCTGATCGGCCGCGGTGCCGACGAAATCCTCAAGCGTGAAGAACTGGAGGCCCGCCTGCGCAGCGGCCGCCCGCTTCGGGTCAAGGCCGGCTTCGATCCCACGGCGCCGGACCTGCACATCGGCCACACCGTGCTGTTGAACAAGATGCGCCAGTTCCAGGACCTGGGGCACCAGGTGATCTTCCTAATCGGCGACTTCACCGGGATGATCGGCGATCCCACCGGCAAGAACGTCACCCGCAAGCCGCTGACCCGCGAGGACGTGCTGGCCAATGCGCGCACCTACGAGGAGCAGGTGTTCAAGGTGCTGGACCGCACGCGCACCGAGGTGCGCTTCAACTCCGAATGGTTCGGGCAGATGAGCGCGGCCGACATGATCCGCCTGGCCGGCCAGCACACCGTGGCGCGCATGCTCGAGCGCGACGACTTCGCCAAGCGCTACGCCGCGCAGCAGTCCATCGCCATCCACGAGTTCCTGTACCCGCTGGTGCAGGGCTACGACTCGGTGGCGCTGAAGGCCGACGTCGAGCTGGGCGGTACCGACCAGAAGTTCAACCTGTTGATGGGCCGCGGCCTGCAGGAGCATTACGGGCAGCCGGCGCAGATCGTGCTGACGATGCCGTTGCTGGAGGGCCTGGACGGGGTCAACAAGATGTCCAAGTCGCTGGGCAACTACATCGGCATCAGCGAGCCGGCGATCGACATCGTCACCAAGACCATGAAGATCGGCGATGACCTGATGTGGCGCTGGATCGAGCTGCTGTCCTTCGAGATCGGCGTGAACGAGGCGCAGGCGCTGCAGCAGCAGGTGCAGGCCGGCAGCCTGCATCCGCGCGAGGTGAAGCTGCGCCTGGCGCGCGAACTCACCACCCGCTTCCATGATGCCGCTGCCGCCGAGCAGGCCATTGTCGGCTGGCATGCGGTGGTGACCGGGCAGGGCGACACCACTGCCTTGCCGCTGCAGCAGGTCGCGGTGCCGGCGGAGGGGCTACGCATCGCCGCCTTGCTGACCGCGGCAGGCCTGACGGCGAGCAATTCCGAGGCCACCCGCAAGTTGAAGGAGCGGGCGGTGAGGGTGGCTGGCGAAGTGGTGGAGGATCCGCAGCAGAGCTTTGCCCCCGGCTTCGAGGGCGTCCTGCAGGTCGGCAAGCGCACCTTCGCCCGGGTACAGCTCGTAGCCGCATGAGATTGCCTGCCCGGTTCTGGAGACGGAGCCGGGCCAAGGGCACTGCGGCACCAGCGGCCCGCTCTCTCTATATATAGATTCCGTGGGCCACGCTGGCCGCTACCGACTGAATACGCGCTTGTAGGGGCAGGCAACGGCGTGACAGCGCCTCCGCGACGAAAGAGTGAAAAAAGTTTTCACACCCTCTTCCCAATTGGGCGATTGGGGGCCATACTTTCCCTCCCCTGACGCAACGCCTTCACGGCAAGCAGCAGGGCGTCAAAAACCTCTTCAAAAAGGTGTTGACGAAGTGAAAAAGTCGGCTAATATGGCCGGCTCGCTTCGAGGAAAAGCCTACGGGTTTGGACGAAGAAGCGGCGTCAACCACCTGATCAAAAAGGTGTT
>NZ_JACHOK010000006.1:0-259966 GCF_014199855.1 Xanthomonas sp. F1 | reverse complement strand
TGCACAAGTTCCTGCGCTGGCTCAATGCCATCGCACGCGATCAAGCCCCGTACGCTCCTCCAGCCATCGCGGGTGCATGACAGTTGACTCCTACAACGGCCGGGCGGCGGCGCGTCACATGGCAACATCCACACGCACGGTAGCGGCTCACTCCTCCGCCCACAAAAAAAGCCCCGCACATGGCGGGGCTTTTTCGTTACTGCGAACCGCGCTCGATCAATCGATATCGAGGAAGCTGCGCAGCTGCTCGGAGCGGCTCGGGTGACGCAGCTTGCGCAGCGCCTTGGCCTCTATCTGGCGGATGCGCTCGCGGGTCACGTCGAACTGCTTGCCGACTTCCTCGAGGGTGTGGTCGGTGTTCATGTCGATGCCGAAGCGCATGCGCAGCACCTTGGCTTCCCGCGGGGTGAGGCCGGCGAGCACGTCGCGCACGGTCTCGGACAGGTTGATGTTGGTGGTGTTCTCGATCGGGGACTCCACGTTGGTGTCCTCGATGAAGTCGCCCAGATGCGAATCCTCGTCGTCGCCGATCGGGGTTTCCATCGAGATCGGCTCCTTGGCGATCTTCATCACCTTGCGGATCTTGTCCTCGGGCATGTCCATTTCCTTGGCCAGCTCCTCCGGGGTGGCCTCGCGGCCGTACTGCTGGAGCATCTGCCGGGAAATGCGGTTCAACTTGTTGATCGTCTCGATCATGTGCACCGGGATGCGGATGGTGCGCGCCTGGTCGGCGATCGAGCGGGTGATCGCCTGGCGGATCCACCAGGTGGCATAGGTCGAGAACTTGTAGCCGCGGCGGTACTCGAACTTGTCCACCGCCTTCATCAGGCCGATGTTGCCTTCCTGGATCAGGTCGAGGAACTGCAGGCCGCGGTTGGTGTACTTCTTGGCGATCGAGATCACCAGGCGCAGGTTGGCCTCGACCATTTCCTTCTTGGCCTTGCGCGCCTTGGCTTCGCCATAGGCCATGGCGCGGCTGATTTCCTTCAGCTCGGCCAGGCTCAGATAAGTGGCCTGCTCCACCGCCACGGTGGCTTCCTGCTCGGCGATGATCTGGTCCTTGACGTCGCGCAGCGCCGACGACCACTTCTGCTTGCGCTTGAGCGCGTCGTCGACCCAGGCCACGTTGGTCTGGTTGCCTTCCCAGGAACGGATGAAATCCTTGCGCGGCATGCGCGCGACGTGGGTCGCCAGGTGCAGCACGCGGCGCTCATGGTCCTTGACCTGGGCCATGGTGTCGCGCAGCTTGCGAACCAGCACGTCGGTCAGCGGCAGCGGCAGCTTCAGGGTGACGAACACCTCGGCGATGTCGTTGCGCAGCTTGGTGACCAGCTTGTGCTCGGCGCCGTTCTTGGCGTGCGCCTTCTTGAACTTGGCGTACTCGGTGGCCAGCACTTCCATGCGCCGCGCGACCTCGGCCGGATCCGGACCGGTCGGGCCGGCGTCCTCTTCGGCGGTGTCGACGTCGTCGTCGTCATCCTCGTCGGCATCGGCATCGGTCGCGCTGTCGTCGTCGGACACCGCGACCGGCGGCGCCGGCTCTTCCTCGATCAGGTCGTTGAAGCCGACCACGATCTCGGCCAGGCGCTTCTTGCCTTCCTTGTGCTGTTCGTAGTCCTCGAGCAGGGTCTCCACCGCCAGCGGGAAAGCACCCAGCGCGGCCTGCACCTGGCCGAGGCCTTCCTCGATGCGCTTGGCGATGGCGATCTCGCCTTCACGGGTCAGCAGTTCTACTGTGCCCATCTCGCGCATGTACATGCGCACCGGGTCGGTGGTACGGCCACCCTCGGTGTCGAGCGCGGTCAGCGCCGCCGCGGCTTCTTCGGCCGCGGTGTCGTCGACTTCGCGGTTGCCGGTGTTGCCGTCGTTGAGCAACAGGGTTTCGGCATCGGGTGCAACTTCATGGACATCGATGCCCATGCCGTTGATCATGCCGATGATGTCTTCGATCTGTTCGGGGTCGACCAGATCGTCGGGAAGATGGTCGTTGACTTCCGCGTAGGTCAGATAGCCCTGTTCCAGGCCCTTGCTGATCAGTTGCTTGATGTCGGATTGCTGGGCAGGACGTTCGTTGGCCATGAGTGCTCGCGCCACCGGCAGGTAGGTGAATGAGTGAACCTAGCATTATAACAGCCCGGACCGCCGCTTGCCGGACGAGGAGCCTGAATGGCTCCGCCAGGAGCGCTCCTAGCGTCTAGCGTCGTGCTAGGGCCGGAGCAGGAAAGTGACCGGGCCGTCGTTGACCAGGCTGACGACCATATGGGCACCGAAGCGGCCGGTTTCCACCCCTGGCGGGTGCTGCGCGCGGCACAGCTCCAGCAATCGGTTGAAGCCGCGTTCAGCCTCGGCCGGCGGTGCCGCGGTGGTGAAACTGGGCCGCATCCCCGAGCCGGTATCGGCGGCCAGCGTGAACTGGCTGACCAGCAGCAGGCCGCCGCCGGTGTCGCGCAGCGAGCGATTCATGCGGCCGCTGGCGTCGGAGAACACCCGGTAGCCGAGCAGGCGCTCGGCCATACGGCGAATCTTGGCCTCGTCGTCGCCCGGCTCCACCGCCACCAGCGCCAGCAGGCCAGGCCCGATCTGGCCCACGACCTCGCCATCGACGCTGACCGAGGCCTGGGTGACGCGTTGGATCAGCGAGAGCATAGGGCTGGGATTGGGGATTGGGGATTGGTTGCGCCGCGACGAACGGTTGCGATCGTTCGGCATCATCGCCGAATGGGCGAGATTGAGAAAGCGACAGCGCACGCAGCCGGCGCGATCCGCGATACCGGTCGGGCAGGCCAGATGCGCCGAGCGGATAAACTGGGCCGATGAAACCCGCCACGCTCGCTTCCCTGATGTATCGCTGCGCCGCCGCCGTGGCGCGCCTGCCGTGGCCGTGGCTGCGCCGCCTGGCCGACGGCCTGGCCGGGCTGTGGCTGCGCCTGGACGCACGCGAGAGCCGGGTGGTCCGGCGCAACCTGGAACTGGCCTATCCGGAGTTGCTGCCTAGCGAGCGCGTCGCCCTGCAGCGCGACGTGCTGCGCTCGACCGCGCGGCAGGCGTTCGAAACCTTGGCGCTGTGGACACGGCCGCCGGAACAGAACCTGGCGCGGCTGCGCCTGCGCCATGGCCAGGAGCTGTACGACGCGGCGCTGGCCGCCGGCCGCGGGGTGATCGTGGCCGCGCCGCATTTCGGCAACTGGGAGCTGCTCAACCAGTGGCTGGCCTCGCGCGGCGACATCGCCATCGTCTACCGCGCGCCGGAGTCGGCGGTGGGCGACGCCTTCCTGCAGTTGGTGCGCAGCGGCGAGCGGGTGCGCCAGGTGCGCGCCGAGGGTCCGGCGGTGCGGCAGCTGTTCAAGACGCTCAAGGACGGCGGCGCGGTCGGCATCCTGCCCGACCAGCAGCCCAAGGCCGGCGACGGCGTGTTCGCGCCGTTCTTCGGCGTGCCGGCGCTGACCATGACCCTGGTCAACCGCCTGGCCGAGCGCACCGGCGCCACCGTGCTGTTCGCCTGGTGCGAGCGCATCGGCAACGACCTGGAATTCGCCCTGCACGTGCAGTCGGCGCCGCCGGACATCGCCGACGCGGACCCGTTGCGCGCGGCCACCGCGCTCAACGAAGGCGTGGAACGGGTGGCGCGGCGCGATCCGGCGCAGTACCAGTGGACCTACAAGCGCTACACGCTGCGTCCGGACCCGGCCGAGCCCAATCCCTACGCCACCGAGCGCCATCCGCACTAGGAGCGGCTAACAAAACTGCGCGCAGCCGCGACGTTTTGTTAGCCGCTGTAGGCGCTCGACCCGGGCGGAGCCGACGCTAATCGTCGTGCGGCTGCGCCGGGCCGGCGAGGATGCGCTGGTAGAACGCTAGGTCCAGCCAGCGCCCGAACTTGAAGCCGGCCTCGCGCACGGTGCCGGCATGCACGAAGCCCAGTTGCTCGTGCAGGGCGATGCTGCCGGCATTGCTGGCGTCGATGCCGCCGACCAGCACGTGCACGCCGTGCGCCTGTGCGGTGTCGATCAGCGCCTGCAGCAGGCGCCGGCCCACGCCGCGGCCGCGATGGTCGCGGTGCACGTAGACCGAGTGCTCGACGCTGTACTTGAACGCCGGCCAGGCGCGGAAGGTGCCGTAGCTGGCGAAGCCGAGCAGGGTGCCGTCGGCGTCCTCCAGGCCCAGCACCGGGAAGTTGCCGGCGCGCTTGGCGGCGAACCAGGCCGCCATGCTCTCGGGCGGGCGCGGCCGGTAGTCGTACAAGGCGGTGGAATGGACGATGGCGTCGTTGAAGATCTCCAGGATCGCCATGGCGTGGCGCGGTTCGGTGCAATCGACGAGCTGCATGCGGGGGCCGGAGTGGACGCGGTGCCGCACAGTAGCAAGCAACCGCCGGCGCGTGCACACCCGCTCCGCGCCGGCGCGTTGCCACAGACGCGGATTTGGTTGCATCGGCTGCGCGTGCGGCCGGGCACAGTGCGTTCCATCGCCTGCAGGCTGGCGGGGCCGGCAAAGCGCGCGACAATGGCGCCTTGGCGCTACGCGCCTGCCGGCACCGCGCCGGGGCCACCGCGACCGGGCGCGGCAGCCTTGAAGCGGCGCCGCCGATCCCCCATCTGGAGTCGTGCATGACCAGCCCCACCGCCCCCTCCGCGCACGTCTTCGGCGATCCTGCCGCGATCCGCAGCGAACGCGCGGCATCGGAGCTGCGCGCCGGGCGCCCAGTGCTGCTCGAGGATCGCGCAGGCCAGGTCCGCGCGGTCATGGCGCTGGACAGCAGCACCGAGCCTTCCTATCGCAGCTTCGCCCAGGCCACCGGGCAGCGGCACTACCTGTTCGTGACCCCGCCGCGCGCGCAGATGCTGGGCCTGGACGCGCCGCAGGGCGCGCGCATCGCCCTGGCCGGGCAGTCCTACGACGCGCTGGCGGCGCTGGCCTACCTGCGCGACGGACCGGTGCCGGCGCACTGGCGGCCCGGCGACGCACTGGATGCCGGCGCCGCCGAGATCGCGCGGCTGGGCCTGCTGCTGCCGGCGATGGTCGCCGCGGAGCTTGGCGCCGACAGCAGCGCGTTCCAGGGCTGCCAGGCGCTGCAGCTGGACGATCTGGAACACGGCTGCGCCCTCGCCGCTTCCGACAGCTACACCCTGGTCACCCGCACCCCGGTGCCGCTGCGCGACCTGGGCCCCGGCGAGTTCGTGGTGTTCCGCGGCGGCGTGGCGCAGCGCGACCAGGTCGCGATCGTGATCGGCCAGCCCGACCTCAGCGCGCCGGTGCCAGTGCGCGTGCATTCCTCCTGCCTCACCGGCGACCTGTTCGGCTCGCTCAAGTGCGACTGCGGCGATCAGCTGCGGCATGGCCTGGCCAAGCTCAAGGCATTGGGCGGCGGCGTGCTGCTGTACCTGGACCAGGAAGGCCGCGGCACCGGCATCGCCACCAAGATGCGCGCCTACGGCTACCAGCACGACGGCCTGGACACCATCGACGCCGACGCGCAACTCGGCTTCGGCGCCGACGAGCGCCGCTACGGCAGCGCCGTGGCCATGCTGCGCGGGCTCGGCATCGGCCGCGTGCGCCTGCTCACCAACAACCCGAACAAGGCCGAGCGCCTGCGTGCGGCCGGCATCGAGGTGACCGAGCGCATCCCGGTCACCGGCACGATCACCGCCGAGAACGAAGGCTACCTGCGCACCAAGGCCGCCCGCGCCGGCCACGCGCTGGACGTGGACGCATTGCTGCGCGCGGCGCGCTGACTCCACGGCGCGGACCTGCGCGCCACATTCCTGGATCACGCAGGGACCCGCACGGCGGGCAGCGCACGCCTGCCAGCGTCGCGTTAGGATCGCAGGCCACGCCGCGCGCCCGCGCCCGCTCGCCCCGAGACCCCGACGTGACTGCACCGCCGCCCATGGACGACTCCCTCTCCGCGCCCGCGCCCAGCGCGCCCGCCGCCACGCAGGCCCCCGCGGACTGGCCGCTGGCGGACTGGCAACCGCTGCCGTTGCGCGGCGCCTGGCTGGCCGCGCTCGGCGGCGGCTGCATGCTCGGGCTCAGCCTGATGGTCGCCGCCGCCATCGTCGGCCTCAGCCTGCACAGCCTGCATGCGCTGGCGCTGGGCGCCGTGGCGGCGGCGGTGGGCAGCCTGTGCGGTGCCTGGATCGGCTTCGTCCGCCACCGGCGCATCCGCTGGCGGCTCAATGTCCAAGGCCTGGACGTGTTCCGCGGGCGCCTGTGGCAGAGCGAGACGCATGTGCCGATCTCGCGTGTGCAGCATCTGGACCTGCGCCGCGGCCCGCTGGAACGCGCCCTGCGCCTGGCGACCCTGGTCGTGCACACCGCCGGCACCCGCCATACCGCGGTCGCCGTGCCCGGGCTGGACCAGGCCGACGCGCAACGCCTGCGCGAGCGCCTGGCGCACCAGCTCGACCACGACGACGACGCCCTGTGAGCGACCTCGCCGACGCCGAGCACACCACGCCGGTGCGGCGCCTGCATCCGTGGTCGTGGCTGTTCGTGCTGCTGCAGCACCTCAGGCAATTCCTGGTGCCGTTGCTGGCGCTGCTGGTGTTCGGCAGCCGCGACGGCCGCCACGACCATGCCGACCAGTTGGTGATGCTGGCGGTCGGCACCGCGCTGGTGGCGGTATCGCTGCTGCGCTATCTCACCTACCAGTACCGCATCGGCCGCGACAGCCTGAGCATCCGCAGCGGCTGGCTGGAACGCAGCCTGCGCGAGATCCCGTTCGCGCGCATCCACAACGTGGTGGTGCACCAGTCGCTGCTGCACCGGCTGTTCGGCGTGGCCGAAGTGCGCCTGGAGTCGGCCGGCGGCAGCAAACCCGAGGCGCAGATGCGGGTACTGCGGCTGGACCAGGCGCTGGCGCTGGAACAGCAGATCCGCCATCGCGCGCCCGCCACCGACATCGGCGCCGCCACGGATGCCGACGCTGCACCCGCCGCCGCGCCTGACAGCGAACTGCTGCTGGCGCTGCCCACCGCCGAGGTGCTGCGCCAGGGCCTGATCTCCAACCGCGGCATGGTGGTGCTGCTCACCGCGTTCGGCGCCACCTACCACCTGTTCCCCGAGCGCATGATCTCCAACGCGATCGAGCACTACGGGCGGCAACTGTTCGGCTACGCCACGCACCTGCAACTGGGCTGGATGGCCGGCACGGTCACCTTCGCCATGATGCTGGCGACGCTGTTGCTGCTGATGCGCGCCTTGTCGATGGGGCTGGCGCTGGTGCAGTACCACGGCTTCCGGCTGAGCGAGAGCGAGCGCCGGCTGACCGTGGAACGCGGCCTGCTGACGCGGTTGCGCAGCAGCGTGGCGCGGCGCCGGATCCAGGCCTGGACCCTGCACGAGAGCGTGCTGCAGCGGCTGCTGCGGCGGCGCAGCCTGCACATCGACACCGCGGTGATCCAGTCGCACCACGGGCACGACCACGCCCTGACGGAACTGGCGCCGCTGGCCACCCCGGCCGCCTGCGATGCACTGCTGCAGCGGCTGCTGCCGCAGATCGCCTGGCCGCCGGCACACTGGCACGGCATCGCCACGCGCTGCTGGTGGCGGCTGTCGCTGCCGGCGCTGCTGCTGGTGCCGCTGCTGTGCGCGGGCCTGTGGCCCACGCTCGGCGGCTGGGCCGCGCTGGGCCTGCTGTGGCTGCCGTGGTCGGCGTTCAAGTCCTGGCGCCAGGCGCAGCGCATGGGCTACGCGCTGGACGCGCGCTACGTGGCGGTGCGCGGCGGCTGGTGGCGGCGCTGGTGGCGACTGGCCGAACTGGACAAGCTGCAGGCGCTGCACCTGAGCCGTTCACCGCTGGACCGCTGGTGCGGCACCGCGACCCTGTCGCTGGACACCGCCGGCGCCCGCCACGGCGAGGCGCCGCTGCGCATGCGGCTGCTGCCGGACGCCGAAGCGCGAGCACTGTACCGGCGACTGGGTGAGGCGCTGGCGCAGCGTCGGCTACGCTGGTGAGCGCGTGCGGCGCTGCTGCGCGTCAGCGCGCGCCGCGTCCCCAGTAGCCGATGCGCCGGCGGATCTTCAGCTTGCGCCACAGGTTCAGCGGTTTGCGCCGCGGGTTGCGTGCGCCCTCGGCGACGAAGTCGTCGATCGCGCGCAGCACGCGCTCGCTGGACTGGCCATCGCGGTAGGGATGCAGCCCATCGGCGAATTCGCGGATCGCCGCCATCAGCTCCGGCGGCCGCTGCAGCGCACGGCGGATCGCCGGCTCGAACTGCGCCGGATCGTCGATGTCGATCAGCTGCGGCCCGGGACGGCGGTTCTTGAAAGTCACCACCGGCTTGTAGGTGAGCAGGAACTCGTTGAGCGCGGACGAGGTGTCCGAGCACATCATGTCCACCTGCGGGAACAGTTCGAGGATGTTGTCGTTGTCGGCGAAGTGCAGGTACTCGCTCTCCAGCGCGCGGTAGCGGGCGACCACCGCCGGGTCCATCTTCGGATGGAAGGTGACGATCCAGCGCCATTCGCCGCTGCGCGAGAGCCGCGCGACCTCGTCGTAGAGGATGCCGGCCGCGCTCCACGACGGCGAGAACGTGGAGTGGTACAGGATCACCGGCGGCTGCCGCACCGGCGCCAGCTCCGCGCCGATCTCGCGCATGAACGGGTCGATCTTGGGGAAGCCGGTCTCCTTGACCGCGAAATGGCCGAGCTTGCGCGCCAGTGCACCGAACGCGGCGGTGTCGCGCGGGCCGGTGGTGCAATACAGGTCGAAGAAGCCGCGCACGTAGATGTGCCGTGGCTTGCCGGCGTCGAAGCCATGGAAGGTCTCGACCTTCACGCCTGGGAAGAAATGCGGCACCGCATTGCTGGAGGTGATCACCGCGTACGGATCCCACGCCAGCACCTCCTCCACCGTCGCCAGATGGCGCTCGTCGGCGCTCAGATCCTCGGCGCCGGGGCCGTCGAAGAACCATGCCGCCTGGTCGCCGCGCGCGCGGATCGCCGCCTGCAGCGGGCGCAGGATCGCCAGCGCATAGCGCTCGGACCCGTAAAGCAGATAGTGCTTGCTCATCAATGCTCCAGATCGTGCCGTTGCAGTTGCGCCCGCGCCTGCTCCACCGAGGCCGGGTTGATCTGCATCTCGTAGTAGCGCATGCGCTTGTACAGCGCGTAGCTGGCCGCGGTCTGCGCCACCACGAAGCCGCGCCAGCCGTCGAGGAAGGCCAGCCGCAGCAGATAATCCTTGAGGAAGGCGCCGGCGAACACGAACGGGCTCTGCCACATTCTCACCGGCTTGCGCTTGTCGCGCCAGCCGAGCGCCTTGAGTTCGGCGTAGCGCAGCACCTTGAGTTGCTTGTGCACCAGGGTCGGGTTGTGCAGGTGGTTGAACGGCGGCGCGAACTCGGTGCTGGCGCCGTCGAAGCGCAGCGATTCGTGTACCCGCGCATCGCTCCAGCGCGCGCGGCCGCGATGGTAGAGCCGCGCCAGGCGCTCGCCGACCATCGGTTTGTACCAGCGCATCGGCGCGCCCATGTACCAAGTGCTGCGGCGCAGCCACACCGCGTCCACGCGATCCTCGGCGAGCAGTTGCGGCAAGCGCGCCAGGCACTCGGCGCGCAGCGCGTCGGACAGGAATTCGTCCGCGTCCAGCACCAGGATCCAGTCGTGCGCGGCGTGGGTGGAGGCGAAGTTGCGCTGCGGGCCGAAGCCCAGCCAGGCCTGCTCGACCACGCGTGCGCCGTGCGCGCGGGCGATCGCCACGGTGTCGTCGGTGCTGCCGCAGTCCACCACCAGCTTGTCGGCGGCGAACGGCACGCTGTCCAGGCAGCGCGCGATGTTGGCGGCCTCGTTGTAGGTCATCACCACCAGGCTCAGCGGCAGGGTGGTCGCGGCGGCGTCGGCCATGGCGCGCGGTATCCGGAAGTCAGGCGCGGTGCCGGCGGCCGGCGCCAGGCGCCGCGCCCGGCGATGCGGGACCGGCAGTCTACCGGCTTCGCGCGGCGCCTTCAGCGGCCGGCTCCGCCTCGCGCGCGGCCAGCCCGATCAGCACGCCGACCAGCGACACATAGAAACCGGTACTCACCTGGTGCGCGAACATCGACTGGGTCATGCCGCACAGGATGTAGGCCGCCACGACCATGATCCCGGCCGCCGCCGCGCCGTGGAAGTGCGGCTGCGGCCGGCGCCGATACAGGCGCAACAACAGCCACAGCGGCACGCCGTACACCAGCAGGATCAGTACGGTGCCGGGCAGGCCCTGGGTCGCGCTCCATTCGGCCAGGTCGTTGTGCGCGTGGCCAAGGTGGCAGCGCTCGACGAACGCCTTCCGGCAGTCCGGCAGGCGCAGCATGGCATTGTCGAAGCGGCCCACGCCGACCCCGACCACCGGGTGCTCGACGAAGGTCGCCGCCGCCACCTGCAGGCGTTCGATGCGCGCACCGGCGGAGGAATCGCTGTCGCCGCGCTCGTAGCGCTGCACGTCGTGGTGCAACTCGGCCAGGCGGGTCTGCTTGGTCAGCGCCGGCACGCTCAGCACCAGCACCGCCGCCAGCGCGGTGCACGCGCCCAGGATCATCAGCCGGGTCGCGCTGTCGCGCCAGCGCAGGCACAGGGCGCTGACCACCAGCAGTAGCAGGACGCCCAGCCACACCCCGCGGCTGCCGCTGAGCAGGATGACGATGCCGCCGGCCACCACCGCGGCCACGGCCCACGGCCACTGCCCGCGCGGCCGGCAGAACACCGCCAGCACCATCAGCATCAGCACCACGTCGGCCAGCACGATGGCGTTGGTCCAGCCTTCGGCACGCGGCTGGCCCTGCAGCACCTGCACGCTGGCCAGCACCAGCGCGGCGAGAATGCCGAGCAGCGCGCCCCACCACAGCAGGCGCTGCGGCGGTCGCAGCGCGTAGGTCCACAGCGCGGCCCACGGCAGCACCAAGAAGCGGGTGCGGTTGTCGATGTCCTTCAGCGGCTGGCCGAAATACAGCACCGAGCACAGCGACAGCCCGATCACCAGCAGCGCCAGGATCCACAGCCAGCGCAACGACGGCTGCATCGGCGCCACCGCCTGGCGCAGTTGCGGCAGCGCCAGCAGGCTGGTCACCAGCAGCAGCAGGCCGAACGGCAGCAAGCCGCTGGGCATGCTGATCACCAGCGCCGGCAGGCACAGCAGCGCGAGCGCCGCGCCGCGCTCGGCCAGCGACTGGCGCGAGAACGCGGAAACGGCATGGCGTGGCGCGATCGGCTGGGACATCGAGGAGGGAAGGCCGTAGGAGTGGGGTGGTCGGCGATGATCCGGGGCGCTTCCCTAACCCGGCCTGACCTGTTCGCGATCGGCGCCGCGGCTGGCCGGCATTGCGGGCGGCGGCGCCTCCCCGAGCAGGTCGGCCACCGCTGCACGCAGGCGCTCGCCGAACTCGCGACGGCGCGCCTCGAAGAAGCCACGCGCGGCGGTGCCCAGCGCGTCGCACTGCATCGGCGACAATGCCAGCGCCTGCGCCATCGCCTGTTCGAGGCCGGCGGCCTCGATCCGGTAGCGCACGCCGAAGTTGTCCGGGCCCTCGCCGACCGGGTCGATCAGTACGCCGCGCTCGACGCTCACCAGCTCGTTCATCGGCGCACCATTGGTGGTGATCACGACCGCGCCGACGCTCAGCGCTTCCATGATGTAGTGGCCGAAGCCCTCCACCTCGGATGGGCACAGGTGGAAGCGGTGCGCGTTCTGCAGCCGCCGCAGTTCCTGCTGGTCCAGGTAGCCGGTCAGGTAGTCGATGTTCTCGGCCTCGATCGGATGGGACTTCTTGGCGCTCTGCACCACAGTCAGCCGCGGCCACTCGGGGTGCCGCGCCCAGGTCTGCAGCAGCAGCGCGGTGCCCTTGGCCGAACTGCGCCCGGCCACATGCAGGCAGGCGCGTTCGCGCGGCACCTCTGGACGGTAGCAATCGTCGCTGCAAAAGCCGATGAAGGCGGTCGGCGCCATGGTGGAGAAACGTTGTTCGGCCTGGCGGGTCTTGCACAGCACCTGGGCGAAGCGCGGCAGGCAGCGCAGCCATTTGTGCCGGAACCATTCCGGGTTGGGGATCAGCGCGTTGCGCAAGCCGCTGCCCAGGCAGCGCGGGTACACCCGCTCGAGGAAGATCTGCAGGTCGGCGCGCCCGAACAGCAGGCTGCGCAGGAACAGGCGCAGTTCGCGCAGGCGGTTGGCCATGCGCACGGTGCCGAAGCCCAGCACCTCGACGCGGTAGCGGCCGGTCTCGCGCAGCAGGTCGGCGACCACCTGCAGGTCGCGGCTGAGGCCGCCGCCGTTGTCGCGGCTGATGACCCGGATCAGGCGTGGCGGCACGCGCGCTCCCCAGCCCGCGCGGCACACTGGCCGCCAGCGGCACCTGCGCCACGCCGCCGCAACGCGCGGGCGCGGTTCATTCGAGGCGATCCTTGTCCTGCTCGCGCAGGCGGTCGAAATCTTCCTGGGTGGCCACGCAGCGGCCATGCACGGCAGTGGCCGGGACCAGCCACCAGTTGCGTCGGTTGGCGACGCCGGCCAGGACACTGGCGCTGCGGTCCACACAGCCCAGCATCGCCGCCTCCTGCACCAGCAGCCAGCGCCGCTGCGGCGCCTGCGCCTGCCAGGCGATGCCGCGGCGCAATTGCTGTTCCCACGGCACCACGAAACCGAAGGTCGTCGCGGGGCGGTCGGCCATCAGCAGGTTCTGTTCCTTCCAGGCGACCAGGCCGAGTTCGGCATCCGGGCCGATGCGGCGCCCGACCGACTCCATCACCCCGCGCGCGGAGCTGGACAGGTTGATCAGCGGGTACACCAGCAAGCCGGCCATCGCCCAGACCATGGTCAGGGTCGAGACAGCCGCCAGTTCCGGGCGGCGCCGCGCGAACGCGGCCAGGCTGGCCACGCCCCACAGGCCGATCGCCAGCAGGATCCAGGCCAGCACCTGCACCGTGGCCAGGTCGATGCCGCGGTCTTCCATCATCCGCGCGCGGAAGCCGTGTCCCAGCAGGATCGCCGCGCCGACGCCGCCCAGCGCCAGCGTCAGCAGCGCGGTGAACGCCAGCAGCAGGCGCTTGACCCCTGTCTTGCGCAACAGCCCGGGGATCAGCGGCCCCATCGCCAGGCACAGCATCGGCAGCGCCGGCAGGACGTAGACGTCGCGCTTGCCGGTTGGGATCGAGAAGAACAGCACCACCAGCGCCCACCAGGCCAGCGGCAGCAGGTAGCGCGCATCGCGCCGGCGCAGGCGCCGCGCCCAGGCGGGGATCGCCCAAGGCAACGCCAGCAGCACCGGCAACCACATGCTCGGCATCACCCCGAAGAAGTACAGCGGCCCGTGCGCGTGGTCCCAGGACTTGGCGTAGCGCCCGGCGGTCTGCCGGAACAGGATGTCGTTGAGATAGGCGCGGTACTCGGGCGCGTTGCTCGACAGCGCGGTGACCACCATCGGCACCAGCCAGATCGACACCGCCGCCAGGAACGCCAGCGGCCCCAGCCAGAAGCGCGGATCGCGCAGGCCGACCCGCACCCCGCGCCAGTGCGCCAGCGACGCCGCCGCGGCCGGCAGCAGCATCAGCAGCGCCAGCACGCCCACGCCCTTGGTGATCGTGCCCAGGCCGGCGGCAAACCAGCCCAGCGCCCACAGCCGCCAGTCCGGCCCGCGCAACAGATGGCGCAGCAGCGCGTAGTTGGCCAGGGTGATGAAGAACACCACCAGCGGGTCGATCTGCGCCTTCTTCGCCTGGTAGGTGAAGTGGAAGGCGAACAGCAGCGCGTAGGCGGCGTACATGCCGACGCGGCGCGTCCACAGGCGCCGGCCGAGGTCGTAGACGCAGGCCAGCGTACCCAGCCCGGCCAACAGCGACGGCAGCAGGAACGCCACCCGCCAGTTGCCGAGCAGCGTGTAGAAGCTGGCCTGCAGCCACATCAGCATCGGCGGCTTGTCCGAGTACAGCTCGGTGCCGCGGTGCGGGAACAGCCAGTTGCCGCTCTCCACCATCTGCTTGGCGACCAGCGCGAAGCGCGGTTCGTCGGCCGGGTGCGGATCGCGCAGGCCCAGGCCGGCGCCGAGCACCAGCACGGCCAGGATGGCCAACAACCAGAACTCTCGGGACGCGCGGGTCTTCAGCATGGGAGGCGATGATACCGGGGCCGGTTCATGCCGTCTTGCGGAACCTTGCGTAGTAGAACCCGTCGCAGTCCTGCTCGCCGGGGAAGCGCTGGCGGCCGCCGCCGGAGGCATGCCCGCATGCCGCGCCCGGATCCTCCAGCGCCGCACCGGGCTGCCGCGCCAGCAAGGCCTGCACCTGCCGTGCGTTCTCGTTCTGCAGCAGCGAGCAGGTGGCGTAGACCAGCACCCCGCCCGGCCGCAGCACCTGCCAGGCGGCGTCGAGCAGGCGCGCCTGCAATGCCTGCAGGGCGGTCACGTCCTCGCGCCGGCGATGCAGCAGCACATCCGGCTGGCGACGCACGATGCCGGTGGCCGAACACGGCGCGTCGAGCAGCACCGCGTCGAACGGCTCGCCATCCCACCAGTCCTGCGGCTGCGCCGCGTCGGCCACCTGCAGCTGCGCCTGCGCGCCAGTACCAGTGCGCGCGAAGGTCTCGCCGACCCGCGCCAGGCGCCGCGCATCCACGTCCAGCGCGGTCAGGCGCAGGCTCGGGTCGCGTTCGAGCAGATGTGCGGACTTGCCGCCGGGCGCCGCGCAGGCATCGAGCACGCGCGCGCCCGATGCCAGCGCCAGCACGTCGGCGACCTGCTGCGCCGCGCCATCCTGCACCGACACGCGGCCGTCGGCAAAGCCCGGCAAGGCGCCCACCGCCAGCGGCGTCTCCAGGCGAATGGCATCGGCCAGCAGCGGCGACGCCTGCGCGGCGATGCCGGCCGCCGCCAGTTCCTGCAGATAGGCATCACGGCTGCCATGTTGGCGGTTGACCCGCAGCCACAGCGGCGCCGGCTGCTGGCTGGCGGCGAAGATCGCCTCGGCCTGCTGCGGCCAGTCGGCGTGCAGCGCATCGCGCAACCACAGCGGCCAGCCCGCGTCGGCGGCGACCGCCGGCAGCCCGTCGCGCAGCGCGCGCCGCAGCAGCGCATTGACCAGCCCGGCCTGGCGCGGCCGATCCAGTGCGCGCGTCGCCTCCACCGTCGCCGACAGCGCCGCGTGCGGCGCCAGGCCCAGCGCATCGAGCTGGGCGAAACCGGCCAGCAGCAGGCCGCGCAATTCGGCATCGCGCTGCGGCAACTGTTTCTGCAGCCACATCCGCAGCGCCGCCTCGTAGGCCGGGCGGCGGCGCAGCACGGCGAAGCAGATCGCCTCCACCAGCGCACGGTCGCGCGAGTCCGGCAGCGTCGGCAACGCGATGGCCAGTTCGGCCTTGAGCGAGCGGCCGCGATCGATCACCGCGCTCAGCACGCGGGCGGCGACCACCCGCGGGGCCACGCCTGGTGGCCACGCAGCGGCGGGCGTCATGGTCATCGGCGCGTGCTCCGGGACATGGCGTGCCCGCGCGCGTATGCCGCGCCGTGGTTGCGCATGCGGATGGCTGGGATGCGCGAAGCGATGGACGTCCGCCTGCGCGTCAGCGCGGACGCGGCCACGGCCGCGCCTGCGAGGCTCAACGCGGCGTACGCAGGCATGCTCGACGCCTCAGGCCAGGACCGGCAGGTCGCGCCGTGCGTTGAGGTAGTCGGCGGCGGTGATCGCCTTGCCACCCTCGCGCTGCAGCACACGCAGGCGCAGCGCGCCCTGGCCGCAGGCGATGTCGATGCCCTGCTTGGACGCGGTCAGCACCGTGCCCGGCGGCTGCCCGTGGGCCAGGTCCAGCGCGATCGCGCCGCGCACCCGCACCCGCTCGCCGGCCAGCATCGCCTCGGCGACCGGCCACGAATCGAAGGCGCGCACCTGCCGCGCCAGCTGCGCCGCCGGCTGCTGCCAGTCCAGCCGCGCCTGCGCCTTGTCCAGCTTCTGCGCGTACGTCACGCCGGCCTCTGGCTGCGGCTGCGCCACCGGACGCAGGCCGGCACGCAGCAGGCCCAGGCCGTCGGCCAGCACCTGCGCACCGAGTGCGGCCAGGCGATCGTGCAACTGCCCACCGGTCTCGTCGGCACCGATCGGGGTGCGCTGCGACAGCAACACCGGGCCGGTGTCCAGCCCGGCTTCCATCTGCATCAGGCACACCCCGGTCTCGCTGTCGCCGGCCTCGATCGCGCGCTGGATCGGCGCGGCGCCGCGCCAGCGCGGCAACAGCGAGGCGTGGACGTTCCAGCAGCCATGGGTCGGGATCGCCAGCACCGCCTTGGGCAGGATCAGCCCGTAGGCCACCACCACGATCAGGTCCGGCTGCAGCGCGCGCAGCGCCTGCAGCGTCTCCGGCGTGCGCAGCGTCTGCGGCTGCAGCACCGGGATGCCGCGCGCCACCGCTTCAAGCTTGACCGGCGACGGGGTCAGCCCGCGGCCACGCCCGGCGGGCCGGTCCGGCTGGGTGTAGACCGCGACCACTTCATGGCGCTGCGCAGCCGCGCGCAACGACGGCACGGCGAAGTCCGGCGTACCGGCGAAGACGAGTTTCATTGGGCGGAGATTCGGGATTGGGGATTGGGGATTCGCAACGGCAGGATCGGCGACCGGCAGGGGGCGATTCGCTCTGGCGAATCCCCAATCCCGGCTCCCGAATCCCGGCCGTCAGGCCACGTGCTTGCGCGCCTTGGCCAGTTTCTTGCGCACCATTTCGCGCTTGAGCGGGGACAGGTAGTCGACGAACAGCTTGCCGTCGAGGTGGTCCATCTCGTGCTGCACGCACACCGCCAGCAGGCCGTCGGTGCTCAGTTCCTGCGGCTGGCCCTCGCGGTCCAGATAACGCACGGTGATGGCGTCGGCGCGGGTCACGTCGGCGTAGATGCCGGGGACCGACAGGCAGCCCTCCTGGTACACCTGTTCGCCGTCGCGCTGCACGATCTGCGGGTTGATGAACACCTGCGGGGCGTTCTTCTCCTCGCTGACGTCGATGACCATGAAGCGCTTGTGCACGTCCACCTGGCTGGCCGCCAGGCCGATGCCCGGCGCGTCGTACATGGTCTCGAACATGTCGTCGAGCAGGCGTTGGAAGGCCGCGGAGGTGACCTCGGCAGCGTCGACCGGCACCGCCTTGGTGCGCAGGCGCGGGTCGGGGAATTCAAGAATGGGGAGCAGGGCCATAGCGGTACCCAAGATGGGGGCGCCGGACGATTCGGCAAGACCTGCGGATTCTACCCGTTTCTGCGCCGGACGCTTGCGCCCGCACCAGGGTTCTGCACTATAGTGCGCGAACCTGTTGGGGAATCAGGCTCCGCGCTCATGTTCAATCGACTCCGCACGGTCGTCGCCGTGGCGATGCTCACCGTGGCGACCTATGCTGCTTCCGCCAGCATGGCCGCCGAACACCCCGACACCTACGTGGTGCGCAAGGGCGATACGCTGTGGGACATCGCCGGGCGCTTCCTCGGCAAGCCCTGGCTGTGGCCGGAGATCTGGCAGGCCAATCCGCAGGTGCACAACCCGCACCTGATCTATCCCGGCGACGTGCTCAGCCTGGCCTACCTGGACCGGGTGGCGCGTGCCGAGGTCAAGCCGGGTCCGCGCCAGGACGCGCCGATCGACGCGATCCCGCTGGCACAGGTGGAGCCGTTCCTGAAGAACCTGCGCGTGGTCGACCGCATCGACGACCTGCCCTACGTGGTCGGCACCGAAGACAACCGCCTGCGCGCCACCGACGGGCAACTGGTCTACGCGGTCGGCCTCGGCCAGGCCCAGGCCGGGCAGCGCTACGCCGTGGTCCGCCCGACCGTGCGCTACCTGCTGCCCAAGCTCAGCGACGACCTCAACGCCGAAGGCCGCAGCATCCCCGGCAGCGGCAATCTGTGGCAGACCTTCGTGCCGCCGGACAAGCGCCGCGAGACGCTCGGCTACGAACTGGCCCAGGTCAACATCGGCACCGTCGCCCGCGTGTCCGCCGACGGTCGCCAGGCCACTGCCCTGCTGCTGCAGGACAATGCCCGCGAAGTGCGCGCCGGCGACCGCCTGATCCCGGTGGAGGCGCAGCCCTACGACCTGCAGTTCGTGCCGCATCCGCCGTCCGAGCAGGCGATGGCCGCCGGCCTTCGGGTGCTGGCGGTGGCCGACGCGTTCAGCGCGGCCGGTCCGCGCGACGTGATCGCCATTTCCGGCGGCCGCCGCGAAGGCATCGACAACGGCACGGTGGTGTCGCTGTGGCGCCACGGCACCCGGGTCAACGACCGCGTGCGCCACCCCAACACCTCCCGCGCCGACGATGGCTTCACCGGCGGCAGCGGCACGACCGTGGCGCTGCCGGACGAGTACGCCGCGCACGCGATGGTGTTCCGCACCTTCGACAAGGTCAGCTACGCGCTGGTGATGGACGGCATCAAGCCGACCCGGATCGGTTACGACGTCAAGCACCCGGACGCGCGCTGACCCGCCGCCGGGGCATCCCCCTACAGCGATTGCAGACGGCGCCCGAGGGCGCCGTCTGCGTCTGCGGCCTAGGCTGGGCGCATGTCCAGTCCGGCCCCCGCCCCCGTCCACGCACCCACCGATCCGGCCCTGCTGCGCCTGTCGCTGGCCGGCGGCGCCAGCGCCCCACGCCGGCTGCTGCTGGAACAGCACGGCAGCCCGGCCGCGGCATTGGCCGCCGGTCCCGCCGGCTGGCATGCCGCCGGCCTGGATGCGGCGCAGATCGCCGCGCTGCAACGGCCCGACCGCGCAGCGCTGGAAACCGCCGAGCACTGGCTGGCGCAGCCAGGCCGGCACCTGCTGGGCTGCCACGATCCCGACTACCCGGCCCTGTTGCGGCGTACGCCCAACCCGCCACTGGCGCTGTACGTGGACGGCGACCCCGCGGCGCTGTGGCACCCGGGCATCGCCGTGGTCGGCAGCCGCGCGCCCAGCGCCGGCGGTCGCGACAACGCCTACGGCTTCGCCCTGGCCCTGGCCGCGGCCGGCTTCGCGGTGACCAGCGGCATGGCCAGTGGCGTGGATGCCGCCGCGCACCGGGCGGCGCTGTCGCGCGCGGACGGGCTGACCGTGGCGGTGGTCGGCACCGGCCCGGACCTGGCCTACCCGCGCCAGCATGCCGCCCTGCTCAGCCAGATCGCCGAACGCGGCGCGGTGGTCAGCGAGCACCCGCCGGGCACGCAGGCGCGGGCGGGCCACTTTCCGGCGCGCAACCGGATCATCGCCGGGCTGAGCCTGGCGACCCTGGTGATCGAGGCGGCCACCCGCTCCGGCGCGCTGATCACCGCGCGGCTGGCCGCCGAGGCCGGGCGCGAGGTGTTCGCCCTGCCCGGCTCCATCCACAATCCGCTGGCGCGCGGCTGCCACCGGCTGATCCGCGACGGCGCCGGGCTGGTGGAAAGCGCCGAGGAGGTGTTGGCCGGCGTCGCGCCCCTGGCGGCCGAACTCGCCGACGCCTTGCGTGGGCGCCTGAACGCCCCCACACAGGGAAGCAGCATCGCGCGCGCCGCCGCACCGGCCTTTCCCCATCCCGACTACCAGCGCTTGTGGCAGGCGCTGGGCCACGACCCCATCTGTATGGATTCAGTGATCGCACGCAGCGGATTGACGGCCGCAGCGGCGTCCTCCATGCTGCTGGCCATGGAACTGGATGGCTACGTGGCGGTCGAACGCGGTCGTTACACCCGCAAACCCTAGTTTCTTCACCTCCACAGCGTCTCGCGACGCAGGCCGAGGGGCAATGAAAGAGAGCATTCTGGATGTCCTGCTGTACCTGTTCGAACACTATTTCAGCGAAGACGCGGATCCGGTCCGCGATCGCGACTCCCTCCAGAATGGCCTGATCCAGGCCGGTTTCAGCCCCACCGAGATCAGCAAGGCGTTCGACTGGCTCGACGCCCTGGCCGACCAGCGCCCGGCCGTGGCGCAGCCGCGCATCGATGGCCCGATCCGCATCTACCACGGCCCGGAACTGGACAAGCTCGACGTGGAATGCCGCGGCTTCCTGCTGTTCCTGGAACAGCACGGCATCCTCGACAGCGACCAGCGCGAGCTGGTGCTGGACCGGGCCATGGCCCTGGACCAGGACGAGCTGGACCTGGACGACCTGAAGTGGGTGGTACTGATGGTGCTGTTCAACCAGCCCGGTGCCGAGGCGGCGTACGCGTGGATGGAAACGCAGATGTTCGTCGACGAGCCGGAGCCGGTTCACTGAGCCGCTGACGGTCGCGCACGGATGCACGAAGACACCCTTTCCCCGACGCTCTGGTACTACGTCGATGCCGCACGCGAGCGGCACGGCCCGTTGCCGGCGCCCGCCCTGCTGGAACGCCTGCACGACGGTCGCCTGCAGCGCGAGACCCTGGTCTGGCGCGAAGGCCTGCCGGAGTGGCGGCCGCTGCAAGCGATCGCCGCCGAGCTGGGCCTGCCCGACACCCCCATTCCACCGCCGTTGCCGCCACCGCTGCAGGCACCCGCTCCCGCGAGCCCCGCTGCCGTCGCCGCGCCACGCAGCGGCCTGTCCGGCTGCGCGATCATGGCCATCGTCGGCGCGGTCGGCGGGGTGCTGCTGGTGGCGTTCCTGGGCATCGCCGCGGCGATCGCCCTGCCTGCCTATCAGGACTACCTGGCCCGCGCGAAGGTCACGCAGGCGCTCGGCGACCTGGCGCCGCTGAAGGACCAGATCGCCGCCTTCGCCGCGCAGGAGCACCGCTGCGCGGTGAACGGCGACACCGGCTTCGGCCCCCCCGAGAGTTATGCCGGCACGTCCATCGCGCAGGTGCGGATCGGCCGCTTCGACAACGGCCACTGCGGCCTGGAAGCCACGCTGCGCCTGCCCGAGCACAAGCGCCTGGATGGCAAAGCGCTGTGGCTGGACTACGATGAGCGCACGTCCGCCTGGAACTGCAGTTCCGACCTGGACGACCGCGACCTGCCGGTCCACTGCCGCGGCGGCTGACCGGCACACCGTTTTCGACTGCAATTCCCGGGGAAAAGAATGACTGAGTGGTACTACGCCGACGCGGCGCAGCAGCGCCATGGGCCGCTCGCGGCCGCCGACCTGCAACAGCGCTTCCAGCGCGGCGAGATCGGGTTGTCCACCCTGGTCTGGCGCGAAGGCCTCAGCGAGTGGCGCACCCTGGCCGAGTTCGTCGACGAACTCGGCCTGACCCAGGCGCCGGTCCCGGCACCTGCCTTGCCCCCCTCGGAGGCCGGCGCAGAGGTGCCGCCGCCTGCCCCGACCCCGGTCGTGCCCGACGCCTGGACCGCACCCGCGCCGGCCGCGGCGGCATCGCCCTACGCAGCGCCCAGCGCCGTGCTCGACGGCGGCGTGCGGGTGGTCGGCGGCGGCGAGGTGGTGCAGGCCGGGTTCTGGAAGCGCGTGGCCGCCTACCTGATCGACGCGTTCCTGGTCGGCATCGTCGCCAACGTGATCCAGTTCGTGGTGATGCTGGGCTTCTTCGGGATCAGCGGCTTCGGCAAGCAACCCGACTTCGCCACCGCCGCCGGCATCGTCATGCTGCTCCTGCTGTACCTGCTGCCGATGGCGATCTCGGCGCTGTACTACGGCCTGTTCCACGCCTCCACCAAGCAGGCCACGCTGGGCAAGATGGCCGTCGGCATCAAGGTCGTGCGCACCGACGGCAGCCGCATCACCGTGGCCCGCGGCGTCGGCCGCTACTTCGGCTTCATGCTGAGCAGCCTGACCCTGGGCATCGGCCTGCTGATGGCGGCCTTCACCGAGCGCAAGCAGGCCCTGCACGACATGCTCTGCGACACCCTGGTGGTGGACAAGTGGGCCTACACCGACCACCCGGAATGGCAGCAGCGCAAGCTGGGCACGGTCACCGTGGTGATCCTGTCGCTGTTCGGCCTGCTGATGGCGGGCGTGATGCTGCTGGTGGCGCTGGCGATCGGCATGGCCGCCAAGGGCGGCTGGCACTGAGTCAAGTGGGTTCCGGGCGCCACGGTGCCGCCCGTACGGCGGCCAGGTCATCCGGCGCCGGCTTGACAGCGCGCGCCGGACATGCCCACTAATAAATAAGCGCCGTAGCTGAACGCCCAGGGGTTCCATCCCGGGCGTCGGCTTCTCTGCCAGACCGCAACGCTTCACTAACCGGAGCAATTGCGCCACCCTACCGCCCCCAGGGCGTCCGCCCACGCCCATCGAAGCCCGACCCGCCATGTCCAAGCACCTGCTCATCGTCGAATCGCCCGCCAAGGCCAAGACGATCAACAAATACCTCGGCAAGGATTTCCACGTCCTGGCCTCGTATGGGCACGTGCGCGACCTGATCCCGAAGGAAGGCGCGGTGGATCCGGACGACGGCTTCGCGATGCGCTACGCGCTGATCGACAAGAACGAGAAGCACGTCGAGGCCATCGCCAAGGCGGCCAAGGCGGCCGAAGACATCTACCTGGCGACCGACCCGGACCGCGAGGGCGAGGCGATCAGCTGGCACATCGCCGAGATCCTGCAGGAGCGCGGGCTGCTCAAGGGCAAGCCGCTGCACCGGGTGGTGTTCACCGAGATCACCCCGCGCGCGATCAAGGAAGCGATGGCGCAGCCGCGGCAGATCGCCGGCGACCTGGTCGATGCGCAGCAGGCGCGCCGTGCGCTGGACTACCTGGTCGGCTTCAACCTATCGCCGGTGCTGTGGCGCAAGGTGCAGCGCGGCCTGTCCGCCGGCCGCGTGCAGTCGCCGGCGCTGCGCATGATCGTCGAGCGCGAGGAGGAGATCGAAGCCTTCATCGCCCGCGAGTACTGGTCCATCGCCGCCGACTGCGCGCATCCCTCGCAGCACTTCAACGCCAAGCTGATCAAGCTCGACGGGCAGAAGTTCGAACAGTTCACCATCACCGACGGCGACACCGCCGAGTCTGCGCGCCTGCGCATCCAGCAGGCCGCGCAGGGTGCGCTGCACGTCACCGACGTCGCCAGCAAGGAGCGCAAGCGCCGCCCGGCGCCGCCGTTCACCACCTCGACCCTGCAGCAGGAAGCCTCGCGCAAGCTCGGCTTCACCACCCGCAAGACCATGCAGGTGGCGCAGAAGCTGTACGAAGGCGTGGCGATCGGCGACGAAGGCACGGTCGGCCTGATCTCGTACATGCGTACCGACTCGGTCAACCTGTCGCAGGACGCGCTGGCCGAGATCCGCGACGTGATCGCCCGCGACTACGGCATCGCCTCGCTGCCGGACCAGCCCAACACCTACCAGACCAAGTCCAAGAACGCCCAGGAAGCGCACGAAGCGGTGCGCCCGACCTCGGCGCTGCGCACCCCGTCGCAGGTGGCGCGCTTCCTGACCGACGACGAGCGCAAGCTGTACGAGTTGATCTGGAAGCGTGCGGTGGCCTGCCAGATGATCCCGGCCACGCTCAACACCGTCAGCGTCGACCTGTCGGCCGGCAGCGAACACGTGTTCCGCGCCAGCGGCACCACCGTGGTGGTGCCCGGCTTCCTGGCCGTGTACGAGGAGGGCAAGGACAACAAGAGCGCCGAGGACGAGGACGAAGGCCGCAAGCTGCCGGCGATGAAGCCCGGCGACCGCGTGCCGCTGGAACGCATCCTGGCCGAGCAGCATTTCACCCAGCCGCCGCCGCGCTTCACCGAAGCGGCGCTAGTGAAGGCGCTGGAAGAGTACGGCATCGGCCGTCCCTCGACCTACGCCTCGATCATCCAGACCCTGCTGTTCCGCAAGTACGTGGAGATGGAAGGCCGCAGCTTCCGCCCGTCCGACGTCGGCCGCGCGGTGTCCAAGTTCCTGTCCAGCCACTTCACCCAGTACGTGGACTACGACTTCACCGCCAAGCTCGAGGACGAGCTCGACGCGGTCTCGCGCGGCGAGGAGGAGTGGGTTCCGCTGATGTCGCGCTTCTGGGAACCGTTCAAGGAACTGGTCGAGGACAAGAAGGAGTCGGTCGACCGTGCCGAAGCCAGCGGTGCGCGCGAGCTCGGCACCGACCCCAAGACCGGCAAGCCGGTGAGCGTGCGCCTGGGCCGCTTCGGGCCGTATGCGGCGATCGGCAGCACCGCCGAGGATGCCGAGGACAAGCCCAAGTTCGCCTCGCTGCGTCCCGGCCAGAGCATGCACACCATCACCCTGGAGGGGGCGCTGGAGCTGTTCCTGATGCCGCGCAGCCTCGGCCAGGACAAGGGCGAGGAAGTCAGCGTCGGCATCGGCCGCTTCGGCCCGTTCGCCAAGCGCGGCAGCGTCTACGCCTCGCTGAAGAAGGAAGACGATCCCTACACCATCGATCTGGCACGTGCGGTGTTCCTGATCGAGGAGAAGGAAGAGATCGCGCGCAACCGCATCATCAAGGAATTTCCCGGCAGCGACATCCAGGTACTCAACGGCCGCTTCGGCCCGTACATCAGCGACGGCAAGCTCAACGGCAAGATCCCCAAGGATCGCGAGCCCGCCTCGCTGAGCCTGGACGAAGTGCAGAAGCTGCTGGAGGAAACCGGCAAGCCCGTGCGCAAGGGCTTCGGTGCCAAGAAGGCCGCCGCCAAGAAGGACGCCGCGCCGAAGAAGAGCGGAGCGAAGAAGGCCGCCGCCGACGCCCCGGCCAAGCCGGCGGCGAAGAAGGCGGTCAAGAAGGCCGCGAAGAAGACCGCCAAGAAAGCGGTGAAGAAGGCAGCGAAGAAAACCGTGGCCAAGGGCGGCTGAGGCCGCCATGCCGATGGCCCAGGGCGGCCCGATGCGCCCCTCGGATGGCACGAGCGCGGCCGCCGAGCTGCCCTCTCGCGGTGCCTACAGGCCTCTCAGCGATTGAGGAACCACGACCCTGCGGCTTTGATGTGGGAGGGGCTTCAGCCCCGACGCGTCATCGGTAAGGCGTCGGGGCTGAAGCCCCTCCCACATAAAAGCGGCACGGCCGGAGACTTGCGAAAATCCCGAGTCCCGCCCAACCGCTCCTCATTGTCCTTAGACGAGGACGTGCCGCATGATGCGCGCATGACCGACCTGTCGCTGAGCCATGCCGTCGCCGTCCTGCGCAAGGGCGGCGTGATCGCCTATCCCACCGAAGCCGTGTGGGGCCTGGGCTGCGATCCGCACGACGAGGCCGCCGTGACCCGCCTGCTGCGGATCAAGCAGCGGCCCGTGGACAAGGGCCTGATCGTGGTCGCTGCCGAACTGGATCCGCTGCGCCCGCTGCTCGACCTGTCGGCGTTGCCGCCGGACCGGCTGGCCGCGGTGCTGGCCAGCTGGCCGGGACCCCACACCTGGATCCTGCCCGCCGCCGCACACGCGCCGCCCTGGATCACCGGCGCGCACCAGGGCATCGCCGTGCGGATCAGCGCGCATCCGCTGGTGGCGGCCCTGTGCCGGGCCTGGGGCGGCGCCCTGGTGTCGACCAGCGCCAACCGCGGCGGCGAGCCGCCGGCGCGGCAGCGCAGCGAACTCGACCCATTGATGCTGAGTGACCTCGATGGCCTGCTCGACGGCGAGACCGGCGGCCTGGCCCAGCCCACCCCGATCCGCGACGCCGCCAGCGGCGAGATCCTGCGCGCCTGAGGCGCGGCCTCCAGCACCGCACGCCGACCTCTCGCTGCGCCGACGCCGGGCGGCAACGGTGCGATGGAGCAGCGTGGGCGCTTCGCGCACCGGACCCTCACCCCAACCCCTCTCCCGAGGGGAGAGGGGCTAAGCATTTCCCTTCTCCCCTCGGGACCATGGCCCCCTTTTCGGGGGAAGGTGCCCCGAAGGGGCGGATGAGGGTACGGGCGCAGCCTCGCACCGCCGGATCAACGCCTGCGCTTCGCGCTCCGTACCCTCACCCCAACCCCTCTCCCGAGGGGAGAGGGGCTAAGCATTTCCCTTCTCCCCTCGGGAGAAGGTGCCCCGCAGGGGCGGATGAGGGTACGGGCGCAGCCTCGCGGCGACAGAACAACGCGGCAACGTTGCCGCGACGCCATGGGGGCCTGAATCCCCACACGCACCGCCCTTTCCCTGGTCGCCCAAGGCGCGCAAGATGCGCGCATGCGCTTCTTTCTCCGCCCCTTGCTGCTGCTGAGCCTGTCGCCCTGGATCGGCGCCGGCTGGGCGCAACAGACGCAGACGGTGCGCAGCGACGGCGGCAATACCTCGGTGCGCATCTACCGCTGCATCGCCGCCTCCGGCGCGGTCAGCCTGCAGAACGCCCCCTGCGAGAACGCGCGCCAGCAGCAGGTGCTGGACATGCAGCGTCCGCGCGATCCGCCGCCGCGGCCGACCACCACCCTCAGCACCGATCCGGCACGTGCGGAGGCCTCCCCGGCACCGCTGCCGCAGCGCGAACTCCGCATCGTCACCGTGCAGCCGCCGCAGCCGATGTACGAGTGCGTCACCCCGGAAGGTGCGCGCTACACCAGCGACGACAACGCCGGCAATCCGCGCTGGGTGCCGCTGTGGGCTTATGGCTATGCCGAGGGTCCGTACGCGCGGCCGTCCGGACGCGGCCCCGATGGCCGCTCGCCCGTCCCGCCGGGACCGCCTCCGCCCGGCGGCCCACGCCCACCCGGGCCACCGCCGCCAGGGGGCGCCGCTGGCGCCGGCGTGATCGTGCCGGCCGGCAGCACAATGATTCGCGACACCTGCACGGCACTGCCCGAGCAAGAGGTCTGCGCTCGCCTGAGCGACCGCCGCTGGGAACTGATCCGTCGCTACAACAGCGCGCTGCAGAGCGAGCGCCGCGCGATGGAGACCGAACAGCGCGGCATCGATGCGCGCCTGGCACGCGATTGCGGCGGCAGCTGATGCGCCGCGCGCTCTGCTTCGCCATGGCGCTGACCTGCGCCAGCGCCGCGCACGCCGAACCGGTGGTGTTCTATCGCTGCACCGACGCGCAGGACAACCTGACCATCCAGAACATGCCCTGCCCCAAGGGCATGCGCCAGCAGAAGAAAGTCATGCAGGGCGTGAGCAGCGCCGCACTGCCGAGCACGCTCGCCGCCCAGCCCACGCCATCGTCGCCCCCTGCAAGCGCCACGAGCACCGCCACGCCTGCGGACGTGCCGACCCCGGCCGACACCACGGCTGCTGCACCACCGCCACCGCCACCGCCACCGCCACCGATGCTGCCGCCCCCGCCGCTGTTCACCTGCATCACCCGCGAGCAGGCGTCCTACATCGGCGAGGTCGCCGAACCGCCGCCGCGGTGCGTGCCGTTGAACACGATGGATCTGGACGGTGGGCCCAATCAGGCCGGCGGCAGCGCCTGCGAAGTGCTGCGCGACCAATGCAAGCCACTGCCCGCCGAGCAGCTGTGCGAGGCCTGGAAGAGCTACGTGGCCGAAGCCGAAACGCACTGGCGCTTCGCCGTGCCCGACCATGCCGAGGCGCTGCGCACGGAGTTCGAACGCCGCCAGCACCTGCTCGAGGCCAGCAACTGCGGCGCAGAGCAGCCAGCGCCGTGAGCCATCTTGCTCGCGCGCGGGTGTGCGCCTGGTGTCGTGGGAGCGGCTTCAGCCGCGACCGGGCGTGACCGGGAAAGCCTGGTCGCGGCTGAAGCCGCTCCTACGGATTACCCCCGCAGCCGCCGATCCACCGCGGTAAGCGCGCGCACCTTTGTGGGAGGGACTTCAGTCCCGACGACATATGCCCGGGGCCTCCTGCACTGTGCCTTTCGGCCGGCGCCCGGCGCGCACGCAGCCGCCGCACAGCCGCTAGAACCCGTAACGCAAAAACCCGCCGTCCACCGCGATGCATTCGCCGGTGATGTAGCTGGCCGCCGGCAGGCACAGGAACCCGACCGCCGCCGCCACTTCCTCCGGTTCGCCGATGCGGCGCATCGGCGTGCGCTCGATCACCTGGTCGTAGTAGTCCGGGTCCGACAGCGGGCCAGAGGTACGGCGGGTGCGGATGTACCACGGCGCCACCGCATTGACCCGGATGCCGTCCTCGGCCCATTCGGCGGCGAGGTTGCGGGTGAGCTGGTGCAGCGCCGCCTTGGTCATGCCATAGGGCGCGCCGCTGCGCACGTGGGTCAGCCCGGACACGCTGCCGACGTTGACGATCGCCGAGGCCGCGTGCTGCGCCAGCAGCGGATGCGCGTAGCGCGACAGCTCGAACGCGGAGAACAGGTTGGTCTCGAAGATGCCGCGCCATTCGTCCTCGGTGTAGTCCACCGCGGCCTTGCTGACGTTGCCGCCGGCGTTGTTGATCAGCAGGTGCAGGCCGTCGGCATGGTCCTCGACCCAGTCGAGAATCTCGCGGCGGTCCTCGTCGTCGGCGACGTCGGCGGCCAGCGCCAGGATGTCGCGTTCGGGAAAGGCCTCGCGCAGCTCGTCGCGCGCCGCTTCCAGCGCGTCCATGTCACGCGCCACCAGCAGCAGGTCGGCGCCGAAGCCGAGCAGTTCGCGTGCGATCGCCAGGCCGATGCCGGCGCTGGCGCCGGTGATCAGCGCGGTCTGTCCGTCCAGCCGCCAACGGTGCTGCATGCGCGTGCCTGTCTGCTCACATGGGAGGCGTAGGATGATACCTCCACCCTCGAGGAGGTCGCCGCCATGTCCGCACCACTGCGCAGGATGACGTTCGCATTGCCGCTGCTGGCACTGCTGGCCGCATGCAAGCCGGCGCCACCGCAACCGCCCGATGCGCCGCCACCGCCGAAGGCCAGCGCGTTGCGCACCGCCATCGCCCAGCCGCTGGACCGCGCCAAGCAGACCCAGGCCACGCTCGACCGCGCCGCGGCGACGCAGAACGCCGCGCTCGACGCCGCCACCGCCCAATGAAAAACGCCGGCCACGGGGCCGGCGTTGCAGGGATCAGGCGACGCGTCCGCGAGGGCGCGCCGCCACCGGTTCAGGGCCGGCTCACAGACCGCAGAAGCAGTAGGCCAGCGCCTTCACCGGCGCGCCCGGACGGGTGTCGGCCGCGTCCTTGACGAAGCGCAGCTGGGTGTCCAGCTCCGGCAGGCTGCGCGCCAGCAGGGCATGGCCCAGCGCCGAGTCGCTCAGCATCCACACGCCCAGGCGGCTGCCGGCGAACCCGCCGACGAACTGCGCGAACGGCGTGGCCGGCTTTTCGACGTAGCGCACCCGGTACTTGTCCGGGCCGCCCAGCTTGGCGCGCGCGGCGGCATCGGCCACCGCGTCCTTGAAGCCGCCGAACGCGTCCACCAGCCCGCGCTCCTTGGCCTGCGCACCGCTCCACACGCGACCGCGCGCAACCTGGTCGATGGCCTCGACCGACTTGCCGCGCGCCTGCGCGACCTTGCCGGTGAAGTCGGCATAGCCCTTGTTGATCACCGACTGGATCAGCTGGCCCACCGCCGGATCCATCGGCCGGGTCATGTCGAACGCGCCGGCGAAGCGGGTGGTGCCCACGCCGTCGGTGTGCACGCCGATCTTGTCCAGGGTGCGGGTGATGTTGGGGATCATGCCGAAGATGCCGATCGAGCCGGTGATCGTCGACGGGTCGGCATAGATGCGATCGGCGTTCATGCTGATCCAGTAGCCGCCGGACGCGGCCAGGTCGCCCATCGACACCACCACCGGCTTGCCGGCGGCCTTCAGCGCCACCACTTCGCGGCGGATCTGCTCGGAGGCGAACACTTCGCCGCCGGGCGAATCAACGCGCAGCACCACTGCCTTCACCGCGTCGTCGTCGCGCGCCTGGCGCAGCAGCGCCGCGGTCGACTCGCCGCCAATGCGGCCGGCCGGCTGTTCGCCGCCGCTGATCTCGCCCGCGGCGACCACCACCGCCACCTGCGGCCGCGAATCCACCGGCGAGCGGCGCAGATCCAACTGCTGCAGGTAGCCGTCCAGGTCGACGTTGCGATAGCCGGTGTCGGCATCGTCGTCGGCCACGCCGCGCTTGGTCAGCAGTTGCTCGACGTCTTCGCGGGTCTTCAGGCCGTCCACCAGCTTCTGCTGCAGGGCGAACTTGGCCAGGTCGCCACCGGCGGCGGCCACGCCCTCGGGCATGGTGTCGATGCCGGCGGTGATCTGCTCGGCGCTGAGCTTGCGCGCCTTGGCGATGTCGGCCACGTAGCGCTGCCACACGTCGTTCATCCAGAACAGGTCGGCTTCCTTGGACGCCGGCGAGGCCGCGTCGAGCACGTACGGCTCGGCGGCGGACTTGTACTCGCCGACCTTGAACAGGTGCACGTCCACGCCGAGCTTGTCCTGCAGGCCCTCGCGGAAGTACTGGCGGTAGCGGCCGAGGCCTTCCAGGGTCATCGAGCCCATCGGGTCCAGATAGACCTCGTTGGCCTGCGCGGCCAGCAGGTACTGCCACTGGTTCAGATTGTCGCTGTAGGCGACGATCTGCTTGCCGGAGCTGCGCAGGTCCTGCAGCGCCTTCTCCACCTCGCGCATCGAGGCGAAGCCGCTGGGCTGCAGCTTGTCCAGGCGCAGCGCCACGCGCTCGATCTTCGGATCGGTCTTGGCCGCCTCGATCGCGCGCACCAGGTCGCGCAACTGGATCTCCTGCGCGCCCTTGTCGTTCATCGCCTTGGCCAGCGCGCGGCTGACCGGGTCGGCGCTGAACTGCTCGACCAGCTTGCCTTCCGGCGCGATCAGCAGCGTGGTGCGGTCGCGCAAGGCCTTGCCGCCGTCGCCGCGCGCCATGGCGAACACCATCGCCAGCAGGATCAGCAACAGGAAACCGAAGAACAGCAGGTTGAAGATCAACCGGCGGGTGAAGTTCATCACATCCCACAGGCCGACGAAGAAGTTGGCGACGGGGCTGCGACGCACGGGTTGGTTCATGGAAAACTCCGAAGGGAAGGCGTCTTGCGCCTGCGCAGCATACCGGCTGCGTCAGGCGCCGCACATGCGTCTGAAGTCAGGGGGCCGCCGGTGCGGCCAGCAACCGCGCACTGCTCCAGCGGAAGCGCGCGCCCATCATCACCGCGGCCGCGGTCAGGCCCAGGATCAGGCCGATCCACATGCCCTGCGGCCCCCAGCCCAGCCACAGGCCAAGGCCGGCGCCGAGCGGCATGCCCAGGCCCCAGTAGGAGCACAGGGCCAGCAGCATCGGCACGCGGGTGTCCTTGAGGCCGCGCAGCGCGCCGGCCGACAGCACCTGCAGGCCATCGGGGAACTGGAACGTGGCCGCGTACAGCAGCAACGTGGAAGCCAGCGCCGCCACCGCCAGGTCGCTGGTGTAGACGCCGACGATGGCGTCGTGGCCGAACAGCAGCACCAACGCCGACAGCGCCTGGGTACCGAGCACGATCGCATAGCCGGCCCAGGCCGCGCCGCGCACGCCCACCGCGTCGCCGGCACCGGCGGCGCGGCCGACCCGCACCGTGGTCGCCTCGGCCACGCCCATCGGCACCATGAAGCACAGCTGCGCCACGTTGATCGCGATCTGGTGCGCGGCCGCCGGCACTTCGCCCAGGCGCGCGATCAGCAGCGCAGTGACGATGAACAGGCCGCCCTCCATCAGGATGGTCACGCCGATCGGCAACCCGGTCTTCAGCAGCCCCCCGATCGCGCGCAGGTCCGGCGCCTCGAACCGCGCGAACAGGCGTAGCGGCGCGAAGCGCCTGGAACGCGCCAGGTAGATCGCGAAGCACAGCGCCTGCGCCCACATCATGATCGCCGAGGCCATGCCCAGGCCGCCGGCGCCATGCTCGCGCAGGCCCCACAGGCCGAAGGTCAGCGCATAGCCGAGCGGCGCCAGCAGCAGCAGGCCGCCGAAGCCGAGCAGCATGGTCGGCAGGGTCCAGTGCATGCCTTCGCTGAGGTAGCGCATGCAGAAGTACAGCACCAGCGCCGGCACGCCCCAGCGGATCGCAAGCAGGAAGTCACGCGCGCCGGGCACGATCTCCGGGGCGATGCCCAGTTGCGGCAGCGCCATCGGCATCACGCTCAGGAACGCGAACATCAGCAGGCCCAGGCCCAGCGATAGCCACAGCGCCTGGCGGAACAGCGGCCCGATCTGCGCATGACGCTTGGCGCCGTCGAGCTGCGACACCGAGGCGGTCAGTGCGATCAGGGTGCCGATCGGGATCATCATCGGCAGCCACAGCAGCGCGGTGCCGACCGTCACCGAGGCCAGCGTGCGGGTGCCGTGGTGGCCGGCGATCACGTTGTCGACGAAGCTGATCAGGCCGGTGGAGACGTGCCCCAGGACCAGCGGCAGGGCGAGCCGCGCGGTGGTGCGCAGTTCGCGGCCCCGGACCGAGGCCGGGGTGGAAGACGAAAACATTGCAAGACTCTGGCGATCTCGCCGACTGCGGCCGCGCGGACAGCGCCTGACACCGGGTGGCGGAGGCCGCGCATTCTACCCGCTGCGGCGGATCACTGCAGGAGAGCCGGGACCCGGAGCCCGGGATTGGGGACCCGGAAAGTCAAAGTACCCAACGCGCCGCTCAGCGTGCGGCGCGCTGTTTCAACCAGGCGCCGCGGCTGTCGGCGCCCTGCGCCAGCAGGTCGCGGCGCAAGGCGGCACGGTCCTGCGGCGGGGTGCGTTGCGACAGCAACGCCAGATGCTCGCGCTGGTCCGCCGGCAAACTGCGCAGCAGGCCCAGCAGCGCCTGCCGCTGCGCCTCGGGCACGTAGCCCAGCAGCGGCTGCAGCGCCCAGAACTCGGCGCCCAGTTCCGGTCCGAGCAACCAGCCGTGACGCTCCAGCGCGTCCATCTCGGCGAATTGCGCGTGCAGGGTGTGCTGCTGCTCGATCGGCAGGCCGGCGAAGGCCGTGGCGACCTGGCGCAACCGCGCCTGCGCCGCCGCCGGCAACGCCTCCCAGGCCGTCTGGCGCGCGCGCAGCTGTGCCGGGGTCAGCGCCGGTGGCGTGGTCGTCGCCGCGGCAGGGGCGATGGCCGGGGCCACTGCGGCGGCAGGCGTCTCGGCCGCCTCGAGATCGGCGGCGCTGGGGGTACCGCGCTCGATCCGCGGCGGCGGCGCGCCGGCCGCGTACCACGCATAGAAGTCCAGGTCGTAGATCGCCGGCTCCGGCAGCGGCGCCGGCGGGTCGGCCGGCAGCGGCGGCGCGCTGGCGGTGTCCGACTCCGGCGGCAGCACTTCCACCTGCACCGGGCCGGTGTCGCCCAGCGCCAGGCTCGCGTCGCTGCCAACGGCCGCGGTGGCGGCACGGGACCGGTGCCACGGCAGGCGGTCCCAGAACACGGTGCCGATCAGGGCCAGGACCACGACCGCGATCACCGCCCCGGCCAGGCGCGTGCGCAAGGCCGGGCGCGCCCCGCCGCGGCGCGGGCGCGCAGGCGCCTTGTCGGGGGCGGGGAGCGTGGCCGCTGCCGGCGAGGCCGTGCTGCCGGCGATCGCCGCATCGCGCAGTTGCGCCAGGGCCTGCAGCCGCGCCGGCGGCAGGTCGCGCAGGCACTGTTGCGCCGCATCGGCCAGCGCGCGCCAGCCCGCCGCATCCGGCCGCCCGGCGGCGTCGCGCGGACAGGCCCGCGCCAGCGCCTGCTGGTAGTCCTCGGTGGACAGTTGCAGCACTTGCGCGGCCAGCGGCTCGTCCAGCCCGGCGACGATGCGCAGCAGCAGCGCCAGGCGATCGGCGGGCTGCAGGGTGCGCAGATGCGCCAGCGGCGCCGGCCAGGCGCCTTCGGCGGCATCGGCCTGGCGCAGGGTCGGCACCGCGCCGAGCAGCTTCCAGAAGCGCAGCGGCCAGTCGGCCATCGGCAGGGCCGCGGCGTGGCTGCGGAACGCCCGCATCGCCGCCGCCAGGGCCGGCATGCCGCGTTCGGCCCGGCCGCTCTGCAGGTCGGCCAGGACCGCGGCGCGGCGTTCGATCCCGCGCAGGAACGCGGCCAGGGCGGGCGGTGCGGCCACGCCGTCGGTGGGGGACGTGGCGGTCATCGGAACTCCATCATCGGCGCGATGATAGCGAGGCCGCCGCCGCGCCGCGCGCTTGACAGCGGCGCCCCGATCGGCTCATCCGCGGCCACCGTGACGACGGGTTGTGCACAGCGCCGGAAATTGGCCTGCGACTGGTCTTGTCAAGCCCCCGCGAAACCATGTTGCATCTGTGTTTCACGGCTAAGTTATTGTTATTGAAAGAATAAATGCGATTGGCGCTTTTTTGTCCAACTCGTTGCAGAGGCTTGTGAGTCCGTCTTCACGGCGTGGAGCATGCCGGTCATGCACAGCTTTATCCACAGCACGTGTGGATAAATTCGATTCTCCAAGCGGGGCGGCTATTTACGACCGGTTTATCAGTTTGCGGGCAGCAATCGCGCGCAACTCCTGGCGCTCGGGACCCGCTTGCCACGGCTGCTAGGGCGTGTCACCAATCCCCGAGCGGCATACTTGGGAATTGGTGACACGCCCTAGACTAGGCGGATGCCCTCCCCCGTCGCCACGCTGCGTGTCGCCCTGCCCGTGCCGCTGCCGCAGCTGTTCGACTACCTGCCGCCGCCCGGCGGCATGGTTGCCGACGGCGACGTGGGCCGCCGCGTGCAGGTGCCGTTCGGCAACCGCGAACTGAGCGGGGTGGTCGCGGCGATCGGCCAGGTCGAGGACACCGACGGCCTGCGCGCGGCGCAGGCGTGGCTGGACCCGTCACCGCTGCTGCACGGCGAGCTGGCCGAATCGCTGCGCTGGCTGGCGCGCTACAGCCATGCGCCGCTGGGCGAGGTGCTGGTCACCGCGCTGCCGGTGCCGCTACGCCGCGGCGAGCCGCTGCCCGACACCCACGCCTGGGCCTGGCGCCTGACCGAGGCCGGCGCCAGCCACCGCGCCCGGCCCGGCACCCGCCCGCACCGCTTCGCCGCGCTGCTGGCGGACGGGGCCATGGACGAGGACCGGCTGGACCAGGCGATGGACGACTGGCGCAGTGCCGCGCGTGCGCTGGCCAAGCGCGGCCACGCCGAGCGCATCGCGGTGCCGGCCAGCGCCGCGGCGCCGCAACCGCAGCCCGGGCCGGTGCCCAATGCAGAACAGCAGGACGCCATCGACGCGGTGGTCGCCGCCGCCGGGTTCGCGCCGTTCCTGCTCGACGGCGTCACCGGCAGCGGCAAGACCGAGGTCTACCTGCAGGCGATCGCCGCCTGTCTGGCGCGCGGGCGCCAGGCGCTGGTGCTGGTGCCGGAGATCGGCCTGACCCCGCAGACCCTGGCCCGCTTCCGCGCCCGCCTGGGGGTGCCGGTGCATGCACTGCATTCCGGGCTCAACGACAACGAACGCGCGCGGGTCTGGGCCGCCGCGTGGCGCGGCGAGGCGCAGGTGGTGGTCGGCACCCGCTCGGCGGTGTTCGTGCCACTGCCGCGGGCCGGGCTGATCGTGGTCGACGAGGAACACGACGGCAGCTACAAGCAGCAGGACGGCATCCGCTACCACGCCCGCGATTTCGCCTTGGTCCGCGGCAAGGCGCTGGACGTGCCGGTGCTGCTGGGCAGCGCCACGCCCTCGCTGGAGAGCCTGCACAACGCCGCCGGCGGCCGCTACGCGCACCTGCGCCTGACCCGCCGCGCCGGCGACGCCAGGCCGCCGACGGTGCGCGTGCTCGACGTGCGCAAGCGCCCGCTGCAGGACGGGCTGTCGCCCGAGGTGCTGGCGGGGATCGGGACTGCGCTGGCCGAAGGCGGCCAGGTGCTGGTGTTCAAGAACCGCCGCGGCTATGCGCCGGTACTGCTGTGCCACGACTGCGGCTGGACCGCGCCGTGCCAGCGCTGCAGCACCCCGCTGCACGCCACACCGATGACCGTGCACGCCGGCGGCCGGCGCCTGCAATGCCACCACTGTGGTGCGCGCCAACCGGCGCCGTTGGCCTGCCCGGACTGCGGCAGCCTGGCCCTGCAGCCACAGGGCATCGGCACCGAGCGCCTCGAAGAACGCCTGGTGCAGGCATTCCCCGACGTGCCGGTGCTGCGCATCGACCGCAGCACCACCCAGCGCCGCGATGCGCTGGAGACCCAACTGGCCACGCTCGGCACTGCGCCCGGCATCCTGGTCGGCACGCAGATCCTGGCCAAAGGCCACGACCTGCCACAGCTGAGCCGGGTGGTGGTGGTGGGTATCGACGAAGGCCTGTTCTCGGCCGATTTCCGCGCCAGCGAGAAGCTCGCGCAGCAGTTGATCCAGGTCGCCGGGCGCGCCGGCCGCGCCGCGCGTCCGGGCGAGGTCTGGCTGCAGACCCACCACCCCGCGCATCCGCTGCTGCAGACCCTGGTGCACGGCGGCTACCACGCCTTCGCCGCCGCGGAACTGGAGCAACGCGAGGCCGCCGGCTTCCCGCCGTTCGCGCACCTGGCGCTGCTGCGCGCCGAAGCCAAGCAGGTCGAACACGCCAACGCCTTCCTCGCCGCGGTGCGCGCGCTGCTGCCGGCGCAGGACGAAGTGCAGCGCTTCGGCCCGATGCCGGCGCCGATGCCGCGCCGTGCCGGTTTCCAGCGCACCCAGTTGCTGCTGTCGGCGAACACGCGGCGCGCGTTGCATGCCTTGCTGGACGCGGCGGTGCCGGCGATCCACGCGCTGCCGCAGGCGCGGCGCGTGCGCTGGTCGCTGGATGTGGATCCGCAGGATCTGTACTGAGGCGGCGGCGCATTCCTGCAAGACAGCTGCTAGAGCGAGTTGAAGAACAGCCAGCCGCATCCGATGGACAGCGCCAGCAACGGCAGGCTGACGCGCGTCGCCGAGCCGCTGATTCGCCGTCGTACATGGATGAAGCTGCAGATCGCCCCAATCCAATGCGCGATCCGACGCCGCGCGATCCGATTCCGTAGGAGCGGCTTCAGCCGCGACGGGCTTTCCCGGTAACGCCTCGTCGCGGCTGAAGCCGCTCCTACGGGGCAAAGGTGCGCATCGCCAGCCTGCGACAAGGAGATTGCTTCAAGATTGCCTGAAAGCCACTTAGAACGAACAACGCGTCGACGTGGCGAAGCAAACGGTGCCCTGCGGGCGACCGCAACACCCTCGGGTTTCGCTCAACCCGCCAGTCCCAATGCGTCGACCAACTGTTCGCGCAGCGCGGCGCTGTCGCCGGCCTCCACGCAGCGCCACGCGCCAGCGTCCGCGGACAGGCCGCAGGCGGCGGTGGCGATCACCGGCTTGCCCAGCGCCATGGCCAGCAACACGCCACGCGGCTGCTGTTCGATCCACGCCGGCAGCAGCACCAGGGAAGCAGCGCGTACGCCTTCGGCCATCGAAGCGACCCGCTGCACCGCGATGCCGTTCCAGAAGTCCGGCGTTTCCTGCGCGCCGGGCGGCAGCAGCAACACGAGCGGCAAACCACGCACCGCCTCGCGCAATTCGTAGGCACCTTTGCGTGCCAGCGCCGAGGCCGCCAACAGCACCCGCGGCGCGGCGTCCGCGGTGATGACCGCCTGCTCCGCCGCGCCCGCAGGCGGCGCCGGCCGTTGCCATTCCAGCGCAAGGCCACGCTTGCCGGCCAGCGCCAGCAGTTCACGGTGCGGGGTGATCCAGTGCCGCGCCTGCGCCAGCGCCGCGCGCTCGGCGGCGACCAACGCCGGATCGGCACGAAAGTCGCGCAAGGTGGGACTATGCGGATGCCGCTGCGCGGCCACGTCCAGGCGTGCCTGCAGCAGGTGCATCGGCAAGGCCGTCATGCACACGTCCCAGCGCCGTCCCTGCAACTCGCCGGCCAGCCACAGTTCCGGCAACAGGCTCTGCGGCACTACCAGGTCGACATCGTGCGCATCCAGCCGCCGCAACAGCGCTCGCAGGCGGATGCGCTGCGCATGCTGGCGCGCCTGCGGCAGCGGCATGCCGCGCCATAGCCACCAACGCCGCAACAACGCCGCACGCATTGCCGCGGCACTGCTGCGCGGCAATGCCAGCACCCGGTCGCCGGGCTGCTGCCGACGCCGGCGGTCCTCGGCGAACTCCGGCCAATCCTCGTCGACCAGCCAGGTGCGGTGCAGGCCATCGGGCACCATCGCCACGTGGCGATGGCAGGTACTGCGGCCGCAGCGGGTGCAGTCGTTGGCGGCATCGACGCCGGCCGGCGCGGTGCGTCGCTGCAGCGGCGGCAACGGCAACGCTGCCGGCGCCGCGGCACCGCCGCGGATGCGCACGTGCAGCGCCTCGCCATCCAGCCACACCTCCAGCCGCCACGGCGCAGCGGCGCGCAGGCGCAGGTCCACGTAGTTCCAGAACACCACCGCGTCGCGGTCGCGCTCGGCGAGGGATCCAGGGATCACCTGGGTGTGGCGATGCCGCTCGACGATCTCCAGGCCCTGCCGCAGCGCGGCGTCGTAGATCGCGTTGGACAACTGGCACAGGCCGCCACCGATCGAGGGCACCAGGCAGCCCTCGCGCAGTTCGCGGCCGGCGACGAAGCCGCGGCGGCGCGTGGCGCGGCCGAGCTGGCGCCAGAAACTGAAGGTCGCCCCGGCGGGCACCTCCACGCCATGCAGCGCACGCGCGGCCAGCCGCAGGTTGTGGATCTTGCCGGCCACCAACTGCGGCGCGGTTTCCTCGCTGGCGGGCCACAGCGCGGTAACCGATTCGGCGTAGGTGTCATCGGCGATCGTCAGGCCGCCCTCGCGGCGGTGCTTGCGTGGTCCGTCACGCAGATCGCGCAGCGCGCGGCGTCCTTGCAGCGCGCGGGTCTTGGCCCAGAACAACAGGCTGCGCCAGCGCGACGGCAGCGGCGCCTGCGGCGACGCCGACGCGCGCGGCTTCACTGTCGCCGACATGACCGTGCGTCCTCCGTGTCGCTGACCGCGCTTGGCATCGCGCTACTATACGAGCATGCAGGTCCGGCCCTCGACGATCGCGCAGCGCCCCACTGGCCGCGCGCGTTTCCGCGGATCGGTGCGCCGCGCAACTGCGCCGCGACCGTCGCGCCGACACCGGACGCCTCCTTTCCCCTCCCCCTCCTGGAGTCCTGCATGGACGACACGCGCGTGCCGAACCTGATCGTGGTCGGCGGCGGCTTCGCCGGCTTATGGGCCACCCGCGCCCTGGCCAAGACGCCGCTGCGCATCACCCTGATCGACCGCCGCAACCATCACCTGTTCCAGCCGTTGCTGTACCAGGTCGCCACCGCCGGCCTGTCGGCACCGGACATCGCCGCACCGCTGCGGCAGATCCTGCGCCACCAGGACAATGTCGAAGTCCGGCTGGGCGAAGTCGTCTACATCGACAAGCAGGCGCGGCAGGTGCGCCTGGCCGATGGGCAGACGCTGGACTACGACTACCTGCTGGTCGCCACCGGTGCCACCCACGCCTATTTCGGCCACGACGACTGGGCGGCGCACGCGCCGGGCCTGAAGACCCTGGACGACGCATTGCAACTGCGCCGGCACCTGCTGCTGGCGTTCGAGCGTGCCGAGGCGGAGACCGACCCCGCGGCGCGCGCGGCCTGGCTCAGCTTCGCCATCGTCGGCGGCGGCCCGACCGGCGTCGAGCTGGCCGGCACCCTGGCCGAGATCGCCCGGCACACGCTCAAGCACGAGTTCCGCCGCATCGACCCGGCCGAGGCACGGGTGCGGCTGATCGAAGCCGGACCGCGGGTGCTGTCCTCGTTCCCAGAACACCTCTCGGCCAAGGCGCAGAAGCAGTTGGAAAAGCTCGGCGTGGAAGTGCTGACCGGGGTGCCGGTCGCCGAGATCGACGCCCATGGCTACCGCCTCGGCAGCACCTTCGTGCCGGCGCGTACCGTGGTCTGGGCCGCCGGCGTGGCCGCCTCGCCGTTGGCCAAGACACTGCAGACGCCGCTGGACCGCAGCGGCCGCGTGCAGGTGCAGCCGGACCTGAGCGTGCCCGACCATCCGGAGCTGTTCGTGGCCGGCGACCTGGCCGCGGTGCAGCAGGCCGACGGCCGTCCGGTTCCCGGCGTGGCACCGGCGGCCAAGCAGATGGGCCGGCACGTCGCCGATACCCTGCGCCGACGGCTGCGCGGCGACACCGCCAGCGTGCCGTTCCGCTATGCCGACTACGGCAACCTGGCCACCATCGGGCGCATGGCGGCCATCGTGCACCTGGGCCGGCTGCAGCTCTCCGGCGTGCTGGCCTGGTGGTTCTGGCTGGCCGCGCACGTGTTCTTCCTGATCGGCTTCCGCAACCGCGTGGTGGTGCTGCTCAACTGGGCCTGGGCGTACTGGAGCTACCAGCGCGCCGCGCGGATCATCCTCGGCGATCCGCCCGCAGCGGAGGAAACGCAGGCGCAGGCCGCGCCGCCCGCGGACAGGTGACACTACACGGTCGGACTGCGATCCTAGCCGGCCTTTTGCTGCAGCGCAGTGCCCGTCTTGGCGACCTTCCTGTTCCTGCTCGACCTGCTGGGCACCTTCGTGTTCGCGATCAGCGGCGCCACCGTCGGCGTGCGCCATCGCCTGGACCTGTTCGGCGTGCTGGTGCTGTCGTGCGCGGCCGCGGTCTCCGGCGGCATCGCCCGCGACGTGCTGATCGGCGCCACCCCGCCGGCAGCACTGGCCGACGTGCGCTACCTCGGCGTCGCCTGCCTGGCCGGGCTGCTGGCCTTCTACCGTCACCACACGGTCGAGCGCCTGCGCAATCCGGTGCAGATCTTCGACGCGATGGGCCTGGCGCTGTTCGCGGTGTACGGCACCAGCAAGGCACTGGCGTTCGGCCTGGGCCCGCTCAGCGCGCCGCTGCTGGGCATGCTCAGCGGCATCGGCGGCGGCATCGTCCGCGACCTGCTGGTGGCGCGCACGCCGGTAGTGCTGCAGGCCGAGCTGTACGCGGTGGCGGCCCTGCTCGGCGGCGGCGTGGTCGCCGCGGCGCAGGTGCTGCACCTGCCGCAGCCCTGGGGCCTGGCGGTGGGCGCGGTGCTGTGCTTCGGTCTGCGCTTCATGGCGATCCGCTACGGCTGGCACCTGCCGGTGGCGCGTCCGCCGGAATCGTAGCGCACCGTCACTCACGCGGGCGCGCTTCCGCATTCGGCAGTCGTCGTTCCGCGATGTCGCCAAGAGGACAAAAGAAAGGCCCGGCAGTGCCGGGCCTTCGTGCGTTGCAAGCGATCGCCGCAGGCGACTCAGGCGACGAACAGCGCCTTCATCTTCTTCAGCGCGTTCGCCTCGATCTGGCGGATGCGCTCGGCCGACACGCCATACTCGTCGGCCAGCTCCTGCAGGGTGATCTTGCTGTCGGCATCCAGCCAGCGGCGCTTGATGATGTCGCGCGAACGCGCATCCAGTTCCGCCAGGCCTTCGCGCAGCAGCTGCAGCTGGTTGTCCTCGCTGTCGGCGCGCTCGTAGGCCTGCGAGGGATCTTCCTCGTTGGCCATCAGATACGCGGCCGGCGACGGCGGCGCGTGGTCGTCGTCCTCGTCGGACGGCGCATCGAAGCCGATATCGCGACCGGACAGGCGCGACTCCATCTCCATCACCTCGCGCTCGGACACGTTGAGGTCCTTGGCCACGGCGGTGACCTCGGCCGCGTTCATCCAGCCCAGACGGGTCTTGGACTTGCGCAGGTTGAAGAACAGCTTGCGCTGCGCCTTGGTCGTGGCGACCTTGACGATGCGCCAGTTCTTCAGGATGTACTCGTGCATCTCGGCACGGATCCAGTGCACCGCGAAGCTGACCAGGCGCACGCCCATGTCCGGGTCGAAGCGCTTGACCGCCTTCATCAGGCCGATGTTGCCTTCCTGGACCAGATCGCCCAGCGGCAGACCATAGCCGTTATAGCCACGCGCCACGTGCACCACGAAGCGCAGGTGGGAATGGACCAGTTCGCGGGCCGCGTCCAGGTCTTCCTGGTCGCGATAGCGAACCGCCAGTGCGCGTTCCTCGTCGGACGTCAGCACCGGGATCTGGTGCACGGCGCCGATATAGGCATCCAGCGAACCGAGCGGACTGGGGATCGGGAGGTTGTTGGGAACCAATGCGTTGGAAGTAAGAGTCTGGCTCATAGGGCTCATCTTAGCAGTCTACTAATTGGACTGCTGGGTACAGTAAAAAGTTCCTGTGTTCTGTTTATGCAACATATGAATCAGGAATGACACTGCATCACAAGCCGTTGCAACAATCGCGGGACGCATCGCCATCCCGTTCTCTGACCCCCAAAGTAGCAGCGGGTTCGCGAAAATGGCGTCCACGCCAGGCGACAGCGGCACCCCATCCAACCGCGGTTCAGGCGCCGCGCACCGCTTCCAGTTCCGCGCGCGGCGGCAGACTCCAGTCGATGGGGGCGGCGCCCCGGCGCTTCAAGTACTCATTGGCCGCGGAGAAATGCTTGCAGCCGAGGAAGCCGCGGTGCGCCGACAGCGGCGAGGGGTGCGGCGCCTTGAGCACGCGGTGACGGCGGGTGTCGATGACCTTGCCCTTGGCCTGGGCGTAGCTGCCCCAGAGCAGGAACACCAGCCCTTCGCGCTCGCGATTGAGGGTTTCCACGACATGGTCGGTGAAGCCCTCCCAGCCCTTGCCCTGGTGCGCACCGGCGCGGCCTTCCTCCACCGTCAGCACCGCATTGAGCAGCAGCACGCCGCGCTGCGCCCACGGCAGCAGGCAGCCGTGGTCGGGACGGCGGATGCCCAGGTCGTCCTCGATCTCCTTGTAGATGTTCAGCAGCGACGGCGGCACCGGCACCCCGGGCAGCACCGAGAAGCACAGCCCGTGCGCCTGGCCGTAGCCGTGGTAGGGGTCCTGGCCGAGGATCACCACCTCCACCCGCTCGAACGGGGTGGCATCGAAGGCGGCGAAGATCTGCCGCCCCGGCGGGAACACCCGCGCGCCGGCGGCCTTGCGCTGGCGCAGGAACGTGGCCAGTTCGCGCATCTCCGGGCGCAGCAGCCAGTCGCCGACCTGCGCCTTCCACGACGGCTCCAACTGGATCCGGCTTTCGTCTTCGTTGTTGCTCATTGCTTCCTGGCTCGGGACATCACATCGGTCAGAAGGTCACGGCGATCTCGTCGAGCCGGGCCAGGCGCAACTGGAACAGCACCTTGGTGACCAGCAGCCGCTCTTCGATCGGTTTCTGCACCAGGTCGTTGGCACCGGCGCGCAGCAGCTCGGACTGGGTGTGCGGGTTGCTGTCGCCGGTCATCACCAGCACCGGCATGCGCCGCTTACCGTAGGCGAAATCGACGCGGATGCGCTGGACCACGTCGCGGCCGTTGAGCTCGCCCTTCAGGGTGACGTCGGTCAGCACCAGGTCGATGCGGCGGGTGGTGCGGCCCAGCGACTCGGCGGTGAGCAGCGCGAACGCGTCCTCGGCACTGAGCACGTGCACCACGTGCAGCTGCTGGCGTTCGAGCATGCGCTTGGTGGCCTCGGCCACCACCCGGCTGTCCTCGACGTAGAGGACGGTGGCGCCGGCCACCGGCTGCGGCTGCACATAGCCACGGATGAAGGTGGCCAGCGCCTCATGGCCGAGCGCCTTGTCGAAATAGTCGGTGACGTACTCGGTGAAGCGGCGCTCGACCAGGTGCTGCTGGGCGTCGCCGGAGACCACGATCACCGGCACGTAGGCCTGGCCGGCGGCCTCGCGCACGCTGCGCGCCAGGGTCAGGCCGTCGCCGTCGGGCAGCCCCAGCGAGGTGGTGACCAGATCGACCGGACCGGCCTCCAGCGCGGCGCGCGCCTCGGCGATGCTGGCGCAGCCGACCACGGTCACGTCGGGCAGTTCGCGGTGCAGCACGTCGGCGATCAGCTTGCGCACCAGCTTGGAGCCATCGACCACCATCACCCGGGGGGCGGCGCTGATCAGATGCTTGAGCTCGTGCCCGGCCATGTGCGCCTCAGGTGTCGGTGGGCCGCGTCTGGCGCAGGAAGTGGCCTGTCACCAGCCAGGCGCCGAGCCAGCCCAGCAGCAGGGTGCCGAGCAGGACGAAGCCGGCATGCAGCGCGTCCAGCCCATGCAGCACGAAATGGCTGCCGTAGCTGTCGGCCAGCGCCGCCAGCGGCTGGCCCAGGGCCATCCCCGAGGCGGCGAGCAGGCCCAGCGCCAGCACCCCGGCGCCGAAACCGTACCAGGCGCCCAGGTACAGGAACGGGCGGCGGATGAAGCCGTCGCTGGCGCCGAGCAGCTGCAGCACGCCGATCTCCTCGCGCCGCGACTGGATGTCCAGGCGCACGGTGTTGCCGACCACCAGCACCGCGCCGGCGCCGAGCAGCAGCGACAGCACCTGCACCAGGCGTTCGCCGAAATGCAGCCAGCCGTCCAGGCGTTTGCGCCACAGCGCGTCGTGCTGGACCAGATCGGCCTGCGGCAGCGCAGTCAGCGCGGTCGCCAGCGGCGTGTCGTCGGCCGCGGCCGGGGTGACGATCAGCAGCGTCGGCAGCGGGTTGTCCTGCAGCGCGTCCAGCGCCTCGCCGAGGCCGGCGCTGTCGCGCAGCTCGGCCATGCCCTCGGCGGGCGTGCGCAGCTTGACCGCGGCCACGTCGGCGCGGCCGCGCAGGGTCTGCGCCAGCGTCTGCGCCGCGGCGGCGTCGACGTCGGTCTTCAGGAACACGTTGATGTCGCGCGACTGCTGCACGCTGCCGGCGAACTGCTTGAGGTTGTCCAGGGCGATCGACAGGCCCAGCGGCAGGGTCAGCGCCAGCGCCATCACCGCCATGGTCAGCAACGTGGCCCACGGCTTGCGCATGGCGCGGCCAAGGCTGTAGACGATGCTGTGCAGGTGGTGGTCCCACCACACGCCCAGCCGCGAGGGCGCCGCGGCGCCGGCGTTGCGTGCGCTCATTCGGCCAGGTCCTGCGGGGAGATGTCGTCGATCAGGCGGCCGTGGTCCAGGATCAGCACGCGCTTGCGCATCTGCTTGAGCAGCGCCAGATCATGGCTGACCACCAGCACGCTGGTGCCGCGCGCCGGCAGTTCGGCGAACAGTTGCATGATTTCCGCGGCCAGGGTCGGGTCGAGGTTGCCGGTGGGCTCGTCGGCGACCAGCAACCGCGGCTCGCCGACCATCGCCCGGGCGATGCCCACGCGCTGCTGCTCGCCGGCCGACAGCTGCGACGGCAGCGCCTTCTCGCGGTGGCCCAGGCCCATGCGCTCGAGCACCGAGCGCACGCGCTTGCCGATCTCGGCACGGCGGGTGCCGCGCAGGATCAGCGGCAGCGCCACGTTCTCGGCGATGCTGCGGTCGGTGAGCAGGCGGTGGTCCTGGTAGACCGCGCCGACCTCGCGCCGGTGCAGCGGCACGCGGCGGCCGCGCACCTTCAGCAGGTTGCGCTCGCCGAACAGCACGGCGCCGCGCGAGGGCCGCTCGCTCAGGTGGATCAGCTTGAGCAGGGTGCTCTTGCCCGCACCGGAATGGCCGGTGACGAACAGCATCTCGCCCTCCTCGACCTCGAAGCTGACGTCCACCAGCGCCGCGTGGCCGCCGGCGTACTGTTTGCTGACATTGTCGAACCGCAGAACGCTCATCCGGCGATTATGCCGGAGCGGCCCGGGTGTTCGTCCACCGCGCGCGTCGCACGCGGCGGACGGCCGGTCCGGATCAGGAGCTGGAGACCAGCGAGCGCAGCTTGCGGCCCAGGCGGGTCAGGAACGAATCGTTCTTCGCCGCCGCACCGCGATCGGCCTGGCGCGCAGCCTTGACCGGGGTGGCCACGACCTGCACCGGCTTGGCCGGGGCCGGGGCCGCGGTCGCCGGCGCAGCGCTGCCGTTGCCGGCCTGTGCGGCCTCGGCGCCTTCCAGCGGACGCCCGCCGCGACGGCGACGGCGCTTGCGCGGCGCACGCTCGCCCTCGACCGCCGGCACGGCGCCCTCGGCCAGCGCAGCACGCGGCGGCTTGGGAGCGGGCGCCGGCGCGGCGGCGGTCGGCGCGCTGCCGTCCGCGGCCGCGGTGCCGGCATCGGCCGGACGCGGCGTGCGCGGACGCCGCGGCTTGCCGTCGGCGCTGCGCGACTCGCCACGGCCGCCCGGGCCGCTGCGGCCGCCGCCGGGCTTGCCGCGCCCGCCGCCACGCCGCTGTTCGTCGGCCTCACGCTGGGCGCGGGCCTCACGGAAGATCTCGCCGATGCTCTCCTCGCCATCGGCCTCGGCGGCCTCGCCCTCCACCGGCGCGCGCGGGGTGCGCGGCAGCGCCACCAGCAGCTCGGCGGTGACCGGCTCGACCGGGATCTTCTGCTCGATGTAGGCCTCGATGTCCGGCAGGCTCATCGCGTAGCGCTCGCAGGCGAAGCTGATCGCGTCGCCCTCCTCGCCCAGCCGCGCGGTGCGGCCGATGCGATGCACGTAATCCTCGGCGTCGAACGGCAGGTCGTAGTTGTAGACGTACTTGACCCCGTCGATGTGCAGACCGCGCGCGGCCACGTCGGTGGCCACCAGGATCTCCAGCTGGCCCTTCTGGAAGCGGTTGAGCAGGGTCTCGCGCTTCTTCTGCGGCACGTCGCCGGACAGCACGCCGACCCGGTAGCCGTTGCGCTCCAGCGCGCGCGCCACGCGCTCGACGAACGCCTTGGTGTTGACGAACACCATGGTGCGCGCGCCCTCGCTGCGCGACAGCAGGCCCAGCAGCAGGGTCAGCTTCTCCTCGTCGGAGGGGAAGTAGATGCGCTGGCGCACCCGTGCGGCAGTGATGCTCTCGGTCTCGACCACGAGCTTTTCCGGCTCGTTCATGTGCTCGTAGGCCAGTTCCAGCACGCGGTGGCTGAGGGTGGCCGAGAACAGCAGGGTCTGGCGGGTGCCGCGCTCGGGCATGCGCCGCAGCAGGAAGCGGATGTCCTTGATGAAGCCCAGGTCGAACATGCGGTCGGCTTCGTCGAGCACGCAGATCTCGCAGGCGTGCAGCGACACCACCTTGTGCTGCTTGACGTAGTCGATCAGGCGGCCGGGGGTGGCGATGATCACGTCCACGCCCTGCTGCAGCAGTTCGCGTTGCTTGTCGTAGTCCACGCCGCCGTAGACCAGGGCGAAGCGCAGCCCCAGCTCGGAGCCGAACTTCACCGCGTCCTTGTGGATCTGGATCGCCAGTTCGCGGGTCGGGGCCAGGATCAGCGCGCGCGGATCCTCGGGCTTGCGATCGGCCAGCGCCGGGCGGCTGAGCAGGCGGTTCATCACCGCCACCAGGAACGCCAGGGTCTTGCCGGTGCCGGTCTGGGCCTGGCCGGCCACGTCGCGGCCCGGAAGGGCCACCGGCAGGGTCAGCGCCTGGATCGGGGTACAGCGGGTGAAGCCGGCGCTTTCGAGGCCTGCGAGCAGCGCGGGCTGCAGTTCGAACGCGGAAAAAGTCACATCGGTCAGCGGTTTGTCGCTCATCATTCCATCTTCGTGAGGCCACCCCGCCCGAAGCGTAAGGTCGCGGCTTGCATCGGTCCCGGCAGCGTCGCACACTGGCGTCTTCCATGCCGGGTCGCGCGACAGGGGGAATCCCTTGAGTTCGCCGCGCAATGCCCCAGTTTACCGCAATGCGGCGGCCACCCGGTCCGGCCAGTCGCATTGGCCCAGGAGAACCCCCAAAGTGAGCGACAAGGTCCTTTACGTCGGCGACGCCGATTTCGATGCCACGGTGCTGCAGTCCGACGAGCCGGTCCTGGTGGACTTCTGGGCCGAGTGGTGCGGCCCGTGCAAGATGATCGCGCCGGTGCTGGACGACCTCGCCGACGCCTACGACGGCCGCCTGAAGGTCGCCAAGGTCAACGTGGACGAGAACCGCGCCACCGCGATCAAGTACCACGTGCGCTCGATCCCGATGCTGCTGCTGTTCAAGAACGGCCAGATCCAGGCCACCCAGATCGGCGCGGTCGGCAAGGGCCAGCTGACCCAGATGATCGACAAGACCCTGGGCGGCAGCGCCGCCTGACGCCCGCTGCCGGCGTCCGCTCCGCAACCGGGGCGGCGCCGCGGCACCCAGGCCGGCGCTGCATCGCCGGCGGCTGAATCGCCCACGAACGCCTGCTTGCCGTGCTTGCGTGGCGGTGATAGTGTCGATGCATCCGGTGGCATTCGCACACCGCACCCCCTCTGGAAGATTCTCTCCCAGACCTCCTCCCAACCCCGTATGCCCCCACGCTGGGCGCTCGCACTCTTAGCGAGGAACACCACTTGTCCGATCACACCATGTCCGAACCCGGGAGCGCCGACGCCCCCGCCGAGAAGCGCGTGCGCAAGCCGCGCGTCAGCAAGGCCGCGAGCGGCGCGGAAGGCGCCGCCGAGCACGGCGCGCCGGCGCAGCCGAACTTGCCGCTGAATCCCGCGCCCGCCCAGGCCGAAGCGCCGCGCGCCGCAGCGCCGGAGTCGGCCCCGGCCCCGGCCGCGAGCGGCGGCCAGCCCCACGGCGGCGGCGACGCGCCGGCCCACCAGGGCGGCAGCGGCCAGGCGTCCGAAGGCGGCGAGCCGCGCGAAGGCCGTGAGCCGCGCGACGGCGGCAACAACAACCGCTTCAACAATCAGAACCAGAACAACCAGAACAACCAGCAGGGCAACCGCCGCGATCGCTTCCGCAATCGCCGCGACCGCGACCGCAACCAGCGCGGCGGCGACCGCTTCCAGGACAACGGCCTGCCCAGCGACAACGGCGGCAACGAACCGTTCGTGCCGCGCCCGCACGCCAGCGTGCCGGAAGGCTTCCCGATCTACTCGCTGAGCGACCTGAAGAAGATGCCGGCGCAGAAGCTGCTGGACATCGCCGAGCAGCTCAACATCCAGGACGGCGTGGCCCGCGCGCGCAAGCAGGACGTGATCTTCGCCCTGCTGAAGGTGCTGACCCGCCACGGCGAAGGCGTCGCCGCCGACGGCGTGCTGGAAATCCTGCCGGACGGCTTCGGCTTCCTGCGCGCGGCCGAAGCCAGCTACCTGGCCGGCCCGGACGATACCTACATCTCGCCCAGCCAGATCCGCCGCTTCAACCTGCGCACCGGCGACCACCTGTCCGGCCGCATCCGCTTCCCGAAGGACGGCGAGCGCTACTTCGCGCTGTCGATCGTCGACACCATCAACGGCGAGCCGCTGGAAGCGAGCAAGAACAAGGTCTTGTTCGAGAACCTGACCGCGCTGTTCCCGCGCAAGCGCTTCACCCTGGAGCGCGGCAACGGCTCCTCGGAAGACATCTCCGGCCGCATCCTCGACCTGATGGCGCCGCAGGGCAAGGGTCAGCGCGCGCTGATCGTGTCCCCGCCCAAGGCCGGCAAGACCATGCTGATGCAGCAGGTGGCCACGGCGATCACCACCAACCATCCGGACGTGCACCTGATCGTGCTGCTGATCGACGAGCGCCCGGAAGAAGTGACCGAAATGCAGCGCACCGTGCGCGGCGAGGTCATCTCCTCGACCTTCGACGAGCCGGCCGCGCGCCACGTGCAGGTCGCCGAAATGGTGATCGAGCGCGCCAAGCGCCTGGTCGAGCACAAGAAGGACGTGGTGATCCTGCTCGACTCGATCACCCGCCTGGCTCGCGCCTACAACAACGTGGTGCCGTCCTCCGGCAAGGTGCTCAGCGGCGGCGTCGACGCCAACGCCCTGCATCGCCCGAAGCGCTTCTTCGGCGCGGCGCGCAACGTCGAGGAAGGCGGCTCGCTGACCATCATCGCCACTGCGCTGGTGGAGACCGGCAGCAAGATGGACGAGGTGATCTACGAAGAGTTCAAGGGCACCGGCAACAGCGAAGTGCACCTGAACCGCCGTATCGCCGAGAAGCGCGTCTATCCGGCGATCGACATCAACCGCTCCGGCACCCGCCGCGAGGACCTGCTGATCGAGCCGGAACTGCTGCAGAAGATCTGGATCCTGCGCAAGCTGCTGCATCCGATGGACGAGATCGCGGCGATGGAGTTCCTGCTGGACAAGATGAAGAACACCAAGTCCAACGACGAGTTCTTCGGTTCGATGAAGCGCTGAGTCCAGGCGCTGATTCGACCGCAACGCCCCGCCTCGGCGGGGCGTTCGCGTTTGTGGCGGCGGCGCTGGGCTGCCTGCGCTTCACTGACACAGGGTCCGACGGTCTTTCGACGTGGGCGCGGGTGAGATGGGCGCCATTCGCTCCGCTGCGTCCGTCGCCATGCCAGCCAATGCCACTCCCGCCATCAGCAAGGTCGCCCCGGTCACCCTCGGCTTCTGGGTGATGAAGATCTGCGCCACCACCCTGGGCGAAACCGGCGGCGATCTGCTGTCGATGACCCTGGACGTCGGCTATGCGCTGAGCAGCGTGCTGCTGCTCGCGGTGTTCCTGGTTTCGCTGTGGGCGCAGCTGCGCGCGCGGCAGTTCCAGCCGTGGCGGTACTGGTGGGTGATCCTGACCACCAGCACCGCCGGCACCACGCTGTCGGACTACATGGACCGCAGCCTGGGCCTGGGCTACGCGCAGGGCGCGCTGCTGCTGGTCAGCCTGCTGGCCGCGGTGCTGTCGAGCTGGTGGCTGTGCGAACGCAGCCTGTCGGTCGAACGGATCGGCAGCGGCCGCGCCGAGGTCTTCTACTGGCTGGCGATCCTGGTCTCGAACACGCTGGGCACCGCGCTGGGCGATTACCTGGCCGACAGTTCGGGGCTGGGCTTCGCCGGCGGCGCGCTGCTGATCGCGGCGCTGCTGGCGGCGATCGCCCTGGCCTACGCATTCACGGGGGTCTCGCGCACGGCGCTGTTCTGGGCGGCGTTCGTGCTGACCCGACCGTTCGGCGCCACGCTCGGCGATCTGCTGAGCAAGCCGGCCGGCAAAGGCGGCCTGGATCTGGGCACCGTGGGCGCGTCGCTGCTGTTGGCCGGGCTGTTGCTGGCGGTGCTGGTCGCCTCGACCCGGCGCCGCAACGGCGATCGCCGCGCGGCGCGCTAGCGTCGGCCAGCCGCCGACGCGGGCACCCTGGCCGTCGCTGCGGTCAGGCGTACGCCTTCGAAGCTCAGCTGCCCTGCAGCGGCGTCAGCAGGCGCGGGCCGGCGCCGTCGGCCATGTACACGCCACCGGCCGGCAACAGGTCCGGCGAGAAGCCGGTCGCGTCCTCGCCGGTGATCCAGGGCGCGCGCTGGCGCGGGCCGGGCACGTAACTGGTCCAGCGGCCATAGGACGATGGCGCGCCCTGGGGAATATCGTCGCGCAGCGCGTAGTCCACCGGCACGCGCACGGTCCAGTAAGGCGCCTCCACGTCCTTGCCTTCGCTCGGCGTGCGGAAGGTCCATTTGCGGGCCGCGCCGAGCGCGCTCTTGCCCAGCACGTCGCGCAATTGCTGCATCTGCCGCTCGGACGCCACCACGCGCAGGTTGACCTGCTCCACCGCGGCATCGGCGACGCGGCCATCGCGGCCCACCTTGAGCACCAGGTACGCCGAGCCCGCGGCACCCACGCTGTAGGCCGCTTCCGGATAGGCCGGCGGCTTCATCTGAATCGAAGTGACCACGCTGCGATCCTTGGGATCGTAGTGGCTGAAATCGGCGCCGCGGATCTCGACCTGGTAGTCGTCGCCCTGCAGGCGCTTGGCGATCAGGCGCAGGGTCATCGGCGCGCGCGCCGGCACCGGCTTGCCATCGCGCATGCCCGGCGCGAACGTCCACTGCATCACGCTGCTGCGGACGAAGTCGACCACGCCCTTGGGCAGGCGCTCCTGCCGATCCAGCGCCAGCGCCGACACCTTGCCGCTGGGCTCGATGTCGATGGTGCCGCTCACCAGCATGCTGCTTTCGATCTGCTTGCGTACCGCGCCAGGTCCGACCCCGTCGGCAGCCACGGCGGCGAACGCCAGCAGCAGCGAGACCATGGCGCTCCAGCGCCACCACGAACGGAGGGATCGACGGTGCATCGCGCAGTCCTTGCTTGAGATGAGGCGCCGATTACAGCGCACTGTCGGCCGGGCGGCAACTCAGGCCAGGCGCAGCGCATCCGGGTAAGGCGGCGCGTCCGGATAGTCGTCCTCGCGCAGCCGCGTCTGCAGGTCGCGCCACCACTGCGGATCGAATAGCTCGCCGTGCGCGTGACGCACCGCCTCCAGCGAGGCGGCCGGCAGGCCCATGAACATCGCGAAGCGCGCCGGGAACACGTCGCGCGGGGCGACGTGGAACCAGGGTTCGGCGGACATCGCCTCTTCCTCGTTGCGCGGCTGCGGCCAGTCGCGGAAGGTGCAGTCGGTGACAAGACACAACTCGTCGTAGTCGTAGAACACCGCGCGGCCCTGTCGCGACACGCCGAAGTTCTTCAGCAGCATGTCGCCGGGGAAGATGTTGTTGCGGGCCATGTCCTTGATCGCCTGCGCGTAGTCCAGCGCGGCCTCGCGCGCGGCCTCGGCGCCCTGCTCGCGCAGGTACAGGTTCAGCGGGCGCAGGCGCCGCTGCACGTAGCACAGCTCGACGATCAGGTCGTCGCCGTCCTCGCGCAGGCTGCGCGCGCAGCCCTCCATCAGTTCCTGCAGCAGCGCCGGCGCAAAGCGCGCACGCGGGAAGCGCAGCGAGCGGTACGGCTGCGCGTCGAGCAGGCGACCGACGCGATCGAGGTTGAACACCAACGCGTACTTCTCTTCGACCTCCTCGCGGCTCATCGTCTTGGGATAGGCGAAGCGATCGCGGATCAGCTTGAACACCAGCGGATAGCTGGGCAGGGTGAACACCGCCATGACCATGCCCGGCGTGCCCTCGGCGTGCACCAGCTGTTCGTTGGGATGCGCCTGGAAATGCCGGAAGAAGGTGCGGAAGCGCTCGGTCTTGCCCTGCTTGGCGCGGCCGAGCATGGTGTACAGCTCGTCGATCGGCTTGTGCGGCAGCAGGCTGCGCAGGAACACCACGGCATCGCCGACGGTGGCCAGGTCGGCCTGGAAATAGCTGCGCGAGATGCCGAACAATTGCGCCACGTCGTTGCGCCTGGTCAGCACCGCTTCGGCGCGCAGGCCCTGCTCGTCGTTGACCAGGGCGATCACGCACGGCGAGAAGCGGTGCTCGCCGAACACACGACCGATCAGGTAGGCGCGGCGCTCGCGGTAGAACACCGTCTCCAGCAGTTCGATGCCGCGCACCGGGTTCTCGCCCCAGTGGGCCAGATCGTCCTGCAGCCGCACCGCGATGGCCGCCGCGCAGCGCGTGCGGTGCGCGTACGGCACGTCGAACCGGTAGTCGCCGAGCACGCGCACGAACGCATCCACCGGCCGTGCCTCGGACACCACGTAGTTGTGCCGCGCCACCGGATGGGTGATGGCGTCGGTGGGCTCGATGTCCAGCGCGACGAACTCGATCTGCGCATCCACGCCCTGGGTGCGGAAGAAGCGCCGGGTCAGGGTGTTGTAGAAGGTCTTGTACAGCTCCTGGTCGATCAGCGCGGCGATCAGTTCGGCATAGTGGTCGCGCGCACGGATCCACAGCGCGCGGTCGTGCGCCTGGCCGAGCAGCACCGCGCGCAGGCGCAGCATGCACTCGGCGATGCACTGGTCGTACAGGGCGATGCGCTCGATCGCATCCTCGCGCGCCGCGCTCCAGTCGCGCGCCTCGAAGCGCTGGCGCGCACGCGAAGAAATCTGCGCGAAGCGCGCGTGGTAGTCCTCGAACGCCTCGAAGACGATGCGGCCGATGACCTGGGCACGGCGTTCGGACGGCAGCGGCAGCGGCGTGGACGGCATGCCCGCAGTGTACCCAGGCCGGGCCGCCGCGCGCATCGACGACGCTGTCCGACCGAACGCGCATCCTCGCCGCCCAAACACAAAGGGCCGCCCCGAAGGGCGGCCCTTGCGTCACATCCAGTCCGAGCGATCAGGCATTCAACGTCGCCAGCGCGTCGTTGAGCGTCTTGCTCGGCCGCATCGCCTTGCCGATCAGCTCCAGGTTCGGGCGGTAATAGCCCTGGATGTCGACCGGCTGGCCCTGCACGCCGTTGAGCTCGGCGACGATGGTCGCTTCCTGTTCGGTCAGTTGCTTGGCCAGGGGGGCGAAGCGCGCCTTCAGCGTGGCGTCCTCGTCCTGCGCGGCCAGTGCCTGCGCCCAGTACAGGGCCAGGTAGAAGTGGCTGCCGCGGTTGTCCAGCCCGCCGACCTTGCGCGAGGGCGACTTGTCGTTGTCCAGGAACTGGCCGTTGGCTTGGTCCAGGGTGCGCGCCAGCACGCCGATGGCGGCGTTGTGGTGGCGCTGGCCCAGATGCTCCAGCGAGGCGGCCAGGGCCAGGAACTCGCCCAGCGAATCCCAGCGCAGGTAGTTCTCTTCGACGAACTGCTGCACGTGCTTGGGCGCCGAGCCGCCGGCGCCGGTCTCGAACAGGCCGCCGCCGGCCATTAGCGGCACGATCGACAGCATCTTGGCGCTGGTGCCCAGCTCCATGATCGGGAACAGGTCGGTGAGGTAGTCGCGCAGCACGTTGCCGGTGACCGAGATGGTGTCCTCGCCCTTGCGGATGCGCTGCAGCGAGAACGCGGTGGCCTCTACCGGCGGCAGGATGCGGATGTCCAGGCCGTTGAGGTCGTGATCCTGCAGGTAGCGCTCCACCTTCTGGATCATCAGTGCATCGTGGGCGCGCTGCGGATCCAGCCAGAACACCGCCGGGGTGGCGCTCAGGCGCGCGCGCTCGACCGCCAGCTTGACCCAGTCCTGGATCGGCGCGTCCTTGGTCTGGCACATGCGCCAGATGTCGCCGGCTTCCACCGCATGCTCCAGCAGCACCGTGCCGCCGGCATCGGTGACGCGCACGGTGCCGTCGGTGGCGATCTGGAAGGTCTTGTCGTGGGAACCGTATTCCTCGGCCTTCTGCGCCATGAGTCCGACGTTGGGCACGCTGCCCATGGTCGCCGGGTCGAACGCACCGTGCAGCTTGCAGTCCTCGATCACCGCCTGGTACACGCCGGCGTAGCAGCGGTCGGGGATCACCGCCTTGGTGTCCTGCAGCTTGCCCTCGGCGTTCCACATCTTGCCGGAGTCGCGGATCATCGCCGGCATCGACGCATCGACGATCACGTCGCTGGGCACGTGCAGGTTGGTGATGCCCTTGTCGGAATTGACCATCGCCAGCGCGGGACGCTGCGCGTACAGCGCCTGCAGGTCGGCCTCGATCGGCGCACGCTGCGCCTCCGGCAGGCTGGCAATGCGCGCGTACAGATCGCCGATGCCGTTGTTTGCATCGAAGCCCACCTGCTTGAGCGTGGCGGCATGCTTGTCCAGCACGTCGCGGTAGAACGCCTCGACCACCACGCCGAACATGATGGGGTCGGAGACCTTCATCATCGTCGCCTTCAGGTGCAGCGAGAACAGCACGCCCTGCTGCTTGGCATCGGCGATCTGCGCCTGCACGAAGGCGGCCAGCGCGCGCTTGCTCATCACCGCCGCGTCGATGATCTCGCCGGCCTGCACCGCGGTCCTCTCCTTCAGCACCGCCACCGTGCCGTCCTTGCCGACCAGCTCGATCTTGACGTTGCCGGCCTGCGCAATCAGCGCCGAGCGCTCGCTGCCGTAGAAATCACCGGCGTCCATGTGCGCCACATGCGACTTGGACTCGGCGCTCCACGCGCCCATGCGGTGCGGATGCTTGCGCGCGTAGTTCTTCACCGAGGCCGGGGCGCGGCGATCGGAATTGCCCTCGCGCAGCACCGGATTGACCGCGCTGCCCTTGACCTTGTCGTAGCGCGCCTTGGCGTCCTTTTCTTTTTCGTCCTTCGGCTCGTCCACGTAGTCCGGCAGCGCATAGCCCTGCTGCTGCAGTTCCTTGATCGCGGCCTTGAGCTGCGGCACCGAGGCGCTGATGTTGGGCAGCTTGATGATGTTGGCTTCGGGCGTGGTCGCCAGCTGGCCCAGCTCGGCCAGGTCGTCGGCAATGCGCTGGTCCTCGCGCAAGTACTCGGGGAACTGCGAGATCAGGCGGCCGGCCAGCGAAATGTCGCGGGTTTCCACGGCGATGCCGGCGGTGCCGGCGAATGCGGCGACGATCGGCAGCAGCGACTGCGTCGCCAGGTACGGGGCTTCATCGGTGAGCGTGTACAGGATCTTGGGCGTATTCGACATGACGCGACGGATGACCTCTGGCAGGGGAAATAGGCAGCACCGACAGTACGGCGGCGTATTGTTTCTTGTAGGTTTCGCGATGCCGCCAAACGGCGGGACATCGGCCGTCCATTGTCGCGTGTCTGCCGGCTGCGGGCAAAGCGCGGGGCGCATCATGCTCGGCGCAGCGGTTCTAAAATGCGCCGATGACCGCCTTCTCACCCGCACGGATCGATCGGCGCATGCTGCTGGCGATCACCGAAATCGGCCACTACCAACGCGGCCTCGCCTATGCCGAGGACGAGCGCGTGATCCTGCTCGCCGCGACCAGGCATACCGTGGAAGCCGATGTCGCCGGCAGCGAGGTCTACCGCGTGCGTCTTCAGTGGCGCGACGACACTCTGCACGGGGAATGCGACTGCCCGATCGGCATGCGGGGGGAGTTCTGCAAGCACCAGGTGGCGACTGCGCTGGTCTGGGCACGCAAGGCTACCGATGATTGCGCGCCGTCTGGCAACGGCGCAACGCCAATGCACGCCTCGGAACAGAGGCTGCGGCAATGGCTGTCCGAACAGACGCCACAGATGCTGCAAGCACTGCTGCTGGACGCCGCCGCATACGACCCGGCGTTGCACGAGCGGCTCCTGAGCCAGGCACAACTGGCCAGTGCGTCGCCCCAGGACTGGCGCAAGGCAGTGTCGTCGCTGATCGGGCGCAAGCGCTTCAGGCACGACTACGACAGCATCGACTACGCCAGACGCCTGCACCCACTCAACACCCTGCTCGAACAGGCCCGGCAACGCGACCCGGAGGCCGCCCTCGACCTGCACGAATACGCCTTCAACCGTCTGCTGGCGATCTACGCGGACAGCGACGATTCAAGCGGCCGCATCGGCGAGCGCCTGCGCGCGCTGGCGCAGTTGCATCCGCAGTTCGTGCGCAGCGCCAATCCGCGCAATCTGGCGAAGCGCCTGTTCGACCTGCGCATGCGCGATCAGTGGGGCCTGCTGCTGCCGCTGCGCGACTACGCCACGCTGCTGGGTCCTTCGGGTATCGCCTCCCTGGAACACCACACCCTGCATGCGCTGGGCGACGCCGATGCGCGTGACCACAGCGTGCGCGTGGCCGCCGAAGCGCTGCTCGAAGAGATCGCGCACTGCGGCGGCGACGTGCAGCGCATGCTGGACTGGTTCGCCCAGCGCTGCAGCAGCAGCTGGAGCTACCTGGAGATGGCGCGGCGCTGCGCCGAACACGGCCGCGCGCGGCAGGCCATCGAATGGCTCGAACGCGGCGTCAAGGCCCATCCTGACCAACCACATCTGCTCGCCGCGCTCGCGGACGCTTACATGCGCGAGGGTTTTCCCGAGGACGCACTGCAACTGCGCTGGAACGCCTACTTCCTGCAGCCGTTCGAGGAGACGTATCTGGCCCTGCGCGACGCGGCGCAAACGCTCGGGTGCTGGGAACAATGGCGCGAACGCGCCCTGCAGGCGCTGGATGGCGGCACCTCCCGCAACCCGGCCAACGCGCGCGACCTGCGCATCGTCCTGCTGCTCGCCGAAGGGCAGGCGCAACGCGCTCTGGATCTGGCGCGAGACCACCTGCACACCCTTGCCCACGGCACCCTCGACTGCCTGCTGCCGCAGGCCGAGCCGCTCGAGCCAGCCACAGCCTTGACCATCTGCGACAGCTTGATCGAAACCGCCATCACGCAGACCAACCCCCGGAGCTACCTGACGGCGATCGACCTGCTGCAGACGCGGCAGCGGCTGTGCCATACCCTGGGCGACGCGGCAGGTTTCGTCGCTTATTGCGACCGCCTGCGCCAGCGTTACCACCACAAATGCACCTTCCTCGAACTGCTGGACGCGCACCTGTCGCCGGCGGCCGGAAAGCGCTGAGCGAATTGAGAATCAAGGGATCTGTGTCCAAGCCCAAACCTCGCGATCAACCGTATCGCGTCGGGATTGAAGTCCCTCCCACAAGGAGCCAGTCCAACCACGACACAAGCGCTCGACCCCCATCAGAGCGCACAAAAAAGGCGCAGCCTCGCGGCTGCGCCAGCGTGTCGTACGTACCGGGAGAGAGGCGGCACGTACGACCCGTGACCGGGGCTCAGCCCTGGATCACTTCACCTCGAACGTCTGCGGCGTGCCCGCCGCCTGGCCGTTCACGGTGACCTCGGCCTTGTACTGGCCGGCCGGCCAGCCCTTGGGATTGGTGAACTCGAAATTGGTGGTGTCGGCGCCGCTGGTGTTGAGCGTTTCGGTGCGCTCGCCGGCGGTCTGACCATCCTGGAACACCAGCTTGGCGCCAACATTGGCATTGGTGGCCGAGCCCTCGGTCTTCACCGAGACGATGATCTTGTCCTTGCTGGCGAGCGTGGTCAGCGGTGCGACCGATTTGTCCGCCGCCGCGGTGTTGCCGACGGCCACGGCAGCGACGTTCACGGCATTGGCGCCGGCTGCCGCTGGCGCCTGCTGCTCCGCCGGTGCGGCAGCCGGACCCGGCATCTGCTCGGTCGGCGCGGACGACGTAGGATCGGGCGACACGGTCTGCTGCTGCTCCTGCTTCTTGCAGCCGGCCAGCGCGAGGGTGCCGACCAAGGCGATCAGCAACGGCGAGAACGAGGACATCGAGCGGGTTTTCATCGGGACGGGACTCCTGTCGAAATGGCGAGAGTGGCACTGGACGCGTCAGGCGCCGGCAGGCAGCTTGAGCGTCTGACCGGGGTAGATCTTGTCGGGGTCGACGAGCACATCGCGGTTGGCCTCGAAGATGCGCGTCCAGGCGTTGCCGTCGCCGTAATGCAACTTGGCGATCTTGGACAGCGAATCGCCGGGCTTGACTATGTACACCTGCTGGACCTGCTCGGCCGTGCTGTCGACCTTGCTCTGTACGGCAGAGAAATCCGCCTTTTGCACGACGTCGGCAGTGGTGTCCACCTTGGCGGTGACCGCCGAGAAATCGGCGCGCTTGTCGCTGTTCATCGCGTGGCTCCGTGCGTGATGGGACGCGACCACGGTGTCACAGGATTTGTTAAAAAAGGATCGCCCGGCCGTGAACTGCGCAACTGCGGTTCAGCGTGCCGCACGCATCGAACGCGGCGACATGGACATCGTTCGAACCGTCGGGACATGCGCGCGGCCCCGGCGTTTCGAGCACGCTGCAACCGCCGATCGCAGGCGAAGAACCACGCACGCTGACGGCACCGCACCATCGCGATATCGGCGCGCCTGTCTGGGCGACTACCGGGCGAGCCCCGGTCTCCCGTGCAGGTGTCGACGGCAGCGCTGCTCTTCGGGGTCGCTCCTTGTGGGAGGGACTTCGGTTCCGACCGCAGTGCGGTCGGACGCACCGACGATGCCGCGCGTCGCGGCTGATTTTGCAATCGAGGTTTTAGAGATTCCCTACTGGCGCAGATCGCGCAGGAAGCTCAGCGGCTCGGCCACGTCCGCGGTGGCGCGCCAGGGATTGATGTCCAGGCCGCCGCGGCGGGTGTAGCGCGCCTCCACCTGCAGCGACTGCGGGCGGCAGCGCGTCATCAGGTCGTGGAAGATGCGCTCGACGCACTGCTCGTGGAAACCAGCGTGCTCGCGGAAGCTGATCAGGTAGCGCAGCAGGCCTTCACGATCGATGCGGCCACCGCGGTAGCGCACGTGCAGCGAGGCCCAGTCCGGCTGGCCGGTGACCGGGCAGTTGGACTTGAGCAAGGCGCTGGTGAGGGTTTCCTCGACCACGTCGCCATCGGCGGCGGACAGGAAGTCCGGACGCGGCGGACCGTAGCAGTCGATGGCGATGTCCAGCGCATCCAGCGACTCGCCCTCGCCCACCGTATCCATCGGCGGCAGCCCGAATTCCATCGCCACGTCGGCACCGGCGCGCGCCGACAGGTCGGTGACGATGCAACTGCGCAGCGCCTCGGCGCTGTTGAAGCGCATCGCATTGAGCGAGTTGAGATAGAGCTTGAGCGACTTGGATTCGATCAGGTTGGGCGAGGCGCACGGCACCTGCAGGGTCGCGGTGGCGACACAGGGCTTGCCCTGCGCATCGAGCCAGCTCAGTTCGTAGGCATGCCAGCGGTCCAGGCCGAAGAACGGCAGCGCCGCGGGGTCGAGGCCGATCTCGGTACGCGCCGCGGCGCGCGGGATGGGAAACAGCAGCGCGGGATCGTACTGCGACGGGTAGGCGACCTCGCGGCCGAGGCTGGAATCCTGGGGGGTGTTCATGCCGTCAGTGTAGCGGCCGGGGTCTGGCTGGGAGGTGTATGGGGCGGGGAGTGGGGATTCGGGATTGGCAGAAGCAAAACGGGCTTGCTTGTGTCGAGGTGCTTGCGTCGGTTCGGTGCTTCGCGCGTCGCGACTGAAGCCGCTCCCACAGTGTGCGGTGCCCAGGCTGGCGCTTGTGGCTGCGGCTCTTGCTCTTCTTTCGGTCCGCCGAGGCTTCAATGGGAAAGGCCCGTCGCGGCTGAAGCCGCTCCTACAGCTGCAGGGCGCGCAGCAGGCGCGATGGGGGTGGGGAGGGATCGTCCCCAACCGCTGCCCAAGCAGCGCCTCAGGGTTGCATGCGTCGCGACTGAAGTCGCTCCTGCAAGGGCGATTGAGTGCGGCTGTTGTAGGAGTGGCTTCAGCCGCGACAGCCTTCCCGGTAAGGCCCGTCGTGGCTGAAACCGCTCCTACGGATGTCCATCCATGCCGGACCTATGAGCGATTCTGTCCAGGTCGATACAGCACCGCTCTGACGAATCCCCAATCCCTACTCCCCAATCACTGCTTCAAGTAGTCCAACGTCACCTCCAGCATCGCCCGCAGGCCGACATCCAGGGCGGTCTCGTCGAGCAGGAACTGCGGCGAGTGGTTGCTGGGCGCGGTCGCCGGGTCGATGCCGGGGGCGGTGGCGCCGACGAAGAAGAACATCGACGGCACCTGCTGCGCGTAGAACGAGAAATCCTCCGCGCCCATCTGCAGCGGCGGTTCGTAGACGTTGCCGGCGCCGACCACCGCCTGCAGGCTGGGCAGCATGCGCGCGGTCAGCGCCGGGTCGTTGATCGTGGCCGGGTTGCCGTCCTGGTCGGGCACGTGCGCTTCGGCCTTGGCGCCATGGGCGGCGGCGGTGTGTTCGGCCACGGTCCTGAGGTCGGCGAAGATCTGCTGGCGCATGCCCTCGTCGAAGGTGCGGATGGTGCCGACCATCTCCACGTCGTCGGGAATGATGTTGTAGCGGATGCCGCCCTTGATCGCGCCGAAGCTGAGCACCGCCGGCTGCTTGGACAGGTTGGCGCGGCGACTGATCACCGTCTGCGCGGCGCCGATCAGGTCGGCGCTGGTCACGATCGGGTCGATGCCGTTCCATGGTGCCGAGCCGTGGGTCTGGCGGCCGATCACCTTGATGCTGAAGCGGTCCGAGGCGGCCATCAGCGGGCCGCCGCGCACGGCGATCTTTCCGGCCTGGACGCTGGAGAACACGTGCAGGCCGAACATCGCCTGCGGCTTGAAGTCGCGGAACAGGCCTTCCTTGAGCATCAGCGAGGCACCGCCTTCCTCGTTGCCCGGCGCGCCCTCCTCCGAGGGCTGGAACACCAGCATGACCTCGCCCGGCAACTGCGCGCGCATCGCCACCAGGGCCTCGGCGACGCCGAGCAGGATCGCGGTGTGCGCGTCGTGGCCGCAGGCGTGCATCACCCCCACGGTTTCGCCGCGGTACTCGGCGGTGGCCTTGGAGGCGAACGGCAGGCCGGTCTGCTCGGTCACCGGCAGCGCGTCCATGTCCGCGCGCAGGGCGATCTTCGGTCCCGGCAGCGCGCCTTTGACGATCGCCACCACGCCGTGGTGGGCGATGCCGGTCTGCGGCTTCAGGCCCAGCGCGCGCAGCCGCTCGGCGACCTTGGCGGCGGTGCGCTCCTCGCGGTTGGACAGCTCCGGGTGCTGGTGGAAGTCGCGCCGCCACTCCACCACCTTGGCCTGCAGCTTGGCCGCGGCGGCGGTCACCTCCGGGCGCTCGGCGCTCTGCGCCCAGGCCAGGGCGGGGACGGCGAACAGCATCGCGGACAGCAGGCGGGACAGGCGCGGCATGGCAAGGCTCCAGGTCGGGACGCAACGGGCGTTCAGTCAATGTAGTGCATCGGCGGCCTGGCAGGGGACCCGGTGGATCCCGCTGCGGGGAAAAAACCCTTGCGAATCCGTGTCAACCGATGCGGCCCCGGTGCGTTGCGAGACCGTGTGATCGGCCCCGCACACGCGCGGCTCTGTCCCTTCAGTCATGGTCCAATCGCAACGCGCCGGCGATATGCTTCCTCGCTCGTCACCAGCCACTGCGGGAGGGCCCTCCACCCCGCCTCGCCACAGGAGTTTCCCCGGATGTCGCGTTTCTGGAAAATTGCGCTGCTGATCCTCGCAGCGGTGGCCGTGGTGGTGGTGGGCACGCGCTTCATGCGTGGCGGCGGGCATCACAAGGGCGGCGGTGCCGGCGACGGCATGGGCGAGGATGGCGACAACACGCCGGTGCCGGTGACGGTGGTCGCCGCGACCAGCCAGACGGTCCCGATCTATGCCACCGCCACCGGCACGGTGACCGCGCTGAGCACCGTCACCGTCAGCCCGCAGGTCGGCGGACAGCTGATGAGCCTGAACTTCCGCGAAGGCCAGGAAGTGAAGAAGGGCGAACTGCTGGCGCAGATCGACCCGCGTTCGCTGCAGGCCAGCTACGACCAGGCCGCGGCGAGCAAGCGCCAAAACCAGGCGCTGCTGGCCACCGCGCGCTCCACCTTCCAGCGCTCCGACTCGCCAGCCTACCGCCAGTACGTGGCCAAGACCGACCTGGACACCCAGCGCAACCAGGTGGCGCAGTACGAGGCGGCGGTCGCCGCCAACGACGCGCAGATGCGCGCGGCGCAGGTGCAACTGCAGTACACCCGCATCCTCGCCCCCAGCGACGGCATCGCCGGCATCCGCGGGGTGGACGTGGGCAACATCGTCAGCACCAGCAGCACCATCGTCACCATCACCCAGGTGCACCCGATCTACGTGACCTTCAACCTGCCCGAGATCCAGCTGCAGGACGTGCGCCAGGCGCAGGCCACGGCGCCGTTGCCGGTGGCCGCGCTGGACCGCACCGATGCGCATCCGATCGCCAGCGACGGCCAGGTCGACGTGATCGACAACCAGATCAGTGCCGACACCGGCACCTTCAAGGTCCGCGCGGTATTCCCGAACGACGACCGCGCGTTGTGGCCGGGCCAGTTCGTCAACGTACGCCTGACCCTGCGCACCGTGGCCGACGGCGTGGTGGTGCCGACCCAGGCGGTGCAGCGCGGCCCCAACGGCGACTACGTGTACGTGGTGCAGGCCGACAACACGGTCAAGATGCAGACGGTCAAGCAGGGCGCGGAAGTGGGCGACAGCCATGTGCAACTGACCGAAGGCCTGAAGGCCGGCGAGCGGGTGGTCACCGAAGGCCAGTTCCGGCTCAAGCCCGGCACCAAGGTGACCGCGCTGAAGCCGGGCGAGGCGCCGCCGGAGCCGACCGAGGCCGAGCTGAAGGCCGCCGAAGGCAAGCAGCAGCAGCGCAGCGGTGGGCGCCGCGGCGGCGGCGGGCCGCGCTGAGCGCGCTGCGCCAGCAGGCGACGGCGGCCGTGCAGCGCCCGTGTGGCCGGCACGCAGCCGGTCGCCTGCAGGCGGTGGCGTCCCGGCCCGCCCGCGTCGCGGTCGCGGTGCAGGACCACGGCCGCCGCTGATTCCGCCGTCTTTCCCGGCGCCGGCCTGGCCGCGCCGGACTCTCACCAGCAAGGATCTTCCCCGTGGGCTTTTCGACGATCTTCATCCGCCGCCCGATCGCCACCACCTTGCTGATGGCAGGCGTGCTGCTGCTCGGCATCCTCGGCTACCGGCAGTTGCCGGTGTCGGCGCTGCCGGAAATCGACGCGCCCAGCCTGGTGGTGACCACGCAGTACCCCGGCGCCAACGCCAGCACCATGGCCTCGCTGGTGACCACGCCGCTGGAACGGCAGCTCGGGCAGATCTCCGGGCTGCAAATGATGACCTCCGACTCGTCGGCGGGCCTGTCCACCATCGTGCTGCAGTTCGCGATGGACCGCGACATCGACATCGCCGCGCAGGACGTGCAGGCGGCGATCCGCCAGGCCACCCTGCCCTCGTCGCTGCCCTACCAGCCGGTCTACAACCGGGTGAACCCGGCCGACGCGGCGATCCTCACCCTCAAGCTCAGTTCCGACACGCTGCCGCTGCGCGACGTCAACAACTACGCCGACTCGATCCTGGCCCAGCGCCTGTCGCAGGTGCCGGGCGTGGGCCTGGTGTCGATCGCCGGCAACGTGCGCCCGGCGGTGCGCATCCAGGTCAATCCGGCGCAGCTGTCGAACATGGGCCTGACCATGGAGGCGCTGCGCAGCGCCCTCACCCAGACCAACGTCAACGCACCGAAGGGCTCGCTCAACGGCAAGACCCAGTCCTACAGCATCGGCACCAACGACCAGCTGTCCAGCGCGGCCGAGTACCGCGACACCGTGATCAGCTACAAGAACGGCGCGCCGGTGCGGCTGTCGGACGTGGCCAAGGTGGTGGACGGGGTGGAGAACGACCAGCTCGCCGCCTGGGCCGACGGCAAGCCGGCGGTGCTGCTGGAAGTGCGCCGCCAGCCCGGCGCCAACATCGTGCAGACGGTGGAGCAGATCCGCGCGATCCTGCCGCAGCTGCAGGGCGTGTTGCCGGCCGGCGTGCACCTGGACGTGTTCTCCGACCGCACCGAGACCATCCGCGCCTCGGTGCACGAGGTCAAGTTCACCCTGATCCTGACCATCGGCCTGGTGGTGGCGGTGATCTTCGTGTTCCTGCGCCGGCTGTGGGCCACGGTGATCCCGTCGGTGGCGGTGCCGCTGTCGCTGGCCGGCACCTTCGCGGTGATGGCCTTCGCCGGCATGTCGCTGGACAACCTGTCGCTGATGGCGCTGGTGGTGGCCACCGGCTTCGTGGTCGACGATGCGATCGTGATGATCGAGAACATCGTGCGCTACATCGAACAGGGCAAGAGCGGTCGCGAGGCGGCGGAGATCGGCGCACGCCAGATCGGCTTCACCGTGCTGTCGCTGACCGTGTCGCTGGTGGCGGTGTTCCTGCCGCTGATCCTGATGCCCGGCGTCACCGGCCGCCTGTTCCACGAGTTCGCCTGGGTGCTGAGCATCGCGGTGGTGATCTCGATGCTGGTGTCGCTGACGCTCACCCCGATGATGTGCGCCTACCTGCTCAAGCCCGACGCCCTGCCCGAGGGCGAGGACGCGCACGAACGCACCGCGGCGGCCGGCAAGACCACACTGTGGTCGCGCACCGTGGGCGTGTACGAGCGCAGCCTGGACTGGGTGCTGGGCCACCAGAAGCTGACCCTGCTGGTGGCGCTGGCGACCATGGTGCTGACCGTGCTGCTGTACGTGGTGATCCCCAAGGGCCTGCTGCCCGAGCAGGACACCGGGCTGATCACCGGCGTGGTCCAGGCCGACCAGAACGTGGCGTTCCCGCAGATGGAGCAGCGCACCCAGGCGGTGGCCGAGGCGCTGCGACGCGACCCGGCGGTGACCGGCGTGGCCGCCTTCATCGGCGCCGGCTCGATGAACCCCACCCTCAACCAGGGCCAGCTCAGCATCGTGCTGAAGGCGCGCAGCGACCGCGACAGCCTGGAAGAGGTGATGCCGCGGCTGCAGAAGGCGGTGGCCGGGCTGCCCGGCGTGGCGCTGTACCTGAAGCCGGTGCAGGACGTGACCCTGGACACCCGCGTGGCCGCCACCGAGTACCAGTACTCGCTCTCGGACGTGGATAGCGCCGAGCTGGCGACCCAGGCCACGCGCCTGACCGAGGCGCTGCGCCAGCGCCCGGAACTGGCCGACGTGGACAACAATCTGGCCAACCAGGGCCGTGCCCTGGAACTGCACGTGGACCGCGAGAAGGCCAGCACCCTCGGCGTGCCGATGCAGACCATCGACGACACGCTGTACGACGCCTTCGGCCAGCGCCAGATCTCCACCATCTTCACCCAGCTCAACCAGTACCGCGTGGTGCTGGAAGTGGCGCCGGAGTTCCGCACCAGCACCGCGCTGCTCAACCAGTTGGCGGTGGCCAGCAACGGCAGCGGCGCGCTGACCGCCAGCAACGCCACCAGCTTCGGCCAGACCACCTCCAGCAACTCCTCCACCGCCACCGGCATCGGCGCGCAGAACACCGGCATCACCGTCGGCAGCGGCGGCACCGTGCCGCTGGCGGCGGTGGCGGAGGCCAAGCAGTCGACCACGCCGCTGGTGGTCAGCCACCAGCAGCAGCTGCCGGCGGTGACCGTGTCGTTCAACCTGGCGCAGGGCTACTCGCTGTCGCAGGCGGTGGCGGCGATCGAGGAAACCCGCGCGCAGCTGCAACTGCCGCCGCAGCTGCATGCCGAGTTCATCGGCAAGGCCGCCGAGTTCACCGGCAGCCAGACCGACGTGGTGTGGCTGCTGCTGGCCTCGGTGGTGCTGATCTACATCGTGCTGGGCGTGCTATACGAGAGCTACATCCACCCGCTGACGATCATCTCCACGCTGCCGCCGGCCGGCGTCGGCGCGCTGCTGGCGCTGATGCTGTGCGGGCTGAGCCTGTCGGTGGACGGCATCGTCGGCATCGTGCTGCTGATCGGCATCGTCAAGAAGAACGCGATCATGATGATCGACTTCGCGATCGACGCGCGCCGCGAGGGCGCCAGTGCCCACGACGCGATCCGCCGCGCCTGCCTGCTGCGCTTCCGCCCGATCATGATGACCACCGCCGCGGCGATGCTCGGCGCGCTGCCGCTGGCGCTGGGCGACGGCATCGGCTCGGAGTTGCGCCGGCCGCTGGGCATCTCCATCGTCGGCGGCCTGCTGCTGTCGCAACTGGTCACCCTGTACACCACGCCGGTGATCTACCTGTACATGGAACGCGCTTCCGAGCGTGTGCGCAGCTGGCGCGAGCAGCGTGCGGCGCGGGTGTCGATGGAGCGGCCGGCATGAGGGGGTTGAGAAGCCGGGACTCGGGACCCGGGACCCGGGACCCGCAAAGCGGGCTCCGCGCCCGCCCGCAAAACAGCGATGCCTCCGCGCTTGCCACTGAACAACAAAGCGACCAATTCACACGGGCCCCGGGTCCCGAGTCCCGGGTCCCGGTTCTCCTGGTCCCGGCCCCATGAACATCTCCGCGCCCTTCATCCGCCGCCCCATCGGCACCGCGCTGCTGGCCATCGGCCTGTTCGTGATCGGCATGATGTGCTACCTGCGCCTGGGCGTGGCGGCGCTGCCGAACATCTCGATCCCGGTGATCTTCGTGCAGGCCAGCCAGGCCGGCGCCGATGCCTCGACCATGGCCGCCACGGTCACCGCGCCGCTGGAGCGGCACCTGGGCCAGGTGCCCGGCATCGACACCATGCGCTCCTCCAGCTCGGAGGGGAACAGCCAGGTGTTCATGGTGTTCCAGAGCAGCCGCAACATCGATTCGGCGGCGCAGGACGTGCAGACCGCGATCAATGCCGCGCAGGCCGACCTGCCCTCCGGCCTGGCCACGCCGCGCTACCAGAAGGCCAATCCCAACGACGACCCGGTCATCGCCATCGCCCTGACCTCGGACACGCAATCGGCCGACGAGCTGTACAACGTCGCCGATTCGCTGCTGGCGCAGCGCCTGCGCCAGATCACCGGCGTGGCCTCGGTGGACATCGGCGGCGCTTCCACGCCAGCGGTGCGGGTGGACGTGAACCTGCGTGCGCTCAACGCCATGGGCCTGACCCCGGACGACCTGCGCAATGCGGTGCGCGCGGCCAACGTCACCTCGCCCACCGGCTTCCTCAGCGACGGCGCCACCACCACCGCCATCGTCGCCAACGATGCGGTGGCCAAGGCCGCCGACTTCGGCCAGGTGGTGATCAGCCAGCAGCAGGGCCGCACGGTGCGCCTGCGCGACATCGCCAACGTCTACGACGGCCAGCAGGACGCCTACCAGGCGGCCTGGTTCGGCGGCAAGCCGGCAGTGGTGATGTACGTGTTCACCCGCGCCGGCGCCAACATCGTGGAGACCGTGGACCGGGTCAAGGCCGAGATCCCGATGCTGCGCACCTATCTGCAACCGGGCACCAGGATGACGGCGTACTTCGACCGTACCCCGACCATCCGCGCCTCGCTCAACGAGGTGCAGGCCACGCTGATGATCAGCCTGGCGATGGTGGTGCTGACCATGGCGCTGTTCCTGCGCCGGCTGGCGCCCACGCTGATCGCCGCGGCCACCGTGCCGCTGTCGCTGGCCGGCGCGGCGCTGGCGATGCACGTGATGGGCTTCACCCTCAACAACCTGAGCCTGCTGGCGCTGGTGATCGCGATCGGCTTCGTCGTCGACGATGCGATCGTGGTCATCGAGAACATCATGCGCCACCTCGACGAGGGCATGTCGCGGCTGGATGCGGCGCTGGCCGGCGCGCGCGAGATCGGCTTCACCATCGTCTCGATCACCGCCTCGCTGGTGGCGGTGTTCATTCCGATCCTGTTCGCCAGCGGCATGATCGGGGTGTTCTTCCGCGAGTTCACCGTCACCCTGGTCGCGGCGATCTGCGTCTCGGCGGTGGTCTCGCTCACGCTGACCCCGGCGCTGTGCAGCCGCTTCCTGTCCGCGCACGCCGAGCCGGAACGGCCCGGCCGCTTCGGCGCCTGGCTGGAGCGCATGCACGAACGCATGCTGCGCGTGTACACCGTGGCCCTGGATTTCTCCCTGCGCCACGCGCTGCTGCTGGCGCTGACCCCGCTGCTGCTGATCGCGGCGACGGTGTTCCTGGCCGGCGCGGTCAAGAAAGGTTCGTTCCCGGCGCAGGACACCGGCCTGATCTGGGGCCGCGCCACCTCCAGCGCCACCGTGTCCTTCGCCGACATGGTCAGCCGCCAGCGCCGCATCACCGACATGCTGATGTCCGACCCGGCGGTGAAGATCGTCGGCGCGCGCCTGGGCAGCAGCCGCCAGGGCTCCAGCGCCAGCTTCAACATCGAACTCAAGCGCCGCGACGAAGGCCGGACCGACACCACCGCGCAGGTGCTGGCGCGGCTCAGCGCCAAGGCCGACCGCTACCCGGACCTGCAGTTGCGCCTGCGCGCGATCCAGGACCTGCCCAGCGACGGCGGTGGCGGCACCAGCCAGGGCGCGCAGTACCGCGTCTCGCTGCAGGGCAACGACAACGCGCAGTTGCAGGAGTGGCTGCCCAAGCTGCAGGCCGCGCTGAAGCAGAACCCCAAGCTGCGCGATGTCGGCACCGACGTGGACAATGCCGGCCTGCGCCAGAACATCGTCATCGACCGCGCCCTGGCCGCGCGCCTGGGCGTGTCGGTCGGCGCCATCGACGGTGCGCTGTACGGCGCGTTCGGCCAGCGCCAGATCTCCACCATCTACTCCGACCTCAACCAGTACAGCGTGGTGGTCAACGCGCTGCCGGACCAGACCGCCACGCCGGCGGCACTGGACCGCATCTACGTGCCTACCCGCAACGGCACGATGATCCCGCTGACCGCGGTCGCCCATCAGGTACCGGGGTTGGCGCCGTCGCAGATCACCCACATGAACCAGTACACGACCATGGACCTGAGCTACAACCTGGCGCCAGGCGTGAGTACCGGCGAGGGCGATGCGATCATCGCCACCACGGTGGCCGGACTGCGCATGCCCGGCGATATCCGCATCGCCGACGGCGGCGGTTTCGGCGTGCAGTTGCAGCCGAACTCGATGCTGGTGCTGGTGCTGGCGGCGATCGTGGTGGTCTACATCGTGCTGGGCATGCTCTACGAGAGCCTGGTGCACCCGGTGACCATCCTCTCCACCCTGCCGGCCGCGGGCATGGGCGCGCTGCTGGCGCTGTGGGTCACCGGCACCGAGTTGTCGGTGATCTCGATGATCGCGCTGGTGCTGTTGATCGGCATCGTCAAGAAGAACGCGATCATGATGATCGACTTCGCCCTGGTCGCCGAGCGCGAGCATGGCAAGACCCCGCTGGAGGCCGCGCGCGAAGCCTGCATCGTGCGCTTCCGCCCGATCATGATGACCACCATGGTGGCGATCCTGGCCGCGGTGCCGCTGGCGGTGGGCCTGGGCGAAGGCTCGGAACTGCGCCGCCCGCTCGGCATCGCGATGATCGGCGGCCTGCTGATCTCGCAGAGCCTGACCCTGCTCAGCACCCCGGCCTTGTACGTGATCTTCTCCTGCCTGCGCGAACGCTGGTACGCCCGCCGCGCACGCCGGCGCGAGCGGCGGCAGCTTGCGGCGGGAATTCGGCATTAGGGATTGGGGATTCGCAAAAGCGGGCATCCGTACGGCGTTAGGACTGGCGTGATCCGCTGTGCCTCAAGCGCTCGATAGAGCCGCTTTTACCAATCCCCAATCCCGACTCCCCAATCCCCGCGCCTCAGCCACAGCCCTCCACGTAATCCACCTGCGGCGGCAGGCCCACGCGCCAGGCGACGGCCTTGCCGGCCGCGTCGGTCTCGAACACCAGCACGCCAGGCTGGCCGGACTCTCCGCGCACGCGCAGCATCTTGGCGCCTTCGACGTACTTGTGCGGTTGCTCTTCCACGCGGCCGGCGTACAGCGCGCGCAGGTGCGCCAGGTCCATGCCGACCTTGCCGCCGCCGGGCGCGGTCTCCTTGGCGGTGCGCACGTCGTAGCGCACCAGCTTGTCGTCTTCGACCATCAGGCCGAACTGCTGGTTGCCCTTGGCCCAGCGCGGACGCAGCACGTAGCAGCTGCTGCCGGCGCTGGGCTGGCCGTCGAGTTCCCCGCCCCAGGCCGCACGCGCCTGCGCCGCGGACATGCCAAGGCGCAGATCGCCGTAGCCGTCGATGCGCGCCAGTTGCCGATCGCCCGCGGCCAGTTCCGGTGGCAGCGCCGAGGCCGGCGCCTGCGCCGGCGGCACGTCGCCGTCGGGCTGGTCGATCTCCGGCGGCGGCAAGCCGCCGTCGTCGGCCGCGGTGGGCGCCGGAGCCGGCGCCGGAGCCGGCACGGACGGTGTGGGAGGCGCGGCCGGCGGCGCGGCCGGCTGCCGGTCGCAGGCGGCGAGCGCGAGCAGCAACACCGCCACGCCTGGTTGAATCGGCTTCATCGCACTTCCTCGCTGGACCAGCGCATAGGCTAGCGTGCATGCCCTCGCCCTGCACGGCACGGCAGCGGCGACGCGCTGCCGAGCAGGCGCGGCTCAGCACAGCGCCCCGGACCAGGCATTCGACCAAGCCGAGGGCAAGGCGGCTGGCGGCACCGACACGCCAGCGCATCGCACCTGTCATCGGCATTTCACCGCGCTGCGCCACGCTGCGCGCCTACCGACCCCGCCGCCATGCATCCGCGCAAGACCGCCCTCGCCCTTGCGGCACTGCAATCGCACGATGCGCCGCTGGACATGCGCCAGCGACGCGTGCTGATCCTGGCCGACGGCCAGCGCAGCATCGAGGAGCTGGCCACGCTGGGCGGCCGCGGTGCCGATGCGATCGTGCAGGGGCTGCTGGAGCAGGGCTACCTGGACGACGGCCGCAGCGTCGCCGCCGCAACGGTGGCCGCGAGCGCGCCACCACCGCCGGCCGACCCGCGGCGCGCCCTGCTCAATGCACGCATGTACCTGCTGGACCTGCTGCAACTGCAGCGGCATCCGGCCTCGCCGGCGCTGCAGCTGCAGCTGCGTGCCGCGCGCGAAGAGCAGGACACCCTGCGCGCGATCGCGCTGGCGCTGCGGACCATGCCGGAGATGACCTCCGAGCGCTACGCGCAGCGCATCCACGAGCGCGTGCTGGAGATCCTGCCGGCATCGCTGCACGGCGCGCTGGCGGTCGCGGCGGAGGCCGCCTGAGCGGCAGCGCCGTCGTCCGTGGCAGCGGCAGCGGCAGCCCCTGCACCAGCCCGAACGACGCGGCCGCGCCGGCGCCCGCTCAGGGAGCTCGGAAATGCCGGCGCAGGCCCTGCCAGCACTGCTGGTAGTCGCGCTGGCGATGCGCGGCGTCCAGCGCCTGCGCGGTCGGGCGCAGCACCGCGCGCGTCTCGAACATGAAGGCCATGGTGTCGGCGATGACGTCCGGCCGCGACAGATCGGCCTGCGAGGCCTTGTCGAAGGTGGCCGCATCCGGGCCGTGCCCGCTCATGCAGTTGTGCAGCGACGCACCGCCCGGGGCGAAACCGTCGGCCTTGGCGTCGTAGACGCCATGCACCAGGCCCATGAATTCGCTGGCCACGTTGCGGTGGAACCACGGCGGCCGGAAGGTGTGCTGCGCCACCAGCCAGCGCGGCGGGAAGATCGCGAAATCCATGTTGGCGGTGCCGGGCGTGTCGCTGGGCGCGGTCAGCACGGTGAAGATGCTCGGATCGGGATGGTCGAAACTGATCGAGCCAATGGTGTTGAAGCGGCGCAGGTCGTACTTGTACGGCGCGTAGTTGCCGTGCCAGGCGACCACGTCCAGCGGCGAATGCCCGATCGGCGCGCGCCACAGATGGCCCTGGAACTTGGCGATCAGCTCGAAGTCGCCCTCGTCCTCCTCGTAGGCGGCCACCGGGGTCAGGAAGTCGCGCGGGTTGGCCAGGCCGTTGGCGCCGATCGGCCCCAGGTCCGGCAGCCGCAGCAGGCCGCCGAAGTTCTCGCACACGTAGCCGCGCGCGGGGCCGTCGGGCAGTTCCACGCGGAAGCGCACGCCGCGCGGGATCACCGCGATCTCCTGCGGTGCGACCTCCAGCGTGCCCAGTTCGGTGCACAGGCGCAGTTGGCCGAGCTGCGGGACCAACAGCAGTTCCGCATCGGCGTCGTAGAAGAAGCGGCCCTGCATCGAGGCGTTGGCTGCATACAGGTGCACCGCCACGCCATGCTGCGCCTCGGCCGAGCCGTTGCCGGCCATGGCGTACAGGCCATCGACGAAGTCCACCGGCGTCTCCGGCAGCGGCAGCGGGCTCCAGCGCAACTGGTCCGGCGGCACCGGGCCACGCTGGAAGTCGTTGTGGAACGCGCCGGCGCGGTCGTAGGCGGCGAAGCCGCCGTGCATCACCGCCGGGCGGATGCGGTACAGCCAGCTGCGGCGGTTGACGCCGCGCGGCGCGGTGAACGCGGTGCCCGACAACTGCTCGGCGTACAGCCCGTGGGCCACGCGCTGCGGCGAGTTCTGCCCGACCGGCAACGCACCGGGCACCGCCTCGGTGGCGAATTCGTTGCCGAAGCCGGACATGTAGCCGTTGGGTTGGATGTTCATGAAGAGGGCTCTTCTGAAAGCCCCTCTCCCATCGGGAGAGGGGTTGGGGTGAGGTACGGGCACCGACGAAGTACAGAATCGTCTCCAGGACCGCATCAGCTTGCAGCATCACATCGTTGTTCCAGAAACGCAGTACGTGCATTCCCTGCGACTGCAGGTAACGCGTTCGCTCGGCGTCGGCCGCTTCCAAATGTTGCGAGCCATCCAGTTCAACGACAAGCTTCAACGCTTCGCAATAAAAATGACGACGTAAGGCGGCATTGGATGCTGCCTGCGGAATTTCAGGCCAAGCAGGCCTCCGTTTCGCAGGTGGCGCCAGAGTTTTCTTTCCGCATCGGTCATGTCACGGCGCAAACCGCGGGCGTTTCTCAATGTGGTTGTGGGCAATGGCGGCCTGAGTTCCATGACCCCACCGTACCCTCACCCCAACCCCTCTCCCGGTGGGAGAGGGGCTACACCGGCTGTCGGAAGTCTCCGCGATGCCCTGTCAGCGTCTGCTGGCTTTGAGCATCTATTAGCTACCAGCCTCCGCTTGTCGCCAACGCATTCCGCCCTCAGAGCACCCCGCGCTTCATCTGGTCGCGCTCGATGCTCTCGAACAGCGCCTGGAAGTTGCCTTCGCCGAAGCCTTCGTTGCCCTTGCGCTGGATGATCTCGAAGAAGATCGGGCCGATGCAGTTCTGCGTGAAGATCTGCAGCAGCTTGCGCTGCTTGGTCTCCAGGTCGGCGTCGATCAGGATCTTGTTGCGCGCCAGCCGCGCCACGTCCTCGCCGTGATTGGGGATGCGCTGGTCGATCACGTCGAAATACGTGTCCGGGGTGTCCAGAAATTCGACGCCGGCCGCGCGCATGCGCTCGACCGTCTCGTAGATATCGTCGGTGAAGCAGGCGATGTGCTGGATGCCTTCGCCGCGATAGGCGTCCAGGTATTCGTTGATCTGGCTCTTGGGATCCGACGATTCGTTGAGCGGGATGCGCACCACGCCGTCCGGCGCGGTCATCGCCTTGGACACCAGCCCGGTCTTGGCGCCCTTGATGTCGAAGTAGCGAATCTCGCGGAAGTTGAACAGGCGCTCGTAGTAATCCGACCAGCGCTGCATGTTGCCGAAGTACAGGTTGTGGGTCAGGTGGTCGATGAAGGTCAGGCCGAAGCCGGCCGGGTGCTGCTCGGCGCCGGGCACCGGCTCGAACTCGGTGTACACCGAGCCCTTCTCGCCGTACTGGTCGACCAGATACAGCATGCAGTCGCCGATGCCCTTGACCACCGGTGCCGGCACCGCGCGGGTGTCGGCCTTGTCGGCGATGGCTTCGCCGCCGTTCTCCAGCACCTTGGCGAAGACCTCGTCAGCCGGGTGCCGGAAGCGGATCGCGAAGCCGCAGGCGCAGGGACCATGCGCGGCAGCGAAATCGGCAGCGAAGGAATCCGGTTCCTCGTTGACCAGGAAGTTGACCCCACCCTGGCGGTACACGGTGATCGCACGCTGGCGATGGCGCAGCACCGCGGTGAAGCCCATGCTGCGGAAGTACGCATGCAGTTGCTCGCCCTGCCCGGCCGGCGCGGCGAATTCCACGAACTCGAACCCGTCGATGCCCATCGGGTTCTCGAAGGTGGTGACCTGCATGCCGAGGTTGGCCGGCTGCGACGGATGTTGCGGTTGTGCACTCATGACGCGTCTCCTGGAGGACGGGGTCGCGGCGGCCGGGCCGAAATTTCGGGTGCGGACGGACGCCAGACTCGCGAGAATGGCCGTAGTATCCTCCGTTGTAGTTACAAGTGAAACCACCAGCAAGGTGCAATGCAGCATGACGATCGCCACGCCCGCTTCCACGCCCGACTCGCCCTCACTGGATCTGGAACGGTTCCTGCCGTACCGGATCAGCGTGCTGTCCAACCGGATCAGCAGCAACATCGCCCGCGTCTACGGCGAGCGCTATGGCATGGCGGTGACCGAGTGGCGGGTGATGGCGGTGCTGGCGCTGTATCCGGGGCTGTCGGCCGGCGAGGTCTCCGAACGCACCGCAATGGACAAGGTGGCGGTGAGCCGGGCGGTGGCGCGGCAGCTGGAGCGCGGCTTCATCCAGCGCGAGACCCATGGCGACGACCGCCGCCGCTCGGTGCTGCACCTGACCCCGGCCGGGGTCGAGGTGTACCAGGTGGTGGCGCCGATGGTGCTGGAGTGCGAACGGCGCCTGCTGGCGCCCTTCAACGAGGACGAGCAGCGGCTGCTGAACCGGCTGATCGACCGCCTGGCGGCCGAGGGCCTGCCGAGCATGACCGGGCGCTGAGGCCCGGGGCCCGCACACCGCGGGCCTTTGACGTCGTAGGAGCGGCTTCAGCCGCGACCGGGCGTTCCCAGTAACGCTCCGTCGCGGCTGAAGCCGCTCCTACGAGAATCGCGCTTCGCCGCCGCTCAGGGCTTGGGCGGCGCCCATTCCTTGAGGAAGTCCGAGAACTTCTTGCGGTCGTAGTCCTTGCCCTTCTGCAGGTCGCCGAGCACCTGCGAGTGCAGCAGTTTGCCGTCGGCGTCGAGCACCAGCAGGTGCGGGAAGTCGACGATCTTCGGGTACTGCGCCATGAACGCCTCGTTCTTGTTGGCGTCGCTGACGTTGACCTTGACCCACACGAAGTTGGCGTCGCGGAAGCTGCGCAGTTCCGCATCGCCCTCGATGAAGGTGTCCAGGGTGTGGCACCAGTCGCAGGCCTCGTTGCCCACGTCGAGCAGGATGCGCTTGCCGCCGCGCTTGGCCTCGACCATGGCGGTCTCCAGGTCGTCGGCCGGGTTGCGCTGCGGATCGAACTGCGCACCCAGCGCCTTGGCCGCGGCGATGTCGGCGGCCGCCGGGGTATTGCCCGAAGCCACCGGCTGGTTGGGGTCGGCCACCGGCGGCTTCTGCACCGACGTGTCCAGCGGCTTGGCCGGCGCCTGCGCGTCGGGCGGCGCCGCGGTCTGCCCGCACGCGCTCAGCGCCAGCATCGCCGCCAGCGCGGCGCAGATCGTCTTGTTCATCGCCATTACCTCGTCCTCAGCTTACTTCACACCATGCATCAGCTTGCTGATCAACGGCGCGATCAGGAACAGCACCACGCCGGCGCCCAGCAGCGCCCAGAACCCGAAGGTATACCCGCCCAGCGCGGAAGACACGGTCATGCCGCCTTCGCCGCTGACATGGCTGGCGAAGATGCCGGACAGGTTGTTGCCGATGCCGGTGGACAGGAACCAGCCGCCCATGCCGAAGCCGACCAGCCGCAGCGGCGCCAGCTTGGTCACCATCGACAGCCCGATCGGCGACAGGCACAGCTCGCCCACCGACTGGATGACGTAGACCATGAACAGCGTCCAGAACGGGATCTTGCCGGCGTCGTTGACCAGGCTCGACAGCGCGAACATCAGCAGCAGGAAGGCCAGGCCGTTGAACATCAGGCCGAGCGCGAACTTGCGCGAGATCGACGGATTGAAGCGGCCGGCCTTGACCCAGATCCAGGCGATGATCGGCGCCAGGGTGATGATCGCCAGCGAGTTGACCGACTGGAACCACGCCGTCGGGAAGGTCCAGTCGCCGAACTGGCGGTTGACGATCTCGTCGGCGAGGAAGGTGAAGGAGCTGCCGGCCTGCTCGAAGAACATCCAGAACAGCACGTTGAAGGCGAAGATGATCAGCATCGCGATGACCTTGTCGCGCGCCACCTTGCCGTTGCGGATGCCTTCCACCAGCAGCATGATCGCCAGGGCCACGAACATGGTGCTGAGGATCCACTGCAGCACTTCGGCGCCGGCGGCCAGCGCCAGATACACCGCCGGGATCGCCACCAGCATGCCCAGCAGCACGTAGACCACGCGCATGCCGCCGGCACCGCCCGGCAACGGCGCACCGATGCCCTTGAGCTGGCGGCGGCCGAACCAGAACCACACCAGGCTGATCAGCATGCCGATGCCCGAGGCGATGAACACCATCTTGTAGGACGGCATCGCTTCGGTACCGAACACCTTCTCGGCCAGCTGCTGGGTGAGCCACGGCGCGATCATCGCGCCCAGGTTGATGCCCATGTAGAAGATGGTGAAGCCGCTGTCGCGGCGCGGATCGGCGGCGCTGTACAGCTTGCCGACCATGGTCGAGATGTTGGGCTTGAACAGGCCGTTGCCGACCACCACGGTGGCCAGGCCCAGTTCGAAGATCTGCGGGTTGGGCACGGAGATCAGGAACAGGCCGGTGGACATGACCGCGGCGCCGACCAGGATCGAGCGCTGGTAGCCGAGCACCCGGTCGGCGATGTAGCCGCCGAAGATCGCCGCCGCGTACACCAGCGCCAGGTACGCGCCATAGGTGGCGCTGGCCGAGGCCTGGCCCGTGCCCTGGCCGCCATGGAACTGCGCCACGATGTACAGCACCAGCGCCCAGCGAATGCCGTAGAACGCGAAGCGCTCCCAGAACTCGGTCATGAACAGCATCCACAGGGGACGCGGATGCCCCAGCAGGGTCTTGAATTCGGGCGGTTGCGCTGACGGCGGCTGCGGTGAGGCGGGGTGGTTCGACGCGACGACGTCAACGCTCATGCGGTGTTCCCTTGCGTATTCAGGATGGGCTGGGGCGGTGCGTCCGGCCAGGCCGGGCAACGGGCGAGGATCACCGAGCGACGGCGTGGCGTCAAATGCGTGGAGGGGCCGGGACTCGGGACCCGGGGCCCGGGACCCGGAAAAGCGGCCGCACGAGGACGGATGGATCGCGGCGATAGAGCGCCACACCAGCAACCGCTGCACGCCGGCATCTGCGTGGCGCACGGCAACGGCAACAGCGGTAATACGACGCAGCGCAGCAATGCAAAGCGGCGCCTTCCCTCTCGCTCCACTACGGAACTTGCGACGACGCCCCCGGGTCCCGGGTCCCGAGTCCCGAGTCCCGGCTCTCCAGCCCCACCGACGTCCGCACCTCGAACAACTCCGGAAAGAAGGTCAGCGCCAGCGCCTGCTGCAGGAAGCCGACGCCGCTGGAGCCGCCAGTGCCGCGCTTGAAGCCGATGACCCGCATCACCGTGCGCATGTGGCGGAAGCGCCACAGCTGGAACTGGGTCTCCAGGTCCACCAGGTCCTCGCACAGGGAGTACTCGCGCCAGTAGCGGTCGGTGTTCTCGTAGATGCGCTCGAACACCGGGCGCAGCAGCGGGTCGCTGACATGCGGCTGGCGCCAGTCGCGGGCGTGGTACGGCGCCGGCACCGCATGGCCGAAGCGGGCCAGATAGCGCAGGAATTCCTCGTACAGGCTGGGCGCCTCCAGCACCGCCTGCAGCGCCGCCTGGCCCTGCGGGTCGTGGTCGAACACCGGCAGCATCTGCGCGTTCTTGTTGCCGAGCATGAATTCGATGGTGCGGTACTGCAGCGACTGGAACCCGGAGGACGGGCCCAGCACGTCGCGGAACCCCATGTACTCGGACGGAGTCAGGGTCTCCAGCACCGACCACTGCTCGGTCAGCAGGCGCAGCACCTGCTTGCTGCGCGCCAGCACCTTGCGGCACTGCCACACCTGATCGCGCTGCAGGTGCGCGATCGCCGCGCCCAGCTCGTGCGCCAGCAGCTTCAGCCACAGCTCCGAGGTCTGGTGCTGGACGATGAACAGCAGTTCGTCGTGATGCGGCGGGTTCGACAGCGGCTGCTGCGCCGACAGCAGCCGGTCCAGGCGCAGGTAGCCGCCATAGGTCAGGCGGCCTTCCAGGTCGGTATGGATGCCGGCTTCGAGCGGGCGCTGGTTCTGTTCGACGGGCATGGGCGGCGTGGGCGTTGCGGGCCGGCAAGGGTACCGCAGCAACGAATGTCACACATTGGTCAGCACCCGTTGTCAAACTCCGGCACAATCGTCGGCGGCGCTGGGGGCGCCGTCGGTTCATCTGCGTTAGTCCACGTCTTCAAGGATTGGGGAGATCTTGTTCATGCGAACCATGCTGCTTCGAGCTGCAGTGTTGTCGTGCGCGTTGGGGTGTGCCGGGTACGCCCAGGCACAGGTGGTCATCAGCCAGGTCTATGGCGGTGGCGGCAACAGCGGCGCCACCTACAAGAGCGATTTCGTCGAATTGCACAATAACGGCAGCGAGGCGGTGAGCCTGGCCGGCTGGTCGGTGCAGTACGCCTCGGCCGCCGGCAGCAGTTGGCAGGTCACCACGCTGAGCGGCAGCATCGCGCCGGGCGGCTACTACCTGGTCAAGCAGGCCGACGGCAGCGGCGGCAGCACCGCGCTGCCCGCGCCCGACGCCACCGGCACCATCGCCATGAGCGGCAGCGCCGGCAAGATCGCGCTGAGCAAGAGCAGCGCCGCGCTGAGCGGCGCCTGCCCGGCCGGCAACGCCGACTTCGTCGGCTACGGCAGCAGCGCCAGCTGCGCCGAAGGCAGCGCCCCGACCGCCGCGCCCAGCAACACCCTGGCGGTGCTGCGCGGCAACGGCGGCTGCACCGACAGCGACAACAACAACGCCGACTTCGCCACCGGCGCGCCGACCCCGCGCAACAGCGCCGCGCCGGTCAGCCTGTGCGGCGGCGGCAACCTGCCGGTGGCCAGCGTGGCCAACGTCAGCCGCGCCGAGGGCGACAGCGGCAGCACCGCGTTCGTGTTCACCGTGACCCTGAGCCAGCCGGCCGGCAGCGCCGGCGTGAGCTTCACCGTCGCCACCCGCGACGGCACCGCCACTGCCGGCAGCGACTACCAGGCACTGGCCGCGACCCAGGTGACCATCCCGGCCGGCGAAAGCAGCGCCGAGGTGCGCGTGCTGGTCAACGGCGACACCAGCAACGAACCGGACGAGACCTTCTACCTCGACATCAGCGGGGTCAGCGGCGCGCTGCCGTCCACGCTGACCGCCAGCGGGGTGATCCTCAACGACGACTTCAACCTGGTGCCGATCCACAGCATCCAGGGCAGCGGCGCGCGCTCGCCGCTGGTCGGCCAGGTGGTCGCCACCAGCGGCATCGTCACCGCGCGGCGCAGCGCCGGCTTCTTCCTGCAGACGCCCGACGCCCAGGCCGACGCCGACCCGCTCACCTCCGAGGGCATCTACGTCTACACCGGCAGCGCGCCGCCGGCCGAGGCCGCGGTGGGCAATGCGGTGCGGGTGCAGGCCACGGTGGTCGAATACGTGCCCAGCACCGACCCCAGCCAGCCGCCGCTGACCGAACTGACCTCGCCGACGGTGCTGCTGCAGTCCACCGGCAATCCGCTGCCGGCCGCCATCGAGCTGACCACCCGCTTCCCCGACCCGAACGGCGCCTACGACCAGCTCGAGCGCCTGGAAGGCATGCGCGTCACCGTGCCCAGCCTGACCGTCAACACGCCGACCCTGGGCAACGTCAACGAGACCAACGCCAGCGCCACCAGCAATGGCGTGTTCCATGCGGTGGTCACCGGCCTGCCGCGCGCCTGGCGCACCGCCGGCGTGCAGCAGCCCGACGCGCTGCCGGCCGGCTCGCCGAGCGACGTGCCGCGCTGGAACACCAGTCCGCAGGTGATCGCGGTCGGCAGCGCCGGCCTCGGCGGCGAGCGCATCGACGTGGCCGCCGGCTGCACCGTGCTCGGCGTCAGCGGTCCGCTGGACTACAGCTTCCGCCGCTACACGATCTACCCGGAAACCGCGCCCACCGTGCAGTGCAACGGTGCCGACCAGCCCAAGGCCGCCCCCGCGCCGCAGGCCGACGACGTCAACATCGCCACCTACAACATGGAGCGCTTCTTCGACGACCAGAACGATCCGGCGATCGGCGAACCGGTGCTGACCGCGGCCGCCTACCAGGCGCGCCTCAACAAGGCCTCGCTGGCGATCCGCAACTACCTCAACACCCCCGACATCCTCGGCACGGTGGAGATCGAGAATCTGAGCGTGCTGCAGACCCTGGCCGACCGCGTCAACCGCGACGCGGTGGCCGCCGGCCAGCCCGATCCGCAGTACGTGGCCTACCTGCAGGAAGGCAACGACGTGGGCGGCATCGACGTCGGCTTCCTGGTCAAGACCGCGCAAGTCGGCGCCGGCATCGCCCGCGTCGAGGTGGTCTCGGTGAACCAGGAAGGCAAGGCCGCCACCTGGACCGAGCCCAGCGGCACCGTCAGCCTGCTCAACGACCGCCCGCCGCTGCTGCTGAAGGCGGTGGTGCATTTCGCCGACGGCCGTGCGCTGCCGCTGACCGTGGTCGAGGTGCACCAGCGTTCGCTCAACGGCGCCGAGACCGACGATGCCAGCGGCCAGCGCATCCGCGCCAAGCGCCAGGCGCAGGCGGTGTTCCTGGCCAACCTGCTGCAGGCGCGGCAAGCCGCCGATCCGACCGAGCAGGTGCTGGTGATGGGCGACTTCAACGCCTTCGAGTTCAACGACGGCTACGTCGATGCGATGGGCACCATCACCGGCCTGCCGGCGCCCGACGCGCAGACCGTGGTCGCCGGCGATGGCGCCACCCTGGTCGATCCGGCGCTGTACAACCTCACCCTGCTGTCGACGCCGGACCAGAGCTACTCCTACGCCTACGACGGCAACGTGCAGTCGCTGGACCACATCCTGGCCAACCGCGCGCTGATGCGCTCGGCGCAGATCGCCGGCCTCAGCGAAGCCCATGCGCGGCTCAACGCCGACTTCCCGGCCGTGGCCCGCAACGACGCCAACTCGCCGGCACGGCTGTCCGACCACGACCCGGCGGTGGTGCTGATCAAGCTCAAGCCGCTGGAGCGCGCCGACCTGAGCCTGCGCGTGAGCGCCGCCAACGCGTCGGTCTACGCCGGCGACACCATCCGCTACAGCATCACCCTGGCCAACGCCGGCCCGGATGCGGCGCGGGCCGCGGCGGTCGCCTTCGCCCTGGACGCGGCGGTGGCCCCGAGCGTCACCGCGGCCCCGGGCTGGGACTGCGCGGCGCCGGAGGTGGCCGCGCAGACCGTGGTCACCTGCAGCACCGCGCAGTTCGCCGCCGGCGCCACGCCGCGCTTCGATGTGGCAGTGCCGGCCGGCACCGCCCTGGTCGGGCGCAGCCTGAGCCTGGCCGCGTCGGTGGCCTCGCAGACTGAGGACCCCAACCCCGGCGACAACGGCGGCAGCGCCACGGTGGCGGTGCAGGCGCGCCCGGCCGGCGACCTGGCGGTGTCGATCGACGGCCCGGCCACGCTGCCGTTCTTCGCCTTCTTCGCCGACTACCGCATCGACGTGCGCAACCACGGCAATGCGCCGGTGCAGGGCGCCAGCGTGGAGATCGACGGCAGCACCCTGTCCGCCCTGACTGCGCTGGTGCCGCCGCGCGGCTGGCAGTGCGTGCGGCAGAGCCACGGCCTGCGCAGCGCGCGCTTCCAGTGCCGCAGCGGCGCCGATCTGGCACCGGGCGCCAGCGCCGCGTTCCGCCTGAGCCTGGCGACGCGGCCGCTGCCGGCCGACCGCCAGATCGTGATCGGCGCCAGCGCCGGCTCGACTTCGGCCGATGCCGATCCCAGCGACAACAGCGCGCGCTTCAGCACCCGCGTGGAGGGGCTGCGCCTGTTCGGCCGCTGATCGCGGCGACCGCGGCAACCGGAAGGGCGTGGCCTCGCGGCCACGCCCTTTTTTGTTTTGTTGCAGGAGCGGCTTCCGCCGCGACGGCGTTCCCGGTAACGCCCGTCGCGGCGGAAGCCGCTCCTACGAGATGACGGCGTAAAAGCGATGGAAGGTGCCCTCGCGCCGCGCGTACACGTGTGCGCCTTCCGTGCTTGCCCGATGATCTCCTCGCCGACGCGCGCAGCGCACCGCGGGCGTTGACCATCGCCACCGGTGGACATCCACGCGCACATGAACGGCATGCATCGCACTGCAACATCGTCGATACCCAACGCCATCAATCCGCAACGCGGCGCGACCAGGCTTTTCTTGTGCGCTACGGCATCGCCACGTGCTGCGGTGCACGACGGCTTTTGTGCACGGCTTCCTTAACATGCCGACTCATATCATTTGAAACTTGTTGTCGAGAGCGCCATCGCCATGAGCATCGCCGCCCAGTTCGAAATTGAGTTCCTGCAGTACCTCGACGCGGGCGGCCAGCCGGTCCGCGACGCGCTTCCGGCCGACTCGGCCAACCCACAGACGCTGCTGGCGCTGTTCAAGCAGATGCTGTACGTGCGCACCTTCGACAGCAAGGCGGTGGCCCTGCAGCGCACCGGCAAGCTGGGCACCTACGCCTCCTGCCTGGGCCACGAGGCCACCCACGTCGGCATCGGTGCGTCGATGCGCCGCGGCGACGTGCTGGCGCCCAGCTATCGCGAGTACGGCGCCATGTTCATGCGCGGCGTGCGCCCGCGCGAAGTGCTGCTGTACTGGGGCGGCGACGAGCGCGGCAGCGACTTCCAGCGCGATTCCGACGCCGCCCGCGACTTCCCGATCTGCGTGCCGATCTCCACCCAGTGCCTGCACGCCGCCGGCGCCGCGCTGGCCTTCAAGCTGCGCGGCGAGCCACAGGTGGCCGTGGCCACCTGCGGCGATGGCGGCTCGTCCAAGACCGACTTCTATGCCGCGCTCAACTCCGCAGGCGCTTACCAATTGCCGTTGATCCTGTGCGTGATCAACAACGGCTGGGCGATCTCGGTGCCGCGCAACGCGCAGACCGGTGCGCAGACGCTGGCGCAGAAGGGCCTGGCCGGCGGCCTGCATTGCCTGCAGGTGGACGGCAACGACCTGATCGCGGTACTGGAGGCGATGCGTCAGGCGCGCGAGCGTGCGCTGGCCGGCCAGGGCGGCACGGTGATCGAGTTCATGACCTACCGCCTGTCCGACCACACCACTGCCGACGACGCGCGCCGCTACCGCGACGACGCCGAGGTCAAGCAGGCCTGGGAACGCGAACCGCTGCTGCGCCTGCGCGCCTGGCTGAGCGCGCAGGGCCTGTGGAGCGAAGAAGAAGAGGCGGCGTGGAAGCAGGAATGCGCGCGCCTGGCCGACATCGAACTCAACGCCTACCTGGAAACCCCGGTGCAGCCGGTGGAAGCCATGTTCGACTACCTGTACGCCGATCCCCCACCGGACCTGCTCGCGCAGCGCGCCGAGGCCATCGCCCTGGAGCAGCGCCATGGATGAGTTGAGCCCTCGCCTCGCCGACACGTCCGCCGCGTCTGCGGCCGGCACCGCCCACAGCGCCGCCACCGCGCGCGGAGACAGCCCGATGACCAGCACGCCCATTACCTTGATCGAAGCGGTGACCCAGGCGTTGGCCTGGGAACTGCAGCACGACCCGTCGGTGCTGGTGCTGGGCGAGGACGTGGGCGTCAACGGCGGCGTGTTCCGCGCCACCGCCGGCCTGCAGCAGCGCTTCGGCGCGCAGCGCGTGCTCGACACCCCGCTGGACGAGACCACCATCGCCGGGCTCAGCGTCGGCCTTGCCGCGCAGGGCATGAAGCCGGTGGCCGAGGCGCAGTTCGACGGCTTCGTCTACCCGATGGTCGATCACCTGATCTGCCACGCCGCGCGCCTGCGCACCCGCACCCGCGGCCGCCTGCACTGCCCGATGGTGCTGCGCGTGCCGTGGGGCGGCGGCATCCGCGCGCCGGAACACCACAGCGAAGCCAACGAATCCATCTTCACCAACGTACCGGGCCTGCGCGTGGTGCTGCCGTCCTCGCCGCAGCGCGCCTACGGCCTGCTGCTGGCGGCGATCCGCGAGCCGGATCCGGTGATCTACATGGAGCCCAAGCGCATCTACCGGCAGTACAAGGAAGTGGTCGCCGACGACGGCGAGGCGCTGCCGCTGGACGTGTGCTTCGTGCTGCGCGACGGCACCGACGTGACCCTGGTCGCCTGGGGCGCGCAGGTCAAGGAAGCGCTGGAGGCGGCCGACCGGCTCGCCGCCGACGGCATCAGCGCCGAAGTGATCGACGTGGCCACGCTGCGCCCGCTGGACTTCGACACCATCGCCGAATCGGTGGCGCGCACCGGCCGCTGCGTGATCGTGCAGGAAGCCCCGCGCAGCGCCGGCTTCGGCGCCGAGATCGCCGCGCGCCTGGCCGAGCAGTCGATGTACGACCTGGTCGCGCCGGTGCAGCGCGTGACCGGCTACGACACCCACATCCCGCTGTTCCGGCTGGAAATGAAGTACCTGCCGAGCACCGACAAGATCGTCGCCGCGGCCAAGCGGGCGATGGCCGCGGGTTGATATGCAGGCACGTTTGATCAGCGATTACCGCGCCGCCTATCCGCATCCGATCCGCATCGCCGCCGGCGAGCGGGTCGCGCTGGGCGTGCGCGACGAGGAGTGGCCGGCGTTCGTCTGGATCACCGGCGCCACCGGCAGCGCCGGCTGGGCGCCGCTGGCCTGGCTGCAGCCGACCGGCGACGGCCATGCCGTGGCGCTGCGCGACTACGACGCGCGCGAACTCGATGCCGCGCAGGGCGACACCGTCGTCCTGCATCACGAATACGGCGACTGGTGGTGGGCCGAGCGCGCCGATGGCGTGCAGGGCTGGCTGCCGGCACGCGACCTGGAACTGCTGGAAGAGACCACATGAGCCAAACCAAGAATTTCAATCTGCCCGACCTGGGCGAAGGCCTGCCCGACGCCACCATCGTCGAGTGGTTCGTCAAGGAAGGCGACACCATCCGGCTGGACGAGCCGCTGGTGTCGATGGAAACCGCCAAGGCGGTGGTGGAAGTGCCCTCGCCGGTCTCCGGCAAGGTGCTGAAGCTGGCCGGCGCACCGGGCGACATCGTCGTCACCGGCAGCATGCTGGCGCAGTTCGCGCCCGACCCGAACCTGCCGCAGCGCGCCGAAGGCCAGGACACCGGCCATCACCACGGCGGCACGGCGCAGGCCACGTCCGGCAAGGGCGCCGGCGCGGACACTGCCGCGGCCGACGATCGCGTGGTCGCCTCCGACGACGGCGGCGAACTGCACGACGCCGACAACACGCAGGCCGCAGGCGAGCGCGACGATGCCGGCACCGTGGTCGGTGCGATGCAGAGCTCCAACACCGTGCACAGCGAGCAGGCCGTGTCGGTCGGCGGCGTGCGCGCGATGCCGGCGGTGCGCGCCCTGGCCAAGAAGCTGGGCGTGGACCTGGGCCGGGTGCGCGCCAGCGGCGCCGACGGCGCGGTCACCCTGGCCGACGTCAAGCAGGCCGCGGCCGATGGCTCGGCGAAAGCCGGCGCCGTTGCAGGAGCGGCTTCCGCCGCGACTCCACGCAGTCCTGCCGTCGCGGCGGAAGCCGCTCCTACGACAGCCCGCACACCCCAGGCCGCACCTGCGCGCACCCCGCTCTCCGCCGCCGGCAAGCCGATGCGCACGCAGCCGCCCGGCGTGGCCGTGCAGGGCCAGCCCGAGCCGCTGAAGGGCGTGCGCCGCAACATGGCGCGGGTGATGGCCGAGGCGCAGCGCCAGGTGGTGCTGACCACGCTCAACGACGATGCCGACCTGCACGCGTGGACGCCGGGCAACGACACCACCGGGCGCCTGGTGCGCGCGATCGTCGCCGCCTGCCAGGCGGTGCCGGCGCTCAATGCATGGTTCGACGGCGAGGCGCTGACCCGCACCCTGCACGTGCACGTGGACATCGGCATCGCCGTGGACACCGACGACGGGTTGTTCGTGCCGGCCCTGCGCAATGCCGACATGCTCGATGCACGCGGCGTGCGCGAAGGCATCAACCGTCTGCGCCAGCAGGTGGAGGCGCGCAGCATTCCGGCCTCGGAACTGAGCGGCTATACCATCTCGCTGTCCAACTTCGGCATGTTCGCCGGCCGCTACGCCACGCCGATCGTGGTGCCGCCATGCGTGGCCATCGTCGCCGCCGGCCGCGCCCGCCATCAGCTGGTGCCGGTGATGGGCGGCGTGGAAACGCACAAGATCCTGCCGCTGTCGCTGAGCTTCGACCACCGCGCCTGCACCGGCGGCGAAGCGGCGCGCTTCCTGCGCGCGATGATCGACGACCTGGCGCTACCGGGCTGAGCGACCGTCACCTTGCAGAGCAGCCGACGTGCCTGACGCAAAGCGGTGCATCTGCTGCGCCTGCCGCAGCAGATGCACCCCAATGATGGGATGCACCACCATTGTGGGAGGGGCTTCAGCCCCGACCCGACGAACAAAAAGATGGCGGGACTCAAGCTCTTCTACAGCGGATGGCTCAGAGGCCACCTAGAGGCGCATGTTTCCCGCGGTCTTCTGCACCTCGTGGGGTGATAGCCGATGAGCAACCCCAGCACAGCGCGTCGGGGCTGAAGCCCCTCCCACAGTGCAATGGCCAGCGCTAAGTGAATGACCAGCGCCATGTTGCTGTTTGGGATCGGCGCTGCCGATCGCTCCGGCGTGCGTTCGGCGCACATCAGCCGACTTGCTGATGCCAAGCCGTGCATCTGCTACGCCGGACGCAGCGGATGCAGCATTGTGGGAGGGACTTCAGTCCCGACGCGACGAACAAAAATCGCCGGGGCTCACGCCCTTCTGCAACGAACGCCTCGGAAGCGACACAGAGAGACGCGTTTTCTGCGCTCTTCTACACGTCGCCGAGCGATAGCGGATGAGCAACCCCAGCACAGCGCGTCGGGGCTGAAGCCCCTCCCACAGTGCAATGACCAGCGCTACGTGAATGACCAACGCCATGTGACCGTTGGGATCGGCGCTGGGCGACCGCTTCGACGCGCGTTCGGCACATACCAGCCGACTTGCTGACGCCAAGCCGTGCATATGCTGCGTCAGACGCAGCGGACGCAGCATTGTGGGAGGGACTTCAGTCCCGACGCGACGAACAAAATCGCCGGGGCTCAAGCCCTTCTGCAACGAACGCCTCGGAAGCGACACAGAGAGACGCGTTTTCTGCGCTCTTCTACACGTCGCCGAGCGATAGCGGATGAGCAACTCCAGCACAGCGCGTCGGGGCTGAAGCCCCTCCCACAGTGCAATGACCAGCGCTACGTAAATGACCAGCGCCATGTGGCTGTTTGGGATCGGCGCTGGTGATCGCTTCGGCGTGCGTCGGTGCACATCAGCCGACTTGCTGACGCCAAGCCGTGCATCTGCTACGCCGGACGCAGCGGATGCAGCATTGTGGGAGGGACTTCAGTCCCGACGCGACGAACAAAAATCGCCGGGGCTCACGCTCTTCTGCAACGAATGCCTCGGAAGCGACACAGAGAGACGCGTTTTCTGCGCTCTTCTGCACGTCGCCGAGCGATAGCGGATGAGCAACTCCAGCACAGCGCGTCGGGGCTGAAGCCCCTCCCACAGCACAATCACCTGCGTTACGTGCATGACCAGCGCCATGTGGCTGTTTGAGATCGGCGCTGGTGATCGCTTCCGCCTGCGTCGGTGCACATCAGCCGACTTGCTGACACCAAGCGTGCATCTGCTGCGTCAGGCACAGCGGATGCACCATTGTGGGAGGAACCTCGGTCCCGACGCGACGAACGAACGCATCACGCTGTGATGACGCACCAAACGTCCTCGACTGCACATCACATGTCGGGAACCGACGCACGCATCCTCTGGACGTCAAAAAAATCCTGAACAAAACCTGTCTACCACGCGCCGCAGCAGCACCGTTATGGTCGCTGCACAGGGGGAGGCACTGCGCCGATCGGCCGCACTGCCCGGTCGTCATGCCACGTCACCGCGCACGGCCGCTCCGCTGCCGCGTCGGCGTGTCCTTCCTTCTCGCGTTACGAGGATTCCGCTCATGACTCTGCCAAGTCGTCATCGTCCGTCGGTGCTGCTGCCCTCCCTGCTGCTCGCGCTCGCCGCCTCCTCCGCCAGCGCCGCGCAGCGCGTGGATCTGCATGCCAAGAATCCGGACACGCTCGGTGCCCAGTACCGCAGCGCCGCCGCGCGCGTCGGCGGCATTCCGGCCGCAGCCGCGGTGCGCCATGCCGAACTGATCGGGCTGGACGCCGAATCCGCGCTCACCCTGCTCGGCAGCAGCGAAGATGCCGACGGCACCGTGCATCGCCGCTACCAGCAGACCTTCCGCGGCATTCCGGTGTGGGGCGAACAGGTGATCGTCAGCGAGCGCGCTGACGGCAGCGTGCGCAGCCTGTTCGGCCGCTCGGTGGCCGGGCTGGCCAGCGAGTTGCCGGCTACTGCCGCCAATACGCCCAACGCCACGCTGACCGCAGACCGCGCGTTGCTGCTGGCGCAGCGCGTCGCGCTGGGTACGACCCAGGCCGAGCGCCGTATCGAACGCGCGCAGGCGCCGCAGATGATCTATCTCGACGACAGCGACCGCGCGCACCTGGCCTACGTGGTGTCGTTCTTCGCCGATGCGCCGAACGGCGGCGCGCCGAGCCGGCCGTTCGTGATCGTGGACGCGCGCAATGGCACCATCCTGAAGCAGTGGGAGGGCCTGACCACCCGCGATGCCACCGGCCCCGGCGGCAACGCCAAGACCGGCCAGTACGAGTACGGCAGCGACAGCATCCACGGTTTCCTGGAGGTGGACGACAACTGCCGCATGCAGAACAGCAACGTCAAGTCGGTGAACCTCAACGGCGGCAGCTCCGGCGCCACCGCGTACCAGTTCACCTGCCCACGCAACACCTACAAGGCCATCAACGGCGCCTACTCGCCGATCAACGACGCGCACTACTTCGGTGGCGTGATCGAGAAGATGTACCGCAGCTACGTCGGCGTGGCGCCGCTGACCTTCCAACTGGTGATGCGCGTGCATTACGGCACGCGCTACGAGAACGCGTTCTGGAACGGCTCGACGATGAACTTCGGCGACGGCAACACCCGTTTCTATCCGCTGGTGAGCGCCGACGTCGCTGGCCACGAGGTCTCGCACGGCTTCACCGAGCAGCATTCCAACCTCACCTATTCGGGCCAGTCCGGCGGCATCAACGAGGCGTTCTCGGACATGGCCGGCGAGGCCACCGAGTACTACCTCAAGGGCACGAACGACTTCAAGGTCGGCACCGAAATCTTCAAGGCCAACGGTGCGCTGCGCTACATGGCCAACCCGACGCAGGACGGCAGTTCGATCGACAACGCCGCCAACTACCGCAGCGGCCTGGACGTGCATTACTCCTCGGGCGTCTACAACAAGGCGTTCTACACCCTGGCCACCACCTCCGGCTGGAACACGCGCAGCGCCTTCGAAGTATTCGCCCGCGCCAACCAGCTGTACTGGACGCCGAGCACCAGCTTCAACAGCGGCGCCTGTGGTGTGCGCACCGCCGCCAGCGACCTGGGCCGCTCGGTGACCGCCGTCAACAACGCCTTCGCCGCCGTCGGCGTGAGCTGCACGCAGTAACGTGTCCACTCGCGCATGGCCATCCGCGTGGATGGCCGTGCGTTGCAGTTGGGGATTGGGGATCGGCCACAGCCGCTCTCGCCAATCGCCTCGTAGGAGCGGCTCTGGTCCCCTTTTCGGGATCAGCCGCGACGGGCGAAGTGGCGTGCGTTCCGACGGCGCAATGCGTCGGGACTGAAGTCCCTCCCACAGTGCACCCGGCGCACTCGCCGCACGTCCTTGTGGGAGCGGCTTCAGCCGCGACGCGCGATCGCCCAAAGCAACACGACGGAACCGCTCCTGCACCGGGTCGGCCATACTGTGCGGTCTCTCCCGCGCCTTGTCTGTCCCCGATGCCATTCGCCTCCCTCGGCCTGTCGCCCGCGCTGTATCCCGCCTTCGCCGCCGCGCTCGCGCGCGCCGGCTGGCCGACGCCCACGCCGATCCAGCAGCAGGCGGTGCCGCTGATCGTCGCCGGCCACGACGTGCTGGCGATGGCGCAAACCGGCTCCGGCAAGACCGCCGCGTTCGCGCTACCGCTGCTGCAGGCCTGCGCGCAGGCGGCGAGGCCGGCGCGCTCCACCCGCGTGCTGGTGCTGGTGCCGACCCGCGAACTGGCGGTGCAGGTCGCCGACGCCTTCGTCGCGCTGGGCCTGGAGCTGCCGCGGCGGCCGCGGGTGGTGGTGGCGGTCGGCGGCATCTCGATCAATCCGCAGATGCTGGCGCTGCGCGGCGGCGCCGACGTGGTGGTGGCGACCCCCGGACGCCTGCTGGATCTGCTGGGGCAGCGCGCGCTGCAATTGGACGCGGTGGCGCACCTGGTGCTGGACGAGGCCGACCGCCTGCTCGACCTGGGCTTCGGCGCCGAACTGGAGCGGCTGCTGCAACTGCTGCCGCCGACGCGGCAGACCCTGCTGTTCTCGGCCACCCTGCCGGCCCCGATCGCGGCGCTGGCCACGCGCCTGCTGCACGCACCGCGACGGATCGGCGACAACGCCGACGCCGCGCCGATCCCGGCGACGCTGCGCCAGCGCGCGATCGAGGTCGACTACGGCCGTCGCCTGGCCTTGCTGCAACATCTGCTGGAGCACGAGGCCTGGCCGCGGGCGCTGGTGTTCGTGGCCAGCCGGCGCAGCACCGAGCAGGTCGCCTCGGCCCTGGCCAAGGCCGGCATCGCGGCGCAGCCATTGCACGGCGACCTCGCGCAAGGTCGGCGCCTGCGCACCCTGGACGCGTTCCGCCAGCAGCAGGTGCGCGTGCTGGTGACCACCGACCTGGCCGCGCGCGGCATCGACATCGCCGCGCTGCCGGTGGTGGTGAACTACGACCTGCCGCGCTCCACCGCCGACTACACCCACCGCATCGGCCGCAGCGCGCGCGCCGGTGCCGAGGGCCAGGCGCTGAGCTTCGTCGACACGGCCAGCGCGGCGCATCTGCGCCTGATCGAGAAGCGACAAGGCGTACGCGTGCCGCGCGAACGTATTCCCGGTTTCGAGCCAGCGCCGGTATCGGCCCCGGCTGCCACACCCGCCACCGAGGCGGCCGCCTCCACCGGTGGCATCAAGGGCAAGCGGCCAAGCAAGAAGGACCGGCTGCGCGCGGCGCGTGCGCGGGATGACGAGCCGCCCACAGGCGCCTGAACGGCGCCTGGGTCGGCCGTGCGTGTCGAAAGCGTCATTGCGGCGCCGGCAGCGGCAGAGGTGCCGGTGCCGATCCACGTGCGTTCCTTGCGGTCGCCGATCTTGCGCGCAGCGGTCTTGCCAAAGTGCAGGCTGAAGAACGCGTTGCAGCCGTTGCTGGAGACGTCGCCGGTGCCGCGCGACCGACGCGCAGACGTCGCCAGGCGGGCTCAGTCCTCGAAGGGATCGTGCTCGCTTTCGCCCTGCCCGCCCTTGGCCCGCGGTGGCCGCGCGCAGGCGCGGCTGCGGATCTCCACGTAGAACTGTTCGCCGCCGGCGGCCACCAGCGCGTCGACCGCCCGCAGCAGCTCGGCCGGCGGCAGCACCGCGGCGGTGGCTTCCTCGGTGCCGAACAGGGTGTCGAAATCCCAGTAGTCCGCACCGGCCGGCAGGGTCTTGCGGCGCTCGCGGCGGATGTACTTGCGGATGTCGTGCTTGGCGGCGTCGAGCAGGCGGTCGGGATGCTTGCCTTCGATGCGGAGCCGGTAGGTCTTCTTCACTGCGGAAAATCCTGGAAAGGGAATGCGGCCATCGCTAGGCGGCGGCGCGGTGGGCGCACCAACGGGCGGTGCGTGCGACGGCCGCCATGGTGCCAGAAGCGGCCGCACGCTGCGGATTGCGCGGATAATCGGCGCACGCCCCACGGCACGCAGGAGCCACCGATGACCGATCCGTCCGCCTTCGCGGGATACCGCGTGCTCGTCGCCGGCGCCAGCCGCGGCATCGGCCTGGCCATCGCCGATGCCTTCGCCCAGCACAGCGCTGCAGTGGCGATCTGCGCGCGCAGTCCAGCGCCGCTGGCCGACGCCGCCGCGCAGTTGCAGCGCCACGGCCACCCGGTCGCGGCGCAGTGCTGCGACCTCGCCGACGCCGCACAGATCGAGAGCTGGGTGGCGCAGGCCGCGGATGCACTGGGCGGCATCGACGTGATGATCAACAACGCCTCCGGCTACGGCCATGGCGACGACGATGCGAGCTGGCAGGCCGGCTTCGACATCGACCTGATGGCCGCGGTGCGCTGCAACCGCGCCGCCCTGCCGCACCTGCGCAGCAGCGGCCGCGGCTGCATCCTCAACATCAGTTCGATCAACGGCCTGCGCCCGACGCCGCGGGTGCCGGCGTACTCCGCGGCGAAGGCGGCGTTGAACTACTACACGACCACGCTGGCGACGCAGCTGGCGCGCGAGCGGATCCGGGTCAACGCGATCGCGCCCGGTTCCATCGAGTTCCCCGGCGGACTGTGGGAGCAGCGCCGCCAGCAGCAGCCCGAGCTGTACCGGCAGATCCGCGCCAGCATTCCGTTCGGCGCCTTCGGCGCGATCGACGATGTCGCCAACGCGGCGTTGTTTCTGGCCTCGCCGCAGGCACGCTGGATCACCGGCCAGGTGCTGGCGGTGGACGGCGGGCAGTCGCTGGGCGCCTGAGGAAGGTCGCGTGTGCGGCCCGGTCCCGTGCGCGCGAGCTCGCTGCGGTGAGCATGGGCTACACGCGATGCAGTGGTTGATGTGACCTAGCGCCGGCGTCTGTCGCACACGACCCACAGAGAAGTCGCCTAAACGTGCATTGGCTGGCAATGTTGCGGACTCGCGCACGCCTCTCCAATCCCGAATCCCCACTCCCCAATCCCAGCTCCTAAACCAACTGCGCCGCGTCGATGACCTGCACGCCCGGTCGCGGCTGCAGTGCGGCCGCGACCAGCGCCGCAGCGATGCGTTCGGCCGGATTGATCCGGTAGCGCCGCGGCAGCAGCGGCCCGAGCGCCCGCAGCACCACGCTGGCGGCATGCTCGCCGCGGCGCCGTTGCGCGCGCTCGCCGCCGATCAGGCCCGGCCGCACCAGGGTCAGCGATGGAAAGCCGAGCGCGCGCAGGTCGTTTTCCAACTCGCCCTTGACCCGGTTGTAGAACGCCCATGACTGCGGATCCGCGCCCAGCGCCGAGTTGAGCGCGAACGCCGCGGCGCCGTGCTGGCGGAGCAGTCGCGCGATCGCCAGCGGATAGTCGTGATCGACCCGGCGGAAGGCCTCGCGCGAGCCGGCCTGGCGCATCGTGGTGCCGAGCGCGCAGATCGCCGCCTCCACCTGCCACCACGGCGCCTGTGCGGGCAGCGCGTCGAAGTCCAGCACCGGGTTGTGCAGCTTGGAATGGGTCAGCTCCAGCGCGCGCCGGGTCGGTGCGATCACCGCGCTGCAGGCCGGGTCGGCCAGCAACTGGCGCAGCGCGTGGCCGCCGACCAGGCCGGTGGCGCCGGCGAGCAGGATGTTCATGGGGCGTCCTTTGAGGCTGGCGGGGGAGGTGGTGACTATCGCAGGGGCGGTGGCAAGGCGTTGTGGGTGGGGTGCGCGGTCCATGAGGCGCTGCGCGCCCGTACCCTCACCCCAACCCCTCTCCCGGGGGGAGAGGGGCTTCGGCGTCTCCCTTCTCCCACCGGGAGAAGGTGCCCCGCAGGGGCGGATGAGGGTACGGGCGCCAGCCAGGCATCGGTGCTAAACGCCAGCATGCAACCAAGCGCGCCAGCACAGCGCCGGCCGCTCGCCGCCAGGATCCATGAGGCGCTGCGCGCCCTACCCTCACCCCAACCCCTCTCGCGGGGGGAGAGGGGCTTTGGCTTCTCCCTTCTCCCGTCGGGAGAAGGTGCCCCGCAGGGGCGGATGAGGGTACGGCAGCCCAGCCAAGCGTCCATCCCACACGGCAGCCCCAGCACCCCACCCGGTCGCCGCGCCGCAGCAGGTACGCCACAATAGCCGCCCCATCGCGCCGGCCGGCGCGCTGCAACCTGACGAGGAGCGGTTCGATGTTCGTGGTGTGCGGAGAGGCCTTGTACGACATCTTCATCGACGGCTATGCCGGCACCTCGGTCGGCATGACCGCGCGCCAGGGCGGTTCGCCGTTCAACGTGGCCATCGGCCTGGCCCGCCTGGGCGCGCCGTCGGCGCTGTTCACCGGCCTGTCCACCGATCCGCTCGGCCGCCAGCTGCGCGCCACCCTCGAAGGCGAAGGCGTGGCCCTGGACTACTGCATCGACAAGCGCGAAGCCACCACCCTGGTGATGGTCGCGCTCGACGCCGGCGGCGTGCCCAACTACGCCTTCTACGGCACCGGCTGTGCCGATCGCGCGCTGACCGAGGCCGACCTGCCGGCGCTGGACGCGCGCGTTGGCGGCCTGCATTTCGGCTCCTACACCCTGGTCGCCGAGACCACCGCCAGCACCTTCCAGGCGCTGGCCGAACGCGAGCGCGGGCAGCGGCTGATCTCGCTGGACCCGAACGTGCGGCCGACGGTGGAGCCGGACATGGCGGTGTGGCGCGCGCGGCTCGCGCGCTGGATCGCGCTGGCGCACGTGGTCAAGGTCAGCCAGGAGGACATCGAACTGCTGTATCCGCAGCAGGATCCGTTCGCCGTCGCCCGCAGCTGGCTGCAGCAGGGGCCGTCGCTGGTGGTGATGACCCTGGGCGGCGATGGCGCGGTGGCCTGGCGCGGCGACAGCGAGGCGCGCGTGCCCGGCCGGGTGGTGCAGGTCGTCGATACCGTCGGCGCCGGCGACAGCTTCCAGGCGGCGTTGCTGCAGCAGTTGCCCGATCCGGCCGCGCTGGCGGCGCTGGGCAGCGAGCCGGCCGCGCTGGAACGCCTGCTGCAGTTCTGCGTGGCCGCCGCGGCGATCAACTGCACCCGCGCCGGCGCCAACCCGCCGAGCCTGGACGACGTGCGCGCCGCGCTCTGAAGCCGACCCACGGCGAGCACGGCATGCCTGCGGCCGGCTTCCCTATGATGGGCCGGCCGCCCACGGCGCCACATCCACCAGGAGACCTGCCTTGATCGAGCTGCCCGACATCGTCGTGCGCCTGGGAATCGCCGCCCTCGCCGGCGCGGCGATCGGCTTGAACCGCGACCTGCACGGCAAGCCGATCGGCATCCGCACGCTGGGCCTGGTGGGCCTGGCCACCGCGATGGTGGTGCTGCTGGCCGACCCGCTCGGCAAGGGCGGCTTCACCGACGCCGGCAGCCGCGTCATCCAGGGCATCCTGACCGGCATCGGCTTCCTTGGCGCCGGCGTCATCTACCACACCCAAAAACATGTGCGGGTGCATGGCCTGACCAGCGCCGCCTGCGTCTGGCTCACCGCCTGCGTCGGCATCCTGTGCGGCGCCGGCCAGTGGCAGATCGTGGCCGTGTCCCTGGCCATCGCCTTCGTCATCCTGTTGTTCGGCGGACGCGTCGAACGCGCCCTGCACGCGCTCCTGGGCGGCAAGCCGCACCATGCCGCGACCACCGATCAGTCGTCGGACGACGGCCCGCACCAGCCCGGCAAGTAGCTCGCGTCCCGACTCTTGGCGAGCGCGAGCGCGGCCTCCATGGCGCGTGCGAAGTCGTCCTTGATGTCGCGGCGCCGCAGCCGGCGGCGGAACAGGTCGGCCCACAGGAACTCGCTGAACGGCGTGGTGTCCTTGGCGTAGCCGCCGGCGCGGCGGACCTCGCCGGCGAGGCTACGGTAGGGATCGTCCTTCAGGTCCGCGATCGACGTCGGCATGTCCTTGAACGGACGGCGCTCGCCCTTGGCATCGTAGGGATAGGCCCAGCGCCGATGATCCAGCACGCTCCACAGCGCGGCCTTGTCGACGACGCTGAGGTCGGCGATCACCGTGACCAGGATGTCCTTCACCCCTTCGTCGTGCAGCGCACGCGCCAGATGGTGGTGGTCGACCACGTAGTACTTGCCGTCCGGTCCCAGCACCACCGGGATCATGTGCTTGCCGAGCAGTTCGGCCTGCTTGTGCCTGGAGGCGTGCGCGCGCCAACGCTTGCGCTTTTCCTTGACCTCGCGCATGCCCACGGTCATCTGCGTGGGGCGCAAGGACAGGATCGGCACGGGGTGCAGCAGCGGTTCGCGGGGATCGGCCATGCTCAGTCTCCGTGGAGGTGGGGGTTGCGCCGCGCTGCCGGCGCCGCGGCAGGTGCGGTCGCCAGAGTGCCAGCGTCGTGCGCGTCTTGCACGGCGTGCGGGCACGCGGCGATCTTCGGGCAAGCAACGCGTTGCTCCCCTCTCCCACCGGGAGAGGGGTTGGGGGTGAGGGTGCGACAGCCGCGGAGCTTTCTTCCCCAGACACATCCCTAGCAACTCGTACCCTCATCCGCCCCTTCGGGGCACCTTCCCCCGAAAAGGGGGCCATGGTCCCGGAGGGAGAAGGAAAGGCGGCCGCGCCGAGGGACCACGTTGCTCCCCTCTCCCTCCGGGACCACGGCCCCCTTTTCGGGGGAGAGGCTGGGGGTGAGGGTACGAGCGCAATGGAGTCCTCTTCACAGGCACGCCATCCGCCCGCTCAAGCGCGCGCCGCCGGCGCCGATATCCAGATCCTGAGCGCCAGCATGGGCGGCGCATTGACTGGGAGGAGCCGGCTGGCATGTCGGACCAACGCGACGAGCCGCCGATCAGCGGACTGCGCAAGCTGCTGTCGCCACGTCGGCGCGATCCGGCGCCGGCGGCGGCCGCGACGCTGCCGGCGCGTACGCATGGGCATGGCCATGGGCACACGCACGGTCACGCGGCGACGGCTGTGGCGGGCGGGACCGACCCGGCCGCGGCCACTGCCGCGCTGATCCGCCTGTTCCAGCAGGCGCACGAGCCGCAAGGCCTGCTCGGTGCCTTCGCCGACGGCATGGCCTCGCTGCACGGCGAACTGGGCGACATGGGCCGGCGCTTGCAATCGGCGGCGAGCAGCGGCGATTGGCCCAGCTATGGCCGCGCGCTGCGCCAGCTGATCGACAAGTACATCCGCACCATCGACGTCGAAGACCCGCTGGCCGGGCCCAGCGACAGCGAGCGCCTGCGCGACCTGCTGCGGCAGACCGTGGCCGGCGCGCTGGCGGCGTTGCTGCACACCCTGCCCGAACTGGCCGGCGAGGCCGAGGCCAGCGGCGAGGCGCTGCGCCAATGGCGTCCCGGGCAACCGCTGGAGCCGGTGGCGCAGCAGGTGCGCGAGCTGTGCCACCAGATCGCGTTGCGCGCCAACGACAGCCAGGAGCAACAGGCGCTGTTGCTGAGCCTGTTCGACCTGCTGCTGGAGAACGTCGGCGAACTGCTCGAAGACACCAGTTGGCTGCAGGGTCAGATCGCGGTGGTGCGCGACCTGATCGCCGGGCCGCTGGACCGCTACTCGATCGAGGAGGCGCGCGGCAGCCTGCGCGAGGTGATCTACAAGCAGGGGTTGCTCAAGCAGGGCATCGCCGAATCCAAGGAGGCGATGAAGGACCTGATGCTGAGCTTCGTCGCGGACCTGGACGGCATGGCCGCCAGCACCGGCGAATTCCACGACCGCATCGCCGATTACTCGCAGACCATCCGCGACGCGCGCAGCATCGCCGACCTCAACCGCTTGCTGCAGGAAGTGCTGCAGGACACCGGCCACGTGCAGGAGCAGGCGCTGCGCGCGCGCGACCACCTGATCGCCGCGCGCCAGGAAGTAGATGCGGCCGAACAGCGCATCCTGCGCCTGGAGCAGGAACTGCAGGACGTCAGCGGCCTGGTGCGGGTCGACCAGCTCACCGGCGCGCTCAACCGCCGCGGCCTGGACGACCTGTTCGTGCGCGAACTGGTGCGCACCGAGCGCAGCGCGCAACCGCTGTGCGTGGCGATGCTGGACCTGGACGATTTCCGCCAGCTCAACGAAACCTACGGCCACCCCGGCGGCGACAGCGCCCTGCGCCACGTAGTGGAGGTGGCACGCACCACCTTGCGCGCCAGCGATGCCATCGCCCGCTTCGGCGGCGAGGAATTCCTGCTGCTGATGCCGGACTGCACGATCTTCGAGGCCAGCGCGGCGGTGACCCGGGTGCAGCGTGCGCTGGCGCAGCGCGCGGTGGTGCATGAGGACCAGCGCGTGTTCGTCAGCTTCAGCGCCGGCGTCGCCCTGCGCCAGCCCGGCGAAGCGCAGGACGCATTGATCCGCCGCGCCGACCGTGCGCTGTACGAAGCCAAGAAGGCCGGCAAGAATCGGGTGGTTTCGGCGGAGTAGCTGGCGCCGGCGTTGCCGGCGCGGGATTGGGGAGATGGGATTGGGGATTGGCAAGAGCGGCGCGCTTGGCCGCTGTTGCCAATCCCGAATCTCCAATCCCTAATCCCGATCCCGCATCTTCTTGACGCCCAACACCACCGCCAGCACCAAGGCGCCGGCCACGATTCCCACCACCGCATTGCCCACCGCGAGCACCAGGCTGCCCAGGCCGCCGCTCGGGGCGATGCCTTCGATGGCGTGGTGCAGCGGGCCGATGCTGTGCACCAGGATGCCGCCGCCGACCAGGAACATCGCCGCGGTGCCGGCGATCGACAAGGTGCGCATCAGCCACGGCGCCAGCCACAGGATGCCGCGGCCGATCGTCGCGGCGGCGGCGCCCTTGCGGCTCAGGTACAGGCCCAGATCGTCGAGCTTGACGATGCCGGCGACCAGGCCGTAGACGCCGATCGTCATCGCCAGCGCGATCGCCACCAGGACGGCCACCTGCTGCACGAACGGCACACCGGCGACCACGCCCAGCGACAGCACGATGATCTCCGCCGAGAGGATGAAGTCGGTGCGGATCGCGCCCTTGACCTTGTCCTTCTCCAGCGCCACCACGTCCACCTGCTGGTCGGCCAGCGCCTGCACCTGCTGCGCGTGACGCTCCGCGTCCTCTTCCTTCGAGTGCAGGAAGCGGTGCGCCAGCTTTTCCACACCCTCGAAGCACAGGAACGCGCCGCCGATCATCATCAGCGGCGTGATCGCCCACGGCAGCCACGCGCTGATCGCCAGTGCCGCCGGCACCAGGATCGCCTTGTTGAGCAGCGAGCCCTTGGCCACCGCCCACACCACCGGCAGTTCGCGGTCGGCGTTCACCCCGGTCACCTGCTGCGCGTTCAGCGCCAGGTCGTCGCCGAGCACGCCGGCGGTCTTCTTGGCCGCGACCTTGGTCAGCAGCGACACGTCGTCGAGCAGGGTGGCGATGTCGTCGAGCAGGGTGAACAGGCTGGCGCCGGCCATGCGGGGATTCCATTCGGGATGAGCGGCGATTCTCGCCGATTCCGCCAGGCAGGTGCGTGAGCGGCACGGCGTCAGCCGCGCGTAACGCCGGCTCGGCTACCGTGCCCCACACCCCGCACGGCCCGCCAAAGGACATCCGCCATGGACCAGTTCCTCACCGCCCCACGCGCCATCGTCGACGACGTGCTCGCGGCCGCGGCCATGCTGCAACCGCTGCTGCTCTCGGAGGCCGACAGCGGCACCCGCATCGTGCTGCAGGCCGCACGCGATCCGCGTCAGGTCGCGGTGCTGTCCGGCGGCGGTGCCGGGCACGAACCGGCGCATGCCGGCTTCGTCGGCCCAGGCATGCTCAGCGGCGCCATCGCCGGCGACCTGTTCGCCTCGCCCGGGGTGGAGGTGGTGCTGGCGGCGATCCGCGCCTGCGCCGACGCGCCCGGCGTGCTGCTGGTGATCAAGAACTACACCGGCGACCGGCTCAACTTCGGTCTGGCCGCCGAGCGCGCTCGCGCCGAGGGCATCGACGTGGCCAGCGTACTGGTCGCCGACGACATCGCCCTGCCCGACGCCGCGCAGCCGCGCGGCCTCGCCGGCACGGTGCTGGTGCACAAGTACGTGGGCCACCTGGCGCGCGAGGGCGTGCCGCTGGCCGAGCTGGCGCAGCGCGGCCAGGCCTTCGCCGACCGCCTGCTGTCGCTGGGCATGGCATTGTCCAGTTGCAGCGTGCCGGGCCAGCAGGTCGGCCGCCGCGCGCCGGAACTGGGCCTGGGCATCCACAACGAGCCGGGCGCGCGGCCGGTGCAGCCCGGCACGGTGGAGGAGGCATTGGCGCTGGTGCTGGACCCGCTGCTGGCGCAGGCCGATGCCCGCCTGGGCGCCGACGCGCCGCTGGTGCTGATGCTCAACGACCTCGGCGGCTGCTCGACGCAGGAACTGGGCGTGCTGACGCGGCTGGCGCTGCAGCGCATCGGCGTCGGGCGGGTCGCGTTGATGCCTGTGCCGGCGGCGCTGATGACCTCGATGGACATGCACGGTTTCTCGATCACCCTCGCCCCGGCCGATGCCGACGTGCTCGCCGCGCTGCAGGCGCCGGTGCAGACGCTGGGCTGGCCCGGCGTGCGCGTGCCGCATGCAGTCCAGACCTTCGCTCCGGCACTGAAGCGCGACGATAGTCACCGCGATGGCACGCGCGATGCCCAGTGCGCCGCAGCGCTGGCGCGGGTGGCGCAGGCGCTGATCGCCGCGCAGGCGGAGTTGGACGCGCTGGACGCGCGCAGCGGCGATGGCGACGCCGGCAGTACCTTCGCCGCCGGCGCGCGCGCCCTGCAGCAGGCACTGGACACCGATGCGCTGGCCACCGGCGACGCCGCGGCACTGGCGCGCGGCCTGGCGGCGACGATCGAACACAGCATGGGCGGCTCCAGCGGCGTGTTGCTGTCGATCCTGTTCACCACCGCCGCCGGTGCGCTGGCGGACGGTCGCGACTGGGTGCAGGCGCTGCAGGCCGGGGTGGCGCGGATGCAGCACTACGGCGGCGCGCAACGCGGCGATCGCACCCTGCTCGATGCGCTGCTGCCGGCGCTGGATGCCCTGGCGCAGGGAGCGGGCGTGGACGCCGCCGCGCGCGCCGCCCGCGCAGGCGCCGATGCCACCGCACAGCTCACCCGCGCCGGCGCCGGACGTGCCGCTGCGGTGCCAGAGGACGCACTGCGCGGCGTGATCGACCCGGGCGCCGAAGCGGTGGCGCGGGCGTTCGCGGCCTGGCGGTGAAGCGGCCGTTCGGGTTGGCCAACGCGGCGCAAGGCAGGTATGGGTAACCAGGCAGCAGGCATCGTCGGGAACGGCTGTCGCGGCTGAAGCCGCTCCTACAGAAACTTGCGCTGCGCTGTCCGGGTGCACTGTGGGAGGGACTTTCAGTCCCGACGCGCGCAAGTCGGATCGCCAGCGTTCTGGGAACAACGCTCTGTCGCTCCCTACTCCGCCGACGCAGCCTCCAGCACCTGCGCCACCGCCTGCAGCGAGCCTTGCGCCGAGCCGGGCTGCAGCGCCAGCGGCTGGGTCTTGCCGCGCACCACCACCTCCATGCGCTGAGGCACCCCCTGCGCATTGCCGACGATGCGGTACGTGGTGTCGCCGCGCTCGAAGCTGAGCACGTGGCGGTCCGCGTCGTAGTCCATGGCCTCGCGTTCGGCATCCGGATACAGCAGGTCCACCTGTTGCTGCGCGCCGATCGCCGCATAGAACGGCTTGCTGCTGGCGCCGTCGCCGACATTGGCGAACACCACGATGCGCTTGCCGGCCGGCGCCAGGCGGAACTCGAGCAGGATCTTGCGCTCGCCCGCGGTGGTGCCGCCCTGCTCGTCCCACAGGTAGTGCGTGTCGGCCACGCGCTTGCCGGCACGGTCGCGGTACACCGTCTCCTGGGCCAGGCCCGGCCCCTCGCTGCGCGCATCCTCGACCACCTCGCGCTCCAGCAGCGGCGCGCCATCGCGGACCGAGTACGTCGCGTACTGGTGCCAGCAGCAGCCGTCCTTGGTCATGGTGTGGATCTCGCGGGCTTTCGCATCCACCTGGAACAGGCCGCAGTTGCTCTGCGCCAACTCGGTGAAATCGGGACTGGCCTCGAAACCATCGGCCGTGCCCAGATACACCTGGTAGGACGGGCCGTGATAGCAGCTGTTCTGGCCGTCCATCACCGCCAGGTCCTTGAGGCCGTCGAAATTGAAATCGTCGTAGATCAGCACGCTCTGCTCGCCATACGGCAACTCATGCACGTTGGCCTTGACCTTGGTGCCCTTGGCATCGGTGTCCACCACCAACTCTGGCGAGGCCACTTCGAGCAGCGGCGTGGCGTTGCCTCGCGCGAACACGCGCACGATGCCGGGCCGGAACACCCCGTCGTTGTCCTCGACCTCCAGCGTCGCGCGGTAGCAGTCGGAAAAGTCCTGCAGCTCGTAGCTGCGGCGCTTGCTGGCAGCAAAGGCCTTGGCGTCGAAATCCTCGCCGGCATAGCGCTGGGGCGCGGCCGCGGCGGTCACGTTCGCCGACAGCAGCATGGCCAGCAACGCGCACGCGACAAGCACAGTGGCACGGCGGACGGCGGGCAAAACGAGGACGGACATGGCGGCGCTCCGGGCAGGTGATAGCGAACGCCCAGGGTAAGCGCGGCCGCGGCACCGGAACAGGGGCGGCTGGCCGCCTCTGGCGTCAGAACAGGGCACGCGCGAAGGCCCGCAAGGCGCTGCGCACCTCGGTGGCGACGCCGGCACCGGCGTCGCCCAGCCAGACCATGACCAGCAGCGCCAGGACCACCACCGCCACCAGCAGCGCGAGCCGGCGTCTGCTCATCGGGCGACAGCCATGCCGAGACCGCGTGTCTTTGCGCGCATTGCGCCTTCCCGTGGTGTGGTCTCTGGCGCATCGCGCCGACGATCGTGCCATGAGGAGTGGCACCGGCGCATCCTGGTCGACATCGCCCATTCACTCCGCTGCATTCCGCTCGCTCCGACCCTCGCTGTCGCAATGCGGCAGGATACGACGCATCACCATGACGCCGCCGCCATCGCCAGCGACCGCGGGCCGGGTGTCGAAGACGACAGACCGGCTGTACGGGGCCCGCGGTGCGGGACTGCACCGGTCGCGTGGACAGCGATCATCGGCCCCGTCTCCCGGCAACGGATGCAAGCGCCTCCCGTCGGCGACGAACAGGCCGTGCGCGCCGCGGGATTCACCGCGCAACGACCCGGCCGTCGCCACACTCGATCGCGCCTACCCTTGCCCGGAGCCCACCTTGAGCGCGACGCACGACGCTGCGGACACCCCGCACGTGATCGGCGGCCTCAGCCGCCGTACCCAGATCCTGCGCCTGCTGCTGCGCTACCGCAGCTCCGGGGTGTTTTCCGGGATGGACATGGAGACCGCCCAGGGCGAGCACGAGCTGCCGCCGGAAGGCACGCCGGAGCAGTTCGTCACCGACCTGGAAGCGCTGGGTCCGACCTTCGTCAAGCTCGGGCAGATGCTGTCCACCCGCCCGGACGTGGTGCCGCCGGAGTTCGCCACCGCCCTGGAGCGGATGCAGGAGAACACCGCGCCGATTCCGAGCGAGCGCATCCGCGAGATCGTCGAGGCCGAACTCGGCGTCGGCATCAACAAGGCCTTCTCCGCCTTCGACGACACGCCGCTGGGCAGCGCCTCGCTGGCGCAGGTGCACCGCGCCGCGCTGCGCGACGGCACCCCGGTGGCGATCAAGGTGCAGAAGCCCGAGGTGGCCGCGCAGGTGCGCTCGGACCTGGAGGTGCTGCGCAGTTTCGCCAGCGCCGCCGACAAGCTGACCGGGCTGGGCCGGCGCATCCGCTTCGCCGACTGGCTGGCCGAGTTCGGCAAGGCGCTGCTGGCGGAACTGAACTACGAGGCCGAGGCCGAGAACCTTGCGCGCTTCGGCGAGCACCTGCGTCCGTTCCCGCAGCTGTGGGTGCCGCAGCCGGTGTGGGACCTGTGCAGCCGCCGCGTGCTGACCATGCAGCTGGCCGAAGGCGTGCGCGTGGACAAGATCTCCGGGCTGCGCCGCACCGAGCAGCCGATGGACGACCTGGCCGCGGCGCTGGTGCGCGGCTACCTGGACCAGATGTTCGTGCACGGCGAGATCCACGCCGACCCGCATCCGGGCAACCTGCGCGTGCTCGCCGACGGGCGCCTGGCGATCTTCGACCTGGGCATGGTCGCGCACGTGCCGCCGAAGCTGCGCGAGCGCCTGCTCAAGCTGCTGTTCGCGGCGGTCGACGGCCGCGGCGAGGAAGTGGCCGAGGAAACCATCGCGCTGAGCACGCGCCTGGAGGATTTCGACGAGGAGCGCTACCAGCGCGAGACCGGGCAGATGATCGCCCGCTACGCCGCGCACGACGCCATGTCCGAGGGCCGGGTGGTGCTGGACCTGGTGCGCATCGCCACCACCTACGGGCTGCGCACGCCGCCCGAGCTGAGCCTGCTCGGCAAGACCCTGCTGAACCTGGAAGCAGTGTGCCGGGCGCTGTCGCCGCACCTGGACACGCGCGTGGTGGTCGAGGACCAACTGCAGCACGTGATGCGCGCGCGGCTGAAGAAGTCGCTGTCGGCGGCCAACCTGGCCAGCGAAGCGATGGAACTGCAGGCGCTGCTGCGCGAAGGCCCGCGCCGGCTCTCGGACATCCTCACCCTGGCCGCGGAGAACCGCCTGCAGGTGCGTGTGGCCGGGCTGGAGGAATCGCGGCTGATGGAGAGCCTGCAGAAGATCGCCAACCGCGTCGCCGCCGGCATCGTCACCGCCGCATTGATCCTGGCCTCCACGCAGATGATGCGCATCGACACCGGCACCAAGCTGTTCGGCTACCCGGCGATCGCGATGGTGCTGTTCCTGCTCGGCGTGATCCTGGGCCTGGGCATCGTGGTCAGCGCCGTGCTGTTCGACCGGCGCATCCGCGCCCGCGAGGAGCGCGGGAGGCGCTGAAAGCCGGGAGTGGGGAATCGGGAATGGGGAGTCGTAGGAGCGGCTTCAGCCGCGACCTGCAGCGCCGGGAGCTGGCGGCCAACGCCGCTTTGCGCCCACCAATCCCCAATCCCCAATCCCGGCTACTCCCGCGGATCGCGTAACAGCTTCACTTCCTGCGGCGACTCCAGGGCGATGCCCTCCTCGGCCAGGCGCTGCAGCAGGGCGAAGAACAGTTCGCTGCGGGTGCCGTAGGTCAGCCGCGGCGAGGCCACGTAGGCGAAGCTGTTGAGGGTGACGTGGCCACTGGCGATGGAATCGATGAATACCGATGGCGCCGGATCGTCCAGCACGCCCGGATGTGACGCGTACAACTCCAGCAGCAGCGCGCGCAGCTTGGTCACGTCGGTGCCCAGCGACACCGCGAACTGGATCTGCACCCGGCCCAGCGGCCCGGCCAGGGTCATGTTGCGCAGGGTCTTGGTGATCAGTTCGGAGTTCGGGACGATCAAGGTGGAGCGGTCGCCGACCTGGATCTCGGTGGCGCGCACGCTGATCCGGCGCACATCGCCCTCCTGGTCGCCGATCTTGATCCAGTCGCCGATCTTGACCGGGCGCTCGGCGAGCAGGATCAGGCCGGACACGAAGTTCTGGGTGATCGACTGCAGGCCGAAGCCGATACCGACCGACAACGCACTGACCACCAGCGCGATCCGCTCCAGGCCGATGCCCAGCGCGGCCAGCGCCCACAACGCTGCCAGGATGATGCCGACATAGCGCGCCACCGTGCTGATCGAGTTGCGCGAGCCGTCGTCCAGTTCGGTCTTGGGCAGGTAGGTCTGGGTCAGCCAGCGATGCAGGTACTGCATGACGCCCAGGCCGAGCAACAGCACCAGCACGGACCGCGCGATCGCGCCCGGGTACAGCACCACCTTGTCGCTGACGCGGATGCCGTCGGACAGCAGCGAGAACCAGTCCGAGACGATCGAGACGTTGGTGCCGAACGGCATCAGCAGCGCGCCGATCCCGATCAACAGCAGCACCACCCGCAGCAGCGCCGAGGTCAGCACCCCGGCCTGCTCCAGCCGGCTCGAGCGCACTCCGAAGGCGCCATTGGCAGCGCGGCCGATGCGGCCTTCGCTGGCGAACAGCCACAGCGCGAAGTCGTCGGCGAAGGTCATCAGCAGGCGCACCGCGCCGACGATCATGGTGATCCAGATGATCTGCCGGGTGATGAACAGGCCCAGGTGCAGATAGCCCAGCAGCGCCGCCAGCAGCGCCACCACCACCGCGACCTTGACCAGGACGCCGATCAGCGCCAGCGCACCGCCGTGCTGCCCGGGCGGCGGCGGTTGCGCGTTGGCCAGGGCCTGCTCCGCCGCTTCGGCGTACTGGCGCCGGCGCAGACGCGACAGGCTGGTCAGGGTGGCCAGGATCAGCACGCCGTAGACCAGCGCGATCACGCCATCGGCGGCGACGGTGGCCGAGTCGCTGGTGCGCGCGGCCTGGTTGATCACCAGCAGCATGCTGCTGAGCCAGGCCAGCGCCGCGGTGGCCCATGTGTACTTGCGCAGGCGCCGCGCGGTGGCGTCGTCGATCGGGAACAACCGCCAGCTCGGCTGGTTCGGCAGCAGCACGCTGGCGCCGAGCGAGCCCATGAAGGCCGCGGCGAAGCTGACCACCACGAAGCCGTTGAGCACTGCATCCAGGCGCTCCGGCACCGCATCGATGCTGCGCAGCGCTTCGGCCAGGGCCAGCGCGGCCAGGCCCGGGGTCAACGTGCCCAGCAACAGGAACCAGATCGCCAGACCCGACCGGCGCAGGCGGCTGCCCGGCGCGCGCGACACCGCATAGCGCTTGCCCAGCCAACGCAGCAGGTAGCGCAACGGGAACAGCAGGATCATCGCGATGGCGATGCCGACGCCGAGCGCACCGCTGCCATGCTCGGCGATCGCGTCCTGCAGCGACTGCAAGCCGAGGGTGTACAGCGCCAGCAGCTTGGCCTGGTCGTCGGGGAAATCGGCGGCGATCTGCTTCCACAGCGCCGGCGACAGCGGCGAGGGCGAGCGCAGCGACAGTTCCTGGCTGAAATGCTCGGCGCGCGCGCGTTCGATCTCGTCGGCCAGTTGTCGTGCTTCCACCACCATCAGCTTGCCGCGCTTGACTCCCGAGTCCAGGCTGTCGCGCTGCTTGGTCAGCGCCTTGCGCTGTGCGGCGATGTCGGGCGAATCGCCGGTGGCGGCGGGGCCGAGCTGCTGCAGGCGTGCCTCCACCTGTGCCAACTGCGGCGCAAGGGCGTCGACCGCGGTCTGCGCATCGTTGGAGGCGTCCGAGACCTGCGCGACCAGGTCCTGGAAGGCGGTCTGGTTGCCTGCATCCACTTCCTTGCCACGCGCATCCTTCAGCGACTTTGCGGCGCTGTCCAGCAGGGTCTGCGGGTCCGGCGGCGCGTCGGCGGCGTCCTGCGGCTGGGCCGAAGCCACCGCCGCACACAGCCACAACAGCAGCAGGGCGTAACGCAACAGGGAAGACGAGGACGCGGAACGGGGCAGCAGGCGCACGCAGGGACCGGCATGGGTAAGCGCGGACCACCGCGCGTGCGGCGCACTATACGGCGCGGCGCTTGAACCGGGCCAGCGTATTGGCGCTGGGTATGTTGCGCAGGCGCGGAACACCTGCGCGCACGATGGTCACCGACGAGGGTTACCTTCCTTCACAACCGGGATCGCGTGTAGGAGCGGACGGGTAGTCGCGACCGATGCCCGGGTTCACTGCGCGGCCGTCGTCAGCACGATCTTGCCGATATGCGCGCTGGATTCCATCAGCGCATGCGCCTGCGCCGCCTCCTGCAGCGGGAAGCAGCGGTCCACCTGCGGCTTGATCCGGCCCTGCGCCAGCAGCGGCCACACCCGCTCCTCCAGTTCCCGCGCGATCGCGGCCTTCTCCATCACCGAGCGCGGACGCAGGGTCGAACCGGTGTGGGTCAGGCGCTTGGCCAGCAGCGGCATCAGGTCCAGTTCGCGCACCTTGCCCTGCTGGATACCGATCTGCACGATGCGCCCGTCCAGCGCCGCGGCCTGGTAGTTGCGCGCCAGGTAGTCGCCGCCGATCAGGTCCACGATCACGTCGGCGCCGCGGCCCTCGGTCAGGCGCCTGGTCTCGGCGACGAAGTCCTCCTCGCGATACAGGATGGCCGCCTCCGCGCCCAGCGCCAGGCTGGCCGCGCGCTTGTCGGCCGAGCCGACAGTACTGATCACCCGCGCACCGAAGGCCCGCCCGAGCAGCGTGGCGACGCTGCCGATGCCGGAGGTGCCACCGTGCACCAGCAAGGTTTCGCCCGACTGCAGACGGCCGCGCTGGAACACGTTGGTCCACACGGTGAAGAAGGTTTCCGGCACCGCCGCGGCCTCGATCAGGCTCAGCGCCGCCGGCACCGGCAGGGCGTTGCGCTCGTGCACCACCGCGTACTCGGCATAGCCGCCGCCGGCGACCAGCGCGCAGACCTGGTCGCCCAGCCGGTAGCGCTCCACGCCCTCGCCCAGGCCGACCACCTCGCCGGCGAACTCCAGCCCCGGCAACGGCGAAGCACCGGGCGGCGGCGGATAGCTGCCCTGGCGCTGCATCACGTCGGGCCGGTTCACACCGGCCGCGGCCACCCGCACCAGCAGTTCACCGCGCCCGGGGTGCGGCAGCGGCATGCGCACCGGCACCAGCACCTCGGGCGCACCGGGCTGGCGGATCTCGATCGCGGTCATGGTATCGGGCAGCGCGGCGGCACGGGTCGGGGACATGGCGGGGTCCTGGCAAAGAGCGCGGCGCACGCAGGCGCAGGCGCGTGGGGGAGCCAAGATGATCGACCTTCCGCGCTGAGTGGTCCGTGACGGTCGGCGTTGTTCGCGATGGAGTGTGCGGAAGACCTGCCTGCGCCTCTCAGGCCGCCTGCAGTCGGGACTGAAGTCCCTCCCACAGTGCACCCGGCGGGCTCGCCGCAAGCCCCTTTGGGAGCGACTTCAGTCGCGACGCGGATGACTGTGGCCGCCCGTCACTTTCATCCCCAAAGGCCCAGGCGTAACGCCCCGCTCACGCAAGCGCAACGCAGGCGCTGCCTAATCGCCCACCGGTGCCGCCTGCGCCGGCCACTCGGTCATCGGCGTCACCGCCGCCTCGACCCGCTGCGGATCCAGCCGCGCCTGCAACGCCGGCAGCGCGATCGCCAACGGGCAGCGCAGGCGACCACCACAGCCGGGCAACGGCCAGCGCCGTTCGCGCAGGCCGCGGCCGTCGAAGCGGTTGGCCCGCAGCGCCTGCAGGGTCGGCACCACGCTGCGCAGCTGCAGGAAGTCGTGCCCGTCCTGCCGCACCAGTTCCAGTACCAGTGCACCGCCGGGCGGATAAGCGTCCGGCTGACCGGGCACCAGCGGATCGATGCCGAACAAGCCGGCCAGATGCGCCAGGTTGGTGTCGTGGCCGAGCAGCACCAGCGCACGCGTGTCCGCCGGCGCCAGCGGTGCCACCGACGGCGCCTGCCCGGCCGCCATCTGCAGCGTCGCCAGCAGATGCGCGAGCAAGTTGGAGCCGCCGGCGCGCGCCGCCGGCAGCGCGCGTTTGCTGTAGCCGAAGGAGGCGTTGTGCAGGCCGATCAGCCGCTGCAACGCCGCTGCGTCGGCGCGCCCCCACGCCACCTGCGGCAACGGCAGGCCCTGCGCGTATTCCAGCATCAGGTTCTCGGCCAGGCTGCCAGCGGTCTTCAACGCTTTGGCCGCCTGTGCCGGATCCTGCAGCCGCTGCGGATCGTCCAGGCGCTGCGCGCCCTGCGCCGCACAGGCCGAGCCGGCGCAGCCGGACAGCACCCGCTGCAACGCGCGCAGGCGCCCGCGGGTGGCCGCGTCCAGGTGCAGCGGTGCCGCAGGCGCAGCGTCGTCCTTGTCCTCGTCCTTGCCGAAATGGAACAACGGATTGTTCTGCGCCGCCGGCAACGCCAGGTACCGTGCCTGACACCCGGGTAGCAATCCCTCGGTGAAGGCCGCTGCGCTGTCGTGGTTGCGCGGCGTGCTGTCGGCGATCACCACCGCGCCGGGCGCGGCGCAGTCCGGCGCCAACAGCGCCGTGGCCAGCCAGCGCTGCCGGTAGCGCGCGCCCAGCGCCTGCATGCCGGCCGCCCCGTGCGCGGTGAGTTGGCCGGGCGCCACCGGCCATTGCGGCCAGGGCTGCGCGGCGTACCTGGCCAGGTCCTGTGGCGATTGCGTCGGTGCGCGCACGCCGTGGCGCATCACCACGATCGTCAGGCGCACCTGCGCGGTGTGCGGTGCCGCGTCCACCTTGGGCGAGGCAGCCACCGGCCAGGCGGTGCTGGCGACGCACAGCACCGCCGCCAGGCACCATCCGCTGCGCACGCGTGCGAATCGGGAAAGGGACATGGCAGGCCTCAGAACTTCAGCGACAGGTCGAGGAACACGCCGCGCCCGGCCAGGCCGAAGTACAGCGGCTGGTTGTCGGAGGAGCGGGTACCGGCGTAGCCGATCAGCGCATGCCGGTTCAGCAGGTTGTTGACGTCCATGCTGATCGAATATCCCTTCAGGCCATAGGGCCCGTGCGTGCTGCGGTAGCCCAGCGCCGCATCCAGGCTGGCGTAGCCGCCCAGGCGCTGGTCGTTGCCGAACACGGTGGCGCCATTGGCCGCGGTGGTGTTGTCCACGCCGTACTGCGCGCCCACCACCTTCTCCATCAGCGAACCGAAGTAGCCGGTACCGCTGTTGTACAGCAGGCCCAACGCCGCGGTCACCCGCGGCGTGCCGGCCACCTGGGTGCTGCTGTGCTTGTAGGTGGCGTCGTTGTAGCTGGCGTTGGCGTACAGGCTCAGGACCGGCGTGAGCGCGTAAGTGGCCTCGGCCTCGGCGCCGCGATAGACCGCGCCGCCGCCGTTGACGAAGGCGCTCTCGGTGCCGCTGTCGGTGTTGATCAGGGTCTGGCTGATGTAGTTGCTGAAGTCGATGTAGTAGACGTCGGCGCCGAAGGTCAGGCCGCGCGCGGCATAGCTGGTGCCGAGTTGGTAGTTGCTGGTCAGCTCCGGGCGCAGGCCGCGCGCGCCGTTGAGTTCGATCACGTCGATCGGCGGCGCCAGGAAGCCGCGTGCGGCCTGCACATAGCCGCTCCAATGTTCGTTGAAGGCCTGGTGCAGGCTCAGCGACGGCAGCGTGGCGTCGTAGCTGGCGTCGCTGTGCGCCGGTGCCGGCGGCGTGCTCTTGTTGAGTTCGGCATCGAGCTGGCGCTGCACCCGCGCGTAGCGCAGGCCCGGGCTGAGGGTGAGGCTGTCGCTGAGCTTCCAGTCGTACTGCAGGTACGGCTGCAGGGTGTCGGTGCGGTCGTGCAGGTTGTAATTGTACAGCGGGCCGTACTTGGTGCCGCTGGCCGCGCCGGTGCTCATGTCCACCGGCAACTGCTGGCGCTCGTCGAGGTTGCGCTCCACCCACACGCCGGTCTGCAGCTGGCCCGGGCCCAGGTCGCGGGCCAACCGCAGCACATCGCCGAAGGCGCGGAAGTCGTTGTCCGAGAGCTTGCCCGGCACGTCCTTGGCGGCCTTGGACAGTTTCTTGCCGGTGGCGCCGTAGAAGGTCACGCCGTTGTCGGCAACGCTCTCGCTGGTGGGGATGCTGGTCTTGGCCGCGGTGTGGTCGAAGCTGTTGTAGTAGACCTTGTTGTCGAGGTCCCAGTCGCCCAGGCGGGTGCTCAGGCCCAGGTAGGTGAAGCTCGAGTAGTAGGCGGCGGCGTTGTAACCGGTGTAGTTCTGCAGGGTCGGATCGTTGCCCAGGCCGTAGCGCCAGCCGTGCTGCGCGATCTGCGCGCGGGTGGCGCCCTGCACGGTGTTCTGGTGCTCCTGGTTGTAGCTGCTGACGAAGGTCAGCGTGGTCGCCTCGCCCAGGTCGGTGACGGTCTTGAGGAAGGCATGCTCGCGGCGATCGTCGGTGCCTTTGAGATAGGTATCGCTGGCCTCTTTGGACAGGTCGGCGAACAGGTGCGTACTGCCGATGTGCTCGTCGGCGCTGACGCCGCCGGCCCAGGTGTTCCAGCTGCCGCCGGTGCCGTACACGGTCACGCCGTCCACTTCGCTGGGATTGCGCGTGCGCAGCGCCAGGGTGCCGCCGAAGGTGGCGTTGCCAATGGTAGCGCCGCCGCCGGGGCCGCGGTCGATTTCGGCCTGGCCGAGCACGTGGTTGTTGAAGTAGGCCGAGGTGGTGTGGTGCAGATCGCTGGCATCGCCGAACGGGATGCCGTCGAAGGTGATGTTGAACTGGCCGTCCTGGAAGCCGCGGATGCTGATGCCCTCGTTCTTGCCCAGGCCCGGGCCTTCCGGCGAGGTGGTGACTACGCTGGGTGCGTACTTGATGATGTCGTCGTAGTTCGAATTCAGGCGCAGGCCGTCGCGGATGAAGCGTTCGTCGATCACCGAGGTCGGCTGGCTCGCCTCCAGCGGCGCGGCGCTGGGCGCCAGCGTGTCGACGCTGTTGGCGGTGACGTTGATCGGCGCCAGTTCGCGCGGACCGTCGTGTTCGCCGTCGGCCTCGGCGCGGGCCGGGGCGGCACTGCGGGGTGCGCGCGGCGCGGCGGCCGGAGCGGCGGCGACGCTGCTGCGCACGATGGCGACCGAGCCCGGGGTCAGCATGCGGTAGTCCAGGCCGGTGCCGGCGAGCAACGCATGCAATTGCTGCGGCGGCGCCAGGCCGGCCGGGGCACCGCTGCTGCGCAAGCCTTCGGCCAGCGCCGGGTCGTACATCAGTTGCAGGCCGCTGCTGCGCGCGAACTGGTCCAGCGCCTGCGCCAGCGGCATGGGCGCGATGGCCGACACGGTGGCGGCGGGTGCCGACCAGGCCGGCAGCGAGGACGCACTGCCGAGCAGCAGGGCGATGGAGACGACGAGAGGCTTGCGCATGACGGTCACACCGGAGGGGAGGAAGGGGCGGCCCGACGCGTGCTGCGCGACGGCCATGCTTCCTAGGAGTGCCCCGGTGCGCCGTGCGGCTACCGTCGATTGCATGAATTTTTTCTTACAGCGGTTCCGGTGCGTGGCGGATGGTCACCGCGTGCGCATCGCGCTGCACCTGCACGTCCGGCAGGCTGCCGAGATAGGCGACGAAGGCCTCCGGATCGCGCAGGTGGAACACGCCGCTGACCCGCCGCGCCGCCAGCGCCGGGTCGACGATGCGCAGCGGCTGCGTGGTGTAGGCGTTGAACAGCCGCGCCACCTCGCCCAGGCTGCGGTCCTGCACGCCGACCTGCGCCGGCAGCCAGGCGGTGGCGTCGGCGATGTCGGCATGGTCGCGCAGCGCCAGCACGCGGCCCTGCGCATCCACCCGCGCCTGCTGGCCGCCGCCCAAGTCGGCCAGCGTCGTTCCTTCCGACGGCAGGTCGCTGCGGCGCCAGAATGCGGGCGTATCCCGCGACACCTGCACCCGCCCCTGCAGCACGGTAACGCGCGCACCGCCGGCCTGCGGGTCGACCCCGAACACGGTGCCGACATCGCGCAGCACCAGCGTGCCGACACTGACCCGCAGCGGCCGCGCCGGATCATGGCCCAGGTCGAACACCGCCTTGCCGCGCAGCAGCGCGATGTCGCGGCGCTGCGCGCCGTAGCGCACCGCGATCGCGCCGCCGCGCTCCAGGTGCACCACGCTGCCGTCGTCCAGCGCGACGCTGCGCGCCGCGTCCGCCGGCGCGGCGTACACCGTCGCCGGCACCGGGTCCGGCGCGCTCAGGCGCAGCGCCACGCCGGTGGCGGCCAGCGCGAGCACGGCGGCCGCCGCCAGCGGCCAGCGCCTGCGCCGTGGTGCGATGCGCTGCAGATGCGACGCCGCCACCGGTGCCTCCACGTCCGGGCGCAGCGGCACCACCACCGCGCCGCTGCGCAAGGCATGCGCGCGCAGCTGCGCGCTGCTGGCCTGCTGCGCTTGCGCCGCGGACGGTAGGTCGCCGTGCAGCCGCGTGATGTCGAGATAGGCGGCCACGTGTGCCGGCGACTGCCGCAGCCAGCCCAGGAACTCGGCTTGCCGCGCCGGCGGCAGCGTGGACTCGCGCTGCGCCAGGTACCAGTCGGCCGCCGCCTCGGCGACGCGCTGCGACTCCTCACGCATAGCGCGCCATGCCCTGCCGGCACACCGCCAGACCCTTGATGATGTACTTCTTGACCATGTGGCTGGAGATCTGCAGTTGCTCGGCGATCTCCTGGTAGCCCAGCTCGTCGCGGTAGCGCAGCGTCATCGCCGCGCGGCATTTCGGCGGCAGCCGCGCCATCAGTTCGGCCAGGCGTTGCCGGCGCTGCGCGCGGTGCACCTGTGCATCGGCCTCGCACGGCACCGCCAGCCGGTCCAGCACGTCGTCCAGGCAGGTGTCGCGCTGGCTGCTGCGCTGATGCAGCAGCGCGTGCTCGCGCATCAAGTTGGCGGCGATGGTGAACAGGTAGGCTTCGGGATTGGCGATCTCCGGCGCATGCGCCTCGCTGCGCTGCAGGCGCAGCCACACTTCCTGCAACAGGTCGTCGGCATCCCAGGCCGCGGCGCGGCGCTTGCGGAAATAGCGGCTCAGCGACGGCCGCCATTGCAGGAACAGCCGCGACAACGCCGGCAGGGGTTCGGAACGCACCAACCACTCGCAGTGCCGGCGCCATCGGCGGCCGGCGATTCGGAAAGGCTGCGATGCTGGTCGCCGGCGATGACAGTCCGATGACGCACGGGTCCTGCGGGCGCAGATGCGCGGTCGCGCCCCAGCAAGCATTCAGTTCACGCCACTGACTGCCGGGTTTGCTCGATTGGCGCATGCAACGCGGCCGGTCGCCACGCCTGCGCCATCGCCATGGACGCGGCGGCTGCGGCGCATTCCAGCGTTTCCCGTGCGGGACAGGATGTCCTTCGGAGCGGCCTTCCGTTCCATCGGCATCGCCCCATATCGTGAAGGTTGCCGCGTCCCACCTCGGGCGGCGTTCGCACGAAGGATCTCTCCATGACCGACCCCATCGTCCAGATCAAGCCGCTTGGCTTCCCTTGGGACACGATCGACCCGTTCCTGTTCTGCGTCTACCACGACGATGCCTACCCCGCCGGCAACGGCGCGATGGGGCCAGCGGCGTCACTCCATGGCCGCGCCATCGGCCAAGATTTCAGCCGCAAGGACGGCTGGAGCATGTATCACGGCGAGGAGATTCCCGGCTTTCCCGGTCATCCGCACCGCGGCTTCGAGACCGTGACCATCGTGCGCAAGGGCCTAATCGACCATGCCGATTCGCTCGGTGCAGCGGCGCGCTTCGGCGCCGGCGACGTGCAATGGGTGACGGCCGGCGCGGGCATCGTCCATTCGGAGATGTTCCCGCTGCTGGACACGGCGGCGCCCAACCCGCTGGAACTGTTCCAGATCTGGCTCAACCTGCCGGCGCGCAACAAGCTGGCCGCGCCCCACTTCACCATGTTCTGGTCGGAAGACCTGCCGCGCTTCACTGCCACCGACGGCGCCGGCCGCACCACCGAGGTGACCTGCGTGGCCGGCCGCATCGGCCCGGTCGACGCCGCGCCCGGCAGCGCCGGCGGCCCGCTCGCGCCGCCACCGGATTCGTGGGCCGCGCAGGACGATGCCGATGTGGCCATCTGGACGATCCGCATGGCACCCGGCGCACGCTGGACCCTGCCCGCCGCGCAAGGCCGCGGCACGCGCCGCAGCCTGTACTTCTTCAAGGGCGCAGCGGTGACCGTGGGCGGGCGCCCGGTGACCCGCCACGCGGCGATCGAGTTGCGCGCCGATCAGGCGGTTGAGTTGGTCGGTGGCGACGGCGAGGCGAGCGAGTTCCTGGTGCTGCAAGGCCGACCGATCGCCGAACCGGTGGCCCAACATGGTCCGTTCGTGATGAATACCCAGGCCGAGATCGCGCAGGCCATGGCCGACTATCGCCGCACCCAGTTCGGCGGCTGGCCATGGCAGGACGAGGCGCCGGTGCACGGCAGCGACCCGACTCGCTTCGCGCGACATCCGGATGGGCGCGAGGAGCGGCCAGCGCACGCGGTCGCCGCCGAAGGCTAGGGCGTATCGCCGATTGCCGAGGATGCCGCGGTGGGCTTGGCAGGCGTGCGCGCCCATGGCCGCGTCATCGCTCGGGCGTGGACGGACGTCCACGTCCTCACGCTTCTTGCCACAGGCGCACGCAATCGCGGAGCAGCATGCTCGGGCATTGATGGCTCGCCCTAGCGGCTGTTTCTTCTCCCCCTCGGGAGCATGGCCCTCGCATGTTCGGGGAAGGTGCCCCCACGGGGCGGACGAGTCTATTGGCGCAGCCTCGTGCGCCTGAATTTCGCGAGTCGCTTCGCGCCGTACCCTCACCCCAACCCCTCTCCCGACGGGAGAGGGGCGATGCGCTCTCGCCACAGGCGTAAGCAATCGCGGCGCGGCATGCGCGGGGATGGATGGCACGCCCTGGCGGCTGTTTCTTCTCACCTCGGGAGCACAGCCCTCAGTGTCGGGGAAGGTGCCCCACAGGGCCCGATGATGGGACTGGCGCAGCGTCGTGCGCCCAAGACGCGGCGCGTCGCTTCGCGCCGCACCCTCACCCCAACCCCTCTCCCGACGGGAGAGGGGCGATGCGCTCAGTAGCGGGCCGAGGCCAGCGCCTGCGCGCGCTCCAGTTGCTCGGCGATGCGCTTGCGCGCCTGCTGCAGTTCCTGGCGGGTGGCGTCTTCCTTGGCGGCCGGTACCAGCTCTGCATCGATCACCGACAGTGCGTCGGAGTACTGCCGCACCACGGCCGCCGCGTAGGCGTTCATGTAGGCGGAGTCGTCCTTCTCGTCGCCCAGCGCCTGCAGTTGCGCGCGGCCCTTGGCCACCTGCGCGTCGATCTTCTCCGCATCGCCGGGGCCGCCCTTGCCGGCCGTGGCCGGGTCGGCGTCGTGGTGCACGGCGATGGTCTCGCGGGCGAAGTCGGCGACGGTCTTGCTGACATTGCGCGACAGCGCCTGCTTGGACAGCGCCACCACGTTGCCCTCCAGCACCTGCAGCATCGCCTTGGCCGAGGCGTCGCCGCCGATCGGTGCGCGCCCGCTTTCGCCACCGACCGGCGCGGCGGTGGGCTCCGGCGAGGTGGCCGGTGCGGTGCGCGAGGCCTGGTCGCCGGGCTTGCCGCAGCCGCTCAGCGCCGCGGCGATGAGCGCGGCGAGCAGGGACAGGCGGAAGGGATGAAGGGGTGAGGTCATGGAACGCTCCTGGTTGGTCTGCGTTCCACCATGCCCAGCCGCCGCGCAAACCTGCGTGAATCGTCGGCAGCTGGCCATGATGCAGGGCGCGATCGCACGCACCAGGCGTGCCGTGCAGGTTGGGTCGCAACGCGGCGCACGCTCACGGCGATGCGTGGTCGCCGCGATCGCATCCGCGATCCCGGAGCCGGCCTGGCGCGGCCGGCTCCGGCACTGCTCAGCCGCAGCAGTAGCAGACCAAAGGCTTTCCGGGCCCGCCCGGCCCCAGCTCACCGCCAAACGGTGCGCACTCCTGCTGGCAAGCCCAGGCGCTGCAGGCCGCCTCCTTCTCGATGCCGTCGCCGGCGGTCGCCTGCACGGCGCCGAAGCCCATGCTGGCCAGGAACACGGCCGCAAGCATCCCGTTGCGTAACGCTGTCCAACGCTGTTTCATGGCTTACTCCTCAATGGTTGCCAAGGCCGGCGGCACATCCGTGCTGCGCACTGCGGCCATCAGGTCCTGCATCCGCTCCGTGGTGTCGAAGATGCCGACGCGCGCATAGCGCACGCGTCCCTCGTGATCCAGCGCCAGCAGCGTCGGCACGTTGCGCGCGCGGAACAGCATCACCGCGCGGCGATCGGTCAGCGTGGTCACCGGAAACGTAAAACCGTGCTCGGCGGCGTAGCGCTGCGCCTGCGCGGGACTGCACTGGCACACGCCCAGCACCTGCACGTTGGGCTGCTGCGCGGCCAGACGCTGCGCGGCCTGCACCATCTGCGGGGCCGAGCGCTTGCAGTACGGGCAGGTAGTGGTGAAGAAAAACAGCACCTGGCGCTCGGCAGCCGGCACGCCGAGCGTCAGCGGCGTGCCATCGACCGCGGCCACGTCGATCCGCGGCACGTACATGCCCGGATACGGCTCGGTGGTGCGGGTGACGAACCAGCGCCGTTCCTCGCGCAGACCACGGTTCTGCCAGGCCAGCACCAGCACCAACGCGCAGGCCGCCAGCAGCGCCAACCAACTCCAGGGAAACCGCCGTGCCATGCCGTGTGTCCGTGTCGCCGTGTTCCCTGCAGGCTGCGCAGCGGTGACGCCGCGGTCAACGCTTCGCGCGCACGCGCTGCGACTACGTGATCAGGCTGGGGATCGAGTCACGCGCACCATGGGCGCGCATTCCAGCGATGTGCTGTGGATGCGGGCGTGTAGCGCAACTGCAGCGCTGGCGCGCGTAGCGCGCACCCTCACAGCGTGGGAACGCCGCCTTCACCACGCGTCGCTGGCATGCGCTCGCCTCGGCGCATGCGATACGCGCGGCAACCGCGCGACAGCGGCGCGTGCTGACGTATCACGGCTGTGCAGCGCTGATTGCACACACTCAGTCAGGACGCATCCTGTTCGCCAAACACACGCCGACAGGCCTTGCGATCGAACTGCAGCGCCGCACGCATGCGCTGTTCGGTCAGCGGGCGCACCACCCAGCTCACCTCATAGATGCTGTCGCTGCACTCCACCGTCGGGATCGCCAGGAACCACGTTGGGCCGGGGCCACGGCAGTACCAGAATGCTTCGCCCTGTGACATGGCGGCGCTCTCGGGCATTAACGTCCACCGCCGGCTTGCGCGCAGCAACGATCGCACCTTTTTTATCACCTGCAGATCCACGCCACGTACGTTGACGCCATCACTGTTCAAGGCAAGCTCGCGAAACGATTCCGCCAGCAGGTTGTCGACACGGCGTCTGTTCTGCCAATAGACCCATGTCGACAGGAGCACGAACGCCGCCAGCACCAGAAGGAAGAACGCATCAACCATCGCACCCTGCCATGTTCAAAAAACGTCGGGATCGAATCGTGGCGATAAGTACACGTGCCGCGTGGCGTGCCGGCCTTTGCGCGGATCGGCCCCTATGCCAGCGCTGCACTGATCTGCGCCGCGGCATCGCAGACCGCGCGCATCGCCGCCTGCGCGTCGATCGGTTGCGGGCAGCGTTCGATGAAGGGCACGGTCAGGGTGTAGCGGGCGATGCCGTGCTGCAGGATCGGCGCGGTGAGATCGATCACCCCGACCACCGCCTCGCTGGGATGGATGCTGTAGCCCAGCGCGTGCACCTCCTGCGCCGCGGCCAGGAACGCGGCGCGGTCGTACGCCACCTCGCTGGCGTCCAGGCGCTGCAGCAACTGCGCCTGCGCGTCGGCCGGCTGGAACGCGAACAGCACCAGGCCGGAGGTGGAATGCGCGAACGGACGACGGTGGCCGGGACGCACCACCAGACCGAGGTCGCTGGGCACGTCCATCTGCGCGATGACCACGATCTGGTCGTCCGACGGCGCGACCAGGTGGCAGGGCTGGCGGATCGCGTCGGCCAGCGCGCGCATCACCGGCAGCGCCACTTCGGTGACGTTCTGCACCCGCGGTTGCTGCATGCCGAGCATGAACAGGCGATTGGTCAGCGTGTAGCCGCCCTCGCCTGCGGTCCGGGTCAGGTAGCCGCGCTCTTCCAGCACCTGCAGCATGCGAAAGATCTCCCCGCGCGAACGGCCGATGCCCTGCGAGATCTCGCCCATGCTCATCGGCCGCCCATCGCGCGCCAGCAGCTCCAGGATGTCCAGCCCCTTGTCCAGGGCGGGCGCGCGGTACTTGGGCAAAGGGGTGGTCATTCCGTCGAGGACCCGGCAGCAGGTGAAGAGGACTAGGGTACAGGGACGCCGCACCGGCCCGCACCGCTGGCGGCCTGTGGCGTCCGAATCAATGCTGCGCCTCCATGCAAATATGAACTCAAATTTTATATTTGCATGGCACTCGCCGGCGCAGTACGCTCCGCCGACAATCCGAACGCGACGCGGCACACCTTGGGAGGGGTAGGCGGCAATGCACTACAGCAGCGAATCCGCCACACCGGCGTCCGCCAGTCTCACCCGGACCGCGCTTGCGCCATTGGTCCTGATCGTCAGCCTGTTCTTCCTCTGGGGCATGGCGAACAACCTCAACGACATCCTGATCAAGCAGTTCAAGAAGGCCTTCGCGCTGACCGACCTGCAGGCCGGGCTGGTGCAGAGTGCGTTCTACCTGGGCTACTTCGTGTTCGCGATCCCGGCGGCGATGTTCATGCGCCGCTACAGCTACAAGGCGGCGGTGGTGCTGGGCCTGCTGCTGTACGCGGTCGGTGCGTTTCTGTTCTACCCAGCCGCGCAGGTGCACACCTACTGGCTGTTCCTGCTGGCGCTGTTCGTCATCGCCAGCGGCCTGGCCTTTCTGGAAACCACCGCCAACCCGCTGGTCACCGTGCTCGGCCCCGCCGAGGGCGCGGCGCGGCGGCTGAACCTGGCGCAGGCGTTCAATCCGCTGGGCTCGATCACCGGCATCCTGGTCGGCCAGCACTTCATCCTCTCCGGCGTGGAGCACACCCCGCAGGAGCTGGCGGCGATGGCGCCGGCCGCGCGCGAGGCATTCTTCGCCACCGAGTCGCTGGCGGTGCAGACCCCGTACCTGATCATCGGCGCAGTAGTGCTGCTGTGGGCGCTGCTGATCGGCCTGACCCGCTTCCCGGCCACCCGCGCCGATGGCCAGGGTGCGCGCGCCGGCGGCTTCGGCCAGCTGCGGCGCAACCGCCGCTTCGTGTTCGCGGTGATCGCGCAGTTCTTCTACGTCGGCGCGCAGGTCGGCATCTGGAGCTACCTGATCCGCTATCTGCAGGATGGCGTGCCCGGCACACCGGAGAAGACCGCCGCCGATTTCCTCACCGCCTCGCTGGTGCTGTTCATGGCCGGCCGCTTCATCGGCACGGCGCTGCTGCGTTTCCTGGCGCCGGCGCGGCTGCTGGGCGTGTTCGCCCTGCTCAACCTGCTGCTGTGCGCGGTGGCGGTGGCGCTGCCGGGCTGGATCGGCCTGTATGCGCTGGTCGCCAGCAGCCTGTTCATGTCGGTGATGTTCCCGACCATCTTCGCCCTGGGCCTGGACGGGCTGGACGACGACGCGCGCAAGCTGGGCGCGTCGCTGATCGTCATGGCGATCATCGGCGGCGCCGCGCTGACTGCGGTGATGGGCGCGGTGTCCGACCATGCCGGCATCCACTGGGCGATCACCGTGCCGGCGCTGGGCTTCGCGGTGATCCTCGCGTTCGCGCTGCACGCGGCGCGCCGCGGCGTGGCGCCCCTTCCCTCTGCCCGCGGAGCCTGAGCCATGCCGCGCCATTGCTACCTGCTGGACCTGCACGACGACCCGGCGCTGATCGCCGAGTACGAACGCTGGCACCGTCCCGACACCGTGTGGCCGGAGGTCGTCGCCTCGCTGCGCGCGGCCGGCATCCGCGAGCTGGACATCCACCGCTGCGGCGACCGCCTGGTGATGCTGATGGAGGTGGACGAGGACTACTCGCCCGCAACCAAGGCCGCCGCCGACGCCGCCGATCCGCGCGTGCAGGCGTGGGAAGCGCTGATGTGGCGCTTCCAGAAACCGCTGCCCGGCTCGGCGCCCGGCGAGAAATGGCGCGAGGCGCTGCAGATCTTTTCGCTGCAGGCGGCGGTGGCGGAACTCGAGCGCAACGGCGCGGGCTGAGGCGTTGCGCGCTTGGCGCGTGTGAGAGCGTCCGTTTCAACTCACGACGAGACCCGTTGGTTTGCCGCTTTGCTTGTCGCGGCTGAAGCCGCTCCTACAGTTGCAGAGATTGCGGCAGGCACGATGGATGCTATGCGGCTTTTGTGGGAGGGACTTCAGTCCCGACGGCTGTCCAGGCCGATGCTTTCACAGGTTCATGCGTCGCGACTGAAGTCGCTCCCACAGTGAGCGATCCAGCACCGCTACCGCTCCCGTCGTAGGAGCGGCTTCAGCCGCGACAGGTGCATCGCAAATCGCAACCGGTGCGCTTCTTCGAGGGAAGCGCACCAATGCCGTTGGCGTCAGGCGCCCTGCGCCGCCAGGTCCGCGCTCCAGAACGGACCGTCCGGATACAGGAACTCGCTGACCGAGGTGGCATGCATTTCGGCCGAGAAGCCGGGTGTCGTCGGCGCCAGATAGCGGCCGTGCACGATCCGCACCGGATCGACGAAGTGCTGGTGCAGGTGGTCGACGAACTCGATCGCGCGGTCTTCCATCTTGCCGGTGATGGCGACGAAATCGGCCATCGCCAGGTGCTGCACCAGTTCGCACAGGCCCACGCCGCCGGCATGCGGGAACACGCGCACGCCGAACTTGGCCGCCAGCAACAGGATCGCCAGGTTCTCGTTGACGCCGCCGACGCGCGCGGCGTCGATCTGGATCAGGTCCACCGCGCCTGCCTGCAGCAACTGCTTGAACACCACCCGGTTCTGGGTGTGTTCGCCGGTGGACACCGGCACCGGCGCGATGCCGCGGCGGATCGCGGCGTGGCCGAGCACGTCATCGGGGCTGGTCGGCTCCTCGATCCAGGCGATGTCGAATTCGGCCAGCTGGCGCATCCAGGCGATCGCCGGGCCCACGTCCCAGCGCTGGTTGGCGTCCACCGCCATGGCGATGTCCGGGCCGATCGCTGCGCGCGCCAGGCGGCAACGGCGAATGTCGTCCTCCACGTTGGCGCCGACCTTGAGCTTGATCGTGCGGAAGCCGTCGGCCACCGCTTCCTTGGCCAGGCGCACCAGCTTCTCGTCGGAATAGCCGAGCCAGCCAGGCGAGGTGGTGTAGGCCGGATAGCCCTGTTCGAGCAGCGTCTGGATGCGTTCGGCGCGCAGCGGTTCGGCGTCGCGCAACATGGCCAGCGCCTCGTCTGGGGTCAGCGCGTCGCTGAGGTAGCGGAAGTCGATCGCGGCCACCAGCTGTTCCGGCGGCAGCTCGGCGATGAAGCGCCACAGCGGCTTGCCGGCGCGGCGCGCAGCCATGTCCCAGGCGGCGTTGACCACGGCACCGATGGCCATGTGCATCACGCCCTTCTCCGGGCCCAGCCAGCGCAGCTGCGAGTCGTCGGTCAGGCTGCGCGCGAACCCGCCCAGGTCGCCGATCACCGCCTCCACGTCGCGGCCGACCACGTGATGCGCCAACGCGGCCACTGCGGCGCTCTGCACGTCGTTGCCGCGGCCGATGGTGAACGCCAGGCCGTAGCCGGCGAGGCCGTCGTCGGCGTCGGTGCGCAGGCGCAGATAGGCGGCCGAATAATCCGGATCCGGATTCATCGCATCGGAACCGTCCAGTTCGCGCGAGGTGGGGAAACGGACGTCGAAGGTCTCGAGCGCGACGATTTTGCTCATGGGGATCCTGGTCGGTGAAACGGAAAGAGGAACGGTCAAAAAGAACGATGGAGCAGCCCCTCTCCCCCCGGGAGAGGGGTTGGGGTGAGGGTGCGGGAGTGCACAACTGCTCCCGACCCTGCAGAACAAGAGCGAAGTCAGGGCGCGCAGCCGCGTTGCTCACGCAGGAAGCGCTGGCGCAAACCACATCCGCATGGATGGCGAGGTGGCTTCGCCACGGACCCTCACCCCAACCCCTCTCCCGATGGGAGAGGGGCTTTGCATCTCACGTGTGTTGCTTACTGCGCGTCGCGCGGATGCGCGACGACGGCCTGGCGCTGTTCGCCCAGGCCTTCGATGCCCAGCCGCATCACGTCGCCCGGCTTCAGGTACACCTGCGGCTTCTGCCCCAGGCCCACGCCCGGCGGCGTGCCGGTACTGATCACGTCGCCCGGCAGCAGGGTCATGTAGCGGCTGATGTGGCTGACCAGCTCGGCCACGCCGAACACCATCGTGCGGGTGCTGCCGTTCTGGTAGCGGTGGCCGTTGACCTCCAGCCACATCGACAGGTTCTGCGGGTCCGGCACCTCGTCGGCGGTGACCAGCCACGGGCCGATCGGGCCGAAGCCGTCGCAACTCTTGCCCTTCACCCACTGCCCGCCGTGCTCGAGCTGGAACGCGCGCTCGGACAGATCGTTGATCACCGCATAGCCGGCGACGTGCGCCAGCGCGTCCTCCACCGACACGTCGCGCGCGGTATCGCCGATCACCACGCCCAGCTCCACTTCCCAGTCGGTCTTGAGCGAACCGCGCGGGATCGTCACCGTGTCGTTGGGGCCGCTGATCGCGCTGGTGGCCTTCATGAACAGCACCGGCATCTCCGGCACCGCCATGCCCGACTCGGCAGCGTGGTCGGCATAGTTCAGCCCGACGCAGATGAACTTGCCGACTCGGCCGATGGCGGCGCCGTAGCGCACTTCGCCGTTCACCTGCGGCAGCGTGGCCGGATCGAGCGCGCGCAGCCTGGCCAGGCCAGCAGTGGTGAGATGCTCACCAGCGACGTCGTCGATCACCGCCGAGAGGTCGCGCAGGTGGCCGTCGGCATCGAGCAGGGCCGGGCGTTCGTGGCCGGGTTCGCCGTAACGCAGCAGTTTCATGGGGAAATCCTCTGTCGAAGTGGGAAGGCGCGGTCAGTTCGACCAGCCGCCGTCGATGATGTGGGTCTGGCCGGTGGTGAACGAGGAGTCGTCCGAGGCCAGATACACCACCAGTTGCGCGATCTCGCGCGGGTCGCCCAAGCGGCCCATCGGCTGGCGGTCGGTGAAGCTCTTCCACACCGCCTGCTCGTCGCCGCCCAGCGCCTTGACCCGCTCGCCCAGCGACGGCGTCTTGATCGTGCCCGGGCAGATCGCGTTGCAGCGGATGCCCTTGGCCACGTAGTCGGCGGCGATGGCCTTGCTCAGGCCGATCACCGCCGCCTTGGTCACGCCGTAGGCGAAGCGGTTGGGCACGCCCTTGATGCTGGACGCCACCGAGGACATGTTGACGATGCTGCCGCGGCCCTGCGCGAGCATGCCCGGCAGCACCGCCTGGCACAGGTAGTACATCGCATCGACGTTGATCGCGAACGAGCGCTTCCAGGCCGGCGTGTCGCAATCGAGGATGCTGCCCTGGTGCACGTAGCCGGCGCAGTTGAACAGCACGTCGAAGGTCGGCTGCGCCGCCACCAGCGCCTGGATCGCGGCGGGGTCGGTGACATCCAGGGTCTGGGTGCCGATGCCGTCGGCCTCGGCGGCCAGGGCCTGCAGCGCGGCGGCATCGATGTCGGTGGCCAGTACCTGCGCGCCTTCGCGCGCGCAGGCCAGCGCGCTCTCGCGGCCGATGCCGGCGCCGGCGGCGGTGATCAGGCAGCGCTTGCCTTGCAGACGGCCGCTCATGCGCGGCTCCCGGAAACGAACGCGAACGTGGTCATGGGGCGGGACTCCAGGTGGGGGAGGAAGCAATCGGATCGGACAGGCGATAGACGCGCCGCGCAGTGCCGGCGAACACTGCCTCGGCGTCATCAACGGCGTGCTGCGCGACCCAGGCCTGTGCCAGCGTCATCCAGGCGGCGTAGTCGGCGCGCTGGGTCAGCACCGGCCAGTCGCTGCCCCACAGCAACCGCTGCGCGCCGAAGCAGGCGAACAGGTGCGCCACGTAGGGGGCAAGCGTGGGATCGTCGATGGCGGCGTCGGCCGGCAGTTCGGTGAGCAGGCCGGACAGCTTGCACACCACGTTGGGGTGCTGCGCCAGTTGCGCCACGCCGCCGGCCCAGTCCTGGAAATCGGCGCCGCCGATGGCCGGCTTGGCGGCATGGTCCAGCACCACGCGCAGCTGCGGATGGCGTTTCAGCCGCACCAGCAGCGCCGGCAGGTGCAGCGGCCGCACCAGCGCGTCGAAGGCCAGATCGTGCTGCAGCAGCGCGTCGAACGCCGCATCCAGCTGCGGCCGCGCCAGCCACTGCGGATCGGCCAGGTCCTGCACCATCGGCCGCAACCCCTTGAGCAGGCCGGCACCGTCGGCGTGCAGCGCAGCGATGCGCGCGGCAACGTCGGCGGCCTCGAAATCGACCCAGCCGACCACGCCGACGATGCGCGGCTCGGTCCGCGCCAACTGCAGCAGGTAGCGGGTTTCGGCCTCGCTCTGCGCCGCCTGCACCGCCACCAGCGCGGTCACGCCCTGCGCGTCCAACGTCGCCGCAAGATCCTCGGGCAGGTAGTCGCGGTACAGCACGCCCAGGTCCGGGGTCAGCCAGGCATAGTCGCCACGCGCCAGGCGCCAGAAATGCACATGGGCGTCGATGACGTTCACGGCGTCGGCACCGGCGCGCGCAGCAGGCCGTCGTCGCGCAGCTGTTGCCACAGCGCAGCGGGAATCGACGCGCGCAGGCGTGTGGCGGCGCTGGCCACTTCCGCCGGCGTGCGCATGCCGGCGACCACCGCACTCACCACCGGATGGGCCAGCGGGAACTGCAGCGCCGCCGCACCCACGTCCACGCCGTGCGCCGCGCAGGCCGCGAACAGGCGCTGCGCGTGCTGCAGCGTGGCCGGATCCACCGGCGCGTAGTTGTAGGTCTCGCCCGGCCCGCGCGCATCGCTCAGCAGACCCGAGCTGTACGGCCCGGCGATCAGGATGCCGATCTGCCGCTGCAGCGCCTGCGCCATGATCCGCTGCGCGGCGTGCTGTTCGAGCAGGGTGTAGCGGCCGGCCAGCATCACGCAGTCGAGCGGGAACAGCGGCATCAGCTCCACCGCCACGTCTTCCTCGTTGACGCCGATGCCGATCGCCCGGCACGCGCCCTGCGCCTTCAGCGCAGCCATCGTCGGCAGCGCTTCGTCCAGCGCCTGCCGCAGCATCGCCGGGTGGCGCTCGCCGTGGGTCAGGCGGCCGATGTCGTGCAGCAGCAGCACGTCGATGTGATCGGTGCCGAGCCGCTGCAGGCTGCTGTCGAACGCGCGCAGCACGCCGTCGCGGCTGTAGTCGAACTCGGCGCGGCGCCCGGCCACGGCGAAGCCCTCGCGCCCCGGCGCCGCCGCGGCATCGTCGTAGACGCAGCGCCCGACCTTGGTCGAGAGCGTGTAGCTGGCGCGCGGCAGCCCGCGCAGACCCCGCCCCAGGCGCTGCTCGCTCAGCCCGTAGCCGTAGTACGGCGCGGTGTCGAAATGGCGGATGCCGGCGGCATAGGCATCGGCCACCGCGGCCAGCGCCTCCGCGTCGTCCACCTCGGCGTATAGGTTGCCGATCGGCGCCGCGCCAAAGCCCAGCGTGGACAGATGCACGCCGCTGGTGCCCAGCGCGCGCGGCGCCAGGGTGGCATCGGCGGCGACAGCGTTCAGCGCCATGCGCACACGCCCGGAATGGCGGCCACAGCGGATCGCTCGCGGACGCGCGAGGGACGGGAGGTGCTGGGGTTACGCATGGCACGCCTCTGCCCGGGATCGGGCGCGATGAGTTAAGGCCGCAGCATGCACGCCCGGGATGGCGATGGGCTCCGCGGCTGTTCGCATATGAATATAGCAATCACAAGTGAACAATCAACCTGCAGTGCAGCAATCGCCCACTCGGGCTTTAGCCTCCGGCAGGCGCGAGCAGCTACCAAGGCGTGGTGGCATCCGATGAACAACGCTGGACCCCATAGCCACGTTCGCGGCGCATGCGCTTGGGATGCGCCGAGACGGACCTCGGTAGGCGCGACGTCGCTAGCGGCCGGGTCCCTTCGCGCCAAGCGCGCACCTCGCCGCCGCGCTGGCCGGTCGGTTCAGCGCGCGGCCGGCCGCGCGCCGAACGCCAGCCGGGTCGCCTTGCGATCGAACTGCAGTGCCGCGCGCATGCGTCCTTCGGTCATGGGCCGCACGATCCAGCGCACCTGCGCCTCGCCGAAGCCCGATGTCACCACCGGAATGGCCAGGAACCAGCACGGTCCCGGCCCGACGCAGTACCAGAACGCATCGGCGGTCTGCAGCGCGGCACCCGGCGCGATCGAATACACATGGCCGTAGCTGCTTTCGATGTTCTGCTTGGATTTCTTGACCACGGTCAGGTCGCTGCCGCGCAGCGGGCCATGCGCGCCCGGGACGCCTGCTCGCGGAACGAGGCCTCCAGCAGGTCCGTCACCTGGCGGCGCCCCACGCGATGCAACGCTCAGATCAATATTGCCGCGCTGCCCAGGAAGACGACCGCGATCACCGCCCCGATCGCGCAGGGCAGCCACATCATGCGTCGCTGCCCATGGCCGCGCAGGTACCGCACGCATCTGCCTGCGCCGCAGGCGGCTGCGCGCGACCATCAGGACCAAGCACCAGCGCAAGCAGCGCGTCCGGCCGCTGCAGCAACGGCAGCGGCGTCTGCGGCTGCAACGCGGCCGGCAAGGTGTAGCCCCAGGCGACGCCGGCGAAGGCGATACCTGCCTGGCGTGCGGCCTCGGCATCGCGGATCTCGTCGCCCACGCACAGCGCCCGCGCGGCGGGAACGCCGCAGGCGTGCAGGCTGGCGCGCAGCTTGCGGCGCTTGCCCAGCACCGCCGCACCGCAGCGCACGTCGCGAAACTGCGCGAGCAGCTCAGGGCCGAGCACACCCTCGATGTTGGCGCGGCTGTTGGACGTGACCAGGGCCAGCTGCACCCCGGCCTGCGCCAACTGCGCGAGCAACTCGGCGACGCCCTCGAACAGCGCGATGCGCGCAATCTGCGCGCTCATCAGCGTGCGCATGCGCTGTGCCACCGCCGGCACCCGCCACCAGCGCAGGCCGCTGCGCGCCATCAGCTCGCGTGCGCTCAGGCTACGGATCTCCTCCAGCCGCTCCACGTCGAAGCGGCGAAAGCCGAATTCGTCGGCGACGCCGTTGATGGTGGCCAGGAACCAGGGGAACGAGTCGGCCAGGGTGCCGTCGAAATCGAAGATGACCAGATCGTAGTGGCGCATGCGGCGGCAGCATGCCGGAGCGTACGAGTCCGCGCCAGCGGCGTGCGCTGCCTACCGCGACCATCAGGCGCGCGGATTGGCTCGCCCTTCATCCGCCGTTGCCGTGCGCTTCACCCGCACGCGTCGACGTAGCGCGCAGGCTGGCGACTCATCGCAAGGAGACGCCCATGCATATGCAGAGTCCCAATCCCGGCCAGGATCCGCAGCAGCCACCGAACGAGGTGCCGGGCCAGGTGCCGAACCCGGGCGTGGATCCGACCCCGGACCGCCCGATCGACCCGATCCCCGACCAGCCGACCGATCCGACCATCCCGCCGATCCAGGACCCCGTCGGCGATGTCGATTCCCCGGTGCCGGGTCCGCGTGGGCCGACGCAGTACGTCTAAGTACCTGGAAGTCATGCTTGACGTCGCTGGGTTGCAGCCAGCGCCATTGGTGGGTGTTGCGCGATTTCGGCAGTTGACCCCTGCAGTTCCTACCCGTACCACGCGACGGCTGGCATTCGCCGCTTTCGACAGCTGCTGGACGAAATGCTTCAGCTCCAGTGGACGCGAAATTCTCGCGTAGGAGCCGACTGTCGCAGCCGCGACGCGCGAGGGGAGAGCGTTCCGATGGCGCAATGCGTCGGGACTGAAGTCCCTCCCACAGGCGCCCAGCCTACTCCCTGCGGGAGTCGACTGTCGTGCAGCCGCGACAAGCGAAGCGGAAGCCGACTGACACCCTCCGTGGTCGGACTGAAGTCCTCCCACGGTGCAGTCCTCCGGCAAGGCTAGTGGCGCGCCTGTGGAGCCGCTTCAGCCGCGACCGGGCCTTCCCAGGAACTCCCGGCCGCGGCTGACACCGTTCCCCCATGCCCTGCCTGGGGCCGGGTTCAGCGAATCCGGAACCCCATCGTCGCCTCGACCGCCTGCTGCCAGCCGGCATACAGCGCTTCGCGACGCTCGGCCGGCATGTCCGGCTCGAAGCGGCGGTCCACCGCCCATTGCTGGGCGATCTCGGCGCGATTCTTCCAGAAGCCGGTGGCCAGGCCGGCCAGGTAGGCCGCACCCAGCGCGGTCGTCTCGGCCACCTCCGGGCGCAGCACCGGCACGTCCAGGATGTCGCTCTGGAACTGCGCCATGAAGTCGTTGGCGATGGCGCCGCCGTCGGCACGCAGTTCCTTCAGTTCGATGCCCGAATCGACCTGCATCGCGGTCAGCACGTCGCGGGTCTGGTACGCCATCGATTCGAGCGCGGCGCGGATGAAGTGTTCCTTGGTGGTGCCGCGGGTCAGGCCGAACACCGCACCGCGGATGTCGCTGCGCCAGTACGGCGCGCCCAGGCCGACGAAGGCCGGCACGATATACACGCCGTCGTTGTCGCCGGCACGTTCGGCATAGGCCTGCGAATCGCTGGCCTTGCCGAGCATGCGCAGGCCGTCGCGCAGCCACTGCACTACCGAGCCGGCGACGAAGATCGCGCCTTCCAGCGCGTACTCGACCTTGCCGTCCACGCCCCAGGCGATGGTGGTGAGCAGGCCGCTCTTCGAGGCCACCGCTTTCTCGCCGGTGTTCATCAGCATGAAACAGCCGGTACCGTAGGTGTTCTTGGCCATGCCCGGTTCGAAGCAGGCCTGGCCGAACAGCGCCGCCTGCTGGTCGCCGGCGATGCCCGCGATCGGCACCGCGTGGCCGTAGAAATACTGGCCCTGGGTGTTGCCGTAGATCTCGCTGGACGAGCGCACCTCCGGCAGCATGGAGGCGGGGATGTCGAGCATCTGCAGCAACTCTTCGTCCCAACGCAGTTCGTGGATGTTGTACAGCAGCGTGCGCGAGGCGTTGGTGTAGTCGGTGACGTGGACCTTGCCGCCGGTGAGGTTCCAGATCAGCCAGCTGTCGATGGTGCCGAAGGCCAGTTCACCGCGCTGCGCGCGTTCGCGCGCGCCCTCGACGTGGTCGAGGATCCACTTGACCTTGGTGCCGGAGAAATACGCATCGATCAGCAGGCCGGTCTTGGCCCGCACCATGTCCTCGTGGCCATCGGCCTTGAGCTGGTCGCAGATGTCCTTGGTCTGCCGCGACTGCCAGACGATCGCGTTGTAGATCGGCTGGCCGGTGGCGCGGTCCCACACCACCGCGGTCTCGCGCTGGTTGGTGATGCCGATGCCGGCGATCGCGCTGGCGTCCACCTGGTGGTTGTTGAGCAACTCGGTGATCGTGGTGTAGACGCTGGTCATGATCTCGCGCGGGTTGTGCTCGACCCAGCCCGGCTGCGGGAAGATCTGCGAGAACTCGCGCTGCGCCATGCCGACGCTGCGGCCCGCGCGATCGAACAGGATCGCGCGCGAACTGGTGGTGCCCTGGTCGATGGCCAGGATGAACTGCTTTTCCATCGGAGACTCCTGCGGGATGCACGCCGCGCGCATGGGCGTGGCGCCAACGGGGAATGAATGGGGAGGCGCGCACGCCGCGCGCGGAAATGAGCGCGCTGGCCGGCTAGGTGCGGCGCGCGGCGGCCTGCTCTTCTTCCAGCGCCTTCACCCGTGCCGGCAGGAACGGATAGATCAGCAGCTGGTAGGCGGCACCACCGATCACGCCGCCGATCAGCGGGCCGACGATCGGGATCCACCAGTAGTTGTCGGCCGACGGCAGCGCCGAAGAGCCCCAGCCGGCGACGTAGGCGAACAGGCGCGGGCCGAAGTCGCGGGCCGGATTGATCGCCCAGGCTTCCAGATAGCCCATCGAGGCGCCGATGGTGGCCACCAGCAGGCCGATGATCAGCGCACCGGAGTTGGCGGTGGGTGCGGCCTCGTTGTAGCGCTCGGTGATGGCGAAGATGCCGAAGATCAGGAACGCGGTCAGGATCACCTGGTCGCGCAGCGCGTGCATCGGCGTGATCGCCAGGCCCGGCGCGGTGAAGAACACCCCGGCCGCGCCGCCGCCGGCGCGGGTGAGATGCTGGGCCTGGTTGTAGTGATCGATCACCGGCGCGAACAGCAGGTAGACGATCCACGCACCGAGGAACGCGCCGATCACCTGGGCCACCCAGTACGGCAGCACCTTGGGCCAGGGAAAGCCGCGGTACAGCGCCAATGCAAGCGTCACCGCCGGATTGGCGTGGGTGCCGGACACCGAGCCGGTGACGTAGATGGCGATGGTCACCGCCAGGCCCCAGGCGATGCACACGCCCCAGTAGGCGTGCTGGTAGGGGCTGGGATCGTAGAGCACGTACATGCATGCCACCGAGCAGCCGAAGGCGATGATGATCAGCATCGCGATCGCCTCGGAAATCAGTTCGCCCACCAGTTGCCGGCTCATGCCCGTGCCTCCCGGCCTGCCGTCGTTGCCGCTGTCGATCCACCCATGCCTGCCACCCTCCACGGTTGCGTCCAGGTTCCTGCGCCGCGGCGGGGGCCGGGCGCAGCGCGATTGTGCACGCGCCGCCGCGGCCCGAAACGGGCCGGCGGCAGCGTTTTCGTCAAGCAGGTGCCACGGCCAGCGTGGCCGGCGCCTGTTGCAGGTAGGCGACCAGGCGCTGGCGGCCAGCGGCGTCCACCCGCAGGCCGAGCTTGCTGCGGCGCCACAGCAGATCCTCGGCCTCCACCACCCACTCGTGCTGCCGCAGGTAGTCGACCTCGGCCTGGTACAGGTCGGCACCGAAGTGCTGGCCCAGATCCTGCAGAGAGGCCGCCTCGCCCAGCAGCGTTTCCGCGCGGGTGCCGTAGTTGCGCGCCAGCCGCTGCGCGGTGGCCTCGGCCAGCCACGGCCTTGCTGCGCGCAGCTCGCGCGCCAGCGTGGCGATGTCGTTGCGCTCGCCGCCGGGCAGCGGCGCACCGTGCGCGGTCCAGGCTGGCGCCTTGCGCCCGGCGTGCGCGGTCAGCCGGTCCACCGCCTCCTCGGCCAGTTTGCGGTAGGTGGTGAGCTTGCCGCCGAACACATTGAGCAGGGCCGCGCCGTCGCGCGCGTCCAGTTCCAGCAGATAGTCGCGAGTGACCTCGGCGGCGTTGTCCTCCTCGTCGTCGAGCAGCGGACGCACGCCGCTGTAGCTCCACACCACGTCGTCCGGGGCGATCTGCTTGCGGAAGTAGCGATTGGCCGCTTCGCACAGATAGCGCGTCTCCTCGCCGTCGATGCGCGGCGCGGCCGGGTCGGCGCGGTAGTCGACGTCGGTGGTGCCGATCAGGGTGTAGTCCTGCTCGTAGGGGATGGCGAAGACGATGCGCCGGTCCGGCTGCTGGAAGATGTAGGCGTGATCGTGCTCGAACAGCCGCGGCACCACGATGTGGCTGCCCTTGACCAGGCGCAGCGCGTGGTCGTGGCCGACGTGCGCCACCTCGTCGAGGAACTGCACCGCCCACGGCCCGGCCGCATTGACCAGCGAACGCGCGCGCAGCTCCTCGCGGCGGCCGTCGGCGTGCCGCAGTTGCACCTGCCACAGGCCGTCGACGCGACGTGCGCCGACGCAGCGGGTGCGGGTGAGGATGCGCGCGCCGCGCTGCGCGGCGTCCATCGCATTGAGCACCACCAGCCGCGCGTCCTGCACCCAGGCATCGGAATAGACGAAGCCGGTGCGGAACTCCTCGCGCAGCGGCGCGCCGACCGGATGCGTGCGCAGCGCCAGGCGTCGCGACCCCGGCAGGGTGCGGCGGCCGCGGCCCAGGTGGTCGTACAGGAACAGGCCGGTGCGGATCATCCACGCCGGGCGCAGATGCGGCTGGTGCGGCAGCAGGAAGCGCAGCGGCCAGATGATGTGAGGGGCCAGCCGCAGCAGCACCTCGCGCTCGGCCAGGGCCTTGCCGACCAGGGCGAACTCGTACTGCTCCAGGTAGCGCAGGCCGCCGTGGATCAGCTTGGTGCTGGCGCTGGAGGTATGTGCGGCCAGATCGTCGCGCTCGCACAGGCACACCGACAGGCCGCGGCCCACCGCGTCGCGGGCGATGCCCACGCCGTTGATGCCGCCACCGACCACCAGCACATCGTAGGTCTCACGCATAGCCGACTCCGGAAGTGTCGTGTCCTGGCTCGGCAGCCGGGCCAAGCACAGGACTGAGGACGAAAAGATCGTAAACGAACATTTCCGAACATATCACGCTGCACTGCAGCGTGGCGTCGGCCGCGCCCTGAAAGATAGGTTGAAAGCCCTCTTTGACTTAGAATGTAGACAGCCAGACGCACACGCGGCGGCGAAGCGATGTGCCGAACACGCCACATCACGCAACATTAACGAAATAATTCGAACATAAGTCTCGCCCGCTGGCGTCGGCGCCAGAGCCCGTGGGACGACTCAAGGACACCTCTAGCAACGTGCTATTGCCGGGGCGCGGCAGGATGTCTTGTCTCGATCGTAGGAGCGGCTTCAGCCGCGACGGGCGTTACCGGGAATGCCCGTCGCGGCTGCAGCCTCCCCTGCAAATGGCCTTCGCCGTTGTTACAGGTGCCCTCAATCCGCAGCCGCGCCCAGGTCCGGTACGCCCGGATCGGCCGCATCGCCCTCGGCGACGAACACACGGGTGCCGGCCGCGTCCAGCACCGCGGCAAGCTCGGCCGGCGGCGCGCGGTCGGTGAACCAGGCCTGCACCCGCCCGATCGGTCCCAGCCGCACCATCGCGTTGCGGCCGAGCTTGCTGTGGTCGGCGGCCAGGAACACCTGCCGCGAATGCTCGATGATCGCCTGCGCCACCCGCACCTCGTGGAAGTCGAAATCCAGCAGGGTGCCGTCGAGGTCGATGCCGGAAATGCCGATCACGCCGAAGTCCACCTTGAACTGGCGGATCAGCTCGATGGTGGCCTCGCCGGTGACGCCCTGGTCGCGGCCGCGCACGCGCCCGCCAGCGACCATCACCTCGAAGCTGGGATTGGCGCTCATCATCACCGCGACGTTGAGGTTGTTGGTGATCACGCGCAGGCCGCTGTGGCCCATTAGCGCGCGCGCCACGTCCTCGTTGGTAGTGCCGATGTTGATGAACAACGAAGCGTCGTCGGGAATGTGCTGTGCCAGCAACGTGGCGATGCGCCGCTTCTCCTGCGCCTGCAGCGACTTGCGCGCCGCATACGCCAGGTTCTCCACGCTCGACGGCAGGCTCACCCCGCCGTGGTAGCGGCGCAGCACGCCGGCCTCGCACAGCAGGGTCAGGTCGCGGCGGATGGTCTGCGGCGTCACCTCGAAACGCGCCGCGAGCCCTTCCACCTCGGCATAGCCCTGCTGGCGCACCAGCGCCACCAGTTGCTCCTGGCGCGGATTGAGCGCGGACACGGCGCTCGGCTTGGGAATCGGATGGTCCATGCGCCGATGATGGCGCATGCGCCCGTGGATGCAACCGTGCCGCGTCCACACCCTCGGTGAACCGCAGCCATGGCCCGGACCTGCACGGTCTACGCGCCGATGCGGGCCAGCGCCTAGACTAGCGCCCCTCGCCGGGCCTGCCGGCACTCCCGCACCGATCATGCTCAACAACGACATCCTGCGCTCCATCCGCTACATGCTCGACCTGAGCGACCAGAAGCTCGTCGATCTGGCGCACCTCGCCGATCCGGCATTCCCGATCGACAAGGCGCAGATCCCGGCATGGCTGAAGAAGGAAGACGAAGACGGCTTCGTCGAATGCAGCGACGCGGTGCTGGCGCACGTGCTGGACGGACTGGTGTTCCACTACCGCGGCCGCGACGACAGCCTGCCGCCGCGCCCGGTGGAAGCGCGCATCACCAACAACGTGGTGCTGAAGAAGCTGCGCGTGGCGTTCCAGCTCAAGGACGTGGACATGCACCAGATCTTCGACGCCGCCGGTTTCCCGGTGTCCAAGCCGGAGCTGTCGGCGCTGTTCCGGCAGCCGGAACACAAGAATTTCCGCCTGTGCGGCGACCAGTTGCTGCGCAACTTCCTCAAGGGCCTGACCCTGCGCGTGCGCGCCGCCGGCTGAGCCGCGCGCACCGCTGCAGCAGGGCGCGGCCGTCGCCGCGGAGCCGGCCATCCACACGCCGGCCATCGCGAATCGGTAGGATGCGCGCATTCCGCCACCGTGGCGGCGCGGCCGGCTGCCGGCCCTGCCCGCCTCCCGTTCCGTTCCGAGGGTCCCCATGAAGCTAGAGGCGCTGTTCGACCAGTTGCACACCCTGCCGACCATTCCCCAGGTGGCGCAGGACCTGATCCTGCAGTTCGATGCGCCGGGCACCAGCCTGGATGCGGTGGCGCGCAACATCGAGCGGGATCCGGTGATCGCGGCCAAGGTGCTGCGGCTGGCCAATTCGGCGCGCTTCCGCGGCGCGCGCGATTCCACCACGGTGGAGGACGCGGCGCTGCGCCTGGGCTTCAACACCTTGCGCACCCTGGTGCTGGCCTCCTCGGTGACCGGCGCGTTCCATGCGCCGGCGCATTTCGACCTGCGCGCGTTCTGGCTGCACAGCTTCGAAGTGGCCGGCGTGTGCCGGCTGCTGGCGCGGCAGAAGGGACTGGACGCGGAGACCGCGTTCACCTGCGGCATGATGCACAACATCGGCGAACTGCTGATCCAGACCGGCGCGCCCGACTACGCCGCGCAACTGCACCCGGACGCCTCCTCCAGCGGCCGCGCCGCCGACGAGACCGTGCAACTGGGCTTCGGCTACCCGGAAGTGGGCGCCGAGCTGGCGCGGCGCTGGCAGCTGCCGCAGGTGATCCAGACCGCCATCGCCTTCCAGGCGCGGCCGCTGCAGGCGCCGGAAGGCGAGCCGATGCCCAAGCTCGTCGCCCAGGCCGCGCTGGTCGCCGACGCGCTGGAGCGCCACGGCAGCGCCAACGACCAGGCGCGACAGGCGGTGACGGGCCCACTGATGGACGACGTGGACCTGGACGCGCTGTTCGCCGCGCTGCCGGACGTGATCGAGGCCGATCGCGCGTTTACCGAGATGTTGAAGTAGGACAAGTCGCCGGGACGCGGCGGCAGCACGGGATCGGTCCCTTCCCCGCTTCCGCCGTACCCTCATCCGGCGCTATGCGCCACCTTCTCCCGGCGGGAGAAGGGGTGGTTTCCGGCGCGGCTTGCGCGCTTTCGGCGTCTTCGCCGGCGTCGTCTTTGTTGCGCTTGGCTTCTTCGTTGCCTGCGCTGGCGTCGTCGATTTCGCCGCGGCCCTAGCCGTCGTCTTGCCCCTGGTCCGGACTGCGGTTTTCGCCGCCCGCGACGTAGCGCCAGACGCGGAGGGGCGTGTGGTCTTCGTCGCCTTCCCACCCTTCGTTTTTCCTCCAACGTCCCCGTCACCGCGCCTCGGCTTGAGCGACGCCGCGGCTGCACCGCGAGTCGGCGTCGCACCCAGCGCCACCCAGGTCGGCGCATGGTCGCTGGCGTGCGGCAGGTCGCGCACCCAGCGGTCCACTCCGGCGTCGCGCAGGCGCGCGGCCAGCGGCGGATTCAGCAGCAGGTGGTCGATGCGCAGCCCGGCATCGCGTTGCCAGTGCTGGCGGAAATAATCCCAGAACGTATACATGCGGCGCTCGCCGTGCACCTGGCGCAGGCTGTCGGTCCAACCCTGCGCCAGCAGTTCGGCATAGGCCTGGCGGCTTTCCGGTTGCAGCAACGCATCGCGCCGCCACGAGGCCGGGTTGTAGATGTCCGCATCGGTGGGCACCACGTTGAAGTCGCCGATCAGGGCCACCGGATGGGGCAGCGCCACCAGTTGCTGCGCATGCCGCTGCAGCCGCGCGAACCAGTCCAGCTTGTAGTCGAACTTCGGCCCTGGCCGCGGATTGCCGTTGGGCAGGTACAGGCAGCCGACCAGCACGCCGTGCGCCATCGCCTCGATGTAGCGGCTCTGGGTATCGCGCGGATCGCCGGGCAGGCCGCGCCGGCTCTCGACCGGGTCGCAGCCCTTGGCCAGCAGCGCCACGCCGTTCCAGCTCGACTGCCCCATCCACACCGCGCCGTAGCCGGCGGCATGCAGCTCGGCAAGCGGAAACCCCGCATCCACGCTCTTGAGTTCCTGCAGCCCGACGATGTCCGGCGCCTCGCGCTGCAGCCACTGCAGCAACTGCGGCAAGCGGCTGCGGATGCCGTTGACGTTGTAGGTGGCGATCTTGAGCGTTTTCATCCGGCGCGCCTGCAGAACCTGCCATCACCTTCGCCCGGCTACCCTCGCCGCATCGTGAAAACGGGAGCCGCCGCATGACCCCGCTCGACAAACCCCTGCGCCGCGAGCTCGAGATCGACGGCGTGCACTACACCCTGACCGTGGACCCGGACGGCCTGAAACTCACCGAGAAAGGCCGGCGCAAGGGCCTGGAACTGCGCTGGAGCGCGCTGGTCAGCGGCGACGCCGCATTGGCCACCGCGCTGCAGGCGTCGCTGGCCGATCGCCCCGGCAAGCGCTGAGCGCGAGCGCGGCCGACGACATGTCCGCGCCACGCGGGAAAACGTGGCCGCCGATGGTGCTATCGTCGCGCCATCGGCAACCACAGGGAGCGGGCGGATGCACAGGCGCTGCGATGTTGCGGTCGGAAACGGACGGACGCGCGCCCGGCATGCGCGATGGCTCATGGGCCCACTGCTGCTCGCCCTGCTGTCGCCGGCGGCCTGCGCCGCGCCGAACCCGCCGGACAGCCTGCGCGTGTCCAGCACCAACACCTACGTCGCAGGCACGCCCGAGTGGCGGCAAGTGCGCGACTGGCTGGTGCAGCACCGTACGCGCAGCGACGGCGCGCGCATGGGCAATCTCAACCAGCTCGGCCCCATCGTCCTGACCTACGCGCGAGCGCTGCCGCCCGCCACTGAGCGGCTTCCCGCGCCCCTGCCACTGCCGGCCAACGGCTCGACCGGCGATAGCATCGCCATTACCAGTTGCGCAGACAGCGTGCGCCAGTCGTGGCGCTACGGCGTCGAGGCACACCCCACAGTTGCATGGGTCCTGGCGTCGTTCGCCACCTCGCAGGCTGAGGACTGCAAGCAGGCCGATGACAGGCACTGACGCTGCAATCTCCACCGTGCCGTAGGCGCGGCTTCCCGATAGCCCAGGCAGTTGGTTTTTTCTGCGACGCGACGAGGCCCCCATTGCCTTGCAGGAGCGGCTTCCGCTGCGACAGGCTCTACCGGTAACGCCTCGTCGCGGCTGAAGCCGCTCCTACAGGATGCGCCTCCCAGTGCTGTTGGAAGCCCGCTTCAGCGCGACGAACGAAGCACCAGTGGCGATCGACTTCACCCCTCGTCGGGATTGAAGTCCTCCACCACCTATCCAGCACACTCATCGCAAACCATTGCGTTTGCAGGAGCGGCTTCAGCCGCGACGAAGGACGCCGCGATCCCCATCGGTACCGGCCACCGCCAAAGCACAATCACCGCAGCCGCCGCCCGGTGCCCATACTCACGCACCGCGCTGGCGCACCGCATCGGCTGGCACCGACCATAGGCGGGCGGCGCCAGCCGGACGCGCTCACTGCACCGCGCAGAACGTCGTGTAGTGATCGGCCGAGTAGTAGCGCTGCGCGATCGTCGACTTAGTCTTGCCGTCGGTGACCAGGAACACCAGGCGATAGGTGCCGGCCGGGCCGCCCGGGTCGCGCCGCGCCTTGCCTTCGTAGTAGGTCTGCCCTTTGCCGGCTTTCGGCAGACGCCCTTCGGCATTGCCGAACACCTGCACGTCCACCTGGGTGGGACCGCAGGCGGCGATCGGGTTGGGCATGGTGATGCAGTACGCCATGTCACGAGCGGCCTCGCGCACGTAGGTGGGCAATGCGCCGCAGGCGGGCGGCGCCTTCTGCGCCTGCGCCTGGGTGGAGACCAGCAGCGCGGCAAGCAGGACAGCGTGGATCGGACGGGACATGGACGTGCTCCTTGGAAGTGATCGGGATGGCCGCCACCGGCGAACGGCGCCGCGGCGGGCGCTGCCACGATGCGCAGGCGCCGGCGCCACGCCCATCGGGCGATGGCTGATCTGCGGCCGGCATGGCGCCCCGGTACGGCAGGGATCCAAGACGGCGGCGAAGGGGCGACGTGAACGCCGGAACGGCATCGGGACTGGAAGTGCGCGGACACGGCACATTCCCTGATGCATCCTCACGCGCCCCACCGCGGCACCGCGGCACCGCGGCACCGCGACACCGCGACGTCATGAATGCCGAAGACGCAGGCCTCGGCTACCATCGCCGCGGGCGCGCCGCCGCGCGCGCCGACCGTCTCCCCAGCCCCCCCTCGCCCATGCCCGCCGCCGTTCCGCTCCGCCCCGCTGCAGGCGCCCTCGTCGGCCGCCTGCGCACCATCGTCCGCGTTGCCGTCTGCGTGCTCGCCAGCCTGCTGCTGATCCCGCCGCAGTGGCTGCTGATGCGCTTCACCCGCGGCCGCGGCGCGTTCGTGCTGCCGCGGCTGTGGTTCGGCTGCCTGCGGCGCGCCCTGGGCCTCCGCGTCGAGGTGGTGGGCGCGCCGCGCGAGGCGGGCGGGACGCTGTTCGTCGGCAACCACATCTCCCACTTCGACATCGTGGTGCTGGGCAGCCTGCTGCGCGCACGCTTCATCGCCAAGAACGACATGGAGCGCTGGCCGGGCATGCGCCACATCGGCGCGCTGGCGCAGACCGTGTTCATCAGCCGGCGCCGCCAGGATGCGGCCGCGGTGGCCGCCTCGGTGGCCGCGCAACTGCGCCCGGATCACGACGTGGTGCTGTTCGCCGAAGGCACTACCTCCTCCGGCGAGCGGGTGGCGCCGTTCAAGTCCAGCCTGTTCTCGCTGTTCCTCAGTGCCGATCCGGGCGCGCGGCAATGGACCCTGCAACCATTCACGCTGGACGTGCGCAGCGTGGACGGTCAACCCATCGCGCAGGGTGGCGATCGCGATGCCTATGCCTTCTACGGCGAGATGCAGGCCGGCGCACACGTCGCGCAGTTCCTGCGCCTGTCCGGTGCGGTGGTCAGGGTGACCTTCCACGCACCGATCGCGGTGGCGCCGGGCAGCGACCGCAAGGCGCTGGCGGCACAGTTGCACCGCATCGTGGCCTCGGCGCTGCCGGCATCGCCGGCGAATGCCGCTGCGGCCTAGGCTGGCGCCGTACACCAATGGGCTTGCGCTCGGACAGCGCGCGATGGCACCTCAGTGCGTGGTATCCGCCACCACCGGCTCCGGCAGGCGCACCACGGCGTACTGCTTGCGGAACTCCATGGCGCCCAGCGCCGGCCAGGTCTCGGCGTAGCGGCGCAGGCAGGCCACGCCTTCGGGAAAATCCTCGCCATTGACCCGGCAGTCGGCCGCGACCTCGCCGTCGGCATCGCGCGAGGCGAACAGCCGGATCCCGAGCATGCGCCGATCGCGCTGCAGCAGCGGCATCAAGGCATCCAGGCTGTTGGTGAACAGGCAGCACGGGCAGAACGCATGCTCCGTGTCGTCGCCGGCCGCAGCCCGGGCCGCATCGCCGTTCATGTGCGCCACCGGCCCCAGCACTACCGTGCGCCGCACCGCGGCCTGCGCCTCGGCCGTGGCAGGGAACTCCATCTGCAGCGTCATGCAGCGGGCATCGGCCGGTGCCGTCACCGCCTCCGACAGCGCCACCAGATCGGTGCGCGCCCAGGTCGTGAAGCCCGAGGCCAGACTCGCTTCGGTGTCTTCGCCGATGGAGTGCTGGAACTCGACGATGCCATCGGGGAACAGGCTGCGGTGATGCACGCGAATGCAGCTGGCCGTGCGCACGCCGCTGCGCAGTTCGGCCAGGTCCACCAGTTCGGTGAGCAGGTGCAGACCGTTGCCGAGCACGACGGCATCGTCGTGCAAGTTTGCCGCATGCCCCTCGCGCTGCAGCACCTGCAGCAACAGTTGCTGCAGTGCCTGGCCCGGTTGCGCGTCGGGCGCGGATTCGGACCCTGCAGCATCGCGCGTGGCATCGAGCCCGCTCGGCGAGGTGCGGGACAACAGGCGTCGCAGTCGGTCGATCATCCTTGCTCCAGGGCATTCCAATGCACAATCGGTCGCCGGAAGTATGCGCAGTGGCCCGCGGCGACGGCAACCGGCGATGCCATGGCCACCGACGGGCCGCACGGTGGGCAGCAGCCTGCGGCGCCCGCTGCGTCACTCGCCGCACGCCGGGCGCAGGGACGCCAATGCCATCGCGCCGCACCCCGAGCCGGCTGTGCCGCGCACTGCGCCGCACGCAGGCCGCACATGGCGGCGCGTGCCTGGCCGGCATCCGCCGCACGCGCCCGCTCAGTGCCTGGCCGCCTCGCACAGCTTGCGGTTGAACCAGGTGGACTTGGCGATGGGCAGGTACGCGTCCCAGTCGCTGGGCGGCAGCATGGTGCTCTGCTTTTCCAGTTCCGCCTGGAACGAGGCCTCGTCGTGACTGCGGCCGGCCATGGTGCCATCCAGCGCCGCCAGGCACTCCTGCGGCCGGCCCAGGCGCAGCAGGGTGATGGCGCGGTCGTTGGCGAAGCGGTCGCGATCGAGCCAGTTGAGGAAGCCGCCGCACTCGCCTTCGAACGCCTGCATGCCGGCCAACGCCTGGGCATAGCGCTTGCCGCGATAGTCCTGCAGATACCCCTCGCGCCGCCGGCTGCTTGCTGCGGCGGTGCAGCCAGCTGGCAGCCGCAGGTAGTCGCCCTCGAAGCTGGCGCGCATGCCGCAATAGTCGCGGCAGCTCTCCTCGGTCAGCGCGGCCACGTTGAAGCCGCCTTGTACCGGCTTGAACGCGAGCTTGCACGGCACGTCGCCGGCGTCGTTCACCTCCGCCTTGTCGCCCTGCAGCGTGCCCGACAACGTGCAGGTGTGGCCGTTGGCACCGACCGACAGCAGATCGAACTGACGCGCCCCGCCCTTGTCGGTGACCCGCATGCTGCCCCAGCCTTCCTTGGTGGCGTACTCGCCGGGCGTCGGGCCGGCTGCCGCCGCGCCGAACGTCACCAGCCACACCAGCATCGCGCTCCATCCGTATCGCCGTGCCATTGCCTGTTCCTGCCTTCGATCAGAGCCGGCAAGTGTGCGGCATCGCTGCGGCGGCGAGCCAGTGCCGATGTCGCCTCGCCGCAGCAATGGCCTGGGCGGTCGGCCGGATCGCGCCCGGCCTGGGCCTCCCGCGCGACACGCCCAGGCCGCGCGAACGCGCAGGCACTCAGTTCTTCAACTGCAGCGTCTCCACGTAACCGCCCACCGCCGCCTGCAGGTGCACGATCTCGCCCAGCATCGGCGGATTGTTGCCGGCGACCTCGGCCGTCACCACCACCGTGCCGTTGTTGTAGCTGGCGATCGTGTAGGTGGGCGTGGCACCGACCACCTTGAGCGTTGCGTTGACGTACTGCAGCCCGGTCAGCACGATGTTCCACTGCGGCCTGCCCTTGTACTCGCTGAGATACGCGAACGCGGACGTATCGAAGATCGCGCCGTAGGAATAGTTGTCGACCGCCTGCACGACGCTGTCCACCAGCTCCTGCCAGGGAATACCGTAGATCACCGTGCTGGTCCGTGCACCCGGATAGTTGCCAAAGCGTTCCTTGGCCGCCTGTGCGGCGACTTCGGGAATCTCGGTGCGGTCGTAGTGCTTCTCCAGGAAATCGAATTCGCTGGGCATCTTGCTCTCCTTGGTGGGTGGCGCCGCAGCGCCTGGCGTGGCATGTGTCGGGCTGGGAGACGCCGTGCCCCGCGGCGGCGCACGCGCCGGCTTGAGCGAGGACAGCAACATCAGCAGGGTGGCCGCGGTGGACGGCATGCGATCGGCTCCTCGGACGGTTCCCGAGTGCTAGGACGTCGCGCGGCGCGAGGTGTGAACGCCGCCCGTCCCTGCCGCGCGACGCGCAGGCGGCATGCACTTCACAGACGCATGCCCGCGACGTCTATGCAATCGACTGGCTCGACGCCGCACGGCCCGACGCGCGCGACAGACGGCCGTCGTCTTCTCTTCCTCAGGAGTCACCCATGCCCGTGCTGACCGATGCACAACTGCAAGGCCTTGCCAGCCCCGCTCTCGACGCAGGTACCGAACTCGACCCCACTTGGGTCGACCCTTATCCGGATGCCCCATGCTGGGGGTGGGCACTGTTCAGCGGCGACGGTGGCAACGCCGCCAATACGCCGCCGACGATCTTCGAGCAGGCGCTGGAGCTCAATGCCAGCGGCGCGCTGGTCGGTCTGCGGCCCGGCTTTCGCGACTGGGTCGACACCACCTTCCATATCCCCGCCGCGACGGCGCAGGCGGACCTGATCGAGCGGCATTTCCAGGACGCGCTGATCGACCTGGACGACGACGCCCAGGTCGTCTGCACCGGCGCCTTCGCCAGGCTCTGCATCGCCGCCGCCGGCCTGACCATCAGCGCCCATCCCACCCGCTACAGCATCGTCATGGCCTCCGATCATTGGTACACATGGGAACACTGGGCGCTGGGCCTGGCCAACAACCTCAACGCACCACGCAATCCGGCCGTGCAGTACACGCAGCGCGATGCGGGCGTCAATCCGGTCAATACGCGGTGCGGCCATGTCTGGGGCCAGCACCCCATCCTCACCTCGGTGTTCGTCACCGAATTGCAGCCGGGCCACCTGAGCTACCTGCAGCACGCCGTCGGTTGGCCGTGATCACGTATCGACGCGCGCTGCATCGCCACGCGGATGCGCGGCACTGCGTTGGCGCCTGCTCCGGCGACGGCCTGCACAGACGGTCGCGCCTCGTGCAGTCCGTCGGGAGCCTTGAGTCAGCTCCATCGCGTCCTGCGGCGTAACGCACGTCCCTGGTGCAACTGCGCCAGGACGTGCCCATCGGTATGCAACGCTTGCAGTCCAACGTCGCCCGCCACCGCGCCAGGCGTGCTTCACCTGCCCGCGCGACGCCGAAACGGCGCTAACCGACCTCCTTCAACGCCAGCGCCAGCGCCGCGTCCTCGTGCAGCGGCCGCGACAGGAAATATCCCTGGACGAAGTCGACCTGTAACTCGCGCAACGCGTCCAGCTCCTGTGCCGTCTCCACGCCCTCGGCCACCACCTGCGTGCCGATCTCGTGGGCGAAGTTGGTCAGCCCCTTGGCCAGCGCACGGCGATTGCGGTCGGAATGGATGCACTGGGTGATGCTCATGTCGAGCTTGATGACGTCCGGCTGCAACTGCAGGATGTGGCGCATGCTGGCGTAGCCGGCACCTGCATCGTCCACCGCCACCTGCGCACCGCGTTCGCGCAGCGGCGCCAGCGCCTGTGCCAGTGCCTGGTAGTTGCGCACGATGGCGTGCTCGGTGATCTCCAGGGTCAGGCGCGCCACCTCGGTATCGTCGCCGAGCAGGCCCGCCAGGGACGCGGAGGTCATCAGTTCCGGCGACAGGTTCACGCTGAGCCGGTATTGCGGCGGGAACTGCCGCAGATGCGCCAGCGCCTTGGCCAGCACATGCAACTCCAGGCGGATGCCGACGCCGGCTAGCTCGGCCTGATGGAACCACTGCGCGGGCCCGCGCTGCGGCGTGACATCGAAGCGCGACAGGCACTCGAATCCATGCAGGCGCAGTCCCTGCAGCGCGAACATCGGCTGGAACACGATGCGTGGCGCGCCCGCCGCCAGCGCACCATCGATCTCGTCGATCATCGCCTGCCGTTCCAGCTTGTGCGCCTCCACCTCGTGCAGGCGCAACGCGAAGATCTCGGCGAAGGCGCGCAGCATGCCGATGTCGCGCTCGCCCAGGTCGTGCCTGGGCAGGAAGCTGAAACAGCACAGCGTGCCGTAGACCCGGCCGTTCACCTGGATCGGCACGCTCATATGCGAGCCGATCGGGATCTGCCACGTCGCCGGAATGCATCGCGCGGCCGGCACCAGCGAGGTGTCCGGAATGAGCTGCGGCAACTCGCCGCGGACCACGCCCATGCAGTAGCCATCGGCGAACGGCAGGATCTGGCCTTCGTGGATGGGTCCATCGGGCGGCCCGTCCACGTGATCCAGCACGCGATCGGTTTCCCGGAAGCGCGACAGGAACGCCACGTCCATGCCCAAGTGCAGGCGCACCACGCGCAGGCAGCGGCGCAACTCGCGGTCGCTGATCTCGCCCGACAGCAGCTCGAACAACGGATGAGGTTCTGGTGCACCCTCGCTCAACAGCATCCCGCTTCTCCCCCGAAAGCGTTGCGGTCCCGCCGCTTGCCCGCGCGTGGCGCCGGCCGTGATGCAGCAGCGGAACCCTGGACATCCCCCGTTTGTCCAGCGGGCGACACATCCTTGTCGTCCGACTGTAAGACCAGTCGGACAACGGCGAAAGCGCTGGCTTGTTCAGAAAGTGAGCTGTCTACGGCAGCGACTGTGTCGGAGATCGAGGGACTGCGCATTCAGCTGGCGAGGCGGATCGACGATCGCAGATCGGTCTGACACGGCAGCCATTTACGAGGTGGGACGCCCTCCCCGCTCGCGCGTCACCGACGCGTGCAATCACCGCAGCACCCACCGGCCTGCGGGTGCGCCCAGCGGATCAGGCGTAGGCCATCAGCCCCAACAGATCCAGCGCCGCATGCGCCACGATCGCCGGCCACAGCCGCCCGGTGCGCGCCACCCACCAACCCAGGATCAGCCCCACCACCACGATGCCGATGGTGCCGACCGGCCCCTGGTACAGGTGGTACGACGCGCGGATCGCCACGCTCACATTCACCGCGAACGCCGGGCTGTGCCTCCGTTCCAGCACGCGAATCACGTAAGCGCAGACGAACACCTCTTCGAAGATCGGATTGAGCAGCGAGACCAGCACGACCACGCCTGCCGACAGCGGCCCGGCCACCATCGCGTCCATCGACGGATTCACCTCGGCCGCCACGCTGTCGTTCAACAGGTTCAACGGATACGTCGCCACCAGGCAGGCGGCCAGCAGCGCCAGGCCAACGCCGAGATCGCGCGCCTGCCACTGCAGTCCCAGCGCCTGCGGCGTCCAGCCGCGGAACCGCAGCGTCGGCAGCAACACCGCCAGCACCAGCAGCTCGTAGAACACCATGCCCCACAGGTTCGCGTCGGAAAACGACGGCACCACCGGCGCCAGCACCGCCAGCGCACTCCAATAGATCGGCAGCCCGAACGCCACCGCAATCACCAGCAGCAACTCACCCCACCCGCCTGACGGCTCCCCACGTCCCCGCATCCACCATCCCCTGTTGTTCGTTGCGCGCTCCGAAAAGGGCGTCGTCGCCCTTCCCACCACGTGGCGCACCGTAGCAGGGCGGCATGACCGGGGAAATCGGTAGCCGAATCGACCGACGGCATGCAGTTCCCCGCGGCGAGGCGCTGCGCACGCGTCGCCCTCACGTCCGATCCGGTCGCGTTAGTACAGCGAGTCGCGGGTGCGCTGCGGCAATTCCCGATCGTAGGCGTCGGCGTCGAATGCGCCATCGGCCAGATGCGCGTGCATGGTGCCAGGGCTGGGCAGGCGGTCGCGTGGCAGATGCCGCGTCGGGTCCCACAGCTGCGACCGCACCATCGCCTTGGCGCAGTGGAAGTACGCGGCCTCGATGTGCACCACGATCACGCTGCGAGGCAAGCGCTCGCCGACCGCGAACCGCGCCAAAAGATTCGGATCGACGCGGATCTCGGCGCGGCCGTTCACCCGCAAGGTTTCGCCGATGCCGGGAATCAGGAACAACAGCGACAGCCGCGCATCCTGCAGCAGATTGCGCAGCGTATCGACGCGGTTGTTGCCCGGCCGATCCGGCAGCGCCAGCGTGCGCGCATCCAGCACCTGCACGAAGCCCGCCGCCTCGCCGCGCGGCGAACAGTCCAGGCCCTCGGCCCCGGCCGAGGCCAGCACCACGAACGGCGACGCGTGCACGAACGCCTGGTAGCCGGCGTTCAGATGGTCGAGTTGCTTGCGTACCGCGCGCTCGGCGGGTTTGCCGTAGAGAGCTTCGAGGGCGTCGAGGCCGGTGATGCGACCCGTGGCCAGGCCCTGCGACAAGATGGGCGATGCCGTCTCGGTCGGTACATCCACCTTGGCAGAGCTGGCGTTGGCTATCGCCGCAGCAAGCACGCTTTCGTATAGATGTAGACGCAAACGGAACTGGGCGCCTAGCCAACTGATCATCCACAGGAACGCCGCGAACAGCGCCAGAACTGAAAGCCACGCAGGCAACGCCAGCAGATCGCGCCAGTTACGCAAGACGACGAGCAGCGACAGGCAAAGAGGCAGCAGCCCCAGCTTATCCACTCCGCCGACGAACAGGCCAAGCTTGGCAACTAGGCGTTCCTGCGCCATTTTCGCGTAGCGCAATTGGTCCTCCAGCTCTTCGCGTGGATAGACCAGCAGCCATTGAGCTAGCTGGCGCAGTTCGCCGATGTCATGATCGTGCTGCAGGATCCACTGTCGGCGCGCGTTGAAGAATTCGTAGATAAGCAGCCGGACCGTGCGTAGGAAATAAGGCGCAAAGGCGACGGTGAGTACCAGCCCGACTTGCGACAGCGTCACCATCCAGTGCTGCGGCGCAATCCAGACCAACAGCAGCGAAGGCAGCAAGGCAAGCATGGCGCCCGCCCATCCCACCGTGTTGAGCGCCCTGAGCCAACACGGTGCCGACAATGCGGACACCGGTCCTTCCGGCATCGCCTCGATCTTCTGCTCCAGCAGCGCGAACGTCAGCGGCGGTGTGGTGGCATCCATGGCGGCGATCTCCTTAGGCAAGGCAATAGGCCTGCTCCGGCGGCATGATCGCATCGCTGCGAGGCATTGCGCCCAGGTCGATAGCAGGCCGCTAGACGCTTGGCCGCCAGGCAACGAATGCATCAGACGAAAATCCAACTCCTGTCTCAGAATTTGCAACAAGGACCAGTAAGATGGCGCCGCCAAGGAGTTGCACGCTGCGGCTACCGGCACTACAACTCAATCGATGCTCAAGGACGAAGCTATGCCGAACCCCCACGTTCGTGCCGCCCGCCGTTTCGGCGGTGCCTTCCTGCTGTTGCTCGCCGGCGCACTGGTCGCCTTCCCCAGTATTGCGGTGACACCGAAGCGGCAATATGGGCCGCCGTATGTCGGGGATTCCAGCAATGGTTCGCAATCGTTTGCCACCGTGAACGAGGCGGTGCAGTTCGTCATCGATGGCGCCATGCGGGTGTGCCAATCCAATGGCTGCGAAAAACCGCCCGTCTTTACCGTGTCCTACAGCGATGGCTTCGCGGCCGCAAGTGTATATTCCAACGGGCATTGGTGGGGCGATGTCTACGCCAACGATAAGATTGTGGGCGAAGGCCAGCCGGTCAAGAACACGGGCAGTTGCAACACCGGGTGCACCGGCGGGCTTGGCCAGGCCGGCGACAACACAGGCCCGCATGGCAGCAGCGGCAATGCGACGCTGAAGCAGGGTGGGGTGCATCGGGGAACTGCCTTCGAAGGCGACCCCATCAACACGTCCACGGGCAACATGTTCCGCCAGGACACCGACTACGATTCGCCGACCTGGCTGACCCTGCGCCGGTTCTACAACAGCAAGACCTTCGTGACCGCGGTGACGCTGGGCAAGCAGTGGCGCCACTCCTTCGAACGTCGACTGGATCTGATGCTGTCAGGCGTCGCCAATGGCGGCAGCTTTATCGATGTCCAACGGCCTGACGGTGTGGTGGAACGGTTTCGTCCCAGCAACGGCGCGTGGGTGCCGGACCCGGACATCGCCGATATCTTGACCGAGCGCCGCGACAGCGCCGGCGTGTTGCTGGGCTACTCCCTGGCGGTGGCGGCGACCCAGCAGACCGAGCTCTACGACACCGCCGGCCTGCTGCGCTCGGTGTTCGATCGCATGGGCCAGACGGTGTTGACCTTGCAATACAGCGACCTGCCGCCGGTCGCCGGCAGCAAACCGCCGCCGAACCTCCTGCAGCGGGTCACCGATGCGGGCGGCCGCTCGCTGAGTTTCGCCTACGACAGCAACAACCGCCTAAGCACTGTCACCTTGCCCGACGGCGGAACGCTGACCTATGGCTACGACAGCATCGGCAACCTGACCTCCGTGCAGTATCCGGACGGCAAGACGCGCCAATACGTCTACAACGAGGCCTCGCTCACCTCCAACAAGAGTCAGCCGACGGCGTTGACCGGCGTCATCGACGAGAAGGGCGTGCGCTTCGAAACCACACGCTATGCGAGCAGTGGCGATGCGATTGCGTCGAGCTTCGCTGGCAACGTCGATGCCATCTCGGTCGAGTATTCGGCTTCCACCTCCAACTGGGCCACCCCGGCCGCAGTCACGTCGCCGCTGGGATTCAGAACCTTTCTGACCTACACCGACACCGGCTACGGCTCGCTCAAGCCGACCGGTGCCAGTGTGCCGTGCGGTGAACAATGCAATCAGCCCTGGAAGGCGCTGACCTACGACGACAACGGGTATCCGGCGTCGAGGACGGACTTCAAAGGCGTGGTCACCAAGACGACCCATGCCGCCGGTGGCCTGTTGACCCAGCAGATCGATGCTTCGGGGACTGCGCAGCAACGCACGACAAATACGACCTGGAACACCAGCCTGCGCGTGCCGCTGACGCGCACGGTGCTCGATGCGTCCGGCGCCACGACCGCCAAGACTGTGTGGGCCTACAACGCTCGCGGCCAGCAGACAGCACGTTGCGAGGTAGATCCAGCCGTATCCGCCGCCATGAGCTACAACTGCGGTAGCACTGCCAACGCGCCGACCGGCGTGCGCCAGTGGCTGACCAGCTACTGCGATAGCGTGGACGGCACACAGTGCCCGCAGGTCGGCCTGGTGCTGAGTCAGGACGGCCCGCGCACGGACGTGGCCGACACCATCACCTACCGCTACTACATGACCGCCGACGAATCCGGCTGTGCCACTGTCGGCGGCGCCTGCCACCGTGCGGGGGATCTGTCTCAGGTCATCGATGCGCTGGGCCGGGCTACCACCTATGTGACCTACGACCGCAATGGGCGCCCGACGCGCACCCAGGACGCCAATGGCCTGATTCGCGACCTCACCTACACGCCACGCGGCTGGACCGCCTCAAGCACGTTGCGCGCGAACGCTGATGGCATACCGTCCGACCAAGACCAGACCACGGTCGTGGCCTACGATGAGGTGGGGAACATCAAAAAGGTGACCGACCCCGACGGCACGTTCGTCACCTATGGTTACGACGCTGCGCATCGCTTGACCGACGTGACCGATGGCGCCGGCAACACCATCCATTACACGCTGGATCCGTCCGGCAACCGGGCCAAGGAAGACATCAAGGACGCGTCGGGCACGCTCAAGCACACGCTATCGCGTCTCTACAACCGAATTGGCCAGTTGGCGACGCAGGCCACGGCCGAAGCCGATCCGACCGACTTCAGCTACGACGACAACGGCAACGTGCAGCTGGTCACCGACGCGCTCAAGCACAAGACCCAGGCCGACTACGATCCGCTCAACCGGGTCAAGCAGACGACGCAGGACGTGGGCGGCATTTCGGCCAAGACCCAGTTCGACTACGACGCGTCGGACCGCATTGCCAAGGTCACCGATCCCAAGGGCCTGGCGACGGTCTACCAATACAACGGCCTGGGCGACCTGCTGACGCTGATCAGCCCCGACACCGGAGTGACCAGCTACACCTACAACAGTGCCGGCGACATGGTCACGCAGATTGATGCGCGCGGCACCAAGACCAGCTACCTCTACGACGCGCTGGGGCGCCTGACCAAGACCACCTATGCCGACAAGGCGCTGATCGCTACCTACACCTACGATGCCAGCCAGAACGTGTGCGCGGCCGGGGAAACCTTCGCGCTGGGCCGCTTGAGCAGGTTGCAGGACGGCAGTGGCACGACCCAGTATTGCTACGACCGGTTCGGACGCGTCGTGCGCAAGGTGCAGACCACCAACGGCAAGGCGTTCGCGCTGCGCTATGCCTACACCAAGGGCGATCGCCTCAGCCAGGTGACCTATCCAGATGGCGCCGTGGTGGACTACGTGCGCAACGCGCTGGGGCAGGCGACGGAAGTGGGCGTCACGCCCGCCGGCGGCGTGCGTCAAAAACTGCTGAGCGGCGCGACTTACTACCCGTTCGGCCCCAGCGCTGGCTGGACTTATGGCAACGGCCGTCCGTTGCAGCGCGTGCTGGACAAGAACTACCGCCCGCTGGCGATCCAGGACGGCCGCAAGGATGGCCTGAATATCGGCTTTGGCTTCGACCCGGCGGGCAACCTCACTGCGCTGACCGCGCCGGGCAATACCGCACCCGTGGTGAAGTTGGGCTACGACAACCTGGGCCGGATGACCGCCTTCAAGGACGGGCCGACCGGCACGGTCATCGACGGCTACAGCTACGACGCCACCGGCAATCGCCTCAGCGCCCAGGTCAACGGCGCCATCCAGACCTACACCTATCCAACCGACAGCCACCGCCTGGCGAGCGTGGCCGGCGCAGCGCGCAGCTACGATGCCGCGGGCAACACCACGGCCATCGATGGCACGGCCCGCACGTTCGCCTACGACGCGACGGGGCGCCTCAGCCAAGCCACGCGCAGCAGCACGTTGGCGATGGAGTATCGCTACAACGAGCGGGGTGAGCAGGTGCGGCGCTTCCTCGGCACCACCAACACCTACACCGTCTACGACGAAGCAGGCCATTGGGTGGGCGACTACGACACCAACGGCAAGGCCCTCCAGCAGGCGATCTGGCTCGATGGCCTGCCGGTGGGCGTGCTGGCGGGGACCGCGCTGAACTACGTGCAGCCCGACCATCTGGGAGCGCCACGGGTGGTCATCGACCCGGCGCGCGACGTTGCCATCTGGACCTGGGACATCAAGGGCGAGGCGTTCGGTAATACGCCGCCGAATCAGGATCCGGACAACGACGGTGCAGCGTTCGTGTTCAATCTGCGGTTCCCGGGTCAGCGTTATGACAGCGCCACGGGACTCAACCAGAACTATTTCCGGGACTACGACGCTGCCACTGGGCGGTATGGGGAGAGTGATCCAGTCGGCTTGGGAGGCGGACTCAACACATATGCCTATTCGGAATCCAACCCGTTTTCCAATAGTGATCCGTATGGGTTAACTATCGTCGTTCCACCGTGGTGGTCAATATCTTCGCCGAAACCTGCTTTGACGCCTCGGCCAATAACCGCTCCTCTTGATCCGGCCATCCCGTTTCCGGGCACTTCCCCTAATGATCCCTTGGGTGAATACTGCCAAAGCCTTGCGAGAAGAATTGAAAACACAAAGAAAGAGATCTACGAAAAGAGATATCCAGATCTTGGTAAGAATCCCAATCCTCTCCCCTGGCGTATAGGGCCAGGAGAAAAGTTGAAGGAGACTATCCGAGGGCATGAGAAGTTACTGAATAGAAGGCTAAGGGAGTTGAGAGAGATCGAGAACGAATATGACCAGAAGTGTCGTATAGTCGCGTGTACTTAGATTCCAATCTGGAAGGAGTGAAAGTGGTTGCTAAGAAGACAGAATTTCAGCGGGCTGCCGGAAAGCTCATTTCCGCTATTCAAAAGGAATGGGGCGATGAGCTTGGTGAGAAAAATGCTGATTTTTCGGAAGATGTCATGAATGCTGCGCATGACATTCTTCAATGCAAAAGCGCTGAGAAATTAAGGGAGATGTTGGGTGGAAAAAATGTTAGGCAGCATCTGGGGGACGTTTGGGTGCAGCGGCACCCCAGTGTGAAGCCCGCCATTGCGGAATTGGAACGAGTCATTGCTATTGACTTAGGGTCATAACAAGGCGCGGGGTTTTCAGACATCGAAACAGGAACGAGCGGTGCTAGCAGGTGCGGCGCTTCCTCGACACCATCAATACCTACATCGTCTACGACGAAGCCGCCACTGGATGGGCAACTACGACACCCGGCAAGGCGCTCCAGCAAGCAATCTGGCTCGATAATCTGCCGGTGAGTGTGCTGACGGGCACGACGCTGAACTACGTGCAGCCCGAACATGTGGGCGTAAGCTTCCCCGTCAAGCAAGCACTTTAAAAGTAGAACTTTCGGCGTGTTGGTTGCGGTACTGGACCGGGGTCATTCCACCGAGCGAGTCGTGGGATCGCTCTTCGTTGTAATCGATCATCCACCAGTGGGCGGCTTCGCGAACGTCGTCGAGACGGGCGAACAGGTGCCGGTCGAGCACTTCCTCGCGGAAGGTACGATTGAAGCGCTTGATGAAGGCGTTCTGGTTCGGCTTTCCCGGTTGGATGTACTGCAATGCGACGCCATTGGCCTTGAGCCGGCCGGTGAACGCCTCGCCCAGAAATTCGGGCCGTTGTCCGAGCGCACCACCTGCGGCAGGCCATGGTCGCGTTTGATCTGCTCGAACACACGCACCAGGTGTTGCGAGTTGATCGAGGTATCCACCTCGATGTGCAGCACCTCGCGGTTGAAATCATCCACGACGTTGAAGGTGCGAAATCTGCGGCCGCAGGTCAGCGCGTCACTTTAGTCACCCGCACTTCGAATAACCACAATTCAAACAAGTAGCGCACCCGTCCATGATCACCAGTGCCTTGGTATTGCACTTGTGGCACATCGTGGCCGACGGCGGGAAGCTCGCGCCGTCGCCGGTGACGGCGATGTCCTCTTCGTGGTCGGCGGTGGAATTCGCGGCGGCCGTACCCTCATCCGCCCTTCGGGCACCTTCTCCCGCAGGAGAAGGAACCGCCGGCTTCACTTCACTGTTTTTTTTTGAGCGTTCTTCGTACTGCTTGCGCTTCTCGGCGATCAGCGCGCGCTGGTGGTCGCTCATCTCCGGGTCGTGCAGCAGGCCGATCGACTTCATGTGCTCTTCGACGATGCTGCCCAGTTCGGCGACCAGCGACGGCATGTACACGCCGCCAGCCTTGAAGTAGCCGCCCTTGGGGTCGAACACGGCCTTCATCTCGTCGACCAGGAAGGTGACGTCGCCGCCCTTGCGGAACACGGCGGACATGATGCGGGTCAGCGCCACGATCCACTGGAAATGCTCCATGGACTTGGAGTTGACGAAGATTTCGAACGGGCGGCGCAATTCGTGCTCGGTGCCGGCGTTGAGCACGATGTCGTTGAGGGTCACGTACATGGCGTGCTCCACCAACGGCGATTTGATCTTGTAGGTGCTGCCGATCAGCACGTCCGGGCGCTCGATGCGCTCGTGCATGTGGATGATGTTGTCCGCAGGCGCTTCGGCCTCGGCGGTGGCACGGTCGATCGACGAGGCGGGCACCGCGGCGGCGGCGTCGCGCGCCTTGTCCTCGGGAGTGACAACGGCGTAGCCCTTGATTTTCTGGTCGATCTTGATGGCCATGAGGCGTGCGTTCCTGGAATGCGGATCGGGACGGGCGTGGGCCCGGCCTCTCTCCCGCGTGCGGGAGAGAGGGTGCGACGGGACGGCTTACTTCTTGGCTCGGGTGGCCGCGGCCTTCTTGCCGGCGGCCTTGCGCACGGCGGTCTTCTTCACCGCGGCGCTCTTCTTGGCGACCTTGGCGGTGCTCTTCTTGACCGCCTTGGCGGCCTTGCCCACGGCCTTCTTGGCGACGGCCTTGCGCGCGCCCACACTCTTCTTCACCGCGCTCTTCTTGGCGACCACCGACTTCTTGGTCACGGCCTTCTTGGCGGCGACCTTCTTGACCGCCTTCTTCGGCGCGGCCTTCTTGGCGGTCACTTTCTTGGCCGGAGCCTTCTTGGCGACGGCTTTTTTCGCGACGGCCTTCTTGGCAGCGGCCTTCTTCGCCGGCGCCTTCTTCGCAGCCGCCTTCTTGGCGGTCTTCTTGCCGCCCTTGGTCAGCGCGGCCGCTTCGGCCTGGGCGCTGGCCTTGGCCGCTTCCAGCTTCTTGCGCGCGCTGGCGACGGTCTTCTTGACCGCCTTGCCGGCCTTCTCGGCGCGCTTGGCCACGGCCTTCTCGGCCTGCTTCACCGCCTTGCGGGTCTTGGCGACCTGGTCCTGCACGCGCTTCTGCACGTTCTCGGCGGTCTGCTTGACGCTGGCGACGGCCTCGCTGGCGGTGGCGGCGATGGTCTCGCCCACGTTGGTGGCGGTTTCTTTCACGTTCTCGGCGACCTGCGTCAGCGTCGCCGTTACTCCGTTGCCATTGCTCATAAAACCCTCCTCAGGGTGTCAGTGTTTATGTAACGCGGGCGATGCTATACCGATTGCAGCGAAGCGGGGAGCCGGAAACGGCGACACGCGGCGGACGGTGGGGAAGCGTTGGGGAAGCGCGGCGCGCCGCACTTCCGAGGCTCCCATCGCCGCCCTCCCCTCCGCCGGCGCGAAGGGGGAGACGGGACGGCGTCAGAACTTGCCGTAATACCCTTCTTTCAGCGCATCGAACAGGTTGGCGGCGGTGTGCATCTCGCCGTCGTATTCGATCTGTTCGTTGCCCTTGACCTCGACCACGCTGCCGTCTTCCAGCTCGAAGCGGTAGGTGGTGTTCTCCAAGTCCGCTTCTTTCACCAGCACGCCCTGGAAGGCGGCCGGATTGAAGCGGAACGTCGTGCAGCCCTTCAGCCCCTGCTGGTGGGCGTAGCGGTAGATGTCCTTGAACTGCTCGTAGGGATAGTCGGTGGGGACGTTGGCGGTCTTGGAGATGGAGCTGTCCACCCACTTCTGCGCGGCGGCCTGCACATCCACGTGTTCCTTGGGGTGGATGTCGTCGGCGGCGATGAAGTAGTCCGGCAGGCGCGCTGCGGCGTCCTCGGCGAACGGCATCGCCTTGGCGTTGACCAGGTGGCGGTAGGCCAGCAGCTCGAAGGAGAACACGTCCACCTTCTCCTTGCTCTTCTTGCCCTCGCGGATCACGTTGCGGCTGTAGTGGTGGGCGAAGCTCGGCTCGATGCCGTTGGAGGCGTTGTTGGCCAGGCTCAGCGAGATGGTGCCGGTGGGGGCGATGGAGCTGTGGTGGGTGAAGCGCGCGCCCACTTCGGCCAGCTCCTCGACCAGCGCCGGCGCCACCTCGGCGATGCGCTGCATGTAGCGGCTGTACTTGGCGTGCAACAGCCGGCCCTCGATGCGCTCACCGACGCGCCAGCCGTCGCGGGCCATCTCCGGGCGCTGCCGCAGCATCGCCGCGGTGACCTCGAAGGTCTCCTGCATGATCGGCGCCGGCCCCTTCTCCTTGGCCAGCGACAGCGCGGTCTCCCAGCCGGCCACGGCCATCTCGCGGGCGATGGACTCAGTGAACTCGCACGAGGCGGCGCTGCCGTACTTCATCCGCAGCATGGTCATGGTCGAGCCCAGGCCGAGGAAGCCCATGCCGTGGCGGCGCTTGCGCATGATCTCGTCGCGCTGCTGCTGCAGCGGCAGGCCGTTGACCTCGACCACATTGTCGAGCATGCGGGTGAACACCCGCACCACTTCCTTGTATTCCTCCCAGTCGAAGCGGGCGCGCTCGGTGAACGGCTCGCGCACGAAGGTGGTGAGGTTGATCGAGCCAAGCAGGCAGGCGCCGTAGGGCGGCAGCGGCTGCTCGCCGCAGGGGTTGGTCGCGCGGATATTCTCGCACCACCAGTTGTTGTTCATTTCGTTGACGCGGTCGATCAGGATGAAGCCCGGCTCGGCGTAGTCGTAGGTGGAGACCATGATCATGTCCCACAGGTGGCGGGCGCGGATGTGCCCGTACACCTTGCACGCGACCAGGCCATCGTCGCGCACGATGTAGTCCTTGTGCGTGGGCCAGTCGCGCCACACCACCGCGCTGGCGTCGGCCAGGTCGATGTCGCCCTCTTCCTTGCGGTTCACCGGGAACACCAGCGGCCAGTCGGCGTCCTGCTCCACCGCCTGCATGAAGCCGTCGGTGATCAGCAGCGACAGGTTGAACTGGCGCAGGCGCCCGTCCTCGCGCTTGGCGCGGATGAAGTCCTTCACGTCCGGATGGGACACGTCGAAGGTGCCCATCTGCGCGCCGCGACGGCCGCCGGCCGAGGACACGGTGAAGCACATCTTGTCGAAGATATCCATGAACGACATCGGCCCGGAGGTGTAGGCGCCGGCGCCGGCCACGAACGCACCGCGCGGGCGCAGCGTGCTGAACTCGTAGCCGATGCCGCAGCCGGCCTTGAGGGTCAGCCCGGCCTCGTGGACCTTCTCCAGGATGCCGTCCATCGAGTCGGTGATGGTGCCGGACACGGTGCAGTTGATCGTGCTGGTGGCCGGCTTGTGTTCCTGCGCGCCTGCATTGGAGGTGATGCGCCCGGCCGGGATCGCGCCGCGGCGCAGCGCCCAGGCGAAACGTTCGAACCAGTAGGCACGCTGCTCCTCGCCGACCTCGGCATCGGCCAGGGCCCGGGCCACGCGCAGGTAGGTCCCGTCGATGTCGGCATCCAGCGGCTCGCCCTGCTTGGTCTTGAGCCGATACTTCTTGTCCCAGATGTCCTGCGACGCCGGCTGCATCGGGATGGGGTCGTGCTTGGATCCGGTCTGGACGACTTCCAGGCGCACCGTACTCATTCTGCTGTGTTCTCCTCGAACCTGTCCCGATGGGGCGGATGGGTGGTCATCCGCCGTGAGTCTTGTCTATATCGCACTTGCGCTGCACGGCAGAGACGATCGCGGCAGCGCACGCGGCGGCTGCCCTCGACCGATCGACATTCCCCTGAATTCGTGACCTTCCCTGTCTCCGTCCCGCCATGCACCGCCGAGCGCGCCCCTGGATGTGAAGTCCCGGTGAAGAAAACCCTACGTCTAGTGCTGTACCGATGCGATACCGCTACATGTAGTGGCTGCGGCAGCGTGAACGCTAACGCCGGGCAGGCTCACTGTCAACGTCATCGCGCGGCGGTCACGCACCCTCGATGCGCGGCGCGTGCGGGGCCTCGGCGCAGCCTTGCGCAAGCGGTGCCGGACTGCTTTCACTGGCGGTTAAACGCCGCGCGTTCATCTTGATTTACGCGCACGCGCGCCCATCTGCCCCACGTCTCCCGCGTTCCCCGGAAACCCACCCATGCGACCGCTGCCCACGCTGCTGACCCTGACCGCCGCCGCTGCCTTCGGCGGTTTCGCCGCCACCGCGATCAACGCGCAACTGGACAACCGTGCCGAGGCCGCGCCGGTCGCGGCGGCGCCGCCGCTGTCCGGGGCCGCGCGCCTGCCCTCCTCGGTGGCCGGCGAACCGTTGCCGTCGCTGGCGCCGATGCTGCAGAAGGTGATGCCGGCGGTGGTGAGCATCAACACCAAGCAGGTGGTGCGGGTGCGCAATCCGTTCTTCAACGACCCGATCCTGCGCCGCCTGTTCCCGGACATTCCGCAGGAGCGCATCAACGAGTCGCTCGGTTCGGGCGTGATCATCGACGCCAAGAACGGCTACGTGCTGACCAATCACCACGTGGTGGAGAACGCCGACGACGTGCAGGTGACCCTGGCCGACGGGCGCAGCTTCAAGGCCGAGTTCATGGGCTCGGACGCGGACACCGACATCGCGCTGATCCGGATCAAGGCCGACAACCTCACCGAGATCCGCCTGGGCGACAGCGACAAGCTGCGCGTGGGCGATTTCGTCGCGGCCATCGGCAATCCGTTCGGCTTCACCCAGACCGTCACCTCCGGCATCGTCTCGGCGATGGGCCGCAACGGCATCCGCGGCCTGGGCTACCAGAACTTCATCCAGACCGACGCCTCGATCAACCCGGGCAACTCCGGCGGCGCGCTGGTGGACCTGCGCGGCGAACTGGTCGGCATCAACACCGCCAGCTTCAACCCGCAGGGCAGCATGGCCGGCAACATCGGCCTGGGCCTGGCGATCCCGTCGAACCTGGCGCGCGCGGTGGTCGACCAGTTGATCAAGAACAACGGGGTGATGATCCGCGGCACTTTCGGCATCGAGACGCAGAACCTGACCACGCAGATGGCGCAGGGCCTGGGCCTGTCGGCGCCGCGCGGCGCGCTGGTGACGCGGGTGCTGGCCGGCTCGTCGGCCGCGGCCGCCGGGCTGCAGCCTGGCGACGTGATCACCGGCGCCAACGGCGAGCGCCTGGACAGCGCCGAGGCCCTGCACAACTACGAGGGCCTGCAGCCGGTGGGCAGCACCGTGACCCTGGACGTGCGCCGCGACGGCAAGCCGCTGCAGCTCAAGACCACGCTCAAGGAACAGCCGCGCGCGGTCAGCGGCGAGTCGCTGGACCCGCGGCTGAGCGGCGCCACCTTCACCGACCTGCCCGAATCGCTGCGCCAGTCCGGCATTTCCGGCGTGCTGATCGGCAACGTGGCGCGCGGCAGCCGCGCTGCGCGCAACGGCCTGGCCGGCGGCGACATCGTGGTGGCCGCTTCGGTCGGCGAGTTCGCCGACCTGGCCAGCTACCGCGCCAATTTCGCGCGCAAGCCGGCGCAGCTGGTGCTGCGCGTGGTCCGCGGCGGCGCGCAGGCCGACCTGGTCATGCAGTAACCGCGGCGCTCAGGCCAGGCGCGCGGCGTAGTCGTCGCGCACGTGCTGGTTGAGATAGGTGGTGAGGCCGCGCCCGGCGGCCGCTAGGCGCTGCATCTCCATGACGTGGAGCAGGCCGGGATGCTGGCGGTCGTAACGGTAGGTGGCGCCATCGGCAAAACGCAGCACGATCCAGTCCGGGCCACTGTCGTAGGCCACCACCCCGGCATGGCCGCTTCGGTTGCCGTAGGCGTGCATTGCAGTTCCTCCGGGACTTTAGAGTGGCTGACAGAACGTCGCGAGCAGCCGCCGGGTAGGTGCGGGCGGCGCGGAGGAACCGCAGTGTACGAGTGGTACATGAGGATTCCGAGCACCGTCCGCGCCTGCCTGGTGGCTGCGCAGTCCTTTTGTTGGCCGCTCTTGGCGACGCGCCGGCGAGCGCCGACACTATGGCCCATCGCCTGTGGCGACGAGCTAACACCCCGTACACCCCACCGATGGTATTGGTGTCGCCCCCGTTCTGCGCAGCGTCCGCAATGGCGGACGGCAGGCCCCCAAACCCCAGAGGAGACATGCCCATGAATGCCAGCCCGACCAATACCGAGAACCTCAAGGACAACCTGAGCGAAGCCGGCGCGCACCTGAAGTCCGCGGCCAGCTATGCCGGCGACGCCATCAAGGGCGCTGCCGGTGCCGCCGGCGAGGAACTGAAGCTGGGCAAGGCCAACGTCAAGGCCGAGCTGTCCGACAGCGCCCTGTCCGGGTTGGCGGCGGCCGAGTTCGGCGGCGCGGCGGCGAAGGAGCAGGTGGACGTGCTGCTGGACAAGGGCCGCGACCTGATCGACAGCGCTGCCGAACTGATCCGCGAGCGCCCGCTGGCCTCGTTTGGCGTGGCCTTCGCCACCGGCTGGATCATCGCCAAGCTGGCGCGCAGCGGCGGCGACAAGTAAGCCGCGCGTGAGCGACGAGCAGGCCCGCGCCGACGGCGCCGCGGCGGACGCCGCGGCCGCACCGTCGCTGGAGGACTCCTTCCGCGCGCTCGGCACGGCCGGACGCGAAGGGCTGACCGCCACCCTGGACACCGGCCGCGCGCTGCGCAAGCTGGTGGCCGCGGACTTTGCCCTGGCCCGCGCCGCGCTGGCGCGGGCCTTGGTGTGGCTGACCGTGTCGGTGGCGTTCGGCGCCTCGGCATGGTTGCTGCTGATGGGCGCGATGATCGCCTTGCTGCAGCGCATGGGCTGGTCGTGGCTGGCGTCGATCTCGGCGACCGCCGCCTTCAGCCTGGTGGTCACCGCGCTCGGCGCCTGGCAGGCGTTGCGCTACTTCGACATGAGCAAGCTCGACGCCACCCGCCGCCAGTTGGCCAAGTTGGGCATCGGCGGCGACGACGAGGACAGCGACGACGACGTCGCCAAGCGCGAGGCCACGCCATGACCCTGCGGCAGTTGCAGCATCGCATCGCCCGCGCCGAATCGGTGCTGGAAGGACGCCAGGAGCAGGTACGCACGCATTGGACGACCCTGCAGCAGGTCTGGCGCGAAGGCTGGACGCCGTGGCGGATCGTGATCGTGGGCCTCGGCACCGGCTTCCTGGTCGGGCGCGCCGAACCGGCCGCGGTGGTCGGCAAGCTCGGCGGCGCGCGCTGGCTGCAGATGCTCAGCGCGGTTTCCAGCCTGATCAATGCCACCACCGCCAAGAGCGCGTCCGACGACGCCGAGCGCGCCTCCGACGATGCAGAAGAGGCTGCGGACACGGCACAGGATGCGGCGGTGGATGCAGCTACCCAGACGCCGCCCGCCACATCGGTCCCCCCATCCGCCGCTCGTCCGCAGCCGGTGCGGCCGTCGACGGCCTCGCGCCCCGGGCACCCCGCCGCCGCGGAAGCGGCGACCGACCTGTCCGAGCGCTAGGGCGCCTGCGGCAGGCACATAGAGCGCCGGTGCAGGAGCGGCTTCAGCCGCGACGGGCGTTCCAGGTAACGCCTGTCGCGGCTGAAGCCGCTCCTACGACGGACTCCACAGCCGGGTGTGATTACGGCGCCGCTACGCCGCGCGCACGCGGCGGCCACGCGGTCTTGATACCGCCCCGGCCACGATCCGGCCTACACTTCGCTTCCGTTCCGACGCCGCTCGGCGCGTGCCCCGCGGCGCGTGCCGCGGCCACCGTCTCGCAGGTCCAATGAGTACAGTTCCCGATCCCGCGGCCGTCGCCGACGACGCGCCGCACGGCGCCCTGCCGCCGCCGCCCGCCCCGCGCCCACGCGGGCCGGTCTCGCTGGTGGTGCTGGCGACGCTGGCAGTCTGCTACACGCTGTGGGCGGCGCAGGACGTGATCCTGCCGATCCTGTTGTCCGCCTTCTTCGCCCTGGTCGGCAACCCGATCCTGCGCGGGCTGCAACGGCTGTACCTGCCGCGTTTCCTGGCCGCACTGCTGGTGTTGCTGTCGGGCATGGCGGTGGCGACGACGCTGACCGTGCAACTGGCCGGACCTGCGGCCGAGTGGGCGCAGCAGGCGCCGGCGCAGTTGCGTCACCTCGCCACGCAGGTGCGCGACCTGACCAAGCCGATGCAGCAGGCCAACCAGGCCGCGGAGAACTTCGCCCGCGCCGCCGGCGGCGAGAGTGGGCGCCGCGTGCAGGTGATCCGCACGCAGATGGACGATCCGTACAAGGCGCTGGTGCGGACGCCGCGGCTGGCCGCCTCGGCGCTGGCGGTGGTGCTGCTGACGTTCTTCTTCATGGTGTTCGGCGAGAACCTGCAACGCCATGCGATCGCGCTGCTGCCCAGTCGCCAGCAGCAGAAGTTCACCACCGAGATCCTGCGCTCGATCGAACGCGAGGTCTCGCGCTACGTCCTGACCATCACCGTGATCAATACGCTGGTCGGCCTGGTCTTCGCCGGCATCCTGATCGTGCTGAAGATCCCGCCGCAGGAAGCGTTGCTGTGGGGCACGGTGGTGGCGCTGCTGAACTTCGCGCCGTACGTGGGGCCGCTGATCGGCGCGGTGCTGATGCTGCTGATGGGCTTCGTCGCCTTCCGCGATCCGCTGAGCGCGTCGCTGCCGGCGATCCTGTACCTGGCCCTGCACACCCTGGAAGGCCAGGTGGTGACCCCGATCGTGCTCGGCCGGCGCATGGCCATCTCGCCGCTGATGCTGATCCTGGCGCTGATGCTGTTCGGCTGGCTGTGGGGCATGATCGGCCTGCTGCTGGCGGTGCCGCTGCTGGTGTGCATCAAGATGGTGCTGGCGCGGGTGGAGGGCATGCAGCGCTGGGCGCGGTTGCTGGAGTGAGGCGGGGATTGGGGAGTCGGGATTGGGGATTGGCGGAAGCGCGCGTGCTGTCTACCGGGCGTGGGACGCAGGGGTATCAGCGCTTGGCGTAAAATGCGCCGGTGACTTCCATGCCCTCTTTCCCCGTCCGCGCGATCACGCTGGATCTGGACGACACGCTGTGGCCGTTCGCGCCGATCGGCGCGCGCATCGAGCAGGTGCTCCACGACTGGCTGCTGCAGCACAGCCCGGCCACCGCCACGCGCTTCCCGGTCGCGGCGATGCGGCAGTTGCGCGAAGAGGTGTTCGCCGCGCATCCGCACCTGCACCACGACCTCAGCGAACTGCGCCGGCTGACGCTGCGCCGCGCACTGCACGAGAGCGACGCCGACCCGGCCTTGCTGGAACCGGCCTATGCGGTGTTCCACGCCGCACGCAACCAGGTGGAGTGCTATCCCGACAGCATCGCCGCGCTGGAGCGCATCGCCGCGCGCGTGCCGGTAGTGGCGCTGAGCAACGGCAACGCCGACCTGGCGACGATCGGGCTGGACCGGCATTTCGCCTTCCAGCTCAGCGCCCGCGAGCACGGCGCGGCCAAGCCGGACCCGGGCATCTTCCGCGCCGCCTGCGCGCGCCTGGGCCTGCCCTGTGCGCAGGTGCTGCACGTGGGCGACCACATCGAGATCGACGTGGTCGGCGCGATGCAGGCCGGCCTGCGCGGTTGCTGGATCAACCGCGACGCGCAGGCCTGGCATCCGCCGACCCCGCCCGACCTGCACTTCGACACCCTCACCGGCCTGGCCGACTGGCTGGACGCGACCCAGCCGGCCTTCGCGCGTGCATGACCCGCGCGCGCTGGCGCGCCGGCCACCTCCCTCTTCCAAGGATCCGCTGATGTCCCTGCCGACCGGCTTCACCGACGCCTCTTCCCACGCGCTGCCGCTGTACGTGCTGGACCGCGAGCACCTGGCCGAATGGCGCGCGGCGCAATCGCCGGCCTGGGCGGCGTGGATGGACACCCAGCAGTTCATGGCCGCGCCGGGCAGCGTGCTGCTGCTGCCGGGCGCCGACGGCGTGGCCGCCGCCGTGCTGGGTGTCGGCGATCGCGGCGATGCGTATGCCTATGCGCATGCGCCGTACGCGCTGCCGGCCAGCAGCACCTGGCGGGTGGAGACGGCGCTGGACGCCGACGCGCTGGCGGCGCTGCACCTGGGCTGGGGCCTGGGCAGCTACCGCTTCGCCCGCTACAAGCAACCGGCGCGGCTGCCGGCGCAGTTGCTGGCCACGCCGCAGGCCGAAGTGCGCGACCTGATCGCTGCCAGCCTGCGCGTACGCGACTGGGTCAATACGCCGACCGAGCACATGGGGCCGGAGCAACTGGAAGACGCCGCGCGCGCGATCGCGCAGGAGCACGGCGCGCAGTTCGAGAGCATCGTCGGCGACGCGCTGCTGGAGCAGAATTTCCCGGCGATCCACGCGGTCGGCCGCGCCTCGCACCGCGCGCCGCGGTTGCTGGTGCTGCGCTGGGGCGAGGAGGCGCACCCGCACGTGGCCCTCGTCGGCAAGGGCGTGTGCTTCGACACCGGCGGCCTGGACCTGAAGCCGGCCGACGGCATGCGCAACATGAAGAAGGACATGGGCGGCGCCGCGCATGCGCTGGCGCTGGCCGGGCTGGTGATGGCGCAACGCCTGCCGCTGCGGCTGACCGTGCTGCTGCCGGCGGTGGAGAACGCGGTCGGTCCGAACGCGTTCCGCCCCGGCGAGGTCATCGCCACCCGCCAGGGCACCAGTGTGGAGATCGACAACACCGACGCCGAAGGTCGTCTGGTGCTGTGCGATGCGCTGGCCTACGCCGGCGAGCAGCGCCCCGACGCGATCCTGGATTTCGCCACCCTGACCGGCGCCGCGCGCATCGCCCTGGGCCCGGACCTGCCGGCGCTGTTCTGCAACGACGACACCCTGGCGCAGGCCTGGATCGCCGCCGGCGAGCGCACCCGCGACCCGGTCTGGCGCATGCCGCTGTGGCGCCCCTACCTGCGCTACCTGACCAGCTCGGTCGCCGATCTGGCCAACGCCGGCTCGCGTATGGCCGGCGCGGTCACCGCCGCCCTGTATCTGGAGCGCTTCGTGCCGGCACGGCAGGCCTGGGCGCATCTGGACGTGTACGCCTGGAACGACAGCGACCGCCCCGGCCGCCCCGCCGGCGGCGAAGCGCTGGCGCTGCGCTCGGCGTACGCCATGCTCAAGGCGCGTTACGCGGGGTAAGCCGCGCGGGGACGGCATCTGCGTCGGCCGCGTCGTTGCGAGAGCGGCTTCAGCCGCGACGCGCGGTGGTGTGCGGGTTGATCGCCTTCGGACACTGTCGGGACTGAAGTCCCTCCCACAATGCATCACCACACCGACTGGGCCCTCGTAGGAGCGGCTTCAGCCGCGACGCGCGGTGGTGTGCGGGTTGATCGCCTTCGGACGCAGGCGGGACTGAAGTCCCTCCCACAATGCATCACCACACCGACCGGGCCCTCGTAGGAGCGGCTTCAGCCGCGACACGCGGTGGTGTGCGGGTTGATCGCCTTCGGACACTGTCGGGACTGAAGTCCCTCCCACAGTGCAGCCACCAAACCGACCGCGCCCTTGTGGGAGCGGCTTCAGCCGCGACGCGCGGCGGTGTGAGGACCGCTGTCTTCGGACACCGTCGAGCCAGCAGTCCCTCTCACGATGCACCGCCAGATCGGTGTGCATGTGGGAACACGACGATGGGAAACCGCCGTTGCGATTCCCCAATCCCCATTCCCCACTCCCCGCTTCAACCCGCCAACGTCTGCAGCGAATCGCGCTCGATACCGGCGTAGATCGCGAACTCGTCGTGCACCGTCGCCCCCAGCGCCTGCTCGAACGCGGCGCGGTTGGCGTGCGCGGCGTAGGCGCGCTGTTCGCCGCCACCGAGGTTGGACTGGAAGATGCCGGCGGCGCTGACCGGCAGGAAATCCTCGTAGACGATCGGGTCGGCGCTGGCCAGGCCATCGGCGATCAGCGCTTCGGCCGGTTTGCCGGCCAGGGCAGCGGCACCCGCGGCGCGACCGGCGTCGGTCAGCGCGTAGCGGAAATAGCCCAGGCCCTCGCCGCGCAACGTGGCGTAGTCGTCGGGGAAATCGGCGAAGGCGGCCTGCAGGCGCGTGGCGTAGTCCGCGCCGGCGCTGCCCTCGGCCGCACGCGCGCGTTCCAGCAGCGCGTCGTACAGCGCGCGGCCCTTCGGCGTCAGGGCCAGGCCGCGCTGTTCGATCTCGCCGAACCGCGCGGTGTGGGTGCCGGCCTCGGCGCCGTCCGTGCCGGCGGGGAAGCGCACGGTTTCCTCCAGCGCCTTGAAGCTGGTCTGGCGCAACAGGATCGGGCAGGCGCGGCGCGGCGGGCCTTCGATCACCGCCTTGGCGTCGATGCCACGGCGCAGCATCTCCGCCTGCGCGGCGTCGATGTCGAGGGTGCGTGGGGTCAGGTGATTGATGTGCGGGCCGTGGAAGCTGACCACGTCGGCGATTAGCTTGTGCGCCTCGCTCAGCGCGCGGTAGGTCGGCAGGCTCACGGTGGCATCGCTGTGCCAGCGGAAGGTCTCCAGCGCCTCGGCAACGAAACGCTGCGCATCGGCGTCGGCCAGGCCGCCATCGCGTTCGCACTGCGCGATCAGCGCGAGCGCGCCGTCGGTGAAGATGCGCCGCTTGGCGAGGATCTGCGCCGCCTGTTCGCGCAGCGCCGGGTCCTCGATCAGCTCCAGCCGCAGCAGCGAGGTGAACACGCGGAACGGATTGCGCGCCAGCGCCGCGGCATCCAGCGGACGGAACGCGGTGGAGTGCACCGGCACACCGGCCACCGACAGGTCGTAATAGCCCACCGGCGCCATGCCCATCACCGCGAACAGGCGGCGCAGCGTCGCCAGTTCCTCGGCAGTGCCGACACGGATCGCACCATGCCGTTCCTGGTCCAGGCGCGCGCGTTCGTCGTTGCGCTGCAGCTGCGCCTCCAGTGCCGGGTCCGCGGCCAGGGTCTGCGTATTGACCTGCGCCACCAGCTCCATCAGCGTGCCGTACAGCGGCACCTCGGTGCGGTACATGTCGGACATGGCCTGCGCGAACAGGCTGCGGATAGCGTCGGGCGAAACGAAGGCGTTGGTCATCGGGCGGTCCGGAGCGGCGGTGGCGCCGGTGGCAGGACCGGCAGAACGCTTATTCTCGCGCCGCGGCGGCGGCACGGCCAGTGTGGGTGAATGGGTGGCGGCGCGTACCGGTGCGGCACGGGAGTGGCCGGCACCGCTGTCTCCGTCTCCCGCCGGGACCACGGCCCCCTTTTTGGGGGAAGGTGCCCCGCAGGGGCGGATGAGGGTACGGGCGCAGCCTCGTGCACCCACACTGCGTGAGGCGCTGCGCGCCCCGGCCCTCACCCCAACCCCTCTCCCGGGGGAGAGGGGCTAGTACGCGCTGACGTTGATGCACACCGGTGCCTGCCTGCATCCCGCGTCGCCGTGCAGGACAATGGAAGATTCGCGCAACGCCATGGGCGCGCGTGCAGGCGGCCGCTGTGTCGTCGTGCTGCACCGCGCTTATTGCGAGCGCGTAGACCCGTCCTGCGGCTGTGCCGCGGCGCGGTCGCGGGCGGCGCGGTCGCCCAGTTGCCGGCGCAGCAGCGCGTCCAGCACGATCGGCCGGTCCCAGTGGTCGTAGCTGGCGACGATGGCATGGCGCAGCGCGCGGTAGGCCAGCGAGCCGGGCGGCGCGTCCAGCCCCGTCGCCACCGCCGCCCAGCCGGCCGGCACGCCGGCGGCCGTGCGTGCGCGCACCACCTCGCGGTACGGACGCCCCGCGGCCTTGGCCAGGAACGCGGCGACATAGACATCGCGCGGCGGCCAGCGCCGCTCGCGCAGCAGGACCTCGGCGTAGCCACGCGGCATCTGCGCATAGCGCGCGACCTCGTCGAGGAAGCTGTCGGGGTAGCGCGCGGCGTAGCGGTCGATGTCCAGCAACTGGCGATCGATCCAGGCATCGTCGGTGCCGGGCGCGTCCACCGGTGCGGCGTCGGTGGCTCCGGCGGCAGACGCGCGCGCAGGCGTCGCCGCACCCTGCGCCACGGCCGGGCCGGCAGTGCACAGGGCGGTGCACAGGAGCAGACCGGCAGAGGGCGGAAATAAGCGCATGCGTCGATTCTGCCGGAGGCGGCCGGCGCTGTCAGCGCGCGTGAGCCAGGAGCCAGCCGGCGTGTGCGCAGCGCGGCTCGGCGGTCTGGCAGCCGGCGCTGTTGGACAGGAGCGTGCCGTCGCGCACCGCAACGCGTTTGCGGCGCAGCGAAGCGAACGAGGAGTTGCATGCGCATCGACGACTGCCGGCAGCATCGCGTCGGCATGGGATCGTTGCATGGCGCTGGTCGCCGCAGCGATCAACACAGTGCGACAGCAAGCTAAAGAGAACACGCAGAGCGCAATCGCCCCCTTTCGTAGAACCGGCTTCAGCAGCGACCACGGTTCTACCGGGAAGATCTCGTCACGGCTAATCGTGCTCTCGGGGGCTGTCCTGTAGGAGCGGCTTCAGCGCGACCGGGCTCCATCGCGAAGACCCGGTCGCGGCTGAAGCCGCTCCTACCAGGCGAGATCGGTCCGGGCCTCTCAATGTCGCTGGACGCGGGGCCCGCTCAGGCCGGCGGCAGACTCGCCGCATGCCGGTTGAGATCCGCCACCGCCTGCGGCCAGTCCGCGGCTGTGGCCACTTCGCGCAGGCGCGGTTCGTCGGCCGACAGCCCGTGCTCGGCCTCGTGCGCCCAGGTGGTGGTATATGGCGTGTGGATGCCCCAGCCACCGAGCGCGATCACCGGCTCCACGTCCGAACGCAGCGAATTGCCGATCATCACGAAGCGCTCGGCACCGATGCCGAACTCGGACAGCACCTTGGCGTAGGTCTTCGGGTCCTTTTCCGACACCACTTCGATCCGCGGGAACAGGTCGCCCAGCCCGGATTGTTCGATCTTGGCCTCCTGGTGAAACAGGTCGCCCTTGGTGATCAGCACGATCTCGAACTCGGCGGCGATCGCCGCCACCGCCTCGCGCACGCCGGCGATCACCTCCACCGGATGCTGCAGGGTGCTGCGGCCGATCTCGACGATGCGCCCGATATCGCGCGCGGAAATGCGCGCCTCGGTCAGCTCGATCGCCGCCTCGATCATCGACAGGGTCATGCCCTTCACGCCATAGCCGAACACCGCCAGGTTGCGGCGCTCCACCGCCAGCAGATGCTGCAGGGTGCGGGCGTCGCGCAGGTCCAGATACTGGCCGAGGATGGCTTCGAACGCGGCCTCGGCGTCGCGGTAATAATCCTCGCTCTTCCACAGCGTGTCGTCGCCGTCGAAACCGACCAGGGCGATGGGAGAGGAGCGCAAGGCGGTAGGCGTCGGCATCATCCGCCAAGCATAGCAGCGCGTTCCGACCCGCAGACGACACGCGCCGCCCCGCTGCACAACGCATGACGGCGGCCATGGGCCGCCGTCGTGGTGGAGGATCCGGATGCACCGCCATTCGAGGGGGTGCACCGGAAGTTCGGTCCCGGCAAGACGGTGCGCGTCCTCATCGCCGCGCGACCGCCGCTGCCGGCACCGCTCCCGTTACTGGCCGCCGTTGCTGTCGCTGCCGGTTGCGGCGCCGCCCTGCTGCTTGGCGACGTAGGCCTTGTATTCGTCCGGGGTCAGCTTGCCGTCGTGATTGGCATCGGCCTGCGCGAAGATCTGGCTGAGGCCGGCGTTGACCTGCGCCTCCTGCTTGCTGATGGCGCCGTCCTTGTCGGCGTCGACGTCGGCCCAGGTCTGGGCGCCGCCCGAGGCCGCGCCGGCCTGCCCGCTCTGGCCGGTGGCGCTGGTGGACGACTGCGTCTGCGCCTGCGCGGCGGCATCGGCCTGCGCGTCCTGGGCGAACGCCGGCAGGGCCAACGCGGCGGCGAGGATGGCGGCGGTACCGATCAGCGGGGTGCGGGTGCGAATGTTCATGGGTGGATTCTCCTTGGCTCTCGGTGTGGCATTTCGGTTCCGGTCGATTCCGGAACACAGCGCTACCGTGCCGTTCTCAGACTGAATCCATTCCCTGTCGAAAAATGCCGCAAAACGCTTCGTTAACCACGGCGTCCGCGCAGCGCGCTACGGCACTGGTTACGGACCGGTGAGCACGCGGTAAGGGACTCCTTCGAGACGTTTGGATTGCAGAAAGAAAACGTCTGTTTCAGCGTGTTTCGTGACCGCCGTCGCCGGCGTTTTCGTTTGAACGCGCCCTGAATACGATCCACGCCAAGGCCACACCGGAGAGTGCGCCGGCCACTTCCAGCACCACCCGCGAGCCCAGTTCGTCCGGATCGTGGATGCTGGCCAGGGCGATGCGCGCGTACAGCGGCGACTCCAGGCGCACGATGCTGATGTAGAACAGGTTCCAGCAATCGATGCCAGCCGACACCGCCACCGCGATCAGGCAGGCGCCGCCCAGTTGCTGGCCCTCGGACCAGCCCAGCCGCCGGCCCAGCCACTGCCACAGCGCATACACCAGGAAACCGACCGCCAAGGCGATCAGCCCGGCTTCCAGCGAGCCCAGCAGGCCGAAGTGCAGCGGCAGGTTCATCGGGTGTCCTCGGTCGGCAAGGCCGCAAGTCTAGAGGGTGTTGCGGGTCGCCGTGCAGGCGATCGGCGAGCGCGTGCAGCACTGCCCGCCACAGGCGTCGGCCAAGCGCACCCGGGTGCCGCCCAGCGGATCAACCGTCGTTTTCGGCGATCGCGCTCACCACCGGCGCGCCGTCCTCGTCCCAGCGCACCGTCATCAGCATCGGCTTGCAGCACACCTGGCAGTCCTCCACGTACTGCTGCACGTCCACCGACGGATCCAGGGCGACGTCGATCCATTCGCCGCAATAAGGGCATTGCAGGTCGACGAACTGGTGCGTGCCGGTCATGGGTGGTCCGTGGCGAAGGCGAGGAGGCGCTAGCGCACCGGCACGTCGAAGGCGACGCCGGGGCTGGGCTCGGGCTGGAAGGTGTAGTGCCACCATTCCATCGGGTAGTTGACGAAGCCGCGCGCCGCCATCGCTTTCAACAGCTGCTGACGATGCGCGCGCTGGGTGGCGTCGATGGCCGGCGTGTCGGTGTGCGCGCTGGGGTCGAAGAAGTCGAAGCCGGTGCCCATGTCCACTGCGCGGCAAGCGCCCTGGCGGCAGTCCAGCAAGCCCAGGTCGACGGTGGCGCCACGGCTATGTCCGGAGTGCTCGGCGATGTAGTCGCCGAGCAGCACGCTTTTTTCCAGCTTCGGGTAGTAGCGCGCCTTGGCGACCTGATCCTGCGGGTCGCGGGCCCAGGCGACGAAGGCACGCACCGACCGCTGCGGCCGATAGCAGTCGAACACCTGCAGGCGGTAGCCCTTGGCCTGCAGGTCGCGTTGCACCTGCGCCAAGGCCTTCGCGGCCGGCGCCAGCAGATAGCACTTGGGCGCCTCGTAGCCCGGCACCGGACGCCCGGTGAAGTTGTCGTGGCCGGCATAGCGGATGTCCATCGCAATGTCCGGCGCGAGCGTGTGCACATCGACCAGTCCCGCTTGCGCCGGCGTGGTCGCCGGCGAGGTGGTCGGTTCCGCGGCGAGCGCAATGGACGCGACGACGAGCGCGAATGCCAGGCTTAGCGCGCGCAGCACGCCATGCGCACGCAAGAAGCGCGAGGAGCAATGGCGGCGGGAGCGGCGGTCATGCGGCATGTGCGCAGCATAGGCCATGGCCGTCGCCGCTGTCCCGTCGCGCTGCGCAGCGTGCGATACGCGATCTGGGAACCGCGCGATGCACGGCGGCCACCGGCACGTGCCGATGACCGCCGTGCGCGGCGTGCCTCAGCGCCCGGGAGCCTGTGCCTGGGTCTGGGTGCGCTGCTGGTCCTGCACCTGCCGCTCCTGGGCCTGGCGCTGGGTCTCGGCCGCCAGTTGCTGCTGGCTCTGCTCCAGCGGCACGGTCGCCGCCTGCTGGCGATCGACATAGGCGCGATGCACGTCGTGCGCGTTCTCCGGATTGCGCTGCACCGCGATCATGCCGCGGCCATCGGTGCTGGCGACCAGATCATCGATCCGCGACATGCCGCTGACCTTGGCCTCGAACGCCAACTGCCCGGCCGCACGCTGCATGGACTCGCGGTCGCCGTAGCCACCGTTGCGCCCCTGCTTTTCCAACTGCGCGACCGCCTGGTCGAACAGCGGGCTGTCGCGCCGCAGCTGCTCCACACCCTGCTGCCGCTGCACGCTGCGGTCGATCGCGCCCAGCGTCTCCGGGCCGGCCTTGCCGTCCACGCCCTTCAGGTGCTGGTCGCGCTGGAACTTCTCCACCGCCGCTTCGGTCTTGGGGCCGTAGGTGCCGATCGCATCCTTGGCCTCCAGGTAGCCGAGCGTGGCCAGCTTGTCCTGCAGGCCCTTCACCGCCTCGCCCTGCGCATTGCGCGCGAGCACGCTGCCGTGCGCGGCCGGCTCGCGATGATTGTCCTGCGGCTTCGGCGCAGTGTGCGGGTCGCGCTGCTCGCCGGGCTTGGCCACGGTCTTGCCGAGGTCGGCCAGCTTGAGCAGGTCGGCCTTTTCGTTCTCGGCGCGGTTCTCCAGCGAGTCCAGGGTCTTCTGCTTGTGCACGCGCGGGAACAGTTCCTTGACGTGCTCGGCCTTGTAGTCCTGCACCGCGCTGACGATCTCCTTGTCGGAAATCTTGGACAGATCCGCCTGCTTGCCGAACTTCTCTTCCACGGCGCGCAGGAAAACGCCCGAGCCGCCCGGCTTCTTGTCGCTGCCGGGGCCGTACTGAACCGCGGTGCTCCACATCGCATCCTGCACCGCCGGGCCACGGTCGGACAGGTCCATGCCATTGTCCTTGAGCCGGTCGACCAGTTTGTCGAAGTGGGTGCGCTTGATGTAGTCGTGCTGTTCCTGGCCGAAGGTGGCGTCGGTCTTGGCCAGTTCCTTCCACTTGGCGCTGAACGCGTCCGAACCCGGCTTGAGGCCGGCGAAGTCGTCGCTGTACTTGCTGTCCTTGACGAACGCGGCGACGGTGCCGCCGTTGATGACCTTGCCCTCACGGGTGGTCGTCTGCGAGGTCATCTGGTACGAGCCGTAGGACACGCCGCCCGGGTCGTCGATGCCGGAGGACACGGTCGACGCGCCGCGGCCGCCGGTCTCGTAGTGCTTGGAGGTCTGGCCCAGTTCCCAATCCTTGTCGCTCATTGCGATCTCCTTGTCTGGACGCGCGGCGAGGAAGGCGCCGCGCGTCGGGTTCGATACAGGGGTGAAATCAGTGCGCTTCGAGTTCGTCGGCGCGGTGCGCGGTCATTTCCAGCCGGCATTCGGCCGCATCCACACGCTCGGCCTGGCCGCCGTCCGGATCGGCGACGCACTTTTCGTCGCGCTCGGCGATCCACTTGCGCTGCCGTTCGCGCAGCGCGTGCTGTTCGGCTTCGCCGAGCTTGGCCATCGCCGCCTTGTAGGCGGTGTTGAGGCGCTGGTCCTGATAGGCGTGTTCGTCGGAAATGCACTCCAGCATCGCCGGGGTCGCGCCGCCGGCGGCGGTGATGCAGGTGTCGTAGGACGGTCGCAGCACGGGGGAATCTCCTGAAGCGGTGGGCGCCTCCGCCGGCGCGGCGGCCGGCGTGGCCGTGCCCGCATCGGCCTGGGTGCCGGCATCGTGCGCGACGGCAGGGGATGCTGCGGTCGCAGTGTCCGCCGCCGGAGCGGCCGGCGCCTGCGCCTGGCTGGGCGTGGAGGACGGCGCACTGCAGGCGGCGGTGGCCACGCACAACAGCAGCAGGGAAGAGCGTTGGAAAGCCTTGGCGATGGCCATGGTCGGATTGCGTCCTTGTCGTTTGCGCGAGCGGAAAGGCGAGGTTCTAATCGATCGTTGCGCGCGCTGTCCATCGCGCAAGGCGATGGAGGGTAATGGCGTTTGGCCGGCGTTGGGCAATGTCGCGTCGGCGCATGCACGGCGGTCTTCCGCAGCGATCGACATCTCCATGCACGACCACCGCCGCGCAACGCGCGACGGCAGCCGTTACCGCCAGGCCGATCAGCGCGGCGCCTGGGTCTTCTCGCGCTGCGGATCCGGCTGCTGCTGTTCCTGCGCCTGCCGCTGGGTTTCGGCGGCCAGTTGCTGCTGGCTGCGCTCCAGCGGCACCGCCGCAGCCTGCTGCTTGTCCACGTAGGCGCGATTGACGTCGTGCGGATTGTCGGGATTGCGCTGCACGGCGATCAGGCCGCGGCGGTCGCCGCTGAGCACCAGGTCGTCGATGCGGTTCATCCCGCTCACCTTGGCCTCGAACGCCACTTGGCCGGCGGCGCGCTGCATTTCTTCGGCGCTCTTGAAGCCACCGTTGGGTCCCTGCTTCTGCAGATGGTCCATGGCCTGCTTGTACAGCGGGTTGTCGGTCAGCGCCGAAGCCTCCGCCTTGGCCGGCGCGGGCTGCTTGGCGATCGCCTCCAGGGTGGCCTTGTCGGCGATGCCGGTCGGCGCCAGGCCCTTCTCGCGCTGCAGGTTGGCGACCACTTCCTTGGTGCGATCGCCGTAGTAGCCGGTGCCGCTGAGCAGCTTGCCCTGGTCGTCCTTGATGCCCAGTTCGATCAGCCGCTGCTGCATCGCCTTGACGTCGGCGCCCTGCTCGCCCGGCTTCAGCGCCGTGCGCGGCTCCTGCGTGCCCTGGCTCTGCGCCTGGGTCTGCTGGCGGTCCTGCAGCAGGTCGCGACCCTTGGCCAGCGGATCGGAGGCGAACAGCTTGGCGTTCTGATGCGTGGCCAGGTAGTCGTCCAGCGGCATGGTGTTGACGCCCTTGCTGCCGGTGGACTGGCTGACCAGCAGCTCGCCACTCTTGGGATCGCGCACGACCATCATGATGTGGTCGATGCCCTTCCAGTGCTCGTGCGCGGTCTTGCCCGAATCCACGCCGATGACCATGCCTTCCTTCAGCGCGCCGGGCTTGAACACGTCCTTGCCCTCCAGCAGCACGCCGGAGCTGTCGTAAGCCTTCTTGACGATCTCGCCGGAGCCGGTCATGCCCTGCACCAGCATGTCCTTCTGGGTGAATACGTCGCGGCCGGCCTTGCGGTTGATCTCGTTCATCGTCGCGTTCTGCAGCTCGGTCACCCAGCCGGAACAGTCGATATAGCCCTGCGACAGATGCTTGCCGTCCACCCCGGGGTGGTAGTACTTGCTGCTCTTGACGTTGATCGCGTACTGCACGTCGTCGTGCTTGACGCCCAGGTCATAGGCGGCGCTGAGCGCGATGCCGTCATGGCCGCCCGGCTTGCCGCCGGCGTGCGCCGGCGTGCGCGCGGGCGCCGGCGCGGCCTGGCCCTCGGCAAGCGGCTTGATGCCCTTTTCCGGAATCGCGATGTGGTCGTACTTGGCGTCCCAGTACTTCACGAAGGCCTTGGCCATGTCCTGGTCGGACAGCTTCTTGAAGTCGGCCAGCGAGGTACCGGTGTAGGCCTGGAACTGGCGTGCGCCCTGTGCGTCCTTTTCACCGGGGACGTTGTTGAGGATGTTGGCGCGGGTGCCTTTCAGCTCGAAGTGGCCGGTGGCGATCGCGGCCTGGATCGAGCGGTAGCCGCCGGCGCCCTGCTGGTGCGCCATGTACATGTCCAGGCCGTCGGGCTGCGCGTTGCCGGACAGGTAGGCGCGGCCGTCGCGCTCGTGCTGGCGGGTCAGGCTGTTGCGGTTGTCCTGGTACATGCGCGCGGCGGCATCGGTGTTGGCCACCGCGTCGAGTTCGCGGCCGCGGATGCCGTAGGCGCTGGCGGCGCCGGGGGTGAACTGGAACAGGCCCTTGGCGCTGTTGGGACCGCGGCTGGCCTGCTCGTCGAAGCGGCCGCCGGTTTCGATGTAGGCGAAGCGCATGAAATCGTCGACCGGAATCTGCCGCTGCCTGGCTTCCCGCTCGATGATGTCGAGATTCTCTGCCTTGGTGTAATCGCGTGCCATCTCGTGTAACTCCTTGAGGTTGAGGTACGGCCATCGCGGCCGCCTGGGTCAACCGAGCTCGTCCATGAGCTTGTTAGTGCGCGGTCAACAGAACGATTGCGTACTGCGGAACATCGGGTGCTGCGTCCACCGGCGCGCCGCCGCGCGCCGCTGGGGTCATGCGTCGGGCGCCGGCTGGTACTGGCCGCTGTCCGGGTCGTAGGCGTACTGCAGTGCGTCGCTGCCATCGAGCAGGCGCGCGCGGCCGGGACCGGCGATCGCGGTGCCGTGCAGCGCCACCCGCAGCGCAGGCATGCGCTGGCCGGGCACCGCCTGGAATTCCAGGTTGCCGGTGCTGGACACGTGCGGCACCACGCCGTCCGGGTCGCTGGCCGCTTCGTTGTCCTCGCCGGCCGCCACCGTGCCGCAATAGATCCAGCTGTGGTAATCGCCGAGATCGTGCCGGTTCGGATCGAACACGAACAGCGCGAAGCCGGCCTCGGTGATGCCGTTGCCGAAGCGGCTGGTCGGCACGGCCAGCAGCAACCGGCCGTCGCCGAGCGCATGCTGCTGCGGGGTTCGCGTGGTATCGAACGCATCGGCACGCGCATAGGCGCCGAAGCTGCCGACGTAGCGCTGCGCATGCAGCACCATCCACGGCCGCTCGCCGCCCGGGGTGGTCAGCTGGAAGGTGGCGGCGCCGAGCGAGACGCCCTCGCCCGGATTGGGGAAGGTTTCCGCATCGTCGATGCCGTACCGGCCCGGCGTGGCGTAACTGAAACCGGTGTAGTACTGCTGGCCGTCCAGTTCGAAATGCTGGCCGCCCCAGAAGTTCACCACGGCCCCGTTGTCGATCTCGTAGGACACGGCGCCATCGCCGTCCCAGCCGTAGATCAGATACAGCACGCTGCCCGCATCGGGTGGCACTTCGGGAGCGGCGCGCTTGTTGTCGTTCGACATGTCCAGAACATCCTGTATTCGGTGAAGAAGCCGAGGAACCCATCCGCACCGCCCGCCACGCCGTGCCGCCGCGTGCGCCATGCGCAGACGGCGCACGGCACGGACGCGACGCCCCGGCACGGACGATGCTGCCGGCAGGCGCATTTCGGACGGAACGACGGTGACGTGCACTGCGGCCCCGAGCAGGGGCGGTGATGGCGGTCGCGCATGGCGAACGGCACGCCGGCAATCCACACCGGCATTTCGGGCGAGTGCAGCATCCCATGCCGCTCGCGAATGACTCGCCTGATCATCAGGCCCCGTGGGGCGCATCTTAAACCAGGTTCCAGGCCCGAAACCACCGCTCCTGCGCACGCCGCGTCAGGTCACCGCGCCGCCCGTTCAGCGGTCCAGCGGTGGGGTGTACTGCTGTTTGGCAGGATCGTAGGTGTAGGTGACGGCGTCGGCCGGGCCCAACGTGCGGACCTTGCCCGGCCCCTCCACCGCCGTGCCCTGCAGGGCCACCCGCAACGACGGCACGCTACCGCTGGTCGGCGCCACGAAGCTCAGCGTGCCGGTGCTGGTGGCGCACTTCATGGTGCCCTGGTCGTCGCAGGCGGCGCTGTTGTCCTCGCCGGCGGCCACCGTGCCCAGGTAGACCCAGCCCTTGTAGTCGCCCAGGTCGTTCTTGTTGGGGTCGAAGGTGAACACCGCGAAGCCGGCACTGGTGATGCCGTCGGCGAAGCGGGTGGTCGGCAGCGCCAGCAGCAGGTGGCCGTCCTTGGTCTCGATGCTCTGCGGCTTGCGCTGTTCGTCCAGGGTGTCGGCCTTGCCGTCGGCACCGAAGTCGCCGGCCCAGCGCTGCGCGTGGAACAGGGTCCAGGTCGGCTTGCCGCCGGCGCTGTCGAGCACGTAGGTGGCCTGGCTGATGCTGACGGTGGCCGCCGGGTCTGGCAGGTCCTGATCGCCGGCCTGGTCCCCGGGCTTGTCGTACTTGCCGCCGGTGGCATTGGCGAAACCGGTGTAGTACTGCTTGCCGCCGAGGTCGAAGCGGTCGCCGTACCAGAAGCTGGCCACCGCGCCGTTGTCGATGGCGTAGGACGCCGAGCCGTCGCCCTTGGCGCCATAGATGTCGGCCAGCACCTGGCCCGGCGCCGGCACCTCGGCGGCGGCCGGCTGTGCTGCGGCGCTGGTGTCGGCGGGCGCTGCGGGCGCGCTCGCCGTTGCCGGGGTCTGCGCCGCGGCCGGCGCATCGGCTGCCTTGTCCTTGCACCCGCCCAACAGCAGGAAGGTTGCCGCCCACAGGGCCGTGGTTCCTCGCCTCATCGCACTGCGTCCTTTGGAGTCCGTTGGCGCGCGATGCTACCAAGAACCGCGGCGACGCCAAGTGACAGGCGTGCACGCCGTCGGGACCGGCGCCGACGCCGCAGCGCCCCGGCTCAGGGCGCGTCCGGCTCCATCGCCGGGACCGGCTGCGGCCGCGCCAGCAGCGGCTGGGTCAGCGCGTAGAGGATGCGCAGGTCTTCGGCGTCGAAGGCGGTGGCGTCGTTGCCGCGGTAGTGGTGGTGGAAGGCGCGCAGGGTCGCGGCGCGGTCGTCGACCGGATAGCCGATCAGCGCCAGCGCCTGCCACGGATCGAAGCCGGGCGGCGCCGGCGGCGTGTCGGTGGCCGGCCAGCGGCCGAAGCCGGCCTCGGCTAGTCGCTTCCACGGGAACAGCGGGCCCGGATCGACCTTGCGCGAGGGCGCGAAGTCCTCGTGGCCGACCACCTGGGTGCGCGGGATGCGCAGGCGCGTGCACAGGTCCTCGAGCAGGACCAGCAGGCTGGCGATCTGTTCCGGCGCGAACGGGGTCTTGCCGTCGTTGTCGAGTTCGATGCCGATCGAGGCGGAGTTGATGTCGGTAATGCTGCCCCAGCGCCCGGCGCCGCCATGCCAGGCGCGGTTTTGGTCGGCGACCAGTTGATAGCGCGTGCCGTCGCGGCCGATCAGGTAGTGCGCACTGACCTTGCCCTTGCTGTTGTGCGAGCGCAGCGTGTCCAGGCTCTGCTGCACCGAGTGCTGGTCGGTGTAGTGGATGACGATCAGGATCGGCCGGCGCGTGTCGTAGTTCGGCGACGGCACCCAGGTGGCCAGCGGATTGCGCTGCGGCGCGTGCGCGCAGGCCCCGAGCAAGGCCAGCGCACCCAGGAGCAGCAGCCGGCGCACGGCGGACAGGGACGGCACGGGCACACGGGTCATGGACACTTCCTGGTCGGGGACGCACAAGCGTACGCAATCGGCGCGGCGGCGGCGTGCAAGCGCGCATCGACGGCCATGCGCGTGCTCAGAAGCGGTAGTTGAAGTTGACGGACCACTGCCGGCCGATCGCGCTGTACACGCGCGGGAAGTACGGCCAGGTGGTGTAGGTGTCGTCGCGCGGATGCAGCGCGTCGAATACGTTGAGCACGCTCAGGCCGACGCTGGCCTTGTCGGTGATCTGCTTGGCGAGATCGACGTTCCACACCAGGTAGGGCGCCACGCGGCCGCGCTCGGCGTAGTCGGGCCGCGAGCCGTAGCGGTAGCCGTACACGCTGGCCGACCAGTCGCCGCGGCTCCAGTTCGCGCGCCAGTTGCTGCGCGTGCGGAACGCCAGGTAGTCGACGTCGTTCATCACGTCCACCGGGCGCGCGCCGGCGAACTGCGCCACCTCCATCCGCAGCACCCGGGTCAGGCCGGCCTGCAGGCCGAGCGTGCCCCAGGCGCCGAGGTCGAGGTCGTAGCGCAGGCTGGCGTCGATGCCGTCGGTGCGCATCAGCGACTGGTTGATGGGGAAGGTCTTGAACGCGGTGATCTGGCCTTCGCTGGTCAGGTCGGTGCCGGGACTGCGCGTGACCGCATCCAGGTAGAAACGGCAGGCCGCCGAGGCGGTGTCCACGGCGGCGCCGGCGCGGTCGCGGCCGAGCAGGCAGTTGGCGTTGTTCTCCAGCAGGGTTTCGCTGGAAATGGCCTCGACCCGGCCCTTCAGTTCGATGCGGTAGTAATCCAGGCTCAGCGACAGCGTCGGCAACACGTCCCACACCGCGCCGAACGTGGTCGACTTGCCGGTCTCCTCGCGCAGCAGCGGATTGGACGCCTGGGTGGAGAAGGTCTGGTACTCGTGCGCGCTCGCGCAGGCCGCCGACAACGGATCCAGGCCGTCGCGGCGGCACAGGTATTCGTCGACCACGGTGGGGTTGTTGGCGCTGGTGCCGGCGTAGATCCACAGCAGGTCCGGCGCACGGAAGCTGGTGGCGTGGCTGCCGCGCAGCAGCAGGGTGTCGAACGGACGCCACTCCAGGCCGGCCTGCCAGGTCGCCGCGCCATCGACCGCGGTGATGTCGTCGTAGGCGTCGTAGCGCGCGGCCAGGGTGGCGCTGAGCCGGCTGGCGATCGGCACGCGCAGTTCCAGGCCGGCGGCGTAGCGCTTGCGCGGGCCGCCGCCGGGGGTCTGGGTGAGGTTGTAGATGCGCTCGCTGCCGGTGTAGTCGACGGTGGTGCGCGGGTCGGGCTGCAGGTCGTAGGTCTGCCGCGCCGCTTCCAGCACGGTAGCGATCTGCACCATGCCGGCCGGCACCGCGAACAGGTCGCCACTGACCACGAACTGGGCCTGGTCGGTGGCCGATTCGCCGCGGCTGACCACCTCGGTGGTGAGCTGCTGGTACAGCGCGGGGCTGCCGGGCGCGAACAGCCGGTCCGGGCGCACGCGGCGGATCTCGGTGCCATCCGGCCGATAGCCCAGCACAGGCCCGAAGTAGTAATCGCGCACCGCGTTGGTGAGGAAGCGTGGGCGCCGGGTGGTGATGTCGTAGCGCGACAGCGACACGCTGGCATCCCAGTCGAAGCGCCCGCCGAACGCCTTGCCGCGCACGCCGGCATTGAGGTTCCAGCTGCGTTCGTCGTAGTCGATGGTCTTGATGCCGCCGACCTCGTCCGGCAGGAAGATGCGCTGCGCGGTGACCAGCCCCAGGTCCGGATCGTAGGCGGTGAACGCGCCCTCGCCGATGTAGTAGTGGGTCTGGCTGGAACTCTTGTCCTGGGAACGGTTGGCCAGCAGTTGCGCGTAGGCGACCACGTCGTGGCCGAGCTCGGCATCGCCGGCCAGGTAGGCCGAGGTCTTGCCGTAGCCGTTCTGCACCGAGCGCCCGGCGTAGTAGTCGAACGCGCCGCAGCGATTGGCCGCGGGCAGGCTGTCGTTGGTGCGGTAGGGACGGAACGCCGGATTGGTCGCGGCGCAGGCCGCCGCCAGCGCCTGCGGCGAGGTCGACAGCGTGCCCGCCTGCGGCCACAGATAGGTGTTGCCGCGGCGCAGGTACACGCCGGAGATCGACACGTTGGGCGAGCTCGGGTCGGCCTTGTTGGCCGGATGGTCGTCGTAGGAATCCATGAAGTCGCGCTGGCGGGCGACGATGGGCTCGCGGTCCAGCCGTTCGAAGGCGTAGGTAAAACTCCAGCCGTCGCCACGGCGCCCGCCGGTCCACTGCAGTTGCCCGGTGTCGCCGCCGCCGCGGGTGGTGGTGCCGGCGCGCACGCGCAGGCTGTCGCCCTGGAAATCGCGCTTGGTGATGATGTTGACCACGCCGGCGACCGCGTCGGAGCCGTAGATGGCCGAGGCGCCGCCGCTCATCACCTCGATGCGCTCCACCGCCGCCGCCGGGATGCTGCCCAGGCTGACCGCGGTGCCGTTGGCGCCGTAGGGCTGCGGGTAGTCGGCCATGCGCTTGCCGTTGAGCAGGATCAACTGGTAGCCCGGCCCCAGCCCGCGCAGGTTGAGGTACTGGCCGTTGGGCGAACTGCCGGTCTGGTCGCTCTCGTTGAAGGTGCTGCCGCTGAACTGGGTCAGCGTGCCCAGCGATTCCCAGACCGTGGCGAAGCCCTGCTTGCGGATGTCCTCGGCGGTGATCACGGTGACCGGCGCCGGGCCTTCGACCTGTGAGCGGGCGATGCGCGAGCCGGTGACCAGCACCGCATCGAGATCGCGCGGCGTCGCCGCCTGTTCCTGCGCCGACGCCGCTGCCGGCAACGCCGCGACCAGCGTCGTCAGCGACGCCAGTGCCACGCGCACGGGCCTCAAGAAAAATGGACGACGAACGATGGGCATGGGCACGCGGCTCTCCTGCATGGCGCGGGTGGATGGCGCGAACGCTGCGGGCGCGGCCACGGCCGCGCGCCTGTCCCTGGCGTCCGCGCACACGGCGATGACCCGTGCGTGGCACGCGGCCATCGTGTTGCGGGTTCCTGCATGTTGCCGAGCGGACGCGGCGCTGCCGTGCGCTGCTTGCACGTTCCCCAGCACCATCGCCACGCACCCCCTGTGCATTCGGATGTAACACGCGCTCGCAAAACCTGTCAACGCAGCGCCTTGACAGGAAAAAAACGGGAATCGAAGATCCTGGCGTCGGTGCGCAACGTGCGCCGGCCTTCTTTCCAGACAGCGGGATTCCATGATCACGATGCGCGGCCTGTGCCTGTTGCTCGCCGTAACGGCAAGCGGCGCCATCGCCACGGCACGCGCCACCGACGCCATGCCGCTGCAGGCACAGCCGGTACAGCTGCAGGCCGCGCATTGGATCGCACGGCTGCCGGCGGCGTCGCCACCGCTGCTGGAAGCAACGCAGCGCGCCGCGTTCAACGCCCGACTGCTGCGCGACGATCCGTCGATGCACGATCTGGCCGCGCTGCCGGCGCAACTGCCCAGCGCGCAGGTGCGTGCGCAGATCCTGACGCTGTCGGCGCCGCCGACACGCACGCTCTACGACACCCAGGGCGCCGCGCTCGACGCCGCACGCCTGCAGGCGCTACAGCGCACGCTGGCGCTGGACGCGCTGCCGGCGCAGGTGCAGCCGCGCTACGCGCTGGTCGTGCAACGCGCAGACCTGCGGCGCTTCCCCACCGCCGAGCGCGTGTTCAGCGACCGCGACGATCGCGACATCGACCGCTTCCAGGAATCGGCCCTGTATCCAGGCAGCCCAGTGGCGATCCTGCACGCCAGCGCCGATGGGCAGTGGCTGTTCGTGCTGGCGAACAACTACGCCGCGTGGATCGCCCGCGACCGCGTGGCCGAGAGCGACCGCGCCAGTGTGCAGGCCTACGCGCAGCGCATGCCGCGGTTGCTGGTCACCGGTGCGCGCGCGACCACTGTGTTCACCCCGGAGCTGCCGGCGGCCTCGCAGGTGGCGCTGGACATGGGCAGCGCGCTGCCGCTGCTGCGCGACTGGCCGCCGCAGCAGGTGGTCAATGGCCAGTCGCCGCTGGCTGCCTACGTGGTGCAGCTGCCGCTGCGCGACCGCGATGGGCGCCTGCAGCTGGTGCCGGCGCTGGTGCCACGCAGCGCCGACGTCGCCGAGGCGCCGCTGCCGGCCACGCGGCAAATGCTGCTGCAGCAGGCGTTCAAGTTCCTCGGCGAGCGCTACGGCTGGGGCAACCGTTACGACGCGCGCGATTGCAGCGGCTTCGTCGTCGACCTGCACCGCAGCCTCGGCATCGACATGCCACGCAACACCGGCGACCAGGCGCGTAGCCCTGCGCTTGCGTCCGTGCCCTACACCGCCACCGACCCGCTGCCGCAGCGACGGCAGGCGCTGGCGCAGCTGCGCGTGGGCGACCTGGTCTATATCCCCGGCCACGTCATGCTGGTGATCGGCCACGAAGACGGCCTGACCTGGGTGATCCACGACGTGGCCGGTGCCAGCTACCGCAACGCTGCCGGGCAGGTGCAGCGCGTGCGCCTCAACGGTGTGTCGGTGACTCCGCTGGAACCGCTGCTGCTCGGCGACGGCACGCCCTTCATCGACCGCATCACCCGCATCCAGCGCCTGCGCGCGCCGACCACCGAATGAAGATCACCGAGATCCGCCTGGGCATGCTGCGCGTGCCGCTGAAGACCCCGTTCAAGACCGCGCTGCGCACCGTGCAGGCGATCGAGGACGTGGTGGTCATGGTCCACACCGACGATGGCCGGATCGGCCATGGCAGTGCCCCGGCCACCCCACCGATCACCGGCGACACCCACGGATCGATCATCGCGGCGGTCGAACGCTGCCTGGCACCGCGCCTGATCGGCGAGGACATCGCCGACCTGCAGCGCCTGCGCGGCCTGATCCAGGGCGCGCTGGAACACAACAGCAGCGCCAAGGCGGCGCTGGAGATCGCCGTGCACGACCTGTGGGCGCAGCAGCACGGCGCACCGCTGTACCGCCTGCTCGGTGGCGGTACGCCGCAGCTGACCACCGACCTCACCATCAGCGTGAATGCCGTGGACACGATGGTGGCCGACGCGCTGTCGGCGCTGGCGCGCGGGTTCGTGGCGCTGAAGATCAAGATCGGCACCGATCTCGCCGAGGACATCGAGCGGGTCAAGGCGATCCACGCCGCGGTCGGCGGCCGCGCGCAGCTGCGCCTGGACGCCAACCAGGGCTGGACGCCGAAGCAGGCGGTGCAGGCGATGCACGCGCTGGAGCGCGCCGGAGTGACGCTGGAACTGCTGGAACAGCCGGTCAAGGCCGGCGACGTGGATGGCCTGCAGTACGTGACCGAGCGGGTGCAGACCCCGGTGATGGCCGACGAGAGCGTGTTCTCGCCGGCGCAGGCGATCGCGCTACTGCAGCGGCGCGCGGCGGACATCGTCAACATCAAGCTGATCAAGGCCGGTGGCCTGTCCAACGCGCTGCGTATCGCCGACATCGCCGCGGTGTACGGCGTGCCGTGCATGATCGGCTGCATGCTCGAATCGAGCATCGGCGTGGCGGCGGCGGCGCACCTGGCGGTGGCGCGCGCCGACGTCATCACCAAGGTGGATCTGGATGGGCCGTCGCTGGGCGCATTCGACCCGGTGGTGGGCGGGGTGCAGTTCGACGAGGCGCAGATCCGCATCGGCGAGGCGCCGGGACTGGGGATTCGCGAGATCCAGGGCTTGGAGTTGTTGCCGCGGTCGGTGTAGCGGCGCTGCGCCTGGCTGGCTGTCGCAATTGCGGGAGGGACTTCAGTCTCGACTGCCGTAGAAATCGGTCGTTGGATGGCCCCACTCGTCGGGACTGAAGTCCCTCCCACACGGGCTTACGGCGGGGCCGCCGGGTGCACTGCGGGAAGGACTTCAGTCCCGACTGCTGTAGCAATCGGTGATTGGATGACTTCACTCGTCGCGACTGAAGTCGCTCCCACAGGGGCTTACGGTGAGTCCGCCGGGTGCACTTTGGGGGGAGACTTCGGTCCCGACTGCGATAGCAATCGGTCATTGGATGGCTTCACTCGTCGCGTCCGAAGTCGCTCCCACAGGGGCTTGCGGCGAGCCCGCCGGGTGCACTGTGGGAGGGACTTCAGTCCCGACGCATTGCGCCATCGGAATGGGCACCACTTCGCACATCGCGGCTGCACGACAGTTGGCTCCCACGGGAGGTCACTGAGCGACAGCCTCTCAGCCGCCATAAGGATCGACAGTCCGGATGCTCCCATCCGCCTCGACATGCAGCGGCGTGCATTTGACCGAGCGCAGATGCGTGACGCCACCGGACAACAGAGCGTCGTGGTAGAACAGGTACCAACGCCCTTGGAACGCGCAGATGGAATGGTGCGTGGTCCAGCCCACCACCGGCTTCAGCAGCACGCCGCGATAGGTGAACGGCCCATACGGGTTGTCGCCGATGGCGTAGCACAGCAGATGCGTGTCGCCGGTGGAGTAGGACAGGTAATACCGACCCTGGTCCTTGTGCAGCCACGGCCCCTCGAAGAAACGGCGCGCGTGATCGTCGGCGCGCAGCGGTTGCCCGTGCTCATCGAGGACCACGATTTCCCGCGTGCGCTCCGCCAGCTGCGTCATGCCCGGATCCAGCCGGGCGATCCGCGGCCCCAGTGCCGGCGCGCTGCCCTCGGGCTCGACATGTGCCGCGTCGTAGCAGTCGTCGCGATACTTTTGCAACTGCCCGCCCCAGATACCGCCAAAGCACAGGTAGTGCGCGCCGTCGTCGTCCTCGAACACGGCGGGGTCGATCGAGTAGGTGCCTGCGATCGGCTCGGGCTCGGCGACGAACGGGCCTTCCGGGCGGTCGGCCACCGCCACGCCGATGCGGAACAGATCCTGCGCATCCTTGGCCGGGAAATACAGGTAATAGCGGCCGTCGCGCGTGGCCGCGTCCGGCGCCCACATCTGCCGGCTGGCCCAGGGCACGTCGCGCACATGCAGGGCGACGCCGCAGTCGGTGGCCGTGCCTTCGGGCGCGTCCATGCGCAGCACGTGGTAGTCCTCCATGCCGAAGTGACCGCCCTCGTCGTCGAACGGTGCGCCGCTGTCGATGTCGTGCGACGGATAGATGTACAGGCGCCCTTCGAACACGTGGGCCGACGGATCGGCGGTATAGATGTGGGTGACCAGCGGTTGCGCGATGGCGTGCGCCGCGAGGTGGCCCAGGTCGCTGAGGTCACTCACGTCGCTTCCCTCCCGGCGTGCCTGCAAGTCGTGTTCGATGCGACGTTCCATGCGCTTGTCGATCCGGTAGAAGCACAGCAGCGCCACCGCGACCAGGAACGGGATGGCGCTATAGACGCTCACGGTCAGGCGGATGCCGTCCACCACGGCCTGCGGCTGCTGTTGCGCACCCGCCTGGTAGCCGTGGTGCGCGAGGATGCCGGCGACCAGCGCGCCGCCGATGCTGAGGCCGATCTTCAGCCCGCACAGCATCGCCGAGAAGATGATGGCGGTGGCACGGCGGTGGTTCTTCCACTCGGAGTAGTCGGCGACGTCGGCGATCATCGCCCACAGCAACGGGATGGTGATGCCGTAGCAGAAGCCGTGCAGCATGAAGGCGCCGAAGGCCACGCCGATCGCCGTGGGCGGAAACACGTAGAACGCCAGCAGGAACACGGTGGAGGCCAGCAACGCGCCGCCGAAGGCATCGCGTTTGCCGAAGCGGTCGGCCAGGCGCCGCGAGAACCCGATGCCCAGGATCATGCACAGGATGCCGCAGGCGTTGAACAGGCTGAATGCCGAAGTCGCCGGGTCCTGCGGCCAAGTGAAGCCGGACAGGCCCCATCCGCTGAGCAGCGCGTTCACCCCGCCGATGAAGCCGTTGAAGCCGGAGGCATCGAGGAAGCCGGCCAGCGCGGCCTCGCTCAGGTAGTACTGGAAGTAGTAGATGTAGGTGCCGCCCTTCAGCGCCAGGTTGACGAAGACCAGCACGGTCAGCGCCAGCATCACCTTCCATGGCCGGTTGTGAAGCAGGTCGGACAGATCCTGCAGCACTCCGGCGCTCTGTTCCTTGGCCGGCACGATGCGCTCACGGGTGGTGGCGAAGGTGATCAGGAAGAACAGCGTGCCCACCACCGCGAACACCGTCATCAGGCGCTCGAAGCCGCGCACGTTGTCGCCGTCGCCCAGGATCAGCACCAGCGGCAACAGCAACACCTGGATGATGAACTGCGCGATCATCACCGCCACGAAGCGGTAGGCCGACAGGCTGTTGCGTTGGGCCATGTTGCCGGTCAGCACCCCGCTGAGCGCGGAGTACGGCAGGTTGTTGGCCGCATAAACCAGCATCAGCAGGCCATAGGTGGTCAGCGCGTACAGCACCTTGCCGCGCGCACCCAGGTCCGGCGTACTGAAGGCGAGCAGCGACAGCACGCCGAACGGAATCGCCGTCCACAGGATCCAGGGCCGGAACTTGCCCCAGCGGCTCGCCGTGCGATCGGCGGCAATGCCGATCAGCGGGGTGAACACGAACGCGCCGAGCAGGCCGATCACGAAGATGATCGTCGCCGCCGTGGCGGCCGGCAATCGGTACACATCGGTGTAGAAGAAGGCCAGGTAGGTGATCAGCGTCTGGAAGATCAGATTCGCCGCCAGGTCGCCCAGGCTGTAGCCCAGCTTCTCCCGTACCGACAGCGTGTGCGCGGCGGTCTCCGCACTGCGGGGCTCAGTCACGGCGCGCCTCCACGCTGAAACGGGCATGCACGCGCGCATCGGCGCTGGAGCCGCCGATCCGTACCTCGTAGCTGCCCGCCGGCACGACGTAGGTGCCGCGCGCATCGTCGTACTGCCGCAGCGCCTGCTGCGCGTCCAGCGCGAACGTCAGGGTCCGCCGCTCGCCAGGGGCCAAGCGAACGCGCTGGAAGCCGCGCAGCGTCTGCTGCGCGTCGCCGGGCGCGGCGGCCACCCGCCGCACGTACAGCTGCGCGACTTCGTCGCCGGCGCGCTTGCCGGTGTTGGCCACCTCCACCTCCACCTTGAGGTGTCCGTCGTCGGCGATGCGCGGCGCATCCAGGCGCAGCTTGCCGTAGTCGAAGCGGGTGTACGACAGCCCGTGGCCGAACGGATACAGCGGGGTGCCGCGGAAGTAGCGGTAGGTGCGGCCTTCCATCGCGTAATCGTCGAATGCCGGCAGCGCCTGATCCGCCCTGTAGAACGTCACCGGCAGGCGCCCCGCGGGATTCACCTCGCCGAACAGCGCCTGGCCCACCGCGGTGCCGCCGCGCTGCCCCGGATACCAGCTCATCAGGATCGCCGACAGATGCGCCTGCGCCCACTCCACCGCCAGCGCCGAGCCGCCGGTCAGCACCATCACCACCGGCTTGCCGGTGACGTGCAGCGCTTCCAGCAGGGCGCGCTGCGGCGCAGGCAGGCGCAGGTCGGTGCGGTCGCCGCCGGCGAAGCCCGGATAGTCCACCTTCATCTCTTCGCCCTCGACGTCGCCGGTCAACCCGCCGACGAACACCACCACGTCCGCGTTGCGGGCGGCATCCAGCGCCTCCTCGAACGGCGGCTTCGCCCCGGGCATGCGCCAACCCAGGCGCACGCCGGCGTCGCGCTCGGCGTCGTAGTACTCCAGCTTCACCGCATAGGCGCGGCCCGCCTGCAGGTCCAGATCCACGCCGTCGGCGCGCATGCGGTCGCTGTCGGTCCAGTGATCCAGCACCAGCTTGCCGTCGACATAGAGGCGGAAGCCGTCGTCGGCGGCCGCCTCGATCCGGTAGCGGCCCGAGACCGGCGGCAGCAGCTGGCCGCTCCAGCGGATGCTGAAATGATCGTTGGGAATGCCCTGCCCCGGGCCCGCTTCGCCGCGGGCCAGCAGGTTATCGGTCGGCGAGCCGCGGTCCCAACGGAAGCCGATCTGGGCGTCGGTGCGGACCAGCGCAGGCGTCCCCGACAGATCGGGCGTGCGGAAGTATTCGCCGCGCAGGCCGCGTTCCGGGGAATCGGCCGAGGGCCGCAGATACGCTGCCTCGATCAGCGGCGTGGCGCCCGGATCGTCTCGCCCTTCGACCAGATCCACGCCGCGCGCATAACGCACCTCGATGCCCTTGGCCGCGTCGCGGATGCCCTGCAGGATGGTGACCGGCGCCGCCGGGGTGCCGAAGTAGTTGCCGAGCAGGGCCATGGTGTCGTCGGCGGTCGGGCCGACCACGGCGATGCGCTTGAGATTGCGCGACAGCGGCAGCACGCCATCGTTCTTCAGCAGCACCAGCGATTCCTGCGCGGCCTGCAGGGCCAGCGCATCGTGCGCGGGCGCCTGGTTCACCGAAGCGGAAATCCGTGCCCAGCGCACGCGCTCGGGCGGGTCGAACATGCCCAGGCGCATGCGCGCGGTGAACAGGCGCGTCACCGCATCGTCGATCTCCGCTTCGTCGATCAGCCCCTGGCGTACCGCCGCCGGCAACGTGGCGTACTCCTGGCCGCACTCCAGTTCGGTGCCGTTCTTGACCGCCAGCGCCGCGGCGGCCTCGCGGCTGGGCGCGAGGTGGTGATGCTTCCAGATATCGACGATGGCCCAGCAGTCCGAGACCACGTAGCCGGTGAAGCCCCAGTCGCGGCGCAGCACGTCGCGCAACAGGAATTGGCTGGCGCTGGCGGACTCGCCGTACACCCGGTTGTAGGCGCCCATCACCGCATCCACCTTGCCCTCCTTCACCAGCGCTTCGAACGCCGGCAGATAGGTGTCGTAGAGATCGCGCTTGCTGGGGCGGGCGTCGAAGTGATGACGGTCGGCCTCCGGGCCGCTGTGCACGGCGAAATGCTTGGCGGTGGCGTCGAGCTTGCGGTACATCGGGTCGTCGCCCTGCAGTCCCTGCACGAAGGCCACGCCAATGCGCGCGGTGAGGTAGGGATCCTCGCCGTAGGTCTCCTGGCCACGGCCCCAGCGCGGGTCGCGGAAGATGTTGATGTTCGGCGACCAGAAGGTCAGCCCCTGGTAGCGCCCGTGCGCGCCTTCGCGGAGGAACTGGTGGTGCTTGGCGCGCGCCTCGTCGCTGATGGTGGTGGCCACCTGCCCCATCAACGGCACGTCGAAGGTGGCGGCCAGCCCGATGGCCTGCGGAAACACGGTGGCCTGCCCGGCCCGCGCCACCCCGTGCAGCGCTTCGTTCCACCAGTCGTAGGCCGGCACGCCCAGGCGTTCGATCGCCGGCGCGGCGTTCTGCATCTGCGCCGCTTTCTCCTCCAGGGTCATCTGCGCGACCAGCGCCGCCGCGCGGGTCTCGAAGCTGGCCGAGGTGTCTTGCCACGGCTGGGTGTCGGCGGCATGGCCGACACCGGCCAGCGTAGCGGCGGCGCACAGGACCAGCGCGCGGACGAGGCGGCCAGGGCGGGCGGAAGGAAGGGAAGACCTGCGCATCATCATTTGCTCCTCGAGGCGCGCTCGTCGCGCGCGAAAGGACCGAGCAGGGCGCCCACGAAGCCGCCCGCACGATCCGTGCTCAACACCGTCCCGTCGACCTCGTCGGCGAGGGTTTGCCAGCCTTGCCCGGTGCCGGCGTCGAAGGCGAACGCATACGTTCCTTCGTCACCGGAGATCTTCAGGCGCAGCGCGCTGGACGCGTCCAGTTCGCGGCTGGCCAGGGTTCTGGTCGCGCCCTTGCCCGCACGCGCTTCGAGGAAGACCACCACGCGATCGCGGCCCGCGCGGCGCACGCCAAGGAAGTACCACCAATCTTCGTTCTGGAACGCCGCGAGCCCTGCTGCCACGCCCGCCGCCGGCTGCGTCAGTGCGGTGCTGGCCTCGAACCGCAGATGCTGCTGGCGACGCCCCAGGAAGGCGGGGTTGCGCAAGGTGTCCAGGTTCTCCGGCAAGGGATGCACGGCCAGACTGCCCGGACGCGTGCGCAGGTCCGCCCAGTCCTGCCTGGGCACGCGCACGCGCAACCAGCCGCGGCCCAGCGTCGGCGTATTGAATTCGTCGCGCTCGATGAAGTTGCCGGTGGACGGCGCCTGCGACGCCTCGCCCTGCATCCACGATGGCGCCTTGACCGCATAGGGAATGGCCTGCCCGGCCGGCAGGATCACCGGCCAGCCGTCGCGCCACTGCACCGGCAGCAGGTAGGTCTCGCGCCCGGTGTTGTAGTGGCGCACGTCGTAGGTGCGGCTGGCCAGGAACACCGCCCACCAGGAACCGTCCGGCCCTTCCACCAGGTCCGCATGCCCGGCGTTGGCGATCGGCAGCGGCCGATCGTCGGGCAGGTCGCGCTGGGTGAGGATGGGATTGCCGGCGTACGGCACATAAGGCCCCCACACGTCGCGGCTGCGCAGCACCACTTGGGAGTGCTGCGGCCCGGTACCGCCTTCGGCATCGGACAGGTAGTACCAGCCTTCGCGTCGATACAGATGCGGCCCCTCGATCCAGATCGGGTTCTTTGCCGGCTCCGCCCCGCCGTCGATCAGCACCTTGCGCGGCCCCACCGGGGTGAAGGTCGCCAGGTCGAGTTGCTGCATCCAGATCGCGCGGTGGCCGTCGTAGCGCGGCGGGCCGGGCGGCTCGTCGTTGTTGAGCAGGTAGACGCGACCGTCGGCGTCGAAGAACAGCGACGGATCGATGCCACCGATGCCCGGCAGCCAGTGCGGGTCCGACCAGGACCCGGCGGGATCGCGCGCGGTGGCGATGAAGTTGCCGCCGCTGTCCACGGCCGTGGTGACCACGTAGAACATCCCGTCGTGGTAGGCGATGGCCGGCGCGAAGATGCCGCGCGACACGCTCAGGCCATCGAAGTCGACCTGCGTCGGGCGGTCGATCACGTTGCCGATCTGTTTCCAGTGCACCAGATCCACGCTCTCGAACACCGGAATGCCGGGGAAGTAGGTGAAGCTGGAATTGACCAGGTAGAACCGCCCGTTCGCGCGGAGGATGCTCGGGTCGGCGTGGAAACCGGCCAGGATCGGGTTGCGGTAATGCCCGGCAGGCAACGGCGCCTCGAAGGCCGCGTCGTGCCCGGCGTAGTCGAACCAGTCGAAGTAGACCGGCGGCGCAGGCGCAGCCCACAGCGGCTGCAGCGCAGCGGACAACAGCAGGAGGACCGAGGCGAGCAGCGGACGCATCAGGGAATCTCCTCGGAAAGTGAGAGTTCGAACGGTCCCGCCGGCGCACCGGCACTGTCGCGCAGTGTGCAGACCGGACCGTCGGCCCAGCAGTAGCGCACGCGCGCGGCGGATGCGGCCTGCGGGCTGCGCAGGACGACGTCGCGTCCGTCCAGCATGGCGTCGGCATAGGTACAGTGCTGCGCCTGCGCATCGCAGAGTTCGAAGCCGATGGGACCGTTCGCCCCGGTCGTGACCAGGCGACCGTCGGCGTCGTCGAACGCGATCCGCACCGCGTCCTGGGTGCGGGCTGCCGTGCGTGGCGTCGGGCCGGACGGCGCCAGCGCGTGTTCGCCGTAGACCACGTGACGGGCCGCCCGCGCCAGGCGCCGCCCCAATTCCTGCTTGTTGGGCGGATGGATGTCGTAGGCATCGCCGATGTCGATGGCTACTGCAAGACCGGAGTGCGGGTCTTCGGCCACAACATGGCGCTGCGCCTCGCGCACCTGCGCCCAGCCGCTCTCTACCGGCGCCTGCGGTGGGCGACCGTAGCCGGCCAGTTGCACCACCAGCAACGGCAGCGCCGCGCCGAACTGCTTGCGCCAGTCATCGCGCAAGCCACGCAGCCGCGTCGCATAGGCGGCGCCCTCGCCAGTATTGGATTCGCCCTGGTACCAGACGATGCCGCGCAGGCCGTCGTTGCCCAGGGGCGCGATCATGCCGTTGTACAGCGTCGACATGCCGGAGGCCGCATGCCACGGCGCCAGCGACGGGGACTGTGGATCGGACGCGACCCGATACTGCCAGGGCGCATCGAGGACGATCCGCGTGCCATCGTCCAGTTGCACGGCATGCGCGCTCGCGGGGCCTGCCAGTCCACCCTCGCCGTAGGTGTCCAGCACATTGACGACCACCGTGTTGATCCCCGCTTTCAACAGGCCGGCCGGCAGCGCATACCGGCGCGGATCGCTCGGCGCGTTCTGGCTGCCCACGGCCACGCCGTTGACCCAGGTCATGTCCGTCTCGTCGACCGGCCCCAGCACGAGCCGTGCGCCCTGCGCCGCCTGCGCGGCGGTCAGGGTGACCTGCGTGCGGTACCAGACCATGCCGTTGTAGTCGGCGAGCGCGGGCACGCCCCAGCGCTCCCAGGCGCCGAGCGTGGCCGGCGCGGCCTGCCACCCGGTGCGGTCGGCGCCGGGCTGCCACGGCGTATCGCCCGGCCTGGCACCGGCGCGCGTGGTCCACCACTGTTGCCAGTGCCGGCCCCAGCGCGCGCTCGCGGCGACGGGGTCGGTGGCATACAGCGCCAGCACGTCCAGCGCGTCGTCCATGCCGCCTTGCGTGCGCAACGCGTCGGCGCTGGTCCAGGCCTCGATCCGCGCGCCGCCCCAGGCCGCCTGGATCAGCCCCATCGGCACCTTGACCGTCTTCTGCAGCTCGCGCGCGAAGTAGAAGCAGGCAGCGGAGAAATTGCGCACCGTGTCCGGCGCCGCGGGTCGCCACGCGACGTCGGCCGCGAACGCGTCCTGGGGCATGACCGCCGCGGCCTTGGGCACGGCGAACAGGCGGATGCTCGGCTGGGCGGCGGCGGTCAGTTCGCTGCTCGCATCCAGCGCGCGCCACACCGGCAACTCCATGTTCGACTGCCCGGAACACAGCCAGACGTCGCCCATCAGCACATCGCGCACGACCTGACGCGCCTGCCCCGCCCGCACCGTCATCTCGTAAGGCCCGCCAGCGGCAGTGGGCTGCAGCGTCGCGTGCCAGCGACCGCCAGCATCGGCGCGTGCGCTGACCGACTGCCGGGCGAAGCTCACCGACACCGTGGCACCCGGCGCGGCGTGGCCCCAGACCGGAATCGGCCGGTCGCGTTGCAGCACGGCGTGATCCTGGAACAGCGGATGCAACAGCGGCAGCGCCGCGTGCTGCGCCATGCAGGGCGTGGCGCTGCACGCCAAGGCCGCCGCCAGCAGCCAGCCCTTCAACGTGGCCGGCTTCATCGTCCATCTCCCGGTGCGGACGGAAACTGCAGCGCCTGGTACCAGGCCAGCGGATGCGGCGGCGGCGCTTCGCCTGCAGGCAACGGCCGTCCGCTCACCGACTGGAAGTAGGCCACGCTGGCATCGCGCCACCACTGCGCTTCGCGCAACTGGATGCGCAGGAAGGCGGCCACCTGCGCATGCCGCTCGGCATCCACCTTGCCGCGCAGGCCGTCCCAGGTGGCCTGCATGGCCTGCACTTGGCGCACGCCCTGCGCATAGCGGCCAACCAGTTCGTCCCACAACGGCCGCCCGGAGGCCATGCGGTGATCCCACGGCACGTGGTGGAACCACAACAGCAGCGGCTCGGGCACCCGCGCGAGGTCGCCATACACGGCCGCGACCTCGGGCGCGTACTGGCCCACCGCGTTGCTGCCGCGGGCGGTGCGGTCGAAGCCGATGCCATCGCGATCGGCGCGGTGGTAGTACACCGACGTCCAGTCCGCGCGCGGGCCGCCGTCCACCCAGGGACCAGGACCATAGTGGTGGCCGCGCGCCATCAGATGATGCAGGCCCAGCGGGGTCATGTAGTTCACCGCGGCCTCGCGCGAGGCCATCATCATGCCGACGATGGGCTGCACCACCTCGGGCGCCGACGAGAACGTCATTGCCGCCCATTCCGCGGCGATGGCGCGGGCGGATTGGTGCGGATTCCAGGCCAAGCGCCCGAAGGCATACCAGTTGGCCTGGTCGAAATGCGAACCGCTCCAGGTACGGTCGTTACCGATGTTGGCGACGCCGGCGATACCGGTCAGGGCATGGCCTTCCAGCGAGCCGTCCACCACGTCCGCCACCGTGGCGCCCGCGCCGCGAGCGTGGGTGTCGGACTGCAGCACTTCCTCGTACAGCGGCCCCAGGTACACCAGGTGCGTGGCGAAGCCGAGATACTCCTTGGTGATCTGGAATTCCAGCATCAGTGGCGTGCGCGGCATCGCGCCGAACAGCGGATGGAAGGGCTCGCGCGGCTGGAAGTCGATGGGCCCGTTCTTGACCTGCACGATCACGTTCGGGCGGAACGCGCCGTCGAGGCCGACGAACTCGCTGTAGGCCTGCATGGCGCGGTCCACCGGCACGTCGTGGGCATAGACGAAGGCCCTCCACATCACCACGCCGCCGTGCGGCGCCAGCGCATCGGCCAGCAGATTGGCGCCGTCGGCATGCGAACGACCATAGTCCTGCGGGCCGGGCTGGCCTTCCGAATTGGCCTTGACCAGGAAGCCACCGAAATCCGGAATGCGCGCGTAGATGTCATCGGCCTTGTCGCGCCACCAGCGCTGCACGGCCGGGTCGCGCGGATCGGCGGTCTTCAATCCCCCCAGCTCGATGGGCGCGCTGAAGCGCGCGCTCAGGTACACGCGGATGCCGTAGGGCCGGAACACGTCCGCCAGCGCCGCTGCCTTGTCGAGGTAGGCCGGCGCCAGGCTCTGCGCGTTGGCGTTGACGTTGTTCAGCACCGTGCCATTGATGCCGACCGAGGCATTGGCGCGCGCGTAGTCGGTGTAGCGCGGGTCGCGCCACTCCGGCAGGCCTTGCCAGTCCCACAACGAACGGCCCGCATAGCCGCGCTCGACATGGCCGTCCAGGTCGTCCCAATGGTCGAGCACGCGCAGTTGGATCCGTGGCGACTCATGCACCTCGAGCGTGTCCAGCGACGCACCGGTCTGCAGCAGCCGCAACAGATGGAACACCCCGTACAGCACACCGATGTCCCGGCGTGCGGCCACCAGCACCGCCGTGTGCCCGTCGATGCGGGCGCGCTTGAGCAGGTACCCCTCCTCGCCCAGCGCCGCGATCTCCTCGCGGAACGGCGCGAGCGCTGGCGACGACTGCGGCGTGCCCAGCACCACGGCGTGATCGCCGGTCGCCGTGGCATGCACCGCCGGCGCGCGCCCCAGCAGGCCGGTGAGGCCACGCATCAGTTCGTCGCGCGCCGCACGCTGCGTCGGCGTCTGCTCCGGGGCGACCACTTCGGCCACGTCCGTCACGTGCGCAGCGCCTTGCGCGGACAGATAGCGCATCCACAGCGCCGCGCCATCCTCCGCGCGCACGTTGCTCACGCAGGCCAGCAGCGCCATGGCGACGCCCGCCATCCAGTGACACCGCATGACATGCGAACGACGCCCAGGCACCGCAAGCAAACCTTGTAAGCTGCAGGCGTGCCCGCGGCGCGGCAGCGTCAGGAAGAACAAAGGGAACGCGATTTGGACAAGCCGAAGAAAGCGGTCCGCCGCAAGACCAGCGGGGTGACGATCGACGAGGTCGCAGCCTTGGCCGGGGTCTCGCCGATGACCGTGTCGCGCGCGATCAACCAGGGCAAGGTGCGCGATGCCACCCGCGAGCGTGTGATGCGTGCGGTGCGCGAACTGGGCTACACGCCCAACCTGGCCGCCAGTTCGCTGGCCGCCGCGCAGCACACGCGCATCGCGCTGATCTACACCAACCCCAGCGGCGCCTACCTGCGCGAACTGCTGGTCGGCCTGCTGCGCGTCGCCTCCAACGCCGCCATCCAGTTGGTCATCCACTACTGGGAAGACCTGGACGCCGACGCCGAGCGCAAGGCCGCGCGCGCCCTGGGCGGCCGCGTGGACGGGGTGATCCTGCCGCCGCCCTTGTGCGAATCGCAGGCGGCGGTGAGCGAACTGGTGAAGGCCGGCATCCCGGTGGTCGCGATCGCCGCCGGACGCCTCAGCGACGCGATCTCCTGTGTGCGCATCGACGATTTCCACGCCGGCAAGGAGATGGCCGAGCATCTGATCCAGCACGGCCACCGACGCATCGGCTTCATCCGCGGGCGCCAGGACCTCAGTGCCAGTGCGCGGCGCTACGAGGGCTTCGTCACCGCCCTGCAGGAGGCCGGGCTGAAGGTCGAAGCCGGCCTGGTCCAGCAGGGCGACTACACCTACCGCTCGGGGTTGGCCGCCGCCGAGCAGCTGCTGTCGCATCGATGGCCACCGACCGCGATCTTCGCCAGCAACGACGACATGGGCGCGGCGGCAATCTCCGTCGCGCACCGGCGCGGCCTGGAAGTGCCGCGCGACCTGTCGGTAGTCGGCTTCGACGACACCTCGGCCGCCACCACCGTGTGGCCGGAACTCACCACCATCCACCAACCGATCGCCTCGATGGCCGATGCCGCCATCGACATCCTGCTGCGCAGCATCCGCCGCAAGCGCGACGACGCGCGCGTGTCCAGCGACCACGTGGTCCCGCACCGGCTGGTAATGCGCGGTTCGGTCGCCGGCCCACCCAAGGGGCGCTAGCGCGGGACGTAGGCTCAGGCGCTGGGGCATGCGACGGTGGTCTCCGCTTCGTTCAACGCGCCGAGCGCGACCCGCGAGACCGAGAGCGTCATCGTGCCCGCCGTGGTCAACGCCCACGGACGATCCAGCTTGCTCAGATCCGCGCCGGCCGCCGCCAGGCACTTGAGCGGCACGCCCACGCGCTTCCATTGGCCGACCGGCAGCGTTGCCAGCGTCGACCCGATCGCCACCCGCGCCGAGCAGCCGCTGCCGCAGCCGACCGCCAGCCACGCCTCGCCCTGCGGTGCGGCGTCCACGCGCAGCGTGGTCACCAGCATCAGGTCGCCGTTGCTCTCGCGCTGCAGGTCCAGCGGCGTATGCGACTGCAGCACGACCACCGCCTCGCGCCCGCCCGACCAGGCGAGGCGGCGGCCATCCTCCTGCGCTAGGTGGTCCACGCCGGTGACCTTGAGCACAGCGCCGTCGAGCGATTCCGGCACGCGGGTGACGGTGACGCCCTGGCCGGTGCTGCCCTCCAGGCGCAGCGCCATGCCCGGGCCGGCCGCGCCGCGGACGAAGAACACCCCGGCCGCACCTTCGTTGCCGGTGAGGCCGGAGACCTCGGGCAACCTGGCCAGATCGCCGTTGTCGGCATAGCGCAGGCCGAAGCCGAAGGCGAACAGCGGGGCGTAGCCCTTCTGCCCGACGTTGTTGGCGTATTGCGTGGCCGTGCGCGGCCAACTGAAACTCAACTTGCCCTTGAAGTCGTGCTGCACGCCGCCCTGCGCAGTGCGTAGCAGCACGTCGGCGATGCCGGCGCCTTCCGAGCCCGGCAGCCACGCCGCCACGAAGGCATCGGCCGCATTGAGTTCGCGGTTGACCCACAGCGGGCGCCCGCTGAGGAACACCGCGACCACCGGAATGCCGTCGGCCTTGAGCCGCTTGAGCAGCGCCAGGTCGGTGTCGTCGCCCGGCTTGTACGCCAGGGTCGGCCGATCGCCCTGGAACTCCGCATAGGGGTTCTCGCCGAACACCACCACGGCCACGTCCGGCTTGGTCGTGTACGTGCCGTCGACCGACAGCACGGCCTCGCCACCTGCGGTCTTGGCCTGCTGCGCGAAACCCTCGTAGATGCTGTCCGCGTTCGGGAAATCCTTGCGGGTGGTGCCGGTGCCCTGCCAGTTCAGCGTCCAGCCGCCGGCCTGCTTGCCGACGTCGTTGGCGCCGTCGCCGGCCACCAGGATGCGTTGCTTCGGCGAGAGCGGCAGCACGCCGCCCTGGTTCTTCAGCAGCACCAGCGACTCGCGCACCGCCTGCCGCGCCACCGCGCGATGCGCCGGTGCGCCGATCAGCGCGAACTGGCCACCGACCGTGCGCGACGATGGCTTGCCCGCCTCGAACAGGCCCAGCCGCATCTTGACCCGCAGGATGCGGCGCACCGCATCGTCCAGACGTTGCGGGGAGATGGTGCCGTTCTTCGCCGCCGCCAGCGTGGTCGTGTAGAAGCCCTTCCAACTGTCCGAGGCCATGGCCATGTCCAGGCCGGCGTTGATGGTGGCCGGGCAATCGATGGGCGTGCAGCCCTTGACCTGTCCGTGGCCGTTCCAGTCGCCGACCACGAAGCCGCCGAAGTGCATGCGCCCCTTCAACGCGTCGGTCAGGTAGGCCTTGTGGCCGTGCATCTTTTCGCCGTTGACGCTGTTGAACGAGGCCATCGCGGTCTGCGCGCCCGCGGCGATGGCCGGGGGGTAGCCGGCGGCATGGATGCGCACCAGGTCGGCCTCATTGATTTTGGTGTCGCCCTGGTCGCGGCCGTCGGTGGTGCCGCCATCGCCCAGGAAGTGCTTGACCGAGGCGATCACATGGCGGCCATCGAGGAAGGCCGGCGTCCCCACCTTGCCCTGCAGCCCCTCGACCATCGCCCCGGCGTAGCTGGCCACCACCTCGGGCGATTCCGAATAGCCCTCGTAGGTGCGTCCCCAGCGGTCGTCCTGCGGCACCGCCACGGTCGGCGCGAAGGTCCACTCCATGCCGGTGGCACGGGTTTCCAGCGCGGTGATTTCGCCGATCCGCCGCAGCAATTCCGGATTGCGCGTCGCGCCCAGGCCAATGTTGTGTGGGAACAGCGTGGCGCCGACGATATTGCTCTGCCCGTGCACGGCATCGATGCCGAACAGCACCGGAATCGCCTTGCCGCCGTGCGCAGTGTCCATCGACGCCGCATAGAACGCATCGGCCAGCGCCAGCCATTCGGCCGGCGCGGCATCGTAGCGGCCGCCGGGATCGGAATTGCCGCCGGCCAGGATCGACCCCAACCGATAGTTGCGCACGTCCTCCGGGGTGAGGCTGCCGATATCGCCCTGCACCAGTTGGCCGACCTTTTCCTCCACCGTCATGGTGGCGATCAGGTTGCTGAGGCGTTTTTCCAGCGCAGGATCCTCGGGCAGCGGCCAGCTCACGTTGGGCCAGGGACTGGCGTCCGCCCGGGCCGGCGCCGCGGCCTGGACGTCGCCTTTGCACACGGCAAGCGCGAGCAGCAGCGCGGCCAGCAGCGCACCGTGGTGGCGTGTGGAATGGGTGTCGGTCACGGCGCTCTCCTTGCCGCCGCGCTCAGCGCAGCAGGTACTGGTTGATCAGGTTCTCGTAGCGCTCCTGGCGGCCACTGATCTGCCGCGGCTCGCCGCCCTTCGCGCCCAGCGCGGCCAGCTCGGCGAGGCCGAGCGCGCCACGCGCGAACTGCGCGCCGGCGCCACTGTCGAAGCTGGCATAGCGCTCCTGGCGCCACTGCTCCCAGGGCGAGTCGTTGAGCAGCGCATGGGCCACTTCCAGCCCGCGGGCGAACGCATCCATGCCGCCGATGTGGGCGATGAACAGATCCTCGAGCTCGGTCGACTCGCGACGCACCTTGGCGTCGAAGTTCAGGCCACCCTCCAGGCCGCCCTGGCGCAGCACCACCAGCATCGCGCCCACGGTGTCGTACAGGTCGGTGGGGAACTGGTCGGTATCCCAGCCGTTCTGCGCGTTGCCGCGGTTGGCATCGATGCTGCCCAGCAGGCCGTGGTCGGCGGCGACCTGCAGGTCGTGTTCGAAGGTGTGGCCGGACAGCGTGGCGTGGTTGGCCTCGATGTTGAGCTTGAAGTCCTTGTCCAGCCCATGCTGCTTCAGGAAGCCCGCCACTGTCGCACTGTCGAAGTCGTACTGGTGCTTCATCGGCTCCATCGGCTTGGGCTCGATCAGGAAGTTGCCCTTCAGGCCGATGCTGCGGCCGTAGTCGCGCGCCATGGTCAGGAAGCGCGCGAAGTGGTCGAGCTCGCGCTGCATCTGCGTGTTCACCAGCGAGGCATAGCCTTCGCGGCCGCCCCAGAACACGTAATGCTCGCCGCCCAGTTCCACCGTCGCCTCCAGCGCCGCCTTCACCTGCACGGCGGCGCGCGCGACCACGGCGAAATCGGGATTGGTCGCCGCACCGTTCATGTAGCGCGGATGCGAGAACAGATTGGCCGTGCCCCACAGCAGCTTCATCCCGGTCGCGTCCTGGCGCGCCTTGGCCAGGCCGACCATGTGCTTGAGGTTCTTCTCGTACTGCGCGGCATCGTCGGCGTCCGGCGCCAGGTCGATGTCGTGGAAGCACCAGTACGGCACGCCGAGCTTGGTGAAGAATTCGAACGCCGCATCCACTTTCGCCTCGGCGCTGGCCAGCGGCGCGCCGACCTCCCACGGGAAGTGACGCGTGCCCGGGCCGAACGGATCCTGCCCGGCGTTGCAGAAGGTGTGCCAGTAGCACACCGCAAAGGGCAGATGCGCCTGCATGGTCTTGCCGCCGACGAGCTTGTTCGCATCGTAGACCTTGAAGGCCAGCGGATTGTCCGAACCGCGGCCTTCGAACGGGATGCGGCCGATGCCGGGGAAATATTCCTTGGCGCCGATGAAGGGCTGGGTGTGCATGGTGCGGGTTCCTGTCGTGGTGGGAGGGAGTGCGAAACGAGGATCAACCGCGGAACAGCGGCATGAAGGCATCGAGGTGGCGCAGGAAGCGCGCATAGGCCGCGGCATAGGCCTGGCTGCGCGCCGGGTCGGGGCGCGCCGACAGCTTCGGATCGACCGCCACATGCCGCTGCGCGATGTCGGCGATCGAGGCGGCGTCGCCGCGTGCCAGGCCGATGGCCCACAGCGCCTGCAAGGCCGCACCGAACGCGGCGCCCTCCGGCTGCGTCGGTACGTCAACCGGCAGGCCGAACACATCGGCCACCAGTTGCCGCCACGCGCCGCTGTTGCTGCCGCCGCCGGTCAGCACGATGCGCTCGAACTGCATGCCGGCGCGCACGAATGCGTCGAAGCCGTATTTCAGGCTGTAGGTCGCCCCTTCCATCGCCGCGCGATAGAGGTGGGCCGGGGTCATGTTGGTCGTGTCCAGGCCTGCCAGCATGCCCTTGCCCAACGGCAGATCCGGCGTGCGCTCGCCATTGAGGAACGGCAGCATCACCAGTCCGTCGGCGCCGGGCGCGGTGGCGTGCAGATGCGCATCGCCGTCGCGGGTGCTGAAGCCGAACGCGGCGGCGACCTGTTCGGTCGCCACGGTGCAGTTCATCGTGCAGATCAGCGGCAGCCAGCCGCCGGTGGACGAGCAGAACGCGGCCCATGCGCCGTCCGGGTCGACCACCGGCGTATCGGAATAGGCGAACAAGGTGCCGGAGGTGCCCAGGCTCATCGCCAGGCGACCGGGCACGACGCAGCCGGTGCCGATGGCCGCCATCATGTTGTCGCCGCCACCGACGGCGACCTTCAGCGTCATCGGCACGCCAAGCATGGTGGCGGCGGCCGGGTCGATGTCGAACAATGCATCCGGCGCGGCGAAGCGCGGCAGGCAGTCCGCCAGATCACGCTGCGGATCGGTGGCGCGCAGCAGCTCGGTCGACCAGGTGAGGGTGCGCACGTCCAGCCAGCCCGTACCCGACGCGTCGCCGTATTCGCAGAAGCGCTGGCCGGTGAGCACGAAGTTGAGATAGTCGTGCGGCAGCAGGATCGTGGCGAGGCGTGCATAGGCATCGGGCCGGTGCGTCCTGGTCCACGGCAGCTTGGAGGCGGTGTAACCGGCCAGGATCGGGTTGCCCGCCAGCGCGATGGTGCGCGCCGCGCCGCCAACCGCGTCCATGATCTGCATGCACTCGGCCGAGGTGCTGGTGTCGCACCACAGCTTGGCCGGTGCCAGCACCTCGCCTGCCGCATCGACCGGGACGAAGCCGTGCTGCTGGCCCGACACCGCCAGCGCGGCGAGGCGCGAGCGCAGCGCAGGATCGATCGCCTGAAAGCAGGCCTGCAGGGCCGCGACCCAGTCGGCCGGCCACTGTTCGCGGCTGCCGTCGGCGGCGGCATCCAGGCTCAGCGGCGCGCTGCTGCTGGTCACGACACTGCGCCCGACCGGGTCGTAGACCACGACCTTCAGGCTCTGCGTCCCCGCATCGATTCCGGCCACCAGCTCCCTTTCTTCCACGTCGTCTCCGCCTTCTAGTTAGCGCTATCATTTTTGAGCGACAGCAATGTGCTGCTACGCCAGGGAAACGCTCCGCTGCCAGACGTCGGGCGCCGCCTTGCAATAGCGCTCGATGAACTCCGCCTGCGATGGCATCGCCGCACTCGCCTGCTGCAGCGGCTGGCGGATCCGCAGCAACAGCGTGCGCAGGTCCGCGTCGTCGATGGCGGCGGCCAGCGGGTGCGGCGGTCCCGGCTGGATGCCCTGCCCCAGCAATACGCTGGTCCACGAATCCACGCGGAACAGTTCGCCGGGGTCCTGCCAGGCGTGCGCCCGTTCGCGCCAGGCGCGCAGCCGTAGCGCGAGCGACTCGGGCAGTGCCATCTCACGGCAGGCCTTCCACATCGGCTCGTCGCGCTGGGTGGCGTGGTAGTGCAGGATGATGAAATCGCGTACGTGCTCCATCTCCTGGCGGCTGACCGTGTTGTACAGCTCCACCAGCGTCGGGCCGATGCCCTCGTGTGGGAACAACTGGATCAGGCGCACCACGGCGCTGATGGTCAGGTGGATGCTGGTCGATTCCAGCGGCTCGATGAAGCCGCTGGCCAGACCCAGCGCCACCACATTCTTGTTCCACGCCTGCAACCGCCGCCCGCTGCGGAACGGCACCAGCCAGGGATCGCGCAGCGGCGGGCCGTCGACATCGCGCAGCAACTTGGCGTGCGCCTCGTCGTCGGACATGTGGCGGCTGGAGAACACCAGCCCGCAGCCGACCCGGTGCTGCAGCGCGATATGCCAGCGCCACCCGGCCTCGTGCGCGATGGCGCGGGTATACGGCACCGGCGGCGCGACCGCCTCGGTCTGCACCGCGACGGCGCGATCGCTGGGCAACCATTCGTGCCAGTCCTCGTAGCCGGTGTGCAGGGTCTGCTCGGTCAGCAGACCACGGAACCCGGTGCAGTCGATGAACAGATCGCCTTCGATGACTTGCCCGTCTTCCAGCAGCAGCGACGCGACGGAGCCGTCGTGCGCGTGCTGCCGCACTTCGCGAATCTGGCCTTCCACTCGGCGCAGGCCGTGCGCTTCGGCCTTCTTGCGCAGGAATTTCGCGTAGAGCGCGGCATCGAAGTGGTAGGCGTAGTTGACCTGCGGCTGGGTGTCCAGCGAGAACCGGTCCGCACGCGAGGCGACGCTTTCCAGGCAGAAATCGCCCAGGTCCGACGGCATGCCCCGGCGCAGGCTGTCCAGCCAGAAGTGATGGAACGGCGTGGCCCAGGTGCCCTGCCCGATCGAGCCGAACGGATGGATGAAGCGATCGCCGGGGCGGCGCCAATGCTCGAACGAGATCGACAGCTTGAACGTGCCGGCCACGGCGCGCAGGAACTCCTGCTCGTCGATCTGCAGGAAGCGGTGGAAGGTGCGGATCGGCGGCACCGTCGACTCGCCGACGCCCACCGTGCCGATCTGCTCGGACTCCACCAGGGTGATGTCCAGGCGATCGCGGAACTGGTGGGCCAGCGCGCAGCCGGCGAGCCAGCCTGCGGTGCCGCCGCCGGCGATGACGACCTTGCGGATGCGTCCGTCCGTTGTGGTGGCGAGGTTCAAGACGATGCTCCCATCAGCGGTTGAGCCGCGCCAGCAACTGCGCGCGCGTGCGGCGCGCCCGTGCCTCGTCAAACGGCGCCAGCTCGCCCCGGGCGGCCTCGGGCAGGTGCTGGCCTGCACGTTCGCCGGGACCGAACACGTAGTAGTCGAAGAGCTTCGCCCAGGCCTGCTTCTCGCGCGCCGGCAGATCGCGCAGCGCCCACATCGCGTGCTGCAGCGCCGTCAGCGGCGAAGGCAGGAAGGCCGGCGCACTGCGCCACCAGTAGTTCACCAGCACGTTGAACGGCGCCAGGCTACGCACGTGGTGCCACCACATGCTCGGGATGAACAGCGCATCGCCCGGCTCCAACTCGACGTGCTGCGCGCTGGCGAGGGCATCGCGGAAGCGCGGATAACGCGCGAAGTCGGGGCGATCAACATCCACCACGCTGACCACCTGGCCGCCCGGCGTCGGTTCCAGCGGACCCGGATACAGGTTGTCGATCTGCTCCGGCGGAAACAGGGTGAAGCGACGCCGGCCCACGGCACAGCAGGCCAGGTTGTCCGGCGTGTCGAAATGGCAGGAGGCGGTGACCCGGTTGCCGATCCAGATGCTCGCCGGCGCATCGATGCCCTGCCCGGCCAGGCCGGCGTCGTTGGCCTGCGCGAACCCCGGCAGCGCCCGATCGATCGGCAACGACGCGACATAGTAGGTGGGCGGCCGCGGATCCTCGAGGGTATCCGCGATCGCATCCAGCACCTGCGTCAGCGGTCCGCGCCGGACCTCGAAATTCAACTGGGTGAAATCGGCGTTGTAGAACGGGCGTCCCTCGATCTCGGGTTCGCCGAAGGAATACGGAACGGGCACGCCCGCATCGAAACCGCGCAGGTAGGCCAGTGCGTCCTCCGTGGAGCGCAAGCCGGCCTGGACCAGTCCCCAGTCGCGCGCGATGCCGCGCAACACCACCGGCTCCCCCGCCGCTGCCAGCGCCTGCAATGGCAGGGCCGTGGGCTGCACGCCCTCCAGTGTCCGCATGGCCCCGCCGTCCGCCACGCTCAGTTCCTGCCCGCCGCGCCGGCGGCATCCTGCAAGCGCAGGCGTCGCTGTTTCTCGGCGATCAGGCGGCGCATGTTGTGCAGCGAAGCCAGCATCAGGTACGCGCCTTCCAGGTAGCCGGCGCGGTTGAGCGCGGCCAGGTCGGACCCGTCCAGCCCGGCCAGGCGGTCGCGATCGATCGCATGCAGGCCGTTGACGCCGACCCGATGCTGCGCATCGAGCTGCACGTCGAGCGCGACGGGCTGGATCAACCCCTGTGCATCGAGCGCGGCGAACATGTCCGCGCCGAACGCATGGCCCTCGTGGATGCCGCGCAGCACCCCGGCGATGTGGTCGAGATAGGGCGTGTTGCCGCCCTGCGGCAGGAACACCGGCTCGCCCTGCATCGCGGTCACCCGCGGATGCTCCATGTCCACGTGCAGGACCGCTTCCTGGCTGAGCACGCCATCGATCCGCTGCTCCTGGAACCCGATGAGGAACGGCCCCTTGGCCGCCGCCCCGGGCAGATAGGACGCCGTCCAGCGCCGCTCGTGCAGGAACAGATTCTCGTGCTGTTCGAACCCCAGCAGCGCCACGGACTGCCATGCGCCGGTCGCCGGGTCCTTGCGCAGGAAGATCGGATACTCGCGCTGCAACTCGGCGAACTCGCTCGGGTAGGCCGGCAGCATGCCCACCGCGTCGCCGAACTCGGGGCCGAAGTCGGTGGCCACGCGCAGGTCGCGGTGGGCGATGTTGTTGAGCATTTCGTAACGCGGCATGGTAGTTGCGCACTCCCGGTGAAGCCTTGCACGGGACACCGCCGCAATCGCGGCGGCGCCCGTGACGACATGCGAAGAGATCCTCTCCGCCTTCTTCAGAACTTGTAGCGCACCCCCAGCATATACCGCGGACTCTGGTCGGCCAGCTTCACGATCATCTGCGAGGTCCGCGAACGCCAGCGCACGTCCTCGCCGGTCAGGTTGATCGCTTCCAGGCCGAACGACCAGTTGTCGTTCAACGTGTAGTTCACGCTGAGGTCCCACTGCTCGTACGGTTCCACATAGTACGGATTGCGGCTGGTGCCCTGGTTGGCCAGGATCAGGTACTGGTCGCGCCAGTTCCAGGCCAGGCGCACCGACCAGCCGTATTTTTCGTACATCAGCACCGCATTGGCGGTATCGCTCAGGCCGGTGAGCGCGAACTGGTCGATGCTCGGGTCGCCGCCATTGTCGTAACCGACGTCGCCTTTGACGATGGTGTAGTTGGCGAGGATGCCGAACCCGGTGTCGCCGAGGAAGTACTGGCCACCGAGCTCCCAGCCATGCAGCTTGGCCTGGTTCTGGTTGATCGGGCGGTTGACGTTGAACTCGTACAACGGATCGTCGGCCTCGCCGTAGAGATCGTAGGCCGCTTCGGTCGCCAGCACCTGCGCGCCGGTGCCGTTGTAGGCGGCCAGGCCGGCCGGGTTGTTGCGCAGCAGGGCAAGCGCAGTGAACAGCGACGTATCGTTGGCCGAGCAGGCCGCCGCGTTGGCCGGGCCGACTTGGGCGAGGCAGGCACCACTGGTGAGGAAGGCCAGGGCCGACCTCGCGTCCGGACCCGAGGTCGGATCGCGCAGGCCGTACAGCGTCTCCTGTACGACGGTATTGCCGACGAAGTTGTTGACGGACTTGTTCCAGTACGTCACCGACAGATAGCTCGCATCGGCGAAGTACCACTCCAGCGCCAGGTCGAGATTGTCGGACTCCAACGGCTTCAACGAGGGGTTCTGCGCGGTGCCGCTGGCCCGCGAGGACGGATCGATCAGCACCGAACCGAATGGCTGCTGTGCCCCGGGACCGGCATAGAGGTTGCCGATCGGCGCGCGCGCGATGCTCTTGCCGAACGAGACGCGCCCCTTCAGCGTCTCGCTGAGATCGATGCTGAAGTCGAGGTTGGGCAGGATGTAGCTGTAGCTGGTCTTTTCGCTGAACGGTTGCTGCGCGTTGGACAGCACCACGCGGAAGTCGTTGTTGGACTGCCACTCGATCGCTTCGGGCGTGGCGATGACCGAGGTCGACACCACGTCGGTGGTTTCGTAGCGCACGCCCAGCCGGGTATTGGTGCGCATGCCGGCCAGCTCGCCATCCAGTTCGACCTGGAAATACGCCGAGCGGGTCTTCTCTTCCACGAAGTTGTCGGCGGCGCGCTGCGGGCTGACGCCCAGGCCGACGCCGTACTGGCTGGCCGCCCATTCCGCGAGCCGGCCCGCGTCGCCCCGCCATGCGGGCCAGCTGCTGCCGCCGTAGTCATGGAACAGGCCGATGATGTTGACCGGCTGCATCAGGTTCATCAGGCCGCCGGCGGTATCCCGGTCGACATTGGCCACGCCCCAGTCGCCCAGGGTGGAATACGCCTCGGCCGCCTGGATGCGATGGGTGGTGGACTTGTTGCTGTCCACACCGAACTGGAAGCGGCCCTGGTCGAAGCTCCACTCGCCATCCACGCGGGCCTGCTTGATCTGGCTGATCTGGCTCTGCGAGTTGACCCGCAGCACCTGCGAACCGATCTCGCCCGGCACGAAGCCCGGGTTGACCATGCCATTGGCCTTGGCCGCGGCGGCGGCGTCGCTCGGATACCAGACCTGGGTGCCGATCGGCAGGCCGTTGTTGAAGTTCAGTTCCTGCACCCAGGAGCCGCCACAGTGCGGACCGGTGGTGCAGTTGTTGGTGCCGGCGATGCTCATGAAGATGGAACCGCCGCCGGTCAGCGGATCGTTCGGGCGGCTCTCGTTCTTCGAGTCGTGCGCGTCGAAACTGAGCTTGAGCCGGTCGGTCACGTTCCACACCGCGTTCAGACCGAGCGAGCCGAGCTTGTACTTCTGCATGCTGCGCTGCTGCTCGAGGCCGAAATCCTTGGTGCCGGCGATTTCGCGGATGTAGGTCGGCACGGCCACCGCACCGCTGGTATCGAAGGTGACGTCGGTGTAGTTGCTGTTCTGCAGCCACATGCCCTGCTCGCCACGATTCTCGGTGATCTCGTTGGTCGAATAGGTGTAGTCCAGGGTCAGGGTCAGGCTGTCGGTGGGCGCGAACTGCAGCACCGCCTGGCCGTTGACGCGCTCGCGTTCGAACTCGGAGAACGCATAGCGCAGGTCGTTCGGGCGGGCGTACAGCGCACCGACCTGCGGCGCATTGACCACGGTCGGGTTGCCGGGCATCGAGCCGGTCCACGGCTGCACGTTCCAGTAGTTCTCGGTGGCCTGCACCGAGCCGCCCTTGCGCTTCTGGTAGCTCGCGCTCACGCCGACGCCGAAGGTCTTGTCCGGATTGCTGTAGCTGAAGATGCCCGACAGTTCCGGGGTGATGTCGTTATCGAACGGCTGGCTGCGGTCGGAGACCGCCTTGGCGCCGGCACTGGCGACGATGCCCTGATGGTCGAACGGGCGCGCGGTCAGGATGTTGATGGTGGCGCCGATGCCACCGCTGGGCATGTTGGCCTGGCTGGTCTTGTAGACCTCGATGCCGTTGATCGCCTCGGCCGCAAGTTGGGCGAAGTTGAAGGCGCGGGTACCGCCGTCGACGCCGCCGATGGCGACCTGCCCGGCGGCACCGAACGCATCGGCGCCCGGCATCTGCCGTCCGTTGAGCGTCACCATGTTGAACTGCGGGCCAAAGCCGCGCGCGGTGACCTGCGCGCCTTCGCCATCGCGCCGCTCGATGGAGATACCGGTGATGCGCTGCAGCGACTCGGCCAGGTTGGTGTCGGGGAACTTGCCGATGTCCTCGGCACTGATGGCATCCACCACGCCCGCGGCGTCGCGCTTGATGTCCATCGCCTGGCTCAGGCTGTTGCGCAGGCCAGTGACCTGGACGGTGTCCAGTTGCGTCGGGCTGCTCTGGGCCTGCTGCTGCGCGGCAGGCGCCGGCGTCGACGCGTCCTGTGCGAAGGCGGGATTGATGACCAGGACGCCACCGACGAAGGTGAACATGGCCGTGGATTTGAACTTCGCCAGTGCGCGGCTCATGGACGAGCCCTCAGGTCTGGCGTGCGACGAAACATAGAAGCACTCATGACTCTCCCCTCTGACATGCGATCGATGGATGTACCGCCCCTCCCCCAAGAGGCACGCACGGGCGATGCCCGTCTTCCACGCCGAACATCGCAGCGCGCTGAGCGTTCGCTGCGATTCAAAACTCCGTTTCAGGATTGCCAGACGACGCGCGATAAAGGCTCCCCCCGAGCCCGACTGCCGCTGATTGATAGCGCTATCATCGCGTCGACCGCAGACTACGCACCTGGGATATCGCTTGTCATCATGCGTCGCAACAAAGGACCGCATTCCTTGAAGAGCACCTCCAAAACGATGCGTCGAAGAGGGAACGCCATCACCATCGACGACGTCGCGGCGCATGCGGGCGTCTCGCCCATGACCGTCTCGCGCGTCACCCATGGTCACGCCGGCGTGCGCGAAAGCACCCGCGAGCGGGTGATGCGCAGCGTGCGCGCACTGGATTACCGGCCCAACCCGGCCGCCAGCGCGCTCGCCGCAGCGCAGCACACCTGCATTGCGTTGATCTACACCAATCCCAGCTCCAGTTATCTGCGCGAACTGCTGGTCGGCGCGCTGCGCGGGTCCACGCGCGTGGCCGCGCAACTGGTGATCGCCACCTGGGATGGACTGGGTCCGCGGGCGCGTCGCGCCGCCGCGCGCACGCTTTGCAACAGCGTGGCGGGGGTGATCCTGCCGGCGCCGTTGTGCGAATCGAAGGCGATCGTCGCGGTGTTCGTCGACGCCGGGATTCCCGTCGTCTCGATCGCGTCCGGTCGGTTCAGCGACAGGATCTCCTGCGTGCGCATCGACGACCGCCGTGCCAGCCATGACATGGTGTCGCACCTGATCGCGCACGGGCACACCCGCATCGGCTACATCACCGGCGACCCGAACCAGACGGCCAGTGCGCACCGCTGGCAGGGCTACCGGGATGCGCTGGCCGAGGCAGGCATCGGCTACGACGCCGCGCTGGTGCAGCCGGGCGACTTCACCTATCGCGCCGGACTGGAGGCGGCCGAACGGTTGTTGGCGCTGCAGCAGCGCCCCAGCGCGATCTTCGCGAGCAACGACGACATGGCCTCGGCGGTGGTGTCGGTGGCGCATCGCCGTCGTCTGAAGGTGCCGGAGGATCTGTCGGTGGTGGGATTCGACGACACGTCGGCGTCGACGATGGTGTGGCCGGAGCTGACCACGATCCATCAACCGGTGGCGGACATGACCGACACGGCCATCGATCTGCTGCTGCGGGAGATCCGGCAGGCCGCTGGCGCGGCGCGCGTCAGCGTCAATCACGTGGTGCCGCACCGCTTGGTCACGCGCGACTCCGTCTCGCGGCCGCTGGTGGTTCGCGCGCCATAGGGCGAACCATGAGGCCGGCACACTTGCGGCGCTATCGGTGTGGTTGCAGGTGTCGCTTTGGCTTTGGCTTTGGCTATTGCTTTGGCTTTGGCTTTGGCTTTGGCTATTGCTGTGGCTGTGGCTATTGCTGTGGCTGTGGCTGTTGCTGTGGCTGTGGCTGTTGCCGTTGCTCTGGCTTTTGACTTACCGGGTTCCCTTCCGAAGCGGCGAACCAGGCGGGAAAAACCCGAAGGGCGGCGCACATGGATGTGCGCCGTCCGCGGCAGGGGCAGGATGCCCCTTCCGCGGATCCCGTCTGGTTCGCGGACCCGGAGCGCGCAGCGCGGAGGGCGCGTAGGCAGGGCGCGCTTTCTTTTGGTTACCTTTTCTTTGCGCGAGCAAAGAAAAGTAACTCGCCCGAAAGGGCGAAAGCCTTTGCTGTTGCTTCAAGCTTGAGTGTCAGACGAGAAGAGTTGTAGGAGCGGCTTCAGCCGCGACAGACACGGCTGATCGCCTCGGTCGCGGCTGAAGCCGCTCCTACAATTCAGCAATGGCGGCAGCATCTTCAAGAGCAAAGCTTTCGCCTTGCGGCGAGTTACTTTTCTTTGCTTGTGCAAAGAAAAGTAACCAAAAGAAAGCACACCCTGCCTCGCGCCCTCCGCGCTAACGCGCTCCGGGTCCGCGTCCACCCCGGGGATTCGCGGAAGGGGCATCCTGCCCCTGCCGCGAACGGCGCACATCCATGTGCGCCGCCCCTTCGGGGTTTTTCCCCGGGCCGGCCGCCGCTTCGGAAGGGAACCCGGTAAGTCAAAAGCCAAAACCACGGCAAAAGCACGAGCAACAGCAACAGCAACAGCAGCGGCAGCGGCAGCGGCAGCGGCAAGGATCAGCTTGCGTGAGTTCCGAACAAGCACCCACGACACAACACCCATACCGCCGCCCACACGTCACCAGCGCATACACAGCCCATCATCCACAGCATCAGCCGAGTTGCCGGCAAGCGAGCCGCATCAGCCCGCGCCATCCACCTCGCAACTGCGCTACCGTTCACCCACGGCGCGTCGATTGCGCCATGCCGCCCCCGGAGATCCCCATGCCCCTGCTCCATCGGTCCCCTGCCACGCCGCTGCATGCCGGCCGCCGTCGCACCTGGCGCATCGGCCTAGCCATGCTGTGCGCCCTGATCGCCGCGCCCGGGATGGCCGCCGACACCGGTGCCGTGCCCGCGGTGCAGCGCGCGCAACAGCTGATCCTGGTGCTGGCGCCGGATTGGGACAGCCCGCAGGGCACGTTGCAGGCGTTCGAGCGCGACGCGCAAGGCTGGCGCGCGCATGGCAAGGCCTTCGACGTGAGCCTCGGCCGCCATGGCAGCGCCTGGGGCCTGGGCCTGCATCCGGCGCAGGAGGACGGCCCGCAGAAGCGCGAAGGCGATGGCCGCAGCCCGGCCGGGGTGTTCACCATCGGCGAGGCCTTCGGCTATGCACCGCGCATCGACAGCGCCATGCCCTATCAGGCGATGCAGCAGAGCAACTACTGCATCGATGTGCCGGACTCGCCGCTGTACAACCGCATCGTCGATGCCAAGGACGTCGGCAGCGCCGCGGTGGCCGGGTCCACCGAACCCATGCGCCTCGACTTGCAACACGAAGGCGACCAGCGCTACCGCGAAGGCTTCGTGATCCAGCACAACGCGCAGGCCACACCGGGTGCCGGCAGCTGCATCTTCGCCCACCTGTGGCGCGCGCCCGGCGCACCCACCGCCGGCTGCACCGCGATGCAGCAGGCCGACATGCAGCGGCTGCTGGCCTGGCTGCGGCCGTCGGCCGCGCCGCTGTTCGTGCTGCTGCCGCGCAGTGACTACAAACGCCTGCAAGCCGACTGGGCATTGCCGGCCGTGGAGCCGGCACCGTGAGCGAGGCGCCGCAACCCGGGCTGGTGCGTGCGGTCAGCCGCTGGCAGATCGTCGGGCTGTCGATCAACGACGTGATCGGCAGCGGCATCTATCTGCTGCCCGCGGCCACCGCCGCCCTGCTCGGGCCGCTGAGCCTGTGGGCAGTGCTGCTGGCCGGTGTGGCGGTGGCGCTGCTGGTGCTGTGCTACGCGCAGGCGGCCAGCTACTTCGACGAACCCGGCGGCAGCTATCTCTACGCGCGCGAGGCGTTCGGCCGCTTCGCCGGCTTCGAGATCGGCTGGATGATCTGGCTGACCCGGATCAGTTCGGCGGCGGCGCTGAGCAACGGCCTGGCAGATGCGGTGGTGCGCTTCTGGCCGGCCGCGTCCGGAGGCGGCGCGCGCCTGGGCATCGTGGTCGGCTCGCTCGGCCTGCTCACTGCGATCAACGTGATCGGGGTGAAGTCGGCCGCGCGCACCGGCGTGGCGCTGGTGATCGGCAAGCTGGTGCCGCTGCTGCTGTTCGTGGCCATCGGCGTGTTCTACGTGGACTGGTCGTGGGCATTCTCCGGCAAGACCCCTGACCCACGCGATGTCGGCAACCTCGGCGAGGCGGCGTTGCTGCTGCTGTTCGCCTACGCCGGCTTCGAGAACATCCCGGCCGCCGCCGGCGAATACCGCAATCCGCGCCGCGACGTGCCGTTCGCGCTGATCACCATGATCGTCACCGTCACCCTGATCTATGCCGCGGTGCAGGTGGTGGCGCAGGGCACCCTGCCCAACGTGGCGCAATCGGCGACGCCGCTGGCCGATGCCGCCAGCGGCTTCGGCGGCGAGGCGCTGGCGCTGATCCTCACCGTGGGCGCCACCATCTCCATCCTCGGCACCACCAGCAACACGGTGATGCTGGGGCCGCGCTTCCTGTTCGCGCTGGCCAAGGACGGCTATGGCCCGGCGTTTCTGGCACGGGTGCATCCGCGCTTCCGCACGCCGGCCGCGGCGATCCTGCTGCAGGGCGTGCTGTCGCTGGCGTTGGCGCTGTCCGGCTCGTTCGTGCAACTGGCGCTGCTGTCGATGGTCACCCGCCTGTTCGCCTACATCGGCACCGCCGCCGCGGTGCTGGTGCTGGCACGGCGCTACCGCGACCGTCCCGGCGCGCTGCGGCTGCCGGGCGGGCCGCTGATTCCGTTGGCGGCACTGTTGCTGGCGTTGGCGCTGCTGCTCAGCGCCAGTTGGCAGAACCTGGCCGCCGCGGGCGTGGCGTTGCTGGTCGGCGCGCTGTTCTATCGGTTCCCGCGCAAGGACGCGGCATGAACGCCTTCACGCCGCCTTGCGCGCAGGTCACGCGCGGATAACCGCGGCGCCCGGACGCTGGATGCCCGCCAGCAAGGGTCGCCCGCCATGAAACGACGCCGCGTCTACAGCGCTCCGGATCTGCCCACCGCCACCCGTGCGCTGCAGGCCGCGCGCAGCGCCGGCCTCGACAACGACGACCTGTCGCTGGTTGCGCGCGGCGACATCGAGCTGGAGGCCATCCCCGACGACCGCAAGGAAGGCAAGACCGATACCGTGCCGGCCGCCGCACGTGGTGCCTTGGGCGGCGGCGCGGCCGGGCTGCTGGCCGGGCTGGCGGCGATCGCGGTGCCGCCGCTCGGCATTACCCTGGCCGGTGCCGGGGTGATGGCGATCGCCGGGGCATTGGTCGGCAGTTGGTCCTCGGCCCTGGTCGGGTCCACCGTGCCGGATCCGGTGCGGCGCAATTTCGAAGAGGAAATCGAAGCCGGCCGCATCCTGGTAGTGATCGAAGGCGAACCCGAACAGTTGGACGCCGCCGATGCGCCGTTGCGCGCGGCCGGCACGACGGCCTTGCCTTACGAAGCGGCGGCTGCCGCGCACTGACACCACGCCAGCAGTTGGGCGCATTGCGCGAGAGTTCGCTATTGCCGCTGGATTGCTTGCGCGGCCTGAGGGCACCCGAGACGACCGCCACCGCGCCGTCGTCGACGGGCGTGCCGCCTATCAGGCCCGCGTCAGCGTCCGCATGCGCACCAACAGACCCGCGGCGTACACCAGCCCATAGGCAATCAGTGCCGCGGCGATGCTCATGGTCAGGGGACTGGCGTTCTGCAGGGTTTCCGCGCTGCCGCCGGAGAAGGCGCCGCTGGCCCAGCGCCAAGCAAGACGCCCGAGCAACAGCACGCTCAACGCGGCGCCGATCCACGGATTGGGCGTATACCAGCGCGCGCCGTCCTGCAGCTCGATGCGCGTGTGGTGCAGGGCGAAGGCACCCAGCGCGGCGCCGCCCAGCGCGCCCAGCCCCATGCCCAGACGCACGGCGGGCAGCTGCGCGGCCAGCCAGGTCAGCAAGGCCGCAACCAGCAGCAGGAAGCCCAAGCGCACGCCGGTACGTCGCGGCTGCCAGGGCTGGCGGCCGAAATAGCGGCGGATGCGCCGGTAGTACAGCCAGCCGACGCCGGCCGTGGCCAGGTACGGGGTCAACAAGGCGATGCCGTTGGCGGCCATGGGGTCTGCCGGAAGGGAGGGGCGTAGCGGCGGATCGTAAGCCACCCGGGGCATCGGCGCAGCCTGCCAGAAGGCATGAATGTTTCATATCGCGATCACGCCGCGCAGGGGTCGGTTTAACGCCCGCATGGCTAGCGTGGAGCGCATTCATCGCAACGGAGAACCACGATGAGCGTTCCGTATCAGATTCCCGGCCGCGCCCCGAATGACGAGGACCGCAGCACCATCTCGCAATACTGGCGCGATCGCTTCGCCGACGAGCCCTACTACAGCGAGGGCGAGCGGTTCGAGGATTACGAGCCCGCCTACCACGCCGGCCACGAGGCGCGCATTCGCGACTTCAACCGCGCCTACGAGCAGGTGGAAGCGGAACTGCACCGCGATTGGGACAACAACAAGGGTTCACAGACGCTAAGTTGGAGCAAGGCGCGCCACGCGGTGCGACGTGCCTGGGAACGGGCGGGCAACGGCGAATGACGCAGGTTTTTCGCGTTGTCTGGTGAGCGCAGGAAAGGCATCGTATGAGCGGCTTCAGCCGCGACCGGCGGGTGGCATCGACCATCAGGCCGTCGCGGCTAAAGCCGCCCCCACGACGCTGTCGTGGGATGCAAAGCCAGCATCTGGGAATATGGCGACGAATTGCGACCTAGCTTGAATTGCTCCGGCTTGTCAGCACATCGGCGGCGAGCAGCACATGGCCCGCAAAAAAGGGCGAGCGGCCTCCCATCCAACACGGCGCTTAACTATTAGAACTTGTAGGAGCGGCTTTAGCCGCGACAGGCGTTCTCGGGAAGGCCTGTCGCGGCTAAAGCCGCTCCTACGACGCATGGGCGTCGCGTTTTTGTTGCACTCGCGCACCCATCCAGTCTCTCGTAAACGACTTCCGGAACAGAGGGCCGTCAGCCGCACGATTGCCTACGAGAGATCGAACAGGCGTGTTGCTTTCTGGGCGACGTCTCCACGCCCATCCACACCGCGTTGGATCGCACCATCGTCAACCGCGCGCCAATGCCGCCCGCCCGGCAGCGGCGCAACCGCCGCTGCCGGGCGCGCTCCTCAGCTCTCCAGCGGCTGCAACTTCAGCAACCGTCCACCCGCGCCATCCTCCAGCAGCCACAGGGCGCCGTCCGGCCCCTGCTCCACTTCGCGGATGCGCTTGCCCATGTCGTAGCGCGCCGCCTCGCGTGCGCGCTCGCCATTGAACTCGATCCGCACCAGCGACTGCGAGGACAGGCCGCCGATGAAGCCATTGCCGCGCCACTGCGGGAAGCGGCTGCCGTTGTAGATGACGAAGCCGGCCGGCGAGATCACCGGCGTCCAGCTCACCTTGGGCGCGGCGAATTCCGGGCGCGTGCTGTGGTCGGGGATCGGGCGGCCGTCGTAGTGGTCGCCATTGGACACGATCGGGTAGCCGTAGTTGGCGCCGCGCTGGATCAGGTTCAATTCGTCGCCGCCGGCCGGGCCCATCTCGTGTTCCCACAGCCGGCCGTTGGCGTCGAAGGCCAGGCCGAGCACGTTGCGGTGGCCCAAGGACCACACCTGCGCGGCAACGCCGCCGCGGTTGGCGAAGGGGTTGTCGGCCGGCACGCTGCCGTCGTCGTTGAGGCGCACGATCTTGCCCAGGTTGCCGCTCATGTCCTGCGCCGGATCGAACTTCTGCCGCTCGCTGGAACTGATCCACAGCTTGCCGTCCGGGCCGAACGCCAGCCGGTGGCCGAAGTGGCCGTTGCCGGACACCTTGGGCTGCTGCCGCCAGATCACCTGCTGCTGCGACAGGGTGCCGCCGCCGTTGTTGTCCAGGGTCAGCTTGGCGCGCATCACCGCCGCGCCGCGGGTGTCGCCGCTGCCGGGTTCGGCGTAGCTCAGGTAGACCCAGCCGTTCTTGGCGAAGCCCGGATGCGGCAGCACGTCGCCCAGGCCGCCCTGGCCGCCATAGGCCACCGCCGGGACGCCGCTCACCGCGCCGGTGTGGCCGCTGACCGGGTCGATGCGCTTGAGCGTGCCGCCCTTCTCGCTGACCAGGGCGGTGCCATCGGGCAGGAAGCTCATCGCCCACGGTTCGTTGAAGGTGGCGACCGGCGTCGCCGAGAACGGCCAGTCGCCGCGCCGCTCGGCGGCTTTGTCGGCGGGCGCGGCATGTGCCGCAGATATCGCTAGGCCCATGGCCAGCGCGCAAGCCAAACCCAGGGGAGTACGTTGCATGACGTGCACCTATCGGTTGGGGTCGAATCCCGAACCTAGCAGACCCCGCGTGCACGGCAAGCATGCCGCGGCCAAGGGCGTGGCCGCGGTCACGTCACGGCGACGGGTCCGGTAGACACGTCGCGTATTCACCTCCATCGACCGGCGGCGGCAGGCCTTGCCGCACTGCCGCGCCCCGGCGATCAGGCCTGCGGCAACAGCTCGAACGTGACCGGCTCGCCGCTGGCCGAGGACGCGCACACCCACAGGTCGAACAGGCCCGGCTCGGCCGCGCACTGCCCGTCGCGGCCGGTGAAGGCCAGTGCGTGGCGGTCGAGGGTGAAGCGGACCTCCATGCCCTCGCCCGGCGCCAGCCGCACCTTGCGGAACCCCTTCAGCTCGCGCACCGGGCGTACCCGGCTGGCGACGCGGTCGTGGATGTACAACTGCACCACTTCCTCGCCCTCGCGCTCCCCGACGTTGTCGATGCGCGTGGTCACGGTCAGGGTGTCGTCCCAGCCGACCTGGGTGCGGTCGAGTTGCGGCGTGCCGTAGGCGAACTGCGTGTAGCCGAGGCCATGGCCGAACGGATACAGCGGCGCGTTCGGCACCTCGCGCCAGCGCGACTTGAACTCGCTCATCGTCGGCAGTTCCGGCCGGCCGGTGCGCGGGTGGTTGTAGAAGTACGGCTGCTGCCCGGCGTCGAGCGGGAAACTCACCGGCAGGCGCGCGGACGGGTTGTAGTCGCCGAACAGCACGTCGGCCACCGCCGGGCCGGTCTGCGTGCCCAGGTACCAGGTCACCGCGATCGCCGCGGCGTCGCGCACCGCGCCCTGCAGCGCCAGCGCGCGGCCGTTGCGCAGCAGCACCACCAGCGGCGTGCCGGTGGCGGCCACCGCCTCGGCCAGCGCCTGCTGCGCCGGCGGCAGCACGATCTGCGTGCGCGACTGCGCCTCGCCGCTGTAGCGCTGCGGCTCGCCCAGCGCCAGCACCACCACGTCGGCGGCGCGCGCGGCGGCCACGGCCGCCTCGATGCCGCCGTCCAGCGGCGCTTCCAGCGCGCAGCCCGGCACCACGGTCAGCGCCTGCGCGTCGTCCAGCGCGGCGCGCACGCCGGCTTCCAGGGTCACGTAGCGGGTCTTGTCGCCGAACAAGGTCCAGCAGCCTTCGATGTTGTCGCGGTCCTGCACGAACGGGCCGATCAGCGCGATCTTCTGCCCCTGCTTGCGCAGCGGCAGCACCGGGCCGTCGTTCTTCAGCAGCACGATCGAACGCCGCGCCGCGTCGCGCGCCAGCGCATCGTGCGCGGCGATGTGCGACGGGTCTGCCTCGCGCGCCGGATCCAGCGAACGGTACGGATCGTCGAGCAGGCCGATCGCCTCCTTCAGTTCCAGCACGCGGCGCACCGACGCATCCAGCAGCGCCATCGGCACCTCGCCGTCCTCCACCAGCGACGGCAGGTGCGCGGCGTAGAAGCCGCTCTGCATGCTCATGTCCATGCCGGCCAGGAACGCTTTCTTGGTGGCGTCGCGCTCGTCGGCGGCATAGCCGTGCGCGATCAGCTCCATGTCGGCGGTGTAGTCGGAGATCACCACGCCGGGGAATTTCCATTCGCCGCGCAGGATCTCGGTCAGCAGTTCGTGGTTGGCGCTGGCCGGCACGCCGTTGATGTCGTTGAAGGAGGTCATCACGCTCAGCGCGCCGGCGCCGAGGGCGGCCTGGAACGGCGGCAGGTGCACGTCGCGCAAGGTCTGCGGGGCGATGTCGACGCTGGCGTACTCCATGCCGGCGGCGACCGCGCCGTAGGCGGCGAAGTGCTTGGGCGTGGCCAGCAATGCATCGTCGGCACGCAGGTCCGGCCCGTGGAAGCCGCGCACGCGTGCGGCGGCGAAAGCGCAGCCCAGCACCACGTCCTCGCCGGCGCCCTCGGCGCCGCGGCCCCAGCGCTGGTCGCGGGCGATGTCCACCGCCGGCGCGTAGGTCCAGTGGATGCCGGCGGCGGTGGCCTCGACCGCAGTGGCGCGCGCGGTGCGCTCGGCCAGCTCCGGCTCGAAGCTGGCGGCCTCGCCCAGCGGGATCGGGAACACCGTGCGCATGCCGTGGATCACGTCCGCGGCCAGGATCACCGGGATCCCCAGCCGGCTCTCCTCCAGCGCCACCTGCTGGATGCGCCGCCCCAGCTCCGCGCCGACGCCGTTGAACAGCGAGCCGACCCGGCCGGCGCGCACCTGCTGCAGCACCTCGTCGGCATTGCGGACGTTGGCTTCCGGATTCACGTCGGGGGCGAACGGGCGCACCATGTCGGCGAAAACGCCGAGCTGGCCGACCTTCTCCTCGACGGTCATGCGGGCGATGAGCGATTCGATACGATCCGAAGCCATGGGGTCCTTTGAGAAAACGTTTACATAGCCGCCAATTCTAGCTCTGCGGCCAGTCGATGGGGCAAGTTCCGGCGCCGGAATCGCCTATTCAGAAAACTGTCTACGGACCGGGGCCGGCCAGGCCGCCGCGCACCATACGCCTGCGGACGTACGCCGCCTAGGGGTAGGCGACGGCGGGACTCGGCAGGGGTGCCCGGCGCACCAGGCGCCGCGCCGCGACCGCCAGCCACAGGCAAGGCGGTGCCTGCGGCCGCTCAGGAACTGAAGTAGGCCTCGGCGATGGCGCTGTGCAGGTGGCCGAGATGGGTCTGGATCTCGTCCATGAACCCGGCCGGGTTGTGCTGGGCCAGGTAGGCCGGGTCGGCATTGCGCACCAACCCGCTGATGCGCATCAGTGCGCGCTCCACCGGCGGCCGCGGCGGCATGGTCGGCAGGATGTGCTGGGCGCGCACCAGGCAGAACTGCACGCTGCGCGGGAAGTCGTTGTTCTGCAGCAGGAACCGCAGCGCCTGCTCGCCGGTGACGCGCTGGCGCACGTGCCGGCGGTACATCTGGTAGGCGGCCTGCGCGCGCAGCACGCTCATCCACTGCATGGCCTGGTAGGCCTCGCGGTCGTCTGCCTTGCGCGGGGTGATCAGGCCCGAGGCGCCGGCATCGATGATGCGCGTGGTCATGTCGGCCTGCTCGATCGCCGTGCCCAGGCGCAGGAACTGGAAACCGATGTCGCGGCTGACGTTGGCGGTCAGCAGCCCGGACACCTTCAGGCAGGCATCGGTCACGTGACCCAGGAACTCCATGCGGTAACGGCGGCCGACGCTGCGCTCGCCGTTGGCGTCGATGTACAGGTGCAGGTCGTTGACCGCCTCCCAGATCTCCTGCGGCAGGGTGTCGCGGATGCTGCGCAGCAGTTCGCGGGCGTAGCGCACCGAGCTGCGCAGCGAGGACGGATTGCGCTCGTCCAGCAGCAGGAAGCGCACCACGTCGGCGTCGCCGACGTCGTCGCCGGCATTGGGGAACCACAGCGCGAAGATCTCGCCGGCGCCGACCGTGTCGATCATCGGCCGCCAGGCGAAACGCACCGAGCGTGGCAGGTCCAGCTGCAGCAGGCTGCCCACCCCGACCAGCCGCGCGGTGGTCTCGGCGCGGCGCACGTAGCGGCTGAACCAGTAGAGGTTGTCGGCAACGCGCGAGAGCATCAGTCCAGTTCCTCGTCCAGGTCCACCACCCAGGTGTCCTTGGCGCCGCCGCCCTGCGAGGAATTGACCACCAGCGAGCCCTCCTCCATCGCCACCCGGGTCAGCCCGCCGGTGGTGACGTAGACGTCATCGCGGGACAGGATGAACGGGCGCAGGTCCAGGTGTCGCGGCGCCGGCCCGGCCTCGGTCACGATCGGCGCGGTGGACAGGCCCAGGGTCGGCTGCGCCATGTAGTTGCGCGGGTCGGCCAGGATCAGCTTGCGGAACTGCTCGCGCTGGCGCGTGGTCGAGCGCGGGCCGATCAGCATGCCGTAGCCGCCGGACTCGTTGGCCGGCTTCACCACCAGCTCGTCCAGGTGCTCGAGCACGTACTGGCGGTCGGTGTCGTCGTGGCACAGGTAGCTGGGCACGTTGGGCAGGATCGGCTCCTCGTCCAGGTAGTAGCGGATCATCTTCGGCACGTAGGCGAACACCACCTTGTCGTCGGCCACGCCGGCGCCCGGCGCGTTGGCCAGAGCGACCTTGCCGGCGCGCCAGCTGCGGATCAGCCCGGCCACGCCCAGCACCGAATCGGCGCGGAACGCCTCCGGATCCAGGAACAGGTCGTCGACCCGGCGGTAGATCACGTCGACCCGGCGCGGTCCGTACACCGTGCGCATGTAGGTGCAGTCGTCGTCGGCCACGAACAGGTCGTCGCCCTCGACCAATTCGATGCCCATCGCCTGCGCCAGGTAGGCGTGTTCGAAGTAGGCGCTGTTGAAGATGCCCGGGGTCAGCAGCGCGATCACCGGCTGGTCGCCGGGGCGAGGCGACAGCGCCGCCAGGGTGTCGTAGAGCTGCGCCGGGTAGTCGTCCACCGGCAGGATCGCGCTGGTCTCGAACAGTTCCGGGAACACCCGCTTGGCGACCATGCGGTTCTCGAGCATGTACGACACGCCGCTGGGGATGCGCAGGTTGTCCTCCAGCGCGTACAGCGCGCCGTCGGCGTCGCGCACCAGGTCCGAGCCGCACACGTGCGCCCACACCCCCAGCGCCGGGGTGATGCCCACGCACTGCGGGCGGAAGTTCACCGAGTGCTCCAGCAGCATCGCCGGGAACACCTTGTCCTTGACGATGCGCTGGGCGCCGTAGATGTCGCCGATGAACAGGTTGAGCGCGCGCATGCGCTGCTTCAGTCCGGCCTCGGTGCGCTGCCACTCGTGCAGCGGGATCACCCGCGGGATCAGGTCGAACGGCAGGGTGCGGTCGACGTTGCGGCCGTCGGAGTAGACGGTGAAGGTGATGCCCATGACCCGCGCGGCGACGTCGGCGGCGAGCTGGCGTTCGGACAATTCGCGTCCACTGAGGCTGGACAGGTACTCGATGACCCGGCGCGCGGCCGGACGTGGCTGCCCGTCGGACTGGATCAGCTCGTCGAAGGTGGCCGTGCGGTACTTGCTCCAGTCCATCGCGCCCCTTGTTGCTGCGGGCCGGCGGCGAGAGGCGCCGGCATGTTGTCCCGCAACATGCCCGCAGACGTGACGGCCGTCAAGCCGCCGGCGGCGGCACGACGTCCGGGGCGCGGCGGATGCGCGCGCTGTCCATGAACATCGCGTCGCTGGAGGCCTGGAACACGCGCAGGTCGAAATTGGGCAGGATTGCCAGCAGGTGGTCGAACAGGTCCGCCTGGATCTGCTCGTACATCGCCCAGCGGGTGTCGTTGGCGAAGCAGTACAGCTCCAGCGGCAGGCCGTTGGCGCCGGGTTCCAGTTGCCGCACCAGCAGGGTCATGTCCTGGCGCACGTGCGGGCTGGCGCGCAGGTAGTGCTCGACGTAGGCGCGGAAGGTGCCGAGATTGGTGATCCGGCGGCCATTGATCGGCGCCACCCCGCGCTCGGCCAGCGCCCCGTTCCACGCGTCGAGTTCGGTGCGCTTGCGGTCGATGTACTCGCGCAGCACGGTCAACTGCCGCATCTGCTCGATCTCGGCGGCGTCGAGGAAACGCACGCTGTGCTGGTCCAGGTACAGCGCGCGCTTGATCCGGCGCCCGCCGGCCTCGCTCATCCCGCGCCAGTTCTTGAACGAGTCGCTGATCAGCTTCTTGGTCGGGATGGTGGTGATGGTCTTGTCCCAGTTCTGGACCTTGACCGTATGCAGCGCGATGTCGATCACGTCGCCGTCGGCGTTCTGCTGCGGCATCTCGATCCAATCGCCGACGCGGACCATGTCGTTGGAACTGATGGTGACGCTGGCCACCAGCGACAGCAGCGTGTCCTGGAACACCAGGATCAGCACCGCCATCATCGCGCCCACGCCCGACAGCAGGATCACCGGCGACTTGTCGACCAGCACCGACACCATCAGCACCGCGGCGACCACGCCGAGCACGATCTTGAGCAACTGCATGTAGCCCTTGATCGGCTTGTTGTGCGCGTCCGGGCGCCGCTCGTAGACGTGGTTGAGCAGATCCAGCACGCGCGACGCCGCCAGCGCCACGGTCAGCACGATGAAGGCGGCGCAGACGTTGCGCACCACGCTGACCATCGCCACCGGCAGGTGCGGCACCGCGCCGATGCCCAGCGACAGCACCAACGCCGGGATCACGTTGGCCAGGCGCGGGATCACGCTCAGCTTCACCTCCTTGTCGCTGAGCACGGTGGCGCGCAGCGCACGTCGCAGCCCGCGCAGCAGGATGCGCTTGGTCACCCAGTTGGCCAGCCACGCCGCCAGCAGCAGCGCCACGATCACCATCGCGTCGTAGGCCCAGGGATACGGCGCCAGGGTGCGCTGCAGGTCGGCGAAGAAGCTTGCGCCGGGCGCCGCCGTCGGGGCGGCGCTGGCGAACGGCGGCAACGCCTGCACCGTCATGCGCGGCTGCGCTCGATGATGACCCCCACCGCCTGCGCCCCGCGCACCGCGCCCGGCTTGCTCAGCTTCAGCCGCAACCACTGCACGTCGAACTCGTCCAGCACCGCCGCCGCGCACCGCTCGGCCAGTGTCTCGACCAGGCCGTAGCCGGACTGCTCGACCAGTTCCACCAGGCGCTTGCTCACCGCCTTGTAGTTGAGCGTATCGGCGATGTCGTCGCTGGCCGCGGGCTTGCGGTTGTCGAAGCCCATTTCCAGATCGAAGCGCAGCGTCTGCCGGATCCGCCGCTCCCAATCGTAGATGCCGATCAGCGCGTCGATTTCCAGACCTTCGATGAAGACTTTATCCATTGGGAGCCGGGATTGGGGAATGGGGATTGGGGAATGGTAAGAGCGAAAGGCGAAAGCAAAGCAAAAGCAGAGGCAGGAGCGGAGCCGCTTTACGAATCCCCAATCCCCACTCCCGAATCCCGCGCCGCCGCCGCCGCAAGCGGCGGCAGCGTCGCCATGTCCCAGCGCGGCGTCACCTGCACCGCGGACGCGGCGTCGTGCAGCCCGGCCTGCAGGCGCAGGGCGCCGGCGAAGGCGATCATCGCGCCGTTGTCGGTGCACAGCGCTGGGCGCGGGAAGCAGGCACGGCCGCCGCGGGCCTGCGCCATCGCCTGCAGCTTGGCACGCAGGCGCAGGTTGGCGCCGACGCCGCCGGCGACAACGATGGTGTCGCTGCCGGCCGCCTCCAGCGCGCGCTCGCATTTGATCGCCAGCGTGTCCACCACCGCATCCTCGAAGCCGCGGGCGATGTCGGCGCGCACTGCGTCGGACTGGTCGCTGTCGCGCCAGGCCAGCAGCACCTGGGTCTTGAGGCCGGAGAAGCTGAAGTCCAGGCCGGGCCGGTCGGTCATCGGCCGGGCGAAGCGGAACCGCCCCGAGGTGCCCTGTGTGGCCAGCGCCGCGAGCTGCGGGCCGCCCGGATACGGCAGCCCCATCAGCTTGGCGGTCTTGTCGAAGGCCTCGCCGGCCGCATCGTCCAGGGTCTCGCCGAGCAGGCGATAGCGGCCGATGGCCTCCACCGCGATCAGCTGGGTGTGGCCGCCGGAGACCAGCAGCGCCACGAACGGCGGCGCCGGCGCGCCGTGCACCGGGTCCGGATCCTCCATCAGCGGCGCCAGCAGGTGGCCTTCCATGTGATGCACGCCGATCGCCGGCACCTCCAGCGCCCAGGCCAGGGCGCGGGCGACGCCGGCGCCGACCAGCAGCGCGCCGACCAGGCCCGGGCCGGCGGTGTAGGCCACCCCATCCAGGTCGCGCACCTGCAGGCCGGCCTCGGCCAGGGTCTGGCGGATCAGCGGCAGCAGCTTGCGGACGTGGTCGCGACTGGCCAGCTCCGGCACCACCCCGCCGTACTCGGCGTGCAGGGCGATCTGGCTGTACAGCGCGTGGGCGCGCAGCGCGGCGGCCCCGGAGCGGCTGGTGTCGTAGACGGCGACGCCGGTTTCGTCGCAACTGGATTCGATGCCGAGAACGTTCATGGGTGCATTGTGCGGCCGAATCGGCGGCAGGCCAAACGCGGTGCTTGCAGCCGCGGAAACTGTCGCTATAATGTGCGGCTCGCCGGGCGTGACCCGGTCACCATTGTGTCCCGGAGATTCCATGCCCAGCGTTAAAGTCCGCGAGAACGAGCCCTTCGAGTTTGCGCTCCGTCGCTTCAAGCGCACCTGCGAAAAGGCCGGCGTGCTGGCCGAAACCCGCAAGCGCGAGTTCTACGAAAAGCCGACCCAGGAACGCAAGCGCAAGGCCGCTGCCGCGGTGAAGCGCCAGCTGCGTCGCACCTCGCGCGACGTCACCAAGCGCCAGCGTCTGTACTGAGGATCGCGGCCTGCGGTAGCGGGGTGTGCCGGTTTCGGCATCCGCTACGGTAAGCCCACGAAGCCGGCACGCGCAAGCGTCGCCGGCTTTTTGTGCGTCTGCTGTTTTGACCCTGCACGCTGCCTCGCGCAGGGTCTCGGTCCCGTCCCTGTTCTCTCGGCGCCCCCGTGCCGCCTCGGCCATACGGCCTGCGCCAGCGCGCCTGCCTAGAATGCCCTTCCCCTTTTCTCTATCCCTGTGGAGCCCCTCATGACCCTCAAGCAGCAGCTCACCGACGACATGAAGGCCGCGATGAAGTCCGGCGACAAGCACAGCCTGGGCGTGATCCGGCTGATCAACGCCGCGATCAAGCAGAAGGAAGTGGACGAGCGCGTGGAGATGGACGACGCCGCGGTGATCGCGGTGATGGACAAGATGGTCAAGCAGCGCAAGGACTCGGTGACCCAGTACGAGGCCGCCGGCCGCGACGACCTGGCCCAGGTGGAGCGCGAGGAGATCGTGGTGATCGAGCGCTACCTGCCGAGCAAGATGGGCGAGGCCGAGATCGTCGCCGCGATCCAGGCGGCGAAGGCGCAGACCGGCGCCGCCAGCCCGGCCGACATGGGCAAGCTGATGGCCGTGCTCAAGCCGATGCTGGCCGGCAAGGCCGACATGGGCCAGGTCTCGGTGCTGGTCAAGCAGCAGTTGGCCGGCTGACGGACTGGCGGGCGGCGGGCTTCACCCGCCTTTCGATGCCGGGCTGCTACAACGCCCGGCAAGCCCGCGCCCTTCCTCCAGCGCGCAGTGCGGGACCGGCGTTGCGACGCCGCGCGCCGAAGGTCCCGCGCCCATGTCCCTGCCCCTGTCGTCCGATCGCCTGCACAAACATCTCGACCGCCTGCAGCAGAGCCTGCCGGCCGCGCTGGCGCGGCGCTTCGTCGAGATCGACGTGATGACCCAGGCGGCGTCGCTGTCGTTCTACGCGCTGCTGTCGCTGGCGCCGCTGCTGGTGCTGCTGCTGTGGCTCACCGCCTCGCTGTATCCGCAGGCGCAGGAGGCGCTGATCGCGCAGATCGGGCAACTGGCCGGGCACGGCGCGCGCGAAGTCGCGCAGACGGTGATCGACAACGCCAAGAACCAGCCCAACATCGGCTCGCTGGCCGGGCTGTGGAGCACCCTGCTGCTGTTCGTCGGCGCCACCGCGGTGTTCGCGCAGCTGCAGAATGCGCTGAACCTGATCTTCCGTACCGACAAGCAGCGCCTGGACGGCATCATGGCGTGGCTGAAGAAGCGGGTGTTCTCCTTCGGCGTGGTGCTGGGGCTGGGCTTCCTGCTGCTGATCTCGATGATCCTGACCACCGTGCTGCAGGTGGTGTTCGCGCGGATGCCCTCGCTGCTGCCGGCGGTCGGCTACGTCTCGACCCTGGCGATCTACGTGCTGGCCTTCGCCGTGCTCTACCACTACCTGCCCGACCGCCGGGTGCAATGGCGCCAGGCGGTCATCGGCGGCGCCATCACCGCCTGCCTGTTCGTGGCCGGGCGCTATGCGATCGGCCTGTACATCGCCACCGCCGCGCCCGGCAGCGCCTACGGCTCGATGGGCGCGCTGGTGATCCTGCTGGTGTGGATCTACTACGCCACCGTGGTGTTCTTCGTCGGCGCGCTGATCACCGCGGTGATCGACGAGCGCCTGCGCTCGCACAGCAAGCTCACCGCCGCCGGGATCGACCCGCGCAGCGCCACGCAGGCGCCACCGACGCCGTGATCGCACGGCGCTGAACCGCGCAGGCCGCGCCTCGAGCGTGACGGCACAGGCGCATGGCATCCTATGCGGATGGCCCGCATCCCCGACGCATTCATCGACGACCTGCTCGCCCGCACCGACATCGTCGAGGTGATCGGCACGCGCGTGCCGCTGAAGCGCCAGGGCAAGGAATACGCGGCGCGCTGCCCGTTCCACGACGAGCGCTCGGCGTCGTTCACGGTGTCGCCGACCAAGCAGTTCTACCACTGCTTCGGCTGCGGCGCGCACGGCACCGCGATCAGCTTCCTGATGAACTACGACCGCCTCGAATTCCTCGACGCGGTCGACGAGCTGGCCAAGCGCGCCGGCATGGAAATCCCGCGCGACGCTCAACAGCGCGGCGCGGCGCAGGCCGCCGGCGACGACCACCGCGACCTGTACTCGGCACTGGAAGCGGCAGCCAAGTTCTTCCAGCGCCAGTTCGACGGCAGCGAGAAGGCACGCGCCTACCTGGACGGGCGCGGCGTGGACGCCGAGAACCGCGCGCGCTTCCAGATCGGCTACGCCCCGGACGGCTACGGCGCGCTCAAGGACGCACTGGGCACCGACGAGCGCCGGCTCAAGCTGCTGGACCGTGCCGGGCTGTTCTCCAAGAACGACCGCGGCCACGTCTACGACAAGTTCCGCGACCGGGTGATGTTCCCGATCTTCGACCGCCGTGGCCGGGTCATCGCCTTCGGCGGCCGCGTGCTCGACAAGGACGACGGCCCCAAGTACCTGAACTCGCCGGAGACCGCGCTGTTCCACAAGGGCCGCGAACTGTACGGCCTGTGGCAGGTGCGCCAGGCCAACCAGAAGATCGAGCGGCTGATCGTGGTCGAGGGCTACATGGACGTGGTCTCGCTGTTCCAGTTCGGCGTCACCCAGGCGGTGGCGACGCTGGGTACCGCGACCACGCCGGACCATGCCGAACTGCTGTTCCGCAACGCGCCGGACGTGTTCTTCTGCTTTGACGGCGACGCCGCCGGCCGCCGCGCCGGCTGGAAGGCGCTGGAATCGGTGCTGCCGCGGATGAAGGACGGGCGCCAGGCGTTCTTCCTGTTCCTGCCCGACGGCGAGGACCCGGACACCATCGTGCGCAAGGAAGGCGCCGCGGCCTTCGACGCGCGGCTGGTCCAGGCCACGCCGCTGTCGCAGTTCTTCTTCGACGAACTCTCGCGCGAGATCAACCTCGGCACGCTCGACGGCAAGGCGCGCCTGGCCGAACGCGCGCGGCCGATGCTGGCGCAGATCCCCGACGGCGCCTTCGGCGACCTGATGCGCCAACGCCTGGCCGAACTCACCGGCATCGGTGCCGCCGCACCGGCCGCGGCCACAGCAGCGGCAAGCCGGCCGGCACCGCGCGCACCGCGCCCGGCGCACAAGCGCAGCCTGGTCCGCGAGGCGATCGTGCGCCTGCTGCAGGCACCGTCGCTCGCGCTGGACCTGCCGCCGCCCTACCCTTTCGCCGGCCTGCGCCTACCCGGCATCGAACTGATGATCGAACTGCTGCAGATCGTGCATGCGCGCCCGGAAATCACCACCGGCGCCCTGCTCGAACACTTTCACGAACGCGAGGAACTGGCCGCGCTGCAGAAGCTGGCGGTGCAGGAGATCGCCGGCGAGACCGCCAGCTGGCGCCAGGAACTGCACGACGTGGTCGTGCAGCTGGAAAAGCAGACGCTGCAGCAGCGCCTGGAAGAATTGACCGCCAAACAGCGCGCGCAAGGGCTGGACGAAACCGACAAGTACGAACAGCGCGAACTGCTCAAAGTGCTCGGGTCATTGCGCTGAGTCCAGCGGCGGGACACGCGGCCCGCCGCTGGATGCCGGCAGGCCTCGGTCGACGATGGCGGTCGCACCTGGCGATCGCCATCGTCTTCTACGCACGTAGTACGCCTTTGCGTTGCCTGCCTGGGCGGCGCGGTGCCTAGGACTGCGCCGTCGACGCGCGCACGTCCGCATCGAGCCGGGTCAGCAGCGCATACAGCTCCGCATCCGTGTCCACGTCTGCCGTCTGCCGCTCCTGCGCCGGCGGCACCACCGGGATCAAGCGGTTCGCGATCAAGGCGGAATACGCGGTCGTGTGTTGGTTTTTCGCCTGTTCCAGGAACTGGAAGGCGCTGGTCGGAATGCCTGCCAACGTGCCGACGAGCTCCTGGTTGGCGATCTGGGTGTACGCGATCCCGGAAGAGAGCGACTTTTTCTTCGCCTTGTCCACGGCAAGATCGATCGTCACGAACGACTTGTTGTCGTAGATCGTCTTGATCTGCTCCAGCATCGCCGTATTCCACGCGTGCGGCACCACGTCGTACGAATTCCACAGGTCGCGATTCCACACCTGGTAGGTGTTGCCAGCGGTCGGCGGCAACGTCGATTTGCACAGCCCCGCGAAGGCGGCGTTGCCCGGCGTTGCGCCCGCCGTGGGATAGCAGTACACCGCCTTGCAGGCGTCCAACCGGTGAGTGCTCTTGAACCAGGTGGCCATGGTCGGCGACAGGGCGCCGCCCAGGCTATGACCGGCGAAAATGACGCTTGCGCCACTGCTCGCCACCTTTTTCAGGTACGCGTCCAGCGTGACGCCTGGCGACACGCCGGAGGGCGGACTCACCATGTTGAGCAGATGCCAGACGCCCAGCGCCGTCCCCATCGAGATGACCGTGCTCTTCTCCGTCGGATTCATCAGTGCAACCGGGGGCGTACTCGCCGTGGGATCGTAGGTCGCGAAGTCGACCACGCTGGCGACGTCGAAGTCCTCCATCATCCAGTCATAGGAAGAAAGCGGATTGGTCGCAGCGATCGCCACGACATACACGTCCCCGGCCAGGTCGCCGACATTGCTCGCCTTGGCCACGAACATGGCGTTGTCCGAGCGATCGGAGGTCTCCGCCTGCCAGACCTGCGGCCCCCACACCAATTCCCAGGTACCGATCGCCGCCTGCGCAGGTGGCGAGGCCAGCGTCGCCACCAGGACCTTCTGATACTCGGCCTGCAGTGCTTGCGCAGTGCCGGTCTGCGTGCTGACCCAGTTGGCCAGCGTCGAAAGCGCGAAAACGGTCTGATACTGATCGTATGGCATGTGCAAGCTCCTAGTCCGTGGCAGTGCCTGGAGAAGCAGGAAGCGCAAGCGCGCGACGCGCACCTGCGTGCCCGGCGCGCTCCCCATCGGCCGGGTGGCCGCAATCTAGCAAGCCGCCGATGCACGCATTCGACCGAAACGGCCAGCACCGCAACATGTCTGCGAGTTGTCTACGCCGTGCGTCCGGATTCGCGTGCGGGCGCCATGCTTTCTAAAATGCACCACTCCCCCGCTCGACCTTCCCCCGATGATCAAGTCCTGGCTCGCGCGCCTGCGCATCGAACCGTTCACCCTGGCGCTGCTATGCACGGTACTGCTGGCCTCGCTGCTGCCGGTGCAGGGACGCGCGGCGTCGGTGATGGACGTGGTCACCGATCTGGCGATCGCCGCGCTGTTCTTCCTGCATGGTGCGCGACTGTCGCGCGAGGCCATCGTCGCCGGCGCGCTGCACTGGCGGCTGCACCTGACCATCTTCGCCGCCACCTTCATCCTGTTCCCGCTGCTGGGCCTGCTGTTCAAGCCGCTGTCGCACTGGCTGCTGACCCCGGACCTGTACATCGGCGTGCTGTTCCTGTGCACGCTGCCGTCCACGGTGCAATCGTCGATCGCCTTCACCTCGATGGCCGGCGGCAACGTGCCGGCGGCCGTGTGCAGCGCCTCGCTGTCGAGCCTGCTCGGGGTGTTCCTGACGCCGCTGCTGATGGGCGTGCTGGCCGACGCGCAGAGCGCCATGTCCAATCCGTTGGAGGCGATGGGCAAGATCATGCTGCAACTGCTGGTGCCATTCGTCGCCGGCCACCTGCTGCAGCGCTGGATCGGCGGTTGGGTCGAGCGCCGCCGTGCAGTGCTGCGCTACACCGACCAGAGCACCATCCTGCTGGTGGTGTACACCGCATTCAGCGCGGCGGTGGTCGAAGGCCTGTGGCACAAGACGCCGCTGCCGGCGCTGCTCGGCGTCGCCGCGGTCGGCGCGGTGCTGCTGGCGCTGGCGATGACGTTGATCACCTTCGGCGCGCGGCGCCTGGGGTTTTCGCGCGAAGACGAGATCCCGATCGTGTTCTGCGGCTCCAAGAAGAGCCTGGCCACCGGCGTGCCGATGGCCAAGGTGTTGTTCGCCAGCGGCAGTCTCGGCGCGATCGTGTTGCCGGTGATGATCTACCACCAGATCCAGCTGATCGTCTGCGCCGTGATCGCGCAACGCTACGCGCGCGCGGCGAAAGCAGACGCAAGGCCCTAGCGAGCGGCGGGCGGCAGCCGCGCGGTGCGTCGGGCGAGCCGATGTTCCGCGGCAGCACCGCCGCAACACCGGTACGAGCGGCATATGCAGATGCCCAGCCGGCATATGCAACCGCGGCGGGGGCTGCGTACAGTGGACGGCCGGCGCGGCCGGTGCCGTGCTTCCTTCCCCATCCGGTGCCCCCATGAGCCGCATGTTTCGCCGTTCCGCGACGATCTCCGCCAGCCTGGCCGCGCTCCTGGCGCTGAGTGCCTGCCAGAAACTGCCCGCGCCTGCCGCGCCCAAGGCCGCCACGCCGGCACCTGCCGCCGACAGCGCCGGCATCGCCTGGCGCGAGGGCGACGTCGACGATGCCTTCGCCGAAGCGCGCGAACACGACAAGCCGGTGCTGCTGTACTGGGGCGCCGCCTGGTGCCCACCGTGCAACCGGCTCAAGGCCACGCTGTTCAAGGATCCGGCGTTCATCGCCCGCACCCGTGCCTTCGTCGCGGTACACCTGGACGGCGATTCGGAAGGGGCGCAGGCCTGGGGCGAACGCTTCGGCATCAAGGGCTATCCGACCATCATCGTGTTGCGCCCGGACCGCAGCGAGATCACCCGCCTGGCCGGCGACAGCGACACCCAGCGCCTGGCCGAGGCCCTGCGCGTGGCCGCGACCCGCACCACCACCTCGGCGCAATTGCTGCAGCAGGCGCTGAAGGCGCCGGCCACGCTCGATGCCGACGACTGGACCCTGCTCGGCGAATACGGCTGGGCCGTGGATGCGGCGCAGTTGGTCGAGCCGGGTCAGGCGCACGACGTGCTGACGCGCCTGGCCGCCGCGGCGCCACAGCCGGCCTTGCAGCGCCGTTTCGCGTTGCTGGCGTTGGCCGCGCAGGATCCGGCCAAGGCCGCCAGCGTAGACGCCAAGCACCGCGCCGCCGATCGCGACCTGCTGCGGGCGGTGCTGGCCGATCCGGCCGAGGTGCGCGCCAACCGCAGCACGCTGACCTATGCGGCGCGCGAGCTGGTGCAGGCCGCGGCCAGCGACGCCGCCGAGCGCAGCGCACTGTCGGGCGCGCTGACCCATGCGCTGGACCAGGTCTACGCCGACAGCAGCCTGCCGATCAGCGACCGCCTGGACACCGCCGCCGCGGACATCGCTCTGGCACGGTTGGCGCAAGGCCAGCCGGCCGATACCGGCGATGGCCCGCATCCGCCGCTGCCGCCCGCAGTGGTCGCCAAGGTGCAGCAGCGCGTGCAATGGGCCGAGCAAGCAGCCAAGACCGACTACGAACGCCAGTCCACGATCAGCACCGCCGCCGCGTTGCTCGACGCCGCCGGCGACAGCGCCGGCGCCGAACAACTGCTGCTGGCCGAGCTCCAGCGCAGCAAGACGCCGTACTACTACATGCCGGAACTGGCCGGCTTGGCCGAGGCGCGCGGCGACAGGCAAACGGCGCTGTTCTGGCTGAAGAAAGCCTACGAGAGTGCCGAAGGCCCCGCCACGCGCGTGCAGTGGGGCGTGCTCTACGTCGATGGGCTGATCCGGCTACAGCCGGACAATACGGCCGCGATCGAGGCGGCCGCCAGCCAGGTGATCGGCGAACTGGCCGGCCAGCCGGACGGCTATCACCAGCGCACCCGGCAGCGCTTCGACACTCTGGCCAAGACCCTGCAGGCCTGGAGCAAGGGCCACGATGGCAGCGCGGTGCTCGCGCGGCTGCAGCAGAAGATGCAGCAAAGCTGCGGCAGCCAGGCACGCGACGGCTGCCAGCATTGGCTGGGGTGAGGGCGTAAGGCGTGTAATGCGCGCCGGCCCTGCAGCGGGCCAGCGGCAACCGCCGGCCCGCTGCACGGCCGCCACTCTTTAGAGAGATCCGGTCCGCGCGGCGTCGCAGCGCGGTTGGGCCCGCGCCGCACGACACACCGATTGCGCGCCTCGCGCAGCGGCGCGCAACCACGCGCCGTGCGCTCGACGGGCTCCCGATCAGGCCGCCACGCGAACCGGCGCCGCCGACTGAGCACCGGCCTGGCCACCGGCGCGGCGGCCACTGCCGGTGTGCGCGTTGAGGCCCTGCGCCTGCCCTTCCAACGCGCGCGCGGCCTCGGCCATCTTTTCGACCAACGCCGCGTTCTGCTGCGTGGCGGTGTCCATCTGCACCACGATCTGGTTGACCTGGCCGATGCCCGCGCTCTGTTCGCGGCTGGCGCCGGCGATGTCGGTCATGATCCGCTGCACCTCGCGCACCGAGCCGAGCAGTTCTTCCATGGTGGCGCCGGCACGCGCGACCAGCGCCGAACCGCGATCGACCTGCTCGCTGGAACCGGCGATCAGGCCACGCACTTCCTTGGCCGCATCGGCGCAGCGCTGGGCCAGGCTGCGCACCTCGGTGGCGACCACGGCGAAGCCGCGGCCCTGCTCGCCGGCACGTGCCGCTTCCACCGCCGCGTTCAGCGCGAGGATGTTGGTCTGGAAGGCGATGCCGTCGATGACGCTGATGATGTCGGCGATCTTGCGCGACGCGCTCTCGATGCCGGCCATGGTCTGCACCACGTCGCGCACCACGTCGCCACCGCGCTGGGCGACGTCGGTGGCGCCATCGACCAGCCGGTTGGCGTGGCCGACGTGCTCGACGTTGCGCTGCACGGTGCCGGTGATCTCTTCCATCGAACTGGCCGCCTCTTCCAGCGCCGCGGCCTGCTGCTCGGTGCGCCGGGCCAGGTCGCTGTTGTCGTCGACCATTTCCGCCGCCGCCGTCTGCAGGGTGTGCGCGGCTTCGCCGAGTTGGCGCGCAGCATGGATGTCCAGCAACGCGCCGACCGCGCGCAGCGGGGTGCCGTCGGCGGCGCGCTTGGTCAGGCCGCGCGCGCGGAACCAGCGGTACTCGCCGTTCTTCAAGCGCAGCCGGTACTCGATGTCGAAGCCGGTGCGGCCGGTGCGGTCGTTGAGGTGCGCGGCGAAGGCGTTGAGCGCGAACTGCGCGTCCTCCGGATGCAGGCGCGAGGACCAGCTGTCGAGCACGTTGGGGAACTCTGCCTCGGAAGCGAAGCCCAGCAGCGAACGGAACTGCGCCGACCACCAGAACTCGTTGGACGGGTTGATCGGATCGCCGGCGATCACGCTCATGTCCCACAGGCCGTCGTTGAGCATGTCCGCGCCCAGCTCGAAGCGGGTCAGGACCACGTCCAGGAACGCCTCGCGCTCGCGCCGCTCGGTGATGTCGGTGAGCGCGCCGGCCACCCGCAGCGGCGAGCCCTGGGCGTCGCGCTGGGTGGTGCCGAGCGCGCGGAACCAGCGGTACTGGCCATTCTTCAGCTGCAGCCGGTACTCCACGTCGTAGGGGGTCTGCCCGCTGCGGTCAGCCAGGTGCGCGGCGAACGCGTCCAGCGTGGCCTGCTTGTCTTCCGGGTGCAGGCGCGAGGCCCAGCTGTCGAGCACGTTGGGGAAGTCGAGCTCGGAGGCGAAGCCCAGCATCGCGCGGAACTGCGACGACCACCAGAATTCGTTGGCCGGGTTGATCGGGTCGCCGGCGATCACGCCCATGTCCCACAGGCCGTCGGTGGTGCCGGCGGTGACCAGGTCGAAACGGCCACGCAGATAGTCCAGGTCGGTGCGAGCGCTGTCGGCCTGCGCACGGGCGCGGTCACGGTCGGCCTCGGCCTCGCGCAGGCGCTCGGTCAGTGCCTGCAGCTTCGCCGCGTCTTGCTTGCTCTTGCCCCACATACGTGTCTCCGCGGCTTTGCCGATTTTGGTCGTTCGCACGGTAACGACCGCGACCGGCAACACTTGAGCGGGGGGCTGAACGCGTGGTTCAGGCGATCCAGTGATCGACCAGCAGGAACGCGAACAGCGCCATCAGGTACACGATGGAATAGCCGAACATGCGCATCGAGAACATCTCGTCCGGCGGGTCGAGCATGCGCCAGGCGTACCAGAGGAACACCGCGTCCAGCACCAGGGTGCCGCCGAGGTAGAACACCCCGCTCATGCCCACCGCCACCGGCAGCAGCGTCACCACCACCAGCAGCACCGTGTACACCAGGATCTGCCGGCGGGTGTGCGCCACGCCGTGGGTGACCGGCAGCATCGGGATCGAGGCCTTGGCGTAGTCGGCGCGGCGGAAGATCGCCAGCGCCCAGAAGTGCGGCGGCGTCCACACGAAGATGATCAGCACCAGCAGCGAAGCGTAGGCCCAGTCCCACTGGCCCTGCATGCCGGTGATCGCGGCCCAGCCCAGCAGCGGCGGCGCGGCGCCGGCCAGGCCGCCGATGACGATGTTCTGCGGCGTGGTGCGCTTGAGGAACACGGTGTAGATCACCGCGTAGCCGATCAGCGAGGCGAAGGTCAGCACCGCGGTGATCCCGTTGACCCACACCACCAGCACCGTCATCGACAGCGCGGTGAGCAGGGTGGCGAACAGCAGCACCTGCCACGGCAACACCTTGCCCACCACCAGCGGGCGCCAGGAGGTGCGCGCCATCTGCGCGTCGATGCGCGCGTCCAGCAACTGGTTGATCGCCGCCGCCGCCGAGGCCGCCAGCCAGATGCCGAAGAAACCGAGCAGGCCGGTGCGCACCTGCGCCCAGGTCGGCAGCCCCGGGATCGCCAGGCACATGCCGACCAGCGCGGTGAACACGATCAGCGCGACCACCTTGGGCTTGGTCAGGTCCCAGTAGTCGCGCCAGTGGACGCGGTGCGTGCTCATTGCGGCGCCCGCAAGCGCGCCAGCAACGACACCAGCACGAACAGCAGCGCCACCGCGCCGGCGTTGTGCAGGACCGCCACCGGCAGGGGCAGCGCCAGCTTGACGTTGAGGATGCCCAGGCACACTTGCGCCACCAGCAGCAGCGCCAGCGCCGCGGCCCAGCCACGCATGCCCGGCGTGCGGCTCAGCCGCCAGCTCAGCCACAGCAGGTACGCGGCCACCACCATCGCCATCATCCGGTGCGCCATCTGGATGGCGATGCGCGCCGCGCCGTCGAGCACGCCGCCTTCGTAATCCACGCCGATGCCGCGCCACAGGGTGAAGCCCTCGCGGAAATCGTGCGGCGGCCACCACTGGCTGACGCAGCGCGGGAAGTTGTCGGCCGACCAACTGCCGCCGCCGCAGGCCAGCGCCGCGTAGTTGGCGCTGACCCAGCCGCCCAGCGCGATCTGCAGCACCAGCACCGTCACGCCCAGGCGCAGCAGCCATTTCAGCCGCGGCGCATCGGCCAGGGTGATCGGCAGGTGGGTGGCGCGCCAGGCCATCCACACCAGCAGCGAGAACATCAGCAAGCCGCCCAGCAGGTGCCCCATCACCACGATCGGCTTGAGCAGCAGGGTGACCGTCCACATGCCCAGCAAGGCCTGGAAGATCACCACCGACAGGGTCAGCACCGCGGCACGGGCCAGGTCGTCGTTGGACCAGCGCAGCGCCGCCAGCAGCAGGATGGCCTCGCCGCCGACCGCGACCAGCATCGCCAGCCCCGGCCAGCCGGACATGTACAGCGGGATCGACAACGCGACCAGCGCCGCCGCCGTGACGATCTGGGCAATGCCGAGCCGGCGCCGCCGCGCCGCCAGCAGCGACAGCACCAGCACCTCCACGCCCAGCGCGCCGGCCAGGAAGCGGTGGATCTGCTCGCGCCAGGCCTTGTGCGTCTCCAGCGGCCGGATCTTGCTGGCGGCGTGGGTGTCGGCTTCGGCGCTGGTCTGCGGCCAGGTGATGCGCCCGTAGCAGGTCGGCCAGTCCGGGCAGCTCATGCCCGCATCGGACAGGCGCACGAACGAACCGAACATGATGGTGCTGGCGGTGAACAGCGCCGCCAGCCAGGCCATGCGGTGGAAATGCCGGAACAGCGCCGGGCGCGCGAACAGGGTCATAGGGAGCGGCTCACAGGAGTTTCAGCAGCTTCGCCAGGTCCGCGCGCAGCCCGGCCGGGTCGAACCCGGGGGCATAGCGCAGCACCACGAAACCGTTCGGATCGATGACGTAGACCGGCACCCCGGCCGCATCGCGCACGCGCGGCAGCGCTGCCAGCAGCGCCGGATCCGCACGCAGCGCCTGCACCTGCGGCAGGGCCTGGGCGGCCGGCGGCGGCGTACCGATCCACAGGATCTGCACGTGATCGGCATCGTGGCCGAACAGTTGCCAGACCTTGTCCAGATCGCGCGCCAGCGCATCGCAGGCGCTGCCGCAGTCCGCCGGCGGCGCCAGCGCGATGCGCCACAGCCGCCGCTGCGGCTCCCAGGCGTAGACGCGGCCATCGGCCAGCCGCGGCTGCAGCGCGCGCAGGTCGGCCGGCGGCTGCAGCAGTTCGCCGTGGTTGCGACTGGCGGCCGGCTGCCAGCCGGAAAAGCGCAACGCGCCGGCGACCAGCATCGAGCCGAAGAACAGGACGAACAGCACGATCAGCGGCCAGCGGCCGCGTGCGGCCGCCGGGCGCGGGGCCGGGGTGGGAGCATTCATGCCGGGGATTTTCTCATGCGCGCGCGCTCAGCGCCCGCCCCTTCCCCTGCGCGTACGCCAGCTGAGCAGGGCCGCGGTGACCAGCACCGCCAGCGCCAGGCCGAACCATTGCACTGCGTAACCCAAGTGGCGCTCGGGCGGCAGCGTGTTCGGCAGCAGGTCCAGGTCGCGCGGATAGCCCAGCGGCAGGGCCGGATCCAGGCGCAGCACCTGCGACAAAATGTCGCGGCGGCCGAGTGCCTCGCCGATCGCTCCCGGCTCGATGCGCATCGCCAGCCAGCGCTGCGGCGACGGCGCCGCGACCAGCGCCGGGCCCAGAGTCAATCCATGCGACGGTGGAGGCCCGAGCAGGCCGACCAGCATGTAGCGGCCCCGCAGCGGCGCCGGCGCCGGCAGCGCGCGGTCGGCCGGCAGCGGCAACCAGCCCAGTTCCACCAGCAGCGGCGCCGCGGCGCCGTCGGCCAGGAACGGCTGGTACACCTTCACCCCGCTGCGGCCCTGCCGCAACTGGTTGTCGAGCAGGATCTGCCCGGGCAGGAAGCGGCCGGCGCCATGCACCCAGCGCAACTGTCCCGGCGGCGTCGCCCGCAGCGCATCGGCCAGCGTCTGCGGACGATCGCGCACATGCGCCGCCTGCGCCAGCAGCGCCTGCTTCTCGTGCATGCGCTGCAGTTGCCAGCGGCCGAGCATGCAGAAGCACGCCGCCACCGCCAGCGCGACGCTCCAGCCCAGCCACAACGGCATGCGTCGGCGCGTGCCCACGCGCGAGGCCGCGGCGAGGGTCATAATGCGGACACACCATGTGCCGAGACGCCCATGAACGACTCGCTGAAGACTTTGCTGATCGTCGCGTTCCTGCTGCTCATCCTGTGGAACCTGGGCGCCGGCCTGTACTACCTGTTGGTGGACCGCGGCCAGAGCAAGCGCACGCTAAACGCGTTGACCTGGCGCATCGGCCTATCGGTGTGCCTGATCCTGCTGGTGATCCTGGGCATCTATACCGGAGTGATCAAGCCTCATGGGCTCGGGCGGTAGACGTTGCTTTCGGGATTCGGGATTCGGGATTCGGGATGGCAGCATGCTTCGGCGTAGTCACGATGCCGCAAGCGATCCGTAAAAACACTGATCCCTTGTAGGAGCGGCTTCAGCCGCGACGCCTTACCGATGACGGGTCGCGGCTGAAGCCGCTCCTACGACACGCCGCCGCCAGGGACGCCGGCACGCGCGGAAACCCACGAATCCCCAATCCCAACTCCCCAATCCCCGCCCTCAAAGCACATACACGAACAGGAACAGCGCCAGCCACACCACGTCGACGAAGTGCCAGTACCACGCCGCCGCTTCGAAGGCGAAGTGGTTGTCGCGGCTGAAGTGCCCACGGCTGATCCGCAGCAGCATCACCAGCAGCATGATCGTGCCCAACAGCACGTGCGCGCCGTGGAAGCCGGTGAGCATGAAGAACGTCGAGCCGTAGATGCCCGAACCCAGGGTCAGGTTGAGCTCCTTGTAGGCGTGCATGTACTCCTCGGCCTGGAAGTACAGGAAGGTGCAGCCCAGCGCCACGGTCAGCGCCTGGAACACCATCAGCCGGGTGCGCTGGCCGGCCTTGAGCGCGTGGTGGGCGATGGTCAGGGTCACGCCGGAACTGAGCAGGATCAGCGTGTTGATCAGCGGCAGGCCCCACGCCGGGATGGTCTGGAACTGGCCGCCGATACCGCCCGGGCCGTTGGTCGGCCAGGCGGCGGAGTAGCCGTCCCACAGCAGCGCGTTGGTCATCACCCCGTCGCCCTCGCCGCCCAGCCACGGCAGGATGAAGGTGCGGGTGTAGAACAGCGCGCCGAAGAAGGCGCCGAAGAACATCACCTCGGAGAAGATGAACCACACCATGCCCATGCGGAACGACACGTCGACCTGGCGGTTGTAGTGCCCGGCGATCGATTCGCGGATCACGTCGCCGAACCACATGAACAGCGTCGCCACCAGCATCGCGATGCCGGTGAAGAAGGTCCACTTGCCCCACGACGCGTCGTTGAGCCAACTGGCCACGCCGATCATGGTCACGAACATCGCGATCGAGCCGATGAACGGCCAGCGGCTCTGGCTGGGCACGTAGTAGGCGTTGGCGGTGGCGTCGGTGCTGGGCTGGGCCATGGCAGGCATTCCGGTCGGGTCAAGGAGCCGCGCGCGCGGAACCGGCCAGTTTCGGCGATCCCAGTTCCGCGCTCAGCGCATCGTTCTTGTAGAAGGTGTAGGACAGAGTGATGGTGCTGATGTCGCTGGGCAGATTGGGGTCGACGATGAAGCGCACCGGCATGTCGCGTTTCTCGCCGGCCTGCAGGGTCTGCGCGGTGAAGCAGAAGCACTCGGTCTTGGTGAAGTAGCCGGAGGCGCGCGCCGGTGCCACCGACGGCACCGCACTGCCGACGATGGCCTGCGCGCCGTCGTTGTGCGCGTAGTACAGCGCCTCGTTGAGTTCGCCCGGCACCACCTGCATGGTCAGTTGCTCCGGATGGAACGACCACGGCAGCTTGGAGTTCACGCCGCCGTCGAACTGCACGGTGACTGTGCGCTTGCCCGCCAGCGGCTTGCCCGCCTGCGGGCCTTCGCCAGGGCCGCGCTCCAGGCGCACGCCGAATACCTTCTCGCAGGCGATGCGGTACAGCGGCACCAGCGAGAAGGTCAGCAGGAACACTGCCAGCGCCACGCCGACCAGCTTGAACAGCCCGGCACTGCTGTGCACCTGCGGCGCTGGCGCGTTCATCGGCCCAGCACCCCCGAGAGGATGAAGCCGACATAGATCGCCAACGCCACCACGCCGACCACCAGCGCGGTGCGCGCCGCACGCTTGCGGCGCAGGACGAGGTCGTCGAGCGGCGGTTGCGCGGTCATCAGTGGCTGATGTCGTCGTGGGCCAGGTCGCCGGGCTTGAGCACCGGCGGCAGGGTGAAGGTGTGCGCCGGCGCCGGCGACGGCACCGTCCACTCCAGGCCGCGCGCGCCTTCCCAGGAGCGCGCTTCGGCGCGTGCGCCGTTGCGCAGCGACGCCAGCAGGATGCCGGCCATCAGGAACGGGGTGACGAACATGCCGAACGCACCGATCGAACTGACCAGATTCCAGTCGGCGAACACCACGTTGTAATCGGGGATGCGCCGCGGCATGCCGGCCAGGCCGAGGAAGTGCTGCGGGAAGAACAGCAGGTTGACGAACAGCATCGTCCACCAGAAATGGAACTTGGCCCACGCCTCGTTGTACATGCGCCCGGTCCACTTCGGCCACCAGTAGTACACCGCCGCGATCAGCGCGAACACCGCGCCGGTGACCAGCACGTAGTGGAAGTGCGCGACCACGAAATAGGTGTCGTGGTACTGGAAGTCGGCCGGCACGATCGCCAGCATCAGCCCGGAGAAACCGCCGATGGTGAACAGGATGACGAAGGCGATGGACCACAGCATCGGCGACTCGAAGGTCATCGAGCCCTGCCACATGGTGCTGACCCAGTTGAATACCTTCACCCCGGTGGGGATGGAGATCAGCATGGTGGCGAACATGAAGTAGATCTCGCCGCCCAGCGGCATGCCCACGGTGAACATGTGGTGCGCCCAGACGATGAAGCTCAGGAACGCGATCGCCGCGATCGCGTAGACCATCGCCTGGTAGCCGAACAGCGGCTTGCGGCTGAAGGTCGGGATGATTTCGCTGATCACGCCGAACGCCGGCAGGATCATGATGTAGACCTCGGGATGCCCGAAGAACCAGAAAATGTGCTGGTACATCACCGGGTCGCCGCCGCCAGCGGCGTTGAAGAACGAGGTGCCGAAGAACTTGTCGGTGAGCAGCATGGTCACCGCGCCGGCCAGCACCGGCATCACCGCGATCAGCAGGAACGCGGTGATCAGCCAGGCCCAGCAGAAGATCGGCATCTTCAGCAGGTCGATGCCCGGCGCGCGCATGTTGAGCACGGTGGCGATGATGTTGATCGCGCCCATGATCGAGCTGATGCCGGCGACGTGGATGGCGAACACCGAGAAGGCGACGTTGTAGCCACCCTGCAGCATCAGCGGCGGATACATGGTCCAGCCGCCGGCCGGCGCACCGCCGGGCAGGAACAGCGTCAGCAGCAGCAGGGTGAAGGCCACCGGCAGCAGCCAGAACGACCAGTTGTTCATGCGCGGCAGCGCCATGTCCGGCGCGCCGATCTGCAGCGGGATCATCCAGTTGGCCAGGCCGACGAAGGCCGGCATCACCCCGCCGAAGATCATCACCAGCGCGTGTACGGTGGTCATCTGGTTGAAGAATTCGGGCTTGACGAACTGCAGGCCCGGCTGCGCCAGTTCGGCGCGGATCACCACACTCATCGCCGCACCGATGACGAACATGGTGAAGCTGAAGAGCAGGTACAGCGTGCCGATGTCCTTGTGGTTGGTGGAGAAGAACCAACGCTCGACGAAGCTCTGCTGATGCCCGTGCTCGTCGTGGTGATCGACTGCCGAATGGGCCATGGCGGCTACCTCAGAAAAGGAATGCTGGAGATCAGGCGGCTTGCACGATCAGGTGCGAGTCGGAACGAGGACGCCACAGGCGCGCCTGTGGCGGGGCCGCCGGCGCCTGGGCGTCGGCCGGCGCGGCAGCAGGGTCGGCGGAGGCCGGCGCAGCCGCCGGGGCCGCCGCTGGCGTGGCCGGCGCAGGCGCGGCGGCGGGCGCCGGCTTGCGCGATGCCAGCCACTTCTGGAAGTCCTGCTTGCTCACCGCCTCGACCACGATCGGCATGAAGCCGTGGTCCTTGCCGCACAGTTCGGCGCACTGGCCGCGGTACACCCCGGGGGTGTCGATGCTGGTCCAGGCCTCGTTGATGATCCCGGGAATCGCGTCCTGCTTCCAGCCCAGCGCCGGCACCCACCAGGCGTGGATGACGTCGTCGGCGGTGATGACGAAACGCACCTTGGTGTTCACCGGCAGCACCAGCCGGTTGTCCACGTCCAGCAGGTAGTGCGGATCGTGCTCGGCCGTGGGCACCGCACCGCTTTGCCGCAGCCGGTCGGAACTGCGCGCCAGGCGGCTGGTGAACGAGACGTTCTCGCCCAGGTATTCGTAGCGCCACATCCACTGGTAGCCGGTGACCTTTACCGTCATCTCGGCATCGCGGGTGTCGTACATCGCGATCAGCTTGGCGGTGGCCGGCCACGCCATCACGATCAGGATCAGCACCGGGATCACCGTCCACACGATCTCGGCCTTGGTGTTGTGGCTGAACTGCGCCGGCACCGCGCCCTTGGACTTGCGGAACTTGAAGATGGCGTAGGCCATCGCACCGAACACCAGCACGCCGATGACCACGCAGACCCACAACGCGACCATGTGCGCGTCGTAGGCGTTGCGCGCGCTCTGGGTGACGCCCCTGCCCATGTTGAGCTGCCACGGCTTGGGATCGGCCGATTGCGCCCACGCCAGCGGTGCGGCCATCGCCGCTGCCAACGCCACCCCGCCCCTGACCGCCTGTTGCACCCACCCGCCGCGTTGCTTCATTGCCTAGACCCCTTGGAGCGTCATCGGTTGCGGCCGGTCACGGCCGCGAGCAAGCCTTCCAGGGTCTGCGCCAGTTGCCGGCGTTCGTCGGGGCCGAGGAATTCGCCAACCCGGACCTGCTTGCCGCTGGATGCCAGCACCACCCTGTCGTCGCCTTCGATCCGCAACCGCACCCAATGCGGATGGGCGCGGAACGCCGGCGTTCCTGCATTCGGACGGGTCACTTCCACGCAGGCCGGACCCACCCGGATATCCTCTTCGCGCTCGCCGCCGCGCCACGACCAATGCAGCGCGAGCGCCACCACGATGCTGTGCAACAGGGCGAACGCAGGCGCGAACACATTGCCGGCGAGCCACCCCAGCCCAGCCACGGCCCACATCGCCCCGGCCAGTGCGAGGAACAACAGAACGAATTGCCGGGCATTCAACGCCCGCGGCGGTCGCAGCCGCAGCTGCGTACCCGACCCCTCCGGAGAAAACGGAAACATTTCGATCATGTCGAACCGCGCTTCCGAACCGCTCGCGCCCGAGCCGCGAGCACGCCTGGATGGTAGCCCCCGGCCTGCGCGGCGGCAAGCGCGCGTTCACCATAAAAAATGCTGCAGCGCAACCAGATTTGTGTTCAGCCTCGGCGCTCCCAGCGTCGCCTGGGCGATGCCGGCAATCCCCTGCGCGTGCAGGCGCTGACATAAAATAGCGGGCTCTGTCCCTGGCCTTTCCCGCATGAACGCTCTGCCTGGCGCCGGCTCTGTTCCGGCGATGCCGTCCGCGTCTCCTTCGCCCTTGCTGTCCCCCGAACTCCCGCCCGCGCCGCAGGCCCTGCGCGCGGCGATCACCGCCGCCTGGCTCAAGGACGAAGCCGAACACGTGCGCGAACTGCTCGAGCAGGCGCGCCTGCCCGCGGCCGACCAAGCCAAGGTGCAGGCGCTGGCCGCCGACCTGGTCACCCGCGTGCGCGCACGCGCCCAGGACCAGGGCGCGATCGAAGCCTTCATGCGCCAGTACGACCTCGGCAGCGAGGAAGGCGTGCTGCTGATGTGCGTGGCCGAAGCGCTGCTGCGCATCCCCGACCAGGACACCGCCGACAAGCTGATCCGCGACAAGCTCGGCGATGCGGACTGGAAGAAGCACATGGGCGAGAGCGACTCGATTCTCGTCAATGCCTCGACCTGGGGCCTGATGCTCACCGGCAAACTGGTGCAGATCAACGACCTCACCCGCGCCGACGTGTCCGGCGCGTTCAAGCGCCTGATCGGCCGCGTCGGCGAGCCGGTGATCCGCCTGGCCGTGCGCCAGGCGATGAAGATCATGGGCCACCAGTTCGTGATGGGCCGGACCATCGGCGAGGCACTGACCCGCTCGAGGAAGGGCGACAACGCCAACTACCGCTATTCGTTCGACATGCTCGGCGAAGGCGCGCTGACCATGAAGGACGCGCAGCGCTACCTCGATGCCTACCGCCAGGCGATCCACGCCATCGGCAAGCATTTCGCCGCGCAGCGCCAGCAGGGCGGCGGCAAGGACGCGGTGTTCGCCGCGCCCAGCATCTCGATCAAGCTCTCGGCGCTCTATCCGCGCTACGAGCATGCCAAGCGCGCGCGGGTGATGGCCGAGCTGGTGCCGGGCGTGCTGGAACTGGCGCAACTGGCCAAGTCCTACGGCATCGGCTACACGGTCGACGCCGAAGAAGCCGACCGCCTGGAACTGTCGCTGGACATCATCGAGGCCACCTTCTCCGATCCCTCGCTGGACGGTTGGGAAGGCTACGGCCTGGCGGTGCAGGCCTACCAGAAGCGCACCCCGTACACGATCGACTTCCTCGCCGACCTGGCGCGCCGCGTCGGCCGCCGCATCCCGGTGCGCCTGGTCAAGGGCGCCTACTGGGACGCGGAGATCAAACGTGCGCAGGTCGAGGGCCATCCGGGCTACCCGGTGTTCACCCGCAAGCAGAACACCGACGTGTCCTACCTGGCCTGCGCCAAGCGCCTGTTCGCGCACAGCGATGCGCTGTATCCGATGTTCGCCACCCACAACGCGCAGACCATCGCCGCGGTGCGCGCCATCGCCGGCGGCCGCGACTACGAGCACCAGAAGCTGCACGGCATGGGCGACGACCTCTACGCCGAAGTGATCCCCGCCGATCGCCTCGGCGTGCCCTGCCGCGTGTACGCGCCAGTGGGCTCGCACGAGGACCTGCTGCCCTACCTGGTGCGGCGCCTGCTGGAGAACGGCGCCAACTCCAGCTTCGTCAACCGCATCACCGACGAAGACGTGGCCATCGAAGAGCTGATCCGCGATCCGGTCGAAGCCGTGTCCGCGTTCGCCTCCATCCCGCATCCGAAGATTCCGCTGCCGGTCGATCTGCTGCGCAGCCAGAACCACAACAGGAAGAACTCCATGGGCGCCAACCTCGCCAACGACAACGATCTGCGCGCGCTGGCCGACCAGCTCAACACCGCGCTCAAGCCCTGGCACGCCGCGCCACTGGTGCCCGGCGCGGTGATCGCCGGCGACGCGCTGCCGGTCGCCAACCCGGCCGACCATCGCCAGGTCGTCGGCCACTGGAAGCCGGCCGATGCCGCCACCGTGGAGAAGGCGCTGAGCAATGCCGCAGCCGCCTACCCGGCCTGGAACCGCACCCCGGCGGCCAGCCGCGCCACCATCCTCGAGCACGCCGCCGACCTGCTGGAAGCGCGCATGCCCGAGTTCATGGCGCTGTGCGTCAAGGAAGCCGGCAAGACCCTGCCCGACGGCGTCGCAGAAGTGCGCGAAGCGGTGGATTTCCTGCGCTACTACGCCGGCCAGGCGCGCGCGCAGTTCGGCGCGCCCGAGCGCCTGCCCGGGCCGACCGGCGAATCCAACGAACTGCAGCTGCACGGCCGCGGCGTGTTCGTCTGCATCAGCCCGTGGAATTTCCCGCTCGCCATCTTCCTCGGCCAGGTCGCCGCGGCGCTGGCCGCCGGCAACAGCGTCATCGCCAAGCCGGCCGAGCAGACCAACCTGGTCGGCCATGCCGCAGTGAAGCTGCTGCACGAAGCCGGCGTGCCGGAGGCGGTGGTGCAGTTCCTGCCCGGCGACGGCGCCACCGTCGGCGCCGCGCTGACCCGCGATCCGCGCGTGGCCGGCGTCGCCTTCACCGGCTCCACCGACACCGCGCGCGCGATCAACCGCGCGCTGGCCGCGCGCGATGCCGCCATCGGCGTGCTGATCGCCGAGACCGGCGGCCAGAACGCCTTCATTGCCGACTCCTCGTCGCTGCCGGAAGCAGTGGTCAAGGACGCGATCTCCAGCGCCTTCATCTCCGCCGGCCAGCGCTGCTCGGCCGCGCGCGTGCTGTTCGTGCAGGACGACATCGCCGACAAGGTGATGACCATGCTGGCCGGCGCCATGGCCGAACTGAAGGTCGGCGATCCCGGCCTGCTGTCCACCGACGTCGGCCCGGTGATCGACGCCGACGCACTGCAACTCCTCACCGATCACGCCGCACGCATGGACCGCGAAGCGCGCGCGATCGCCGTGGCCGCCACCGACGACGCCACCGCACACGGCAGCTTCTTCGCCCCGCGCGCCTACGAACTGCAGTCGCTGGCGCAGTTGCAGCGCGAGATCTTCGGGCCGGTGCTGCACGTGATCCGCTGGAAGGCCGACCAGCTCGACGCGGTGATCGACCAGATCAACGCCACCGGCTACGGCCTGACCCTGGGCGTGCATTCGCGCATCGACGAGACCATCGAGCGCATCGCCTCGCGCGTGGCGGTGGGCAACGTCTACGTCAACCGCAACCAGATTGGCGCGGTGGTCGGCGTGCAGCCGTTCGGCGGCCAGGGCCTGTCCGGCACCGGCCCCAAGGCCGGCGGCCCGCACTATCTGCTGCGCTTCGCCACCGAGAAGGTGGTGACGGTCAACACCACCGCTGCCGGTGGCAACGCCTCGCTGCTGACCCTGGGCGACTGACCGGCCCGCCTCGGCGCAGTGTTCCGCCCGGAACCTGCGCTGAGCGCTCAGTCTGCCGCAGCGCGCGCCGCCGACCGGCACAAAAAAAGCCCCGCCGAAGCGGGGCTTTTTCGTGGACTGCGAAGCGCCTGCGATCAGAACTTGTAGTTGACCGAGGCCGCCAGCACGTTGCCGCTCACGTCGTAGTCGCCGACCAGGGTATTGCCGGTGGCGCTGGTGGTGGCGACGCTCGGGTCGCTGGTGAACAGGTGGGTGTAGCCGAAGCTGTACTCGGCCTGCTCGGACGGCTTCCAGGTCAGACCCAGCGAGACCCACTTGCGGCTCGCGTCCGGCACGCGCACGTCGCGGTGCTGGTCGGTGGTCGGGGTCTGGTCGTAGGCCAGGCCGCCACGCAGGGTCAGCGTGTCGCTCATGCGGTAGTCGGCGCCCAGCGACACGAAGGTGGTGTCGCGGTACGAGAAGTCCAGCACGCTGTCGGGCTGGTTGGAGGCGAAGTCGACGGTGACCTTGTCGAACTTGCTCCAGGCGGTGCGGGTGACGTCGGCCATCACCGTCCACTGCTCGTTGATGTCGTGGGTGAAGCTGGCGGTGGCGCTGGCCGGCAGCTTGACCGTGGCGCGGCCCTTGGTGTCGACGAAGGTCCCCGGCGCGGCGAAGGCCAGCACGGTGGCGGCATTGCCCGGCACGGTGAAGTCGGCGTCGCCGTCGGTGATCTTGTGCTCGACCTGCGAGCGGTAGCTGAAGCCGATGTGGGTGTGCTCGTCGACGCTGAACAGGCCGCCCAGGGTGAAGCCGACCGCGGTGTTGTCGCCCTTGATGCGCGAGAACCCATCGGCGCTGCCCGGCGCGAAGCCCGGCACGCGGCGCGCGGCCAGGACGCTGCCGAAGTCGATGGCGTTGCTCAGATCGATGTCCAGACGCTCGGCGAACACCGACGCGCCGAACGACACGTACGGGTTGACGTCGTAGGAAAACGCGAAGTTCAGGTCGATCGCCTGCAGCTCGGTCTTCACGCCGTTGTAGCGGCCGACCCAGTCGCGGTCGTATTCGGTCTTGAAGCCGAACGGCACGGTCAGCGAGGTGCCGAAGTGCATGTTGTTGTTTTCGCCGAACGGCATGTGGAAGTACGCGGCCGGAACCGGCGCGATCATGCCGGCGTCGCCGCCGTTGCCGCCGGACATCGGCGCACCGTTGGCGTAGGTACCGCTGCCGCTGAACTTGGCGGAGAACTGGATGGCGCTGACGTCGGCCTGGAACACCTTGCCGTCGAGCTGGCGCATGCCGGCCGGGTTCACGGCGATGATCGAGGCATCGCCGGGGGCGCTGCCGGAGCCGGCAAACGCGCGGCCCAGGCCCTTGGCGCTGTTCTCCTTGAGCTGGAACGCGGCGCCGTGCGCCTGGCCCATGGCCAGCGCGCCGACGATGCCGACGGCCAGAGCGGTAAAACGGACGAACTGGGTTGCGTTTTGCATGGCTAGTTTTTCTCCGGAAGACGAAGTGTCTGTGTTCGCGCCTGCGCAAACCTGGACCGAGCAGGCCAAGGAATGCGCGCCGGAGTCCCCTCCCGACATACGACGCCGTATGCGAGTATACCCCGCACCGTTAACTAAACAATAACGACATGATGCGTTCAGCTTCGTGTGGAGTCGGCGTGCGTTCAGCCGGATGAAGCCGTTATCGTGGCGTCCCTGGCTGTCCCCGGTTCCCCCCTCCCTCGCATGTTCGTTTCCATCCCTTCCCGCGAGCGCACCACGTTGCGCTGGGCCACCCCGCTGCTGTTCGCGGCAATGTGGCTGGCCTTCCTGTGGTCGATCAGCCGCCCCGACGAGGCGCGCGCGACCCTGTGGCTGGACTGGGGCGCGCTCTCGGCCGGGGTCGGCAGCCCGCGCGACTGGCTGGCCACGGTGCAGGACGGCAGCGTGCTGCGCCTGTTCACCGCGCTGTTCCTGCACGCCGACTGGTCGCACCTGCTCGGCAACCTGGTGTTCCTGCTGATCTTCGGCCTGCCTGCCGAGCGCGTGCTGGGACCGTGGCGGTTCCTGCTGCTGTTCCTGGGCGGCGGCGCGATCTCCAACCTGGCCGCGGTGTTCGCGATCGGCACCCCGGACCGGGTCATCATCGGCGCCAGCGGCGCGGTCTCGGCGCTGATCGGCACCTACCTGGCGCTGTTCCCGCGGGCCAAGCTCGGCGTGGTGCTGCCGCTGGGGCTGTTCCTGGAGTTCGTGCGCGCCCCGGCCTCGCTGCTGATCGGTACCTGGGCGGCGCTGCAGGTGGTGTTCGCCTACATCGGCCCGGCGTTCGGCATGGTGGCGTGGTCGGCGCATCTGGCCGGCTTCGCCTTCGGTATGGTCTACGGGCTGTACGTGCGCGCGGCGATCGCACGGCGGCTGCGCAAGCGCAAGGGTTTCTGAGCCGCCTGCGACAACGGCGCCCGTATACTGCGCGCATGTTCAAGCACCTGTACAAAGTGACCTTCCTCAACCACGGCAAGGTCTACGAGCTGTATTGCCAGCACGTCGGCAGCAGCCACCTGTGGGGCTTCACCGAGATCGGCACGCTGGTGTTCGACGTGCACGACGGGCTGGTGATCGATCCCACCGAGGAACGTCTGCGCGAGGAGTTCGGCGCCACCAGGACGCTGCACCTGCCGATGCAGAGCATCGTGCGCATCGAAGAGGTGGAGAAGAAAGGCCCGTCGGCGATCCGCGATGCGACTACCGGCGAGAAGGTGGTCACGCCGTTCCCGATGCCCGGCAAGCCACGCTGAACCGATGCGCATCCTGATCGCCGACGACTATCAGGATGCGGTGCGCCACCTGCCCTGCTTCGCACGGCTGCAGGCGCACGACGTACAGGTGCTGACCGCGCTGGCGCCCGACCGCCAGACCCTGGTCCACCACGCAGCCGAGGCCGAGGCGCTGGTACTGATCCGCGAGCGCACCCGCATCGACGCCGCACTGCTGGCGCAACTGCCCAAGCTGCGCCTGATCAGCCAGACCGGGCGGATCGGCGAGCATATCGACCTGGCCGCCTGCACCGCGCGCGGCGTGGCCGTGGCCGAAGGCGTCGGCTCGCCGGTGGCGCCGGCGGAACTGACCTGGGCACTGCTGATGGCCGCCAGCCGGCGCTTGCCGGCCTACCGCGATGCGCTGCTGGGCGGGCACTGGCAGGCCACCGGCGATGCGTACCTGGGCCGCAGCCTGGAGGGCCTGACCCTGGGCATTTGGAGCTACGGCAAGATCGGCCGCCGCGTTGCCGCCTATGGTCGCGCGTTCGGCATGCGCGTGCAGGTGTGGGGCAGCGAGGACAGTTGCACGCAGGCGCGCGCCGACGGCTTTACGGTCGCCGCCAGCCGCGAAGCGCTGTTCGCCGAAAGCGACATGCTCAGCCTGCATCGCCGCCTGGTCGCGGCCACCCGCCACCAGATCGGATTGGACGACCTGCTGCGAATGAAACCCGATGCGCTGCTGGTCAATACCAGCCGCGCCGAACTGCTCGCCCCCGGCGCGCTGCTGGCGGCGCTGGAGGCCGGCCGTCCCGGGCAGGCGGCACTGGACGTGTTCGAGCAGGAGCCGGTACTGGATCCGCAGCATCCGCTGCTGCGGCATCCGCGGGTGCTGGCGACGCCGCACCTGGGTTATGTCGAACAAAGCAGCTACGACCTGTATTTCGGCGCCGCCTTCGACAACGTGCTGGCCTTCGCCGCCGGCACGCCGCAACGCCTGGCCAATCCCGAGGTCCTCACCGTCGCCGACTGAGCGGCTGGCCACCGCGCGGCGGCCAAGCCGCACGCGATGGCGGTGGGGCGGGCCGCGGCCAGCTCAGGGGCCGGAGGCGGGCGCAGGCTCGGTCTTGTCGGACTCGGTCTTTGCAGGTTCGGACTTGGCGGGCTCGGGCTTGGCCGGTTCCGCCGCCGGCTGCTTCGCCGGGGCGGCCTTCGGCGCCGCGCCCGCCGGCTTGTGCGCCGGCTTGGCCTTGCCCTTGCCGGCCGGTGCCGCCGCAGCCGCCCGCGCCACGGCGCCGGGCTGCTTCAGTTCGGCCAGCGCCTGCGCGATCGGGCCATCGCCCGGCAGCACGTCGCCGGCGCGGTAGCCTTCCTCGCCCTCGTCGTCGCCATGCAGGTGGCCCGGCAGGGTCGCTTCGCTGTAGTCGGCGATCGCCGCCGGCTTGTCGGCATCGTCCGCGCTGGCCTCCGGGTGCAGCACCACGTCGGGCACGATGCCGCTGGCCTGGATCGACTTGCCGCTGGGGGTGTAGTACCGCGCTGTGGTCAGCTTGACCGAATCGCCGTTGTCCAGCGGCAGCACGGTCTGCACCGAGCCCTTGCCGAAGGTGCGGCTGCCGACGATGCGCGCGCGCTTGTTGTCACGCAGCGCACCGGCCAGCACTTCCGAGGCGCTGGCCGAACCGGCGTCCACCAGCACCACCATGGGCGCGCCGTTGAGCAGGTCGCCAGGGGTAGCGTCGAACTTGGAATCGCTGACCGAGATGCGTCCGCGGGTGCTGACGATGGTGCCCTTGTCGAGTACGTCGTCGGCGACCTGCACCGCCGCAGTCAACAGCCCGCCCGGGTTGCTGCGCAGATCCAGCACCAGCCCGCGCAGCTTGCCGCCGGCCTGCGCCTGCAACTGCTGCAACTGCTTGTGGAAATCGGCGCCAGTGTCGGCCTGGAAGGTGCTGATGCGGATGTAGCCATAACCCGGTTCGAGCATGCGGCTGCGCACGCTGGCCACGCGGATGGTCTGCCGGGTCAGGGTCACGTCGAACGGCTTGGCCACCTTGTCGCGGGCGATGGTCAGCACGACCTTGCTGCCCGACTCGCCGCGCAGCGGCTCCATCGCCTTGACCGCGCTGATCGGCTTGCCGTCGATGGCGATGATGATGTCGCCCGAGCGCAGGCCGGCGCGCGCGGCCGGCGTGTCGTCGATCGGCGACACCACCTTGAGCGTGTTGTCCGGCAACTGCAGCAGCTCCACGCCGATGCCGTCGTAGGCGCCGCTGGTCTGCTCGTCGAAGGCTTCGGCGTCTTCCTTGCTGAAATACGTGCTGTGCGGATCCAGGTCCAGCAGCAGGCCGCGGATGGCGGACTGCATCAGCTTCTTGTCGTCGACCGGATCGACGTAGGCTTCCTTCACCGCGTTGTAGACCGCGACGTAGCGGCGGATCTCGTCCAGCGGCACCTTGGCACTGGCCGATTCGGTGGAATCCGGATCGTCGGCGCTGGCCGCTGGGGCCGTGGGCGTCTGCGTCTCGGCGCGTTGCGCCATCGACGGCAACGGCGCCAGAGCGAGCAACAGGGCTGCGGACAGGACTACGCGCATGAAGCACTCCGATTGGGGAAGGCCCGCACCGTGCACGGCGCGATTGCCCGGATTATGCGCGAAGCCGAGCTAAATTCGCGTTGAACGCGCGCGGCCGGCGCCGCTCAGCGGCGCTGCAGCCACGACGACGGATCCACCGGCTGGCCGTTGCGGCGCAGTTCGAAGTACAGCGCCGGGCGCCCCTGGCCACCGGAATTGCCGACCTTGGCCACCGCATCGCCGCGCTTGACCTTGGCACCGGCGTCGCGCAGCAAGGTGTCGTTGTGCGCGTACAGGCTCATGTAGCCGTTACCGTGGTCCACGATCAGGATCATGCCGTAGCCGGTCATCCAGTCGGAGAACACCACGGTGCCATCGGCGACCGCGGTGACGGTGCTGCCGGCCGGCGCGGCGATCAGCACGCCGCTGCTGGTGCGCCCGTCGGGCAGCCGGCCGCCGTAGCGCGCGATCAGGTCGCCCGACAACGGCCAGCCCAGGCCGCCGACCTTCAGCGGCGGCGCCGAGGCGACCACCTTGGGCGGCACCTTGCCGCCGCCACGCCCGGCCTTCGCCGCAGCCTTGGCCTGCGCCGCCTGTTCGGCCGCCTCGCGCTTGGCCGCGGCGCGACGCTCGGCTTCCGCGCGGGCCGCGGCGGCACGCAGGTTGGCGAGCAGGCTTTCCAGCGCCTTGGCGTCCTGGCCCAGTGCCTTCTCGCGTTCGCTGCGATCCTGGTAGCGCTGGTCCAGTTCCGAGACCACGCTGGCGCGCTGCTTGCGGTCGCGCTGCAGCGCCTGGGCCTGTTCCTGTTGGCGGCGCTGGGCCTCGCTCAATTGCTGCTTCTGTTCGACGACCTCGCGCTGCACCTGCTCCAGCGCCTGCAGTTCGTGGGTCAGCGTGGCGATGCGCTGCGCGCGTTCGCGCTGCAGATAGCGGTGATAGGCCAGCAGACGGTTGGCATCGGCCACGCGGTCCTGCGCCAGCAGCAGCTTCAGCGGCGCATTGCCACCGATGGCATAGGCCGCACGCAGCAGCTGCGCCAATTCGGCGCGCTGGCGGGTCAAGCCGCTGCGCAGGCCATCGCGCTTGCGTTCGAGTTCGGCCAGGGTCTGCTGATGCCGCTGCAGCGCCTGTTGCGTCTGCGCCAGGCTGCGGCCGGTGGCGGCGACCTTTTCGTCGGCGTCGCGCAGTTGGCGGGCGGCGTCGCCGCGCTTGCCTTCCAGTTGCCGCCGCTCCTCGGCCACGCTCTTCAACTCGCCGCGCACCTTCTCCAGGCGCTTCTCGGTCTCGCGCGGATTCTGCGCCGCGGCCAACCCGGCGGTCAGCAGCCACGCCGCGGCCAGCAGGCTGCGCACCAGCCCGCGCCAGTGTCCGGGCGCAGGCCGCTCGACCGCGCGGGGCGCGGCGGAACGCAACGGGACATGGGCGGCTGCGGGCAAGAGGAGGTCCAGTGACTTCAGGCAGGTGTGGATTGTAGCGAAGCGTGTTGTGATCGCCCCACGATTGATTGCTGCCGCGTCGCCGGCGCCCGGGAGGTGAGGGATGAAACGCATGCATCTGGCAGTTGTGCTGGCCCTGGTCCTGTCGGGCGGTCCAGCGTTCGCGGGCGAGGGCATCAGCAAGGTCAACGGCAGCATCACCGCCGACGCCGGCAAGCAGTACGGGGATCTGGAGACCGTCAACGGCAGCATCAACGTCCAGGCCGGCGCCCAGGTGGGCAGCGTGGAAACGGTCAATGGCAGCGTCAAGGTCGCCGACGGTGCGCAGACCAAGGGGCTGTCCACGGTCAACGGCGGCATCACCATCGCCGAGCGCGCGCAGGTCGCCGGCTCCATCGAGACCGTCAACGGCGGCATCTTCGTCGACCGCGGCGGCCGCGTCGGCGGCGGCATCGAGAGCGTCAACGGCAGCATCGGCCTGGTCGCCACGCAACTGGACAACGGCATCGAGACGGTCAACGGCGACATCACCGTCGGCCACGATTCGCATGTCGGTGGCGGCATCTCGATCAACAAGCCCAGCTTCAGCATGTCGTTCAAGCCGACACGCAAGCCGCGGGTCATCGTCGGCCCGCGTGCGGTGATCGACGGTCCGCTGCGCTTCGAACGCGAAGTCACCCTGTACGTGCACCGCAGTGCCAAGACCGGGCCGATCACCGGCGCCGCCGCACTGCCCTTCGACGGCGACACCGCGCCGAACAACTGAGCCTCAGCGCGCCGCCGCGCCCACCCGGGCGCACGCGGCTTGCCTATAGAATCCAGGGTTCCCTCGCCATCAGGAGCCCTCATGACCCGCAAGCTCGTGCTGTGCCTGGCCGCGGCGGCGGCGCTGACCGCGTGCAAACGCGAAGCGCCGGCCGCCGACGCCGCGCCGCCGGCCGCTGCGCCCGCGCCCACTGCGGCGCCCGCGCATGCGTTTTCCACTGGGATCGCAGCAGCGGACTTCGCCGAACTGGTCAAGACGCTGTCCTCCGACGCCTTCGAAGGTCGTGGTCCCGGAACGCCGGGCGAGGACAAGACCGTGGCCTACATCCGTGACCAGATGCAGCGCATCGGCCTGCAGCCTGGAAACGGCGACAGCTGGTTCCAGGACGTGGCGATGACCGAGACCACCGCGGCGCCCGGCACCACGCTCACCATCGCCCACGACGGCGCAGCGCGGCAACTGGCCTTCGGCAGCGACATGGTGGTGGGCACGCGCACCGGCCAGCCCGAGGTCAAGCTCGATGGCAGCGACATGGTCTTCGTCGGCTACGGCGTGGACGCGCCGGAACAGAAGTGGAACGACTACGCCGGCCAGGACTGGAAGGGCAAGACCGTGGTGATGTTCGTCAACGACCCCGGCTTCCACACCGGCGACGGCAGCCTGTTCGAAGGCAAGCGCATGACCTACTACGGGCGTTGGACCTACAAGTTCGAGGAAGCCGCGCGCAAGGGCGCCGCTGCCGCGTTGATCGTGCACGACACGCCCGGCGCCAGCTATGGCTGGGACGTGGTCAAGAACTCCTGGTCCGGCGCGCAGTACGATCTGCCGGCGAAGGACGATCCGGAGCCGCGCATCCCGGTGCAGGGCTGGATCACCGCCGAGGCGGCCAAGCAGCTGTTCGCCGACGCCGGCCTGGATCTGGCCCAGGCGTACAAGGACGCCAGCAAGCGCGGCTTCAAGCCGGTCCCGCTGAAGGCCAAGCTCTCGGTGGACCTGAAGAGCACCATCGCCGAGAAGACCTCGCGCAACGTGGTCGGCGTGCTGCCCGGCAGCAACCGTGCCGACGAAGCGGTGCTGTACATGGCGCACTGGGATCACCTGGGCAAGCACGACGGCGAACCGGGCGACAACATCTACAACGGCGCAGTCGACAACGCCACGGGTGTGGCCGGCATCCTGGAAATCGCCGAGGCGTTCACGCATCAGCAGCCCAAGCCGGAGCGCTCGGTGGTATTCCTGGCGGTGACGCTGGAGGAGTCGGGGCTGCTCGGTTCCAAGTACTACGTGGCGCACCCGACCTTCCCGCTGAACAAGATCGCCGGCGTCATCAACCTGGATGCGATGCCGGTGGCCGGGCGCGCCAAGGACCTGGTGGTCAACGGGTTCGGCAGCTCGCAGTTGGAAGACCTGCTCAAGCCGATCGCCGCCGCGCAAGGCCGCGTGCTGCACGCCGAGGACGCGCCGCAGAGCGGGTTCTACTTCCGTTCCGATCACTTCAACTTCGCCAAGGCCGGCGTGCCGGCGCTGTACATCGACGGCGGCGAAGACCTTGTCGACGGCGGCATCGAGGCCGGACGCCGTGCCGCGGCGGAGTACGCCAAGCGCTACCACACGCCGGCCGACGAGTACGATCCGGCGACCTGGAAGCTCGACGGCGTGATGGACGACCTGCAGGCGGTGTATGGCGTCGGCAAGGAATTGGCCGCCGGCGACAGCTGGCCGAACTGGTACTCGGACAATCCGTTCAAGGCCGCACGCGACAAGATGATGGGCAGGCCGACGTCGCTGCCGGCAGCGGAGCCTGCTGCCGGCAAGTAGGTGACCGTACATCCTCCGGTTCCATGGCAACGGCGCTTCGGCGCCGTTGTCGTATTGAGCCTCAGTCGTGAGGCGTGAGGCGGCGTGCGGCGTGCGGCGTGCGCGGCACGATGACGTGCTTTCCCATCGTCGCTGTCCCGGCTTCCGTCAACCTCATTCCAACAGCGCGTTGCGGTGCACTGTTGTGCAAGCCTCTTCAAGGCGTTCGAATCCCGATAGCAGGCGCACCCGTAGGAGCGGCTTCAGCCGCGACAGGAGTTACCGGCAAAGCCCATCGCGGCTGAAGCCGCTCCTACAGCGGCGGATAGCGCATCGGTCGCTTGGATGTCCGCGGGTCTCATCGATGTGCAACGCGCAATCGTAGGCTGCCGGCCGGTCTGTCGGTAGCGTAGCGACTCGGACTGGTACTTTTTTACGACCTTTTTCGATCGCGACAGTCCACATTCGCGGCCGTCACGGAGCAGCGCCCCTAACACGCGTGGCTCCCTCTGCGTCCATACACTGCGCTGCCTAACGGCTGCCTCGATCATCCGGTGCCTGATGACGGCATCCCTAAGATGCGCGATCTGTCACTTGGAGGCGATAGATCCACTACCCTTTCGGCAGATCAAGATTTCGGCGGCATGCTCCCAATAAAAAAGCCCGGGCATGCTCCTGCCCGGGCTTCCATGGTCGCGCGATAACGCGGGATTTGTCCGCGGTAGCCAGCCACTACCGCTGACAACCTCTTCAGGCCGCCTGCTTGGTCTGCGCCAGGCTGGTCATGTCGATGACGAAGCGGTACTTCACGTCGCCCTTGAGCATGCGCTCGTAGGCCTCGTTGATCTGCGCCATCTCGATCGTCTCGATGTCGGACACGATGCCGTGCTTGGCGCAGAAATCCAGCATCTCCTGGGTCTCGCGGATGCCACCGATCAGCGAACCGGCCAGCTGGCGCCGCTTCATGATCAGATTGAAAACCGCCGGCGACGGATGCGGCTCGGCGGGCGCGCCGACCAGGGTCATGGTGCCGTCGCGCTTGAGCAGGGTCAGGAACGCATCCAGATCGTGCGGTGCCGCCACGGTGTTGAGGATGAAATCGAAACTGTTGGTGTGCGCTGCCATCTCCTCGGCGTTCTTCGACACCACCACCTCGTTCGCGCCCAGGCGCAGCGCGTCCTCGCGCTTGCCGGCCGAGGTCGTGAACAGCACCACGTGCGCGCCCATGGCGTGAGCGATCTTCACGCCCATATGGCCAAGACCGCCCAGGCCGACGATGCCGACCTTTTTGCCCGGCCCCACCTTCCAATGGTTCAGCGGCGAATAGGTGGTGATGCCGGCGCACAACAGCGGCGCCACCGCCGCCAGCTTGTCGGCATCGTGGCGGATATGCAGCGTGTACTTCTCGTCGACCACGATGTGATCGGAATAGCCGCCATAGGTGTTCTCGCCACCGAACATCGGACCGTTGTAGGTACCGACGAACCCGCTCTCGCAGTACTGCTCTTCGCCATCGGCGCAGGAAGTGCAATGGCGGCAGCTGTCGACCATGCAGCCGACACCGGCCAGGTCGCCGACCTTGAAGGCACCGACCTGATCGCCCACCGCGGTGACGCGGCCGACGATTTCATGGCCCGGCACCGACGGGTACTGGGTGTTGTGCCACTCATTGCGGGCGGTGTGCAGATCGGAGTGGCAGACGCCACAGTAGAGAATCTCGATGCTGACATCATGCGCGCCGAGCGCACGGCGCTCGAAGGTGAAGGGGGTCAGCGGCTGATCGGATGCCTGGGCGGCGTATCCATTGGCTTGGCTCATGGGGAAGGCCTCGTGGTGGGTGAAGGGGCCGAAAGGCGATGCGCGAGTCAGGCAAAGATGCCGACGCGGTCGCCGAAATCGGAAAAAAGTCTAAGCGCCATGGCATGAAAGGCACGCATCGCCATATGGAACGGTGCGATGCGCTCGCTCAAAACTCGGCGCAGACGCGATAGTTGTGGACTGGCGCACGTGTTCAGCTGAACGTCGATGCACTTCACTGATGGCATGCAGACGATGGCGAGGATGCATCGGCGAAGCCCACTTCCGGGCGGACCGCAGTGATCGATGAGAAGCGCGACATGGAAGACGATGGAGCGAGTGCAACTCTCTCGAAAGCAATCGCACTGCCCTTACATGTTTCGCGGCTTTTGGTGCAAAGCCCATGCTGCAGGTCCACTCACGAAGCCTGTCACGTGATCGGCACGCCATACGCAACGGAGGGCGCGGTGCCGCTGCTGGTGCTTGCTGCGGCCTACGATCCGGCGCTCGCGCGCCTGGCGCAGCAGTTGGGTCACGGGACGCCGTCCTGGCGGTTTGGGGATCAGCCTGCTGACCGGCGGGCCGCGGTAGCGCAGTGCCGCA
>NZ_JACHOK010000005.1:0-291792 GCF_014199855.1 Xanthomonas sp. F1 | reverse complement strand
CAAGTTCCTGCGCTGGCTCAATGCCATCGCACGCGATCAAGCCCCGTACGCTCCTCCAGCCATCGCGGGTGCATGACAGTTGACTCCTACAGGGCTCTTCCCATCGTCATGTGAGGTGCACCAAGCACGACGCCGACACGCTGCCTTTGGTCTCAGCGCAGCGCGTTGCGCCGCTTCTCGTCGATCCGCGCTGCAGGAGCAGTGAGGCGCCTGAATCTGCAACGCGTCGCCACGTGCCATGCACTCGTCGCCGTCAGATGTCTCTCAGTGCAATGCGTTGCGGCGTTTCCCGCCATCGCGCAGCAGTGGCAGTGAGGCGCCGGAATCGGTCACGCGTCGCTACGCGCGATGATCTCGCCGCTCCTCAACGGCGCTCAACGCAACGCGTTGCGCCGCTTCTCGTCGATCCACTTCGACGCCTGCGCCGGCGTGTACTCGCGCATCCAGCCCAGCATCGTGTCGATGTCGCTGCCGTACCACAGGTCGGCGCGCTGGTCCGGGTGCAGGAAGCGCTCCTCGACCATGCGATCGATCATGCCGATCAGCGGTGCGTAGAACCCTTCCACGTCGAGGAAGGCGCAGGGCTTGTTGCCGATGCCCAACTGGCGCCAGGTCAGCATCTCGAAGATCTCTTCCATGGTGCCGAAGCCACCGGGCAGGGCAACGAAGGCGTCGGACAGGTCGAACATGCGCGACTTGCGCTCGTGCATCGAACCGACGATTTCCAGTTCGGTGAGGCCGCGATGCGCCACTTCCCAGTCGGCCAGTTGCTTGGGAATCACGCCGGTGACCTCGCCGCCGGCGGCCAGCACCGCATTGGCCACGGTGCCCATCAGGCCGACATTGCCGCCGCCGTAGACTAGGCGCAGCCCTTGCTCGGCGATGCGCGTGCCCAGCGCGGTGGCACGCTCGACGTAGGCGGGCTTGTTGCCGGCGTTGGAGCCGCAGTAGACGCAGATGCTTTTCATGGGATTGGGGAGTCGGGATTGGGGATTCGTAAAAGCGGTGGGTGTGTCGGGGCGCTGATGCTGCCGGAGCGGGCGCGGGTCATCGCTTGATCGCTTCACGCGTGAGGCGATCCGCAAAGCACAACGCCGGGCATGTGCCCGGCGTTGTGCGATTGCCGGGCGGGGCAGGAGCGGCGGTCGCTGTTGCGAATCCCCACTCCCGACTCCCCAATCCCGGCTTCAATTGGCCTTGTGGATCGCCCGCTTGCTCACCGCCATGGCCGCGTCGTGGATCGCTTCGGACAGGGTGGGGTGGGCGTGGCAGATGCGCGCCAGGTCGTCGGCCGAGCCGTTGAACTCCATGGTCAGCACGCCTTCGTGGACCAGTTCGGAGACGCCGACGCCGACCAGGTGCATGCCCAGGACGCGGTCGGTCTCGGCGTGGGCAATGACCTTGACGAAGCCCGCCGGCTCGCCCATCGCCACCGCACGGCCGATCGCCGCGAACGGGAAGCTGCCGGCCTTGTACGGCACGCCTTCGGCCTTGAGCTGCTGCTCGGTCTTGCCGACCCAGGCGATTTCCGGCTCGGTGTAGATCACCCACGGAATGGTGTCGAAGTTGACGTGGCCGGGCAGGCCGGCGATCAGTTCGGCAACCGCAATGCCTTCCTCGAAGCCCTTGTGCGCCAGCATCGGCCCGCGCACGCAGTCGCCGATCGCCCACACGCCGTCGACGCCGGTGTGGCAGTGCGCATCGACCTCGATCTGGCCGCGCTCGTTGACCTTCACGCCGGTGCCTTCGGCCAGCAGGCCCTTGGTGGCGGCGCGGCGGCCGACGGCCACCAGCAGCTTGTCCACGGTCAGGCTCTTCTCGCCTTCGCCATCGGCGTAGGTGACGACCACTTCCTGCTTCTTGCCCTTGCCGGTGATCTCGGTCTTGGAGACCTTGGCGCCGAGCTTGATGTCCAGGCCCTGCTTCTTGAATTCCTTCAGCGCGGTCTTGGCCACTTCGGCATCGGCCAGGGCCAGGAAGTCCGGCAGCGCTTCGAGGATGGTGACCTCGGCGCCCAGGCGCTTCCACACGCTGCCCAGTTCCAGGCCGATCACGCCGGCGCCGATCACCGCCAGGCGCTTGGGCACCTCGGTGAAGTCCAGCGCGCCGACGTTGTCGACGATGGTCTCGCCGTCGAACTTGGCGAACGGCAGTTCGATCGAATCCGAACCGGCGGCCAGGATCACGTTGGTGCCCTTGAGCTCGACTTCGCTGCCGTCGTGCTGCTTGACCTTGACCACATTGCCCGGCTGCAGCTCACCGAAGCCGTAGTACGGGGTGATCTTGTTCGCCTTGAACAGCATCGCGATGCCGCCGGTGAACTGCTTGACGATCTTGTCCTTGCGCCCGACCATCGCCGCGACGTCGATCTTGGCATCCTTGAAGCTGATGCCGTGCTCGCCGAACAGGTGGCCCATGTTCCAGAACTGGCGCGAGGAATCCAGCAGCGCCTTGGACGGGATGCAGCCCACGCGCAGGCAGGTGCCGCCGAGCGCCGGCTTGCCGTCCTTGCCCAGCGCCGCGTCGATGCACGCGGTCTTCAGGCCCAACTGGGCGGCGCGGATGGCCGCGTGATAGCCGGCAGGACCGGCACCGATGACGACGACGTCGTATTGCTGTTGTTCGCTCATTTCATTCGCTCACGGGATTCGGGATTGGAGATTCGGGATTCGCAAAAGCAGGCGGGGCTCAGGACGGGGACGCTGTTGCCAATCCCCAATCCCGACTCCCCAATCCCGGCTCTTACAGACCGAACAGCATCCGGCCCGGGTTTTCCAGCTGGTTCTTGATGTCGACCAGGAACTGCACCGAGTCCTTGCCGTCGATGATGCGGTGGTCGTAGGACAGCGCCAGGTACATCATCGGGGCGATCACGACCTGGCCGTTCTCGGCGATCGGACGCTCCTTGATCGCGTGCATGCCCAGGATCGCGCTCTGCGGCGGGTTGATGATCGGGGTCGACAGCAGCGAGCCGAAGGTGCCGCCGTTGGTCACGGTGAAGGTGCCGCCCTGCAGTTCTTCCAGGCTCAGCTTGCCGTCGCGCGCCTTCTTGGCGTAGTCGGCGATACCCTGTTCGATGTCGGCGAAGGACTGCCGCTCGACGTTGCGCAGCACCGGCGTGACCAGGCCCTTGTCGGTGGACACGGCGATGGAGATGTCGCTGTAGCCGTGATAGATGATGTCGTCGCCGTCGATCGAGGCGTTGACCAGCGGGAAGCGCTGCAGCGCGTTGGCGGCGGCCTTGACGAAGAAGCTCATGAAGCCGAGCTTGATGCCGTGGGCCTTCTGGAACTCGTCCTGCAGTTCCTTGCGCGCGGCCGAGACCTTGGCCAGGTTGACCTCGTTGAAGGTGGTCAGCATCGCGGTCGAGTTCTTCGACTGCATCAGGCGCTCGGCGATGCGCTTGCGCACGCGGGTCATCGGCACGCGCTCTTCCGGACGCGCGCCGCTGGCCTTGCCGGCGCCGCCGTTCTTGGCGTAGTTGAGGATGTCTTCCTTGGTCACCGCGCCGCGGCGGCCGGTGCCTTCGACCTGCGACGGATCCACGCCCTCGGTGATGGCGCTAAAGCGCGCGCCCGGCGGCAGGCTGGACACGTCGCCGGCGGCCTTCGGCGCGTCGGCCTTGACGGCCTTCGGCGCTTCCGCGGCCGCCGCCTTGGGCGCCTCGGCCTTCGGCGCATCGGCGACCTTGGCCTCGGCCGGGGCCGCAGCGGCGGTCGCGCCTTCCTCGATGATCGCCAGCAGCTGCGAGCTGGTCACGGTGGCGCCGGCTTCGAACTTGATCTCCTTCAGCACGCCATCGACGGGCGAGGGCACTTCCAGCACGACCTTGTCGGTCTCCAGGTCCACCAGGTTCTCGTCGCGCTTGACCGCGTCGCCGGCCTTCTTGTGCCAGCTGGCGATGGTGGCATCGGATACGGATTCGGGCAGTACCGGAACTTTGACTTCGGTGGCCATTGCAGGGGGCGTCCTAGTGGTGTCTTTTTTGGAATGTGAAAGGGTGTTTATTCAGCGACTTGGTCGTTGAACGGATTCAACAGCGCATCGGCGACCAGCTTCAGCTGCTCTTCCACGTGCTCGGCGAAATGGCCGGCGGCGGGAGACGGCGAACGGGCGCGGCCGGCGTAGTGCAGGCTCTGTCCGTCGGCCAGGCAGGCCTGCAGGTGATGCTTGATCTGGTACCAGGCGCCCTGGTTCTGCGGCTCTTCCTGGCACCAGACCAGGTCGGTGGCATTGCCGTAACGCTTCAGTTCGGCCGACAGCAGCTCGCGCGGGAACGGATACAGCTGCTCCACGCGCAGGATGGCGACGTCGTCCTGGCCGCGCTTGGTCTGGTCCTCGAGCAGGTCGTAGTAGACCTTGCCGGAGCAGGCGACCACGCGCTTGACCTTCTTCGGGTCGGCCTTGGCGTCCGGGATCAGGTGCTGGAACTCGCCATCGGCCAGTTCTTCCAGGGTCGACACCGCAAGCTTGTGGCGCAGCAGCGACTTGGGCGTCATCACCACCAGCGGCTTGCGCGTGGACATGCGCATCTGCCGGCGGATCATATGGAATGCCTGGGCCGGGGTGGTCGGCACGCAGACCAGCATGTTCTCCAGCGCGCACAGCTGCAGGAAGCGCTCCAGACGCGCGGAGCTGTGCTCCGGGCCCTGGCCTTCGTAGCCGTGCGGCAGGAACAGCGCCAGGCCGGTGATGCGGCCCCACTTGGCCTCGCCGGCGGCGATGAACTGGTCGATCACCACCTGCGCGCCATTGGCGAAGTCGCCGAACTGCGCTTCCCAGATGCACAGCGCATTGGGGTCGGTGGTGGAATAGCCGTACTCGAAGCCCATCACCGCCTCCTCGCTGAGCAGCGAGTCGATCACGGTGGCGTCTTCCGGGTTCTCCACCAGCTGGCGCAGCGGCAGGTAGTAGCTGTCGGTCTTCTGGTCGTGCAGGATCGCGTGGCGGTGGAAGAACGTACCGCGGCCCGCGTCCTGGCCGACCAGGCGCAGCTTGTGGCCTTCGCCGAGCAGGGTGGCGTAGGCCAGGTTCTCGGCGAAGCCCCAGTCGCCCGGCAGTTCGCCAGCGGCCATCTTCACCCGATCCTCGTAGATCTTGGCCACGCGCGGGTGCAGCTCGACGCCGCCCGGGATGGTGGTGATGATCTTGGCCAACTGGTCCAGCGTCTTGCGCTTGACCGTGGTGTCGACCTTGTCGGTCAGTTTGCCCGACAGGTACTTGGACCAGTCGATGGCGAATTCATCGGGCTTGCGGGTCGCCAGTTCGGTGGTGTATTCGCCCGAGTCGAGCTTGTTGCGGTAGCCGTCGACCAGCGCCTGCGCCTCGCCGGCCTGCAGCACGCCTTCGCTTTCCAGCCGGGCGGCGTACAGCTCGCGGGTGGTCTTGTGCTTGCGGATGGTCTGGTACATCACCGGCTGGGTGGCCGCCGGCTCGTCGGCCTCGTTGTGGCCCCAGCGGCGGTAGCAGACCAGGTCGATGACCACGTCCTTGTTGAACTGCTGGCGGAAGTCGTAGGCCAGGTTGGCCACGAACGCCACCGCGTCCGGATCGTCGCCGTTCACATGGAACACCGGCGCGCCGATCATCTTGGCCACGTCGGTGCAGTACAGCGTGGAACGGGCGTCGTCGCGGGCGCTGGTGGTGAAGCCGATCTGGTTGTTGACCACGATGTGCACGGTGCCGCCGACCGCGAAGCCGCGCGCCTGCGACATCTGGAACAGCTCCATGACCACGCCCTGGCCGGCGAACGCGGCGTCGCCGTGGATGATCACCGGCAGCACCGAGGTGCGCGCGGCGTCGCCGTAGCGCTCCTGGCGCGAACGCACGCTGCCGACCACCACGGGGTCGACGATTTCCAGGTGCGAGGGGTTGAACGCCAGCGCCAGGTGCACCGACTTGCCGTCGGCCACCGCCACGTCGGCGGAGAAGCCCATGTGGTACTTCACGTCGCCGGTGTGGGCGCGGTCGTCGTGGGCGTGCTCGAACTTGCCTTCGAACTCGTCGAACAGCTTGCGCGGGTTCTTGCCCAGGGTGTTGACCAGCACGTTGAGGCGGCCGCGGTGGGCCATGCCGACCACGATGTCCTTGACCGCGTCGTTGCCGGCGCGCTGCACCAGCACGTCCATCATCGGGATCAGCGAATCGCCGCCTTCCAGCGAGAAGCGCTTCTGGCCGACGTACTTGGTGTGCAGGTAGCGCTCCAGGCCCTCGGCGGCGGTGATCCGCTCCAGGGTGCGGCGGCGGCTGGCGGCGTCGCCGGCGATGTTGCCGCCCGCGTTCTCCAGGCGCTGGTAGATCCACTGGCGCTGTTCGAACTCGGAGATGTGCATGAACTCGCTGCCGATCGACCCGGTGTAGGTCGCCTTCAGCCGCGCCAGCAGGTCGCGCAGTTTCATCCGCGGCTGGCCGCCGAGGCCGCCGGTGCTGAACTCGCTGCCCAGATCGCTTTCCGACAGGCTGTGGAACGGCAGGCCCAGGTCCGGCGGGTTCACCGGCGGGGTCAGGCCCAGCGGATCCAGCCGCGCGCCGAGGTGGCCGCGCGAACGGTAGGCGGTGATCAGGCGGCCGACATGGCGCTCGCGCTCGTCGCCGCTCGGGCCGGTGCCGCTGTTGGCGGCCTGGCGCGCGGCGCTGGCGATGTGGGCGATGACCGCAGAGTGGGGGACGTCACCGGCATCGCGGCCCTGGAAGCCGTCGAAGTAGGTTTTCCACTTGGGATCGATGCTGTCGGGAGAGACCAGATACTGTTCGTACAGGTCTTCGATATAGGCGGCATTGCCGCCGGCGAGTTGCGATGACTGCGCAAACTGCTTGAGTAGATTGTCCACGATGGTGGGGTGCGGTCGCTTTGTTTGGGGTGGCTTGCGGTAGGAACCGGCGGACATTGGGCCGCGCGGGCGTAATCAAGCGCAAAAATTATACCCCCATGAACCAGCCGGGGTGTGCATTCGGCGTGGTCGAGGCCGATCCCGGTTCATCCGTGGCAGTTGCGGGAGCGCGGTCGCGGCCGCCTCACCAGCCCAGCGCGCGCAGTTCGCTGCAGGGCCGGGCGCGCTCCCAGACCCGGTCGAAGGTGGCGCGCAACTGCCGAGCGCGGCCGCCGCCGAGCAGGTCGGTCTCGCCGTCGTAACGGTGACCGAGTCCACGGAAGTAGTAGCCGCCGCCCTCGTCGACCAGATAGGCGGTGGCGTCGCCGCGGTCCACCGGATCGCTGACTTCGCGGAACTGGAACACGCTGGGCAGGCGCTGCGCCAGGGCCAGCAAGGGCGCGCCGGCGCGCTGCGGCGCGGCCGCGTCGTGCAGCAGCACGCGCACCTGCTTGGCATGCGCGGTGACCGCGAAGCGGCGCACCTGCTCCAGCACGCGGGCATCGTCGAGCAGGCCCGGATCCAGCGTGCGGCTGTGGATCAGCACCTGGCGGCGGGCCTGTGCCAGCACCGCGATGCTGGCGGCGATCGCCATCGTCGCGTCCTCCACCGCCACGGCGCCGTCGAAACGGCGGCGCAGCGGCACGGCCTCCGCGCCGGCGGCCACGCCACCCGGCGGCGGCAGGAAGCCGTGGCGGGCGCAGAACGCCAGTGCCGCGACCGGGGCCTGCAGTTCCAATTGCGGCCAGCGCCGACGCTGCGCCGCCTCGACCAGGCCGCGCAGCAGCGCGCTGCCGACGCCGCGCCCGCGCCAGTCCGGCAGCACGATCAGTGCGGCGATCCGCCAGTCCGCGCCGAGCCGGGCCGCGCCCACCGCCTGGCCGTCGTCGCTGCGCGCGACCAAGTGGTCGCCCAGCGCGTCCAGCACCGCAGTGGCGGCGTCCGCAGGGTCCGCCGCGGTGTCGGCGGCGGCACGCAGTGCGCGCAGTTCGGCGCCGTCACGGACGGGGTCGAGTGCAGCGATGCGGAAACCGGGACCGCGCATGGTCGGATCAGGCCTCGTCGGCGTCTTCGTCGGTCGCGTCCTCGGCCTCCAGCGGCTGGTAGAAGCCGCCTTCGATCAGCTCCAGCAGGGTCTGCCTGCCGGCTGCCGACAGCGCCGCGTAGTCGGTGCCGTCGATGTGTTCGGCCGCGGCCAGGCGCTTGGCGTCCTTGACCGGCAGCGCGAACTCCAGGCCGCTGCAGAACAGCATGGCGCCGCGGCTGGCACGCCGCCACGCCGGCCGCGCCCACGGATGCCGCTGCAGGACCAGGCCCTGTTCCAGCGCGGTGGCGATCTCCGCCGCCGGCGGCAGCCCGGCCGGCGGCAGGATCTCGCCGGCGGCACGGTAGGTGGTGATGAAGCGGCCGAACCAGGCGCCCAGCTTGTCCGGGTCGTTCATGCGCAGCGCGTTCAGCGCCTCGACCACGCGGCCCATCGCCGCCGCGTCGATCTCGTAGGGGTCGGCCGGCGCCTGCAGGTCTTCGTCGTGGTAGCGCAGCGCCTCGTCGGCGCCGTCGATCAGGGTGTCCAGGTAATCGGCGATCAGCTCGGCCGAGGACGGCGCGCGCATGCCCACCGAGAAGGTCAGGCAGGCGTCCTCGGCGACGCCGAGGTGCGGCACCAGCGGCGGCAGGTACAGCATGTCGCCTGGCCCCAGCACCCAGTCGTGGGTCGGGTCGAACTGGCGCAGCAGCTTCAGTTCCACGTCGTCGCGGAAGTCGGTCGGCGGCGCCGGGCGGCCCAGGGCGACGCTGGCATCGATCTGCCAGCGGCGATGGCCGTGGGCCTGCAGCAGGAACACGTCGTAGTGGTCCACGTGCGCGCCGACCGAGCCGCCGCGCGCGGCGAAGCTGACCATCACGTCATCCACCCGCCAGCGCGGCAGGAAGCGGAACTGCTCGAGCAGCGCGCGGATGTCTGGATCCCACTTGTCCACGTCCTGCACCAGCAAGGTCCAGTCGTGGTCCGGCATGCCGGGGAATTCGTGCTCCTGGAACGGGCCGCTGCGCACGCGCCAGCGGTCGTTGGCGCGGTCGTGCTCGATCAGCCGCGACAGCGCCGCCTCCTCGCAGGCCAGGCCGGCCAAGTCGCCCGGCTCGATCGGCGAGACGAAGCCGGGGAAGGCATTGCGGATCAGCAGCGGGCGCTTGTGCCAGTAGTCGCGCAGGAAGGTCGCGGCGGGCATGCCCAGCGGTTGCCCGGGGCGGGCGTGGAGTTCGAAGGCGGGAGCGGCGGTCTTGCGGGCAGCCATGGGCGGTGGGGTCCTTGCGACGCGGAAGGTAAGGGGCGGGTGCGCAGCGGCGCCTGCCGACCCCGCCATTGTCCGCCGGTTTGGCGCGTGGGGCCATCGCGCTGGCCCATGTGCCGCTGCGCGCGGATCGGGCAATCATGCAGAGGTGCTGCCCGGGTGTCGCGACCGCGCATCGCGGGTGGCCACGTGCGCGCAGGCCATGGGGGCGCCAGGCGCGCACGGGCTGGGCGACTGCGGTTACGCCGCGGTGTCGGTTCAGGCAGCGCTTGGCGCAGTGCCGATCGCGCTACTGGCTGAGGATGCGGTTGTCGCGGCCGCCGTCGTCGACCTGGGCGCTGCCGCTGCGCTGGACGATGGCATTGTCGTTGCCCTGCAGGGCGATGGTGTCGATCTCGCTGGCCTGCAGCTGGTTCTGGTCGCCGGACACGTCCAGTGTCGCGATGCGCGCCATCTGCAGCCGGCCATGGCGGCCGAACAGCGCGACCTGCCCGGCGTCGCCGCGCATGGTCACCTGGGCGTTGTCGCCGAGCACGCGCAGGGTGTCGGCCCGTTCGATCTGCAGGTTGCCGTTGCGGCCGAACAGGCTGACGGTGGCGCAGTGCCCGTGCAGCACCAGGGTGGCGTCGCGGCCGACGATGTTCAGGTCGCGGCCGTCGCAATCGATCTCGCCGCTGGCCGAGGCCGCCATGCGGATCGGCGCCTCGGCGTCGCGCTCGTCGCCATCGGCAATGTCGCCGGCCGACGGCGCCGCCGCGATCGGCGGCGCGGCATGCATGACCACGGTGCGCGCGGTGGCGGCATGCGCGCCATCGCCTGCCGGCGGGCGTGGCGCCTGCGCGCAACCGGCCAGGGCCAGCAGCGGCAGCACAAACAACGGGATGCGTTTCATCGTGGGGCTCTGCGGTGGACCATCAGCATGCCCCTGGCCGATTAACCCAGGATGGACGGCGCTGGCGCGGCACGCGTGCGTGCGCGCCGGGCGTGGGCGGTTGCCGGCCGTCAGGCCGGCCGTGATGCCCAGCCGATCGGTTGCGTCCTGCGCGGCGCTGCGCAAGACGCGCAGCACGGCTGCCGTGACCGAACGCGCGGCGGCTACAGCAGCTTGTTGCCGCGACCGCGGTCGTCCAGCGTCGGTGTGTTGTCCGGGTTCACGGTGTTGCGATCGCCGATGAAGCGCACCTGGCCGATCTTCCGGGCGAGGACGCGGTTGTCGTTGCCGCGCAGCTCGACGCTGTCGGCATCGGTGAGGTTGAGGATGTTGTGCTGGCCGTTGACGACCACCTCGCCCACGCGTGTGTTGAGCACGGTGACGTCGCTGCCGTCGATGCGGATCGCGCGTGCGCCGTCCAGGTTCAGGGCCACGTGCGAGGCGCCGATCGTCACCGCGCCGCAGTCGCCATCGATAACCACCTGCACGTTATCCTGGCTGATCGCCAGATCCTTGCCGTTGCAGCGCGCGCCGGACGCCGGATCGTGCAGGGTGGAGGAGGGCGCGGCCGAAGCAGGCGCCGCCGACGGGGCTGCGCCGCCGCACCCGCCTGCCGCGCTCGCGGCGAGCAGGACCAATGCCTGCGAGATCATCCGTATCGTGTCCATGGCGGTCCTGCTCCTGAGACGATGTGTCGACCGCGCGCACCTTACGTAACGGCGCGGCGCAACGGGTTAATCCGGCGTGAAGCGCTTTGCGTGGCCAGCGGCGTGGCGCAGGCCGGTTTGACAGGGGCTGGGCGCCACCGCGTACAGTTGCCGTGGCACAACGGAAGGGCCATGCGATGCGCAAACTGTCGATTCTGCTGCCACTGCTGCTGTTGCCGGGCTGTGGCACATCGGACACCACCACCACCACCACGTCTGCTGATGCGTCCGCCAGTCCGGAGACGTCCAGTGCCGGCGCGGATGCGGGCGAAGGTCAAGCGACCGGCAGCACAAACGGCGAGGCCTTGCCAGCGGCCTCGGCCGTTGAGTTTCCTGCCATTCCGGTCATCGTCGTCCCGGAAATCTTTGGGGTGACGCCGGCTCAGCGCGCGCTGGAGGCCTCCATGCAGGGCGTGCTGGACCCGATACAGGGCGTCAGCATCGCGCCCGCGCGCTGCGACGGCAGCGGCCACCTGGTCAACGATGCCGGCATCACCTCGGTCGACGCGCAGGGCAATCTGTCGCGCAACGGCGACGAGGGGCTGTTCCAGATCAATGCCGACGGCAGCGGTACCGCCAATTTCGAGGGCGGTCTGGTGCGGGTCGAGGCCGACGGCAGCGGCACCATCAACGGCGACGTCGGTGAAGGCGAACACGCGATCGTGCGGGTGGACGCCGACGGATCGGGGAGCTACAACGGCCCGGCCGGCTTGATCACGCTGGACGGCAAGGGCGCCGGCAGTTGGAACGGCAAGGGCGGGCTGATCCGCAACAATGGCGATGGCAGCGGCACCTCGAACGGCCCTGAGGGCCTGGTGACCGTCAATGGCGACGGCTCCGGCAGTTGGAACGGTCCACAGGGCATCATCCGCAACCATGGCGACGGTACCGGCACGGTCGGCACCCCGGGGCGCAGCGTGGCGATGGCGCCATTGCCCAAGCTGCCGCCGGCCGGGCGCTTCCCGCCGCTGCGCAAGTTCGCGCCGCCCGGCGCGCCCTGCGGCTATCTGATCACCTTGAACGATCGTGTGCTGTTCGACTTCGACAAGTCCGAGATTCGTGCCGATGCCGCCAGGACGCTCGACATTCTGGCTGACGCGCTGAGCAAGGTGCAGGCGCGCGGCATGGACGTGGGCGGACATACCGACAGCAAGGGCAGCGACGACTACAACCAGCGTCTGTCCGAGCGACGCGCCGAGGCCGTGCTGGCGGCATTGCGCAGCCGCGGTCTCGGCCTGCAGGCGTCCGCCAAGGGCTATGGCGAAACGCGGCCGGTCGCGCCGAACGAACTCGCCGGGGCCGACAACCCCGGTGGCCGCCAGTTGAACCGGCGCGTGGAGATCTTCGTCAGGACCTGAGGACGGTGTGCGTCAGTTGCCGGAACGCGGTTGTTCTTGCCGTCTCCTGCACCTGCGCGTTGCCGCTGCGCTGCGCGATCTTCGTTGTCGCTGCCGGGTGACGCGGACGATCGGTACCGCGTGCCGTCGACACAACGGCAAGCAGGCACGCAGGTTTCGTGTCACGGCCATCTGTGTGCGGGACGGGACGTCTCCCGAGCGCGGTCCCGCGGCTGCTTGCGGCTCAGATGCCGCGCGCCAGCCGCTCGGCCAAGCCGACGTAGCTGCCCGGGGTCAGGTCGCGCAGGCGCTGCTTGGCGTCCTCCGGCAGGTCCAGGGTCTCGACGAAGGCGCGCATCGACTCGGCGGTGATGCCCTGGCCGCGGGTCAGCGCCTTGAGCTGCTCGTAGGGGTTGGGCAGGCCGTGGCGGCGCATCACCGTCTGCACGGCTTCGGCCAGCACTTCCCAGGCGGCGTCCAGGTCGGCGTCCAGGCGCTCCGGGTTCACGGTCAGCTTGCCCAGGCCCTTGGCCAGCGAGTCCAGCGCCACCTGGGTGTGGCCGAAGGCGGTGCCGAGCGCGCGCAGCACGGTGGAGTCGGTGAGGTCGCGCTGCCAGCGGCTGATCGGCAGCTTGGCCGAGAAGTGCTCGAACAGGGCATTGGCGATGCCGAAGTTGCCTTCGGCGTTCTCGAAGTCGATCGGGTTGACCTTGTGCGGCATGGTCGAGGAGCCGACTTCGCCTTCCTTGAGCTTCTGCTTGAAGTAGCCCAGCGAGATGTAGCCCCAAATGTCGCGGGCCAGGTCGATCAGCACGGTGTTGGCGCGGCGGGTGGCGTCGCCCAGTTCGGCGACGTTGTCGTGCGGCTCGATCTGGGTGGTGTAGGGATTGAACACCAGGCCCAGGCTTTCCACGAAGCGCTGCGCGAAGCCCGGCCAGTCGACGTCGGGATAGCTGGCGACATGGGCGTTGTAGTTGCCGACCGCGCCGTTGATCTTGCCGGTGAGCTCGACCGCGGCGATCTGCCGGCGCTGGCGCTCGAGGCGCGCGACGACGTTGGCGATCTCCTTGCCCAGGGTGGTCGGCGAGGCGGTCTGGCCGTGGGTGCGCGACAGCATCGGCTGCGCGGCCTGCGCATGGGCCAGGGCGCGCAGCGTGGCGATCACCGCGTCCAGGGTCGGCAGCAGCACCTCGCGTCGGGCCTGTTCCAGCATCAGCCCGTAGCTGAGGTTGTTGATGTCCTCGCTGGTGCAGGCGAAATGCACGAACTCCAGGGCCGGGCCGAGTTCGGCGTCGTCCTTGAGCTGCTCCTTGATGAAGTACTCCACCGCCTTGACGTCGTGGTTGGTGGTGCGCTCGATCTGCTTGACCCGCGCCGCATGCTCCACGCCGAAGCGCTCGGCCAGCGCACGCAGGCGCTGCGCCGCTGCCGGCGAGAACGCGGCCAGCTCGCCGATGCCCGGCTCGGCGCCCAGTGCCAGCAGCCATTCGATCTCCACCTTCACCCGCGCCTTGATCAGGCCGTATTCGGAGAAGATCGGCCGCAGGGCGTCGACCTTGCCGGCATAGCGGCCATCGAGCGGGGACAGGGCGAGCAGGGCGGAATCGGACATGGCGGGGCGTGGGGTGGTGTCGGCAGGGGGCGCCATTCTACGTCGGCGCGGCGTCCGTGGCCCGGGCTGGGGTGTGCCGCCCCTCCCTGAGCCTGCCGTGCCGTGATTGCGCATGCCCATGACAAGGAGGCACGAGGATGTGGACGCCCGTCCACGCCCAAGTGATGACGCGGCCAGGGGCGCGCGCAACCACGGCCCTTCGGGTTGGGCGTGGCGGGCGCGCCGCCGGCGTCGCGCGGCACCCTCAGGAAGGGATGACAGACCCCAGCCGCACCGTCACCGCCTGGATGCGGTGCCCGGCCATGCGCTTGACCGTGAACAGGTGCCCGTCGATCTGCAATTGCTCGCCTTCCTCAGGCAGGCGCTGCAACTGGTGCACGATCAGTCCGCCGACCGAGTTGAGGTGCTCCGGCGCGCGCAGATCGCGGCCGAGCAGGCGTTCGAGGCGGAAGATCGAGGTCGAGCCGGCCACCAGTACGCTGCCGTCGGCACCGCGGGTCGGCGCGTCCTTGACCACGTGCGGGTGCTCGTCCTCGATGTCGCCGACCACCACTTCCAGCAGGTCTTCCAGGGTGAAGTAGCCGAGGATGCGGCCGTGCTCGTCCACGCACAGCGCCATGTGCGTGGCGCCGGTGCGGAAGCGCTCCAATACCAGCGGCACCGGCGTCTCCAGCGCGATCAGGTTGGCCGGGCGCAGCAGCGGGCGCAGGTCGTCGCTGCGGCGGCCGCGGGCGATCTCCACCAGCAGGTCCTTCATGTGCAGGATGCCGAGCACCTGCTCGCCGTCGCGGTCGAACCACGGGTAGCGGCTGTAGCGGCTCTCGGCGAACTCGGCCATCACCGCATCCAGCGCCATGCCCTCGCGGAACCCGCGCAGATGGTCGCGCGCGCGCATCAGGTCGCCGGCCACCAGTTCCGGCAGCTCCAGCGCGTGGCTCATCAGTGTCAGTTCGTGATCGGGTGCGCCGCCGGCGGGTTGCTGGCGGCCGACGATCAACTTCAGTTCCTCGCGCGAGTAGCGGTGCGAGGCATGCTCGACCTCGCCCCAGCCCATCGCCTTCAACAGCGTGTTGGCGCTGTTGTTGAGCAGCCAGATCGCCGGATACATCGCCCAGTAGAACAGGTACAGCGGCGCGGCGGTCCACAGCGACATGCGCTCCGGGCGGCGGATCGCCATCGACTTGGGGGCGAGTTCGCCGAGCACGATGTGCAGGAACGAGATGACGCTGAAGGCGATGATGAAGGCGCTCAGGCGCGCGGCCTCCTCGCTCAGTCCCAGCAGGTCGAACAGCGGCTGCAGCAGGTGCGCGAAGGCTGGCTCGCCGACCCAGCCCAGGCCCAGCGAGGACAGAGTGATGCCGAGCTGGCAGGCCGACAGGTAGGCGTCGAGATGGCCGTGCACGTTGAGCAGAAGGCGGCCACGCCAACCGTGGTGTTCGGCCAGGCCAACGGCCTGGGTATGGCGCAGTTTGACCAGGGCGAACTCGGCGGCGACGAAGAAGCCGTTGAGCAGCACCAGCAGCATCGCCAGCGCCAACAGCAGAAGGTTGCCGATCATGCGCGTTCCCCGGCGCGCGCTACGGGCGCGTCATCGCGCTGGGCGGGAGAGGTGGAAACGGCGGGGTGCGTGGCCCGGCGCAGCATGCGCCGGCATCTACAGTCTGAGTCGTCGCCCATGGCGGCGTGAGAGTTCCATCGTTGATACGTCGCTGCAGTCTAGCCGATGGGATGCGTCGTTGCCGCGTGCACGCGCCGTCCCGCGCATTCGGTCACAGGGACGCGCCGCAATCATGCGCCATGGATCAACGCGCGGAGCCGCTGTTGCGACTCCCCAATCCCGAATCCCCGGCCTTTCAGCAGCCGAATGGCTGATCATCCCGGCCCTCGAGCTATCACGCCGCAACGATCTTCGCGTTTGCTAGACTTTCTGTAACCGTTTTCAAGCTCGATATTCCCCCATGAAATCTTCTTTGCGTCTGGCGGCGCTGGCCGCCGCTGTGTCCGTGTTCCTCACCGCCTGCGGCGGCAAGCCATCGGCCACGCCGACAGATTCCGATGCCGGCCATGCACCCGCCGATGCGGCCGCCAGCGAGGCGGACCAGGCGCTGACCAGCAAGCTCAACGCCTACATCGAATGCTTCAACAAGGTCGATGGGCGCATCCACGAAGGCGCGCAGCAGTACGTGCGCTGGATGGCCGACCCCAAGGCCGGCCCCACCGGCAAGGAAACCAGCGTATACGGGCCTGCCCCGATCGACGAGTACGCGATGAAGCTGTGCGATGCGCCGATGACCCAGGCGATCGCGGCCAAGCCGGCGTTGCCGGCGCTGGATGCGGCGGCGAAGCGCTATCTGGCTGCCTTGAAGACGCTGCAGCCGCTGGCCAACCAGGCGCGCGACTACTACGACCGCGAGGACTACCAGGACGACCAGTTCGCCAAGGGCAAGCAGCTGCATGCGCCGCTGATGGCCGCGCTGTCCGAATTCCACGACGCCAGCGAGGCGTTCAGCCACGAACTGGACGCGCAGAACGACGCCGCCCAGCGCGAGCAGCTGAAGGCGATGGAGAAGGCCGAGGGCCGCACCCGCGACTTCTATCGGCTGTCGATGATGCTCGAGGCCAAGGACATCGTCGGTCTGATGCAGGACGACGACTTCGACACCGCCAAGGCCACCACGCTGGTGGCGGGCTTCAACAGCCTGTCCGACGAGGCGCACGCCAAGGTCGCCAACCAGGAGCCGGGCAAGTCCGACTGGAGCGGTTTCGAGACCGCGGCAGAGAACTTCCGCAAGGAATCCAAGGCGCGCATCAAGCGGGTGGCGGAGAAGATTCCGTACAGCGAATTCGAGCAGCGCTCGCTGGACAATCCGATCGTCGCGCCGGAAGGTTCCCCGGCACGCTTGATGAAGAGCTACAACGACCTGGTGTTCCAGAGCAACCGCCAGCGCTGAGCGTGCGGGCCGGCGGCGCAAGGCGGCCGGCCCCGTCGGTGCTGTCGCCACGTCGGCAACGGCATGCATCAGTCCCGTCTTGCGGTCGGGAACTGCGTACGGTTCACGCCGTTCGCACCGCGCGGCTGGTGCGCTCGCAGAGCGCCATCATTCGCCGCGGCGGCCGCCGGGCTCAGCGGATGCGATCCTTGAAGGTACGCCTGCCAATCATGGCGGGCCGTATCGTTTCGCGCGCCTCCAGACATTCCTAACATCCGCCGGCGCACACTGGCTGACGCCGGGCGCTGCGCCACGGATAATGCGCGCGCCAGCCGCAGTCCCGCCAGCCTGCCTCCCCCCGACGTCCGACGACGGCGCCGATGGATTCCTTTTTTGCAGATGCGGAGATTGCGCAATGAGTGACAAATTCAGGGTCGAACACGACAGCATGGGCGAACTGCAGGTGCCCGCCGATGCCTTGTGGGGAGCGCAGACCCAGCGTGCGGTGCAGAACTTTCCGGTGTCCGGGCAGCCGATGCCGCGCGGCTTCATCCGCGCGCTGGGCCTGATCAAGGCTGCCGCGGCCGGCGTCAATGCTGACCTGGAGTTGCTGCCCAAGGCCGTCGCCAAGGCGATCCAGGCCGCGGCGCTGGAGGTGGCCGACGGCCGCCACGACGCGCAGTTCCCGATCGATATCTACCAGACCGGATCCGGCACTTCGTCGAACATGAACGCCAACGAGGTCATTGCCACGTTGGCCAACCGCGCCGCCAAGGGCGAGGGCAAGAACGGCAGCAAGGCGCTGCCGACGGTGCATCCCAACGACCACGTCAACCTCGGCCAGAGCTCCAACGACGTGGTGCCGACCGCGATCCGTGTCGCCGCGCTGCTGGCCGCCCGCGAGCACCTGCTGCCGTCGCTCAAGCACCTGCGCAAGACGATCGACAAGCGCGCCAAGCAGCTGCAGGGCGTGGTCAAGACCGGCCGCACCCACCTGATGGACGCGATGCCGCTGACCTTCGGCCAGGAGTTCGGCGCCTGGTCGGCGCAACTGGTGTCTGCGCAGGCGCGCATCGACGACAGCCTCAAGCGCCTGCGTCGCCTTCCGCTGGGCGGCACCGCCATCGGCACCGGCATCAACGCCGATCCGCGCTTCGGCGGCAAGGTCGCCAAGGCCTTGTCGGCGCTGACCGACTGCACCTTCGAGAGCGCGGAGAACAAGTTCGAGGGCCTGGCCGCGCAGGACGACGCGGTGGAACTGTCCGGCCAGCTCAATGCGCTGGCGGTGGCGCTGATCAAGATCGCCAACGATCTGCGCTGGATGAATGCCGGTCCGCTGGCCGGCCTCGGCGAGATCGAGTTGCCGGCGTTGCAGCCGGGCAGCTCGATCATGCCGGGCAAGGTCAATCCGGTGATTCCCGAGGCCACGGTGATGGCCTGCGCGCAGGTCATCGGCCACCACACCGCGATCACCGTGGCCGGGCAGACCGGCAACTTCCAGTTGAACGTGACCCTGCCGCTGATCGCCGCCAACCTGCTGGAGTCGATCCACCTGCTGGGCAACGTGTCGGTGCTGCTGGCCGATTCGGCGATCGCCGGGCTCAAGGTGCGCGAGGAGCGGGTGCGCGAGGCGCTGGACCGCAACCCGATCCTGGTGACCGCGCTGAACCCGATCATCGGCTACGAGAAGGCCGCGGCGATCGCCAAGCGCGCCTACAAGGAGAATCGGCCGGTGCTGGAGGTGGCCAAGGAGGACAGCGGGCTGGGCGAGGACGAACTGCGCCGGCTGCTGGATCCCGCCGCGCTGACCGAAGGCGGCATCCACGCCGGCGCGGGTGGGGGCGGCTGAGGCGCGTTGGCGCTGCGAGCAGAAAGGCCTGGCACGGCGTTATGGCGTGCCAGGCGCAGCGGACGATCGCACGGTAAAAGCAGTCGGGACTGAAGTCCCTCCCACATTTCACCCAGACACCTCGCTGCAAACTCCTGTAGGAGCGGCTTTAGCCGCGACGAACGAAGTAGGGCGGCAATCGGACCTTGGAAGCAGTCGGCGCTGAAGTCTCTCCCACATCGCGCGCAGACACCGCGCCGCAAGTCCTTGTAGGAGCGGCTTCAGCCGCGACAAGCATTCCCGGTAAAGGCTATCGCGGCTGAAGCCGCTCCTATGGGGAGGCCTCCCATCCTTCTGGAGGCGCTCTTGTGCTGGCGCTCGCGTGCGCCAGCAGGCCTCAGCGGCGTTCCGCCTGCAGGTTGCCGAAGCTGTCGCGGTACGGTTGCAGCGAGGGAATGTCGCGCAGCACCGCGGCCTGCGCTTCAGTGATCTCCGGGGTCGGCGCGAAGCCGACCGAGCGCATGTTCGGATCCGGCGCCGCGGTTTCCAGGGTGCGCTGGCGCTGCATCTGCAGGTGCATGAACAACTGCTGCAGTTCGGTACGCTGCGCTGGGGGCAGCGGCAGCTCGATGTCGTCGATGCGCAGGCTGCCATCGGGTCCGATGGTGGCGTTGGCGGCCGGGGCGCGGCGCAGCATCACGTTCATGCTGTCCACCGCCACCCGCGGCTTGCTGCGCTCGGCGCGCGAGGAGGTGGTCTCGCCGCCGCGTCCGCCGCAGGCGGCGAGCAGCAGGCACAACGACAGCAGCGAGAACCAGGCGAACAGCGTCTTCTTCATGGCGGAAATGGAGCGGGGGGAGTGTCGCCCATTCTAGAGCGTGTGCGTGCGGCGCGGCGTGCGGCCACATGTCGCAGTGCCCCTCCGACTGCGTGCTGCAGGCCATGCAAGGTCGGCCCGGCGCCTTCGCACGCACCGGGCCGGCTGGGATGCCTTACGCGGCCGATTGCTTGCAGTCGCTGACGTCGCTGTCGTCGAGGGTGGAGTAGGGGCGGAATGCCGGCACCTTCTGCGTCAGCGCATCCTGCGCGGCGCGCAGCGCGGCGACCTGGTCGCAGATCTTCAGCGCCGCCTGCTTGATCTTGTCGGCCTGCGCCTCGACCCGCTCGCCGATGCGCTCGGTATCGCCGCTGAGCACGCCGCTGATGGCATCGCCCGCTGCCTTCACGCCTAGCGCTGCGCCGGCCTTGCCGACCTCCACGCCCTGCGTGCCCACCGCTTCGATCTGGCTGCGGTAGGCCAGCAGCAGGCGCTGTTGCTCGGCATCCAGCGTCACCGGCTTGCCGTCGATCAGCAGCTTGCCGTCGCGGGTGATGGTGGCCGGCGGCTGGCCATCGGCCTTCAGGGTGAGGTCGCCGTTGAGGAAGGTCAGGCTTTGCGCGCCGCCGTGATCGACCACGACGCGGTCGTTCGACGAGCGCTGGCAGGCGCTGAGCGAGAGCAGGGCGGCCAGGGCGACGCCGGCCAGGGGCAGGAAACGGTACTGCATGGGCGTGTCCTCGTGCGAAAGGTGGAAAGCGGAGCGGAGGATCAGCGCGGCTTGGGCAGGTTGACGCTGCCGCGCACGCCACGGTGGGTGACGTCGCCGCTGCCGACCTTCTGCACGCTCAGGTTGCCGCCGACGTTGCCCACGTCCAGGTCGCCGGAGCCCACGGTCTGCACCGCCACGCTGCCGCTGACATCGCGCAGCTGCACATCGCCGGAGCCGACGCTGTCGACCTGCACGCCGCCGCGCACGCCGTGCACGGTCAGGTCGCCGGAGCCGACGGTGCCGACCTTGACGTCGCCGCCGACCTGGTCGGCCTTGACGTCGCCCGAGCCCAGCGTCGGCAGGGCCACGCTGCCGACATTGCGCAGTTCGATGTCGCCGGAGCCGACCGTGGCGCTGACCGCACCGCGGATGTTCTGCGCATGCAGGTCGCCGGACCCGATCTTGGCGTCGAGCGAGGCCACGCCGGTGATCTCGGCATCGCCGGAGCCCAGTTGCAGTTGCACCGGCAGGTTGGCCGGAATGCTGCCGGCCACGTTGAGGTAGGCGTAACGGTTGCCGACGCTGATGCCGTGGATCTTGCCCTCGTGCTTCAGCGTCACCACCAGGGTGTCGCCGTCGCGGCGCTGGCGCAGGGTCAGCTCCTTGAGCATGTCCGCATCGGAGGCGCAGGCCCGGCCGCGCAGGGTGGAGTCGCCACCGCTGGCGCCGCCGAGCTTGAGGTCGTTCTGCTGCACGTCCAGCAGCACCGTCTTGACGCCGGCCAGGTCCAGCTTCAGTTCGCGCGGTTCGGAATACTTGCAGTCGTCGGCCATGGCGACGGCCGGCAGCGACAGCAGGGCACACAGGGCGAGGGTCTTGCGCATCGGGATACTCCTTGCAGAAAAGGAAAGGAAGACTGCGTTGTGATCAGGCTTCGTCGCGCCAGCGGCGCACGTAGATCGCGGCGACGATGAAGGCCACGCCAACCGCGGCGCCGATCCACATGTCGGGGTCGCGGAACAGCACCCAGCTGTCGCCCAGATGGATCGCATTGACCAGATCCTGCGGGCCGCTGATGTGGGTTTCGGCCACCTGCTCGTTCAGCACCGGGCCCCAGCTGCCGGGCAGCACGCTGAGCAGGCCGCGGTAGACCACGGTGTACCAGATCAGGTTGTGGTTCACGTTCAGCATCGGCAGGATGCCCATCATGCTGGCGGTCACGCAGCCCAGGATCGGAATCAGCACTGCCCACAGGAACGGCTTGCTGCGTGCCCAGGCCGAGCACAGCATCAGCCAGCCGATCGCCGGCAGCGACCACATCACCTGCACCGGCAGTGCGGCCAGGACCATGCCGATGATGCGCAGCGGGTGCGATTCGGTGAAGACGGCGGTGCTCTGCGGGATGCCGTTGACCGACAGGGTCAGCGCGGTGACCACCCACAGCGCCAGGCCGATCAGCAGGCCGACGCCGATCGCCAGCAACGGCGCCAGCAGCAGCGCCCAGGCGGCCTTGGACAGCACGGTGCCGGTGTCCGACAGCGGCAGCGATTTCCAGAACAGCACACTGCGGTCGCGGCGGTCGTCGTACAGCGCACCCAGCGCATAGAAGAACACCACGAAGCCGACCACGATGCAGGACAGGATCACGCCGGCGAGCATGGTGCCGTCGCCGACCGCGCCGATGATCTGGTGGGCGTTATGGGCCTGGCCGTCCCACTCCACGTTGTTGAGGCTGTCGCCACGGTGGTTGCGGCCGGCGATGCTGCCGATGATCGACAGCACCGTGTACAGCGTGGCGACGATGCCGCCGGTGATGACCGGCGCCCACAGGAAACCGCCGCGGTGTTCCCAGAACTCGCGCTTGAGCAGCCACGTGAAGGTGGACACGGGAGAGATCGTTTTGGCGGGAGCGTTCATGCGTAGGTGCCCTTCATGATGGCGACGAACAGATCGGCCAGGCCGGGGGTGCGGGTTTCGCCGAGCGCGGCCAGCTGCGCCTGCGGCACGCCGTCGTACAGGAACACCGACTTGCCGAACGGCAGGCCGCGTTCGTCGATCGGCTGCAGCGCGCGCGCCGCCTCGATGCGCTCGGCCGGCACCAGCAGTTCGGTGTAGCGGGTGGCCATGTGCTCCATGTCGGCGCTGAGCACGATGCGGCCATCGCGGATGAACAGCACATCGGTGAGGATGTGCTCGATCTCCTCCACCTGGTGGGTGGTGATGATGATGGTCTTCTGCTCGTCGAAGTAGTCTTCCAGCAGGCGCTGGTAGAACTCCTTGCGGTACAGGATGTCCAGGCCCAGGGTCGGCTCGTCCAGCACCAGCAGGCGCGCGTCGATCGCCATCACCAGGGCCAGGTGCAGCTGCACGATCATGCCCTTGGACATCTCGCGCACCCGCAGCTTCGGCGAGAGCTTGGTGTTGGCCAGGAAGCGCTCGCACTTGGCGCGATCGAAGCGCGGATGCACACCGGCGACGAAATCGATCGCCTCGCGCACCCGCATCCAGCGCGGCAGCACCGCCACGTCGGCGATGAAGCACACCTCGTTCATCAGCGCGTCGCGCTGCTTGCGCGGGTCCATGCCCAGCACGCGCAGTTCGCCCTCTACCGCGGTCAGGCCCAGCACTGCCTTCAGTGCGGTGGTCTTGCCGGCGCCGTTGGGGCCGATCAGGCCGACGATGCGGCCGGGCGCGATGGTGAAGGAGGCGTCGGCCAGCGCCGGCTTGTGGTTGTAGGTCTTGCGCAACCCCTGCGCATAGACGACGGATTCGGATGCGACAGCGGCAGTCATGGCGTTTTCCCCGGTGGCAACAAGTCTTGCAGTGTCAGGCCCAGGCGCTGGATGCGTTCCAGCACCAGGGGCCACTCTTCGTTGAGGAAGCGATCGCGCTCGCTGCCGCGCAGCTTCTGCGCCGCTTCCTCGGTCATGAACATGCCCAGCCCGCGGCGCTTCTCGACCAGGGCCTCGTCGGCCAGTTCCTGGTAAGCGCGCGAGACGGTGATCGGGTTGAGCTGGTATTCGGCGGCCACCTGGCGCACCGAGGGCAGGGCGTCGCCGGGCTTGAGGATGCCGTCGAGCATCATCGCGATGACCCGCTCCTTCAGTTGGCGGTAGATGGGAGCGCCGTCGCTCCATTGGATGTCGCTCATGGTCAGCTCCGTGGGCGCAGGGTGCGCGCGAAGGAGAAATAAGGCACGGACAGCGAGGCCCGCAGTCGCCGCACCGCCGGGACGGTAGAGGGTGCGGCGCCGGCGGCGCTGTCGTCGTGCGGCGTGCTGGCGCCATAATCCAGCGGCCGTCCCTGGTGGCGTTGGGCGCCGATCCAGCTCGCGCAGAGCAGGGTGCCGACGATGACCAGGGCCGGAAGACTGCGCTGGAAGCGTTTGAGTTGCATCGTGGGACCTGCTCTGGGTGAGTGGTGTTGTATTTAACTATAACACCGTTACACGGCATGTCAACACGCGTCAGACCCAACTTCCGACCTAGTCGCGCACGAACTCCCTTTTTCTCCGACGGTGCCCCATGAAACTTTCCAAGCGTCTGTTTTTCCTCGCGATCCTGGCCGCTGCCGGCACCGTCGGCAGTGCCTGGGCGGGCTCCTTGCTGGATCGGGACTACCGCCCGCTGGCCGGCAAGGACAGGGTCAACATGAACAAGACCTACGGCGGCAAGGTGCTGCTGGTGGTCAACACCGCCAGCAAGTGCGGCTATACCCCGCAGTACGACGGCCTGGAGAAGCTGCAGCAGCAGTACGCGGCGCAGGGCTTCAGCGTGCTCGGCTTCCCGTCCAACGACTTCAAGGGCCAGGAGCCCGGATCGGAGAAGCAGATCCAGGAATTCTGCACGCTCACCTATGGAGTCAAGTTCCCGATGTTCGAGAAGGTGCACGTGATCGGCGATGACGCGACGCCGCTGTACAAGCAACTGACCCAGGCCACGGGCGTGGCGCCGGGCTGGAATTTCCACAAGTATCTGATCGCGCGCGACGGCCGCGTGGTCGCGCAGTTCCCGAGCAAGGTCACGCCGGACGATCCGGCCTTGCGCAGTGCCATCGAACGCGAACTGAAAGCGCAGCCTGCGTCGCACTGAAAGCGGGTCAACATCTCGGCCGCGCATGCGACAATGCCGGCCTCTGTCTGCGCCATCGCGGCGTGTCCAGTTCACGGTTCACTTCCAGGGAAAGTAGCGAATGAAGATGGGAATGCGCGGCGCCGTGGCGTCGCTGGTGGTGGGGATGATGCTGGCCGCCGGCCAAGCGTCCGCGCAGGCGCCGGCTGCCGGCAGCTCGGCGACGACGCTGGGTAGCGAGAAGCAGAAGGTCAGCTACGCGATCGGCATGGATGTGGCGCGCTCGTTCGAGCCCATCGCCCAGGACATCGACGTGGACGCGCTGCAGCGCGCGATCGAGAACGCTTTCAAGCAGGGCAAGCCGCTGCTGTCCGATGAGCAGACCCAGGCCACCGATACCGCGCTGCGCACGCAGTTGGCCGCGCGCAACGGCCAGCCGGTGCCGGGCATGGCGCCGGGCGCGCAGCCGCCGCCGGTGTCCAAGGAAAACGTCGGCCTGATGCTGGGCGACCGTGCGGTCGGCCCGTCGCTGGCGCGGATCCAGAACGACATCGACCTGCCGACGCTGATGGGCGCGGTGCGCACCGTGTTCGCCAAGGGCCAGACCGCGATGACCCAGGAGCAGGCGATGGCCACGCTGCAGGCGTTCGGCGCGTCCAAGCAGGCCGCCGTGGCGACCAAGAACAAGCAGGAGGGCAACGCCTTCCTGGCGCAGAACAAGAACCAGAAGGGCGTGATCACCACGCCGTCGGGCCTGCAGTACATGGTGCTGCGCGAAGGCAGCGGCGCGCGGCCCACGCCCACCAGCAAGGTGCGGGTGAACTACGAAGGCAAGCTGCTCGACGGCACCGTCTTCGACAGCTCCTACAAGAACGGCCAGCCGGCCGAGTTCTCGCTGAACCAGGTCGTGCCGGGCTGGAGCGAGGGCGTGGCGCTGATGCCGGTGGGGTCCAAGTACCGCTTCTGGATTCCGTCCAACCTGGGCTACGGCCCACAGGGCACGCCGGGCGGCCCGATCGGCCCGGATGCGATGTTGACCTTCGACGTGGAACTTTTGAACATCCTTCAATAACCGAAAGGAGATTACATGCGCGTAGCGATATTCGGCACCGGCTATGTCGGGCTCGTCACCGGAACCTGTCTGGCCGAAGTCGGCCACCATGTGGTGTGCGTAGACATCGACCAGGCCAAGGTGGATGGGCTCAACAAGGGCGTGGTCCCGATTTACGAGCCTGGCCTCTCGCCGATGGTCAAGGCCAATCACGCCGCACGGAGGCTGTTCTTCACCACCGACGCGGCCAGCGCCATCGCGCATGGGGATATCGTGTTCATCGCCGTCGGCACGCCGCCGGACGAGGACGGTAGCGCAGATCTGCAGTACGTCCTGGCGGTGGCGCGTACCATCGGCCAGCACATCCAGGGGCCGACCATCGTGGTCAACAAGTCGACGGTGCCGGTCGGCACCGCCGACAAGGTGCGCGCGGCGATTGCCGCCGAGCTGGAAGCGCGCGGCGAGGCGATCGAGTTCGACGTGGTCTCCAACCCGGAGTTCCTGAAGGAAGGCGACGCGGTCGCCGACTGCATGCGGCCGGACCGCATCGTCATCGGCAGCAGCAAGCCCGGTTCGGCCGCGCGCCTGCGCCGCCTGTATGCGCCGTTCAACCGCAACCACGACCGCATCGTGGAAATGGACGTGCGCTCGGCCGAGCTGACCAAGTACGCGGCCAACGCGATGCTGGCGACCAAGATCAGTTTCATGAACGAGATCGCCAACATCGCCGAGCGCGTTGGCGCCGACGTGGAAAAGGTGCGCCAGGGCATCGGCTCGGATCCGCGCATCGGCTGGCACTTCATCTACCCGGGTGCCGGCTACGGCGGCTCGTGCTTCCCCAAGGACGTGCAGGCGCTGGCGCGCACCGCGCAGCAATACGGGCATACGCCCAGGCTGCTGGATGCGGTGGAAGCGGTCAACGAGGCGCAGAAGGGCCACCTGTACGAGCTGATCCAGCGCCACTACGGCGCGGCGCAGCCGCTCAAGGGCAAGACCTTCGCGGTGTGGGGCCTGGCGTTCAAGCCCAACACCGACGACATGCGCGCCGCCTCCAGCCGCCGCCTGCTGGCGCAACTGTGGGAGGCGGGCGCAACGGTGCGCGCCTACGATCCGGAGGCGACCGACGAGGCCAAGCGCATTTTCGGCGAGCGCACCGACCTGCAGTTCTGCAGCGATGCCTTCGAGGCGCTGGAAGGCGCCGATGCGCTGGCCGTGGTCACCGAGTGGAAGCAGTTCCGCAGCCCGGACTTCACCCGCATGAAGGAGCTGATCGGCGATGCGGTGGTGTTCGACGGCCGCAATCTCTACGATCCGCAGGAAATCGAGAGCTTCGGTCTGGCGTATTACGGCATCGGCCGCGGACGTTCGATCCATGCAGCATGATTTTTCCATCCAGGATCGGTTGCTGGAGAACCGCCTGATCGAGCTGGAAACGCGCCTGTCCTTCCAGGAGCAGGCGCTGTCGGAAATGAGCGATGCCCTGGCCGAAGCGCGGATCGAAAGCCAGCGCAACGCCGAGTTGCTGCGTCACCTGCTCGAAGATCTGGGCAAGGTGCGCAGCACGCTCTACGCCGATCCGGCCGACGAACCGCCGCCGCCGCATTACTGATCCCCCGAACCGATCGATTCCGACCCGATGAGCGATACCCTCCGCGAGCAGTTGCTGGGCCTGGGCTTCAAGCCCGCGCCGAAACCCGAACGCAAAGCCCCGCCTGCCGCGCCGCGGCCGCAGGGGCGGTCGGGCCAGCGCCCGGCACCGGCCGGGGCGCGCGGCGAGCGCGCGCCCGGCGGCGCGCCCAACGCCGGCAAGCCCGGCGGCGGGCGTGGCCGTCCGCACGGGAACGGCCCTGGTCACGGCCAGGGCAAGCCGCAGGGCGCGGGCGGTCAGCCGGGGCGGCCGCCGCGCAGTCGCGAGGACATCGACCTGGCCAAGGCCTACGCGATCCGCGCCCAGCGCGAGAAGGACGAGCGCATCGAGGCCGAGCGGCAGAAGCAGGAAGAAGCGCGGCTGCGCCGCGAGGCGCGGGCCAAGCTCGACGAACTGCTCAAGGGCCAGGCGTTGAACCACGCCGAGGCCGACATCGCCCGTCATTTCCCCTATGGCGGCAAGATCAAGCGCATCTACGTCACTCCCGACCAGCTCAAGGCGCTCAACGCCGGCGAGCTGGGCGTGCTGCAGCAGAACGGCCGCTACCTGCTGGTGACCGCGGCGCTGCTGGACCAGGCCGAAGCGATCTTCCCGGCGGCGGTGGCGCTGCGGGTCGATCCGAACGCGACGGCAGAAGAAGACCCCTACGCCGATCCCAAGTACCAGATCCCCGACGATCTGGTCTGGTAAGCGTGGCGCTGCCAGGGATGGGCACGCTGGCCGCCGGGCGCGGCCACACGCCGCCGCACGCGCAGACCGGTGGCGGCTATCTGCCGTACGTGGACGGGCTGCGCGCGATCGCGGTGCTGGCGGTGATCGCCTACCACCTCGATCCGGCGTGGCTGCCGGGCGGGTTCACCGGCGTGGACATGTTCTTCGTGATCTCCGGCTTCGTGGTCAGCGCATCGCTGCAACGCCTGCCGGCGGCCGGACAGTTGGGCGTGTTCGCGCAGTTCTACGCGCGGCGCATGCGCCGCATTGCGCCGGCGCTGGTGGCGTGCCTGCTGCTCACCGGTCTGGCCAGCGGCCTGTTCATTCCCGAGTCCTGGCTCAGCGAGACCAGCGCCAAGACCGGACGCATGGCCTTCGTCGGCCTCAGCAACTGGGTGCTGGCCGCGACCGGCAACGATTATTTCTCGCCCAAGGCCGAATTCAATCCGTACACGCACACCTGGTCGCTGGGCGTGGAGGAGCAGTTCTATCTGCTGTTCCCGCTGCTGTTCCTGGCCTGGAACCGCGGCGGTCGCGGCCGCGGATGGTCGACGCTGCTGGTGGCGCTGGCTTCGGCCACCTCGCTGGCGTTCGCCTGGCGGCATAGCCGCGACGCCGGCGATGCGGCGGCCGCGTTCTACCTGACCACCGCACGCTTCTGGCAACTCGGCAGCGGCGTGCTGCTGTACCAGGTGCTGGCGCTGCGCGGACGGTTCGAGGCCGGCACGCAGGCGCCGCCGCCGGGCGCGTGGAGCTGGCGTTCGCCGCTGCTGGCGGTGGCCCTGGCGGCGGTCGCGGTCGGCCTGTGGCGTGCGCGTCCGGGGCATTCGCCGTGGCCGGACGGGGTCTGGCCGGTGCTGGGCACGCTCGGCCTGCTGGCGCTCCTGCATGGCGCCCCGGCCGGCTGGACCCGGCGCGCGCTGTCGCATCGCGTGCCGGTGGCGATCGGCCGCGTGTCGTACTCGCTGTATCTGTGGCACTGGCCGGTGTTCGTGCTGTTCCGTTGGACCGTCGGTCTGGAATCGGCGCCGACCAAGTCCGTGGCGCTGCTGCTGGTGGCCCTGCTGGCGCTGGCCTCGTATCGCTGGGTGGAACTGCCCTGGCGGCATGGCCGCCTCGGCCGCGCGCGCACCCCGGCGCGGACCATCGTGGCCGGGTTGGGCCTGGTACTGCTCGCCGCCGGTACCCACGCGCTGCTGCAGAACGCCCAGCGCTACTACGGGCTGAGCACGGTTAGCCGGCATCCGCTGGACTGGTACGCCTATGCCAAGGGGCTGCGCCGGGAGTTCCCGCAGTGCGCGCTGCAGACCCGCCAGGTGCCGGTGCAGGTGGGCAGCGCCAAGCTGTTCGAGCGCGGCGCCTGCACGCTGCACAACCGCGATGGCGGCCAGTTGTTCGTCGCCGGCGATTCGCATGCGCTGGCCTACAACGAGCTATTGCGGCGCTTTGCGCTGCAGAGCGGAGTACCGGTGCGCCTGTACGGCGTTGGTGGTTGCCCGATCGTCGGCCTGCAGGCCTGGCAGGCCAGCAATCCCGGCTGCCAGGCCTACGAGCGCAGCACCCTGGCCGACGTCGCCGCGCACGCACGCGATGGCGATGTGCTGTTCCTGCCTGCCTTGCGCGTGCTGCGCCTGGCCGACCAGGACCGCCTGTTCGACGAGACGACGGTGATGGCCGAGCAGGAGGGCGTCGCAGCGCAGGCCGCGCGCAGCGCTGGCGAAGCGGCCGCGGTGGCGCTGTTGCAGCCGCTGGCGCAGCGCGGCGTGCGCATCGTCTTCGAGGCACCCAAGCCGGTGCTGCGCGCGCCGCCGTATCGCTGCTCGGATTGGTTCAATCGCGGCAATCCGATCTGCGCGCATGGCATCCCGATCCCGCGCGCGACCATGGAGCGCTACCGTGCGCCGGTGCTGCAGAGCCTGCAGCGCATCGCCGCGCAGCTGCCACATGCCTCGGTGTGGGATCCGCTGCCGCTGCTGTGCGATGCGCAGCAATGCACCGGCAGCCGCGATGGGCGCCCGTTGTTCTTCGATGCCGATCACCTCAGCGGCTATGGCAACCGGGTGTTGCTGCCGGGCTTCACATCGCACTTCGCGACGATCCAGGCACACTCGCCGCCAGCGCCTTGAGGCGCAGCCCTCCGTCTCCCGCATCGCAAGGAGTTCGCGCATGCCCGTTCTGCATTTCGTCGCGCCGCGGTTGTCGCCGTCGTCCATCGCCACCCGCCATGGCGGCCGGCGGCAGTTGCGCCGCCGCGCCGATACGCTGCTGCGCGGGGCGCTGCTGCTGGCCGCCAATGCCGGCAGCGCCGGCGTGGCCTGCGCCGAGGACGCGCCGGCGTTCGACCGGCCCGGTATCGGTTTCGCCTCGACCACCCTGCAGCGCGGCCAACTGGCCTGGGAGCAGGCGTTCTTCGATGGCAGCTACGACCGCGACGGCGATGTGCGCAGCACCGAATACGTCGCCAACAGCCGGCTGCGCTTCGGCCTGAGCGCCCGCACCGAGGTGCAACTGGCGATCGACAGCCAGGTGTGGCAACACGTGCGTGGCGGCGGCCAGGACCGGCGCGGGCACAGTGGTGGCGATGCCAGTATCGGCCTGAAGCAGGCGTTGCCCAGCGCCAGCGACGGCTTCACCTGGTCGCTGCTCGGCAGCGCCAGCCTGCCGGTCGGGCGTGCGCCGTACGGCGATGCCGGCCATCGCTACGACCTGGGCGTGAGCGCCGGCTGGGACCTGCCCGAGGGCCGTAGCCTGGCGCTGTACGGCAACCTCAGCGACAGCGAGGACGGCTCCGGCTGGAGCGTCTCGCCGAGCTACACCTTCTACGCCGGCGACACGCTGAGCGCCTACGTCGAGGCTGGCATCGGCGGTGGCGAGGACGAGATGCGCGCGCTCGGAAGCGGCGTCACCTGGCTGTTCGCCAACCGCGTGCAACTGGATCTGTCGGTCCTGCGCGGCCTGTCGGCGCAGACCCCTGACTGGCAGGGCGGCCTCGGCATTTCGGTGTTGCTGCGCTGAGGCGCCAAGCCCCTCTCCCGTCCGGAGAGGGGTTGTGGGCGAGGGTCGACGCGAAGCGTCTCGTGGTGTTCGGGCGGACGTGGCTGTGGCCGTACCCTCATCCGCCCCTTCGGGGCACCTTCTCCCGAGGGGAGAAGGGAACAGCGGTGGTGCGCATGCCCCTCTCCCGTCGGGAGAGGGGTTGGGGTGAGGGTCGGCGCGAAGCGTCTCGCGGAGCTGTGTGCGCGAGATTTTCGCCCCTACCGCCGCACGCTCACTCGCGCGCGGCCTCGCCGTCGGCGGGCGGCAGGACCTCCGGGACGTGCTGGTCGTACTGCGCCAGCACCTCCTCGAAACCGTAGCGAGGTCGCCAGTCCAGTCCCTGCATCGCTTGCTGCGCCGGGTAGACCCGGTCGATCCGGTCCGGCAGTGCCCAGCCGCGTTGCTGGAACGCCGCCACCAGGTCCGGCGCGCGTCGTTGCAGGACCGTCGCTGCCGCGTTGTGCAGGTCGGCGCAATCCTCGCGCAGGAACGGGGGGGCGCCGGAAATCACGAACGTGGCATTCGCCGGCCCGGCATGCCGCAACGCCGCGGCATGGGCCTCGGCGACGTCGCGCGCGTCGATGCCGCGATGCAGGCGGAACGCCGCCATCACGTTGACTGGCTCCGGGAAGCAGCGCGACATGCGCAGGATGCGCACGCTCGGCCCGCCCTGGTCCGCGGCGGCGCGCAGCAGCGCCTCGGCCTCCAGCTTGGTGTGGTGGTAGATGGTCTGCGGCTGCGGCGTCAGCGTCTCGTCGACCCAGCCGGCGCTGCCGTCGGGCGTGGCGGCGCTGCCGTACAACGCGGTGGTGCTGGTGAACACGATGCGGTGCACGCCGGCCGCGGCGGCGGCATCCAGGACGCGGCGCGTGCCGTCGACATTGACCTGGCGGAAGCGCGCCGCCGGCACATGCGCGACGTGCGGGGCGTGCAGCGCGGCGGTGTGGATTACCGCGTCCGCGCCCTGCAGCGCCCGCGCCAGCAGCGCGGCATCGTCGAGATCGCCAACCCAGTCGGCGGTGGAGCAGGGCGTGCGGTCGAAGCCGCTGACGCGGTGCTCGCGGGAGAGCCGGATGTGGATCGCGCGGCCGACCCGGCCGGCACTGCCGGTGACCACGATCTTCAGCGGGGACGGGGTGGGCATGGGCATCGGCGATGGGCTCGAAGGCGGGTGGGGAGTGCCGATGCAGGCGATGGTGCGCGCACCGGCGACCGGCCCCGGCTCATTCCGGATCGTAGTCCAGGTTCGAAGCCAGCCAGCGCTCGGCCTGTTGCAGCGGGACGCCCTTGCGCCGCGCGTAGTCGGCGAGCTGGTCCTTGCCCAGGCGGCCGACCACGAAGTACTGGCTCTGCGGGTGGCTGAAGTAGTAGCCGGACACCGCGGCGGTCGGCAGCATCGCGAAGCTCTCGGTCAGCGACATGCCGGCATTGCGACCGGCATCGAGCAGCGCGAACAGGGTCTGCTTCTCGCTGTGATCGGGGCAGGCCGGATAGCCGGGCGCGGGCCGGACGCCCCGGTAGCGTTCGGCGATCAGCGCCTCGTTGTCCAGCGCCTCGTCGTCGGCATAGCCCCAGAACTCGGTGCGCACGCGCTGGTGCAGGCGCTCGGCCAGCGCCTCGGCCAGGCGATCGGCCAGGGCCTTGAGCAGGATCGCGTTGTAGTCGTCGTGCGCCGCCTCGAAGCGCGCCACGTGCGGCTCGATACCGATGCCGGCGGTGACCGCGAACGCACCGATCCAGTCCTGCTTGCCGCTGTCGCGCGGCGCGATGAAGTCGGCCAGGCAGAAGTCCGGGCGCTCGGCGGGCTTGTCGACCTGTTGGCGCAAAAAATGCAGGAGGTGCCGGGGTTCGGGACCCGGGACCCGGGACCCGGGGGAAGCAAATCCAGGGGTGTCGGCAGCTTCTTGCTGTTGCGGGTCCCGGGTCCCGGGTCCCCGGTCCCGAGCCTCAACCACCACCTCCACGTCATCCCCGACCGACTGCGCCGGCCACAGCCCGAACACGGCCTTGGCGGTCAGCCATTTCTCGGCGACGATCTGCTGCAGCATCGCCCGCGCGTCCTGGTACAGCTCGCTGGCCTGCTGGCCGACGATCGCGTCGGTGAGGATCGCCGGGAACTTGCCGGCCAGTTCCCAGGCCTGGAAGAACGGGGTCCAGTCGATCAGCGGGACCAGGTCGTCCAGCGGGTAGTCGTCGAGCACGTGCAGGCCGGGCTGCCTGGGCGCCGGCGGGGTGTAGGCATCCCAGCCGCCGTCGAAGCGCTGCCCGCGCGCGTGCGTCAGCGACACCAGGCGCTTGGCGTCGCCGCGGTTCTTGTGGCGCTGGCGGATCTCGGCGTAGTCGGCGTCGTTGGCGGCGACGAAGGCCGCGCGCAGTTCGCGCGAGATCAGCGACTGCGCCACGCCCACCGCGCGCGAGGCGTCCTTGACCCAGACCGTCGGCGCCGCATAGTGCGGGTCGATCTTCAACGCGGTATGTGCGCGCGAGGTGGTGGCGCCGCCGATCAGCAGCGGCATCGAGAAGCCCTGGCGCTGCATCTCGCGGGCGACGTGGGTCATCTCTTCCAGCGACGGGGTGATCAGCCCGGACAGGCCGATGATGTCGGCGTTCTCGGCGCGGGCGCGGTCGAGGATGGTCTGGGTCGGCACCATCACCCCCAGGTCGATCACGTCGAAGTTGTTGCAGGCCAGGACCACGCCGACGATGTTCTTGCCGATGTCGTGCACGTCGCCCTTGACCGTGGCCATGACGATCTTGCCGTTGGACTTGCCGGTGTCGCCGCTGCGCAGCTTCTCCGCCTCGATGTAGGGCAGCAGGTAGGCCACCGCCTTCTTCATCACCCGCGCCGATTTCACCACCTGCGGCAGGAACATCTTGCCGGCGCCGAACAGGTCGCCGACCACGTTCATGCCGTCCATCAGCGGGCCTTCGATCACGTCCAGCGGCCGCGCCGACTGCTGCCGCGCCTCTTCCGTATCGACCTCGACGAACTCGTCGATGCCATGCACCAACGCATGGCTCAACCGCTCGCGCACCGTCTTCTCGCGCCACGCCAGCTTCTCGCGATTCCCGATTCCCGAATCCCGATTCCCCGCCTTTTTGTAACGCTCGGCGATCTCCAGCAGGCGTTCGGTGGCGTCGCGGCGGCGGTTGAGGATCACGTCCTCCACGCGCTCGCGCAGTTCCGCATCCAACTCGTCGTAGATCGGCATGCCGCCGGCGTTGACGATGCCCATGTCCATGCCCGCGGCGATGGCGTGGTACAGGAACACCGAATGGATCGCCTGGCGCACGGTCTCGTTGCCACGGAACGAAAACGACACGTTGGACACGCCGCCGGAGACGTGGCAGTGCGGCAGGGTGCGCTTGATCTCGCGGGTGGCCTCGATGAAATCGACCGCGTAGTTGTCGTGTTCCTCGATGCCGGTGGCCACGGCGAAGATGTTCGGATCGAAGATGATGTCTTCCGGCGGGAACCCGACCTGCTCGGTGAGGATGCGGTAGGCGCGGGTGCAGATCTCCACCTTGCGCGCGCAGGTGTCGGCCTGGCCGACCTCGTCGAAAGCCATCACCACCGCCGCGGCGCCGTAGCGCAGCACCTTGCGCGCGTGTTCGACGAACGGCGCCTCGCCCTCCTTGAGCGAGATCGAGTTGACCACGCTCTTGCCCTGCAGGCACTTCAGCCCGGCCTCGATCACGCTCCACTTGGAGGAGTCGACCATCACCGGGATGCGCGCGATGTCCGGCTCGGACATGATCAGGTTGAGAAAGCGCACCATCGCCTTTTCCGAGTCGATCAGGCCCTCGTCCATGTTGACGTCGAGGATCTGCGCGCCGTTGGCGACTTGCTGGCGCGCCACCTCCACCGCTTCCTCGTAGCGCTCTTCCTTGATCAGCTTGCGGAACTGCGCGCTGCCGGTGACGTTGGTGCGCTCGCCGACGTTGACGAACAGCAGGTCCGGGGTCAGCAGCAACGGCTCCAGGCCGGACAGGCGGGTGTGGCGGGCGGAGGACATGCGTCAGTGTTCCGAAAACGGGGAGGTGCCGACGCGCACGCAGGCGGCACCGAGCCGGCGCAGCAATGCGCGGGCGGGGACGGCGTGCATGCGCGCGGCGGACATCAGGCGGCCTGCGCCGACGCTGCCAGCGGCACGCGCGGCGGCAAGCCGCGCACCGCCTCGGCGATGGCGCGGATGTGCGCCGGGGTGGTGCCGCAGCAACCGCCGACCAGGTTCAGCAGCCCGGACTCGGCGAACTCGCGCAGCGTGGCCGCCATTTCCTCGGGCGTCTCGTCGTACTCGCCGAAGGCATTGGGCAGGCCGGCGTTGGGATGCGCACTGACGTAGCCGTCGGCGATCCGCGCCAGGGTTTCCACGTGCGGACGCAGGTCCTTGGCGCCGAGCGCGCAGTTCAGCCCCACCGACAGCGGCCGCCCGTGCGCGACCGAGGCGTAGAACGCTTCGGCGGTCTGCCCGGACAGGGTGCGGCCGGAGGCGTCGGTGATGGTGCCGGAGATCATCACCGGCAGGCGCCCACCGCGCGCGTCGAACACCTCTTCGATCGCATACAGCGCGGCCTTGGCGTTGAGCGTGTCGAAGATGGTCTCGACCATCAGCGTGTCGGCGCCGCCGTCGATCAGGCCGTCGATCGCCTCGCGGTAGGTGGCGCGCAACTCGTCGAAGCTGGTGTTGCGGAAGCCGGGATCGTTGACGTCCGGGCTGATCGAGGCGGTGCGGCTGGTCGGGCCGAGCACCCCGATCACGAACCGCGGCTTGCCCGGCGTCAGCGCCTCGACCGCGTCGCAGCAGGCGCGTGCGACCTGCGCGCCGGCCTTGTTGAGTTCGTAGACCAGGTGTTCCAGGTGGTAGTCGGCCTGGCTGATCGACGTCGCGTTGAAGGTGTTGGTCTCGAGCAGGTCGGCGCCGGCGTCGAGATAGGCCCGGTGGATCTCGGCGATCACCTCCGGCCGGGTCAGCAGCAACAGGTCGTTGTTGCCCTTCAGGTCGTGGCCCTGCGGTGCGTGGTCGCAGACGGGGCCATGCACGTGCCCGGCCTGCGCGTCGTAGCCCTCGGCGAAGCGCTCGCCGCGGTAATCGGCCTCCTGCAGCCCATGGCGCTGGATCATCGTGCCCATCGCCCCATCGATGATCAGGATGCGTTCGGACAGGGCCTGCAGCAGTTTCTGCGTGCGCTGCGGGTTTAGCCAGGGCAGGCCCGGGACCCGGGACCCGGGACCCGGGTCCCGGGGAGAAGCGACGTCGCTCATGAACCTTCTCCTGCTTTTGCCGTGGCTTTATCGGGTCCCGGGTCCCGGGTCCCCGGTCCCGGCTCTCCCGGCTTCCCAGCAATCAACGAAATCACTTCGAAGTGCGGCGGGCGCTTCTCGCGGGTCACGGTTTCCAGGCTGGAGACCTCGAGCCCGGCCTTGCCGACGAACTTGCGCAGTTCCTTGGCGGCGAAGCCGAGGTTGACGTGGCCGTAGGCCTGGACCGCGGCCTTGTGTTCGTGGCGCGCCAGGCTGCACAGCAGCAGGCGCCCACCCGGGCGCAGCACCCGCGCCGATTCGCACACCGCCTGCGCCGGCTTGGTCGCATAGGTCAGTGCGTGCATCATCACCACCAGGTCGAAGCTGGCGTCGGCGAAGGGCAGGGCGTGCATGTCGCCCTCGCGCACTTCCACGTTGCCGAGCCGGCGCAGGCGCTCGCTGGCCGCGGCCACCACCCGTGCGCTGGTGTCGATGCAGACATAGCGGCGCGCGTGCGGCGCCACCAGTTCGGCGAGCACGCCGTCGCCGGAGGCGATGTCGAGCACGTCGCCGGTCTCCAGCAGCGGCAGCGCGGTGCGCGCCAGCGCTTCCCAGGTACGGCCGGGGGAGTAGTGGCGTTCCATGTCGCCGGCCACCGAGTCGGCCCAGTTCTGGTCGGCGGCGCGGTTGGCCAGCACCGCGGCCACGCGCTCGGCGTCCTGGCGCAGCAGCGGGTCGTCGCTGCCGGTGCTCAGCGCCAGCCACAGCGCACGCTGGGCCGGGTCCAGCAGGGTCTCGTCGAAGCGATAATAGGCCGAGACGCCGGCACGGCGGTCGCGCACCAGCCCGGCCTCCTTGAGCTTGGCCAGGTGGGTCGAGACCCGCGGCTGCGCCAGGCGGGTGATCGCCGACAGCTCGGCCACGGTCAGTTCCTCCTGTTCCAGCAGCGCCAGCAGGCGCACGCGGGTGGCGTCGGCGAAGACCTTCAGCCGGGACGACCAGTCCTCCAGATCCATAAATATCTTCCTATCGCGATATAGAGATATTTTGGTCCGCGCGGCGGTTGCGGTCAAGTTGCACACGCCGGCGTATGGTCGGCGCGGCTACAATGGCCGGACCAATACGCCCGGGAGGGGTTCGACGTGGATTTCAGCTTTACCGAAGAGCAATTGATGATCCAGGACGTGGCGCGGCGCATCGCCCAGGAGCGGATCGCCCCCAGCGCCGAGCACCACGACCGTGCCGGCGAATTCCCGCTGGAGAACATCCGCCTGCTGGGCGAGAACGGGCTGATGGGCATCGAGGTGCCGGCCGAATACGGTGGCGCCGGCATGGACCCGGTCGCCTACGTGCTGGCGATGGTCGAGATCGCCGCCGGCGATGCGGCGCACTCCACCATCATGTCGGTCAACAACTCGCTGTTCTGCGCCGGCATCCTCAAGAACGGCAACGAGGAGCAGAAGCAGAAGTACGTACGCGCCATCGCCGAAGGCCGCGAGATCGGCGCCTTCGCGCTGACCGAGCCGCAGTCCGGTTCCGACGCCACCGCGATGCGGTGCCGCGCGGTGCGCCAGGACGACGGCAGCTTCGTCATCAACGGCAAGAAGAGCTGGATCACCTCCGGCCCGGTCGCCAAGTACATCGTGCTGTTCGCGATGAGCGAGCCGGACAAGGGCGCGCGCGGCATCACCGCCTTCGTCGTGGATACCGACAAGCCCGGCTTCCACCGCGGCAAGACCGAGCCCAAGCTGGGCATCCGCGCCTCGGCCACCTGCGAGATCGAGTTCCAGGACTACGTGGCCAGCGCCGACGAGGTGCTGGGCACGGCGGGCGAAGGCTTCAAGATCGCGATGAGCGTGCTCGACGCCGGCCGCATCGGCATCGCCTCGCAGGCGATCGGCCTGGCCCGCGCCGCCTACGAAGCCACCCTGGAGTACGTGAAGGAGCGCAAGGCGTTCGGCTCGCCGATCGGCGCGTTCCAGATGACCCAGGCCAAGATCGCCGACATGAAGTGCAAGCTGGACGCGGCGCTGCTGCTGACCTTGCGCGCGGCCTGGCTGAAGGGGCAGGGCCAGCGCTTCACCACCGAGGCCTCGGTGGCCAAGCTCACCGCCTCAGAGGCGGCGATGTGGATCACCCATCAGGCGGTGCAGATCCACGGCGGCATGGGCTACTCCAAGGAGATGCCGCTGGAGCGCTACTTCCGCGATGCGAAGATCACCGAGATCTATGAGGGTACCAGTGAGATCCAGCGCTTGGTGATCGCGCGCAATGAGACGGGATTGCGTTGAGGCCGGGATGATCAGCCATTCGGCTGCTGAAAGGCCTGGGAGTCGGGATTGGGGATTTGCCCGTTCCTGAATCGGCTGATGATTTAAGAAGAGGCGGCTGCAGGGCCGCTTTTTCTTTGGGTGGCAAAAGGAATGAGCGGGTTCTGGCTGCAGTGCATCGGGACTGAAGTCCCTAAGGTCAGGAGTTGGGAGTCGGGATTGGGGATTGGCGGGTTCCCGGATCGGCTGAGGGATCAGGAGATGCGGCCGCTTAGTTGCCTTTGTGTGGGAAAAGAATGAGTGGCGTTTGGCTGCAATGCGTCGGGACTGAAGTCCCTCCCACAAGGAACCCTCAACTCTGCGTCGGGTTCTGGGCGGCGCTTCCCGACCACGTTACCGGACAACAAAAAGCGGCCTTGCGGCCGCTTTTTGTTTGTTTCTACAGAGAGGCATCAGGACCGGGAGCGAGACTCGCCTTGCGAATCTCAACTCCCGAATCCCCACTCCCAGCCCCTCACCGATCCGGCTGATGCCGCGCCAGTCCGGCTTCCTGCATCTGCGTGAACTCCTTCGACGGCTCGTCCAGCTTGTCGCCGAGCATTCGCCGCACCATCACGAAGAACAGCGGGATGAACAGCACGCCCAGCACGGTGGCGAACAGCATGCCGCCGATCACGCCGGTACCGATGGCGTGGCGGGCGTTGGCGCCGGCGCCGGTGGAGATCGCCATCGGCAGCACGCCGAGGATGAACGCGAACGAGGTCATCAGGATCGGGCGGAAGCGCAGGTGCGCCGCCTCGGCCGCGGCCTCGCGCAGGGTCTTGCCCATCGCCCGCTGCTCCACCGCGAACTCGACGATCAGGATCGCGTTCTTGGCGGCCAGGCCGATCACCGTGATCAGGCCGATCTTGAAGTAGATGTCGTTGGGCAGGCCACGCAGCAGCGAGAACGCCACCGCGCCGAGCACGCCGATCGGCACCACCAGCAGCACCGACACCGGGATCGACCAGCTCTCGTACAACGCCGCCAGGCACAGGAACACCACCACGATCGACAGCACCAACAGCAGCGTGGCGGTGTTGCCGGCGATGATTTCCTGGTACGACATGCCGCTCCAGTCGAAGCCGAAGCCCGGCGGCAGGTCGTTGTTGACGATGTCCTCCATCGCGCTCATCGCCTGGCCGGAGCTGCCGCCCGGCGCCGGGTTACCGACGATGTTGACCGCCGAGTAACCGTTGTAGCGGCTCAGCGACGGCGAGCTGTAGATCCAGTCCGAGCTCACCACCGTGCTCAACGGGATCATCTGCGGCAGGCCGCTGCTGTCGGTGGACGTACTGCTGGGTACGTAGAAGTTGCGCAGCGACTCCGGACCGGTGCGGAACGGCGCATCGGCCTGCATGTTGACGCGCTTGATGCGGCCTTCGTAGAAGAAGTCGTTGACGTACACCGGCGCCAGCATCAGCTGGATCGACTGGTAGATGTCGCTGACCGACAGGCCCATCGACTGCGCCTGCACGCGGTCCACCTTCAGCTGCAGCTGCGGTGAGTTCTCCAGCCCGTTCGGACGCACGCCGGCCAGGGCGTCCTGGCGCTGCGCGGCCTTGCCGAGCACGATGTTGCGCGCCTGCAGCAGGGCTTCCTCGCCCTGGCCGCTGCGGTCCTGCAGCCACATGTCGAAGCCGCCGAACTGGCCCAGGCCGTTCACCGTGGGCAGGTTGACCACGAAGATCTGCGCATCCTTGATCCCGTAGAACATCCCGTTCAACTGCTGGATCAGGTCGCCTGCGGCGATGTCGCGCTCGTCCCAGGGCTTGAGCCGGATGAAGCCCATGCCCACGTTCTCGCCGCGGCCCAGGAAGCTGAAGCCGGCCACCTGCAGCATGCCTTCGACCGCCTTCTGCTGCTGCAGCACGCCACGCATCTGCGCGAACACCTCGTTGGTGCGGGCCTTGGTCGCACCCGGCGGCAGCTGCACGATCGCCAGCGCGAAGCCCTGGTCCTCTTCCGGCAGGAAGCTGCCCGGCATGCGCGTGAACAGGAAGCCGCACAGCACCACCAGCAGCGCGAACACCGCCATCCAGCGCGGCGCGCGGCGGATGGTGTTGCCCACCGCGCCGACGTAGCGGTGCGACAGCTTGTCGTAGTACTTGTTGAAAGTGCGGTAGACCCAGTTCGGGTTGTCGTTGTGGGTGGGCTTGAGGAACGCCGCACACAGCGCCGGGGTGAAGCTCAGCGCCAGGAACGCCGAGAACGCCATCGACATGGCGATGGTGATCGCGAACTGCTTGTAGATCGCGCCAGCCGCGCCCGGCTGCATCGCCGAAGGAATGAACACCGCCGCCAGCACCACGGTGATCGCCACCACCGCGCCGGTGATCTGGGTCATCGCCTTGTGCGTGGCCGCCTTCGGCGCCAGGTGCTCCTCGGACATGATGCGTTCGACGTTCTCGATCACCACGATCGCGTCGTCGACCACGATGCCGATCGCCAGCACCATCGCGAACAGGGTCAGCTGGTTGATGGTGAAGCCGATCGCCCACATGCCCAGGAAGGTGCCCAGCAACGCCACCGGGATGACCAGGGTGGGGATGATGGTGGCGCGGAAGTTCTGCAGGAACACCAGCATCACCAGGAACACCAGCACGATCGCCTCGGCCAGGGTCTTGACCACTTCCTCGATCGAGATCTTGACGAAGGTGGTGCTCTCGTACGGCGTGAACCAGGTGACGCCCTGCGGGAAGCTGGGCTGCAGCTCGTCCATCTTGGCCTTGACCGCCGCGGACACGTTCAGCGCATTGGCGCCCGGCAGTAGCTGGATGGCGAAGGCACCGGTCGGCTTGCCGTTGTACTGCGTGTCGAAGCCGAAGTTGGTCGGGCCGAACGCGACCCGGGCCACGTCCTTCAGCCGCACCACGGTGCCGTTGCCGTCGGCGCGCAGGATGATGTTCTCGAACTGCTCGGGCGAGGTGAAGCGGCCCTCGGCGCTGACCGTGGCGGTGAACGACTGGCCCTGCGGCGCCGGATCCGAACCCAGCGAACCGGCAGCGAACTGCACGTTCTGCGCGCGGATTGCGGTGTACACGTCGTTGGCGGACATGTGGTAACCCTGCAGCTTCTCCGGGTTGAGCCAGATGTCCATGGCGTACTCGGCACCGAACTGCTGGGTGCTGCCGACGCCGGGCACGCGCGAGATCTGCTCCAGCACGCGCGAACCGACGATGTCGTTGAGCGCGTCGCGGTCGATCGACGGGTTGTCCGAACGCAGCGCGATCACGCTGAGGAAGCCGGCGTTGGCCTTGGCCACCACCACGCCCTGCGCGGTCACTTCCGAGGGCAGGCGCGGCGTGGCCAGCGACACCTTGTTCTGCACCTGCACCTGGGCGATGTCCGCGTCGGTGCCGGTCTCGAAGGTCAGGGTGATGGTGGCGCTGCCGCTGGAGGACGACGACGAGCTGAAGTACAGCAGGTGGTCGATGCCGGTCAGCTGCTGCTCGATCACCTGGGTGACCGAACGTTCGGTGGTGCTGGCGCTGGCGCCGGGATAGGTAGCGGTGACGGTGACCTGGGGCGGGGCGATCGAGGGATACGACTCGACGCCGAGATTGAGGATGGCGATCACGCCGCTGAGCGAGATCAGGATCGCCACCACCCAGGCGAAGACCGGGTGTTCGATGAAGAACTTAGGCATGGGGGGAGTCCGTTACTGCTTCGGCTGGTCGGAATGCGAGGCGGCGTCCGGCGTGTCGCCGTGCGCTGCGCCCTGCGCCGGGGCGGCGCCCTTGGCCGGCGCCGCAGCGCCCTGCGCGCCCTGGCCGGGCGCCGCGCCGGCACCCGGGCCCTGGCCCTGGGCGGCGGCGTTCGGATCCCACGGCTTGGCCACGGCCGGTGCGCCTTCCTTGACCTTGGGCAGGCCGCTGACCACGACCTGGTCGCCGCTCTGCAGGCCGCCGCTGACGATCCACTTGTCGCCCTGCTGGCCGACCGTGGTCAGATCCTTGCGTACCACCTTGCTGTCCTTGCCGACGACCAGCGCATAGGCGCCCTTGGCGTCGCGCAGCACCGCGGCCTGCGGGATCAGGTATACGTCCTTGCGCTGGCCCAGGTTGGCCGAGAAGCTGACGAAGGCGCCGGGCAGCAGCACCCGGTCCGGATTGGGCAGCAGCGCGCGCAGGGTCACCGAGCCGGTGCTCGGGTCGACCGCCGCGCCGGAGAAGTCCAGGGTGCCGGCATGCGCGTAGCTGCTGCCGTCGCCGAGCTTGATCTGCACGGTGGACTTGTCCTCGGCGTTGAGGGCGACGTTGCCTTCGGTCTGCGCCTGGCGCAGCTGCGCCAGTTCGTCGGAACTCATCGAGAAGTTGACGTACAGCGGATCCAGCTGGTCGATCGTGGTCAGCAGCGTGCTGTCGCCCTGGCCGACCAGCGCGCCCTCGGTGACCTGCTGCTTGCCGGCGCGGCCGGCGATCGGCGCGGTGACGGTGGCATAGCCGAGGTTGATGCGCGCGGTTTCGACCGCCGCACGGGCCTGCTGCACCGACGCGGCGGAGCTGCGTTCGGTGGCCTCGGCGTTGTCCAGGTCGGACTTGGACACGTAGGCCTGCGGCGCCAGGCTGCGCGCGCGGGCGGCGGCGGCCTTGGCGTTGGCGTAGGTGGCTTCGGCCGCGGCCAGCTGGCCCTGCGCCGAGGCCAGGGTCGCACGCAGCGGCGCCGGGTCGATCTGGAACAGCGGCTGGCCTTCCTTGACGTCGGTGCCTTCGGTGTACAGGCGCTTTTCCAGCACGCCGGGGACGCGGGCGCGCACATCGGCGCTGCGGAACGCGGACAGGCGGCCGACCAGTTCGCGCTCAAGCGGCACGGTCTGCGGCTGCGCCTGCAGCACGCCGACTTCCGGCGGCGGCATGGCCTGCTGCTGCTCCTGTTTCTTGCAGGACGCCAACACCACCACGACGGCGCAGGCCAGGGCGAGAGAACGCAACGGGGAGGTCATCGGGTGGTACTCCGGTCTGGTTATGTAGAAGGAAGGGAAGGGGCGGCGGCGAACGCGCGCAAAAAGCCGTCCACGGCGAACTCGGCCCAGGCGCGCTGCGCGGCAGCGTCGCCGCGGTGCGCGCTGTGGAAGCGCTGACGCTCGAAATCCATGCCGACGATCATGCTCAACAGCAACTCGGCCATGAAGTGCGGATCGTCATGCCGGAGCTGGCCGCGCGCCGTGGCGCCGCGCAGGCGCTCGCTCAGGCGCTGCATCAATGCACCGGCACTGTCGCGGAACAGGGCGCGTGCTTCTTCGGGGAAATGCCGCGACTCGGCGGCGATCATCTGGCAACTCTGCAGCACGCGCGGTTCCGACAGCTGTTCCAGGTACTCGCAGGCGAAACGCAGCAGGCCGCCACGCAAGTCGTCCTGTACCGGCTCCAGGTGTGCGGTGGCCAGATCGAGGTGATCCTGCATCGCCCGCTGCAGCAGGCCCTGCTTGCTGCGGTAGCGGCTGTACAGGGTCTGCTTGGAACAGCCGGCACGGGCCGCCACGGCGTCCATGCTCAGGCCCATGCCTGCCTCGGCCAGCAGTTCGCGCACGGCAGCGTACACGCGCTGGTCGCGCGCCTGGCGCTGTGCGGCAGAGGCGAGGGGGGTGCTCATCGATTGTGGACTATACCGTCCAGTTTAGAATTAGAACAGCCTTGACACAGCGGTGTTCTTGCTGACAACAACGTGCCCGGAAAAGCATGGTGACCGCCGCGTGATGATGGTGTTGCGGTCGCTTTGCGCGATCTGGCGTGTCGTCTCCGCCACGCGGTCGGTTTGCGATGCAGCAAGGTAGTTGAACGGAGCACCGGTACAATTCCGCCTTTCCCATCGAGCATCGTTGCTGCTCTCCGTCATGAAACCCAAACACGCCGCTTCCCGTTCCAAATCTTCGGCCGCCACCACCAAGTCCGCGACCGCGTCCGCCGCCAAGTCGGCCAAGGCACCTGCGAAGGCGCCTGCCAAGGCCAAGGCGCCGGCCAAGCCGGCCGCCCCGCGCAAGGCCGCGACGCCGCCCAAGCTGGCCGCGACCGTGCCGGCGACCGCCAAGGTGATCGACGCGGCGCCCGTCGCCAGCGGGTTCAGCATGGCGTCGGTGTTCGCGGCGCTGCGCAAGCGCTACCCGGCCGCGCGCCAGGAGGAGGCGCAGACCTTCGCCGAGGAGTTCTACAAGCGCATGGAGGAGGACGAGTTCCCCCACCACAGCGCGCAGGAATGGGCGGCGCTGGCCGCGTCGATGCTGGAGTTCGCGCGCAAGCGCAAGCCGGGCACGGTCAACGTGCGGGTCTTCAACCCGAGTTTGAAGGAGGACGGCTGGGAGTCGTCGCACACGGTGCTGCAGATCGTCAACGACGACATGCCATTCCTGGTCGATTCGGTGAGCATGGCGCTGGCGGAGCTGGGCATCGGCGTGCACGTGCTGGGCCATCCGGTGCTGCGCATGCAGCGCGACAAGAGCGGCACGCTGGAGCACGTGGGCGAGGGCAAGGCGGAATCGCTGATGGCGCTGGAGATCGACCGCCAGCCGCCGGAAGACATGGCGCAGGTGGAAGCGGCGATCCGGCGCATCCTCGGCGAGGTGCGCAACATCGTGCGCGACTGGGGCAGCATGCGCGAGAAGATGCTGGCGCTCGCCGACGACCTGACCACGCGGCGCCTGCCGGTGGACGACAAGGGCCGGCGCGAGGCGCAGGAATTCCTGCGCTGGGCCGCCGCCGACCACTTCACCTTCTTCGGCTACCGCGAATACCGCGTGGAGAAGCAGGGCGGCGAAGACGTGCTGGCGCCGCTGGAGGACAGCGGCCTGGGCCTGCTGCGCGGGCAGGACAAGTCGCCGGCGCGGCCGGTGCGCACGCTGGCCGCACACGGCCTCAGCGAGTCCGGCACCAAGGAGGCGCTGATCCTGACCAAGACCAATGCGCGCTCGCGGGTGCACCGCAGCGGCTACATGGACTACATCGGCGTGCTGGAGTTCGACGCCAAGGGCCGCATCATCGCCGAGCAACGCTTCCTCGGCCTGTTCACCTCCAGCGCCTACAACCGCCGCCCGTGGGAGATCCCGCTGGTGCGCGAGCGCTTCGACTCCGTCATGCGCAAGTCCGAGCTGACCCCGAGCAGCCACAGCGGCAAGGCGTTGCGCCACATCCTGGAGACGCTGCCGCGCGAGGAATTGTTCCAGTCCAACGAGGAAGAGCTGTACCGCAACGCGATGGGCATCCTCGGCCTGCAGGAGCGGGTGCGCAGCCGCCTGTTCCTGCGCCGCGACAAGTACGGCCGTTTCATTTCCGCGCTGGTGTACATCCCGCGCGAGCGCTTCAACACCGACGTGCGCCTGCGCATCGAGGCGTTGCTGAAGGACGCGCTGCACGGCGAGTACATCGATTCCAACGTGGTCCTGGGCGAATCGCCGCTGGCGCAGTTGCACATGATCGTGCGGCCGAAGCCGGGCGAGGCGCTGGAGTTCGACACCACCGAGCTGGAATCGCGCCTGGCGCACCTGCTGCGCAACTGGCACGACGACCTGCGCGAGGCGCTGGTCGCCAGCTGCGGCGAGCGCGATGGCCTGCGCCTGGCCGCCGGCTACGGCCGCGCGCTGCCGGCCGGCTACATCGAGGAGTCGACCGCGCAGATCGCCGCGCGCGATGTCGAGCGCCTGGCCGCGCTGCGCGGCCCGGAAGACCTGCACCTGAGCTTGCAGGCGCTGCGCCGTGACGGCGCCGACAGCCTGCGCCTGAAGCTGTACCGCCAGCACGACGACCTGCCGCTCTCCGACGTGCTGCCGATGATGGAGAACCTGGGCCTGCGGGTGATCTCCGAGCGTCCGTACCGGCTGGTGGTCGACGGCACCGCGCTGTCGATCCAGGACTTCGAGGTCGAGCCGCTGGCCGGCAGCATCGACGTGGAAGCCGCCGACGCGCCGCTGTGCGAGGCGTTCGTGCGGATCTGGCGCGGCGATGCCGAGAACGACGGCTTCAACCGCCTGATCGTCGGCGCCAGCCTGAGTTGGCGCCAGGTCGCGGTGCTGCGCGGCTACTGCAAGTACCTGCTGCAGACCGGCGTGCCGTTCTCGCAGGCCTACGTGGAAGAGACCTGCAACCGCTATCCGTTGCTGGCGCGCTTGCTGGTGGAACTGTTCGAGGCGCGCTTCGACCCGGCCACCGGCAGCGAGAGCAAGGCGCAGATCGCCGAGGGACAGGCCGCGCTGGCGGCGCAGTTGCGCCTGCTGGCCAATGGCGACGAAGCCGCGCTGAAGGCGCTGCAACCGGTGATCGATGCGCGCAGCGGCAATCGAGAGGCACAGCTGGAGGCGGTCTCGGCCGCACTGCTGAAGCTGTTCGACCAGGTCGCCAGCCTCGACGAGGACCGCATCCTGCGCAGCTTCAAGGGCGTGATCGAGGCGACCTTGCGCACCAGTCACTACCAGCGCAACGCCGATGGCGGGCTGGGCCACTGCATCAGCTTCAAGCTGGATTCGGCCAAGGTGCCGGACCTGCCCAAGCCGCGTCCGTACCGCGAGATCTTCGTGTACGGCCCGCGCGTGGAAGGCGTGCACCTGCGCTTCGGCGCGGTGGCGCGCGGCGGCCTGCGCTGGTCCGACCGGCGCGAGGACTTCCGCACCGAGGTGCTGGGCCTGGTCAAGGCACAGATGGTCAAGAACACGGTGATCGTGCCGGTCGGCGCCAAGGGCGGCTTCTTCTGCAAGCGCCCGCCGGTCGGCGGCGACCGCGATGCGGTGCTGGCCGAAGGCATCGCCTGCTACAAGCTGTTCATCCAGGGCCTGCTGGACATCACCGACAACATCGTCGGCGGCAAGATCGTGCCGCCGCCGCAGGTGGTGCGCCACGACCAGGACGATCCGTACCTAGTGGTCGCCGCCGACAAGGGCACGGCCACCTTCTCCGACATCGCCAATGGTCTGGCGCTGGACCACGGCTTCTGGCTGGGCGATGCGTTCGCCTCCGGCGGCTCGGTCGGCTACGACCACAAGGGCATGGGCATCACCGCGCGCGGCGCCTGGGAGTCGGTCAAGCGCCACTTCCGCGCGCTGGGCCGCGATTGCCAGAGCGAGGACTTCACCTGCGTGGGCATCGGCGACATGTCCGGCGACGTGTTCGGCAACGGCATGCTGTTGTCGCGCCACATCCGCCTGCTGGCCGCGTTCGACCACCGCCACATCTTCCTCGACCCGAACCCGGACGCGGCGGCGTCCTTCGCCGAGCGCGAGCGCCTGTTCAAGCTGCCGCGCTCCAGCTGGGCCGACTACGACGCCAAGCTGATCAGCGCCGGCGGCGGCATCTACCCGCGCACGCTCAAGTCGATCGAGATCAGCGCGCCGGTACGCGAGGCGCTGGGCCTGGAGCCGGGCGTCAAGCAGCTCTCGCCGAACGACCTGATGAACGCCATCCTCAAGGCGCCGGTGGACCTGTTCTGGAACGGCGGCATCGGCACCTACGTCAAGGCCGCCAGCGAGACCCATGGCGACGTGGGCGACCGCGCCAACAACGGCCTGCGCGTCAACGGCGGCGAGCTGCGCTGCAAGGTCGTGGGCGAGGGCGGCAACCTCGGCCTGACCCAGCTCGGCCGCATCGAGGCCGCGCAGGTCGGCGTGCTGCTCAACACCGACTTCATCGACAACTCGGCCGGCGTGGATACGTCCGACCACGAGGTCAACATCAAGATCCTGCTCAACGACGTGGTGCAGGCCAAGAAGCTGACCCTGGAGGCGCGCAACAAGCTGCTGGCGTCGATGACCGACGAAGTGGCCGAGCTGGTGCTGTGGGACAACATCCGCCAGAACCAGGCGCTGAGCCTGATGGAGCGGATGAGCGTCAAGCGCCTGGGCTCCAAGCAGCACTTCATCCGTACCCTGGAAGCGCAGGGCCTGCTCGACCGGCAGATCGAATACCTGCCCTCGGACGCGGAGATCTCCGCGCGCAAGGCGCGTGGCCAGGGCCTGACCCGGCCGGAGCTGGCGGTGCTGCTGTCCTACTCCAAGCTGGTGGCGTTCCAGCAACTGCTGGAATCGGACATCCCCGAGGACCCGTACCTGTCCAAGGAGCTGCAGCGCTACTTCCCGCAGCCGCTGCAGAAGAAGTACGCCGATGCGATGGAGCGGCACCGCCTCAAGCGCGAGATCATCGCCACCGCGGTCACCAACACCACCATCAACCGCATGGGCGCCACCTTCCTGATGCGCATGCAGGAGGACACCGGCCGCAGCATCGCCGAGGTCGCCAAGGCCTACACCATCAGCCGCGAGACGCTGGACGCGCGCGCGCTGTGGACGCAGATCGATGCGCTGGACGGCAAGGTGCCCGAGTCGGTGCAGATCGACGCGCTGGAGGTGATCTGGACGCTGCAGCGCGCCTTCGTGCGCTGGCTGCTGTTCCGCCCGGGACCGATGCCGGGCATCACCGCGGCGGTGGAGCGCTACTACGAGCCGTTCAACGACATCCGCGTCGCCTCCGGCGTGCTGCCCGACTCGCAGCGTCCGCGCTATGAAGCGCTGGTGCAGGAGTGGCAGGACAAGGGCCTGCCGCCGGCACTCGCCCAGCAGCTGTCGGAACTGCGCTTCCTGGAGCCGGCGTTCGACATCATCGAAATGGCGCGCACCCGCAAGCTCAAGCCGGTGGAGGTGTCGAAGGTGCACTTCCGCCTCGGCGAGGCGCTGCAGTTGCCGTGGCTGTTCGAGCAGATCGACGCGCTGGAGGTCAACGGCCGCTGGCACGCGGTGGCCCGTGGCGTGCTGCGCGACGAACTGGCCAAGCACCATGGTGTGTTGGCCGGCCAGGCGCTGAGCCTGCCGGGCGGCACCGCCGAGGCCAAGGTGCAGCACTGGCTGCAGCGCGACGACAGCAGCCTGCGCTTCACCCTGAGCATGCTGCAGGAACTGGCGGCACAGAAGACGCTGGACTACCCGACCGTGTCGGTGGCGGTGCAGCGGCTTGGCCAGCTGGCGGCGCACGGGGTGTAGCCCCGTGGTCAGGCCCGCTGTGCGGGCCTCACCCGCCGGTTTGCGACGCAAACCGGCGGCGCCGCACGGCGGCCTTGCCTATCCCCCGCGGCTTCGCCGCGCCCCCCTTAACAAAGGGGGGCTTTCCTCCATTGCCGAGATTGGGGAGTCGGGATTGGGGATTCCAAGCGAATCCTCATCGCCCGACGCGACGGCCCGCTTTTAGCAATCCCGAATCCCAGATCCCGAATCTCGGCCTTACCGGTGTTTGCCGCGTTCGTAGCCCGGTCTCCGATGCGGCAGGCGCGCTTCTGCGAATCCCCAATCTCGACTCCCGAATCCCGGCTTCATAGCCGGACAGGTATGATCGGCGACATGAATGCGCCCATGCCGTCCTCGCCCCGCATCTGTTTCCTCGCTAGCGTCGCCACCGAGTCGCAGCGGGCGCGCGAACAACTCGTCGCGCGCTACGGCGATTGCGAGCCGGCCGACGCCGACGTGCTGTGCGCGCTCGGTGGCGACGGCTTCATGCTGCAGACCCTGCATCGCCACGGCAGCCTGGGCAAGCCGGTGTTCGGCATGAAGCTGGGCACGGTCGGCTTCCTGATGAACCAGTTCCGCGACGACGACCTGGTCGCGCGGCTGGCCCTGGCCGAGCCGGCCAAGCTGCGGCCGCTGGAAATGCTGGCGCAGACCGAATCCGGCGCCACCACCGGCTCGCTGGCCTACAACGAGGTCTCGCTGCTGCGGCAGACCCGCCAGGCCGCGCACGTGAGTATCGATCTCAACGGCCAGACCCGCGTCGACGAACTGATCTGCGACGGCGTGCTGGTGTCCACCCCGGCCGGCAGCACCGCCTACAATTCCTCCGCGCACGGACCGATCCTGCCGCTGGGGTCGCACACCCTGGCGCTGACCCCGATCGCGCCGTACCGACCGCGGCGCTGGCGCGGCGCGATCCTCAAGGCTGACATCGAGGTGCGCTTCCGCGTGCTGGATCCGTACAAGCGCCCGGTCAGCGTCACCGCCGACTCGCACGAGACCCGTGACGTGGTCGAAGTCACCATCCGCGAATCCCGCGACCGCCTGGTCACCCTGCTGTTCGATCCCGAGCACAATCTGGAGGAGCGGATCTTGAGCGAGCAATTTATGGTTTAGGGGCGGGGATTTGGGAGTGGGGATTGGGGATTCGTAACAGCGCACCGCTTTCTCCGATTCCTCTGTGCACCCTCCGATCCCTTTGCCCGCTTTTGCCAATCCCCAATCCCCACTGCCGAATCCCCGCCCAATGTCCGACAACTCCCCCCGTCTGCTCACCGTCGCGGTCACCTCGCGCGCCTTGTTCGATCTGGAAGAGGGCCATGCCCTGTTCGAGCGCGACGGGGTGGAGGCGTACAGCGCCTACCAGCGCGAGCGCGAGGACGATGTGCTGGCGCCCGGGGTGGCGTTCCCGGTGGTGCGCAAGCTGCTGGCGCTGAACCAGGGCACGCCGCCGGAGACGCCGCCGGTGGAGGTGATCCTGCTGTCGCGCAATTCCGCCGACACCGGGCTGCGCATCTTCAATTCGATCCAGCACTACGGCCTGGGCATCGTGCGCGCCACCTTCACCTCCGGCGAGGCGACCTGGCCCTACGTCAAGCCGTTCGGCACCGACCTGTTCCTCTCCGCCAACCCGGAGTCGGTGCGGCGTGCGCTCAGTCACGGCATCGCCGCGGCGACCATCCTGCCCAAGCCGCCCGGCGAGCATGCGCAGGAAGCGGCCGCGGCGGCCGGCGCGATCGATGCCGATCGTCTGTCAACGCAACTGCGCATCGCCTTCGACGGCGATGCGGTGATCTTCGGCGACGAGGGCGAGCGTTTCTCACGCGAGCAGGGCGTGGAGGCGTTCGGCCGCTACGAGCGCGAGAACGCGCGCGAGCCGCTGACCGGCGGGCCGTTCCGCAACTTCCTGTCGGCGCTGCACGCGCTGCAGTCCGCGTTCCCGGCCGGCGAGGCCTCGCCGATTCGCACCGCGCTGGTCACCGCGCGCTCGGCGCCTGCCCATGAGCGGGTGATCCGCACGCTGCGCGAATGGGGTGTGCGCCTGGACGAGGCGCTGTTCCTCGGCGGTCGCCACAAGGGGCCGTTCCTGCAGGCGTTCGGCGCGGACATCTTCTTCGACGATTCGCAGCACAACATCGACAGCGCCGCCCGCGAGCGCGTCGCCGCCGGGCATGTGCCGCACGGGGTCGCCAACGACATCGCCAAGTCGTGAGCGCGGCGCACGGCGGCGGCCGCTGGGCTGCGCTGCGCCGCCTGCTGCGACAACACGCGAGCGCGCCCGCCGACCTGCGTCCCGGGAGGCCCTACGTGCGCCACGGCTGGCGCTACACCAGCCTGCAGTTCAAGGGCGAGGTGACCCAGAGCCGCATGTACACGTGGTGGCCGGACGTGCTGCAGGTGGGCTACACCCGCAGCATGCTCGGCGCGCTGTTGCTGCGCCCGGACCCGCGGCGGATCGGCATCGTCGGCCTCGGCGGCGGCTCCCAGGCCAAGTTCTGCTATCGGCACCTGCCGCAGGCGCGGATCGAGGCGATCGAGGCCGACGCCGACGTGCTGGCCCTGCGCGCGGCCTTCCGCATCCCCGACGACGACGCGCGCTTCGAAGCCGTGCACGGCGACGGCGCGCGGTTGCTGCCGCAACGGCGCGACCGCTACGACCTGCTGCTGCTCGACGCCTACGACGCCGACGGCATCCCGGCGGCGTTGCTCAGCCGCGGTTTCTACGAAGACTGCCATGCGGCGCTCGCGCCGGGCGGGGTGCTGGCGGTGAACCTGTACGACACCGACACCCGCCGCCACCTGGCGCATCTGCGCGCGCTGTTCGGCGGCCGCGTGCTGCGCCTGGACGAACCGGCCATGGACAACCACGTGGTGTTCGCCTGGACCGGCGTGCTGCCGGCGCTGGATGCGCACGCGGCCTTGGCACGCCTGCCGTGGTCGGCGCGCTGGCAACTGCGCACGCCGTTCCGGCGCCTGCAGCAGGCGATGGCGGGCAGAACCGGACGGGACGCGCCGCGCTAGGTGGGCTTTGCGTCGTCGTGCCGCAAGGCCCCCGCTGGCTGCGCTTTCCCAGGAGCCGCAGTGGGCGCGCCGCGAGGCCGAGAGCGCCAGCCGCGGCAGAACCGAGTCTCTCTGGCGCAGCAGCCAGGAACGCCACGCGTCTTTCAAAACCATCGGGATGGATGCGCGGTGCGCCGGCACGATGTGCTGCGCGCATGCTTTCCCTCGTGCCGTTCCACGCGCCATCGCGCCTCGACCCACGGTCGCTGGGGTCCGCGCTGCGCTTCGTTGCAAGCGAATGCGCGGTTGCGAGTCGCGCGCCTGATGCGCATGCCAGCTCGCGCGCGTCCACAGGTTCTCGCGCAGCGTCCATTGAACGGTGCGCCGCGATGGTCCGGCCGTCGTCCGCCATCGTTGGCAACATGTCGCGCTCAGCTGCGATTTGCAAGAATTCCCGCTCGTTTGATCGAAGAGGCCGCGCATCGATGCGTCCGCAACATGATTCAGCCGTATCCCCGCCTGCGCACGCGAGCGCGCATCCACAGGCCGCTACGATTCTCTGGCGCACCACCGTTCCCGGCGTGGCCGCCCACCGGCTCTGGGTGGATGACCAGACCGGGCAGGTGCTGGTCGCGGATGGCTGGGGCGTCAGCTTTGGGGCACTGCGGGTTCGCGCGCTGGCCATGGCGACGGGCGCCGACGTGGCGTCGGTCGCCCTCGGCAACCAGGCGCGGGCGTTCGCCAGAGACGCCGAGGGCAGCGTGCTGGTGGCCACCGATACCAAGCTGTTCCGACTCGATGCCGGCACGCTGCGTGTGTCGGAGAAATGGACCTCACGCATTCCGCGTTACATCGATCGCCTGCTGCCGCTGGGCGGCCACGTGCATGCGGCCAATGTGCGCTCCGCACAGCTCAGCGCCATCGCGCTGGCGGATGGCACCGTGCGGCGCAGGGCGCTGGCGGAGGAACTGCAGCTGCACGCCACGCCCGATGGAAAGCTCCTGGCCGTCGCGGCCGAAGGCAGCCTCTGGCTGGCGGAGCCGGGCCTGCCGCAGCCGCCCAAGCGCATCGCGAGGACGCCGCCGATCTGCCAATCGGCGATGGATGGACAGGGCCGCCTCTGGCTCTCGCTGGGACCTGGCCGCATCGTCGAAGGCAACCGCGTTTCCTGGGCAGCGCCGACCGCGGCCGCCGGCTTCATGGACCCGCCGTATGTGTCGGTGACGGAGATCGATCTCGGCACCAATTTCTGGAACATCGCGGTTACCCGGGACGGTCGCATGCTGTCGGTGGCCGCCACCACGATGACGACCGGCGAGCAACCGCGGCATGTTCAGACCAGTGTCGCGTCCTTCCGTACCGACGACTGCGAACCACACCGCTGGGTGCAGGTGCCGCCGGAGTTCGAGATCGTCCTGATGTGCCCGGACGCGGGATGCGCGTTCGCCACACGAAACCTGTGGCGCAGCGCAGGGGATCCTGAAGTGTCCGAGCTTATTTGCCTGCAGCTGTAGCGACTCTCCCGTGCCGAACACGACAGGGCACGCACGTTCAGCCGCGACAGCCTTCCAGGCAAGGCCTCGTCGCGGCTGAAGCCGCTCCTACGAGACAGGGCGATGCTTGGCAGAAACGGGGTGTTGGAGGTGCTCTGAATGCGTTTCTAAAGGAGGCGTCGCCTGCTCGCAGCCTGACGTGACCTTGGCGGCTCAGCCGAGACGCCTTGCCACGCGCACCATCGCCTACAACGGCAGGAGAATGTTACTGAGCTTCCACTGCAGGCCCTCGCGGGTGAACACGAAGGGCACCGCGGTGCCATCGGCCGTGTGCACCGTGGCGACGAAGCGCGTGGTCGATTCGAAGCGGTGTTCGGCCTGGCGCAGCGGTTGCGGCGGGCGCGGCGCGGCGTAGGTGTCGCCACCGACGGTGTCGCCGCTGGCGCGTTTCCACAACGCATCGCCCTGCATCAGCGCGCCGATGCCGGCCGGGGTGACCATCGCGTCCACGCTCATGCCGCCGAGGCCGCCGGCCAGCGACAGCAGTGCGCCGCCGAACAGGCTGGACTGCAGGTCGGGTCCGGCGCGCCGCACCAGCGCGTCGTCCACCTGGGCCTTGAGGTTGACCCGCAGGGTGGGGAAATCGACGTAGCGCTCCAGCGCCGCGGCATCGCGCTCGCGCAGCGCCTGGTCGATGCCGCGGATGGCCAGGTACGGCCCGGCGACGACATAGCCGCCGAGGGCAAGCAGGGCGAGGAACAGCAAGGCCAGCCATTTCTTCATCGCATGTCTCCTTGCGCGTGTGGGCGTTCTGTAGGAGCGGCTTCAGCCGCGACGCGTGACCGGTGATGTCTGTCGCGGCTGAAGCCGCTCCTGCAGGGAACGTTGCCTCTCTAGAATTCCAGGTCCAGCGCCGCGCACAGATAGTCCACGAACGGACCCAGCGTCTGCAGGTCGGCGGCGATCTGCGTGCGCAGCCGCGGGCCGGTCATGGTCGCGTCGTCGAGCTGGCGCCAGAACACCCAGTTCTTGTGCTTGAGGTCGTCGATGTAGTCGAAGTCGGCCGGGAAGCCGCGCGGCGGCCGCACCAGCATCTCGCTTTCCTCGAAATCGAAGCGGCGGCGCAGCGCCGGCGCATGCGCGGCGGCCTTCCAGCTGCCGGGATTGTCGAAGATGAACTGGCGCACCTTGCGCTGCGTGTCCGGTTCCGGATGCCACAGCCCGGCGCCGACGAAGCTCTCGCCCGGCTGCAGGTGGATGTAGAACGAGGGCGCCGGCACCTGCTTGCGCCGTTCGTGGAACAGGCGTGCCCCCTGCCAGGTCTTGTACGGCGACTTGTCGTGGGAGAAGCGCGCGTCGCGGTGGATGCGGAACAGCGAGCCGCCGACGCCACGCGGATCGGCACGGAAGTGCTCGCTGACCTGGGCCAGGTCCGGCTGCAGATCGGTGATCAGGCGCAGAAACGGCTGGCGCACATGTTCTTCGTACTTGTGCCGGTTGTCGTTGAACCAGGCCTTGTCGTTGTGCCGCGCCAGGGCACGCAGGAACTTGAAGCTGGCGTCGCTGAAATAGCTGGTCATAGGCTGCGTTGCAGGTCGTGGCCCCAGGCGGCCAACTGGTCGAGCAGGGCTTGCTTGGTAGCATCCTGCGGGTGAGCCAGGCGTAAACCGGCCAGCTCCGCGTAGAAGCCGTCGAAGCTCAGTTCGGACAGGGCGCTGTCCTGCTGCAGGCGCTGCCGCCGGTAGTCGTCCCAGCGCGCCTGCTCGACGATGGACAGGCTCTGCGGCCAATTGCGCGCGCGGTAGCGGAACAGCAACTCGGGCAGGCGCGGGTCGCGGAACTGGCCCTCCAGCGCGGCCAGCTGCGCCGACGGGGTGGCGCGGACCTGCGCCATCGCGCGCTTGTCGCCATCGGCCAGGAAGCCGTCGTACAGTGAGGCATCGACATCGGCCGGTACCGCGGCGCGCTCGCTGGCGAACACCCGCCGCACCTTCTCCGCCAGCGCCGGGCCGGCCTCGCGCAGGCGTGCGGCCTTGGCCAGGAGCTGCGCCGGGTCCAGCCGCAGCCGGGCGAAATCCGCCTCGCGCAGGTGCGCCCAGGCGACCAGCGCCGGCGCCTTGTTCAGATGCACTTCCTTGAGCGGGATGCGCTGTTCGCCCTCGGGCAGGTCGGCCTGCGGGGTGTACAGGCGGTCGGCGATCTGTTCCGGCGAATAGCGCAGCAGCGGCTCGATGTCGCCTTCCAGGTCGAACACCAGCACCCGGCTGTCGATGCGCGGATGCCGCGCCAGCGGCAGCACGGGCGCTGCGCACAGGCGCGCGGCCGGATAGCGCATCGACACGTGCAGCACCGGCTGCATCGCCACCGCGTCCAGCAGGCCGCCGCAGAAGCGCTTGTCGCGCAGTTTCAGCGCGTACTCCCACAGCCGCGGCTGGCTGCGGCGGAAGTGCCGGGCCATGCCGATGGTGGCGTAGACGTCGGACAGCGCCTCGTGCGCATCGCCATCGCGCACGCCGTTGGCCAGGGCCAGTTGCTCCAGCTTGAACGAGGTGGCGCCGTCCTCGCGCTGCGGCCAGACGATGCCCTCCGGGCGCAGCGCGTGCATCAGCCGCAACATGTCCAGCAGGTCCCAGCGCGAGTTGCCGTTGCGCCACTCGCGTTCGTAGGGATCGTAGAAATTGCGGAACAGGCCGTGGCGTACGAACTCGTCGTCGAAGCGCAGCGAGTTGTAGCCCAGCGTGCAGGTCTGCGGCCGTGCCATCTGCTCGGCGATGCGCGCGAACGCCTCCGCTTCGCTGACGCCCTCGCGCAAGGCCTGCTGCGGAGTGATGCCGGTGATCAGGGTGGCGACCGGCGAAGGCAGCAGGTCGTCGGCCGGCTTGACGAAGAAACTGATCGGCTCCTCGATCACGTTCAGTTCGGCATCGGTGCGCACCGCGGCGAACTGCGCGATGCGCGTGCGCCGCGGATCGGCGCCGAAGGTTTCCAGGTCGTAGAAGAGGAAGCTGTCTGGCATGAAGAGTCGAATGGGGCGGGCAAGGCAGGCGCGGAGCGGAGCGTGGCAGTGCTTGGCTTGTGTAGGAGCGGCTTCAGCCGCGACGGGCGTTACCGGGAATGTCCATCGCGGCTGAAGCCGCTCTTACAGAAGACCGGGCACCCGGATAGGGTATGCCGAATCAATGCGCCCCCTCCAGCGGCGCCAGCCGTGCGTGCACGATGCGCTCCAGCCAGTTCCAGTCGATCCGCGACAGATCGCTGTGGCCCTGCGTGGCCTGGACCAGGATGTCGCGCTGCACTTCGCTGCGTTCCAGCGCCTGCGCGTATGGCGTGCGCAGGAAGGTGACCATGGTGTAGTGCGGCACGAAGCGGGTGGGGTGCCGCGCCTGCAGGGCCTGGCCGAGTTCACGCTGCAGCAGGAAGCCGGCGTCGCCGACGCGGTCGCGCATTTCCACGTAGTTCTCCAGCGCCATCTGCTGGATCGCGCCGGCGTTGGGCTTGCGCTCGGCCTCGAAGGCGGCATAGGCGCGCGCCAGGTCCGGCTCGCGCTGCAGGTGCGCGGCCAGCGCCGCGCAATCCTCGAACGCGCAGTTCATGCCTTGCCCGTGGAACGGCACCATCGCGTGCGCGGCGTCGCCCAGCAGCACCGCGCGGCCGTCCAGGTGCCAGCGCTCCAGGCGCAGCGTGCCGAGCAGGCCCGGCGGGTGCTGCTCCCAATGCTCGGCCAGTTGCGGCATCAGCGGCAGCGCATCGGCGAAATCGCGCGCGAACAGCGCCAGCGCCTCTTCGCCGCTGCGCACGGTGGCGAAGCTGGGCTCGCCCTTGTTGGGCAGGAACAGGGTGACGGTGAAGGTGCCTTCGTGGTTGGGCAGGGCGATGCACATGTAGTGCCCGCGCGGCCAGATGTGCAGCGCGTTGGCTTCGATGCGGAAGCCGCCGTTGGCGCTGGGCGGGATCTCCAGCTCCTTGTAGGAATGGTCGAGGAACTCGATGTGCTCGGCCATCGGCGCCTTGCGCTGCATCGCCGCGCGCAGCGCCGAGCCGGCGCCGTCGGCGCCGATCATGCTGTCGAAGCGGATGTCGTGCGGCTGGTCGTCGCGGTCGTCGATGAAGCGCGCGTAGCCGGCGTCGAAATCCACGGTGTGCAGGCGCCGGTAGAAGTGGATGCGCGCGCCGGCCTGCTCGGCCAGCTGCAGCAGGGTGATGTTGAGGTCGTTGCGGTGTACCGACCAGATCACCTCGCTGTCGTCGCGTCCATAGCGCTGCAACTGCTGGTGGCCGTCGGCGAAATGCACCATGCGCCCGCGCATCATCACCGCCTTGGCCATCACCGCGGCATCGGCGCCGGCCTGGCGCAGCACGTGCAGGCCGCGTTCGGCCAGGGCCAGGTTGATCGAGCGGCCGCGCTCGTAATCGTGCACGCGCGGGTCGCCGCGGCGTTCATAGACGGTGACCCGCCAGCCCTGGCGCGAGAGCAGGATGGCGAGCAGGGAGCCGGCCAGGCCGGCGCCGATCAGGGTGATGCTGCGGGGGGATGCGTTCAATGCGGTGTCCGGAAAGCGCGGCAGGCCGCCACGCGAAAAAGGCGGGTCAGACCCCTGCCCAGGTTTCCACTTCCTCGACGAAGCGGTAGACGTCGCGGTAGCGGTTGTACAGCGGCACCGGGCTGATCCGGATCACGTCCGGCTCGCGCCAGTCGCCGAGCACGCCGACCGATTGCAGGTACTCGAACAGGGCGCGGCCGCGTTCGCGGCCACCGGCCACGCGTAGCGACAGCTGGCCGCCGCGTTGCGCCGGGTCGGACGGGGTGATGATCTGCAGGGTGTCGGCCAGTCGGGCGCGGATCAGCGTCTCCAGGTAGCCGGTGAGCTGCTGCGATTTCTGCCGCAGCGCATCCAGCCCCGCCCGCTCGAACAGGTCCAGTGAGGCGCGCAGCGGGGCCATGCTCAGGATCGGCGGATTGCTCAGCTGCCAGCCGTCGGCGCCGGGCGCGGCGACGAACTCGGGCGCCATGCGGAAGCGGGTACGCTTGTCGTGGCCCCACCAGCCGGCGAAGCGCGGCGTGTCGCCGTGGCCGTGGCGCTCGTGCACGAAGGCGCCGGCGACCGCGCCGGGGCCGGCGTTGAGGTACTTGTAGTGGCACCACACCGCGAAGTCCGGCGCGGCATCGTGCAGGTGCAGCGGCACGTTGCCGATGGCATGGGCCAGGTCGAAGCCGACCGCAGCGCCGGCCGCGCGCGCCAGCCGCGCCACCGCGGCCAGGTCGAAGGCCTGGCCGGTGCGGTACTGCACGCCCGGCCACAGCACCAGCGCCAGGCGCGGGCCGTGCTCGGCGATGGCGCGCTCGATCGCCGCCAGCGACACGGTGCCGTCGGCGCCGTCGGGCTGCACTTCGATCAGGTCGGTGGCCGGGTCGAAGCCGTGGAAGCGGATCTGCGAGGCCACCGCGTGCTGGTCGGAGGGGAACGCGCCGGCCTCGATCAGGATCGCCGGGCGCTCGCGGGTGGGCCGGTAGAAGCTGACCATGAGCAGGTGCAGGTTCACCGTCAGCGTGTTCATCGCCACCACTTCGTGCGGATGCGCGCCGACCAGCCGCGCCAGCGGCGCGGCCAGCAGCTCGTGGTAGGTCATCCACTGGGTGTCGCCGTTGAAATGGCCTTCCACCGCCAGCGACGACCACTTGTCCAGCACCTCCTGCACCGCGGCGCGTGCGCCGCGCGGCTGCAGGCCCAGCGAGTTGCCGACGAAGTAGGCCTGGTCGGCGCCCTGGTGCTGCGGGAACAGGAACTCCTGGCGCAGGGCGCGCAGCGGATCGGCGGCGTCGAGGGCGATGGCGTGCTGGCGGGACAGGATCTCGTTCATCGGCGTGGGTTCCTGAAAGCAGGGCGAGAGTCTAGAGGGTGTGGGACGAGGTGAGGTGACTGTGCGGCAGCGTGGCGCTGGCGGGTACTGCCGGCGCTTCCGGTTCCCCAGTACATGCTTGCGCCTTCACCCGCTGCGCTGCACGCCCACCGGCGGCGGTTCCTTCGCGGCGGCCGCGGCCGGCAGCAGTGCACTACGGATCAGGTGGGCAAGGGTGCCGATGCTGTCGGCGACACGGTCGCTGGTGTCGGCCAGCGCGGCCAGGGCGCCGCCGTCGCTGCCGTCCTGCGGCTGTGCGGCCAGCGCCTCCGCCAGACGCCGCTCGTCCGCGCGCAGGCTGGCCTGCGGGGGCGCCGTACCGGTGCGCAGGCTCTCGGCCAACTCGGTCAGCGCGGCATGCGCCTGCTCCCGGAACTGCTGCAGTTCCGGCAGTGGCGGCAGCGGCGGCGCATCGCGCAGCACCGCCTCCAGTGCCAGCGAGGCGCGGATCAGCCGGTTGCCGTTGGCCAGCACCGATTCGGCCAGGGTCAGTTCGCGCAGGTTGCGCTTGCGCCGCGGCTCGCCACGCAGGCGTTCGATCGAGGCCTGCGCATTGGTGCGGGCGGTGCGCGAGGCCGCGCGGGTCTCCGGCAGCGCCTGCAGGCGTCCGGCCAGCACCGCGTCGAGATGGTCGCGGTGGGCGAGCAGCAACTGCGCCAGGATCGCCCGGATGTGCTTGCGTTCCCAGGTCGGCCACAGCGCGTAGGCGGTCAGTGCCAGTGCGCTGCCGAGCAGGGTGGCCTGGATGCGCTCGCCGATCGCCTCGCCCGGCGCCATGCCCTCGAACGACAGCAACAGCACCAGCATGCCGGTCAGGCAGGCCACACCGAGCCCGTAGTTGACCTGGGTCAGCAGACGGAAACCCAGGCAGAACACGGTCAGCAACAGCAGCCGCACCACCGCCCCGTCCATCACGAAGTGCGCCAGCACGGTGGCCAGTAGCAGCCCGGCCAAGGTGCCGGCCACGCGCAGTGCGCCGAAGCTGAGGGTGCCGCCGAAATCCGGCTTGAGCACGATCGCGGTGGTCATCGGGATCCAGTAGCCGTGCGGGATCGCCTGCCAGCGGGCGAACAGCACCGCCAGCGCCAGGCACACGCCGCAGCGCAAGGCGTGGCGGAATGCCACCGAAGACAGGTTCAGGTTCGCCCGCAACGTCTGCAGCGGAGCCAGCGGGCGCAGTGCCGCCGGCAGCCGCGCTTCGGCCAGTTCGGCCTGGATCTCGCCGCGGCTGCTGGCCCAGCGGCCGTTGCGCACCAGCGCACGCAACTGGCCGCCCAGGCCCTGCACGCGCGCCACGGCGATGCGCAGCAGGCGGCGTTCGCGCGTGTCCTCGGCCTGCGCCTGCACCTGCGCCAGCGCGTCGATGAGATCGTCGAAGCCGGTCATCGAGTCGTTGGCGGCGTCGGGGTCCTCGGCGCCGTCCAGCGCATGCGCGAGCTGGTCCAGCACCACCGCGCTGCGTTCGAGCACGCGTTCGATCGGCAGCCGCGCGGGCGATGCGGCCTCCAGACGCCCATGCAGGTCGGCCAGGGTCAGCAGTTCCAGCCGCGCACGTTCGCACAGCTCGGCGATGACCCGGAACGCCTGCACCGCGCGTCCGCGCGAGCGGTGTTCGCCGTGCAGCATCACCATGGCCTCCAGCACCGCCTCGGTGGCCGGCGGCGCCGCGGCCGCGCTCGGCCGCTGCCGGGCGAGGCCGGCCAGTTGCCGCATCAGGTCGGCCAGGGCGAAGCGCTCCGGGCGGTAGCGCTGCAGCGGCCACGCTGCCAGCGCCATCAGCATCTGCAGCACGCCGCCGGCGAAGATCAGCGCGGCCACGCCCACGCTCTGCAGGGGCGGCAGGCCCACGTCGGCGCTGACCACCAGCAGGATCATGCTGGTCAGCCCGACCCGCGCCGCCACCGGACCCAGCGCCACCAGCAGGCCGCCGCCCAGACCGAGCAGCAGCGCACACAGCGCCAGCGCCACGGTATGCGCGCCGATCAGCATGCCGAGCAGCGCGGCGACGCCGGCCGCCAGCGCCGCCATCAGCATGCGCTGCATCCGCGCCCGGTACGGGCCGGGCTGGTCGGAGAACATGGTGTTGAGCGCGCCGGTGGACATCGCCAGGCCCAGTTCGGCATGGCCGGTGGCCACGCCCAGCGCCAGCGGCGCGACCACCGCGGCGGTGTTGCGCAGGGCCACGCGCACCGGCACGTCGCGCGGTTTGAGCGCGATCAGGCTGCGCAGCATCGCGATCCGCAATGACGCGGGCGCAGGGCGGTCACCGCGCGTCCGCAGCCGCCGGCCGCGGATGCACGTGGCCGCAGCGGGCGCAGGTGCGCAGTGACTCGGAGCCGTAGAACCGCGCGAACACCGGCGGGAAGTCGGTCTCGATGTTCTGCAGCGGGAAGTAGGCTTCGTACAGCAGATGGTTGCAGCGTTCGCAGAACCACAGCAGGCCGTCCTGTTCGTGCGGCAGGCGGCGCCGCTCGATCACCAGGCCGACCGACGCCGGTCCGCGCTGCGGCGAGTGCGGCACCTTCGGCGGCAGCAGGAAGGTCTCGCCGGCGCGGATCGGGATCTCGCGCACCGCGCCGTCCTCCTGGATCTTCAGCACCATCTCGCCTTCGAGCTGGTAGAACCACTCCGGGCCTTCGTCGTAGTGGTAGTCGCTGCGCGCGTTCGGCCCGCCGACCACCATCACGATGAAGTCGCCGGCGTGGATGCACTTGTTGCCCACCGGCGGCTTCAGCAGGTGCCGGTGGGCGTCGATCCAGGCGTGCAGGTTGAGCGGGCCGGGGAGCATGCGCGATCCTTGACGGAGAGGGCTGGGCGGCGCGCCGCTCAGCGGTCCTCGCGGTCCTGGCTGATGCGCGCCAGGGCCGCATCGTAGCGCGGCGCCAGGTCGTCGATGCGGTCCAGTTCCATGCCCAGGTCGTGCACGCGGCCGTCGCGCAGGCTGTAGACCCAGCCGTGCACGGTCAGTTCCTGGCCGCGCGCCCAGGCGTCGAGCACGATCGAAGTGCGGCTGACGTTGACCACCTGCTCGAGGACGTTGAGCTCGCACAGGCGCGCATGCTGCACGTTGAGCTCGCCGGCCTGCTGCAGGCAGTGCTCGTGCTTCTCGGCCACGTCGGTGACGTGGCGGATCCAGTTGTCGACCAGGCCCAGCCGCGCGCGGGTCAGGCCGGCGTGCACGCCGCCGCAGCCGTAGTGGCCGACCACCAGGATGTGCCGCACCTTCAGCACCTCGACCGCGAACTGGATCACCGACAGGCAGTTGAGGTCGGTGTGCACGACCACGTTGGCGATGTTGCGGTGGACGAACACCTCGCCCGGCGCCATGTCGATGATCTGGTTCGCCGGCACCCGCGAATCGGAACACCCGATCCACAGGTATTCGGGGGTCTGTTGCGTGGACAGACGGCTGAAGAACTCGGGATCCTCGCGATTGATGCGTTCGGACCAGGAGCGGTTGTTGTCCAGGAGTTGCGCGATTTTGCTCATAGCCCGGCATTATTCCAGAACCCCGCCGCCCGCGCGCAGCCGGCGCTCACGACGACCGCGGCGGCTCAGTGCGCAGGCGCCGCCGGATCGGGCTTTTGCCGATCCCGCCGGTGCGGCCCGCTGCGCAGACTTCCTCCACGCCCACCACGGGCACCAGCGGAGGATCCCATGGCCGACTTCAACGCATTCTTTCCGACCCTGCTCAAGCACGAGGGCGGCTTCGTCAACGATCCGGTGGACCCGGGCGGCGCCACCAACAAGGGCATCACCCTGGCGACGTTCCGGGTTTACGCCAAGAGCCTGCTGCAACTGGAGCCGACCCTGGACAACCTGCGTGTGCTCACCGACGCGCAGGCCGGGGTGATCTACAAGACCTGCTACTGGAATGCGGTGCACGGCGACGAGATCGCGCTGCAGCCGCTGGCCAACATCCTGTTCGACTTCCAGGTCAATGCCGGCAACAACGCCATCAAGCTGCTGCAGCGCGTGCTCAACGCGCAGACCGCGGCGCTGAAGCTGCCGGAGGACGGCAAGCTCGGCCCGGCCACCCTGGCCGCGCTGAAGGCGGCGGACCAGCGCGATCTGTACGCGCGCTACAAGCAGGGCCGGCGCGATTACTACCAGCGCCTGGTCGCGGCCAGGCCGCCGCTGGCCAAGTTCCTCAAGGGCTGGCTGGCGCGCACCGATTCCTTTCCCGACCTGAGCTGAGCGCGCGTGCGGCGCATGCCGCCGATCCGCCGCCGTCGCCGACGGCGGCCTTCTTTCCCCAGGAGCGACCATGGCTGGACCGACCGCATTGAACGACCTGATCGAGGCGCTGGCCGGCGCGGTGATCGAGGCGCAGGACCGCATCGAGCAGCACCAGATGGCCAACCTCGGCGACTACTTCGACGAGTTCCACCGGCCCAAGAGCGTGATCATCCGCCTGCCGTCGCAGCATCCGCAGGCCGCCGAAGGCGACGAGGACTACTACCGCGCGCCGCTGTTGCCGCTGGTCTCGACCAACGTGCTGCGGATCAAGGACGTGGAGATCAGCTTCGATGCGCAGCTCGGCGACCTCGGCGGCCTGCAGTCGGCCGACGGCTTCTTCGCGCCGGAGCCGCCCGGCCCGAAAGCGGCCTGGCAGGCCAAGCGCACCGCCACCCGTTCCAGCGTGCGCGTGGATACCAGCGCCAGCGCGCGGAGCCAGCGCCAGAGTGCCGTCCACGTCGTGCTGCGCGTGGAGGGGACCGAACCGACTGACGGAGCGGCCAGATTGCTCAACCATCTGGCGCAGACGCAGGGCGTGTTCAAGACGGTCACGGCCGACAAGCCGGACGTCGCGGGCACGGACGATGTAACCAATCCCACCAACTAAGGAGTCACTGCAATGGCTGACGAACTCGTCAACATGTCAAGTCAATTCAAGGGTCTGCCGATGGGCGACCTGATCGGCGGCCCGCTGGATGCGGCCTGCGACGCGCAGGTCAAGCTGGCCCGCGCCACCGCCGATTTCATCCGCGTCATCGGCTTTCTGCCGCCCGATGCCGGCGGCAACGATCCGCAGGCGACCGGCGCCACCCGCACCGCCAGCTTCCGCTTCAAGCGGCCGGTCGACGACCCGACCACCGCCGGCGGCATCGCCGAGGAGGAGGTCGAACTGGAAGTGCCGCTGCTGGCCATCGTCAACGTGCCCAGCCTGAGCATCCAGACCGTGGACATCACCTTCGACATGGAAGTGAAGTCGTCCTTCTCCGAGAAGTCCTCCACCGATGCCTCGGCGTCGCTGTCGGCGGACATGGAATTCGGCTGGGGCATGTTCAAGGCCAAGGTGCACATCCAGGGTTCGGTCGCCACGCACAAGGAAAACACGCGCAGCTCCGACAACTCGGCCAAGTACCACGTCGCCGTGCACGCCGCCGACAAGGGCATGCCGGAAGGGCTGGCGCGGGTGATGGACATCCTGCAGAGCTCGGTGGCGCCGCGCAAGGTCGGCGCGCCGGTGCCGGTCGCCGCGTAAGTCCATAGCGGCCTGTTGAACCATCTCGTCGGGGGACTCGTCAACGATGTTCGACCTTACCGAAGTCAAGTTCGTCAAGCGGGTCGTGGTCGGTAGCGACAACCCGACGCAGATGCAGTCGCCCGAGCAGATCGAGGCGGCACGGGCCTTGCTCAACCGCTGCCTGAGCGATTCGCCGAAGGGCGCGATCATCGGCACCGAAAAGAATTTCGCCGTGCTGCAGATCGGCGAGCACCAGGTGGTGATGCAGTGGCTGTGCTACCACGTAGGCTTCCCGCGCAAGCCCGGCTGGCTGAAGGACGACTGATGGCCAGGCTGCGTTGCGAATTCGACCTGTTCCTGCAGGGGCTGTCGGCGGCCTTGCTGGATGCGCAGCGGCGCTGCCGCGCGCGTCACGCACAGGCATTGCGCGCGTGTTTCGGCGCGGGCGAGACGCTGCAGGTGGAGACGGACGCGGCCGAGCCGCCGTCGCTGCAGATCCCGTTGTGGGAGCTGCGTGCATGGCAGTTGCCGCAGATCGGCGAACTGGCCCTGGCCTTCGACGTCGAACTGGACGTAATGGACGCACCGAACGAGGCGCCGCGCCTGCTGCTGCAGGTGCAGCCGCGCCGGCCACGGCGGCCCGGCCACCGCTTGCAGATCCTGTTCCGCGGCACCCATACCCCGGTCGGCGAGGTGCTGTTCGATGGCCAGCGGCTGAAGCTGTGGCATCTGTCCGATGCGCCCGCTCCGCACGATCCCGCCCAGGAGACCGCACATGCGTAGACACGGCTTCATCCTGTCCCGGCACGACACCGACCTGTGGTGCCGAGAACTGCACATCGACCTGCGCTCGCTGGCCCGCGCGCAACGGCTGCGCCGGCGTCGACGCCGGGCGCTGTGGCTGCTTGCCGTACTGTGCCTGGTGGCGGCCGTCCTGGCGCTGATCCGGTTCGGTCTGTCCTGACCGTGCACATCGTTTTCCTTCATATCCAACAGGAGAGTCGCATGCGTATCCGTTCGCGTGGTGTTGCGCGTTTCCCGTTCTGGCTGGCGCTGTGCCTGGCCATGCCGTCCGCCGCCGCCGGCGCCGCGCCGCAGGTGCCCACGCCTGCCGCCCCGACTGCCGCGGCCAACGCCGAAGCGCTGCCGCCCGGCGAGTGGAACGGCAGCATGACGCTGGACGCGCAGCGCCTGGTGGCGGTGCGCCTGGTCCAGCGCGACGGCAAGGCCAGGCTGATGTTCGGCTCGCCGCTCAACTGCGCGCTGCTGGTGAGGCCGGAGGCGGGCGCTGGCTTCGCGCTGGACTCGATCAACGGCGGCGCCTATTGCGACAAGCTGATGAGCAAGCAATTGCGCGTGCAGCGCAGTGGCGACGACCTGCGCTTGACGGTCGACGGCAAGGACCTGCCGGTGGTGCTGCATGGCGATCCGGGCCAGCCCAGCCCGTTGCAGGGCAAGTGGCGCGGGATGGCGCACCCCGAGCGCGGCGATCGGGACGTTGCCGTGGACCTGAGCGTCGCCGCGACGCCGCAGGCACCGGGCAAACCCATGGTGCAGCTGCGCTACGGCGCGCCACGCGAGTGCGGAGTGCAGGCCTCTTACGCCGGCATGCGCGAAGGAACGTCGGTGTATTCGCTGGATATCGCCCGTGGCGGTTATTGCGATCTCCTGAGCGACGGCCAACTGACCCTGCGCGCCAGGCCGGACGGCAAGCTCGAACTGCAGACCCTGGACCGCGCCGGGATGCGTCGGGACAGCGCGCTATTGGAACGCGCCCCCGCCAGCCCGTAATCCGTCGCGCGGACGCGCCGGCCCTCGTTTCCGCCCAGGAGTCGTGCGATGAACCTCGTCTGGATCAAGACGCTGGCCGGCGCCGCGTGGCGCCGGCTGATCGCGGCCCGCCGGGCCGGGCCGCGGCTGCCGCCGCCGGGCATCCTGCCGCAGTTGCGCGCCGAGTGCGAAGCGATGGCGCGCTATGCGCTGGAACACGGCATGGCGGTGCCGCCGGAGTTGATCGCCCGCCTGTCGGCACTGTTGGGCGCCCGCGTGCCGGACGCCGATGGCGGCGAGATCGAGGTGCACTCGCACGAACTGGCGGTCACCCACCGGCGACTGGCGCAACTGATCCGCCCGGCGACGCCGCAGGCGGTGTTCCTGCTCGATGCCGAACGTCGCCGCCCGCACTGGGCGACCCTGCTCGGCCCGCTGCCGCTGGTGCGCGCACTGACCGCGACCTCGCTGCTGTTCCTGTTCGCGGTGGTGGCGACGGCCCTGTCCAGCAAGGTCAGCGCGGACAATGTGCGCCTGGGGTTCCTGGATTCCTCGGGCAGCGTGCTGCTGTGGAACGCGCTGTTCCTGCTGTTCTGCGCCGGCCTGGGGGCCTCGTTCTCCTCGCTGTTCCAGGTGCACCGCTACGTCGCCGACGCCAGCTACGACCCCAAGTACGACGCGTCCTACGGCGCGCGCATGATCCTGGGCCTGATCGCCGGGCTGATCCTGGTCGAAGTGCTGCCGCCGGATCTGTTCGAAAGCGGCAGCATGCGCAGTTTCGGCAAGCCGACCCTGGCGATGCTGGGCGGCTTCTCCGCCACCGCGGTGTACCGTCTGCTGCAACGCCTGGTCGATTTGATGGAGACACTGGTGCGTGGCGACACCTCGGCGCAGGCGCAGGCGTCGCTGGAAGTGCAGCGCGCCAGCAACGACACCGAGCGCATGCGCTGGCAGGGCGAGCTGGCCGCGCAGTTGATGACCTTGCAGCAGTCGATCGAGGCCGGCACGCCGCCGGCCGCGATCCAGCAGCGGCTCGCCGAGTTCGCCCGCGCCATGCTGCAGGTGGAGGCCGCCCGGTTGCCGCCACCACCGCCGCCAACCGCTGCTGCGGAGTGAGCATGCCGGCGCAACGCCGGCGTCCCACCATCGTTCGTCAGCGCAGGACTTCGTTCTGCGTCACAGCGTGCGCGCCCTAGCACGGGATTCTGTCTACAAACCGAGACTAATGCGGCAATCCGCACAAGTTCAGCCGTCGTCGCCATCCATATCAGCCTGAAGCCGATGGCCGCCATGGCACGGCGTGACAAGCTGAGGACGTAACGCAAGCGCAGGTTCAGCGCTGTCGCATCGGTTGAAAAAAAAGGGGCGCGTCGCACTGCAGCGGACGCGGGTTGCCGCGCGGTCGCGCGTTGGGAGTTCCATTGCCAACACAGGTAGAGAATGAACACACGTATCGTGATTGCCGCCGAACGCAGCATCGTGCTGGAGGGCATGGTGGCCCTGTTGAACAACACGCCGGACATCGACGTGGTCGGCCATGCGGTCGATGGACTGGAGTGCGTGCAACTGGTGACCCGACGGCAGCCGGACGTCGTGCTGATGGACGTGATGCTGCCTGGCCTCAACGGCATCGAGGCCACCCGCCGGCTGCTGCAGCGCAGCCCGCGCAGCAAGGCGATCTGCATCGCCGCGTCCGATGCCGCGGCCAATGTGCGCGCGGCCATCGACGCCGGCGCCAAGGGCTACCTGGCGCGCAACAGCACCTTCCATGAATTGCTGCGCGCGATCCAGCAGGTCGGCAACGACCAGTTGTACATCAGTCCGCAACTGTCGCAGTCCCTGGTCAGCGAGTACCGCTGTCCGCCCGGCGACGCCGTCTCCGCCTACACCCTGTTGACCTCGCGCGAACGCGAGATCGTGCAGTTGCTGTCCGAGGGGTTGTCGACCAAGGAGATCGCCGCGCGCCTGCACATCAGCGTCAAGACCATCGGCACCCATCGCGAGCACATCATGCTCAAGCTGGGCATGCAGAGCATCGCGCAATTGACCCGCTATGCGATCCGCGAAGGCCTGTCGCCGCTGGAAGGAGGGCGAGCCAGTGCCCGCCGTGCCGAGCACGACCGGCAGGGACCGGCCAGCCGTTGCGGGTGAGGCGGTGGGGCGCCGCGTGCAGCCATGTGACCACGCACGACATCGCGTCAGCCGTGTTGCGTGTCGGCGTGATTCAGTCCGGACGTCGCGCGCGCATCAGCGCCGCGACGGCCTGCGCGCCGGCATCGGCCTGGTCCTGCAGCGCTTCGCGCACCGCGGCCTGGTTCGCCGGCGGATGGTTCTGGCTGAGCTTGAACTTCAGCTCGATCCGCTCGACCTGGAAGCGGAAACCGACGATGCCGCGCAACTGGCGCCGGTGCGCGTCGTTGTCCGGCTCGTAGCGCCAGTCGCTGCCCAGCGTACGCTCGTGGCGTTCGCTCAGCCGCGCCACCACATCGGCCAGCACGGTCTCGTCGTCGCTGGGCTGCAGCTGCCCGTGCAGGTGCGCGGTGGCGTAGTTCCAGGTCGGCACCCGCGCCATCGCTTCCTTGTCCGGATACCAGCCCGGCGAGATGTAGGCGTGTGGGCCGTGCACGATCAGCAAGGCCGGCCCGGCGTGCCGCGCCTGCGGGTTGGCCCGCGACCAATGGCCTTCGACCAGGATGCGTTCGCCGTCGCGCCGGTACAGCACCGGCAACGGCGTGGCGCAGGGCAGGCCGTCGGCGACGGTGACCAGGGTGGCGAACGGGTGGTCCGCGATCAGCGCGTCGAGCGCGCCCAGGTCGTGTTCGGCGAAGGCGGGCGGAACATGCATCGCAGCAGGATCAGGCGCGCGCGCCCAGGGTCTGGGTCATGCGCCCGCGCAGGCCGGCGTCGTCGTCGGCCTGCGGCGGCGACACCTCGCCCAACGAGAAGCCGCGCGCCCGCGCATCGTCCTCGTCCAGGCCATCGAAGGCGACGAACTCGGCATCGAACAGCGCCGCGCGGGCGGTGTCCTCGCTGTCGTAGCTGAGGGTGTTGCCGTCGCTGTCCAGCACCTCGGCGGTGCCGGCGGCGCGCACGCGCAGGCGCGCCCACACCAGCAGGCGGCCGAGACTGGCCAGGTACCACTGATCGTGGGCGGGAGAAACTGAAGTCATGGGATCACCAGGGAAAGCAGCCAGAGCAGGGCGGCCATGCCCAGGCCGAAGAAGATGGTCATCAGCGACAGCCAGGCCGGCGTCGCCAACCCGGAGAGCCCGCGGTCGCCCAGCGGGCGGTAGCGCCGCGCCAGCAGCCAGCCGAGCGCGACCGGCTTGAGGAAGGCGCCCGGCCCGAACGCCGCCACCAGCGGCGGATGACGGTCGCGGATGTGCACCAGGGTCAGCGGCCAGAAGATCAGGAACGCGCTGGCCCCGGCGATCGCCACGCCGACGAAGCACAGCGCGAAGAACAGGATCATGGCGCGCGCTCCCTGGCCATGCTCAGAACTCGGCGCTGCCTGGCGCGCGCGGGTAGGGGATGGCGTCGCGGATGTTGCTCAGCCCGCACACGTACACCACCAGCCGCTCGAAGCCCAGGCCGAAGCCGGCGTGCGGCACCGTGCCGTAGCGGCGGAAATCGCGGTACCAGCCGTAGTGCTGCGGATCCAGGCCGAACTGCTGCATGCGCGCGTCGAGCACATCCAGGCGCTCCTCGCGCTGGCTGCCGCCGATGATCTCGCCAATGCCGGGGGCCAGCACGTCCATCGCCGCCACGGTCTTGCCGTCGTCGTTCAGGCGCATGTAGAAGGCCTTGATGTGCTCGGGGTAGTTGGTCACCACCACCGGGCGGCCCACGTGCTGCTCGGTCAGCCAGCGCTCGTGCTCGGTCTGCAGGTCCAGGCCCCATTCCACCGGGAATTCGAACTTCTGCCCCGACTTCTGCAGCAGGCCGATCGCGTCGCTGTACTCGATGCGCTCGAACGGCGAGTTGATGAAGGTCTCCAGCTTGCTGATCGCGGTCTTGTCCACGCGCTCGGCGATGAACGCCAGGTCGTCGGCACGCTCGTCCAGCACCGCACGAAACAGATACTTGAGGAAGTCCTCGGCCACGCGCGCATCCTCGGCCAGGTCGGCGAAGGCGATCTCCGGCTCGATCATCCAGAACTCGGCCAGGTGGCGGGTGGTGTGGCTGTTCTCGGCGCGGAAGGTGGGGCCGAAGGTGTAGACCTTGCTGAGCGCCAGGCAGTAGGCCTCGACGTTGAGCTGGCCTGACACGGTCAGGAAGGTCTCCTTGCCGAAGAAGTCGCGGCCGAAGTCGACCTGGCCCTGCGCGTCGCGCGGCAGGTTGGCCATGTCCAGGGTGGAGACGCGGAACATCTGCCCGGCGCCTTCGGCGTCGGAGGTGGTGATGATCGGCGTGCTGATCCAGTTGTAGCCGTTCTGGTGGAAATAGCGGTGCACCGCCTGCGCCAGGCAGTTGCGGATGCGCGTCACCGCGCCGAACAGGTTGGTGCGCGGGCGCAGGTGCGCGACCTCGCGCAGGAACTCCGGCGACATCGGCTTGGGCTGGATCGGGTAGGTCAGCGGGTCCTCGACCCAGCCCACCACCTCGACCGCGCTGGCCTGGATCTCGTACGACTGGCCCTTGCCCTGCGATTTCACCAGCACGCCCTTGGCGATCAGCGAGCAACTGCCGGTGAGCCGCTTGACCTCATCGAAGTTGGGCAGGGCATCGGTGGCCACCACCTGGATCGGGGCGAAGCAGGAGCCGTCGCTCACATTGATGAAAGCCAGTCCGGCAGATCCGCGCAGCGTGCGCACCCATCCCCGCACCGTGACTTCGCCGCCTTCCGGGATCTTCCCCGCCAGCGCATGTGCAACGCTCACCACCGTCATGACTTGAATCCTCGCCGCAGCGACTCGATATGGAAGGGGCAAGTGTACTGGCTGGAGCGCAGCGCTTGCGAGGCATGCGGCGATCGGTCGCCGTCCTTCCTATAATGTCCGCTCGCAGTCGCCGGAGTCGTTCGTCATGACCATCCGTCTCACCCCCGTCGCCCACGCCCGCGTGCAGCGCTTCGTCGCGCAGACGCCTGGCGCGCTGGGCTTGCGTTTCGGAGTCGAGCGCACCGGCTGCTCGGGTTGGGGCCACGTCACCGACCTGGCGCGCGAGGCGCGTCCGGACGATGCGGTGTTCGAGCAGGACGGTGTGCGTATCTATGTCGATGCGACCAGCCTGCCGCTGGTGGACGGCACCGAGATCGACTTCGCCAAGCAGGGCCTGGGCGAGACCTTCGTGTTCCGCAACCCCAATGCCACCGCCGAGTGCGGCTGCGGCGAGAGCTTCACCACCGACGCCGCGCACGCCGGCGCGCCCTGAGCGTCGCCGCTCCGCCCGGCGGCGCCTTCCTCGAGGGCGCAGGGCAGCGTGGTATCGGTTTCCATGCAGCTGCCTCAGTTCCTTCATCACCCCAACGCCTATGCGCTGTGCTTCGCGCAGGAAGACGGCGTGTGCGACTGCTGCGGCGAAACCCGTGCATGGCGCTACCGGGGGCCGTTCTACTGCGCTGGCGATGGCCCGCAGTTCCTGTGTCCCTGGTGCATCGCCGATGGCCGCGCCGCGGCCCGCTTCGAGGGCGAGTTCACCGGCTGGACCGAGATCGAGGGCGTCTCGTCCGATCCGGGCGACCCACCGCCGGCGATCAATGCAGCGCTGCTGCAGGAGATCTGCACGCGCACCCCGGGCTATTCGGCCTGGCAGCAGCCGGTGTGGCTGAGCCATTGCGACCGGCCCTGCGCCTTCCTGGGCTATGCCGGGCGTGACGATCTGGACCCGATCCTGGACGAGGTCATGCCCGACATCGCCGAGGTCACCCCGCGCGACACGGACTGGCTGCTGGCGCGCCTGTCCCGCGACGGCATGCTGGTCGGCTGTCTGTTCCGTTGCCTGCAGTGCGGTCAGCATCGGCTGCATGTCGATATGGGGTGAGAAGCCGGGACCCGGGACCCGGGGCTCGGGACCCGGAAGAACGGTGCCGGATGCCCTTGCCGGTGCTGTTGGGCCTGGGCATTTCGCTATGAAAAGGCCGGCTAGTCAGGGTTTACGGGTCCCGGGCCCCGGGTCCCGGCTTTAGCAAGCCAGGACATCATCCCGCCTCCAGCCCCGGCACCTTGTCCGCGGCGGCCCTTCTACGCCATAATGTGCGGCTTCCTGCCTTCCTGGCAGGAGTCCTTGCCCCACCGCCGTCATCACCGCGGGGGGCTGTCCGGCCGCAAGGCCACATCCGAAAGGTAAACACCATGAGTCGTCATTACGAAATCGTGTTCCTGGTCCACCCGGACCAGAGCGAGCAGGTCCCGGCCATGATCGAGCGCTACAAGTCGCTGGTCGAGAACGGCAAGGGCACCATCCACCGTCTGGAAGACTGGGGCCGCCGCCAGCTGGCGTACCCGATCCAGAACCTGGTGAAGGCCCACTACGTCATGCTGAACATCGAAGTGGACCAGGCCGTGCTGAGCGAGCTGGTCGAGAGCTTCCGCTTCAACGACGCGGTGCTGCGCCACCTGGTGATCAAGCGCGACGGTCCCGACACCGAGCAGTCGCTGATCATGAAGAGCAAGGACGAGAAGGCCGACAAGCCCGAGCGCGGTGAGCGCCGTCGTCGCGACGACGAAGAGGGCGATGCGCCCGCCGCCGCCACCGAAACCGACGGCGACGCCGCCGAAGCCGCCTAAGGAGCACGCTCATGTCCAAGTTCTTCCGTCGTCGCAAGTTCTGCAAGTTCACCGCCGAGGGCGTCAAGGAGATCGACTACAAGGATCTCAACACCCTGCGCCAGTACCTCACCGAGAACGGCAAGATCGTGCCGAGCCGCGTGACCGGCACCAAGTCCAAGTACCAGCGCCAGCTGGCCACGGCGGTCAAGCGCGCGCGTTTCCTGGCGCTGATCCCGTACACGGACAACCACGACGTTTGATTCCGGGTTTCCCGGAACGCAACACCGCCCGCACCTCCCGGTGCGGGCATTCAACCGAAGTCTGGCGATCAAAGAATGCGGTGCCGATCGGGGCGCAAATCCCGATTCCCCAATCCCCAATCCCGGCTTCTCCTATTCGGACAGCAAGCGTTGCGGGCGCCTTCGGGGCGTGCGCTAACGAATAACGGAGCAAGACCATGCAATTGATTCTTCTGCAGAAAGTGACCAACCTGGGCGGCCTCGGCGACAAGGTCGACGTCAAGCCGGGCTACGGCCGCAACTACCTGGTGCCGCAGGGCAAGGCCGTGCCGGCCACCGCCGCCAACATCGCCGAGTTCGAAGCCAAGCGCGCCGAGTACGAAGCCAAGGCCAAGTCGATCCACGACGACGCCGAAGCCCGTGCCGCCAAGCTGGAAGGCGCCAGCGTGACCGTCAAGGCCAACGCGTCGACCGAAGGCAAGCTGTACGGCTCGGTCGGCCCGCGCGACATCGCCGAGGCCTTCACCGCCGCCGGCCTGCCGCTGGAGAAGGGCGAAGTGGTGCTGGGCGAAGGTGCGTTCCGCAACATCGGCGAGTACGAGGTGCTGGTGCGCCTGCACGCCGACGTGGAAACCACGGTCAAGGTCGTGGTCGAAGCCGACGCCTGATCCCTGCGTCATCGCTGTACCGACACGGGCACCGCAAGGTGCCCGTGTCGTTTTCGCCGACCGGCGCCGCCGTCGGCGGGTCGTGCGGCCCTGGCTGGCATGGCTGGCGGGGGCGGTCGCCTGCATGTGCGACCGCCGTCGCATCGGCGCCCCCCGGCGCAGGCGGCCCCGGCGCCGCTCGGGGGCCGCTATACTCAGCGACTCGTGTCCGATGTCGACCCGGTGGTGTAGCCGCATCAATGGGTTGGAAGCAGGACCTCACCTGGATCTTCATTAGCGGCAGCGCAGCTCGGAATGCCGGCGGCGCCTGCCATGGATTGCCCGCACCATGCGCCTGTCGACCATCAAGCTGTCCGGCTTCAAGTCCTTCGTCGATCCGACCACGCTGCACCTGCCGACCAACATGACCGGCATCGTCGGTCCGAACGGCTGCGGCAAGTCGAACATCATCGACGCGGTGCGCTGGGTGATGGGCGAAAGTTCGGCCAGCCGGTTGCGCGGCGATTCGCTGACCGACGTGATCTTCTCCGGCTCCTCGGCGCGCAAGCCGGTGTCGCAGGCCACGGTGGAACTGATCTTCGACAACTCCGATCACACCATCGCCGGCGAGTACGCCTCGTTCAACGAGATCTCGGTCAAGCGCCAGGTCAGCCGCGACGGCAGCAGCAGCTACTACCTCAACGGCACCAAGTGCCGGCGCCGCGACATCACCGACCTGTTCCTGGGCACCGGCCTGGGCCCGCGCAGCTACTCGATCATCGAGCAGGGCATGATCAGCCAGATCATCGAAGCGCGCCCGGAGGACCTGCGCGTGTACCTGGAGGAGGCCGCCGGCATCTCCAAGTACAAGGAGCGGCGCAAGGAGACCGAGACCCGCATCCGCCACACCCGCGAGAACCTGGAGCGTCTGGGCGACCTGCGCGAGGAGATCGGCAAGCAGCTCGAGCACCTCAAGCGGCAGGCGCGCCAGGCCGAGCAGTACCAGGCGCTGCAGGAAGAGCGGCGGATCAAGGACGCGCAATGGAAGGCGCTGGAGTACCGCGGCCTGGACGGGCGCCTGCAGGGCCTGCGCGAGGCGCTGGGCCAGGAAGAGACGCGCCTGCAGCAGCTGATCGCCGAGCAGCGCGATGCCGAGGCGCGCATCGAGACCGGCCGCGTGCGTCGCGAGGAGGCCGCCGAGGCGCTGAGCACCGCGCAGGCCGAGGTCTACAAGGTCGGCAGCACCCTGGCCCGGATCGAACAGCAGATCCAGCACCAGCGCGATCTGTCGCAGCGCCTGCACAAGGCGCGCGACGAGGCGCAGCTGGCACTGGCCGAGCTCGGGCAGCATATCGGCACCGACGAGGCCAAGCTGGCGCTGTTGCGCGAATCGGTCGACGTGGCCGGCCCGCAGCTGGAGCAACTGCAGGAAGACAACGAATACAAGCAGGAAGCGCTGCGCGAGGCCGAGGCCCGCCTGGCCGACTGGCAGCAGCGCTGGGAATCGCATCAGCGCAACACTGCCGAAGCCTCGCGCGCCGGCGAAGTGGAGCGGACCCGCGTCGATTACCTGGACCGGCAGTCGCTGGAAGCCGAGCGCCGCCGCGAGGCGCTGGTCGCCGAGCGCGCCGGGCTGGACCTGGACGCGCTGGCCGAGGCGTTCGCGCAACTGGAACTGCAGCATGAGACCCAGCGCGCCGCGCTGGATGGACTGACCGAGCAGGTCGAGGCGCGCAAGCAGGCGGTGGCGGCGCTGCAGGACCAGCAGCGCAGCGCGCAGGCCGAACTGGCCGACGTGCGCAAGCAGGCGCAGGCCGCGCGCGGCCGGCTGTCGTCGCTGGAAACCCTGCAGCAGGCCGCGCTCGGCCAGGAGCAGGGTGCGGCGGTGGCCTGGCTGCAGGCGCGCGGGCTGGACTCGGCGGCGCGCGTCGGCGAGCGGCTCAGCGTGGAGAGCGGCTGGGAGAACGCGGTCGAAGGTGCGCTCGGGCAGTTGATCGAAGGTGTGCTGGTGGAGGCGCCGGAAACCCTGGTCGACGCCCTTGGCGAACTCGGCGAAGGCCGCATCGCCCTGGTCAGCGGCGCCGAGGCGGCCGAGACCTTCGCGCCGACCTCGCTCGCGGCCAAGGTGCAGGGCCCGATTGCGATTCGCCGGCTGCTGGCGCGACTGCATGCGGCCGAGGACTTGAATGCAGCGCGGGCGCTGCTGCCGCAGTTGGGCGAGGGCGATTCCATCGTCACCCGCGATGGCGCGCGCCTGGGCCAGGGCTGGCTGCGGGTGTCGCGCTCCGGTGCGGCCAAGCAGGGCGCGCTGCTGCGCGAGCGCGAGATCCAGAGCCTGCGCGGCCAGATCGAGACGCTGCAGGAACGCGAGGCCGACCTCGAACACCGCCTGGGCGAGCTGCGCGCGCAGTTGCTGGCCGGCGAGCAGCAGCGCGAGGACGCGCAGCGCCAGCTGTACCAGGCGCACCGTAGCGCCTCAGAACTGGCCGGGCAGTTGCAGAGCCAGCAGGGCAAGGTCGACGCCGCGCGCACCCGCATCGAGCGCATCGAGCTGGAGGTCGCGCAACTGCTGGAAACCCTGGACAGCAGCCGCGAGCAGGCGCGCGAGGCACGCTCCAAGCTGGAGGACGCGGTCACCAGCATGGGCGACCTGGAGTCGGTGCGGCATGCGCTGGAAAGCGAGCGCCGCCAGCTCACCGAGGCCCGCGACCTGGCCCGCGACGCCGCGCGGCGGGTGCGCGAGGCCTCGCATGCATTGGCCCTGACCCTGGAGTCGCAGCGCACCCAGATCGCCTCGCTGAGCCAGGCGCTGGAGCGCATGGGCAACCAGCGCGGGCAGCTGGACGCGCGCCTGGGCGAACTCAGCGCGCAGTTGAACGAGGGCGACTCGCCGGTGCTGGCCCTGGAGGCCGAGCACCAGGCCGCGCTGAGCGAGCGCGTGCGCACCGACCGCGCGCTCGGCGAGGCGCGTGCGCTGCTGGACGGCATCGACAACGAACTGCGCGCGCTGGAGCAGACCCGCCAGCAGCGCGACGAACAGGCGCTGGCCCAGCGCGAGCGCATCGCCCAGCGCCGGCTCGACCAGCAGGCGCTGGTGCTCAGCGCCGAGCAGCTGTCGGCGGCGGTGGTCAAGGCCGGCTTCGTGCTCGAGGACGTGATCAACAGCCTGCCCGAGCACGCCGATCCGGCGGAGTGGGAGCAGGCGGTACAGCAGATCGATGCGCGCATGCGCCGGCTGGAGCCGGTCAACCTGGCGGCGATCAGCGAGTACGGCGAGGCCGCGCAGCGCGCCGAGTACCTGGAAGCGCAGGACGTCGACCTGAACACCGCGCTGGAAACCCTGGAAGACGCCATCCGCAAGATCGACCGCGAGACCCGCGGCCGCTTCAAGGACACCTTCGACCGGGTCAACTCCGGCGTGCAGGCGCTGTATCCGCGCCTGTTCGGCGGCGGCCACGCGTATCTGGAGCTGACCGGCGAGGACTTGCTGGACACTGGCGTGGCGATCATGGCGCGGCCCCCGGGCAAGCGCGTGTCCAGCATCTCGCTGCTGTCCGGCGGCGAGAAGGCGATGACCGCGGTGGCGCTGGTGTTCGCGATCTTCCAGCTCAACCCGGCGCCGTTCTGCCTGCTCGACGAGGTGGACGCGCCGCTGGACGAAGCCAACGTCGGCCGCCTGGCGGCGATGGTCAAGGAAATGAGCGAGAAAGTGCAGTTCCTGTTCGTCAGCCACAACAAGGCGACGATGGAGGCGGCGCACCAGCTCAGCGGCGTCACCATGCGCGAGCCCGGCGTCAGCCGTCTGGTCAGCGTGGATCTCGAGGAGGCCGCGCGTTTGGCGGGCGCGGCCTGACGTGACATGCTAAAGGACGTGATGCGCGTCGAGGCCGGGTTTCCGTGTTGGCGGACCCGATGCGCACCCAGCAGTTGTTTTCCCCCTGTGTACCCTTGCCGGAGTAACCCCTGAATGTCCGACATGGCAATGCTACGCATCGGCATCCTCGCCGCCGGCTTGCTGTTGATTGCGGCGATCTTCCTGTTCGGCCGCCCCAAGAAACCGAGCCAGGGCCGGCGCGTGGAGGCGGCCGATCCGGCCGCGCCGCGCCGCGAACCCTCGCTGGGCGACGCCGCCCCGGCCGCCGGCGATGACGCGCTGGTCGCGTCCGGCGCGGATGGCGAAGCGCACCAGCCCGACCTGGGCCTGCCCGCGGCGGAGGCACCGGGCGCCGAACTCGGCAAGCGTCCGAGCCAGGATTTCGACAAGATCGTTTCGCTGTACGTCGCCGCCCGCGCCGGGCAGGTGTTGCGCGGCGAGGACATCGTGGTCGCGGCGGAGAAGACCGGCCTGACCTTCGGCCACATGAACGTGTTCCACCGCCTGGTGGAAGGGCATCCCGAGCGCGGCCCGATCTTCAGCATGGCCAGCATCATGAAGCCGGGCAGCTTCGACATGGCGCACATCCGCGAGATGGAGACCCCGGCGATCGCCTTCTTCCTGACCCTGCCGGCGCCGCTGACCGCGCTCGACGCCTGGGAGAAGATGCTGCCGACCGTGCAGCGCATGGGCGAACTGCTCGATGGCGTGGTCCTGGACGACAGCCGCAACGCGCTCGGCCGCCAGCGCATCGCCCACATCCGCGACGACCTGCGCGCCTACGACCGTCAGCATCAGGCGCCGCCGTTGACGAAAGCCCCACGCTGGTGAGCGCCGCGCTGGCGGCGCGGCGCCGGGATTGGGGAGTCGCTTAAAGGCTGGGATTGGGGATTCGGGATTGGGGATTCGTAAAGCGAGTCCCGAGTGTTGATCGCCCGGCGCGCTGTTCCCTTCTCTCATCGGGAGAAGGTGCCCGAAGGGCGGAGGAGGGTACGACCGCCGCCGACGTCAGAAACACGTGGCCTTGGCTCTCGCTAATCTCTAATCCCGAATCCCGAATCCCAGCCCTTAAGCGACTCCCCAATCCCAACTCCCCAATCCCAGGCGCGCTACTTGCGCGCCTTCATAAACGCCTCCCGAAACCGCAGCATTTCCGCCTCGGTGCCGACGGTGACGCGCACCAGCTTCGGCCAGATCGGCCAGCTGCGGCCGACGATCACGCCCTGCTTGGCCATCGCCGCGGCGAAGGCGGCGCCGTCGCGCTTGACGTCGACCATGAAGCAGTTGGCCTGCGACGGCAGGCACTTGTAGCCCTTGCTCTGCAGCCAGGCGATGGTGTCGTTGCGGATGCGCGCGTTCTCGGCGCGACGGGTCGGGACCAGTTGCAGGTCCTGCAGGCTGGCGATGCCGGCGGCCAAGGCGGGCACCGACACCGGATTCTGGCCGAACGCGGCGAGCTTGGTCTGCAGCCCCGGCGCGGCCACCGCCAGGCCCAGGCGCAGCCCGGCCATGCCGTACAGCTTGGAGAAGGTGCGCAGCACCAGCAGGTCCTGGCGCTGGCCGATCAGGTCGATCACCGACGGCTCCTCGCTGTAGTGCAGGTAGGCCTCGTCGACCAGCAGCACGCTGGAGGCGGGCTTGTTGGCCAGCAGCCATTCGATGTCGGCGCGCTTGGTGATCGAGCCGGTCGGGTTGTTCGGATTGCACAGGTAGATCAGGCCGGCATTCGGATCGGCGCTGGCCATGGCCTTGACGTCGTGCGCGCCGTCGGCGCGCAGCGGCACCCGCCGCACCGGCGCGCCATGCGCGGCGGCGACATCGGCCACCGCCTCGAAGGTCGGATCGGCGACCACCACGCTGGCGCGCGCCGAGGTGAAGGCGCGCGCCGCGCGGGCCAGCGGCTCGCTGGAGCCGGGATACACGGCGACATGGTCGGCCGGCAGGCGCTGCTGGCCGACGAAGGCGGCGATCAGCTCGTCCGACAACTCGAACAGATAGCGGCCGCTGCGCGGCAGGATCGCCTGCGCTGCCGCCAATGCCGCGGGCGCGGGACCCAACGGACATTCGTTGAAGTTCAGGTACACCGTGCCGGCCGCAGGCGCCACGCCGGGTGTCGCGGTTGCGGCGGTGGCCGCCTTGCGCCGCGCCGCCTCGGCGACAGGCGCCAGGCCCACGGCGCCGAGCGCCAGGCCGGAGGTGGCCAGGGACAGGAAGGAACGGCGCGAGACCGGTAGCGACACGGAGCTCTCCAGAGCGGGCGGGGATCGCAACGTTAACGAGGTGTTAATGGCGGGGCAAGGGAGCGAGGGGCAGGGATTCGGAATTTGGGATTTGGGGTTGGCTTGAGGGTGGGATTGGGGAATCGGGATTGGGGATCGGTAAAAGCCGGGTGCTGACGTCGATGGCGCTGCGCGCCCCGTACCCTCACCCCAACCCCTCTCCCGATGGGAGAGGGGCTTCGGCCTCTCCCTTCTCCCCTCGGGAGAAGGTGCCCCGCAGGGGCGGATGAGGGTGCGAGCGCCACGAACGCCCGCAATCCAGAGCTTGCTTCCGCGAATCTCCAATCCCGACTCCCCAATCCCGCCTTCCAGCTACTATCGCCCCCTCTCCGTTACCCGTATTTCTGCTGCGCATGACCGTAACTCCCGATCCCCAGCAGCGCGCCGCCGAGTTGCGCCAGCGCATCGACGACGCCAACCACCGCTACTACGTGCTCGACGACAACACGATTCCCGATGCCGAGTACGACGCGCTGATGCGCGACCTGGAGGCCCTGGAAGCCGCGCACCCGGAGCTGGCCAGTGCGGACTCGCCGACGCGCAAGGTCGGTGCGCGGCCGGACGGCGGCTTCCCGGAAGTGCGTCACGCGATTCCGATGCTGTCGCTGGCCAATGCCTTCGAGACCCCAGGCGTGGCCGAGGACGCCGACGACCGCACGCGCTTCGCCGAGGTCGCCGATTTCGAGCGCCGCATCGAGCGCGAACTGGAGCTGGCCGCGCCGGTGTTCTCGGTCGAACCCAAGCTCGACGGCCTGGCGATCAGCCTGCGCTACGAGGAAGGTGTGTTCGTGCAGGGCGCCACCCGCGGCGACGGCAGCACCGGCGAGGACGTCACCGCCAACCTGCGCCAGGTGCGCTCGGTGCCGCTGAAGCTGCGCGACCTCGGCACGCCGCCGCCGGCGGTGCTGGAGGTGCGCGGCGAGATCTACATGCCGCGCGCCGCCTTCGCCGCATGGAACGCGCAGGCGCTGGAGCGCAACGAGAAGCTGCTGGCCAATCCGCGCAACGGCGCCGCCGGCTCGCTGCGCCAGCTCGATCCGGCGGTCACCCGGCGCCGGCCGCTGGCGTTCTTCGCCTATTCGGTGGGCGAGGTGCGCGGCCTGGAGTTGCCCGAAACCCATTCGCAGACGCTGCAACTGCTGCGCGACTACGGCTTCCCGGTGGCGCCGGAGGCGGATACCGCCAACGGCTTCGACGGCCTGATCGCCTATTTCCGCCGCATCGGCGCCTCCCGCGACCACCTGCCATACGACATCGACGGCGTGGTCTACAAGCTCGACGACTACGACCAGCAACAGGCGATGGGCTTCGTCTCGCGCGCGCCGCGCTGGGCGCTGGCGCACAAGTTCCCGGCGCAGGAACAGTCCACCGTGCTGCGCGCGATCGAGGTGCAGATCGGCCGCACCGGCGCGGTCACCCCGGTGGCGCGGCTGGAGCCGGTGCAGGTCGCCGGCGTCACTGTCACCAACGCCACCCTGCACAATGCCGACCAGATCGCGCGGCTGGACGCGCGCGAGGGCGATACGGTGATCGTGCGCCGCGCCGGCGACGTGATTCCGGAAGTGGTGCGGGTGATCGAGGAACGGCGCCCGCCCGGCACCGTGCCGTGGACGATGCCGGCGGCCTGCCCGGTGTGCGGCTCGGAGCTGGTCAAGGAAGAGGACGCGGTGGCCTGGCGCTGCAGCGGCGGCCTGGCCTGTGCCGCGCAGCGCAAGGAAGCCTTGCGCCACTTCGCCTCGCGCCGCGCGCTGGACATCGAAGGCCTGGGCGAGCGCCAGGCCGATGCCCTGGTCGAGTTCGGCTTCGTGCAGTCGCTGGCCGATCTGTACGCGTTGAGCGTGGAAGATCTGGTGCGGATGAAGGCCGCGCTGGACGCGGCCACCGCTGCCGACCTGCTGCAGGCGGTGGAGGACAGCAAGGGTGCGCTGGTGCTGGATGCGGCTGGCCGCGCGGCGCTGGAGGACGAGGCCACGGCATGGCGGCGCGCCGACTTCCTGCGCGCGCATCTGACGGTGGACCTGGGCGGCAAGCTCGCGAGCAAGTGGGCGGAGAACCTAGTCGCCGGCATCGATGCCAGCCGCGCCACGACGCTGCCGCGCTTCCTGTTCGCGCTGGGCATTCCGCACCTGGGCGAGACCACGGCCAAGGCGCTGGCCTACTGGCTGGGCTCGCTGGCGTTCGTGCGCAGCACCCCGGCGGTGCTGCTGCAGGCCTTGCCGGACATCGGCGGCGAAGTGGCGCGCTCGATCGCGACGTTCTTCGAGCAGCGCGGCAACGCCGCGGTGATCGATGGCCTGATCGACGCCGGCATCGGCTTCTCCGACGAGGGCACGCCGCCGGCGGAACTGCGCGAGCGGCTGGACCTGGCGCATCTGCTCGGCACGCTGCCGGTGGACAAGCTCGGCGGCAAGAGCGCGCAGCGCCTGGCCGCCACCTACGGCACCCTGGACGCCCTGCTGCGCGCCAACGAAAGCGGCTGGACCGGGGCGGGCCTGTCCACGGCCGGCGCTGCCAACCTGGCCGCATACCTGGCCGACCCGGCGCAGAAGCAGGCCTTGCTGGAGGCAGAGGCGGCCATGCAGCGCTTGCTCGATGCGGCGCCGGCGCAGACGCAGCGCCGCGCCGGCCCGCTGGACGGGCAGACCGTGGTGCTGACCGGCACCCTGACCGCGCTGACCCGCGACGAGGCCAAGGCGCAACTGGAGGCGCTGGGCGCCAAGGTCGCCGGCAGCGTGTCGAAGAAGACCGCGTTCGTGGTCGCCGGCGAGGCCGCCGGCTCCAAGCTCGACAAGGCGCAGGAACTGGGCGTGGCGGTGTGGGACGAGGCGCAGCTGCTGGCGTTCCTGCAATCGAAAGGGCAGGGCGCATGAGTGCGCTCGGCACGGCGCAGGAGGAACTGCGCTGGCGCACCGCCGATGTGGCCGACCAGCCGGCCTTGATGGCGATGCTGCAGGCGTTCTACGCCGAGGACGGCATCGCCTTCGATGCCGAGCGGGTGACGCGCGGCCTGCAGGCGCTGCTGACGCAGCCGGCACTGGGCGAGGCGCTGCTGTGGCTGGCGCCGGACGGTACGGTGGTCGGCTATGCGCTGATCACCGCCTGTTTCAGCGTCGAACTGGGCGGGCCCTATCTGCTGCTCGACGAGTTGTACCTGGGCCCGGCCGCACGCGGCCGCGGCTGGGGCCGGCGCGCGGTGGCGCTGGTCGAGGCGCGCGCCCGCGCGCTGGGTGCGGACGTGCTGCGAATGGAGGTCAACCACCACAACGCCGCCGCCAAGCGCCTGTACCTGGGCCTGGGTTACCTCGACGACGCGCGCGACCAGCTGAGCCGCCGGCTCGACATGGTGCGCTGATGGACCTGCTGCCCGCCCTGCAGGTGCGCGCCCGGCTCAATGCCGCCATCCGCGGCTTCTTCGCCGCGCGCGGCGTGCTGGAAGTGGAGACGCCGATGCTGTCGGCGGCTGGCAACACCGAGCCGAACATCGACAGCTTCCAGACCCGCTTCAGCGGCCATGTCGACGCCGGCCCGGCGCTGCGCTGGCTGCGTACCTCGCCCGAGTACCCGTTGAAGCGGCTGCTCGCCGCCGGCATCGGCGACTGCTACGAACTCGGCCGGGTGTTCCGCAACGGCGAGGCCGGCGGCCGCCACAATCCCGAGTTCACCATGCTCGAGTGGTACCGGGTCGGCTGGGATCACCGGCAGTTGATCGAGGAGACCGTGGAGCTGGTGCGCACCGCGCTGGCCCTGGTCGGGCGCAGTGCCACGCTGCAAGTGCTCAGTTATCGCGAGCTGTTCCAGCAGGGACTGAAGCTGGATCCATTCACTGCGCCGTTGCAAGCGCTGCAGCAGCCGCTATGCGATATCCATATCGACGCCGACGGTCTCGGTCGTGACGACTGGCTGGACCTGCTGATGACCCACTGTCTGCAGCCGGCATTCCCGGCCGACCGCCTTACCGTGGTCCACGACTGGCCGGCCAGCCAATGCGCACTGGCGCGCATCCGCGACGGCGACCCGCCGGTGGCCGAGCGCTTCGAGCTGTACCTGGGCGGCTACGAACTGGCCAACGGTTACCACGAGCTCAACGATGCCGCCGAGCAACGCCGGCGTTTCCTGCGCGACCATGCGCTGCGCCAGGCGCGCGGTGCGGTGCTGCCGCCGCTGGACGAACGCCTGCTGCAGGCGCTGCCAGATCTGCCCGATTGCGCCGGTGTCGCGGTCGGCGTGGATCGGCTGTTGATGGCGATGCGCGGCACCGCGCAGATCGGCGAGGTACTCGCCTACGATTTCGCGCATGCCTGAACCGGCCGTCACGGCGCGCCGCGCCGCGTTGTTGCGTTGTCCACACCGATGATGGTTTGATCGGACACGGCATGCGCACATGGCGCGCCAGCAGGTCTTCGTTGTTCAGGTTCTAGGCATAGGGGCAGAGCCAAGCATGAAGTGGGCGTACGGGCTCGGTGGCTGGTATTGGCTGGGATTGGCGGCAAGCGTGTGGCCGATGCCCTCGCCGGCGCAGGACGCCGATGCGTACGACGCCGCGGTGGTGCGCTGCGAGTCGCGCGACATGACCTGGGTGCACTGCCCGATGCCGACCGCGCAGGGCGTGCAACTGGTGCGGCAACTGTCCGACAACGACTGCATCCGCGGCAGCGAGTGGGGCTCCGACGCTACCGGCGTGTGGGTGACCCTGGGCTGCCGCGCCGAGTTCCGTCCCAATCCGGAGGAAGCGCCGCGCAGCGCCATGCGCCGCGTGTTGCGCTGCGAGTCCGACGGACGCCTGGAAAGCTGCCCGGTGATGCTGCGTGGGGCGCCGGTGCGGCTGATGCGGCAGCTGTCCTCGGTGCCATGTCGCGAGGAGCGCAGCTGGGGCGTGCGTCGCAACGAGATCTGGGTGGCGCGCGGCTGCCGCGGCGAGTTCGAGATCGGCGCGGCCGACGGCTCCGGGTTCCCTGCCGGTCCGCGGCCGGTGTTGTGCGAGTCCAAGGGCAAGGCGCGGCGCCGCTGTGGGGTCAGCGTCCAGCATCACGTCGAACTGCGCCGGCAATTGTCCGGCGCCGCCTGTGTGCAGGACGAGAGCTGGGGCTGGGACCGCGACGGCATCTGGGTCGACAAGGGCTGCCGCGCCGAGTTCAGCGTCAACTGAAGCGCGGGCGGGCGCTGCGCGCCGCGCGCCGTCCTCAATCCGCAATCGCCGGCGTTTACAATGGCGCGATGAACGCCGCCCTCGATATCGATTACGCCCGCTACGACCATATCCGCCCGATCCTGTGGACCGGCGACGCGCTGGAGTTGCTGGACCAGCGCAAGCTGCCGTTCGCGGTGGAGCACGTGCGCTGCACCGACAGCGACCAGGTCGCCGCGGCGATCCACGCCCTGGCCGTGCGCGGCGCGCCGGCGATCGGCATCGCCGCCGGCTGGGGCACGGTGCTGGCCGCACGCGAGGTACAGGCCGAGCACGGTGCCGAGGCGCTGCTGAAGCTGGAGCCGGCCTTGCAGCGGCTCAATGCCGCGCGCCCGACCGCGGTCAACCTGGCCTGGGCGCTGGCGCGCATGCGCGCCGCACTCGGTGCAGCCGGCAGCGACTGGCAGGCGGTGCTGGAGCGCGAGGCGCAGGCGATCGCCGAAGAGGATCTGGCCGCCAACCGGCACATGGGCGCGCTCGGCGCCGGCCTGATCGCGCCGGGCAGCGGCGTGCTGACCCATTGCAACACCGGCTCGCTGGCCACCGCCGGCTTCGGCACGGCGCTGGGCGTGATCCGCGCCGGCGTCGCCCAGCAGCGCATCGCCAAGGTGTTCGCCGGCGAGACCCGGCCGTGGCTGCAGGGCGCGCGGCTGACCGTGTGGGAATTGCAGCAGGACGGCATCGACGCGACCCTGATCGCCGATTCGGCGGCCTCGCACCTGATGAAGACCGGGGCGGTGCAGTGGGTGATCGTCGGCGCCGACCGCATCTGCGCCAATGGCGACACCGCCAACAAGATCGGCACCTATCAGTTGGCGATCGCCGCGCGCCATCATGGTGTCAAGTTCATGGTGGTGGCGCCGTCGTCCACCGTGGACATGGACACCGCCGACGGCGCGCAGATCGAGATCGAGCAGCGCGATCCGGGCGAACTGTTCGGCGTCGGCGGCGCCCGCACCGTGGCCGACGGCATCGCCGCCTGGAATCCGGTGTTCGACGTGACCCCGGCCGCGCTGATCGACGCCATCGTCACCGAGCGCGGGGTGATCGCGCAGCCGGACCCGGCACGCATGCGCGCCGCCTTCGGCGGCTGAGCTCCGGGGGAGCGCCACAGCGCCCTGCAAACGCTGCCGATGGCGCGCAAGTGCTTGTTCGGGCCCGCAAAAACCGGGCAAACGGGCGCCCGTCATGCTAGAATCCGGCGGTTCGATCGACCGCCGTGCGCCGTAGGCGTGCGGCCGCGGCGGGCCCGCCTGTCGTGGGCCGGCGTCGTGGTCGATCCGCCACCAGACTTACGGAACCCGAATGGCAGAATCCGCCAAGGAAATCATCCAGGTCAACCTGGAAGACGAGATGCGCAAGAGCTACCTCGATTACGCCATGAGCGTGATCGTGGGGCGTGCCCTCCCGGATGCGCGCGACGGCCTCAAGCCGGTGCATCGCCGCGTGTTGTTCGCGATGAACGAGCTGGGCGCGCACAGCAACAAGCCCTACTACAAGTCGGCGCGTATCGTCGGCGACGTCATCGGCAAGTATCACCCGCACGGCGACCAGTCGGTGTACGACACGCTGGTGCGCATGGCGCAGCCGTTCTCGCTGCGCTACCTGATGGTGGACGGGCAGGGCAACTTCGGTTCGGTCGACGGCGACTCCGCGGCGGCGATGCGTTACACCGAGGCGCGCATGTCGCGGCTCGCGCACGAGATGATGGCCGACATCGACAAGGAGACCGTCGATTTCCAGCCTAACTACGACGAGAAGGAACAGGAACCGTCGGTGATGCCGACGCGCTTCCCGAGCCTGCTGGTCAACGGCTCGGCCGGCATCGCGGTGGGCATGGCCACCAACATCCCGCCGCACAACCTGACCGAGTCGATCAATGCCTGCCTGGCGCTGATCGACAACCCGCAGATCGACGTCGACGGGCTGATGGAGCACATCCCCGGCCCGGATTTCCCGACCGCCGGCATTATCAACGGCACCACCGGCATCGTCGCCGGCTACCGCACCGGCCGCGGCCGCGTGCGCATGCGCGCCAAGGCCGAGATCGAGATCCAGGACAACGGCCGCGAAGCGATCGTGGTCACCGAGATCCCGTATCAGGTCAACAAGGCGCGGCTGATCGAGAAGATCGCCGAGCTGGTCAAGGAAAAGAAGCTCGAGGGCATCAGCGAACTGCGCGACGAGTCCGACAAGGACGGCATGCGCATCTACATCGAGGTCAAGCGCGGCGAAGCCGCCGACGTGGTGCTGAACAACCTGTACCAGCAGACCCAGATGGAGTCGGTGTTCGGCATCAACATGGTGGCGCTGGTCGATGGCCGCCCGCAGCTGATGAACCTCAAGCAGATGCTGGAGGCGTTCGTCCGCCACCGCCGCGAAGTGGTCACCCGCCGCACCATCTTCGAGCTGCGCAAGGCGCGTGCCCGCGCGCACATCCTGGAAGGCCTGACCGTCGCGCTCGCCAACATCGACGAGATGATCGAGCTGATCAAGACCTCGGCGAACCCGAACGAAGCGCGCGAGCGCATGCTGGCCAAGACCTGGCAACCGGGCCTGGTCGGCGCGCTGCTCGGCGCGGCCGGCGCCGAGGCCTCGCGTCCGGAAGACCTGCCCAGCGGTGTCGGCCTGGTCAACGGCGGCTACCAGTTGACCGAGGTGCAGGCCACGCAGATCCTGGAAATGCGCCTGCACCGCCTGACCGGCCTGGAGCAGGAGCGCCTGACCGAGGAATACAAGCAGCTGCTGGAGGCGATCGCCGGGTTGATCCGCATCCTGGAAAACCCGGACGTGCTGCTGCAGGTGATCCGCGAGGAACTGGTCAACATCCGCGAGGAATACGGCGATGCGCGCCGTACCGAGATCCGCCACAGCGAAGAGGACCTGGACATCCTCGACCTGATCGCGCCGGAAGACGTGGTGGTGACCCTGTCGCATGCCGGCTATGCCAAGCGCCAGCCGGTCAGTGCCTACCGCGCGCAGCGCCGCGGCGGCCGCGGCCGCAGTGCAGCGGCGACCAAGGAAGAGGATTTCATCGACCAGCTGTGGCTGGTCAACACCCACGACACGCTGCTGACCTTCACCAGCAGCGGCAAGGTGTTCTGGCTGCCGGTGCACCAGTTGCCCGAAGCCGGGCCGAACGCGCGCGGCCGTCCGATCGTCAACTGGATTCCGTTGGAGAACGGCGAGCGCGTACAGGCGGTGCTGCCGGTGCGTGAGTATGCCGAAGGCCGCTACGTGTTCTTCGCCACCCGCAACGGCATGGTCAAGAAGACCCCGCTGAGCGAGTTCGCGTTCCAGCGCAAGATCGGCAAGATCGCGATCAATCTGGACGAGGGCGATGCCTTGGTCGGCGTGGCGCTCACCGACGGCGAGCGCGACGTGCTGCTGTTCGCCTCCAACGGCAAGACCGTGCGTTTCTCCGAGCGGCCCAAGGACGACGAGGCCGATGATGCGGTCATCGACGAGGCCGGTGCCGACGAGGCCGCCGTGGCCGACGACGAGGCGGCGGGCGAGGAGGGCGACGACGCCCGCGGCGCGCGGCGCAAGAGCCGCGGCGGCGTCAAGCCGACCGGGCGCAGCAGCCGCGGCGTGCGCGGCATCCGCCTGGCCAAGAGCGAGTACGTGGTCAGCCTGATCGTGGCCGAGCCGGCCGTGGGCCAGGACGAGGACGTCGAGGATGTCGACGCCGCGGCGGACACCGAGGTCGATGCCGAGGCGCGCAACGGCGACGAGGCCGATGCCTACATCCTCACCGCCACCGAGAACGGCTACGGCAAGCGCACCCCGCTGGGCGAGTATCCGCGCAAGGGCCGTGGCACCCAGGGCGTGATCGGCATCCAGACCAGCGAGCGCAACGGCAAGCTGGTCGGCGCGGTGCTGCTGAGCACGCGCGACGAAGTGCTGCTGATCTCCGACGGCGGCACCCTGGTGCGCACCCGTGCCTCGGAGATCTCCCGTGTCGGCCGCAACACCCAGGGCGTGACCCTGATCCGCCTGTCCAAAGGCGAGAAGCTGCAGGCGGTCGAACGCCTGGACGGCTCGCTGGTCGAGGAGGACGTGCTGCCTGGCGAGGACGGCGTCGGCGAAGGCGCAGCCGACGCACCACCGCCGCAGGAGTGATCCGCTCCTGAGCGAACGACGACGCTGGCCTTGTGCCGGCGTCGTCGTTTTTAGGGATGGCCACCGCGACGATGTGGATGATCTTCTGCGAGCGTATGCACGCGGCGCCAAGGCAGCCATTTTGTACGATCGCTGCGCCACACCGACTACACATGTCGTCGGTCGTCGTCGCCCTCGACTACACAGGCCGCGTGATGCCTAGGTCGATGCTGGATCACGAGGACGGCAAGGTTGCGTGTCAGCGTGTGTCAGCGGGAAACGCGCGGCATTCACCGGCTGCCTGGGATAAGGATGCGCGGCGCACATGCGCCGCTGCCACGGCGGATGTTCCGCGTGGCCGTGTCCTGCGAGGAATGGCAATGAACGAATTCGAACGAACCGAGCGCCGTGGCGGCTGGCCGCTGCGGTTGCTCGGCGGCGCCTGCGTGCTGATCGGCGCGGTGCTGGCGATCGGGGGCGCCTGGCTGCTGGCGCTGGGTGGCTCCTGGTACTACCTTGTCGCCGGCTTCGGCCTGGCGGTGTCCGGCGTACAGCTGTGGCGTGGCCGCCGCAATGGCGCGCTGTGGTTCGCCGTGACCTTCCTGCTGTCGCTGTTGTGGGCGGCGTGGGAGTCGGGCGCCGATTACTGGCGCTGGGTGCCGCGCATGGGCCTGATGGTGTTCCTCGCGCTGCTGCTGGCGTTGCTGCTGCCGCGGCTGGAGCGGCCGTTCTCGCGCACGCTGTCGCGTACGCTCGCCGCCGTGTTGGCGCTGGTGTTCGTCGGCGCGTTCGCGCTGGCGTTCCTGCCGTATGGCGTGACCGAGGCCGACGGCACACTCGCGCATGCGGCTGGCATGGCTGCGGCGCTGGGCACCCCGCGTACCGCCGCGCAGCCGGCCGACGCGCCTGCGGATGCCGACTGGGCCGCCTACGGCCGCGACAACGCCGGCAGCCGCTACACGCCGCTGCATCAGATCACGCCCGGCAACGTGGCGCAGCTGCGTACGGCCTGGACCTTCCGCACCGGCGACCTGCCGGACAAGCGCTGGGGCGCGGAGACCACGCCGCTGAAGATCGGCGACAGCCTGTACCTGTGCAGCGCACGCAATCAGCTGATCGCGCTGGATGCGCGCAGCGGCCGCGAACGCTGGCGCTACGATCCCAAGGTGGCGGACAAGGCGATCCCGTATACCGCCGCCTGCCGCGGGGTCAGCTACTACGCGGTGCCCGACGCCCAGGCGACGGCGTCGACCACGTGCCGCCAGCGCATCATCGAAGGCACCCTGGACGGGCGCCTGATCGCGGTCGATGCGGCCGACGGCAAGCCCTGCGAGGACTTCGGCCAGCATGGTCAGGTCGACATCACCGTCGGCATGGGCGAGACCCCGCCAGGCTATGTCTCGATCAACTCGCCGCCGACCATCGTGCGTGGCGTGATCGTCACCGGCCATCAGGTGCTGGACGGACAGATGCGCTACGAACCGTCCGGCGTGATCCAGGGTTTCGACGCGGTGACCGGCGCGTTGCGCTGGGCCTGGGACATGACCCATCCGGACTGGAATGGCGCACCGCCGCCGGGACAGACCTGGACCCGCGGCACGCCGAACATGTGGACCAGCGCGGCCGGCGACGAACAGCTCGGCTACGTGTACCTGCCGATGGGCAATTCCTCGGCCGACTACTGGAGCAGTTCGCGCACCCCGCAAGAGGACCGTTACGCGACGTCGCTGGTCGCACTGGACGTCACCACCGGCAAGCCGGTGTGGAATTTCCAGACCACCCACATCGACGTGTGGGACTACGACCTGGGTTCGCAACCGACCCTGCTGGATTTTCCGCACGACGGCAAGACCGTGCCGGCGGTGCTGCTGCCGAGCAAGCAGGGCGAGCTGTACGTGCTCGACCGGCGCACCGGCACGCCGCTGGTCGGGGTCGAGGAACGCGCGGTGCCGGGCGGCGGCGTGGAGCCGCAGCGCCGTGCCAAGACCCAGCCGTTCTCGCTGTATCACTCGCTGCGCAAGCGCGACCTGACCGAGCGCGACATGTGGGGCATGACCCCGATCGATCAATTGGTGTGCCGCATCCAGTTCCGCAGCGCCAGCTACAAGGGCATCTACACCCCGCCCGAGGCCGATCGCCATTCGATCGAGTATCCCGGCTACAACGGCGGCTCGGACTGGGGCAGCGTCGCCGTGGACCCCCGGCGCGGGGTGATCGTGGCCAACTACAACGACATGCCCAACTACAACCGCCTGGTGCCGCGGGCCAAGGCCGACAAGATGGGCTGGGCGCCGCGCGATCAGGTGCGCGGCGACAGCGGTGGTGCCGAGGGCGCGGGCGATCCGCAGGTGGGCACGCCGTACGCGATCAATGTCAACGCCGGCTGGCGCCTGCCGTTCACCGGGCTGCTGTGCAAGCAGCCGCCCTACGGCGGCATCCGCGCCATCGACCTGGCCAGCGGCAAGACCTTGTGGGACCGTCCGTTCGGCAGCGCGCGCGGCAACGGTCCGTTCGGCATCCACTCCGGATTGCCGATCGAGATCGGCACGCCCAACAACGGCGGCGCCGTGGTCAGCGCCAGCGGCCTGATCTTCATCGCCGCGGCCACCGACGACATGATCCGCGCGATCGACCTGGCCAGCGGCAAGACCCTGTGGCAGGCCAAGCTGCCGGCTGGTGGCCAGGCCACACCGATGGTGTACGCGGTCGATGGGCGCGAGTATCTGGTCATCGTCGCCGCCGGCCATCACTTCATGGAGACCAAGCGCGGCGACTACGTCATCGCCTACGCGCTGCCGCCCGCAGCGTGATGTTGGCCGCCGCTGCGAGGTCGCGGTGCGGCTTCGCGGCGGCGGGACGTGGCCAAGGCGGGGGATGACGTGTTCGCCGCCCTGCCGCCGATCGCGCGAGCAGCATTGCGTCGCGATCTGTCCGTGCGAGGCATGTGCGATTTGCAACCTGCAGGTAGGAGCGGCTTCAGTCGCGACAGGCGTTCTCGGAGAAGCCTGTCGCGGCTGAAGCCGCTCCTATGAGATGGGATCGCGGGTGGTGCATCGCCATCGTGGATGCAGGTGCGGCGGCAGAGGTCCGCCTACGCAATGTCGCGCCCGCCACGCCCCAGGCTGTGCTTACTCCAGTTGGTCACGCGCGAACGCCGCATCCAGCGCTTCCATCGCATCGCGCGGCTTGAGCTTGGCGGCCTTCTCGAACGCCGCGGCGGCGGCGTCCTCGCGCTTGTCCCCATGCAGCAACAGCAGCACGTTGGCGTGTTCGATATGGGCGATCGGCGCGTCCGGCACCAGCTTCAGCGCTTGCTGGATGTGCTGTTCGGCGGTGGCGGCCTTGGCACCGTAGGTCAGTCCGCCGATCATCGCGCCGACCTTGCCGATGATTTCGGCGTGGTACAGGGCCAGCGCCATGTGCGCCTCGGCATGCTTGGGCTCCAGTTCCAGTGCCGCTTCCAACGACGCGCGCACCTTGCTGGCGATGCCTTGCTTGAGCGCCTTGACGATGCTCAAGCCCTGGCTGTAGCGGCCCAGCGCGAACGCATGGCGGTAGTGGCTGTTGGCTTCGTCCGGCAGCGCGGCGATCGCTGCCTCGGCCAGCGCCGCGGCCTGCTGCAGCCGCTGCAACTGCTCTTTTTCGTCGTGGACCAGGTAGCCGGCGTGGATGCCGATCGCCTTGACCGCGACCGAGGCGCCGAACACGCCCAGCGCCTTGCCGGCCTCGTAGGCCTGCTGGAACTGCCCGTGGTGGAAGGCCCGCCAGGCCTCGATCAGCGCCGCCGACAGGGTCTGCGCGTCGTGGCCCTTGCCGGCTTTGCCGGCGGCGTCCAGCAGCGCCTGCGCGCGTGCCGGGTCCGGGTAGGGCTCGCGATCGCCGGCGTGCAGCTTGGGCCAGGCCTTCTTCAACGCATCGCCGGCGTAGGCGTAGGCCTTGGCGTCGTACGGAAACGGCGCCCACGCGCCCGATTTTGCTGCCATGCGGATCTCCCTGTGCGGCGCCGGGCCACGGCGTCCGCGCCGAGCATGGCGCTGTGGCGGGCGCGTGGCAAGGGCAGCCACCGATAGTGTGTTTGCTCAAGCCGCCGGCGGCAGCATGGCGCACATCGGGGCCACTGCCGGCCCAGTTGGAGATCGTGCAATGGCGACCAAGAAGCGTTCCACCTCCGCGCTGCGGCCGGACCGGCTGAACCCGCGGCACCTGTGGCTGGCCGGGCTGGGCGTTGTCGCGCTGACCCGCAAGCGCGCGCTGGCCGCCGCCGCCGATGCCGCGCAAGGCGCGGCGACCCTGAAGGCGCTGGCCACGCAACTGGCCGACGAGGCCGAGAGCAGCGTGCGCGAGGGCGCCGCAGCGCTGCGCGGCCAGGTGCAGCCGCTGAGCGCCGAGGTCGAGGCGCGCCTGCAGCCGGTGCTGGTCAAGCTGGGATTGCAGCCACGTCCGCAACCGCGCAAGCGCGCGGCCACCGGCAAGCCCGGCGCCGAGAAGCGTGTCGGCAAGAAGCGCGCCGGCAAACGCACGGCCAGCGCGGGCAGGGCACGCCGCACCGGCAGCTGACGCAGCGTTTGCCGCGGCGCACAGCGGCAGGCCGCGCTCGGGCATACTCGCGTGCAACCCTTCGAGACGTCGACACCATGCAGATCCGGCCCGCGACGCTCGATGATGCCGAGGCGATGGTCGCGGTACAGAACGCGATCTTCGCCGCCGGCCTGCGCAAGGCGCCGACCGACCTGGCGACGGTGCGCGCGACCTACCTGCAGCATCCCGATCGTCTGCAGTGCGTGCTGGCCGAGGATGCCGACGGACGTGTCCTCGGCTTCCAGTCGCTGCGCATCGCGCGGCCCGGCAATACCTACGACGTCGCCGAGGGCTGGGGTATCATCGGCACCCACGTCGATCCGCGCGCCGCCCGCCGTGGTGTCGGCAGTGCGCTGTTCCGCGCCACCTGCGCGGCGGCGCGTGGTGCCGGGCTGGCGCAGATCGACGCTACCATCGCCGCCGACAATGCGCTCGGGCAGGCGTACTACGAAGCCGTCGGCTTTCGCACCTACCGCACGCCGCCGGGCCTGGTGTGCAAGGTCTACGTACTCGACGGTTCGGTCGTCCACACCGCTGCCGGCTGAGCGGCGCGTCGTGCGCGCATCGACGCGCAGGGCAGGGGATCAATCCAGATAGGCGTCCATCAGCGCGGCCAGGTGTGCGCGTTCGGCCTCGCGCAGGAACGGCGCGATCAGTCGCATCACCTGCACGATGCCGTGGCGGATCGCCACTTGCTCGTCCTTTTCGCCGCGCGCGGCCGCGTAGTTGAGCCAGAACGTGGCCACCACCAGCGCGTTGGTGGCCACGCCCGCCAATTCCTGGGTGCTGGCGCGCATCGCCCCGGTCTGCGCCAGCCCCTGGAACACCGCCTGCACGCTGGCGTCGGCGCGGCGCAGGATGCGCGCGAAGCGCAGGCGCAGGCGCCGGCTGCGGCTGAGGATCTCGACCAGGTCGCGGTACAGGAAGCGGTAGTCCCAGATGCACTCGAACACCAGGTGCAACTGCAGCCAGATGTCCTCAAGCCCGGGCAGGCGCGCGCTCGGCAGCGCCAGCGCCGTGTCCATGCGCTCCTCGTAGCGCGCGAACAGGTGCTCGATGATGTCGTCCTTGTTGCGGAAGTGGTAGTACAGGTTGCCGGGGCTGATCTCCAGCTCGTCGGCGATGTGGTTGGTGGTGACGTGCGGCTCGCCCTGCGCGTTGAACATCGCCAGGGCGGTCTCGAGGATGCGACGCCGGGTGTCGCGGGCCATCAGGCCAGCAGCTTCTTCACCAGGTCCACATACTTCTTCTGCGCGTCGGCCTGCGGCATGCCCTTGAGCTTGGCCCAGGCCTCGTACTTGGCGGTGCCGACGAAGTCGAAGAAGCCCGGCTTGGCGCCGCTCACGTCGCCCTCCGAGCCTTGCTTGTACAGCGCGTAGAGCCGCAACAGGGTGTCGTTGTCGGGGCGCTCGGCGCGCTGCTTGATGTCCTGGACCGCTTTCTCGAAGGCCGCCTTGCTGTCCGCCATGATCCCGCTCCGCCCTGACCGGCAGGCATCACAGCACGGGCGAGGGGCCGGGTCAACGCGGACCGCGAGTGGCGGTGCTGGCGCACGCCGGCACGGCCGCCGCCGTCACAGCATCGACAGCGCGTCGATCTGGCGGCTGTCGGCGACGCGTTCGTGCGCGTACGCGGCCTGTTCCTGCGCGGCCTGGGCCTGCCGCGCCAGCGAGGCCTTGGCCGCAATCGAACGGATCGCATCGGTGACTTCGGCCAGCGGCACTTGCGTGCTGAGCCGCTGGAAGGTGTCGCGGCTGTTGTAGCCGGAGCCGTCGCGCAGGTACTGCTCGTACATGGTCAGCAGTTCGGTGCAGGCCGCGGTCAGGGTTTCCATGTTGTTGCGGGCCAGGGCGTGGCCGACCTGGTCCAGGTTGTGCAGGCAGTCGGACAGCCAGTGCAGGTCGTAGCGCGCGCTGGCCGGCTCCGGGCCGTTGTGGCCGCGGCTATAGGCGCTGTAGCGGCGGATGCTGCGCGCCACCCGCGCGACATGCGCGAGCAGGGTGCCGACCTCGTCGGCGATGTCGATCTGCGCCAGGGCGATGGTCGACGGCGGCGCGGCCGGGGCTGGAGCCGGTACGGGCGCCGCCTTCGCTGCGGCCGTCGAAGGCGCAGACGCGGGCGCGGCGGTGGCGGACGCGCCTGCAGCGGGTGCCGCTTCGTACTCGTAGGTCGCGCGCAGGCGTTCGTGGTCCTGGCGCAGCGTTTCCAGCTCCTGCGCGCTGGCGGCGGCCTGCGCCTTCAGCTGGCTCAGCGCCGCCTGATACCGCGCGATGGTCTCCTTCGCAGTCGCGTCGCGCCGATAGGCATGCCCCAGACGCTGGAACAAGCCATGCGCGAACGCTGTGGCAACGGCAGCCCACAGCGCCACGGCAGGAGTGAGGTAGATCAGGATGCCCATGCAGGCTCCTTGAAACGATGCATCCCTTGTCGGCGTGTTTCGGCCGAACTTGAGGGTCTATCGTTCGAGGGGTGACGCAGTTCCGGTTCGGGCCGGCGCGCGCCGCCCGCCGCTCGGTGCGGCGGACGGCGCGCGGAGATCAGCGCAGGATGCCGGGCAGATCCAGCTGCTTGTCGCGGGCGCAATCGAGGGCGATCGGGTAGCCGGCGTCGGCATGCCGCATCACGCCGGTGGCCGGGTCGTTCCACAAGACCCGGGCGATGCGCTTGGCCGCCGCCTCGCTGCCGTCGCAGACGATGACCATGCCGGCGTGCTGCGAGAAGCCCATGCCCACGCCGCCGCCGTGGTGCAGCGAGACCCAGGTGGCGCCGCTGGCGGTGTTGAGCAGGGCGTTGAGCAGCGGCCAGTCGGAGACCGCGTCCGAGCCGTCGGCCATGGCCTCGGTCTCGCGGTTCGGCGAGGCGACGCTGCCGCTGTCCAGGTGGTCGCGGCCGATCACCACCGGTGCCTTCAGTTCGCCATTGGCGACCATCTCGTTGAACGCCAGCCCCAGGCGGTCGCGGTCGCCCAGGCCGACCCAGCAGATGCGCGCCGGCAGGCCCTGGAACTTGATCTTCTCGGCGGCCATGTCCAGCCAGCGGTGCAGGTGCGGGTTGTCCGGAATCAGTTCCTTGACCTTGGCGTCGGTCTTGGCGATGTCCTCCGGGTCGCCGCTCAGCGCGGCCCAGCGGAACGGGCCGACGCCGCGGCAGAACAGCGGGCGGATGTAGGCCGGCACGAACCCGGGGAAATCGAAGGCATTGGCGACGCCTTCTTCCAGCGCCATCTGCCGCAGGTTGTTGCCGTAGTCCACGGTCGGCACGCCCAGCGCGTGGAAGGCGAGCATGGCGCGGATGTGGTTGGCCATCGAGTCGCGCGCGGCGGCTTCGACTTCCTTCGGCGCGCTCGCGCGCTTTTCGTCCCACTGCTCGACGCTCCAGCCCTGCGGCAGGTAGCCGTTGACCGGGTCGTGTGCGGAGGTCTGGTCAGTCAGCAGGTCCGGCTTGACCCCACGGACCAGCAATTCGTCCAGCACGTCGGCGACATTGCCGAGCAGGCCGACCGACAGCGGCTTCTTCGCCGTGCACGATTCGGCGATCAGGCGCAGCGCCTCGTCCAGATTATCGGTCCAGGTGTCCAGATAGCCGGTGCGCAGACGCATGTCGATGCTGCTCTTGCGGCATTCCACGGCCAGGCACGAGACGCCGGCCATCACCGCGGCCAGCGGCTGCGCGCCGCCCATGCCGCCGAGGCCGCCGGTGAACAGCCACTTGCCGGACAGGTCGCCGCCGTAGTGCTGCCGGCCCATTTCCACGAAGGTCTCGTAGGTGCCTTGCACGATGCCCTGCGCGCCGATGTAGATCCAGCTGCCGGCGGTCATCTGGCCGTACATGGCCAGGCCCTTTTTATCCAGCTCGTTGAAGTGGTCCCAGTTGGCCCAGCGCGGTACCAGGTTGGAGTTGGCGATCAGCACGCGCGGGGCGTCGGCGTGGGTGCGGAACACCCCGACCGGCTTGCCCGACTGCACCAGCAGGGTCTGATCGTCGTCCAGCCGCTTGAGCGTCTCGACGATGGCGTCGAAGCTCTCCCAGTCGCGCGCGGCGCGGCCGATGCCGCCGTACACCACCAGTTCCTGCGGGCGCTCGGCCACGTCCGGGTGCAGGTTGTTCATCAGCATGCGCAGCGGCGCTTCGGTCAGCCAGCTCTTGCAGGTGATGGCGCTACCGGTGGGCGCTTGGATGGTGCGGGTGGCATCGAGGCGGGTCATGCGGGAATCCTCAGGTGGATGCGCGGAAGGCGGAGGCGCGGCGCGCGCGCGTCAGTCGGAGGTGCGGGCGGATGCGGCGGGGCTGCGGGCGAAGTCGAGGCAGGCCTGCAGCACCTGCTGCAGCACCGCGCGCAGCGGCGCGGCGTGGTCGGGTTGCCACGGCGATGGCCAGTTGCTGGGGGCGACCGTGTCCGGCTCGTGCATGTAGCCGCGGCAGGCCAGTTCCATCTGGATCGCGTGCACGCCGTCGGCCGGCGCACCGTGGTGGCGGGTGCTCCAGCCGCCCTTGAAGCGGCCGTTGCGCACGTGGCTGAAGCCGCTGCCGGCGCAGACGCGTTCGACCGCATCGGTCAGTGCCGCCGCGCAACTGCCATCCACCGCGCCGGAGGCGCCGGCGCTGCCGATGTTGAACTGCGGCAGCTCGCCGTCGAACAGGTGCGCAATGCGCGAGCGGATCGAATGCGCGTCGTACACCACGATCGCCGGGTGCATCTTGCGCAGGCGTGCGATCTCCGCGTCCAGCGCGGCGTGGTACGGGGCGAACCAGCGCGTGCGGCGCGCGTCGATCTCGGCGGCGTCGGGTTCGGCGCCGGGCTGGTACAGCGGCTGCGCGTCGAAGGTGGTCAGCGGGCACAGCCCGGTGGTGTTCTGCCCGGGATACAGCGAGACGCCCGCCGGGTCGCGGTTGACGTCGATCACCGAGCGCGAGATTGCGGTGCGCACGGTGGTCGCGCCGAGCGTCTTGGCGAAGTCGTACAGCAGGTGCACCCACCAGTCGGCATCGCGCTGCGCCAGCCATGGCGAGACGAAGCGGTCGGTCAGCGCCTCCGGCAACTCAGTGCCGGTGTGCGGGAAGCTGACGATCAGCGGCGCATCGCCGCGGTGCACGGTGAGCCAATCGGGCAGGGATGTCATACGGCCTCGCGGGTTGTGCTTGTGCTGTAGGAGCGGCTTCAGCCGCGACCTGGCATTGCCGGGAAAGCCCGGTCGCGGCTAAAGCCGCTCCTACGACGGGTTCTTCGGATCAGGCGCTGGCCTCGGGCAAGCGCATCCCCACCGCCGCGGCCAGTGCGCCGTCGCGCACCAGCGCGGTGGCGGCCAGCATGTCGGGGTGGAAATAGCGGTCGTCCTGCAGCGTCGGCACACGGGCACGCAGCAGCGCTCGTGCCGCTTCCAGGGCGGCGCTGGAGCGCAGCGGCGCGTGGAAGTCGCAGCCCTGTGCGGCTGCCAGCAGCTCGATGCCGACCACATTGGCCGCGTTCTCCGCCATCGCCAGCAGGCGGCGCGCGCCGTGCGCGGCCATCGACACGTGGTCTTCCTGGTTGGCCGAGGTCGGGATCGAATCGACGCTGGCCGGATAAGCGCGCTGCTTGTTCTCCGAGACCAGTGCGGCGGCGGTCACCTGCGGGATCATGAAGCCGGAGTTGAGGCCGGGCTTGGGCGTCAGGAACGCCGGCAACCCGGACAGCGCCGGATCCACCAGCATGGCGACGCGGCGCTCGCTGATCGAGCCGATCTCGCACACCGCCAGCGCCAGCATGTCGGCGGCGAAGGCCACCGGCTCGGCGTGGAAGTTGCCGCCGGACAGGGCCTCGCCGGTGTCGCTGAACACCAGCGGGTTGTCCGACACGCCGTTGGCCTCGGTGGCCAGGGTGGTGGCGGCCTGGCGCATCACGTCCAGCGCTGCGCCCATCACCTGCGGCTGGCAGCGCAGGCAGTACGGGTCCTGCACGCGCACGTCGTTGTCGCGATGCGAATCGCGGATCGCCGAGGCGTGCATCAGGTCGCGCAGCGTGGCGGCGGTCGCGATCTGCCCGGGCTGGCCGCGCAGCGCATGGATGCGCGGATCGAACGGGGTGTCCGAGCCTTTCGCGGCCTCGGTGGACAGCGCGCCGGCGACCAGCGCGGCATGGAACACGCGTTCGATCTCGAACAGCCCGGCCAGCGCATAGGCGGTGGAATACTGGGTGCCGTTGAGCAGCGCCAGGCCCTCCTTGGCGCCCAGCGTCAGCGGTTGCAGCCCAGCCTGGGCCAGTGCCTGCGCGGCCGGCAGGCGCGCGTCGCCGACGAAGGCCTCGCCGACGCCGAGCATCACCGTGGCCAGGTGCGCCAGCGGCGCCAGGTCGCCGGAGGCGCCGACCGAGCCCTGGCATGGCACCACCGGGATCACCTCGTGCTGCAGCAGCGCTTCCAGCATCGACAGCGTTTCCGGGCGCACGCCGGAGGCGCCCTGAGCCAGGCTGGCCAGCTTCAGCGCCATCATCAGCCGCACCACCGGCACCGGCATCGGCGCGCCGACTCCGGCCGCATGCGACAGTACGATGTTGCGCTGCAGGGCCTCCAAGTCATCGCGTTCGATGCGCACGCTGGCCAGCTTGCCGAAGCCGGTATTGATGCCGTACACCGGTGCGCCGGTGGCGACGATCGCCTCCACGGTCTGCGCGCTGCGCAGCACCGTGTCGTTGCAGGCCGGGTCAAGCCGCACGCCGGCGCCGCGGTACACGGCGCGCCACTGCGCCAGGCTCACCGCGCCGGGGCGCAGCAGGATCTCGTCGTCGCTCATTGTCCTCTCCAGATACGCGCATGCAGCGGGTTGAAGCCCATGCGATAGACCAATTCGGCCGGTTCGACGATGTCCCAGATCGCCAGGTCGCAGGCCAGTCCGGCGCGCAGCCGGCCGATCTGCTCCTGGCGCCCGAGCGCACGCGCCGCCTCGCGGGTGAAGCCGGCGATGCACTCGGCCACGGTCAACCGGAACAGCGTCGCCGCCAGGTTCATCGCCAGCAGCGGGCTGGTCAGCGGCGAGGTGCCGGGGTTGCAGTCGGTGGCCAGCGCGCGCGGCACGCCCGCGGCGCGCAGCGCGGCGATCGGCGGCAGTTGGGTGTCGCGGGTGAAATAGAACGCGCCCGGCAGCAGCACCGCGACGGTGCCGGCGGCGGCCATCGCGGCGACGCCGGTCTCGTCCAGGTATTCGACATGGTCGGCCGAGCGCGCGCCGTAGCGCGCCGCCAGCGCCGCGCCGCCCTGATTGGACAGCTGCTCGGCGTGGATCTTCAGCGCCAGGCCGTGGCGCTGCGCGGCCTGGAACACCTGCTCGGTCTGCGTCGGGGTGAACGCCAGGTGCTCGCAGAACACGTCCACCGCTTCGGCCAGGCCCTGCGCGGCGACCGCGGGAATCATGCGCTCGCACACTTCGTCGATGTAGGCCTGCGCCTCGCCACCGGGCGGCACCGCGTGCGCGCCGAGGAAGGTCGGCGACACGTCCACCGCGCGCAGCGCGCCCAGGCGCCGCGCCACGCGCAGCAGGCGCAGTTCGTCCTCAAGCGTCAGGCCATAGCCGGACTTGATCTCCACCGTGGTCACGCCTTCGGCCAGCAGCGCGTCCAGCCGCGGCAGGCTGGCGGCGAGCAGGGCGTCCTCGTCGGCGGCGCGGGTGGCGCGCACCGTGGAGACGATGCCACCGCCGGCGCGGGCGATGTCGGCATAGCTGGCGCCGAGCAGGCGCTGTTCGAACTCGCCGGCGCGGTTGCCGGCATAGACCAAGTGGGTGTGGCAGTCGATCAGGCCGGGGCCGATCCAGCGCCCGCCGCAGTCGATGCTGCGTTGCGCCGACAGGGGGCCGGGCAACTGCGCGGCGGCGCCGGCGTAGACGATGCGGCCATCGCGGCAGGCCACCACGCCGTCGTGGACCAGGCCCAATCCGCCGTCCTCGGCGTCCAGCGTCATCAGGTGCGCGTTGTGCCAGAGCGTGTCGCAGGGCATGGTCACGGGCGGGCTCGTCGGTTATTTTGTATATACAATATTGTGGTCGATGGAGGGTGTCCAGTGCAGACCCAGGCGCAGCAGCAGGCCAGCGGCAAGGTGGGATCGGGCGAATTCTGGTGCGCGCACGCGCTGCTGCCGCAAGGCTGGGCGCGCGACGTGCGCATCGGCGTGCGCGGCGGCCGCATCGTCACGGTGGACAGCGGCATGGCCGCGGCACTGGGCGATCAGCGCCTGGACATCGTGGTACCCGGGCTGGGCAATCTGCACAGCCACGCTTTCCAGCGCGGGATGGCCGGGTTGACCGAGATCGGCGGGCGCAGCGGCGACAGCTTCTGGAGCTGGCGCGAGCTGATGTACCGCTTCCTGCAGCGGCTGAGTCCGGACGATCTGCAGGCCATCGCCGAGCAGGCCTACGTGGAGATGCTCGAGGCCGGCTTCACCCGGGTCGGCGAGTTCCATTACGTGCACCACGCCGCCGACGGCCGGCCCTATGCCGACCGTGCCGAGCTGGCGCAGCGCCTGGCCGCGGCGGCGCAGACCAGCGGCATCGGCCTGACCCTGCTGCCGGTGTTCTACGCGCACGCCGACTTCGGCGGCGCCGCGCCGAACCCGGCGCAGCAGCGCCTGCTGCACGACGTGGACGGCTTCGCCGCGCTGCTGGATGGCAGCCGTCGCGCGCTGCAGGGGCTGGACGATGCGGTGCTGGGCCTGGCCCCGCACAGCCTGCGCGCGGTGACCCCGGACGAACTGAGCGCGCTGCTGCCGCTGTGCGACGGCCCGGTGCACATCCATATCGCCGAGCAGACCCGTGAGGTCGACGCCTGCCTGGCCTGGAGCGGGCAGCGGCCGGTGCAGTGGCTGCTGGCGCACGCGCCGGTGGATGCGCGCTGGTGCCTGGTCCACGCCACCCATGTCGACGCCGCCGAAGTGCAGGGCATCGCCGCCAGTGGCGCCGTGGTCGGGTTGTGCCCGATCACCGAGGCCAACCTCGGCGACGGGCTGTTCCCGATGCAGGACTTCCTGCGCGCTGGCGGCCGTTTCGGTGTGGGGTCGGACTCCAACGTGCTGATCGATGCGGCCGAGGAACTGCGCCTGCTCGAGTACGGCCAGCGCTTGACCCTGCGTGGGCGCAACGTGCTCACCGGCGACACCGCGCTGTCCAGCGGTCGTTTCCTGTTCCAGTCCGCAGCGCAAGGCGCGGCGCAGGCGCTCGGCGTCGCCCAGGGCCTGGGCGTGGGCGCCCCGGCAGACCTGGTCGAACTGGACGCCGCACACCCGGCATTGCAGGCGCGCCACGGCGACGCCTGGTTGGACAGCTGGCTGTTCGCCGCGCGTGGTGGCGCGGTGCGCTCGGTCTGGCGCCACGGCCGCGCGTTGGTACGCGAGGGGCGCCACCTGCAGCGCGAAGCGGTCGCGGCCCGCTATGCGTGTGCGCTGGCCCGGTTGCTGGACGCATGAGGCGCGCTGGTCGCCTGGCCTTGTGCAGTTGCTGCCGCAGTGCGGAGCGCCAATGAGTCCTGCCGAGCCGACGCTGCCGCTCAACCAGCGCATCCGCCGCGACATCGAGGCGCGCATCCGCAGCGGCGAGTGGCCGCCCGGCCATCGCATTCCGTTCGAGCACGAGCTGATGGCGCAGTACGGCTGCTCGCGGATGACCGTCAACAAGGTGCTGGCGCTGCTCGCCGATGCCGGCATGATCGAGCGCCGGCGCCGCGCCGGCTCGTTCGTGGCACGCCCGCATCCGCACATGGAGCAGGTGGCGCTGGAGATCCCGGACATCCCGGTCGAGGTCGCCGCGCGCGGCCACGCCTATCGTTTCGAACTGCTGGAGCGGCAGCAGCGCGCACCGCGTGCGGCGCTGCCGCAGGAAGCCGAGGTCGCCGCCGGCGGCAGTCTGCTGGCGCTGCAGTGCCTGCACTACGCCGACGGCCGTCCGTTCGCGCTGGAGGAGCGGGTGATCAATCCGGTGGCGGTGCCCGAGGCCCTGCAGATGGACTTCGCGGTCACCGTGCCCGGCAGCTGGCTGCTGCAGCACGTGCCCTGGACCCGCGCCGAACACCGCATCAGCGCGGTCGGTGCCAGTGCCGCGCAGGCGGCGCGCTTGCAGGTGCCGGCCGGCACCGCTTGTCTACTGATCGACCGCCGCACCTGGCGCGGCGAACAGGCGGTGACCTTCGTGCGCCAGGTGTTCCTCGGCGATACCTACGACCTGGTCGCGCGATTCTCGCCTGGCGCGCGCTGAGCGCGGTGCGCCAGGCGGTTCCAGTACGGCGGACGCATCGTCTTGGCGCGTCTGCAGTGCACCTCATCAAAGCTGCGTTCGTCGCGCATCACGTCATTACGTACGCGCGGCGTCAGCCACGACGGCTTTCCACGGACAGCCTCGCCGCGGCGAAGCCAGCAAAGCGGACAAACGCCGTGCCTGCGCGTCCATGCCCGGGGTGAGGGGAGATCCGCTCGAGCGGCGACGGACGTTCTGACGAAAACAGGTCGGCGGCGCGCGATGCTGCATTGCCGCACGCGCGCCATACGCCGGCGTGCGTTTGTCCTGCCCGCCGCACTCTGGCAAGTTAGCGCCGGGGCCGGGCGAGGGGCCGTGGCCGCGGAACGAGGGATGGTTCGGCATGACGTATTTCGTGACAGGCGCCACCGGTTTCATCGGCCGCTACCTGATGGCCAAGCTGATGCGGCGCAAGGGCGTCGTGCATGTCCTGCTGCGCAAGGAGTCGCAGCGCAAGTTCGACGCGCTGGTGCGCGAGCAGGGCTGGGATCCCAAGCGTCTGGTGGTGCTGCACGGCGACGTCGGCGCCGAGTATTGCGGGCTGAGTGCGGCGCAGCGCAAGGCGCTGCACGGCAAGGTCAAGCACTTCTTCCATCTGGCCGCGCTGTACGACCTCACCGCCAAGGCCGAGGAGCAGCGCGTCGCCAACCTCGACGGCACCCGCAACGCGCTGGAACTGGCCGCGCAATTCGGCGCCGGCATCTTCCACCACACCAGTTCGATCGCGGTGGCCGGCCTGTATCCGGGCATCTTCCGCGAGGACATGTTCGAGGAAGCCGAGGGGCTGGACGACCCCTACCTGCGCACCAAGCACGACGCCGAGGCGCTGGTGCGCGCCGAGACCCGGATCAAATGGCGCATCTACCGCCCGGCGATGGTGGTCGGCGACTCGCGCACCGGCGCCATCGACAAGATCGACGGCCCGTACTACTTCTTCCCGCTGATCAAGAAAATGCGCCAGCTGCTGCCGCCGTGGGCGCCAATGCTCGGCATCGAGGGCGGGCGGATCAACCTGGTGCCGGTGGACTTCGTCGCCGATGCGATGGACCACATCGCGCACAAGCCCAAGCTCGACGGCCACACCTTCCACCTCACCGACCCCGAGCCGCTGCGCGTGGGCGAGGTGCTCAACGTGTTCTGCCGCGCCGGCCACGCCCCGGAGATGACCTTGCGGGTGGATGCGCGGATGTTCGCGTTCGTGCCCTCGAGCATCCGCGCCGCGGTCGGCAGCCTGCCGCCGATCCGCCGCTTCACCGGCATGCTGCTGCGCGACTTCCGCATCCCGCGCGAGGTGCTGAAGTTCATCACCTATCCCACGCGCTTCGACAGCCGCGAGACCGAGCGCGCGCTCAAGGGCAGCGGCATCGCCGTGCCGCGCCTGGAAGACTACGCCTGGCGCCTGTGGGATCACTGGGAACGGCACCTGGACCCGGACCTGTTCGTGGACCGCTCGCTCAAGGGCAAGGTCCGCGGCAAGGTGGTGCTGATCACCGGCGGTTCCTCCGGCATCGGCCTGGCTACCGCGCAGCGCGTCGCCGAGGCCGGCGCCATCACCGTCATCGTGGCCCGCGGCGAGCAGGAACTGCATGCCGCGCGCGACGCCATGAACGCCAAGGGCGGCAAGGTCTTCGCCTATACCGCCGACCTGTCGGACCTGGCCGACTGCGACCGCCTGATCGCGACCGTGCTGGAAGCGCACGGCCATGTCGACGTGCTGATCAACAACGCCGGCCGTTCGATTCGCCGCTCGATCGAACTCAGCTACGACCGCTTCCACGATTTCGAGCGGACCATGCAGTTGAACTACTTCGGCAGCCTGCGCCTGATCATGGGCGTGCTGCCAGGCATGACCGCGCGACGCAAGGGCCACATCATCAACGTCAGCTCGATCGGCGTGCTGGCCAACTCGCCGCGCTTCTCCGCCTACGTCGCCTCCAAGGCCGCGCTGGATGCCTGGAGCCGCTGCGCGCAGGGTGAGCTGTCGGGCAAGGGCATCAGCTTCACCACGGTCAACATGCCGCTGGTGAAGACGCCGATGATCGCCCCGACCAAGATGTACGACAGCGTGCCGACGCTGAGCGTGGACGAGGCCGCCGACCTGATGGTCAAGGCGATCATCGAACGCCCCAGCCGCGTGGCCACGCGCCTGGGCATCTTCGCCGCCCTGGTCAACGCGGTGGCACCGAAGGCCTACGAGGTGGTGATGAACACCGCTTTCGAACTGTTCCCGGACTCGGCCGCGGCCAAGGGCGACCGCAAGGCGCTACGCGAGACCAAGCCGAGCCAGGAGCAGATCGCGTTTGCCGCGCTGATGCGGGGCGTGCATTGGTGATGGGGCGGGGAGTGGGGAGTTGGGATTGGGGATTCGCAAAAGCGGGTCCCTGGTATCGGATGCGCGTCCGCGTGGCCTAAGGTCTCGCGGACGTTTCGTGGGGACGCGGCGGGACAGGTGTTGGTCTTGGCTGGAGCAGCACTGCCTCAGAGGCGGGAGATTTAGATGGATAGCAATTGCTAGGCTGCCGCGCGATCGCTGCTTTCATTGAGCGCTGCTTTGGGAGCCGTGGCTTTCCAATAGCCCATCCGCGGCAGTGACCCGCTTTTGCGAATCCCCAATCCCGACTCCCCAATCCCGGCTCATCAGAACGTCCTACATTGCCGCCAGCGCACCGGTTCCTGGTGGCCGGGGCGGGGATTGAGCTGGATGCGGACCGTGCGCAGGGACGGATAGCGCTCCACTTCCTTGCAGATGCGCGGCCACACCTGGGCGTCGTCGCCGCTGCGGTCGACCACCAGGGTCATCTGCGTCTGCCAGATACCGCGGATCACGCCCGGGGTGCCGGCCAGGGCCTTGGAGAGTTCCTGGCGATTGCGCTGCTCGGTCGCGGGGTCGGGTTCGGCCAAGTCGCTGGCGCCGTCGAGCGCCGGTCGCGGCGCGGCGGCGGCGGTGCTCGTCGGCGTGGCTGCGGCCTGCATCGCCGCCGACTGCGTGGGCGCGGCAGCGGCGGCGGGCGCAGGCGGTGGCACCGCCACGGCCGCGGAAGCCGGCGGCTCTGCGGGTTGCTGCAGCGCCAGTGCACCGACGCCGGTCACCACGCCCAAGGCGAGCGACGCCAGGCCGGCGATGGCGATGTGGCGCTGCGCGCGGCGACGGCTGGCGCCGATCACGCCGTCTTCCAGTTCGCTGGGCAGGTAGGGCTTGAGCATCGGCCAGATGCGCCGGCCGTCGAGGATTTCCACCGCCTGCTTCTCGGCCGCGGCGATGCCGTCGCGCTGCACCTTGCCCTCGGTGATCAGGATGCCGCCCTGCGCGCCCATCAGCCGCGCCGCCGCGCCCAGTTCGTTGACCGCGGCCGAACCGATCCGGTAGGCCCGGCCGTGCTTGCACGACAGCAGCCAGCGCGCGTCGCCACGGGTCATCACGAAGTCGCTCTGCGGTTCCTGGCTCGCATGCTCGTCCATGGCCGCGTCCTGCAGGTCGCGCTGCTCGCGCATCGCGCGCCGCACCATGTAGGAGAAATCGCGCCAGTGCAGGCCGGCCAGTGCATGCAGCCCGGCCGTGGCCTCGTTCTCGCGGCGCCGCACCAGCCACAGGTAGCCACTGGCTGCCAGCCATGCCGCGACTGCCAAGATCGCTGCCGCTATCCAGGAAAACATGCTCGCACCCGCACACGCGCCGTAAAGAAGTCAGTGTATCGCCAGCGTGTCACGGCGCCGGCAAGGCGACAGCGGTGGAAGGCGGACAAAAAAGACCCGCCAGTCCGAAGCCGAGAGGGGAGGGGAGCAAACGGTCTTCTGATGGACTGGCGGGTCCGTTTCGATTGTCTGGAAAAACGTGCTGCTTTGCAACAATCCAGTTACTCGGCCGGGGTGGGTGCCACATTGCGCTTGCGGCTGGCGCGCTTGGGCGCGGTGGCGCTCTTGGCTGGCGCGACCTTGGCGACCACCGGGCCGGCACGGCGGCGCGCCGGTGCCGCACGTTTGGCGGTGCCGGTGGACGATGCGGCCGTCTTCCTGGCGGCCTTCTTCGCCGCCGTCGCCTTGCCCGACGTCTGCGCTGCACGGCCGCCACGCAGATGGCGCAGTTCGCCGTTGAGCGCGTCCACGCGTTCGATCAGCGCGCCCAGGTCCTCGCGGCTGGGCACCTCGAGGCGGCGCAGCGCACGCTGCACGCGGTCTTCGAATACCTTCTCCAGGCGGTCCCAGGTGTCGGCGGCGCGCTCGCGGGCCTGGCCGACCCGGTTCTCCACCGCATCGCGTACCGCGTCGACGCCGCCGCCGGCCAGCTTGCGGGTGCTCTGCTCCAGGTTCAGTCCTTCCTTGACCAGGGTCTCGAACAGCTTGCCGCCTTCGGCCTGGGCACGGCCGAACGCACCGACCCCGGCCAGCCAGACCTGCTGCGCCGATTCGCCCAGGCGCTTGGACAGTTTCTCCGCCTGCGCCTGCAGGGTGTCGTCGGCAGTGGCGGTACTGCGCTTCTTGCGGGCGGATTTCTTCAAGGTGGCCATGGCGGTGCGGTTCCTTCGGCGGGTGAGTGGCGGAGGTCGAGACTCGGGAGGTTGACTAGAGTAATCACACCAGCGTGCGCATGCGGTGCGCGCGGCGGGATGGCGACGTCGGCCGACGCGGCATGGGTTATGCCTCGGGCGAACGGCGGGTGCGGCGCTTGGCGCGCCGGTTGGCGATGACCTGGTCGACGTCGTCCAGCGCACGCCGCAACCGCGCGGTGGTCTCGGTCATGCGCCGCGGCTGCACGTCCACGCCATCGAGGAAGGTGCGCTTGCGGTCATTGAGGATATCGTGGCGCAGCGCGATGCCGTGCGCGGCCAGCAGCGGCTCCAGCGTCTGCGCGTTGCGGCGCAGGTCGGACAGGGTGTTGCGATAGGCGAGCTGGCACACGCGGTGGCGCGCCGCGTAACTGAAGAGATTGGTGAAGAACAGTTCGCCATTGTCGGCGTTGGGCTCGAACACCAGTTGATCCACCTGCGGGTACTGCCGCGCGTACTTCTCCAGCCCCACCTGCATGCGCGACTGCAGCAGGGTGCGGAAGGTCTGCGACAGCACCGCCGGCAGGCCGCCGGCGAGCAGCCGCGCGCGGTCGACGTGGCCGTTGCGGCGCGGCGCGTGGGTGGCGTCGTAGGGCACCAGCGGGTTGATCCCGATCATCAGGTCGATGCCGCGCTCCAGCAGCGTGGAGGCGTGCATGGTGCGGCGCAGCGCGCCGTCCACGTAATGGTGGCCGTCGATCTGCACCGGCGGGTACAGCCCCGGCAGCGCGGCACTGGCCTGGATCGCCAGCGAGATCGGCACGTGGTCCATGCCCGGCTCGCCGAAGCGCACTGCGCGGCCGCTGTCCAGATCCACCGCGACCACGAACAGGTTGGTGTCCAGATCGCGGAAATCGTTGCTGCGACCGCGACGGCTGAACACGTCCTGCAGGAAACGCTCGACCCCGGCGTTGTCGAACAGGCCGCTGGGCACCAGTCCGCCGAAACGGGTGATCAGGTCCGACCAGCGGGTCTTGCGCGGCTCGGTGAGCAGGTCGTGCCACCAGCCGTAGGCCAGCCCAGGCAGGGTCGCGGCGCGGCGCAGGTATTCGTAGACGTTGGGCCGCAGGAAATCTTCCGGGCGGAACCGTGCATCGTCGCTGTTGCCGGTGACGAAGATCCGGCAGATCTCGGCGCTGCTGACCCGGTTGGCCAGGCCGGCGGTGAGGAACGCGCCGGAGCTGACGCCCACGTAGCAATCCAGGCGGGTCAGGTCCAGTCCGTCCAATGCCTCGTCGAGGGCGCGCAGTGCACCGAGGCCGTACATGCCGCCGATCGGGCCGCCGCCGGCGATGGCCAGGCCGATGCGGCCGTTGGAATGGGGACGGGGCGAGGCGCTGTGGAGGGAAAGCATGCGCGGTCCGCAGGAGGCAGTGGCGCGAGTGTAGCCGAGCGCCGTGACGCTTGCGGTCGTGCCGGGCTGCGACCATCATCGGCGCCCATGGCGCGCAGCACTCCCGTCCTGGAACGACTCGGCCGCCGCCTGGCATGGCACCAGGCGCTGCACGACCCCGCGCGCGAACCGCGCAACGCGTTGCGCTGGCTGCAGGAGCTGCGGCGCTGGCAATCGCAGCGGCTGGAACGCAGCTTCGAGCATTTCCTGGAGGATCCGCAGCGGCGCCCGGCGGCAATGTTCTTCCTCACCGACGTCTATGGCGACCGCGACTTCAGCCGCCGCGACGCCGACATCGTCAAGGTGTTGCCGATGATGCAGCGGCTGATGCCGGCGTCGTTGCTGGACACCGTCGCCGACGGCATCGAACTGGGTGCGCTGACCCACGCCCTGGACCTGCGCATGGCCGAGGCGCTGCAGGCTCTGGCGCCGCGGCGCAAGCGCCTGGACGAAGCGCTGTATGCCGAGGCCTATCGGCAGACCGGACTGCCGCGGCTGCGCCAGCGCCAGATCGACCTGATCGCCCGCGTCGGCCTGGGCCTGGCCAAGGCGGTGCACACGCCGGGGGTGCGCATGCTGCTGCGCTTCGCCCGCGGCCCGGCCAAGGCGGCCGGGCTGTCGGAACTGCAGGGGTTTCTGGAACGCGGCTTCGACGCGTTCTCCACCCTGGGCGACGCCGAGGGGTTCATTGGCGATATCGAGACCACCGAGCGTGCCGTATCGCAGCGGTTGTTTGCGGGTGATCCGGATCCGTTTGCGTTGGAGTGAGTCGGCGCCGCACCCTCACCCCAACCCCTCTCCCGGCGGGAGAGGGGCTAACGCTGTTCCTTCTCCCCTCGGGACCATGGCCCCCTTTTCGGGGGAAGGTGCCCCGCAGGGGCGGATGAGGGTACGGGGGCAGCCTCGCGTAGCTGATTCCAGCGGCGCCTGGCGCCGGACCCTCACCCCAACCCCTCTCCCGGTGGGAGAGCGGCTAGCGCTGATCCTTCTCCCCTCGGGAGAAGGTGCCCCGCAGGGGCGGATGAGGGTACGGGCGCAGCCTCGTGCAGCTGATTCCAGCAACGCGTGGCGTCGCACCCTCACCCCAACCCCTCTCCCGGTGGGAGAGGGGCTAATGCTGTTCCTTCTCCCCTCCGGGAGAAGGTGCCCCGCAGGGGCGGATGAGGATACGGGCGCAGCCTCGTGCAGTTGATTCCAGCAGCGCTTGGCGCCGGACTCTCACCCCAACCCCTCTCCCGGTGGGAGAGGGGCTAGCGCTGTTCCTTCTCCCCTCGGGAGAAGGTGCCCCGCAGGGGCGGATGAGGGTACGGGCGCAGCCGTGTGTCGCCAGATTGGTGCAGGCGCTGCGCGCTCCGCACCCTCACCCCAACTCCTCTCCCGAGGGGAGAGGGGCTCGATTCACTGGTCAGCCCAGCTTCTCCGACAGCACACGGCGGATCTCGCTTTCCACCGTGCCCTTCATCGCCGACAGCAGGAAGCCCAATTCGGCGGTGACGTGCACCTGCTTGGGCAGCAGTTCGATGCGTCCGTCCACGCCCGAGCGCGAGAACAGCAGGGCGTCGCCATCCCAGTGCGATTCCAGGTCGAAGCGCTCGGACAGCTTCTTGGCGGCGGTTTCGATGGCCTTGCGGGCCTGCGCGGGGGTCTTGCTGTGGTCGTGGCGGATGTCGATGCTGGACATGCTGGCTCCTGTGCGGGCGGGTGCTCGCGTGAACGATCAGGCATTGTGCGTATGCGCCGTGCATTGTCCAGCACGCGCGCTTCTGCGCGCGCAGGCAACCTGCTAGGCTGCCCGCCGTGCACGATCTGCAAGTCCATTTCAGCAACCGCCAACATCCCGACCGGCCCCTGCGCGCGGGCGTGCATCGCATCGTGCGGCTGGCCTCCGGCCAGGTCAGCGTGGTCGACGACACCCAGGGCGCGTTGCTGCTGGCGCAGTTCTGTCTGGACCGGCGCGGCCTGTGGCTGCAGGTCGCCAACGGCAGCCGCGGCATCCACGTCAACGGCCGCCCGGTGCGGCGCATGGCCCTGCTGCGCCCCGGCGATGCGGTCTACGCCGATGGCGTCGAGATGGTGGTGCAGGGCAAGTGCGAGCCGCTGCAGCGCCTGCCCGAGGTCAGCGAGGCCGAGCACGACGATCCGCGCCTGGTGCTGCGCGGCGTCGGCGGTCCGCACCATGGCCGCAGTTTCACCGTGGACCGGGTGCGCAGCATCGGCCGCCTGCGCGAGTGCGACATCCGCATCGACGATCCGGCCTGCGCCGAGCAACATGCGCGCCTGGAACGGCACGGCGAGCGGGTGCTGCTGCGCGGCTTCGGCGATGCGCAGACCCAGGTCAACGGCATCGCCGTGCGCAGCTGCTGGCTGCAGCCCGGCGATCAGGTGGTGTTCGATGCCCAGCACCGGTTCGTGCTGGAAGTCCCGCAGGTCGTCGGCGCCGAGCCGCTGCGCGACGACCCGGCCTTGGCCGCGCTGGCGCTGACCCCCGCGGTGGCGCCGCGCCCGGCCACCGTGCGGCGCTGGCCGTGGCTGTTGCTCAGCGCCTTGCTCCTTGCCGCTGCGCTCAGCGGCCTGCTGTGGTTCGGCGCGCGCTGAGCGCCCGCCAGCCGCGCCAGCCCAGCAGCACCGCCAGGATCGCCGCGTACAGCAGCGGTTCGCGGATATCCGATTTCACCAGCCACCAGAAGTGCAGCACGGCGAGCACGCCGATCGTATAGATCGCCTTGTGCAGCTTGCCCCAGTTGCGCTTGAGCCGGCGCATCCAGCCCTGGGTGGAGGTGATGGCCAGCGGCACCAACAGCAGCCAGGCCAGGAAGCCGACGGTGATGTACGGGCGTTTGACGATCTCCTCGAAGATCTGCGTCCAGTAACCGCGCAGGTCCAGCCCCAGGTAGGCCGCCAGATGCACGGTCGCGTAGAAGAACGCGTACAGCCCGAGCATGCGCCGGAAGCGCAGCAGCACCGATTGCCCGGTGAGTTGCCGCAGCGGCGTGATCGCCAGGGTCAACAGCACCAACCGCAGCGCCCACAGCCCGGTGCGGTGCTCGACCTCGGCCACCGGATCGGCGCCGAGCGCATCGCTGCCGCTCTGCCACACCTGCCAGAACTGCCAGCCCAGGTACGCCATCGGCGCCAGCGCCAGTGCATGCACCACCGCCTTGGCGGCGATCAGTGAAGCGGATGTCTTAGCCATGCGCCCTCAAACCAGCATGCGCCAACGATGCCAGGGAGGATGCGTAGACCCGCCGCGCGCAGCGACCGCTCCACGAATCCCCACTCCCGAATCCCCAATCCCCGCTCAGTACCATTTCTTCAGATCCATCCCCGCATACAGCGACGCCACCTGGTCGGCATAGCCGTTGAACGGGCGGGTGGGGATGCGCTCGGCGAACAGCTTGCTGGCCTTGCCGGCGATGCGGCGCTCGGTCTTCTGGCTCCAGCGCGGGTGGTCCACCGCCGGATTGACGTTGGAAAAGAAGCCGTACTCGGACGGCTGCAGCTCGTGCCAGGCGGTCTCCGGCATGCGCTCGACGAAGCGGATCTCGACGATCGACTTGATGCTCTTGAAGCCGTACTTCCATGGCACCACCAGCCGCAGCGGCGCGCCGTTCTGCTGCGGCAGCGGCTTGCCGTACAGGCCGGTGGCGAGCAGGGTCAGCGGGTGCATGGCCTCGTCGATGCGCAGGCCCTCCTTGTACGGCCAGTCGATCGAGCTGTAGCGGACGCCGGGCATCTGCTGCGGATCGGCCAGGGTGGTGAAGGCCACGTACTTGGCATTGGAGGTCGGCGCGAAGCGCTTCAGTACCTCGCCCAGCGGCACGCCCAGCCACGGGATCACCATCGACCAGCCTTCCACGCAGCGCAGGCGGTAGATGCGCTCCTCGGGCGTTTGGCCCTTGAGCAGGTCGTCCAGGGACAGCGTGCCGGGCTTCTCGCATTCGCCGGACACCTTCACCGACCACGGCGAAGTGCGCAGGGTCTTGGCCGCCTTCGACGGATCGGTCTTGTCGGTGCCGAACTCGTAGAAGTTGTTGTAGCTGGTCACGTCCTCGTAGCGGGTCAGCTCCTCGTTGGTGCGGAACCCGCTGCGCGCCTGCTCCGGTGTCACCACGGTCTTCGGCGGGGCCGGCGGCTCGGCATCGGCGCAGCCGACCAGGCCGGACAGTGGGGTCAACGCCAGGGCCTGCAGCAGGCGCCGCCGGTCGCGGTAGACCGCCTCGTCGGTGATCTCGCGGCTGGGGACGGTGAGGGCATCGCGCAACGACATGGCGGACTCCTGGAGCGAAGGGGCGAGCGGGTGACTGGAACTTCAACACAGACTACGCATGCGCCGGGCGAATGGATGCAAATGCAACCTAAATTGCTAGGGCCGCAAGCTGTTGCGCTGCGGCATACTAGGGGTCCTGTCCGATAGGTGCCCCATGACGCGCGCGTTCAATTTCAGTGCCGGCCCCGCTGCCTTGCCGGAATCGGTCCTGCGCCAGGCGCAGGCGGAGATGTTGGAGTGGAACGGCGTGGGTGCCTCGATCGTGGAGCTGAGCCACCGCGGCGCCGAGTTCATGGAGGTGGCGGCGCAGGCCGACGCCGACCTGCGCCGGCTGATCGGCATTCCCGACGACTACGCCGTGCTGTTCCTGGCCGGTGGCGCCACCACCCAGCAGGCGCTGCTGGCGTTGAACTTCGCAGCGCCCGGGCAGACCGTGGACTACGTGGTGACCGGGCACTGGGGCAAGACCGCGATCAAGCAGGTCGGGCCCTACGTCGACGTGCACGTGGCCGCCAGCAGCGAGGCCGACGGCTTCCGCGACATCCCGCCGCGTGCCGCCTGGCAGTTGCGCGACGATGCCGCCTACGTACACATCACCGCCAACGAGACCATCCACGGCGTCGAGTTCCGCGACACGCCCGACGTCGGCGCGGTGCCGCTGTTCGCCGACTTCAGCTCCAGCATCGCCTCCGAGCCGATCGACGTGTCCAGGTACGCGCTGATCTATGCCGGTGCGCAGAAGAACCTCGGCCCGGTCGGCGTCACGGTGGTGATCATTCGCCGCGACCTGCTCGAACGCGCCGGCCAGCCGCGCGCGGACATCTTCGACTACCGCTCGCACGTGGCGCGCGACTCCATGCTCAACACCCCGCCGACCTGGAACTGGTACCTGGCCGGGCTGGTGTTCAAGTGGATGCTGGCCGAGGGCGGGGTGCAGGCGTTCGCCGAGCGCAACCAGGCCAAGTCGGCGCTGGTGTACGCAGCGATCGACGCCTCCGGCGGCTTCTACCGCAACGAGGTCGCGGCGGCGGTGCGCTCGCGGATGAACATCCCGTTCTTCCTGCCGGACGAGACGCTGACCACGCGCTTCGTTGCCGAATCCAAGGCGGCCGGCCTGCTGGCGCTGAAGGGCCACAAGGCGGTCGGCGGCATTCGTGCGTCGCTGTACAACGCCATGCCCCTGGCCGGCGCGCAGGCGCTGGTGGCGTTCATGCGCGACTTCCAGCAGCGCCACGGCTGAGTCGCCCCTGTTGTCGTAGGAGCGGCTTTAGCCGCGACCGGAGTGCGCGGGCGCGCCTCCGAAACCCCGAGGAACCCGATCCATGGCCGCAAAGCCGAAGAAATCTCCCGCCGCCGACCCTAAATCGTCCAAGCCGGCCAAGCCCGCCGCCACGCCGGCGCTGGCCGACGTGCGCGCCAAGATCGACGAGATCGACCGTACCATCCAGGCGTTGATCGCCGAGCGCGCGCAGTTCGCGCATCAGGTCGGCAAGGCCAAGGGCAAGCTTGCTGCGGCGGTGGACTACTACCGGCCCGAGCGCGAGGCGCAGGTGCTGCGCATGGTGGTGGACCGCAACCAGGGCCCGCTCAGCGACGAAGTGCTGGTGCACGTGTTCCGCGAGATCATGTCCGCCTGCCTGGCGCAGCAGGAGCCGCTCAAGATCGGCTACCTGGGGCCGGAAGGCACTTTCAGCCAGCAGGCGGTGCTCAAGCACTTCGGCCGCTCGGCGGTGGGCCTGCCGATGGCGACCATCGAGGAAGTGTTCCAGGAAGTGGAAAGCGGCAACGCCGACTTCGGCGTGGTGCCGGTGGAGAACTCCGGGCAGGGCACGATCCAGGTCACCCTGGACATGTTCCTGACCTCCAACCTGAAGATCTGCGGCGAGACCGAGCTGCGCGTGCACCAGTTCCTGCTCTCGCGCGGCGGGCGGCTGGACGCGATCGAGCGGATCTACGCGCATCCGCAGTCGTTCGCGCAGACCGCCGGCTGGCTGCGCGCGAACCTGCCCAAGGTGGAGAAGATTCCGGTCTCCAGTAACGCCGAGGGCGCGCGCCGTGCTCGCAATGCCGACGATGCGGCGGCGATCGGCGGGGAGAGTGCGGCGCACGTATATGCGCTGAAGAAGGTCATCATGAAGTCGATCGAGGACGACGCGGACAACACCACGCGCTTCCTGGTGATCGGGCGGCAGATCTTTCCGCCGTCCGGGCACGATCGCACGTCGGTGCTGGTGTTCATCCACGACAAGCCGGGTGCGCTGTTCGATGTGCTCAGTCCGTTCGCGCGGCATGGGATCAGCATGAATCGGATCGAGTCGCGGCCATCGCATCAGGCGAAGTGGGAATACGGGTTCTTCATCGATCTGGCCGGGCATGTGGAGGATGAGGCGATGAAGTTGGCGTTGGCGGAGTTGAAGGCGCATTCGGCGCAGATCAAGGTGTTGGGGTCGTATCCGGTGGCGGTGCCTTGAGGTGGTTGCGCGGTTGCTTGGACTCTGACCGCGGCTGGGCGCTTTGATCACACAGAGAGGTGTACGTGTAGGAGCGGCTTCAGCCGCGACTAGGCGTTCTTCGGGTGAAATCGCTTCTTCAATGGCAACAGCAACAACTTCAACGGCAACAGCAACAGCAAAAGCTTTCGCGCTTTGCGCGAGTCACTTTTCTTTGCTTGTGCAAAGAAAAGTAACCAAAAGAAAGCACACCCCGGGCGGGATGCCCCGCGCTGCGCGCGGGGTCCGCGGTCACGACGGGAATTTTCGGAAGGCACATTCATGTGCCTGCCGAAAACGACGCGCATCCTGCGCGTCGCCCCTAACGGGGTTTTACCCGCCGTGCCCGCCAGCCCTCACGGGGGATTGAGAGCAACAGCGACAGCAAGAACAACGGCAACAGCAAGAACAACGGCAACAGCAAGAACAACAGCAACAGCAAGAACAACAGCAAAGGCAACGGCAACAGCAACGGCAACAGCAGCAAGAACAGCAGCAAGAACAGCAGCAAGAACAGCAGCGACAGCGGTGGCTCTGGTTGACTGGGTGTAGGCGTCGTCGTGGTAGCGCAAGCGCTCGGTAGTGGCGGCGGTGACCTCGGGCGGTGGTGGATCTTCGGGTGGTTGGACTTTCAGGAACGATGATGAGCAACGAGCAAGGCTGGATCGCAACGCGCGGCACTGCGCTGCAGGGCACGCTGACGGTGCCGGGGGACAAGTCGGTGTCGCACCGGGCGGTGATGTTCGCGGCGTTGGCCGATGGCACGTCGCGGATCGAGGGGTTTCTCGAGGGCGAGGACACGCGGTCGACCGCGGCGATCTTCGCGCGGCTCGGGGTGCGGATCGAGACGCCGTCGCCGTCGCAGCGCGTCGTGCATGGGGTGGGCGTGGATGGGCTGCAGGCGCCGCAAGGCGAGCTGGATTGCGGCAACGCCGGCACCGGCATGCGCCTGCTCGCCGGGCTGCTCGCGGCGCAGCCGTTCGATAGCGTGCTGGTCGGCGATGCGTCGCTGTCCAAGCGGCCGATGCGGCGGGTGACCGAGCCGCTGGCGCTGATGGGCGCGCGTATCGACACCGAGGCCAATGGCGTGCCGCCCCTGCGCATCCACGGCGGGCAGACGCTGCGCGGCATCGAGTTCGTCTCGCCGGTGGCCAGCGCCCAGGTCAAGTCGGCGGTGCTGCTGGCCGGGCTGTATGCCGAGGGCGTCACTTCGGTGCAGGAGCCGCATCCCACCCGCGACTACACCGAGCGCATGTTGTCCGCGTTCGGCGTGGATATCGAATTCGCGCCCGGCCAGGCGCGCCTGCGCGGCGGCCAGCGCCTGCGCGCCACCGACATCGCGGTGCCGGCGGACTTCTCCTCGGCGGCGTTCTTCATCGTCGCCGCCAGCATCATTCCCGGCTCGGACATCACCCTGAAGGCGGTCGGGCTCAATCCGCGCCGCACCGGCCTGCTCGCCGCGCTGCGGCTGATGGGTGCGGACATCGTCGAGCACAACCACAGCGAGCACGGCGGCGAGCCGGTCGCCGACCTGCGCGTGCGCTACGCGCCGCTGCGTGGTGCGACGATTCCGGAGAGCGTGGTGCCGGACATGATCGACGAGTTCCCGGCGTTGTTCGTGGCTGCGGCCGCCGCCGAAGGCCAGACCGTGGTTAGCGGCGCGGCGGAGCTGCGGGTCAAGGAATCGGACCGCCTGGCGGCGATGGCGACCGGGCTGCGCAGCCTCGGCATCGTCGTCGACGAGACCCCGGACGGCGCCACCATCCACGGCGGCACGCTGGGTGCGGGAACCATCGAGAGCCACGGCGACCATCGCATCGCCATGGCTTTCGCCATCGCCGGGCAGCTGGCGCAGGGCGAGGTGCGGATCGAGGACGTGGCGAACGTGGCGACGTCGTTCCCGGGCTTCGACACGCTGGCGCGCGGTGCCGGCTTCGGGTTGCGCGCTGCCGGCTGAGGCATGACTGCGGCCTGCCGAGCGCAGGCCGCGGTGCGTGCATCGATCGCGTCATACGCAGCGCCTCGGGCGAAGGTGCCGCCTCGAGCGGGCGGCACACCTTGGCAGGCGTCGCGGGGCGCGGGATGTTGCCGAGACGCTCGCTTGCGGGCTCGGCCGCCACCCGGCTACGCAGCGCGCAGTGGAGCGGCGGCGCCGGCATCCATCATGCGACCTTGCGTGCGGAATGCCGCGTCAGTTGCAGCGAATGGCCCGGATAGTCCGTTTCGGACCACGCTTCTGCACGGCCCCCCAGGTGGTGGCTCAGGAAGTCCTCGCACAGCGCGTTGAACGACATGCGGTTGGCCTCCCGCACGAAGCCGTGGCCCTCGTCCGTGTAGAGCGCGTAGTTCACCGCGATGCCGCTTTGCTGCAGCGCGGCCACCATCTGTTCGGATTCCGCCTGCTTCACGCGCGGATCGTTGGCGCCCTGGGCGATCAGCAGCGGCGTGCGGATCTGCGCGGCGTGGTGCAGCGGCGAGCGCTCGCGCAATTGCGCACGGCCTGCGTCGGTGCCGGGGTCGCCCAGCGCGCGGTGCTGGCGCACGCGGTCCGCTTCCCAGTAGGCGGGGATGGAGGCGAGCAGCGTCTCCAGGTTGGAAGGCCCCACCACGTCGATGCCGCAGGCGTAGCGCGTGGGATAGCGCGTGAGCGCCGACAGCACGGCGTAGCCGCCGTAGCTGCCGCCGAAGATGGCCAGGCGCTGCGGATCGGCGATCCCGCGCTCCAGCGCCCAGGCCACGGCGTCGTCCAGGTCTTCGTCCATCTTGCGGCCCCACTCGCCGTCGCCCGCGTTGACGAAGCGCTTGCCGAAACCGGTCGAGCCGCGGAAGTTGACACTGAGCACCGCGTAGCCGCGGTTGGCCAGCCACTGGTGCATGGGATTGAAGCCGAAGCTGTCGCGCGACCAGGGGCCGCCGTGCACCAGCAGCACCAGCGGCAGCGGCGCGGCGGTACGGAGATCGCCCGCATCGGCCTCCACGGGCACGGTGAGGTAGGACACCAGCGGGAGCCCATCGCGCGCGGGGATGACCACCGGCTGCATCCGTGCGAGCGGCGCCCAGGTCAGCCGCGGCCGCAGGTCCATCAGGTGCTGCAGCGTGCGCGCCTGGCGGTCGTACAGCCAGGACGACGAAGGTCGCGTGTCCGACGACAGGGCGACGATCCAGCGCTGGTCGTCTTCGGTACGTGCGGTCATGCGCCATTCGCCGTCGCCGGCCGCGGCGTCGAGGGTCTCGATGTCGCGCCAGATGGCGTCGTCCAGCAGGTGCAGCTTGAAGCGCTCGTAGGTGACCCCGTAAGCCAGGGGACGGCGGCTGGCGGCGTCGGTGAGCATGCCGCCGATGTCTGCGCGCGGGTCCTCGGCCAGTACGCTGATGGCGCCGCTGTCCCAATCGATCGCCACCAGCGCGGCGGTGTCGCGGCCGCGGCTGTCGTAGGCATACAGCGTGCGGCCCTGTTCGTCGAAGTGGGAGGGGGCCGAACTGCGCGCGTCTTCCGCGGAGAACGCCTGCCACGGCTGCCAGCGTCCGGCGGCATCGCGCCGGAGCCACTCGCTGCCGCCATCGCGGGTGTTGCGCACGGCCAGCTTGCGCTCGTAGCGCCCATCCAGCACGAAGCCGGCGAAGCCAGGGTTTTCTTCCAGGCACTGCAGGGCGCCGGTGCGCAGATGCAGCAACTGCACATCGAAGAAACGCGCGTCGCGCGCGTTCGAGATCAGCGCGATCTCGTCGCGCCGCTGCCGGCTGATGCTGTGCACACCCGTGCGTACGCCCGGCGCGGCGGGCGTGAGGGCGCGCAAGGTGCCGTCGGCGAGGTCGGCACCGAACAGTTGGAAGTTCTCGTCGCCGTCGCGGTCCTGCGAGAACAGCAGCATGCCGGGGACATAAGTCCAGTCGAAGGCCTGGATGCCGCGCCGCGCGTCGCGGGTGATCTGCCGTGCCTCCTGCGGGTTGCTGCTGGGCGCAGCCCAGATGTTCATCACGCCATCGCCGTCGGCCAGCCAGGCCAGCCACTGACCGTCCGGGCTGATGCTCATGGCGGCCCGGGCAGGGTTGGCGAACAGGTGCTTGCGCGGGATGAGCACGGCCGGCGCCGAACCATCGGCCGCATGCACGACGTTCTGCAGCAGCAGCGCTGCCTGGCGCCATTGCGTGGCGTACTGGCTCCTGTGATATCTGTTGTAGGTCCGCAGCCGCTTGGCTTGGTCTGGATGCTTTTCTTCCAGCAGGTCGAAGACGTTGATGAATCCGGCGTCACCGGGTGGGCGGCCCGCCTGCGCCTCATCGCGGATGGCCGACAGAAGGCCCCGCATTTCGTCATCGTCCGTCTTGCCCCAGGGATAGGCGGCCATGTCCGCCGCGATGCGTGCGTTCATCCAGCCGCGCAACGTGTCGGACACGGCGCTGCGGGACTGCATCGGGTCCCACGCGGCGGCTTCGATGCACGAACCCACGGCCGCAGCAACTGATCCGGGCTCCTGGGCGTTGGTCTGCTCGACGGCCGCGCGTCGGGCTTTGCGCCAGCTGGCGCTGTCGACGTCCTGGCCGGCCAGGCGTGCCGCATGCAGCGCGGCGACGCCTTCCAGCGCCTCGGCCAGGCCAGCGGCAGCCTCCACGTGATGAAGCCCGTGGGTCTCGCCCTTCAACAGTTCCAGCAGGCTGCGGCTGCCCACCGTGTCCATCGGCATGCCGGGCGGGATGCCCTGCAGCAGGTGGATGGCCCAGGCCACGCCGAGGATCGGGTTGGCGGCGACCATTGAATCGATCGCCAGGGCGAGCCATTTCGGCAGACCGACGTCCGCCTCCCAGCGGTCCAGATCCTCGCCCTGCAACAGACTGCCGACGAAGCTGCCGACCTCGCCGTTCCAGTAAAGGGGCCGATGCTCCCACCGGCCCGCGTGTTCGAGGCCATACAGTCGATCGATCGCCTGCTGTCGCAGCTGTGGGTTGCCATGGTATGCGTGCATGCCCATCTCAGGCCTCCAGGCAGTCGTCGATCATCTGGGCGATCCGGGTCTTGGACACCAGGCCAGTGATCCGTGCCTTTTCCTTGCCGTCCACGAACAGGATCAGGGTGGGCAGGCCGCGCACGCCGAACTGTTGCGAGAACGCTTTGTTCTCGTCTGCGTTGATCTTGCAGATGCGGGCCTCGCCGGCGTACTCCTCGGCGATGTCGTCGATGATCGGCAGCAACTGCTTGCAGGGGGCGCACCATTCGGCCCAGCAGTCGACGAGGACGGGCCCCTGCGCGTGGAGGACGTGTTCGTCGAAGGTCGCGTCGGTGAGGGCAATAACGGAGGCGGTCATGTCGGATTCCGGAAGTGGAGGGAAAGCGGAGCGGCGGGAGGCGTCAGGCAGGGGCCAGGGGGCGTTCGCTGCCGTTGCTGCCATCGTTGTGGGGCGGGGCGAGGTCCAGCACGTGGTCGTGGTAGGCGGTCAGCGATTCGCGATGCGCCACGCTGATGAGGGTGCTGCCCGGTAGCGCATGCACCAGGGCCTGGTAGAGCGCCCGCTCGGTGTCCGGGTCGAGCGCGCTGGTCGCCTCGTCGAGGAACAGGTAGTCGGGGCGGTGCAGCAGAGCGCGGCCGATCGCCAGCCGTTGCTGCTCGCCGCCGGAGAGCTTCTGCTGCCAGCGGTCGCTGTCGTGCAGCCGTCCGGCCAGCGTCGACAAACGGACCTCATCCAGCACGCGCTGCACGCGCTCGTCGTCGAAGTCCTCGGGTTGCCCGGGATAGCACAGCGCCGCCTTCAGCGTGCCCTGCGGAATGTAGCTGCGTTGGGGCAGGAACATCAGCCGGCCGTCCCGGGGTTTGCCGATCTCGCCCTCGCCATAGGGCCAGATGCCGGCCACGGCGCGCAGCAGCGTGCTCTTGCCGGCACCGGAGGCGCCGCGCAGCAGCCAGCGCTCGCCACGGCGCATCTGCAGCGCGGGAATGGTGGCCAGCGGCGCGCCATCGGGTCGTCGCAGGGCCAGGCCATGCGTGGCGATGGCAGGCTCGGGCGTCTGCGAGACGTGGATGCCAGTAGGCTGTGCGTGGACATCCTGCAGCGCCCCCAGCAGGTCGCGCAGTCGGTTGCCGAGTGCCCACCACTCGGTGAAGGTGACGTAGGCCTGGCTGAAGAAGGCGAGGCTGCTGCTGACGGCGCTGAAAGCGCCGCCCACGCGCGTCACGTCGCCCATTGTGATGGCGCCGGAAAGGTAGCGCGGCATCGCCGCCGCCGTCGGCAGGAGATGGGAGGAGAAGGTGTTGCTGTAGGTTTCGCGCGCCAGCATCAGTTTGGCGTTGCGCGCGATGATGTCCCGCCAGTTGGCGCGCACCTGTTCGAATGCGTCGTCCAGGCGCTTGTGCTCCTGCGCGCCGCCGTCGTAGAAGGCGATCTGCTCCGCGTTCTCGCGCAACTGCATGCCGCGGTAGCGGAAGTTGGCCTCGACGGTCTGGCGGAGATTGAACAGATGGATCAGCGGCCGCCCGGTGAGGTGCGACACCAGCAGCATGCCGGCCGAGTATGCATACACCAGATAGACCATGTACCCCGGAATCGCAAAATCGATGCCCCACAGCGTGAAGTGCAGCGTGCCGGACAGGTTCCACAGGACGACGGTGAAGGAGATGGCCGACACCAGCACATGGATCGGATCCAGGAACAGCTGCAGCGTCAGTTCGATGAAGCGCGCCACGTCCTGCGAGATGCGCTGGTCCGCGTTGTCCAGGCGTCCGTCGCGCTCGATGGCGTAGTACGTCCGTCGACGGGTCCAAGCACGCAGCAGCCAGCGCGTCATGGCGGTGCGCCATTCGTACTGCTGCAGTTGCGTGATCACGAACGCCAGCACCATCGACACCAGCATGGCGAGCATGCCGGCGACCCAGGACAGGCCAAGGCTGTGCCAGATGTCGTGCCACTGCCGCTTCACCAGCGCATCCACCACCTGGCCCTGCAGCTGGTTGCTCCAGACCGCCAGGTAGATGCTGGTGAACATCAGCGTCAATCTGATCGCGAGCAGGATCCAGCCGCGCCAGCTTTCCCTCGATGTCCAATAGGGCAGGATCAGGTCGCGCAGACGGGGGCGGTGATAGGGGGCGTTCATGGCAGTTGGCAACCTGGGAGGGGCGCAGAGACAAGCCGTGGAGTGCCCGGCGCACGGCGTTGCCGCGCGCCAGGCGGTTGGATCGTCAGAGCTTGCGTTCGTACGTCAGCGTGAAGGTGCGCTTGTCGGAGATGGGCACGTACCCGCTGCTGGTGGAGTAGCCGTACAGCGTGCGGTTCGCCAGGTTCTTCGCACCGAGCCGCAGCGACCACGTCGGCCGGGTATAGGCGATGCCGGCATCGAGGCGGGCGCCGCCCGGTGAACGCGGGTCGGTTTCCCGGACTCCCAGGATGGAATCGCTCCAGCCGCTGATGCCGAAGGCCAGGCTCAGGTCGCGCAGGCGTTCGGACTGGAAGTCGTAGGTGCTCCACAGGCTCACCTGGGTGCGCGGCTGCCCGCCCGGTCGCAGGGTCGGATCGAATAGGCTCTCCAGCTTCACATAGGAGTAGTTGAAGATGAGATTGAGCCCGGGCATGAGTGTGCCCGAGGCTTCCAGTTCCGCACCGCGGGAGCGTTGGCCGTCGATCAGGTCGTTGCAGTTGCGCGGGCGGTTGCGCTGCAGCAGGTTGAGCTGGTCGATCTGGAAGACGGCGGCCGTCCAGGAAAAGGTGTTGTCCGCGTTGTTGCTCTTGATGCCAAGTTCCTTGCTTTTCGACTGGGTGGGCGGGGTCGACGTCGAATCGGTGCCGCAGACCACCAGATCCGAAAACAGCGGCGAAAAGCCTTCGGCGTAGCTGGCGTAGACGGACGTGTTCGAGCTCAGGTTGTAGATCAGCCCGGTATTGACGGTGTTCTTGCTGAGCGAACGCGCCCTCGAAGAGAGCACGGCGCCGGGCGCCGGCGGCGCCGGATACACGATGGTCGTTCCCTGGCCGATGTCGATGCTCGAATGACGCAGGCTTGCCACCAGGGTCCACTTGTCCCATTTCAGCGTGTCCTGCAGGTACAGGCCGCGTTGGGATTGCGCTTGGGCGCTGCCGAAGGAGCGGCTGCCATCGCTGCGTTCGAGCTTGGGGAACAGGTACTGCGTGGGCGCATCGAATCGGTTGTTGATCCGCACGCTCGAGTACTGCGTCGTATCGAAGTCGTAGTCGATGTGGTTGGCGCCTGCCACCAGACGTTGCTCCAGTGGCCCGATATTGAACGTGTAGCTCAGGTAATGGTCGCCGCTGGTGGTCGTCTGTGTCGTTCGGGCCACGGTGCCGCTGTAGTTCAGCAGCAGGGTGGCCGTGTCGACCGGGTACTGCGCCGTCCATATCGCCAGATCCAGGTCGTTGCGCGTGCGCTGCATGCGGCTGGTGAACTGCAGCGCGTCGCTGAAGGAATGCTCCAGGGTGTAGAACGCCGAGTGCGTATCGGTATCTCCGCCATCGGCGCGGTTGCCGGGCCGGGTGGGGGCCGGGGACTCGATGAAGCCGCGGATGGCCACGGTGTACCGGTCCGGTGGAACGTGGGACAGGTCGGCCGAGATGCCGGCGATGAAATCGGTGTCCGCATTCTTCCAGCGGATCTCACCCAATCCGTAGTTCTGCGTGCGTCCGTCGTAGCCTCCGGCGCTGCTGCCGGCGCGCGTGCCCGAGACGATCAGCCGATAGCTGAGTTCCTTGCTGTCGTTCAGGGCGCCGGCCAGGTCGACGGTGCCGGTGCGTTCGGCATGGCTGCCGTAGCTGAGCGTCACGTCGCGGATGGGGTCGGTCGTCGGCTTCTTGGTCACGATGTTCAGGGTGCCGCCCAGCGCGTTGGCGCCGGCGAGCAGGGCCTGCGGCCCTTTCAGCACCTCGACGCGTTCCACGCCGGCGATGTTGGTCTTGACGGAGTTGGGATCGCTCAAGCCATTGGACAGTGTGCTGCTGGCCGTGCCGAAGCCGCGGATGTTGAACCCGCTGGTACCCTGCGCGCCGGGGCGCACGACCACGCCGGCCACGTTGCGCAGCGCGTCTTCCACCGTGGCCGTCTGCTGGGTCTCGAACACCTTGGCCGTCAGCACCGTGACCGACTGCGGCACGTCGCGCAGATCGGCATTGCCGCGCGTCGCCGTGGGAGAACTGGAGGCGCGGAAGCCGGTTTCGGCTTCGTCGCGCTTGGCGGTGACCACGACCGAGTCCAGTTGCTGCACGAAGACCCGGATCGAGCCGTCGGGCGCCGATGCCATGGTCAGGCCACTGCCCGAGACCGCCGCCTGCACGGCCCCTTGCGCGGACGTCTGGGCGGCGATGGCCGGGGCGAGGATGTCCTTCACGTCCGACGCCTGGAACTGGATGCGCGTTCCGCTGACCCGCTCGATCGCCTGCAGGGTGACGGACAGCGGGCCGGCCGGGATGGAAAAGTTCAGGTTTTCCGGCGCGGCCTGCCTGGCCGCGCCGGCGCTGTGCTGCGGCTGGGCGTGCGCGACGCCCGACAGCGCGAGCACAAGGGCCGCATAGAGCGTGGTCGAACGGGACGGTACCGGGCGAAGCGTCAGGGACTTGATGGGAAACACGGCGGAATCCTCTGCGATGGCGTGGCGTGCGGAATCGCGACCGACGGACGCAATTCGTGATCCATGGATGCAACTGGGGTGTTCCATACACTTTTCATGCGATCTACCTCGGGCGATCCCCTGCCGCGTGTGGCTTGCCGGAAAGTGCTTCGGGCCGAGCATGCCACGTCAAAAGTGTTTGGTACAGTTGAAATTCACGGCATGTCACACGCGTGTAGGGGGTGGGATGTAGAAGCCCGGCCGCCTGCGCCGCAGTGCACCTCGCTGGGGCGCGGTAGAGGCTTGGAAGTGCAGGCGACGGCAGTGTTGCGCCCCAGGGTGGTGTGGTCCGCGCACCGCTGCGGCGCAACACGGCGCCGCGCAATTGGCCGCATCAATTTGTCGCATGCGCCAGCCGGTGCTGCCGACGGTCTATCATCCTGGGCTGTTCGCCTTCCCCCATTGCTCCCCGCCCATGCCAGCCTCTCCTCCCTCGAAGACCGGCGCCAAGCGCACGCGGAAGGCAGCCCCGCCAGCTGCCCGCGCCAGCGGGGCTCTCATCGACCGGATCTTCGACGACGTCAGGACCCGGATCGAGCAGCAGTCGCTGGAGATCGGCGAGCGCCTGCCGTCGGTCCGGGCGATGGCCGCCAGCATGGCCATCAGCAACGAGACCGTGCTGCGTGCCTACGACAAGCTCACGGCGGCGGGCTATCTGGAAGCGCGCCGCGGATCGGGTTTCTATGTGTCGCCCGGTGCCCGTCAGGCGGGGGCATCGGCATCGCAGCAGCGATGGAACGGCCCCTCTGCTCGGGTCGCCTGGGGCCATCTGCTGCAGGCGGACGGGCCGCATGACGGCTCGGCGCTCGGCACGCTGCCCGCCGAATGGGGCGGGGCCGATGTGCTGTCGGAGGCGCTGCGGGCCGTGGCGGCCCGGCCGCGCAGGAGCCTGTTCGACTATGCCGACGTTCGGGGCTGGCTGACCTTGCGGGAGGCGCTGAGCGCCAGATTGCGCACGGCCGGGATCGGCGTCGCCGCCGAGCAGATCGTGACCACGGCCGGTGCTGCCGACGCCCTGGACCTGATCGTCTGGTCGTTCCTCTACCAGGGCCAGTATGTGGTGGTGGAGGAGCCTGGGCCCTTCATCCACACCCAGCGGCTCTTGGCCAATGGCCTCTGGATCCTGCGCGTGCGCCGCCTCGAGGACGGCCCCGATCTGGAGCAGCTCGCGCAGCTATGCGAGCAGTACCGGCCCAAGGCATTGTTCTGCAGCTCGGTGTTGCAGAACCCAACCTGCACCAGCATGTCTCCGCGCAATGCGCATCGATTGCTCCGGCTCGCCGAGCAGCACGACCTGTGGATCGTGGACGACGACGCCTGCGGCGACCTGCTCCCGCGCGCTCGGCAGGGCGCGGTCACGCGCCTGGCGGCGCTCGATCACTTCGAGCGCGTCATCCACGTCGGCAGCTTCTCCAAGACCCTGGCGCCCGGCCTGCGGTCGGGATTCCTGGCGGCCAACAGCCAGCGCATGGAGCGCCTGCTGCTGATGCGATCGGTCGGCGCCATCCACGCCTCGCTGCTCACCGACCAACTCGTGCACCACGTGCTCACCGAGGGTGGCTACGAGCCGCACTGCGAGAAGCTGCGCAAGAAGCTGGCCGCCAGCGGCAGGGCGCTGCTGGCGAAGGTCCGGGCCCGCGGCTGGCAGGCGCGCGACACCGAAGCGGGCATGTACCTGTGGACGTCGTTCGGCGAAGACGTCGATGCTAGGGCAGTTGCGGACGTGCTGCGCGCGGACGGCATGATGCTTGCCACCGAAAGCGTGTTCTCGAGCGATGGCGCCGATCGGCACGTGCGCCTCAACGTCGCGCGTACCGACGACGCGATGCTCGATCGGATCGCCGCTGCGGTCGCCAAGGTCGCCCAATAGCCGCGGCGGCACGCCATCTCCTGACGGCAGGCGTGCGGACGCCTGGCGATCTGTCTTGCCACTCGGGCAGATCCTGCCAACCGGTGGCGATGGACCCACGGCAATGCGCCGCTGGATATAAACGCTCTGCGGCGTCACGCATCAAACTGGGCGCGGACATTCTCGGGAGCCGCCGCGACCCGACCACCGCATCAGCATCGCCTTCGCCAGGCAGCGAATGCAGGGCGAGGTGCGGATCAAAGATGTGGCGAACGTGGCGACGTCGTTCCCGGGCTTCGACGCGCTGGCGCGCGGCACCGGTTTCGGATTGCGCACTGCGTAAGCGCGCTAATGGCACCGGCCGCGTGCGAACGCGGCCGATGCAGGCATCGTGTCGTGGATTCGAGGAATTAGTGCGTCGGCTGCGGGCGAGGCGGATCGTTGGCAGGCGTCGACTGCGTCGCCCGGTCGCTGCGGCCGTCGTCGTCGCGATCCACTGCCAGCCACCAACCGGCGACGGCCAGGGCCAGCGCAATCACGATCATCCAGGCCCAGGGCGACCCATGATCGGCGCGTGCATGCGGTTCCCGGCGCGCAGACGACGGGCGGGCCGGGCGCTTCCAGGCATCCAGCGGCTGTGTCGACTTGTACGGGGTGGGCATGGCGGCAACTCCGGTGCCGTGGGACGGGTCCAGTGTCGCCCAGGACTCGCCTCAGGGGTGTCACCCCCATGTGAACGCCGCCCGCGCGTCCGGGCGGCGATTCAGTTACGGCCCCGGCTTGAAGTCGAACGGGATCTCGATGCTGGACGGCACCGCGCGGCCGTTCTGCTGCGCCGGGCGGAACTTCCAGCGGCGCACGGTTTCCATCGCCGCGCGGTCCAGGTCGCGCGAGCCGCTGCGGCGGAGCAGGGCGACGCCGGCGGGCGAACCGCTGGCATCGACCTCGACCCGCACCACCACGGTGCCGGCATCGCCACGACGCAGCGCCGCAGGCGGATAGCGCGGCGGCGGGGTCTGGCCTTCCAGCGGCACCGGACGGTCGCCCGGGGCCAGCGCGGTGGCCGTGTTGCCGGCGGCATCGCCGCCTGCGGCCGGTGCCGGCGCTTCCGTGGTCGGCGGCGGCGACGGCGCGGTCTCCACAAGCTTCGGTGCGTCGCCGGCGGGCGCGGGCTTGGCCTGCGGCATGCTGCTGGCGGCGCTGCCGGCGGGCAACGGTTCGGGCAGCGGCTTCACCTGTTCGGTGTCCTGCTGCACCTGTTGCGCAGGCTGCGGCTTGTAGAACTCGTTGTCCTTGCGTCCGACCAGCCACACCACCAGGAACAGCAGCAGGCCGACGGCGAAGGCGATGCCGACGATCGCGAGCAGGCGCCGCGGCAGATGCAGCACGATGCCGGACTTGGAGGACGGGGGCGACGTGGACATGGGACTCACCGTAGGGAACCGCTCGATTCTGGCATAGCCGCGGTGAATCGCGCGCCGCGGCGGCAGCGGGTCGGCAAAACCGCGACGGACAGGCGATAATCCCGGGTTCGTTCCCCTGGCACCCCGCGCTCATGCTCGATCCCGCCCTGCTTCGCCAACAGCCCGCCGACCTCGCCGAGCGCCTGCGCACCAGCCGCGGCTACGCGCTGGACGTGGCCGTCCTGGAGGCCCTGGAGGCCGACCGCAAGCGCATCCAGGTGCGGACCCAGGAACTGCAGAGCCTGCGCAACAGCCGTTCCAAGGCGATCGGCCAGGCCAAGGCCAAGGGCGAGGACGTGGCCGCGCTGATGGCCGAAGTGGCCGGTTTTGGCGACGAGCTCAAGGCCTCCGAGCAGCGCCTGGACGAGATCCGTGCGCAGTTGGAGACGCTGGCGCTGGAGATCCCCAACCTGCCGCAGGCCGACGTGCCCGCCGGCAAGGACGAGGCCGACAACGTCGAACTGCAGCGCTGGGGCAGCCCGCGCAGCTTCGATTTCGAGGTCAAGGACCATGTCGAACTCGGTGCACGCCATGGCTGGCTGGACGGCGAGTCGGCGGCCAAGCTGTCGGGCGCGCGCTTCACCGTGCTGCGCGGGCCGATCGCGCGCCTGCACCGCGCCCTGGCGCAGTTCATGCTGGACCTGCACACCGGCCCGCATGCCTACCAGGAAACCAACGTGCCGGTGATCGTCAACGCCGACAGCCTGTACGGCACCGGCCAGTTGCCGAAATTCGAGGAAGACATGTTCGCCACCGCACTGGGCGAACAGAAGCGCTACCTGATCTCCACCTCGGAGATCTCGCTGACCAACCTGGTGCGCGACGAGATCGTCGAGGCCGAGCGCCTGCCGCTGCGCATGACCGCGCACTCGCTGTGCTTCCGCTCCGAGGCCGGCAGCGGCGGCCGCGACACCCGCGGCATGATCCGCCAGCACCAGTTCGAGAAGGTGGAGCTGGTCAGCGTGTGCCGTCCGGAGGACAGCGCCGCCGAACACGAGCGCATGACCCGCTGCGCCGAAGTGGTGCTGGAGACGCTCGGCCTGCCGTACCGCAAGATGTTGCTGTGTACCGGCGACATGGGCTTCTCGGCCAGCAAGACCTACGACCTGGAAGTCTGGCTGCCGTCGCAGCAGACCTATCGCGAGATCTCCTCCTGCTCCAACTGCGGCGATTTCCAGGCGCGGCGCATGCAGGCGCGCTGGCGCAACCCGGCCACCGGCAAGCCCGAGCTGCTGCACACGCTCAATGGCTCCGGCACCGCGGTCGGCCGCGCCATGATCGCGGTGATGGAGAACTACCAGAACGCCGACGGCTCGATCACCGTGCCCGACGCGCTGCGCCCGTACATGGGTGGGGCCGAGCGGATCGGCTGATTGCCTAGGCCTGGGGCGTTCGCCCCGGGCGGGTCTGGCGTCGCCGTGATTGCGGCGACGCGCTGTGCTTGTGACGGCGCGCAGGCTCATGCCAGTCATGCAAACACGTTCCGCTTTGCGTCCGTATGTCTTTACCTGACAGGGGGCAGGGCATGCCTGTGCCTGTGTGCACCGATGGATGCCGTGTGGCATCTGCCGCTAGCAGCGCTCCGCGTGCGCCAAACCCCCGTCCCCGTCACTTCGCGCTAGCCCGGCCGGGGTTACCCTGCGCGCCTCTACCTTCGTGCCTGAGCCGCCGCGCGAGCGCGACCGGCGTCCCTGCAGCGCAAATCGTTGTAGGAGTAGAATGAATCGGATCCGATTGTCCCCATCGTTCTAAATATCGAAAGAACATGCACGACCTCAACGATCTGTACTACTTCGCCATGGTGGTCGACCACGGCGGGTTCGCCGCCGCCGAGCGCGCCCTGGGCATTCCCAAGTCGCGCCTGAGCCGTCGTATCAGCCAACTGGAGAGCGACCTGGGCGTGCGCCTGCTGCAGCGCTCCACGCGCCGCTTCGCCGTCACCGACCTGGGCATGAGCGTGCACCGCCACGCACAGACCATGCTGGCCGAGGCACAGGCCGCGCGCGAAGTGGTCGACCGGCTCAGCGCCGAGCCGCGTGGGCTGGTGCGGGTCAGCGTGCCGGTGTCGCTGGCGCAGATGCAGCTGCCCAAGCTGCTGCCGATGTTCCTGGACCAGTACCCCAAGGTGCGGCTGCAACTGAACATCAGCAACCGCCGCGTCGACATCATCAACGAAGGCTACGACGTCGCCTTGCGCGTGCGCTCGCGCCTGGACGACGACGGCAGCCTGGTGATGCGCAGCTTCGGCCAGGTGCAGGAACTGCTGGTGGCCAGCCCCAAGTACCTGGACCGCGCCGGCCGCCCCAAGGACCCCGAGGAACTGACCTCGCACGTCACCCTCAGCATCAGCGAGGACGAGGCGCGGCAGCGTTGGGAACTGCATGGCCCGGCCGGCGAAGTACGCCGCGTCGACCTGCAGCCGCGCGTGGCCGGCTTCGACTTCCCGCTGCTGCAGTCCATGGTCAAGGACGGCTTCGGCATCACCCTGCTGCCGGAGACCGTCTGCGCCGAAGCCGTGCGCAACGGCGAACTGGAAGTGGTGCTGCCGGAATGGTCGCTGCCGCAGGGCATCTGCCACGCCGTGTTCGCCTCGCGTCGCGGCCTGCTGCCGGCGGTACGCGTGTTCATCGACTTCCTCGCCGAACACCTGCCGCGCCAGATCGAAGCCTCGCGCCTGGACTGCGGCGGCGACTGCCCCGAACGCACCAAAGCCCGGCACTCGACCCTGGGCGCGATGGCGGTCGAGGCGGGCTGAGCGAAGTCGGCCGAGCACGTCGGTCGAGCAAAACCGCCGCGGGCGTGCGAAAATGCGCGCCCGTGCCGGTGATCCTGGGTTCGGGTGCACTGGGTGTCGTCAGAGGCACCGATCGCTTCAGGCGGGGCAGGCACTGCAGCGTCGCGCTTCCGCGGCGTTGTGCTTCAAGCGGCTGCGACGTTCTTCCGCAGCACCGCGGCGTTCGCAAACGGAGAGATGGCCGAGCGGTTTAAGGCACCGGTCTTGAAAACCGGCGAAGGGTCAAACCTTCCGTGGGTTCGAATCCCACTCTCTCCGCCATATCATCAGGAAATTGTGGAGAGATTCTAGTGGCTATAGGGTTTTTCCGTTTCTTGAACTACTTAATGGATAATGGCTTGAGGATTGCTCGGAGGAGTTCTCTTCGTTATTAAGCATTAAAGGGCTTGCTGCCCCTTGCACTAGATTTGCTGAGTCTCTCGTTGACCAGTTTGAACAGTTTTGCGAATCGGTCGGAGCTCTCCTCGGGCAGAACCCTATCCGGCTCAGTAGCCATTTTCTTCAAAAACAAACGGGCCGGACGAGTCTTGTGGAACGAGATGCCAAGATCTGCGAATGCGACTTCAAATCGCTTCACGATGCGTGGGATGCTAGCATTTAGAACGAGATTCTTTCCTTTCAGCTCCGCGTGATATGACTCCTTAACAAGCTGCTCAAACACCCCTGGAGCGAGCATGTCCTCAATGTCTGCCTCGGCAGGTGCTGTCTGAAAAGATTCACCGACGAATAGTACATTCTGCTCTGCGATAAGTTTGTGCTTTACTAGCTCATCTCTCGTGGTTTTGGCTTCCTTCTCAGAATCGAGCAGCACCAAAACATTCAATTCTTCGGAGGTCAGTAGGGCGACCATGTAGGAGACCTTTTGCGCTCCTCCAGCTGGTGTCATCACAATTTCGGAATTGAGTGCCGGAAGCTCGCTGTCGGCGAAGTGGCTGCTTACGGCGTTTAGATACCAGTAGTCGGTGACTCCTTCGACCACCAAGTTGTTCGGTCCAACGAAAAGACTTTGGGCGAGGTCGTAACCAAGTGCCGCTTGAAGCGGAAATAGAGTCCGCGCGTCACCGGATGGATCGTTGGATACGGTCGTACCGCTATTTTCAGTGATGTTTACGGTTCGTACAGAATCAAGATTATTCGTCGGCACCATGAAAGGCGAGTGGGTCGAATAGATGATCTGGTTACTGAAATCTTCTCTAAAATGCTTAAGCAAGTCTCCCTGAGAGCGTGCGTGCAGATACAGGCCGGGCTCGTCAAGAAGCAGGATTGCGTCTTCGGCGGAACCACCCTGGGTATCTGCTGCAAATACTATGTAAAAAGCGAAGAACCATTGGAAGCCGCGGCTTCGATCTTCGAGGTTTACCTCCACATCGTAGACTGCATTTGGGTCGGACACCAACGTCTCGAAATAGTCGCCATCAATGTTGAATCGAACTTTGAGTGCGCGATCCTTCCACAGTCGTCGAATTTCTTTCGTGACAAGCGCGCCTGCACGATTGACGAGCTGGTTTCGTGTTTCGGCATCCGCCTTGCTTAGCAGTTGTTGCAACTTGGCTGGATCAAGATCGGCAACTTTGCAGAGCTTCTCAAAACATCGATCTTCATCAGTAAGCTGGCCGTGCTGCTTCCGATATAGGTATTGAGCAATGTTCTGCTTACCGGGTAGCTCGGGATACTCATCGATCAATACGAAGACGGGGAGATTGGATGAGATCCACTTCTTGCCGGCCACATCTTCATTTTCATCGTTGATGCGCGAGTCGCATGACGAGTCCAATGCGTCAAGAATTTCATCTTGCTTGGGCGTTAGTTCTGCATCTGCGCCTGCCAGTGCCTTCCGAAAATTTTTGATGGCGGCGGATAGCTCCTGCGCTAACTCAACGTCAATTTTGTTGGACGATGATTGCGCTTCAAAAGTCTCTGCGGCCGTTGTGAGATTCGCCTTCGGGCCTTCTTCCAGCTTGTCTGCCGCTGCTTTTGCTGCGGCTGCAATTTTCTTTATCGATTGCTTGGCTTCCGTTGCATTGAACTCTAGCGGCAACAAGCCTTCGAAGTCGATGTATAGCATTGTGCCGTAACGTCGACCAACGATGGTATGGGTCGCCTTCGCAGCTCGAGGAAAAACCTCTGCGAGAGCGTTTCGGTCATCGTCGTCTAACTCCCAGCGTGAGTCGAGAACTCGTGTGCTGTCTGTACAATCCGAAAGTTTCCTATCTCTAGGAAAGTCCTTGGTTGAATTGAGTTGCTTAATTCCGCCAGCTGGCTTGAGGCTTTCTAGTGCCTTAAGAAGGTTGGATTTCCCGCTTTCATTTCGGCCCAGCAACGCAGTGATGCGTGATACTTTGACCTCTCCACTGGCATTGATAGAGCGGTAATTACTTACGCCAAACGATTCCAATCGCATGTCGGCCCCTAGTCGCCATCTTTAGAGATATATTGGGGGTGCCGTTCCGGTTTAACAAGCCGATCTTGGGGGGATGGGTAACATCGCTAACTATCGACCAGCAGGCTCCGCGTTGACAGCCCTGAGGGGGCCAGAAACGTCCAGACACGAGGCTATCTAGCGAATCCGGCCGTAGCCGCGTTTCTGCCGCATTTCGAGCTTGTTTGGGAAGCGGAACGCCCGGACGCAACCCGCTGCCAGCGTAGCCGGTGCGTCGCGGTTGATGACTGTACACGCTCCTGAGATGCGTGGTTAAACCCACTGCGAGATCTGGTTGCATCTTTTCGCATGGCAGTGCTACGTTCCGGCCCAGCTTCCAAAAGGACTTCCGGGTTTGGCGAGCAAAGCGTCTCTAGGACAGTGGCGGACACGGATGCTGGCCGGGATCGGTGGCATTGCCGCGATCGTGGTGGGGTGGGGCATCGGCTTGTTCGAGGCCAAGGAGGTGCCGGCGCCGCCCCCGCTGCAGGCCGGGAAGGATGTCGCCGCAGGCGAATGGTCGCTGCGCTTCGACCACGTGGAGACCAGCGACCGGCTTCCGAATGGCGAGGTGGTGTCGCGCGACGGTCGCAAGGCGATCGTGCTGTATCTGCAGGCGACCAATCGCACCACGCAGACCAGCGGCTCGCTGGTGCAGGCGGTGGCGTTGAAGGCGCCGCCGCGCGGGGCCGATGCGCGACCGACCGCCTATCTCTTGCGCGATCGCGCGGCGACCACCGAATTGCAGCCGGGCCTGCCGGAACAGATCGCCCTGGTCTGGACCTATCCGGCGACGGAGCAAACCGTAGCGCGCGTGCGCTTCGACGTCACCGCCAGGACCTTCAAGGCCTTCGACAATCTCTACGCGCAGCCGCTGTGGACCGATCCGCATCCGGTCGGGGTCGTGGAGCTGCCGCTTGGCGTGTCGCGTGCCGGCGCACAGGCGGGTGAACCATGAAGCGGCTGGCCGCCATTGCGATCCTGCTGCTCGGCTTCGTGCTGCTTGCCGGCATGCGCTGGACGATGCCGCGCTACGAGCGCATCACCGGCCCGATCGCGGTGTCCGGGGCGCAGGGCAGTTGGGTGCAGGCCGACAATCTGGCCGTGGCCGCCGGCACGCCGCAACTCGCGCACACGATCCGTTTCAAGGCGGCGGGTGCGGCCCAGCAGCGTGACAGCGGCGGCGTGTGGCTAGTGGTGCCCGTGCGGTCGAAGGTCGCGCGCGCGACAGCGCGCGTGTACGGCCGGGTCTGGGCGACGCCCGATGGCCGCCGCTATCGCGCCAGCGGCCGCGCCGAGATGGGTGATGCAGTGCTGTCGTCGATCAAGACGCTGCAACCCGGGCTGGAACGCAAGGATGTGCTGGTCTTCGAGTTGCCGTCCGCGCTCGCCCGGGCAGGCGGCACGCTGGTGCTGTCGGAAGACCGCGACCCGCAGCTGACGGCCGAAGCGCAGGTGCGCTATCCACCGCTCTCGCCCGCAGCGGCGGTCACCGAAGTGCTCGATCTGGATGCGCTGCATGCACGCCTCTGACCGCGACGTGGCCCCGGCCGTTTCCGAACGCCGCATGCGCTGGCTCGCGCTTGCGGCGCTGGTCGTGCTGGTGCCGTGCACGATGGCCGCGACCGGTTGGCGCGACGCGCGGGAGTTACTGCATGCGCGCGAATGGCGGCCGGTGGATGTGGCGATGGCGCAGTCCGTGGTCTACGACGGTGCCGCCGTCCGGCTCGCGTCGGTCGACGTGCTGCCGTTCGAGGCGGGCCTGCCCGCCGACCGCACGTTCGTGCGTACGCGGCTGACGCTGGTGCCTGGTGCCTCCGGTGCGCAGTGGAGTGATTGCACGCTCAAGCTGGTCGACGGCAGCGGCCGTTCCTGGTCTGCGATCGACACCGTGCCGGACCTGTTGCAGCGTACCCTGGCCAAGCCGGGCGAGCCGCCCGGCGTCGCCTGCGATGGGCTGGCCGTGTCCACGGCCAAGCCAGGCGTGCCGTTGGCGATCGACGGCTACTACCTGGTGCCGCGTGCGGTGGCCGCGCAGCTGCAACTCGCCGTGAGCACGCACGGTGGTCGCCCGCACTATTTGCGTTTCGCGCGGGAGCAAGCCCATGACTGAGTTGGCGCTGCGCGGCGGGCCGCTGGGGCTGATCGGCGACACGTTGCGGCTGTGGGGACGCTACCTGCCGCAATTGCTCGCCGTGGCACTGGCCGGCGTGTTGCTCAACGAACTGCTGCTGCAGGCCGCGGTGTGGATCGGCTACCAGAACCGGCTGGCCGGGCTGTTGTCGTTGACGCTGGTGGTGCTGGTCAAGCTGGTGATCTTCGTGCTGCTGTTCGAGACGCTGCGCCCAGCCTTGCCGGGGATCGCCAGTGCGGCGCTGGCCGAACAGGCCGACGCGACGGCAGCAGAGGACGAGGGCAGGGCGCGCTGGCGCCGCCTGTCGGCGATCGTTTCGCAGGCACTGGTGCCGTTCTTCGCGTACTACGCTGCCTGGGGTTTCCTCGGCGAGACGATCCGCGCCTACGGGCGCGAGGGATTGGGGCAGTTCAATCCGTTCGACCCGACCTACCGCGGCTCATTGTTCGAGGTGTCGGGCGGCTGGTGGCTGGTGGCGTCGGTGGCGCTGCTGTGGCTGATCCGGCGCGGTGCGAAAAAACAGAAGCAGCGCAGCCCGCATCCGGCCTGGAACGTGCTGATCGTGCTGTGCGAGGCGGGCTGGACCTTCGTCGGCATGTACGTGCTCACCGAATGGAAGGGCGGGGTGTTCCGCTGGCTGGCGCATCTGCGCATCGCCGATCTCGGCCAGCAACTGTGGCAAGGCATCAGCCATCCGATCGGCGTCGCCCATGCCGCGCTGCCGGGCGCGGTGGAGCAGGCGCCGCCGGGCGTGGCGGACACGCTGGTGGTGATCTTCTTCTCGGCCTTGTTGCCGGTGGTCTGGCTGGCGCTGGCCGCGCTGATCTACCGCTACGACGTGCACAACGCCCAATTGACCGCGCCCGCCAAGTGGTCGAGCAAGGTCGACGGCACGCTGGGGCTGTGGCGGAAACTGCCGACCTGGTTGCGCGACTTCATCGGCCATTTCTGGGCCGGCACTGTCTCGCGCTATCGCGCCGCGGCCAACAGCGTGCAGCTTGCCGGTGCCACCGGGTTGGCGGCGCTGGTCACCCTGATCGTGTTCTATCGCGCCTTGGACTGGGCCTCGGCCTGGGGCTGGATGGGCCTGACCCGCCTGATCGGCCCCCACCCGCAGGTGGTGTGGCAGGCGATCGCCAATCAGTTGTCGGTGGTGCTGGGCACGCCCAGCGATCCCGGCGACGGCATCCTGCCGCAGACGCTGAAGATCTGCCTGCTCGCGGCGACGCTCGAGCGTGCTTTCCGTGCCGGTCGGAGCTGGCGGGCGTTGAAGTAGTCCGGCGCGTATTGCGCCGTCTTCGCTGAGCCACCGGTTGTGGGTTGCAAAGGCGCAAAGAAAAGCGCCGCGATGACTGAACATCGCGGCGCTGCGGAACAGGGCATCGGGGCGACGCGTTCTGATCGCCGCCGTCGAAACCCGGAGGATCAGCCGGCGGCCGGCGCCTTGGTGTCGCCCGCCTTGATGTCGCCCGGCTGGCACTCGCCCAGGCGCTTGCCGTCGAGCTTCATGTGCGTCTTCATGGACATGCCGCCCGGCAGGCCAGTGATCGTGGAATGCGATTCGGAGGCCATCTCGGTGGCGCTGAAGGTACCGGTGCTCGTGCCGGCGACCTTGATGTCGCCCATCGTGCAGTGCATCTTCGCGTCGATCTTTCCGTCCTTCATGGTGAAGCTGTCGTACACGCAGTTCTTCTGCATCGGCGAGGCACTGCCGAAGAGGCTGGCGGGGTCGTTGATCTGCTCGGCGGTGAGGCACACCTTGGCGGTGCTCGGCGGCACCTTCGGCATCTGCGGCATGTTGCCGGAGCCGCCGGTGGTCTCGCTGCTCACCTGCTCGATCCGCATCTCCCATTGGCCGGGCTGCAGCTTGGCCGCCTGCACCTTGGCCACGTCGGCGACCGAGGCGTTGGACATGGCGACGTTGTCGCCGTTCTTGTCGCCGCCCTTGCTACAGGCGGCGAGCAGCACACACACAGCAAGCGTTGCCGGCATGGTCAGACGCATGAACTTCTCCCTAAGTTATGTGAGGTGCGCGGAGCATAGCCGGGGGCGTGATTAAGATCACGTGGACGTCCGGCGCTCGCCGCCGATCGGTGTCTGGCCATAAGGCCGGCACCGGGAAAGATGAGGGCAGATCGCCACAGGCTTGCTCTGCGGCTGAAGAGGATGCGCAATCACGTGACGCCAAGGCACGGCCGCACGCGGGCAACGCCGTGCGATTCCGGCGATAGAGGAGCACGTTCGGACCGCACCTGCCGTGCACGGACCATTGCGTTCGGCTCTGCTAGCGTCTGCGCCGCCGCGCGTGACCCCCACGCCATCTGCTCCAGGTTCGCCCTTCGATGCCCAGTCTCGCCGAACGCCCCGTCATCCTCGAACGCAAGCGCACCTTGAAGATGGCCCGCTCCGCCCACGCCTACGTCCGCGGCAATACCCTCAAGTTCTACGAATGGCTGGCAGCGTCGCCGGCGGCGCGGCGCGTGCCGATGGGGCCGGCGATCTGGATCTGCGGCGACTGCCATCTCGGCAACCTGGGCCCGGTCGCCGACGGCGAGGGACATATCGAGATCCAGATCCGCGACCTCGATCAGGGCGTGATCGGGAATCCCGCGCACGATCTCATCCGCCTGGGCCTGTCGCTGGCCACCGCGGCACGCGGCTCGGATCTGCCCGGCGTCACCACGGCGCGGATGATGGAGGCGATGATCGACGGTTATGGCGCCGCCATCGAGGATCCTACCCGCGATCATCCCGGCGCCGAACCCGAGACCGTGCGCAGCATCCGCCGCGAGGCTTTCGGCCGGCGCTGGCGCCATCTGGCGAAGGAGCGTCTGCAGGCGGTGGAGCCGCGCATTCCGTTGGGCGAGAAGTTCTGGGCGTTGGCGCCGGAAGAACACGAAGCGCTGGAACGGCTGTTCGCCGATCCGGCGGTGGCGCAGATGGTGTTGTCGCTGAAGGGAAAGCCCAAGGACCGCGAGGTGCGCCTGGTCGATGCGGCGTACTGGATGAAGGGCTGCAGTTCGCTGGGCCTGCTGCGCTATGCGGCGATCGTCGCCTTGAAGACCGGCAAGGGCCACTGGTCCTATGCGCTGGTCGATCTGAAGGAAGCGGTCGCATCGATCGCGCCGGCGGCGCCCGATGCGCGCATGCCGGCCGACAATGCCGAACGCGTGACCGCCGCGGCGCGTGCGCTGTCGCCGTACCTGGGCAGCAGGATGCTGCCGGTGCATCTGCTGGGCCGTTCGCTGTTCATTCGCGAACTCTCGCCGCGCGACCTGAAACTGGAAGTCGACCAGTTCAATCACGTCGAGGCGGTGCGCTCGGCGCGTTATCTCGCCTTCGTCGTCGGCAAGGCCCACGCGCGGCAGATGAAGCCCAGGACGCGCATTGCGTGGCTGAAACTGCTGGACGCCGACCGACGCAAGGCGATCGACACGCCGTCGTGGCTGTGGGAGAGCGTGGTTGCGCTCGCCGGCCATCACGAAGCGGGCTATCTCGAACATTGTCGCCGCTACGCGCTGGCTGCCTGACGGCAGTTGCCGCGAGTAGTGGCAGACTGGCGCCGCGTCGCGATCCGTGTCAGCCGCGCGCGCGGTCCAGGTCCAGCGCCATGTCCCAGCGATCCAGGCCCGGGCCGTAGCCGTTCGCGACCACGCGTTCGACGGCGAAACCGAAGCGCGCATAGAACGCCTGGGTGTGTTGGCTGGTGTCCAGTTCGATCCGCGCCACGCCGGCGCTGCGCCGGCAGGCGTCGAGCCGCGCCTCGGTCAAGGCACGGCCCAGGCCCTGCCGATGCAGGCGGCGGTCGACCATGCCCCAGCCGAAGCTGGCGACGCGGCCGTCGGCGCTCAGCGCGTGGCCGCCGCAGGCCACGACCGCGCCCGCGCGGACGATGACCAGGTAGTGCCAGGCGTCGGCGTCGTGCTCCAAGAAGCGTTCGAAGTCGGTGCGTTCGCTGCGAGCGAAGAACTGCGGGACGTTGCTGTCGAACAGCGCCAGACAGGCGCCGTGGTCCTGCGCGGCATACGGACGGACGGTATTCACCTGTGCAGTGTGCCGCAGACGCCCGATCAAGTCGTGGTTGCGTCGGGTTGGGCCTGCCGCATCGGCCATTTCCGAACGCGTTGTCGGAAAATTTCGCCAGGCCTGTCCGGGATCCGCAGCGGGGTGCTGTCCGGAAGCGGGAAGGGGGAGGGTCAGATAATTCTGACGTGAGATCAGGATTGTCCTGATAACGCTTTCCCGCTCATGTCAGCATACTGTCCTTGGCCTGACGCAGGGACCGTCGCGCGCCTCACGGGGAGAGCGCTGGCAGGTCACTCGACCCTGCGTGCCGAGCCTTGAGTAAGCTCGGCAGGGTTTTCATGACGACACGATGACGTTTCGCGAGGTGCAGATGAGCACTCCGTGAAGCGTCGTCGTTTGTCTACGAATTCGTATTGCCCTGAATAATTCACGCAGATAGTCTGGATGGTGCGGTATCCGCTGCGTTGGGGTTATACGAGATGGCCATCAGGGTTTTTCTGGTCGATGATCACGCTCTTGTCCGGACGGGCATGAAGCTGATCCTGTCGAATCAAACGGATATCGAGATCGTCGGCGAGGCCGACAGCGGCGAAAATGCACTCCCGCAGATCCGGCAACTGAAGCCGGACATCGTCCTGTGCGATCTGCACATGCCCGGCGTCAGCGGGCTGGAAGTCACCGAGCGCATCGTCAAGGGCGACCACGGCACCAAGGTCATCATCGTCTCGGTGCTGGAGGACGGCCCGCTGCCCAAGCGCCTGCTGGAAGCCGGTGCGTCCGGCTACGTCGGCAAGGCCGGCGACGCGCAGGAGCTGCTGCGCGCGGTCCGCGACGTGGCGATGGGCAAGCGCTATCTCGGCGCCAACATCGCGCAGAACCTGGCGCTGGCCAATCTGGAAGGCGGCGGTTCGCCATTCGATGCGTTGTCGCCGCGCGAACTGGAAGTGGCCCTGCTGCTGACCCGCGGCCTGCGCCAGGAAGACATCGCCAAGCGCCTGAGCCTCAGCGCCAAGACCGTCAACACGCACAAGGCGCGGCTGTTCGAAAAGGTCGGCATCCAGGACAACATCGCTCTGGCGCGCCTGGCCACGCAGTACGGCTTGCTGGATCCGACGCACCCGCTGTAAGCGATGGCGCCTGTCGACCGGCACGAGAGCGGCCTTCGGGCCGCTCTTGCGTTGTGCGGGCCAAGGAAAAGATCTTTTCGCGGCTGCTGATCAAATAGCGACCGCGCACCGGCGTTGCCGACCTCCCTGGGCACTCGCGCGTGCCGCGGTCTGACTGGCTGGGTGCCGCCACGGCATCACTTGGCGAAAGCGGTGGAGCAGGGAGTGCGCGCTCTGCGCGGATGCATCACTCACGACTGCAGCGAGGGCACAACGACGAGGACATGCATGTGTTGGTGTGCCGGTCGCCGCCTTCCGCGCAGCACGTACTCCACTCATCGCGTGTTTCGCAGGAGCGGCTTTCAGCCGCGACAGCCGTACCGGTGACGTCTGTCGCGGCTGAAGCCGCTCCTGCGAGGTGATGGTGTATCTCGCTGAGCCACGGCAAGGCGAGTTTTGGCGAGGCTTTGAAGGCACTGCTGCTGCTGCGCGAAAGCGAGGCGCGAAAGAGAGTGCGCGTGGAAGACGATCGTCCAGAGTGGCAGCGATGGACGCGCTTCAAGGGTGCCTACAAGAAAAAAGCGGCCCGAAGGCCGCTTCTTTCATGCTGCGACGGGAGCGGGGATCAGCTGCGATCCTTGTGCTCGTCGCCGTCGGCCTTGTCCGCGACATGTGGCGCAGGCGTTGTGGATTGCGCCGCGGCAGCGGCACGTTCCTTTCGCGCTGCCTCGTCCGCAGCCGCGATCTCCGCCTGCGCTGGCGTCGCCGGAGTAGCGACGGACGTTGCGGTGTCATCATCGCTTGCCGGCGTGGCCGATGCGGTCTCGGTCGACGCTGCGGCCGGTGCTTCACCACGGTGCGGGGCCTGCGCCGGTGCCTCGGCGAAGGCATCGAGCAGGGTGGTCTGCACCGGTGCGTAGGCCGGCTTGGCCGGGGCAGCTTCCTCGGCACGCGGCTCCGCGGGAGCGGTGGGCGCGGCGGTGACGGCCGGCGCTGCGCTCGGCGGAACGACGGCAGCTGCCGCCGGCGCGGTGACGCCCGCCGGATCCTCGACCGTGGTCGCGGTATCCGCGGCGTCCGGCTCCGCGACCGGCGCCTTGGCGGCGGTGGCAGTCGGTTGCTCGACGGCGGTGGTGACTGCCTGCGGTTGCGGCTGCGACACGGCCGGCGTGACGGACGGTGTCGTTGCACGCTCGGCCGGCGCAGCAGCGCCCTCGGTGGCGACGGTCTGCTGCGTAACCGGCGTGGTCTCGGCAACCGCTGCCGGTGCCGCGGGTTCCGCAGCCATCACGGTGTCGGCGTGAGCCACGGCGGCATCGCTGACGCCCTGGGCTGCAGCGGTCGGCGCGGTCGGCGCAGGCGATGCGGTCACGGCGTCGGCAGGCGCGGCCGGCTGCATCGGTGCGGTGGCCGGTGCAGGCACGGGGTCGGCGCTGATCGGCGCGGGGGCCTGGGCTGCGTCGTCGGCCGGTACCGGGGCACTGACGGCAGCCGGACGCTCACGGCGCTCGCGCTTTTCCTGCGGCTCGCGCTTCTCCTGCACGGGCGGCTTGGGCGCGGGTGCATCGGTGGCACCGTCGTCGTCGAAGTCGAACTCCGGCTGGCTGCGGCTCGGCGCGGGCGCGCTTTCGCCGTCGCTGTCGGCGGCATCCAGGTCGGCATCGTCCAAACCGGCGGCATCGCCGGCAGCACCGGCTTCGCCATTGCCACGGCGGCGGCGGCGGCCGCCGCGACGGCCACGGCGGCGGCGGCCGCCGGCGTCGCCGGTACCGTCCTCGCCCTCGGTGCTTTCGCCGGCGGGCACGGCCTGCGCGGTTTCGGCGGCGCTTTCGCGTTCATCGATGCTCGCTGCTGCCGCGGTCTGCGCCGGCTGCACCGGTGCTGCGGCTGCAGCGTCGACGGCTGCTGCAGGTTCCTGCGACGCGGCGATCGCGCCACCGGCGACCGCGGCGGCGGCCAGGGTGGTGGCGTCCTGTGCCGGCGTCACCGGTGCGGTGGCGACAGGCGCGGCCGGCTGCTTGGCGACGGCCTCCTCGGCACGCGGCTGACGCTGTGGCTTGTCGCCCTGCACGGCGGCCTGTGCCGGTTCCTGCTGCGGCTTCGGCTGGCGCGGCGGGTTCTGCGGCTGCTGCTGCTTTGGTGGCTTGGGCGTCTGCGGCTGCTGCTGCGGCTTGGCCTGCTGCGCGGCCTGCTCGTTGCGCGGCGCCTTGGGCTGCGGGTTCTGCTGCCCGGCCGGCGCGGCAGCGCCGTTGCCGGCGCGGCGCTCGTCGCGGCGCGCGTTGCCGCCGCCGTTGTTGCCGTTGCCACGCGCGGCATTGCCGCCCTGGCCGCCGTTGCGGTTGCCGTCGCGGTTGCCGTCGCGGTTGCCGTCGCGGCGCGCATTGCGGTCGTTGCGATCGCCACGGTCGTTGCGGTTACGGTTGCCGTCCTGCGGGCGCTGGCGCTGTGCCGGCTCGGCGGCTGCCGGGGCCGGTGCCGGGCTGTCGCCAGCGCCGAAGATGCGCTTCAGCCAGCCGACCACGCCGGTGGCCGGCGGTGCGACCGGTGCCGGCGCGATGACCGGGGCCGGTGCCGGCGCGGCGACCGGTTCTTCGACCACTTCGCGCACCGGTGCCGGCTGCGAGTGCTTCACATTGGTCACCGCAGGCGCCGGGATGTTCAACTGCGCCTTGGTCAGGGCATGCACCGGCAGCTTGCGCGGGGTGCCGCGCTGGTAGCTGGGCTTGGTGCTTTCCTCGCCCAGCTCGTTCTCGCGCAGGCGGGTCACTTCGTAGTGCGGGGTGTGCAACTGCTCGTCGGCGACGATCACGATCGGCGCGTCGTGGCGCTTCTCGATCTCGCTGAGCGCGCGGCGCTTCTCGTTGAGCAGGTAGTTGGCGATCTCCACCGGGGCCTGCACCAGCACCTGTCCGGTGTTCTCCTTCATCGCGTGCTCTTCGGCGACGCGGATGATCGACAGCGACAGCGACTCGACGCTGCGCATGCGGCCGTGGCCGTCGCAGCGCGGGCAGACGATCTGGCTGGATTCGCCCAGCGACGGACGCAGGCGCTGGCGGCTCATCTCCAACAGGCCGAAGCGCGAGATGCGGCCGATCTGCACCCGCGCGCGGTCGTACTTGAGCGCGTTCTGCAGGCGGTTCTCGACCTCGCGCTGGTGCTTGTTGGAAGCCATGTCGATGAAGTCGATGACCACCAGGCCGCCGAGGTCGCGCAGGCGCAGCTGGCGCGCGACCTCTTCGGCCGCCTCCAGGTTGGTCTGGAACGCGGTGTCCTCGATGTCGCTGCCCTTGGTGGCACGCGAGGAGTTGACGTCCACCGCGGTCAATGCCTCGGTCTGGTCGACCACGATCGAACCGCCGGACGGCAGGCGCACGCTGCGCTCGTAGGCGGCCTCGATCTGCGATTCGATCTGGAAGCGGTTGAACAGCGGGATGTCGTCGGTGTAGTGCTTGAGCTTGCGCAGGCTCTGCGGCATCACCTGCTGCATGAACTCCTGGGCGTCGCCGTACATCTCGGCGGTGTCGACCAGGATCTCGCCGATGTCGGCGCGCAGGTAGTCGCGCAGGGCGCGGATGATCAGCCGCGACTCCTGGTAGATCAGGAACGGCGCCGGCTTGGCCAGGGCCGCCTCGGCGATCGACTTCCACACCTGCAGCAGGTAGTCCAGGTCCCACTGCAGCTCTTCGGCATCGCGGCCGACGCCGGCGGTGCGGATGATCACGCCCATGTCGTCGGGGATGTTCAGCTTGTCCAGCGCTTCCTTCAGCGCAGCGCGGTCCTCGCCCTCGATCCGGCGCGAGACGCCGCCGGCGCTGGGCGAGTTCGGCATCAGCACCATGTAGCGGCCGGCCAGGGAGATGAACGTGGTCAGGGCAGCGCCCTTGTTGCCGCGCTCTTCCTTGTCCACCTGGACCACGACTTCCTGGCCCTCGCGCAGCAGTTCGCGGATCGTCGCCTTGTTGTGGTCGACGCCGGCCTGGAAGTAATCGCGGGAGATTTCCTTCAGCGGCAGGAAGCCGTGGCGCTCGCCGCCGTATTCGACGAAGGCCGCTTCCAGCGAGGGCTCGAGCCGGGTGATGCGGCCCTTGTAGATGTTGGACTTCTTCTGTTCCTTGGACGGCTGCTCGATGTCGATGTCGTACAGGGTCTGGCCGTCCACGATGGCCACACGCAGTTCTTCTGCCTGCGTGGCGTTGATCAGCATTCGCTTCATTGTTGCGTTCCTCGCGCTGCTACCGCGCGGAACGCCATGGGGTTTCGCTTCTGGTCACGCTTCGTCGCCCATCGCGCAGGCGCGGGGTGGGCGTCTTGGGTTTCCAGCGCTACGACACCACGGCGAGCCGCGGGAGCGCTTTTTGCTTTTAGGTGGTTCAGGACCGGCGGCGACTCCAGCCAGGCTGGGCGCCGCACGGGGCATGTTCAGCGCGGACGCTTGCGGCATCCGGCGATGGCCGGGCAGGCCGGTGAGCCGCTAACATGGCCGCCCCGGGGGCGGTGGTCGCGCACTGTGCCGGAATCGTCGTAAGCCGGGCTTCTGGCCCTCAACTAACTTCCAACGAAATCAAACCCTTATCTCGCCCCCCGAGTGTAACAGAATAAACTGCCTGATGACTTCCCCCCCGATCCCTCCAAAGCCGCGCGATGTCGCGACCAGCGCGGTGCGCATTCTCAAGGTCCCGGAAGACAGGGCCGGACAGCGCGTAGACAATTTCCTGCTCGGCCAGCTCAAGGGCGCGCCGCGCAGCCTGATCTACAAGCTGATGCGCAGCGGCCAGGTGCGGGTCAACGGCGGCCGCACCAAGGCCGAGCGCAAGCTCGAAGCCGGCGACGAGGTGCGCATCCCGCCGGTGCGGCTGACCGAGGAGGGCGAGAAGAGCGCGCCGCCGGACGCGTTCATGGCCCGGCTGGAGGCGGCGATCGTCTACGAAGACGCGCGGCTGCTGGCGCTGAACAAGCCGTCCGGTGTCGCCAGCCACGGCGGCAGCGGGATCAGTTTCGGCGCCATCGAGACGCTGCGTGCGCTGCGTCCCAACCAGTCGCTGGAACTGGTGCACCGGCTCGACCGCGACACCTCCGGGTTGCTGATCGTGGCCAAGAAGCGCTCGGCGCTGACCGAGCTGCAGGCGCTGATGCGCGAGGACGACCGGGTCCAGGGCCGCGGCATCAGCAAGCGCTACCTGACCCTGCTGGTCGGGCGCATGCCCGACGGCACCATGAGCGTGGACGCGCCGCTGCACATCGGCCTGCGCCAGGGCGGCGAGCGCCACGTGCAGGTGAATGCGGCGGGCAAGCCGTCGCTGAGCCACTTCCGGGTGCTGGAGCGGCGCGGCGGACATTCCTATTGCGAGGTGCGGATCGAGACCGGCCGCACCCACCAGATCCGCGTGCATGCGCAGCACCTGGGGCATCCGGTTGCCGGCGACGACAAGTACGGCGATCCGGCGGTCAACAAGCGCCTGCGCGAGCAGATCGGGCTCAAGCGCCTGTTCCTGCATGCCGCCTCGCTGGAGTTCAGCCTGGACGACGGCAAGACACCTTATCTATTGAACGCGCCGCTGGCCGACGAACTGGCCGAGGCGCTGAACCGCCTCGGCTGAGGCGGACGCGCCGGGAGCGGCATCGCGGCCGCCCCCGATATCGCGCTCAACTGTCGTGATGGTCGTGATCGTGGTGCCCGTCGTGGTGGGCGGGGGCTGGCCGTTGTGCCGGATGCGACTCGGCCGGGCGGGGCTGAGGCATGCGCGGCGGTGGGGAGAATCGGGCCACGCGCTGTTCCTGGTGCTGCTCCTGGCGCGGTTCCGGCATCGGCGCGCGCATCGTCTCGCGCGGCATCTGCGGCGCGCGCGCTTCGCGCTCGGGCGCTGGTGCATGCCAGGCCTGGGCGCGCGGGGCTTCGGCCGGCATCGCCTCTCGCGGCGGTTGCGTACGTGCCATCTCCCGGGCGAAGCCGGAGGGCTGCATGGCCGGGTCGCCATGCCGCGGCGGTTCGGCGAAGCGCGCTTCCGGCATGCCGCCACGATTGGCGGTCGCCTCGCGCGGCACCGGTGTGGGCGTCAGCGCCTGCGGGACCGGCCGGCCATGGAACTGCGGGACCGGCATCGACGGCGCCGTGCGCGGCGCATTCGGCTGCGCCATCGCCACGGTGCGTTGCGCTGCCGGAGCATGCTGGGCGAAGCCGGGCAGCAGGCGCGGATCGCGGGCGGCGGCCATGGCCGCCGGCGTGCCCGGGGCCGGCAGGCGTTGCACCGGCGGTGGCATCGCCGCCACCGGGCGGCCGGCCTGCAGCATCTGGTTGGTGAAGTGGGGCATGGTCTGCGGCATCGCCGGCGGCTGCGCGCGGGCCGGCCCGAACGCCGCTGCCGGAGTGCGCGCCGCCATCGCCGCAGCGGCCATCGCCGCTCCCGGCGCATGCGCGGCGGCGAAGGCCTGCTGCCCACCCGGCCCGCCCATGGGCGCGGCCGGCGGCGGCGCACCGCGGTAGTCGTTGTGCACGTAGCTGCGGTTGTCGTAGTGGTTGTTGATGATGGTGGTGCGCGGCGCGTACACGCTGTTGCGGTAGACCACGTAGTTCGGCGCCGACGGCGGCGCGTTCCAGTTCACCCCCCAGTTGTTCCAGCCCCAGCTGTGCCACGGCGGGGCCGGTTCCAGCCAGCCGAACACGCTGTGGTGATGGTGTTCGAGCGCGTCGCCGACGAGTACGCCGACGCCGAAGGAAATGATGCCGGCCGTGACCAGGTCGCCGGTGTCGTAATAGGGGCGCGGCGGACGGTAGCGGTACTCGCGGTAGACGTTGACCGGCGCGCCGTAGACCACGTCGGGGTCGTAGCGCGGCACGTAGACCACGTCCGGCTGCGCCGGTTCGATCACGATGGTGCGGGTGGGCGGCGGCACCGCGTCGGCATAGGCCGGCGCCGGTTCCACCACGGTGCGCTGCACGACCTGTACGCGCTGCTGCGGCGTGCTGCGCAGGTGGCCCTGCGCCTGCGCGCGCTGGCGCATCACCTGCACCGCGTCCAGCACCTGGTTGGGATCGTGGGCGTAGGCATCGCCCAATGCGCGGGTCCAGTCGCCGTTGCCGGCCAACTGATCGACCACGTCGGGGAAGGCGGTCAGCGCCTTGACGCTGGGGTCCCAGGGCTGCGCCGCGGCCGCCTGCAGGCGGTCGGTGGCGGCAAGGGTACGGTTGTTGCGCAGCCAGTCCTGCGCGGACATCACTTGGTCCGGATACACCGAGGCGGCGAGGGTCTGCGCCAGCAGCTTGTCCGGGAACAGGGCGATCGGCGCCACCAGTTGATACAGCTGGTCGGCGGTGGGCGGCACGTAGGGCGCAGGCACGGGCGCTGCGGCGGGGGCAGCCGCGTCGGCCTGGGCCGCGGGGGCAGGCGTGTCTTGCCGCTGGCAGGCACCCAGCGCCACCACGCTCAGGGCGGTGAACAGGGCCAGCCTGGCCGGGGGCAGGGGACGGAACTCCATGCGACACCTCATCGAGCGGGGCGAAGGTGGCCGCAGCATGCGCTGCCTTTGGTGTCTGCGACCTTTCTGCGCGACGTGGTCGCGCGGGCCAGCGAGCGCGCGTTCAGCCGGCGTCGGCTGCCGCTATCAGACCGGCGCGGATAGCCGGAACAGCACCAGGCTGAGCGCCAGCGTGGCCATGCCGGCGATCAGGCCGTACACCGTTTCGTGCCCCTGCGCATAGCGCTTGGCCGCCGGCAGCAATTCGTCCAGGGCCAGGAACACCATCACCCCGGCGATCAGCCCGAATACCGCCCCGAACACCGCATCGGACAGGAAGCGCGCCAGCGCGACGTAACCGATCAGCGCGCCGATCGGCTCGGCCAGGCCGGACAGCAGGCTGGCGGCGAAGGCATAGGACTTGCGCCCGGTGGCGTAATGCACCGGCACCGCGATGGCGATGCCCTCGGGGATGTTGTGCACGGCGATGGCGAAGGCCAGCGGCATGCCCACCGCCGGGCTCTCCAGCGTCGCGAAGAAGGTGGCCAGGCCCTCGGGGAAGTTGTGCGCGGTGATCGCCACCGCGGTGAGCAGGCCGACGCGCTTGACATAGGCGCGGTTGTCGTCGCGGAACAGCGGATCGCGGCTGTTGAGGCTTTCGTGCGGATTGGGTACCAGGCGGTCGATGGTCACGATCAGCACCATGCCGGCCAGGAACGCCAGGGTGGCGTAGGCCTGGCCCAGGCGCGGGTCGAAGGCGTCGCTGAAGGCGGCGATCGACTTGCCGAGGATCTCGGTCAGCGACACATACACCATCGCGCCGGCGGAGAACGCCAGGCCGAAGGCGAGCAGGCGCGGATTGGGGCCTTTGCTGAACAACACCAGCACGCTGCCCAGGCCGGTGGCCAGGCCGGCGCCGAGGGTCACGGCGAGCGCGACCAGGACATTGTGCAACGGGATCTCCAGCATGCGCCGGCGGCTCCTGGGAAGAGGCGTCGATCAAACCCGGCGCAGTGCGGGTGTCGCGTGAAGGCGCGCGGTGCGCGCCCGTGGCTCAGCCGGCCTTGCGCGCCTGCGCGTCCAGCGCGAAGCAACGGTCCGGGCGCGGTTGCGGCGGATTGAAGTTGACCGGCACCTGGATGGTCCACGGCACCGCCTGGCCGTTGCGGGTGGCGGGATTGAAGGTCCAGCCGCGCACGGCCTCCTGCGCCGAGGCGTCGAGCTTGGCCTGGCCGCTGCCGGCAACCACGTCCACCTCGGTCGGCTTGCCCTGCACGCCGACCACCACCTTCAGCACCGTGGTGCCGCCGAGTCCGGCGCAGGCCACGTCGATCGGGTAGTCCGGCGGCGGCGTCTTCACCGCGGCGACCTCGGTCGGCGGCTGCGCCACGGTGTGTTGCTGCGATTGCTGGGATTGGCCGCAGGCGCTGAGCAGCACGGCGCTCAGGCAGGCCAGGGGGAGCAGACGGCGGGCGGTAGCGGTCATCGGGATCATTCCGGAAGGGCGGACGCCTTGGCGGCGCAGATGAAGTCGTTCTCGCTGAGGCCGCCGACGTCGTGGGTGGAGTAGCGCACCACCACGCGGTCGTAGTGCACGCCCAGATCGGGGTGGTGGTCCTCGCGGTGCGCGATCCAGGCCAGTGCGTTGACGAAGGCCAGGGTGCGGTAATAGTCGGGGAAGCGGAAGGTGCGGCTGATCGCGTTGCCGTTCTCCACCACGTCCCAGCCGGGCACCTGCGGCAGCAGTTCGGCCAGGCGTGCCTGGGTCAGTTTGTATTCGCTGCCCTTGCAGGGCGAGCAGTGGGCCTGGGCGAGCGGGATCAGGTCGTTCATGGAAGGTCTCTGCGGTGGAACGGACAGGGCCGGTCAACATACCGCCCGCGATGAGCGCAGGGCGTGGAAGGGTCTAGAATACCCGCATGATCCAGATCTCAGACAACGCACAGGCCCATTTCCGCAAGTTGCTTGAACGCGAGGCCGTGCCCGGCATGGGCGTGCGCCTGAGCGCGGTCGATGCCGGCACGCCACGCGCCGATGCGCGCCTGGAGTTCGCCGAGCCGGCGGACCTGGCCGGCGACGAATGGGCGATCGATTGCGCCGGCTTCACTCTCTATGTGGCGGCCGACAGCGTCGCCTGGCTCGACGGCGCGGAAATCGACTACGTCACCCAGGGCACCGGCCAGCAGCTCACCATCAAGGCGCCGAAGATCAAGGGCGAAGCCCCGGGCGAGGCGGCCTCGCTGGTGGAGCGGGTGCGCTGGGTGGTGGAAAACGAGGTCAATCCGCAACTGGCCCAGCATGGCGGCCGCGTGGCGGTGCAGGAAGTGTCCGCCGATGGCGTGGTGCTGCTGCGCTTCGGTGGCGGCTGCCACGGCTGCGGCATGGCCGACGTGACCTTGAAACAGGGTATCGAGAAGACGCTGATGGGCCGCGTGCCGGGGGTGACCGCGGTGCGCGACGCCACCGACCACGACAGCGGCAGCGCTCCCTACATTCCGCGCGATTCGGCCGCCTGACGTTCCGCTGCCGGTGACGCGCGCCGCCGACATCCTCGACGCGCTGTTGGCGCGCACGCCGCGCAAGCTGCTGCGCGACCGCCGCACCGGCCTGCCGTACGCATGGGCGCACTGGATCGCGGCGCAACCTGCCATGCCGCGGCCGTTCGCGGCCCCCGAGCTGATCGCGGCGATGCCACCGGCGCAGCCGCCTGTGACCCTGCGCCTGCCGGCGTTGCCGCTGTGGCAGGCGTTCCGCCGCCTGTGGTGGCAGCACTGGGATCCGGCGCCCTACGACCAGCGCTGGTGGCGGCGCCTGGCCGTGCTGCTCAGTCTGCTGCTGCACCTGCTGTTCGCGGTGTTCTTGCTGTGGGTGGCGTTCGTGCGCTGGTTGCCGCCGCGCGCCGATGCAGACCAGGCCGGCCGCGTGCAGGTGGAATTCGTCGGCCGCGGCACGCCCGCCGAGAGCGGTGGCGGTGCGCCGGCCGAGGCGGCCGCGTCCACGGATGCGACGTCGCCGACCCCGTCGCGTGCGCAGCGCGCCGCGTCCGCGCGGCCGACGCCGCCAGCCGCTGCAGCGCCGGCGCCCGCACCGGCCGCGGAGCCGACCCCGGCAGCACCGGCGCAGGCCGCGGCCAGCGCGCCACCGCCGCCGCCGGTCGAGCAGCCGCTGCAGGTGACCGAAACGCCGACGCCCACCCGCGACTTCGTGCTGCCGCCGCCACCGAGCGTGCGCGTGCCGGTGCCGACACCGCGCGCGGTGGTGCCGCTCGATGTGCAGGTGCCGGTCCGCGACGTCGAGGTGGTCACCGACGTGCCGACCGTGGCGCAGCTGCGCCCGCGCGACATCGCGGTGCCGCGCCCAGCGGCGCCGCAGCAGGTGCAGGTGCGCGAACGCGAGGTGCCGGCACCGCTGCCGCAGGTGCAGATTCCCGCACCGCAGATGCGCACCCCGGCGTCGACGCCGGTGCTGCGCAGTGCCGAGGCGCCGCAGGTGCGGCAGATCGAAGTGCCGACGCCGAGTCCCGCCACCGCGAGCACGCCCACGCCCACGCCGGCACCGGCAACTGCTCCGGTTGCCAGCCCGGACGCCACGCCGGCGAGCGCGCCGACCCCGCAGCCGGCACCGGCCGCCGCTGCCGGCGCTGCGGCCAGCGCGACTGCCAAGCCGACCACACCCGTGGCCGGCACCGCGCCGCCCGGCAGCCAGGCCGCGACGCCGGGCAGCGGCCCGGCGCCGGTCGCCCGCGATGGCGGCTGGGCCACGCCGCAGCGCGGCGACGACTGGGGCGCGGCCGCACGCAATCGCCCCGGCGATGCCGGTGCCGGCGCCAGCAAGGGCGGCGGTCTGTTCAATGCCGACGGCAGCGTGCGCCTGGCCGATGGCCGCGGCAACGACCAGGCGCCGGCGCGCAGCGCGCCCGGTTCCGAGACCGACACCTGGACGCGCGAGCGCATCGAAAAGGCCGGGGAATGGCTCAAGCGTCCGCCGTACGACTACAGGCCGACCTCGTTCGACAAGTACTGGCTGCCGAACGCGACCCTGCTGGAAGAGTGGGTGCGGCGCGGCATCAAGTCGGTGAAGATCCCGATCCCCGGCACTACCAGCAGCATTTCCTGCGTGATCTCGATCCTGCAGGTGGGCGGCGGCTGCGGCATCACCGACCCCAATCTCAACGAACAGCCGGCCGGCGCACGACCGCCGCCGAACGTGCCGTTCAAGCGCGAATTGCAGGAAGACAACGGCAGCCGCTGAGCGACGGTATACCCGCCTGCTCCGACATGCGGGCGACGCACATCACCAATGTTCAGTACACGCGAACCGGACGCGGTTTGCTTTGAGCGGGCGGCTTCAGCCGGCATGGCTTTCCCAGCGAGGGCTGGTCGTCGCAGGTCTCCAACACGCTGCGGCGCACCACATGCTGTTTCGTAGGAGCGGCTTCAGCCGCGACGGGTTTCATCGCGAACGCCCCGTCGCGGCTGAAGCCGCTCCTACGTGTGTGCCTCACGTCGTTGGATAGGGCCGGAGCGATACAGGATGACCCAGCCTTCTAACGCGGCGGCGAGGTAGCCACGGGTCTACCGTGGCGCATCCGGAGCATGAATGTGCGGTCGCGGCACCACTGCTCAGCGCACTATGGTGCAGACGACCGCGCGCGTCATGCGGCATGCTTGGTCGCCTGCGCGTGGTGCGCTCAGTTCACGCCATGCAAATCGCGCAGCTGGCTGCTGCGCGAGCCGAAGTAGGCCGCCAGATCGGCGATGTCCTGGTCGCTCAGCTGCGCCGCCTGCGGGCTCATCAGCGGATGCGTGCGGGTGCCGCCACGGTAGGCCTGCAGCGCGTGCGCGAGGTAGTCGCCGTACTGGCCGCCGAGCTTGGGGTAGGTCGGGTCGATCGGCGCATTGCCGTCGGCGCCGTGGCAGTCGATGCAGCTCTGCCCGGTGGCCTTGCCCTTGGCGTGGGCCAACTTGTCGCCGGCCTCGATGCGTCCGCCGGGCAGGCCGGCGGAGGAGCCGGAACCGTGCTCGCCGCTGGCATGGCCGGGGTCGCCGGCGGATTTGCTGGTGGATTCCACCTGCGATTGCGAACAGGCCCCCAGGCACAGGGCGGCAAGCAGGACGAGGGCGGGACGCAAGGCGTACGCGGCGTTCGGCATGGGAGGCCTACTTGAGGGTGGACAGGAAAGCGGCGATGTCGGCGATCTCCTGGTCGGAGAAGCTTTCCGCCTGGGCCTGCATGGTCGGATGCTTGCGCTTGCCGAGCCGGTACTCGGTCAGCGCCTGGGTCAGGTACTGCGCCGACTGCCCGCCGATCTTGGGGATGCGGTAGCTGGGGTAGGCGTTCTTGTAGCCGGTGACCCCATGGCAGCCCTGGCAGGTGTAGGTGAGCACCCGACCGTTGGCGGCATTGCCCTGAATGGGCGCGGGCGCCGCGGCTGCGGCGGCAGGAGCGGCGGGCGCCGGCGCGGTCTGCGCCATGGCCGGAGCGGCCCCAACAGAAACGAGTACGGCCAGAGCAAAACAAGCGGCTAGCGGCTGCGTGCGCATGGTTTCGTGGTCCGGAGGACGGATTGGGGTTCCGGCGTGGGGGAACACGGAACGGCCCGAGTATAGCCTCACCTTTCGCGGCTCCGAAACTGGCGGCGGTGGGCGACCCGTGACCTTTGGGGCATTCGACGCGACGTCGATTGGTGATCTACTTATCTACAACACCATTCACGCCATCCACCAAGGACACGACGATGACGCGACCGCTCACGCGCCGCACTGCCACTTGCGCTGCCGCGCTGCTGGTCACCACCACGCTGCTGCTCGGCGCCTGCAAGCCGGCCGCCGAAGCCAAGGCCAAGGCCGCCGACAGCGAGAAGGCGCCGGAGGCCGTGCCGGTGGAGGTGGCGGCGGCCAGCCGCCGTGCGGTGGCGGCCAGCTACAGCGGCACCGCGGCGCTGGAGGCGCGTGCCGAATCGCAGGTGGTGGCCAAGACCTCCGGCGTGGCCCTGGCGGTGCTGGCCGAGGAAGGCCAGCAGGTGCGTGCCGGGCAGCCGCTGGTGCGGCTGGACCCGGACCGTGCGCGCCTGGCGCTGGCGCAGAGCGAGGCGCAGCTGCGCAAGCTGGAGAACAACTACCGGCGCTCGCAGCAGCTGGTGGGCCAGCAACTGGTCAGTGCCGCCGACGTCGACCAGATCAAGTACGACCTGGCCAACGTGCGCGCGCAACACCAGTTGGCGTCGCTGGAACTGTCCTATGCCACGGTGGTGGCGCCGATCTCCGGGGTGATCGCCTCGCGTTCGATCAAGACCGGCAATTTCGTGCAGATCAACACGCCGATCTTCCGCATCGTCGACGATTCGCGGCTGGAGGCCACGCTCAACGTGCCCGAGCGCGAACTGGCCACGCTCAAGACCGGGCAGCCGGTGACCCTGCTGGCCGATGCGTTGCCGGGCAAGCAGTTCCGTGGCCGGGTCGACCGCATCGCACCGGTGGTGGATGCGGGCAGCGGCACCTTCCGCGTGGTCTGCGCCTTCGACGAGGGCGCCGAAGCGCTGCAGCCCGGCATGTTCGGCCGCATCCGCATCGATTACGACCAGCGCACCGATGCGCTGGTGGTGCCGCGGCTGGCGCTGCTCGACGATGGCGAGCCGGCGGTGTTCCGCGTGGTCGCCGGCAAGGTCGCACGGGTGCCGGTGACGCTGGGCTATGCCGAAGGGCCGTGGGTGGAGATCCGTCACGGCCTGCAGGCCGGCGACCAGGTGGTCACCGCCGGCAAGGTCGCGCTGCGCGACGGCAGCCGCGTGCAGGTGATCGCGCCGCAGCGCGAGGTCGCCACTGCCGCACCGGCGACCGCTTCCGGAGCGCGCTGATGCACGGCGCCGGTCCCGACCCGCACGCACCGCCTGCGCCCCCTGCTGCGCACGGCGGCGGCCTGGTCGAATTCGCCACCCGCCGTCGCGTGACCATCGCGATGATCACCCTGACCATGCTGCTGTTCGGCGCGATCGCGCTGCACGGGCTCAAGGTCAACCTGCTGCCGGATCTGAGCTATCCGACGCTCACCGTGCGCACCGAGTACGCCGGCGCCGCGCCGTCGGAGATCGAGACGCTGGTGACCGAGCCGGTGGAGGAAGCGGTCGGCGTGGTCAAGAACCTGCGCAAGCTCAAGTCGGTCTCACGCACCGGGCAGAGCGACGTGGTGCTGGAGTTCGCCTGGGGCACCAACATGGACCAGGCCAGCCTGGAGGTGCGCGACAAGATGGAGGCGCTGTCGCTGCCGCTGGAAGCCAAGGCGCCGGTGCTGCTGCGCTTCAATCCGTCCACCCAGCCGATCATGCGCCTGGTGCTGTCGAGCAAGGTCGCCGCGCACAGCGACGCCGAGGCGGTGCGCGCGCTGACCCAGTTGCGCCGTTATGCCGACGAGGACCTGAAGAAGAAGCTGGAGCCGGTGGCGGGCGTGGCCGCGGTCAAGGTCGGTGGCGGCCTGGAGGACGAGATCCAGGTGGACATCGACCAGCAACGGCTGGCGCAGCTCAACATGCCGATCGACACGGTGATCGCGCGGCTCAAGGACGAGAACGTCAATCTCTCCGGCGGGCGCCTGGAGCAGGGCACGCAGCGCTACCTGGTGCGCACGGTCAACCAGTTCGCCGACCTGGACGAAATCCGCAACCTGTTGCTGACCACCCAGGGCGCCGGCGGCAACGCGGCCGACGCAGCGCTGCAGCAGATGTACGCGATCGCCGCCTCCACCGGTTCGGAAGCCGCGATCGCGGCGGCCTCGGCGGCGCAGAGCGCGTCGTCCAGCAATACCACCACCGTCGCCGGTGGCCTGCCAATCCGGCTCAAGGACGTGGCGCAGGTGCGGCAGGGCTACAAGGAGCGCGAGGCGATCATCCGCCTGGGCGGCAAAGAGGCGGTGGAGCTGGCCATCTACAAGGAAGGCGACGCCAACACCGTGGCCACCGCGGCGGCGCTGCGCAAGCGCCTGGAACAGCTGCAGGCGCAGATCCCGGCCGACGCCGAGCTGACCACGCTGGAAGACCAGTCGCGCTTCATCGAGCACGCCATCGGCGACGTCAAGAAGGATGCGGTGATCGGCGGCCTGCTGGCGATCCTGATCATCTTCCTGTTCCTGCGCGATGGCTGGAGCACCTTCGTGATCGGGCTGTCGCTGCCGGTGTCGATCGTCACCACGTTCTTCTTCATGGGCCAGCTCGGGCTGAGCCTCAACGTGATGTCGCTAGGCGGGTTGGCGTTGGCCACCGGCCTGGTGGTGGACGATTCGATCGTGGTGCTGGAAAGCATCGCCAAGGCGCGCGAGCGCGGCCTGAGCGTGCTCGATGCGGCGATCGTCGGTACCCGCGAGGTGGGCATGGCGGTGGTCGCCTCGACCCTGACCACGATCGCGGTGTTCCTGCCGCTGGTGTTCGTGGAGGGCGTGGCCGGGCAACTGTTCCGCGACCAGGCGCTGACCGTGGCGATCGCCATCGCGATCTCGCTGGTGGTGTCGATGACCCTGATCCCGATGCTCAGCTCGCTGAAGGGGCGTGCGCCGCTGGCGTTCCCGGTGGAACCGGCGCCGCCCCACTGGCAGCCGCGGCGCGGCTGGCTGAAGCCGCTGGCCTGGAGCCGGCGCGGTGCCGCTGCGGCGGTGCGCGGGGCGTTCTTCGGCGTCGCCTGGTTGTGCGTGCGGCTGTGGCGCGGCGCGGTGGCGGTGATCGCGCCGGTGATGCGCAAGGCCAGCGACCTGGCGATGGCGCCGTACGCGCTGGCCGAGCGCGGCTACCTGCGACTGCTGCCGGGCGCGCTGGCGCGTCCGGGCTGGGTGCTGGGGCTGGCGGCGCTGGCCTTCGCCGCGACCCTGGCGGTGGCGCCGTTGCTGGGCGCCGACCTGATCCCGCAGCTGGCGCAGGACCGCTTCGAGATGACCGTGAAGCTGCCGGCCGGCACCCCGCTGCGGCAGACCGACGCGCTGGTGCGCGAACTGCAGGAGGTGCACGGCAAGGACGCCGGCGTGCAGGCGTTGTACGGCGTCAGCGGCAGCGGCACCCGGCTCGACGCCAACCCCACCGAGAGCGGCGAGAACATCGGCAAGCTGACCATCGCCATGGCCGGCGGCGGCAGCGCGCAGTTCGAGACGCAGCAGAGCGAGCGCATGCGCGCGACGATGCGCAACCACCCGGGCGTGCAGGTCGGTTTCAGCCGGCCGGAGCTGTTCAGCTTTTCCACGCCGCTGGAGATCGAACTGCGCGGCCAGGACCTGCAGACCATCCAGCACGCCGGGCAGAAGCTGGCAGCGTTGTTGCGCGGCAACGGCCACTTCGCCGACGTCAAATCCACGGTGGAAGAGGGCTTCCCGGAGATCCAGATCCGCTTCGACCAGGAGCGCGCCGGCGCGCTGGGGCTGACCACGCGGCAGATCGCCGACGTGGTGGTGAAGAAGGTGCGCGGCGACGTCGCCACCCGCTACAGCTTCCGCGACCGCAAGATCGACGTGCTGGTGCGCGCGCAGCAGAGCGACCGCGCCAGCGTCGACAGCATCCGCCGGCTGATCGTCAATCCCGGCAGCAGCCGGCCGGTGACCCTGGACGCGGTCGCCGACGTCGTCGCCACCACCGGCCCCAGCGAGATCCACCGTGCCGACCAGATCCGCGTGGCGATCGTCTCGGCCAACCTGCGCGACATCGACCTGGGCACGGCGGTGCGCGAGGTGGGCGAGATGGTGGCGCGCGATCCGCTCGGTGCCGGTGTCGGCATGCACATCGGCGGGCAGGGCGAGGAACTGGCGCAGTCGGCGCGCTCGCTGCTGTTCGCGTTCGGCCTGGCGGTGTTCCTGGTGTACCTGGTGATGGCCTCGCAGTTCGAGTCGCTGCTGCATCCGTTCGTCATCCTGTTCACCATCCCCCTGGCGCTGGTCGGCGCGGTGCTGGCGCTGCTGCTGACCGGCAAGCCGGTATCGGTGGTGGTGTTCATCGGCCTGATCCTGCTGGTGGGCCTGGTGACCAAGAACGCGATCATCCTGATCGACAAGGTCAACCAGTTGCGCGAGGAGGGCGTGGCCAAGCGCGCGGCGCTGATCGAAGGCGCGCGCTCGCGGCTGCGGCCGATCGTGATGACCACGCTGTGCACGCTGTTCGGCTTCCTGCCGCTGGCGATTGCCAGCGGCGAGGGCGCCGAGGTGCGCGCGCCGATGGCGATCACGGTGATCGGCGGGCTGCTGGTGTCCACGCTGCTGACCCTGCTGGTGATCCCGGTGGTCTACGACCGCCTGGACCGCCGCGCCGACGCGTACTACGCCGAGCGCGGGCGGCGCGCGCGGCAGCGCGAGCAGGGACAGCAGCGTCTGCAGGATGGCGAGGGCGCACCGGCATGAGCGTCGCCGAGTTCAGCATCCGCCGTCCGGTCACCACCATCATGTGCTTCGTGTCGCTGGTGGTGGTCGGGCTGATCGCCGCCTTCCGCCTGCCGCTGGAGGCCTTGCCGGACATCTCCGCGCCGTTCCTGTTCGTGCAGTTGCCGTACACCGGTTCGACCCCGGACGAGGTCGAGCGCAACCTGGTGCGGCCGACCGAGGAAGCGCTGGCGACGATGACCGGGATCAAGCGCATGCGCTCGACCGCCACCGCCGACGGCGCCAACATCTTCATCGAGTTCTCCGACTGGGACCGCGACATCGCCATCGCCGCCTCCGACGCGCGCGAGCGCATCGATGCGATCCGTGCCGATCTGCCGGCGGACCTGCGGCGCTACAACGTGTTCAAGTGGTCCAGCAGCGACCAGCCGGTACTGAAGGTGCGCCTGGCCGGCGCGGCCGACCTGACCGGCGCCTACGACATGCTCGACCGCGAGTTCAAGCGCCGCCTGGAGCGCATTCCCGGGGTGGCCAAGGTGGAGGTGTCGGGCGCGCCGCCGAACGAGGTCGAGATCGCCATCGCCCCGGACCGGCTCAGCGCGCACAACCTCAGCCTCAACCAGCTCAGCGAGCGCCTGGGCAAGCTCAACTTCTCGCTGTCCGCCGGGCAGATCGACGACAATGGCCAGCGCCTGCGGGTGCAGCCGGTCGGCGAACTGCGCGACCTGCAGGAGCTGCGCGATCTGGTCATCGATGCCAAGGGCCTGCGCCTGGGCGACATCGCCGACGTGCGGCTGAAGCCGACCCGGATGAGCTATGGGCGGCGCCTGGACGGACGCCCGGCGGTAGGCCTGGACGTGTTCAAGGAGCGCAGCGCCAACCTGGTCGAGGTCTCGCGCGCGGTGCTGGCCGAGGTCGAGCAGATCCGCAAGCAGCCGGCGCTGAGCGACGTGCAGATCAAGGTCATCGACAACCAGGGCAAGGCGGTGACCTCGTCGCTGGCGGAGCTGGCCGAGGCTGGCGCGGTGGGCCTGCTGCTGTCGGTGACGGTGCTGTTCTTCTTCCTGCGGCACTGGCCGTCGACGCTGATGGTGACCCTGGCGATCCCGATCTGCTTCGCGATCACCCTGGGTTTCATGTACTTCGCCGGGGTCACCCTCAACATCCTGACCATGATGGGCCTGCTGCTGGCGGTGGGCATGCTGGTGGACAACGCCGTGGTGGTGGTGGAAAGCATCTACCAGGAGCGCGAGCGCATGCCCGATCAGCCGCAGCGCGCCTCCATCATTGGTACCCGCAACGTCGCCATCGCGCTGTCGGCCGGCACCCTGTGCCATTGCATCGTGTTCCTGCCGAACCTGTTCGGCGAGACCAACAACATCAGCATCTTCATGTCGCAGATCGCCATCACCATCTCGGTGTCGCTGCTGGCGTCGTGGCTGGTGGCGGTGAGCCTGATCCCGATGCTGTCCGCGCGCATGCGCACCCCGGCGCTGGTGCATTCCCCGCACGGGCTGATCCCGCGCCTGCAGCGCCGCTACGCGCGGGTGCTGGCCTGGTCGCTGGCGCACCGCGGCTGGAGCGTGTGCGCGATCGTGCTGATCAGCGCGCTGAGCGTACTGCCGATGATGCAGACCAAGAAGGACATGTTCGGCGGCGATGGCGGCGAACAGGTCTTCATCGGCTACCAGTGGAAGGGCGCCTACACGCGCGAGCAGATGGCCGAGGAAGTGACCCGGCTCGAGCGTTTCATCGATGCGCACCGCGCGCAGTACCACGTCACACAGGTGTATTCGTGGTTCAGCGAGGAGGAGGGCAGCAGCACCACGCTGACCGTGGACCTGAAGCAGGTCCGCGACCTGCCGGCGCTCATGGAACGCATCCGCAAGGAACTGCCGCGCTCGGCGCGGGTGGATTTCCACGTCGGCAACAGCAACGGCGGCGATGGCGGCAACGGCGGCGGGCAGACGGTGCAGGTGCAACTGGTCGGCGATTCCACCGAGGCGCTGCGCGCGCTGGCCGACGACGTGGTGCCGCTGCTGGCGCGACGCAAGGAACTGCGCGACGTGCGCGTGGACAGCGGCGATCGCAGCACCGAGTTGGCAGTGCGGGTGGACCGCGAGCGCGCCGCCGCGTTCGGCTTCAGTGCCGAGCAGGTCGCCAGTTTCGTCGGTCTGGCGCTGCGCGGCGCGTCGCTGCGCGAGTTCCGTCATGGCGACAACGAAGTGCCGGTATGGGTGCGCTTCGCCGGCGCCGAGCAGACCTCGCCGGAAGACCTGGACAGCTTCAACGTGCGCACCCAGGACGGACGCAGCGTGCCCTTGTTGAGCCTGGTCGAGACGCAACCGCGCGCGGCCGCCACCCAGATCGCCCGGACCAACCGCCAGACCACGCTGACCATCACCGCCAATCTCGGCGCCAAGGTCACCGCGCCGGAAGCCAAGCAGGCGATCGAGGACACCCTCAAGGCGGTCAGTTTCCCGGTCGGCTACCGCTACAGCTTCGACGGCGCGGATGGGCAGGACGACGACCAGGCCAGCCAGCAGATGCTGTTCAACCTGCTGATCGCGCTGGTGATGATCTACGTGGTGATGGCGGCGATGTTCGAATCGCTGCTGTTTCCCGTGGCGATCATGAGCGGCGTGCTGTTCTCGGTGTTCGGCGTGTTCTGGCTGTTCTGGATCACCGGCACCAGCTTCGGGATCATGGCCTTCATCGGCATCCTGGTGCTAATGGGCGTGGTGGTGAACAACGGCATCGTGATGATCGAGCACATCAACAATCTGCGCCGGCGCGGCCTGTGCCGCACCGAGGCGCTGATCGAAGGTTCGCGCGAGCGCCTGCGGCCGATCATGATGACCATGGGCACGGCGATCCTGGCAATGGTGCCGATCTCGCTGACCACCACGCAGATGTTCGGCGACGGCCCGGCCTACTACCCGATGGCACGCGCCATCGCCGGTGGCCTGGCGTTCTCGACCGTGGTCAGCCTGCTGTTCCTGCCGACCATCTACGCGATCCTGGACGATCTCAGCAACGGCGTGGCGGACCTGGTGCGGCGCGCGCGTGGACGACGCGGTGTGCCGGCACAGATGGCGTCCTGAGCGGATGCGCCATGACTGCTGGAAAACCAACTGTGGGAGGGGCTTCAGCCCCGACGCCGTACCGCTGAAGCGTCGGGACTGAAGTCCCTTCCACAAGGGCGAACCTGTGCGATGACGTTGCCGCCGCCGCGCGGGTCGTTCAACCCGCCAGCTTGTCGACTGAGTGGATGCGACGTGGCTACTGGAACTCGCATGTGGGAGGGGCTTCAGCCCCGACGCCGTACCGCTGAGGCGTCGGGGCTGAAGCCCCTCCCACAAGGGTGAAACGTGCGCGGCGACGTTGGCCGCCGCGCGGGGTTCCTCAACCCGCCAGCTTACCGAAGATGCGGAAGCCGGCCAGCCACACGCCGAGCATGCTGCCCAGGTTGGTCAGCAGGAAGGTCAGCACCACCCGCGAGACGCGGTTGCGGTACCAGCCGCGCAGGTTCTGCGCGTCGTCGCGCAGGGCCAGGAAGTCGCCATAGGCCGGCTTGCGCATGTGCACTTCGACCAGGGCGCTGAACGCGCCGGCCGGCACGCCGGGGCGGAACGGCTTCAGCGGCGCGGCGATCGCGCCGGCGATCACGCTCAGCGGGTGGCCGCCGGCCAGGATGCAGCCCAGCCCGGCCAGGCCGCCGGTGAACAGCACCCACTGCAGCAGCAGGTCGGTGCCCAGGGCGAAGCCGCCGTGCCAGTAACCCCAGGCCACGCCGCCCAGTACCAGCGCGGTCAGGGTCAGGGTGATCCATGGCACCTTCTTCTTGGTGTGCACCTCCTCCAGCGCCGTGCGCAGCGTTGCCGGGTCGTCCTGGTCTCCCTGCAGGTGCCGCGCCAGGCCGGCGAGGTGGCCGGCACCGACCACCGCCAGCACCTCGCGCACGCCGATGGCCGGCGCGCCCTCCAGCGGTTCGGCGTTGTCGGGCAGCGGCAGCGCGCGCTGTTGCGCCTGTTCCTCGCGCAGGCGCGTGGCCATGTAGCGGTCGCGCTCGGCGATGATGGTGTCGTACAGCGCCGGACTCTCGCTGGCGAAGTCGCCGAAGCTGGCCTCGAGCATGTCGCCCTGCTTGAGCTTCTCGATCTCCGCCTCGCCGACCTCGTCGGAGGCGAACAGGCCGCCGAGCAGACCGCTGGCCAGCTTCAGCTTGCCGAAGAAGCCGAGCCGGCTGGAGGCACGCTTGAAGGTCAGGCCGACCTCGCGATCGACCAGGTACACCGGCAACTGCCGTTCGCGCGCCAGCAGCACCGCGCGCTTGAGCTCGGCGCCGGGCTCGATGCCCAGTTGCTCGGCCAGGCGCCGCTGGTAGGCGGCCAACGCGAGGTTGGCGGCGAACAGGGCCACGCGGCCCTTGCGGATCACCTGCACCAGGTCCAGCTTGGTCAGCGCGTCCGGGTCGGTCAGCGCCTGCAGGCGTTGCGGATCCAGTTCCACCGCCACCGCATCGAAACGGCCGCTGCCGATCGCCCGTTCCACGGCCGCGACGCTGGCCAGGGACACGTGCGCAGTGCCGAGCAGGGTGTAGCGGATGCCGTCGCGTTCGACGATGCGGTAGGGCTGGCCGTCGAACAGCGCGTCGTCGCCGTCGGCCTGGGAAAGTTCGTTCATTCCATCACTCATCGGAGGGCGCCTCGTCGGCGCCGGGGCTCAGCGGGCATGGGGGTGTGAGGGCATCGGCCGCGACGGGCATGGGCGCCTGCCGCCGGTTCGCGCTGCGTCGCAGCCAGCGGCGCAGCGCACGCAACGACCCGGCACGGCCACTGCGGGTCAGTCGATGTAGCGCTTCAGCAGGTCGCCGTAGGCATCGATGCGGCGGTCGCGCAGGAACGGCCAGATCCGCCGCACGTGCTCGCTGCGCTGCAGGTCCACGTCGCAGACCAGCACCGTGGGCTCGCCACCGGCCTCGGCGATGAACTCGCCCTGCGGGCCGAGCACGTGGCTGTTGCCCCAGAACTGGATGCCGGACGCGCCCAGTGGCGAGGGTTCGTGGCCGACCCGGTTGCAGCTCAGCACCGGCACGCCGTTGGCCACGGCATGGCCGCGATGGCTGAGGATCCAGGCATCGCGCTGGCGTTCCTGCTCGGCCTGTTCGTCGCTGGGGTCCCAGCCGATCGCGGTCGGGTACAGCAGCAGCTCGGCGCCGGCCAGCGCCATCAGCCGCGCCGCTTCCGGGTACCACTGGTCCCAGCACACCAGCACGCCGAGGCGGCCGACCGAGGTCTGGATCGGGGTGAAGCCCAGATCGCCCGGGGTGAAGTAGAACTTCTCGTAGAAGCCCGGATCGTCGGGGATGTGCATCTTGCGGTACTTGCCAAGCAGGCTGCCGTCCTTTTCGAACACCACCGCGGTGTTGTGGTACAGGCCGGCGGCGCGGCGCTCGAACAGCGAGCCGACCAGCACCACACCGTGGCGCTTGGCCAGCGCGCCCAGGCGCTCGGTGCTGGGGCCGGGAATCGGCTCGGCCAGGTCGAATTCGTCCACCGACTCGTGCTGGCAGAAGTACGCACCGTTGTGCAGTTCCTGCAGCAGCACCAACTGCGCGCCCTGCGCGGCGGCCTCGGCCACACGCGATTCGATCGCTGCCAGGTTCGCCGCGGCGTCGCCGTGGTTGCGCTCCTGGATCAGCGCGACGGAAAGAGTGTTTCGGCTCATTGCGGAATCAAGGTTCGCGGTAAACCGGCATGGTAGCGCGGATGGCCGCGCGGCAGGTTCCGGGGAGATGAATCCCGCGCCGCGCGTGGTGGCGGCGCGGGTGTGGTCGGCGCCGCGCTGGCGTGCGGCGCAGGCGCGGGCGGTTCAGTCCGCCAGCAGTCCGGCCGGCAGTTGCATGGTGATGCAGTGCAGGCTGCCGTTCTGCCAGATCAGCGCGCGGCAGGGAATCGGCACGATCTCGTGCTGCGGGAAGGCCTGCGCCATCACCGCCTGCGCCTGCGCATCGGCCGCGTCGCCGTAGGCGGGCATCAGCACCGCGCCGTTGACGATCAGGAAGTTGGCGTAGGACGCGGCCAGGCGCCGGCCCTCATCGATCACCGGCTGCGCCCACGGCAGCGGGAACAGGCGATAGGGCGCGCCGTCTGCGGTACGCAACGCGGCCAGTTCGGCGCCCATCGCCTGCAGCTCGGCGTAGTGCGAATCGCCGGCGTCGTCGCAGGCCTGGTAGATGATCGCGTCGGTGCTGGCGAAGCGGGCGAGGGTGTCGATGTGCGCGTCGGTGTCGTCGCCTTCCAGGTAGCCGTGATCCAGCCACAGCACGCGCTGCTGCGCCAGCCAGTCGGCCAGGTCGTGGCTGAGCGACTCGCGGCTGCGCTGCGGGTGCCGCTCGTGCAGGCACTGCCAGGTGGTCAGCAGGGTGCCGGCACCGTCGCAGTCGATGGCGCCGCCTTCCAGGGCGAACTCGATGCGGCGCACGTCGCTGTCGGCGAACAGGCTCTGCTCGGCCAGCACGCTGACCAACTGGTCGTCGCGGCTGGCCTGGAACTTGCCGCCCCAGCCGGTGAAGCGGAAATCCAGCAACTGGAAACCGCCGCCGGCGCGCGCCAGGGTGATCGGGCCGGAATCGCGCAGCCAGGTGTCGTCGTACTCGGCCTCGACGAAGCGCACCCGCTGCATGTCCACCCGCGCCGAGCGCAGCCGCGCCTCTGCATAGATCTGCAGGTCGGCGTCGGCCACGCAGATCAGCACCCGCTGGAAGCGCACGATCGCCGCGACCAGGGCGATGTAGGTTTCCTCCACCTCGGCCAGGCGCTCGGCCCAGTCGGTGCCGGCATGCGGCCAGGCGATCAGGATGGCGGACTGGGGTTCCCATTCCGCGGGAAGGCGAAGGCGATCAGACATTGCGACCTTTACTCAGGTTGTGCCCGGCATCGCGCCAGGGCGTGTGTCATTCATATCCCCGCACCGGTGGGCGTGGGGGCGTTGCGCAGGAACGCGGTACAGGGCGGTCGCGACGCGGCAGCGCCGGGGTATCGGCCAGGCACATGCGCAACCGGGCGCAGGAACTGCGTCAGCGGATCGCCGGCTTCGGCCCGATCTCGTTGGCGTCGGCCTTGTTGGCGACCACGTCCACCACCTTCTGCTTCTCGAAGTAGACGGTGAAGGCCGGGTAGACCCAGCGGTTGATGGTCGGCCACTGCCGCTTCTGGCCGCCGCGCGGTTCCAGCTTCTGTTGCGGGGCGCCGTAGCGCGCCTGCACCTGGGCCATGCTCAGGCCGCGGGTCGGCATCGCCGCCGCGGGTTCTTCCTTGACCCGCTCGACCAGCAGGGTCTCGGCGTGGGCGCCGCCGGCCAGGCCCAACACGGCCAGCAGCGGCAGGACGGACAGACGATGCTTCATCACGTGTACTCCCCAGAGGACGAACGCCGATTACAGCAAACTTCGGCAACAAAAAACCGCCCGAAGGCGGCTTTCGTCGACGACCGGCCACCGCTGCGCGCGGCGCGGCAGGGCAGGCCGGGTCGGATCAGCGCTGACGCGCCTTGAAACGGGGGTTGGACTTGCAGATCACGAAGACCTTGCCGCGGCGGCGGACCACCTTGCAGTCGCGGTGACGGGCCTTCGCCGACTTCAGGGAGGACAGGACTTTCATGGCACACCTCGGCGTAAACTTGTGGATTCGAAGGAGGGCGGCACGGTCGAAACCATGGCGCGGGATCAGTAAGCCGGCGATTGTAGCCTGGTTTTCTTCATGGTTTCAACTGCTTGCGCCAGCCCGGCTGGCGTCGGCGCTACAATGCGCCGCCCCCCCGTCCGAGGAACCGCATGAACGAGCCCGCTCCCGTCCTGACCATCGATGGCCCGTCTGGGGCCGGTAAAGGCACCGTCAGCCGCATCGTCGCCGCCCGCCTTGGTTGGCATTACCTGGATTCGGGGGCGCTGTACCGGGCGGTCGGGGTCGCGGCCAGCTGGGCCAATCTGGACATTTCCGATGCCGCCGCGCTGGTGCGCTGCACCTTCGACACCCGGGTGGAGTTCGACGAGGTCGCTGGCGGCGGACTGCGGGTCCGGATCAACGGCGCCGACGCCACCGACGAGCTGCGCCTGGAGACCACTGGCGCGGTGGCCTCGGCGATCGCCGCCATTCCGGAGGTGCGCGCGGCGCTGAAGCAGCGCCAGCGCGCCTTCCGCACTCCGCCGGGGCTGGTCGCCGACGGCCGCGACATGGGCACGGTGATTTTCCCGGACGCCCCGTACAAGGTGTTCCTGACCGCCAGCGCCGAAGAGCGCGCCCAGCGCCGGCATAAGCAGTTGAAGGAAAAAGGGGTTTCGGTTATATTCGACGACCTGCTGCGCGAGATCATGGCCCGCGACGCACGCGATGCCCAACGCGCGGTGGCCCCGCTGAGGCCGGCAGACGATGCCGTCCTCCTCGATTCCACCGGCATGGACATCGACCAAGTGGTAGGCCGCGTCCTGCAGTTGCTGCCGGTCTGAGCAGCACGCAGGGCAGGGCAGCAGAGTGGCGGCATGCATGCCGCCGGTTCCTCGCAACACCCGCAACATCCATGTTCCATCGATAGCGTCAAAGGCTCCGCTGCGCAATCCCGCGCTGCGGTTTTTCCATTCCACACCCGGCCGCTGTTCGGGCCGACTAACAGGTGGGCAGTCGCGGTTTTCCAGAAGAAAACGCCCTGTCCGTGTGTCCACTAGAGTAATTTCAAATGACCGAATCTTTTGCCGAACTGTTCGAAGCCAGCCAAGCCAATCTGGCCAAGCTGAAGCCCGGCGCCATCGTCACCGGTACCGTCGTGGAAGTCCGCGGCGACGTGGTGGTGATCAACGCCGGCCTGAAGTCCGAAGGCATCGTGCCGATCGAGCAGTTCCGTAACGACGCTGGCGAGATCGACGTCGCCGAAGGCGACCTGGTCAAGGTCGCGCTCGACTCGCTCGAGAACGGCTTCGGCGAGACCGTGCTGTCGCGCGAGAAGGCCAAGCGCGCCATGGTGTGGGACGAGCTGGAAGAAGCGTTGGAAAAGAACGAGACCATCACCGGCCGCATCAGCGGCAAGGTCAAGGGTGGTTTCACCGTGGACATCAAGGATGTCCGCGCGTTCCTGCCCGGTTCGCTGGTGGATGTGCGCCCGGTGCGCGACCCGGCCTACCTGGAAGGCAAGGAACTGGAGTTCAAGCTGATCAAGCTGGACCGCAAGCGCAACAACGTGGTGGTCTCGCGTCGTGCGGTGGTCGAGAGCGAGCACTCGGAAGAGCGCGAGCAGCTGATGGACAAGCTGCAGGAAGGCGCGATCCTGAAGGGCGTGGTCAAGAACCTGACCGACTACGGCGCGTTCGTGGACCTGGGCGGCATCGACGGCCTGCTGCACATCACCGACATGGCCTGGAAGCGCGTGCGTCATCCGTCCGAAGTGGTCAACGTCGGCGACGAGCTGGACGTGCGCGTGCTGAAGTTCGATCGCGAGCGTAACCGCGTCAGCCTCGGCCTGAAGCAGCTGGGCGAGGATCCGTGGGACAACATCGCCCGCCGTTACCCGGCCAACAGCCGCGTGTTCGGCAAGGTCTCCAACGTCACCGATTACGGCGCGTTCGTCGAGATCGAGCCGGGCGTGGAAGGCCTGGTGCACGTGTCCGAGATGGACTGGACCAACAAGAACGTCAACCCGTCCAAGGTCGTGCAGGTCGGCGACGAAGTCGAAGTGATGGTGCTGGACGTGGACGAAGAGCGTCGCCGCATCTCGCTGGGCATGAAGCAGGTCGCCGCCAATCCGTGGGAGACCTTCGCCGCCACCCACAAGAAGAACGACAAGGTGTCCGGCCAGATCAAGTCGATCACCGACTTCGGCATCTTCATCGGCCTGGACGGCGGCATCGACGGCCTGGTGCACCTGTCCGACATCAGCTGGAACACCACCGGCGAAGACATCGTGCGCAACTTCAAGAAGGGCGACACGCTGGAAGCCGTGGTGCTGGCGGTGGACCCGGAGCGCGAGCGCATCAGCCTGGGCGTCAAGCAGCTGGAGCAGGATCCGTTCGGCCAGTACATGGCTGCCAACCCGAAGGGCTCGAAGGTCGAGGGCGTGGTGCGTGAAGTGGACGCCAAGGGCGCCACCATCGACCTGGCCGACGGCATCGAAGGCTACGTCGCCGCACGCGACATCGCCAACGAGCGCGTCGACGACGCCAGCCAGCACCTGAAGGTCGGCGACAAGATCGAAGCCAAGTTCGTGGGCATGGACCGCAAGGGCCGCACCCTGCAGCTGTCGATCAAGGCCAAGGACGATGCCGAAATGCGCGAAGTGCTGGAGGAATACCAGTCCGCGTCGGGCGGCACCACCCAGCTGGGCGCGCTGCTGCGTGCACAGCTGAACGGCAACAAGTCCGAGTAATCCGCCACACGCAGCGTTACTGGCACGGCCCGGTGTTCCCGGGCCGTGCCAGGTTGCGACCCCACTGCACGCATCCGTAAATGACCAAATCCGAGCTGATCGAAATCCTGGCGCGCAAGCAGGCGCATCTGAAGTCGGACGACGTCGATCTGGCGGTGAAGTCGTTGTTGGAAATGATGGGCGGCGCCCTGTCCGGCGGCGATCGCATCGAGATCCGTGGCTTCGGCAGCTTTTCCCTGCATTACCGGCCGCCGCGCCTGGGACGCAATCCCAAGACCGGCGAGTCCGTCGCGCTTCCCGGCAAGCACGTGCCGCATTTCAAGCCCGGCAAGGAGCTGCGCGAGCGCGTGAGCGGCGTCGTTCCGGTCGAATCCGACACGCCCTGAGTCCGGCGTCCGGCATTTGCCGGAATCCACGCCTGTTCGGCTAATCTAGTGTCTCCCGACGCTGGAGTTGCTCATGAAGATTGCACGACTGCTGATCCTGCTGGTGTTGCTGTTGGCCGGCCTGGTCATCGGGTCGCTCAATTCGCAGCCGATCCAGATCAACTTCGTGTTCTCCAGCATCGCCACCACCTCCGGCATCGCCATCATCGTCTCGCTGTTCGCCGGCGTGCTGATCGGCGCCTCGCTGGTGCTGGCGGCCCTGGTGATTCCCCTGTATGCCAAGCTGCGTCGCGCCAACAAGGCCGCGAGCGCCGTTGCGCCGGCCGTCGCGCCGGTCTCTCCCCATGCCCACCAGCCCTTGGACGGACGCTGATCTTCGATGGACTTTCTGACCGAGTGGTTCTGGTTCTTCCTGTTCCTGCCGCTGGCGGCGCTGAGCGGCTGGGTGATCGGCCGCCGTGGCGGCCAGCGCCATGGCGATACCCAGGTCAGCCGGCTCTCCAGCACCTATTTCCGCGGCCTCAACTATCTGCTCAACGAGCAGCCGGACAAGGCGATCGAGCTGTTCCTGCACATCGCCGAACTGGACAAGGAAACCTTCGAGACCCAGGTCGCGTTGGGCCACCTGTTCCGCCGTCGCGGTGAGGTCGACCGCGCCATCCGCCTGCACCAGGGCCTGGTCCAGCGCGGCGATCTGAGCGACGCGCAGCGCGTGCAGGCCTTGCTGGCGCTGGGCGAGGACTACATGAAGTCGGGGCTGCTGGATCGCGCCGAAACCGTGTTCACCGAACTGGCGCAGATCGACCAGCGTGCGCCGCAGGCGCTCAAGCACCTGATCGGCATCTACCAGGCCGAACGCGACTGGGAAAAGGCCATCGACAACGCCACCCGCTACGAAGAGGTGACCGGCGAGCCGATGGGCAAGCTGATCGCCCAGTTCGAATGCGAGCTCGCCGACCGTTATCGCGCCTCCGGCAAGAACGACCTGGCGCGGGCGGCGATCGCGCGCGCCTACCAGGCCGACGCCAAGTCGGTGCGCGCCGGCATCCTGGAAGGGCGCATCGACGTCGACGACGGCAACGACGAGGCGGCCATCCGCGCCTTCGAGCGTGCCGCGCGCCACGACCCGGACTACCTGCCGGAGATCATGCCGGCACTGATGGAGTGCTACCGGCGCGGCCACGATCTCAGCGGCGCGCGCGCGTTCCTGTCGGAGATGACCGAGCATTACCGCGGCATCGCTCCGGTGCTGGCGCTGACCCGCCTGATGGAGTCGCAGGAAGGCATTTCCGCCGCGCGCTCCTACCTGGGCCGGCAGCTCAAGGACCGGCCGTCGGTGCGTGGCGAGTCGGCGCTGATCGACCTGACCCTGGCCGAGGGCGCGGACTCCACCGCGACCCTGCAGGACCTCAAGCACATCACCGACCAGTTGCTGGTGCGCAATCCCAGCTATCGCTGCACCCGCTGCGGCTTCGGCGCGCGGACCCATCACTGGCAATGCCCCAGTTGCAAGGAGTGGGGCACGGTCAAGCCGCTGCTCAACTACGCGGTGGTGTAGTGCCCATCGCAGGAGCCGCGCTGCTCTTGGCGCTCGGGGTATTCAGCGCGGCAGGCACCTGGCTGTCGCGCCAATACGCGCTCAAGCGCAAGCTGATGGACGCGCCCGGCGAGCGGCGCAGCCACACCGTGGCGACGCCGCGCGGCGGTGGCGTGGCGATCGTGGCGGCGGTCCTGCTGGCCTGCGCCTGGGCGGCGCTGCAGTGGCCGCAGCATGGCGCAGGCATCGCCATCGTTGCGGCCGGCCTGCTGCTGGTCGCCGGCATTGGCTGGTGGGACGACCATCGCTCGCTGTCGGCGGGACTGCGACTGCTGGTGCATGCAGTGGCCGCAAGCTTGCTGGCTGCACTTGTCTACAAGGCGAACCAACCGCTGTGGATGGTCGCGCTCATGTGGTTGGCAACGGTTTCGCTAATCAATATCTGGAACTTCATGGATGGCATCAATGGTTTGGCCGGCAGCCAGGCCATGCTCGCCGCCCTGGGATTCGCCAGCTTGCTGCCCGCGCCGTTGCGTTGGCCATGCTGGGTAGTGCTGGTGGCCTGCGCGGGATTTTTGCCGTTCAACTACCCACGGGCGCGCATTTTCCTCGGCGATGTCGGCAGCGGCGCGCTCGGCTACCTGATCGCCGCGCTGTTCGCCTGGTGCATCGTTGCCGATGGACAGGCGCCGTGGCTGCCGGCCTTGCCGCTGTCGGCCTTCGCCATCGACGCAGGCTTCACGCTCGCCTCGCGCATGCTCGCCGGCGAACGCTGGTGGCAACCGCACGCGCAACATTTCTATCAGCGTTGGGTACACACCGGCAGTAGCCATACTGTCGTCACGCTCGCCTACGGTTTGTTCAGCATTGTCGCGATTACAATTGCGCGGCTGGGCAGACCGCTGGATGTGGGTTTGCAGGCTGGTCTGACGATCGCCTGGTTCTGTTCGGCAGGTGTGCTTTGGCTGGCCTTGCGCAACCGGATGCGCCGAACTCTTACGGATCACTGATGCTTTCCACGCGCGACCGAGTCACCGAGTTGTTTCCCAAGGCCTCCGTGGTCGTCCACGATCTGGCCATCGTCTGGATCTGCTGGCAACTGCTGCACGCCGCGCGCTACACCATGCTTCCCGGCGAGCATCCGTTGCCGCTGTGGAATCTCAACACCGCCATCGTGCTGGTGGCGCAGGGGCTGGTGTTCTGGAAGGTCGGCCTGTACCGCGGCCTGTGGCGCTTCGCCAGCGTTCCCGACCTGCTCAATATCTTCAAGGCCAGCTTCTATGGCCTGGTGGCGATCGTGCTGGGGCTGGCCTACAGCCGCTTCGACGCCATTCCGCTGTCGGTGCTGATGGTGTATCCGTTCGCGTTGTCGGCGCTGCTGGGCGCGCCGCGCCTGCTGTACCGCGCGTGGAAGGATTATCAGATCGCGCATTCGGACGACACCGCACGGCGCGTGCTGATCGTCGGCGCCGGCCGCGCGGCCGAGGCGCTGGTGCGCGACCTGCGGCGGTCCGGTGCCTACCAGCCCGTTGGTTTCGTCGACGACGCCGGTCACCTGCACGGCGCCAAGCTGCAGGGCCTGCCGATCCTGGGCCGCATCGACGAAGCCGGCGCGATCGCCAAGGAAACCGCGGCCAAGTTGCTGGTCATCGCGATCCCGTCGCTGGACGCGGCCGGGATGCAGCGTGTGGTGGCGATCTGCGAGAGCACCGGTCTGCCGTTCCGCACCGTGCCGCGATTGGTCGACGTGCTCGAGGGCCATTACCTGCCGGGCGAACTCAAGGAGGTCGCGATCGAGGACCTGCTCGGGCGCAAGCCGGTGACGCCGGATTGGAAGCTGATCAAGGGCTGGCTGTCCGGGCGCACCGTGCTGGTCACCGGTGCCGGCGGTTCGATCGGCTCGGAACTGTGCCGGCAGTGCGCGCGTCATGGCGCGCGCAAGATCGTGTTGCTGGAGATCAACGAACTGGCGCTGATCACCATCCATGCCGACCTGCATCGCACCTTTCCCGATCTGGAAATCGACTGCGTGCTGGGCGATTGCGGCGATCCGGCGGTGATCCGCCACGCGATGCAGGTCGCCGAGCCGGACGCGGTGTTCCATGCCGCCGCCTACAAGCAGGTGCCGCTGCTGGAACGGCAGTGCCGCGAAGCGGTGCGCAACAACGTGCTGGCCACCGAGAACGTGGCGCGTGCCTGCGTCGCGGCCAAGGTCTCGACCTTCGTGTTCATCTCCACCGACAAGGCGGTCAATCCGGTCAACCTGCTGGGCGCGTCCAAGCGTTATGCCGAGATGGTGTGCCAGTCGCTGGACGACCAGGCGGTGAGCACGCGCTTCGTGACGGTGCGCTTCGGCAATGTGCTGGATTCGGCCGGCAGCGTGGTGCCGCTGTTCCGCGAGCAGATCCGCCAGGGCGGCCCGGTGACGGTCACCGATCCGCAGGTGACCCGCTACTTCATGACCATTCCCGAAGCCAGCCAGCTGATCGTGCAGGCGGCGGCCTCGGCATCGCATGGCGCGATCTATACCCTGGACATGGGCGAGCCGGTGCCGATCCGCCTGCTCGCCGAGCAGATGATCCGCCTGGCGGGCAAGCAGCCCGGGCGCGACATCGCCATCGTCTACACCGGCCTGCGTCCGGGCGAGAAGCTGCACGAGACCTTGTTCTACGCCGACGAAAACTATCGGCCGACGTCGCATCCGAAGATCCTGGAAGCCGGCGTGCGCAGCTTCTCGCGCGAGGACGTGTTGCGCGGTGTGCAGCAATTGCGCGCGGCGGTGGCCGACTACGACAGCGACACCATCGAGAAGGTGTTGCGCATGACCATGCCGGAGTTCGCGCCCTTGCGTCAGCAAGACGATCACGACGGCTCCGCTACCATCGTTCCATTCCCCGCACGCGAGGCCAGAAGGCTCTGATGAGCAAGAGAATCCGCAAGGCAGTATTCCCGGTCGCAGGTTTGGGTACCCGCTTCCTTCCCGCCACCAAGACCGTCCCCAAGGAAATGCTGCCGATCATCGATCGGCCCTTGATCCAGTACGCGGTGGACGAGGCGATCGAGGCCGGTTGCGACACCCTGATCTTCGTCACCAACCGCTACAAGCACGCGGTCGCGGATTATTTCGACAAGGCCTACGAACTGGAGCAGAAGCTGGAGCGTGCCGGCAAGCACGAGCAGCTGGAAATGATCCGCCACGTGCTGCCCGAGGGCGTGCGCGCGATCTTCGTGACCCAGGCCGAAGCGTTGGGCCTGGGCCACGCGGTGCTGTGCGCCAAGTCGGTGATCGGCGACGAGCCGTTCGCGGTGCTGCTGCCGGACGACCTGATCTGGAACCGTGGCGACGGCGCGCTGAAGCAGATGGCCGATCTCAACGAGCGCAGCGGCGCCAGCGTGATCGCGGTCGAAGACGTGCCGCACGAGAACACCGCCAGCTACGGCATCGTGGCCACCGAGGCCTTCGATGGCCGCAAGGGCCGCATCGCGCAGATCGTCGAAAAGCCCAAGCCGGAAGACGCGCCGAGCGATCTGGCGGTGGTCGGGCGCTACGTGCTCAGCTCGAAGATCTTCGAACTGCTGGAAAGCACCGGCACCGGCGCCGGCGGCGAAATCCAGCTGACCGACGCCATCGCCGCACTGCTGAAGAGCGAAGAGGTCGACGCCTACCGCTTCGAGGGCACCCGCTTCGACTGCGGTACCCACCTGGGCCTGGTCGAGGCGACCATCCGCTTTGCGCTGGAAAACAAGAAGCTGGCCAAGCCGGCGCGCGAGAAGCTCACGCAGATGCTCGCTGAGGAGTGAGCCTGGCGGTGCCCTTGCGGCAACCCGGTTGAAAAGGAAAAGGCAGCCGCGAGGCTGCCTTTTTTGCGCACCGGTTTCCGCACTACGTGCTTGCGCCGTACCCTCACCCCAACCCCTCTCCCGGTGGGAGAGGGGCTATGGCGTGTCCCTTCTCCCGTCGCGAGAAGGGACACACAGGGGCGGATGAGGGTCCGGGCGAAGCCTCGCATGGGCAGGTCAGCTCGGGCGCTTCAGTGCGCCCGGCCCTCACCCAAACCCCTCTCCCGGCGGGAGAGGGGCTATGGCGTGTTCCTTCTCCCGTCGGGAGAAGGTGCCCCGCAGGGGCGGATGAGGGTCCGGGCGAAGCCTCGCATGGGCAGGTCAGCGCGGGCGCTTCAGTGCCCCGGCCTTCACCCGAACCCCTCTCCCGGCGGGAGAGGGGCTATGGCGTGTCCCTTCTCCCGTCGGGAGAAGGTGCCCCGCAGGGGCGGATGAGGGTCCGGGCGAAGCCTCGCATGTACAGGTCAGCGCGGGCGCTTCAGTGCCCGCAGCCCTCACCCAACCCCTCTCCCGGCGGGAGAGGGGCTAATCCACCCACCCAAGTGCGGCGCTTACAGCGCCTCGATGATCCCCGCGGCGCCCATGCCGGTGCCGATGCACATGGTGACCATGCCGTACTTCTGCTGACGCCGGCGTAGGCCGTGCACCAGGGTGGCGGTGCGGATCGCGCCGGTGGCACCGAGCGGATGGCCCAGGGCGATGGCGCCGCCCAGCGGGTTGACCTTGGACGGATCCAGGCCGCTGTCGCGGATCACCGCCAGCGACTGCGCGGCGAAGGCTTCGTTGAGCTCGATCCAGTCCAACTGGTCCTTGCTCAGCCCGGCCTGCTTGAGCGCCTTCGGAATCGCCTCGATCGGGCCGATGCCCATCACTTCCGGACGCACGCCGGCGACCGAGAAGCTGACGAAGCGGGCCAGCGGAGTCAGTCCGTAGTCCTTGATCGCCTGTTCGGAGGCCAGCAGCACCGCGCCGGCGCCATCGCTCATCTGCGAGGAGTTGCCGGCGGTGACGCTGCCGCCGAACTGGCCGTTGCGGAACACCGGGCGCAGCTTGGCCAGGCCCTCGATGGAGCTGTCGGGGCGCGGGCCTTCGTCGGTGTCGACCAGCTTCTTGCGCAGCGCGATGACGTTGCCCGCCAGGTCGGGCTGGTGCGAGAGGATCTCGTAGGGGCTGATCTCGTCGCGGAACTCGCCGGCGGCGATCGCGGCGATGGCCTTCTGGTGCGAGGCGAGGGCGAACGCATCCTGGTCCTCGCGCGACACCTTCCACTCCTCGGCCACCTTCTCGGCGGTGATGCCCATGCCGTAGGCGATCGCCACGTGGTCGTCGGCGAACACGCTCGGCGACAGCGCCACCTTGTTGCCCATCATCGGCACCATCGACATCGATTCGGTGCCGCCGGCCAGCATCAGGTCGGCGTTGCCCAGGCGGATCTGGTCGGCGGCCAGCGCCACCGCCTGGATGCCCGAGGAGCAGAAGCGGTTGATGGTCTGCCCGGCCACCGAGTTCGGCAGGCCGGCCAGCAGCACGCCGATGCGCGCCACGTTCATGCCTTGCTCGCCCTCGGGCATCGCGCAGCCGATGATCGCGTCGTCGATGCGCGAGGGGTCGATGCCCGGCGCCTGCGCCACCACTGCGCGCAGCACGTGCGCCAGCATGTCGTCGGGACGGGTGTTGCGGAACATGCCCTTGGGCGCCTTGCCAACCGGGGTGCGGGTGGCGGCGACGATGTAGGCTTCCTGGATCTGTTTGCTCATTTGGCTTTCTCCGAAAGCCGGGATTGGGGATTCGGGATTCGGGATTCGTCAGAGCGGATCCCGGCGTCGAATGCTTCTTGCCCGGCTGATAAATGGTGGGAGGCGAGGGTGGCATCAGGTATTGGGGATCCGCCGTAACGAATCCCCAATCCCGACTCCCAAATCTCAGTTCCTGAGGGGCTTACCCGTCTTGAGCATGTGTCCGATGCGCGCCTGCGTCTTTTCCTGCTGGGCCAGTTCGACGAAGTGCTTGCGCTCGAGCTTGAGCAGCCATTCCTCGTCCACCAGGGCGCCGCGGTCGACCTCGCCGCCGCACAGCACGGTGGCGATGCGGGTGGCGATCTCGTAGTCGTACTCGCTGATGAAGCGGCCTTCCAGCATGTTGACCAGCAGCATCTTGAAGGTGGCGATGCCGACGTCGCCGGCGACCTGGATGCGTCGCGCCGGCAGCGGTGGGCGGTAGCCGCCCTCGGCCAGGGCGCGCGCCTCGGCCTTGGCGATGTACAGCGATTCGTAGCTGTTGAACACCACCTTGTCGGTGCCGCGCAGCAGGCCCAGTTCCTTGGCGTTGACCGCCGAGGTCGAGACCTTGGCCATGGCGACGGTTTCGAAGGTCTTCTTCAGTTCGGCGAACACGTCGCCACCCGGACCCGCGGCCTGCGCCGCGCGCACCGCGATCTCCTTGAGGCCGCCACCGGCCGGCAGCAGGCCCACGCCGGCCTCGACCAGGCCGATGTAGCTCTCCAGCGCGGCCACGGTCTTGGCGCTGTGCATCTGGAACTCGCAGCCGCCGCCCAGTGCCAGCCCGCGCACCGCCGCGACCACCGGTACCAGCGAATACTTGATGCGCTGGCTGGTGGCCTGGAAGTTGGCGACCATCGCCTCGAATGCGTCGACCTTGCCGGCCTGCAGCAGGCCCAGCGCGCCGGCCAGGTCGGCACCGGCGGAGAAGGGTTCCTTGTGCTGCCACAGCACCAGGCCCTTGAAGTCCCTCTCGGCGCGGCCGACCGCTTCCTGCAGGCCATCCAGCACCTGGTCGGAGACGGTGTTCATCTTGGTCTTGAAGCTGACCACGGCGATGTCGTCGCCGTCGTGCCACAGGCGCAGGCCATCGTTCTCGAACACGGTCTCGCCCTGCGCGAACTTTTCGCCCAGCAGCGGATCGGGGAAGCGCTGGCGCTTGTACACCGGCAGCGCCGAGCGCGGCAGCTTGGCGTCGCGCGCCGGGCTGTACGAGCCCTCGGCGGCGTGCACGCCGTCGCGGCCGTCGAACACCCAGTTCGGCAGCGGCGCGCTGCTCATGCTCTTGCCGGCGGCGATGTCGTCGGCGATCCACTGCGCGACCTGCTTCCAGCCCGCGGCCTGCCAGGTCTCGAACGGACCCAGCGCCCAACCGTAGCCCCAGCGGATCGCCAGGTCCACGTCGCGCGCGGTCTCGGCGATGTCGGCCAGGTGGTAGGCGCTGTAGTGGAACAGGTCGCGGAAGGTCGCCCACAGGAACTGCGCCTGCGGATGCTGGCTCTCGCGCAGCTTGGCGAACTTCTCGGCCGGGTTCTTGATCTTCAGGATCTCGACCACTTCCGGCGCGGCGGCGCGGTCGGCCGGGCGGTAGTCCTGCTTCTGCAGGTCCAGCACCACGATGTCCTTGCCGACCTTGCGGAAGATGCCGGCGCCGGTCTTCTGGCCCAGCGCGCCCTTGCCGATCAGGGCCTCCAGCCACTTCGGCGCCTTGAAGAAGGCATGCCACGGATCGTTCGGCAGGGTGTCGCCCATGGTCTTGATGACGTGCGCCATGGTGTCCAGGCCGACCACGTCGGAGGTGCGGTAGGTGGCCGACTTGGGACGGCCGACCAGCGGGCCGGTGAGGCCGTCGACCTCGTCGAAGCCCAGGCCGAACTGCTCGGTGTGGTGGATGGTGGACAGGATCGAGAACACGCCGATGCGGTTGCCGATGAAGTTCGGGGTGTCCTTGGCGTAGACCACGCCCTTGCCCAGGGTGGTGACCAGGAAGCTTTCCAGGCTTTCCAGCACCGCCGGCTCGGTGTGCTTGGCCGGGATCAGCTCGGCCAGATGCATGTAGCGCGGCGGGTTGAAGAAGTGCACGCCGCAGAAGCGGTGGCGCAGCTGCTCCGGCAGCACGTCGGACAGGGCGTTGATGCCCAGGCCGGAGGTGTTGGAGGCCAGCACCGCATGGTCGGCCACGAATGGCGCGATCTTCTTGTACAGGTCCTGTTTCCAGTCCATGCGTTCGGCGATGGCTTCGATGATCAGGTCGCAGCCGCGCAGCTGCTCCAGGCCGGAGTCGTAGTTGGCCGGGGCGATGGCCTCGGCCAGCGCGGTGCTGGCCAGCGGCGCCGGGCTGAGCTTGGTCAGGTTGGCGATCGCCTTGAGCACCACGCCATCGGCGGGGCCTTCCTTGGCGGGAAGGTCGAACAGCACGGTGTCGACGCCGGCGTTGGTCAGGTGCGCAGCGATCTGCGCACCCATCACGCCCGCGCCCAGGACGGCGGCACGGCGGACGAGCAGGGGATTGGACATAGCGATCAGCCTCTGTGGGTCAACGTTTGCGGGATCAGGGAACCGAGTGGGCGAGGAAGCCGGCTTCGGCGAAACGGATGAGTTCGCGGGCGGCGTGGGCGCGGTGCGCGCCCTCGCTGACGCCGGCGGGGCGTTTGATCAGGCCGAAATCGGCCATGGCGTAGGTCAGGGCGCCGGCCAGGAAATCCAGGCGCCAGTACAGTTCCTGCTTGCTCAGCCCGGGCACGCAGGCGGCGATGGCCTTGCCGAACTCGCGCAGCACGTGGCCGTAATGGTCGGACAGGAACTGGCGCAGGCTGTCGTTGTTCTCGGCGTAGGCGCGGGCGATCACCCGCACGAAGGCGCCGCCGCTCTGCCGCTCCTGGGCCATGGCCAGGGCCGGTTCGACGAACGCGGCCAGCACCGGGCCGAGTTGGCCGGGATGCTGCTGTTGCGCGGCTTCCAGCTGCGCCATGCGCGCGGCGGTCATTTCGTCCATGCGCCGCCGGAACACCTCGTTGACCAAGTTTTCCTTGGACCCGAAGTGGTAGTTCACCGCGGCGATGTTCACGTCGGCCTGGCTGGTGACCTGGCGCAGCGAGGTGCCGGAAAAGCCGTGCTGCGCGAACAGTTCCTCGGCCGCGCTGAGGATGCGGTCCTTGGTCGAGAAGTGCGCTTGCTTTGCCATGCGGCCGCCAGAATCAATCAAACGATTGTTTGAGTCTAGGCCTGGGCGGCAGGCGCGTCATGCTGCTTTGCAGCACGATTCAGCCTGGCCGTGCAAAGCCGGCGCCGATTGGATAGAATTGTCCATCGCAATTCTGGCTAAACCCGCGTTTTGACGCGGGTTTTTTTCATGTTAACCTCGGGCCTTCAGTGGCCCGCCCAACGGAGAACTTCCCATGGCGCTGGAGCGCACCCTGTCCATCATCAAGCCCGACGCCGTCGCCAAGAACGTCATCGGCGAAATCTACTCGCGCTTCGAGAAGGCCGGCCTGAAGGTCGTGGCCGCCAAGTACAAGCAGCTGTCGCGCCGCGAGGCCGAGGGCTTCTACGCCGTGCACCGCGAGCGTCCATTCTTCAACGCGCTGGTCGAGTTCATGATCTCCGGCCCGGTGATGATCCAGGCGCTGGAAGGCGAGAACGCCGTGGCCGCGCACCGCGACCTGCTGGGCGCCACCAACCCGAAGGACGCCGCGCCGGGCACCATCCGCGCCGACTTCGCCGATTCGATCGACGCCAACGCCGCGCACGGCTCGGACTCGGTCGAGAACGCCGCCAACGAAGTGGCGTATTTCTTCGCCGCCACCGAAGTGGTTTCGCGCTAAGCGAGGTCGTCGTGAACGAGGTCGTCCATCCTCCCTTGGCCATCGCCGATCCCGTGCGGACCGGCGCGGCGGCCAAGCAGAATCTGCTCGACCTCGATCGCGAGGGGCTGGAGCGTTTCTTCGCCGAGACCCTCGGCGAAGCGCGCTACCGCGCCCACCAGGTGATGAAGTGGATCCACCACCGCTACGTCACCGACTTCGACCAGATGACCGACCTCGGCAAGGCGCTGCGCGCCAAGCTGCAGCAGCATGCCGAGGTCGTCGTCCCCAACATCGTGTTCGACAAGCCCTCCGCCGATGGCACCCACAAGTGGCTGCTGGCGATGGGCGTGGACGGCAAGAACGCGATCGAGACCGTCTACATTCCCGACAAGACCCGCGGCACGCTGTGCGTGTCCTCGCAGGTCGGCTGCGGCCTCAACTGCACCTTCTGCTCCACCGCCACCCAGGGCTTCAACCGCAACCTCTCCACCGCCGAGATCATCGGCCAGGTGTGGGTCGCGGCGCGGCACCTGGGCAACGTGCCGCACCAGATGCGCCGTCTCACCAACGTGGTGATGATGGGCATGGGCGAGCCGCTGATGAATTTCGACAACGTCGTGCGCGCGATGAGCGTGATGCGCGACGATCTGGGCTATGGCCTGGCCAACAAGCGCGTGACCCTGTCCACCTCGGGCCTGGTGCCGCAGATCGACCGTCTGTCCAGCGAGAGCGACGTGTCGCTGGCGGTGTCGCTGCACGCGCCCAACGACGCGCTGCGCGAGACCCTGGTCCCGCTCAACAAGAAGTACCCGATCGCCGAGTTGATGGCTGCCTGCGCGCGCTATCTGCGCGCCAACAAGCGTCGCGAATCGGTGACCTTCGAATACACCCTCATGAAGGGGATCAACGACCAGCCCGAACATGCGCGGCAACTGGCGCGGCTGATGCGCCAGTTCGACAACGCGGTGCAGGCGTCGAACGCCGGCAAGGTCAACCTGATCCCGTTCAATCCGTTCCCGGGCACGCGCTACGAGCGCTCCGGCGAGACCGAGATCCGCGCGTTCCAGAAGATCCTGCTGGACGCGCAGGTGCTGACCATGGTGCGGCGCACGCGCGGCGACGACATCGATGCGGCCTGCGGGCAGCTCAAGGGGCAGGTCATGGACCGCACCCGTCGCCAGGCCGAGTTCAAGCGCGAATTGCAGACGCGGGCGGATCGGGATGCGGCGGCGTAGCCAAGGGCGTTCCATCGCGGTGGTGGCGATCACAGTGCTGGCCTTGCCGGGCTGCAACTGGATCGCCGCCAAGACCGGCACCGTGCGCACCGCCGAGCAGGTGCAGCCGCATTATTCCTTCCGCGACAGCCGCGCGGTGAAGTCGCGCGTGGCCTTGCAGGAACAACTCGGCCTGGCCGCCAACGGGCTTGCCTCCAACGACCTGGACGCGGCGCAGACGCACGCGCGCAAGGCGCTGGCAGTGGACGCCGAGTCGGTCGACGCGCTGACCGTGCTCGCGGTGGTCGCCGATCGCCGCGGCGATGCCGCGACCGCTGGCGGGTACTACCGCAAGGCCGCCGAGCTGGCGCCGAGCAACGGCGCGACCTTGAACAACTACGGCGCCTGGCTGTGCGCGAACGGCTCGCCGGCGGAGTCGCTGACCTGGTTCGACCGCGCGCTCGCGCTGCAGGACTACGCCACGCCGGCGTCGGCGCTGGCCAATGCCGGCGGCTGCGCGCTGCAGGTCGGCCAGCGCGAGCGCGGCGAACGCGACCTGCGCAAGGCGCTGGACCTGGATCCGGACAACGCGTACGCACTCGAGGCGATGGCCCGCAACGAGGTCGCAAAAGGGCGCTTTTTCGAGGCGCGGGCCTTCTCCGAGCGGCGTCTGGCGGCTGCGCCTGCCACCGCTTCCGTGTTACAACTTGCTATTCAGATTGAGCAAAGGCTGGGCGACAAGGCTGCCGCCGGCCGTTACCAACAGCGGTTGCGCAAGGAGTTTCCCGATGCCGCGACCACGACACCCGGGGCTAGTGCATTGTGATCAGTGATTCCAATCCGAACGCTTTCGAAGGCGCCAAAGGCTGCGGGCAACAGCTCCGCGAAGCGCGCGAAGCGGCCGGTCTGAGCATCGACGACGTCGGCAGCCGACTGCGCATGCCGGTGCATGTGGTACAGGCACTCGAGTCGGAGCAGTGGCAGCGCCTCGGCGCGCCGGTGTTCGTCCGTGGGCAGTTGCGCAGCTACGCACGCCTGCTCGGCGTCGATCTGGAGCCCTTGCTGCAGACCGCGCAGATCGCGCCGGTGCAGCCGGTCGAATTGATCAGCCACACGCATACCCCGCCGCTGCGACGCATGCTCGAGAGCGCCACGCGGCGCATGGTCTACGTGGTGATCACCGCCGGACTGGCGGTGCCGGTGTGGTACGCCACCCGTAGCCACTTCGCCGACGACAACGGCCCCAGCACCGCTTCGCTGGACGTGGTGCCGGGGGCGCCGGGCGGTGCCGCTACCGCGACGGCGACGCCTGCCAATGGCGCCGCTGCGGCAGTACCGGCCGCGCCGGCGGCCGCACGGCCGGCGCCGAGTGCCGCGCCGTACATCGCCTCGCTGACGCCGATGCCGCGTCCGGCAGCGGAGCCGGAAAAGAACAGTCTGAGCCTGTCGTTCCAGGGCGACAGCTGGGTGCAGATCCTCGCGCCGGACGGCACGTCGGTCGAGAAGGCGCTGCTGAAGGCGGGCGAGACCCGCACGTATGCGCCGGGCCAGGTCGGGCGCGTGGTGTTGGGCAATGCCTCCGCGGTCCAGGTTCAGCAATCCGGGAGTACCGTGGATCTGACCCCGTTCAGGCGCGCAAACGTGGCGCGCTTTGCGGTATCCTCTGACGGTTCCGTGGTGCCCGCCTCCGAGTGACGGCGGCGCGGTTCCTCACTTTCAACATTTCATGTCCCGTCGCAGCGGCGGGGCGAGAGTACGCATGGCGATTGACGACCTGCTCGACGAGCACGAACAAAGCGAACGCGTCCGCACTTGGCTCAGGAAGAACGGCGCCGGCCTGATCGGCGGCATCGTCCTGGGCCTTGGCGCGATCATCGGCTGGCAGTGGTGGACCAAGCAGCGGTCCAACGATCTGGCCCAGGCCAATGCCCGCTACGAAGCGGTGCTCAAGAGCATCCAGGCCAATCAGCTGGACAAGGCGGCCAAGGACATGGCCGAACTGCAGCAGGGCTCGACCAACATCTACGCCGAACTGGCGGCGCTGCGCCTGGCCAAGGCGCAGGTCGATGCCGGCAAGTCCGATGCCGCGCTGACCACGCTGCGCGGGCTCAAGACCGACGGCGAAATGAAGGTGATGGTCGACCATCGCGTGGCGCGGTTGCTGATTTCCGGCGGCAAGCCGCAGGACGCATTGTCGCTGGTAGCCTCGGCCACCGATTCGCAGGGCCTGGAGATTCGCGGCGATGCGCTGATCGCGCAGGGCAAGCGCGACGCGGCGCGCGATGCGTACGCCAAGGCGCTGACCAGCCTGGACGTGGCCTCGCCGCAGCGGCGCGTGGTCGAAACGAAATTGATGGATGCGGGCGGCAGCGTGCCGAATGCCGCGGAGCCGATCTGATGAAGGTAGTCATGTTCAAGCGTGTCGCCATCGTGGCCCTGCTGGGTCTGGCGCTGTCCGGCTGCACCACGGTCAAGGGCTGGTTCGCCGGCAAGGATGCGGCCGCCAAGAAGGCTGCCGAGCCGGCCGAACTGGTGAAGTTCACTCCGTCGGTGAAGGTGGTGAAGCTGTGGTCCACCGACGCCGGCAAGGGCGAGCGCCGTATCGGCGTGCGCCAGCATCCGGTGGTGGCCGACGGCAAGGTGTATGCCGCCGCGACCTCCGGCACCGTCTACGCGCTGGACCTGCAGACCGGCAAGACGGTCTGGGAATACGACGCCAAGCAGGCGCGCAAGCAGCAGCTGTCGCAGGCCGAGGATCAGCCGAAGAGCCAGGTCGAGAGCGAGTCCGGCAAGAACCTGTCCAAGGACGAGCGCGCCGCCTACAAGCAGCGCCTGCGCAACGAGAAGCAGCAGGCCAAGGAGCGCAAGCGGCTCGAGAAGAAGCGTCCGCTGCCGCGCTTCGCCGGTGGCCCGGGCGTGGGTGATGGCTTGGTGGTCGTCGGTGCGCTGGACGGCGAGGTGATCGCACTCGATGCCGCCACCGGCACCGAGAAGTGGCGCGCCAAGGTACCCAACGAAGTGATCGCCGCGCCGGTGATCGCGCAGAACATGGTGTTCGTGCGCAGCAACGACGGCCGCACCACCGCCTTCGATGCCGCCACCGGCCAGCAGCGCTGGTTCAATGCGCAGGAACTGCCGAGCCTGACCGTGCGCGGCAACGCGCCGGTGGTGGCGGGTCCGGGCGTGCTGTTCATCGGCAACGACGACGGTACCCTGGCCGCGCTGGCGATGCAGGACGGCCGTGTGCTGTGGGAGCAGACCATCGGCGTGCCGGAAGGCCGCACCGAGCTGGAGCGCATGGCCGACGTCGACGGCGCCCCGGTGCTCGACGGCACCACGCTGTACGCAAGCAGCTTCAAGAACGAGACCGTGGCGCTGGAAGGCCCGAGCGGCCGCCCGCTGTGGAACCGCGATCATGGCGGCGCCGGCGGCATCGGCGTGAGCTCCGGCAACGTGGTGGTGGCCGATAACGCCGGCACCGTGTGGGCGCTGGACAAGGCCTCCGGCTCGGCGATGTGGTCGCAGCCGGCGCTGGCGCGCCGTTCGCTGACCGGCGTGGCGATCCAGGGCGATTACGCCGTGGTCGGCGACTACAAGGGCTATCTGCACTGGCTCCGGCTCGACAACGGCGAGTTCGCCGCACGCGAGCGGGTCGGGCGCCAGCCGCTGGTGGCGCAGCCGGTGGTCGCGGACGGAATCCTGCTGATGCAGAACACGAAAGGCGACCTGACCGCGTTCCGGTTGGGTCAATAACAAGAGAAGGATGTCGCGATGCTGCCGCTGGTCGCCCTGGTTGGACGGCCGAATGTCGGCAAGTCCACGCTGTTCAACGCGCTGACGCGCAGCCGTGACGCGCTGGTCCACGACCAGCCCGGCGTCACCCGCGATCGCCACTACGGGGTATGCCGGCTGCAGCCGGAAACCCCGTTCGTGATCGTCGATACCGGCGGTATCTCCGGCGAAGAGGAAGGTCTGGCCGGCGCGACCGCCGAGCAGGCGCGCGCCGCGGCCGGCGAGGCCGACCTGATCCTGTTCGTGGTCGACGGCCGCGAGGGCTCGTCCGCGCTCGACGACGAGATCCTGGCCTGGCTGCGCAAGCTGGCGCGGCCGACCCTGCTGCTGATCAACAAGATCGACGGTACCGACGAGGACCAAGTGCGCGCCGAGTTCGCGCGCTACGGCCTCGGCGACGCCATCGCGGTCTCCGCCGCACACCGCCATGGCATCGACGACCTGCTCGAGGAAGTCCTGGAGCGGTTGCCGGAAGAGGGCGCCGGCGAAACCCTGGACACCGATCCGGCGCGCATGCGCATCGCCTTCGTCGGCCGCCCGAACGTGGGCAAGTCGACCCTGGTCAATCGCCTGCTGGGCGAGGAGCGCATGATCGCCTCCGAGGTGCCCGGAACCACCCGCGACTCGATCGCAGTGGACCTGGAACGCGACGGCCGCCTGTACCGGCTGATCGACACCGCCGGCCTGCGCCGCCGCGGCCGGGTCGAGGAGGCGGTGGAGAAGTTCAGCGCGTTCAAGACGCTGCAGGCGATCGAGCAGTGCCAGGTGGCGGTGCTGATGCTCGATGCCGGCGAAGGCGTGACCGACCAGGACGCGACCGTGCTCGGCGCGATCCTCGATGCCGGCCGTGCCCTGGTGGTGGCGATCAACAAGTGGGACGGGCAGAGCGACTACCAGCGCGCCCAGGCCGAAGACCTGCTGTCGCGCAAGCTCGGCTTTGTGGCCTGGGCCGAGGCGGTGCGCATCTCCGCCAAGCATGGCTCGGGCCTGCGCGAACTGTTCCAGGCGATCCACCGCGCGCACGCCTCGGCGGTGCGCGAGTTCAGCACCAGCGAAGTCAACCAGGCGCTGGAAATCGCCTACGAGAGCAATCCGCCGCCGAGCATCCGCGGCCACGTCTCCAAGCTGCGCTACGTGCATCCGGGCGGCAGCAACCCGCCGACCTTCATCGTCCACGGCACGCGCCTGAAGGTGCTGCCGGAATCGTACAAGCGCTACCTGGAGAACTTCTTCCGCAAGCGCTTCAAGCTGGTCGGCACGCCGGTGCGCTTCATGTTCCGCGAAGGCGCCAACCCGTACGAAGGCAAGAAGAACGTGCTGACCGAGCGCCAGATCGCCAAGAAGCGGCGCCTGATGAAGCACGTCCGCGGCAAGTAGCTACACGATGGACCCGCAGCGCGCGATCACCCTCGGCATTCTCGCCGGCGGCCGCGCGCAACGTTTGGGCGGATGCGACAAGGCCTGGCTGCAACGCGACGGTCAGGCGCAGGTGCAATGGCTGGTGCAGGCGCTGGCGCCGCGGGTGTCCGCGGTGCTGGTCAGCGCCAACCGCAGCTTGCCGCGCTACGCAGACATCGGCCTGCAAGCCGTGCCGGACCGCGTCGCGGCGCCGGCCGGGGCGGAGCGTTCGCTGGGGCCGATCGCCGGGCTGGACGCGCTCGCCGCTGTCTGCGCCACGCCTTGGCTGCTGACTGTCCCGGTCGACCTGTGCCGGTTGCCGCCGGACCTCACTGCCGTGCTGGTCGCAGCCGCTGCGGACCATGACGGCGCCTGGATCGAGGATGACGCCGGCGCGCAGCCGCTGGTCGCGCTGTACCGATTATCCGCGCTGCGCCCGGCGCTGGAGGAGGCCCTGGCTGCCGCCCGCTATGCGCCACGTGCCTTGCAGCAGCGCCTGCGGATGGTGCCGGTACCGTTGCCGGAGATCGTGCTGGGCAATCTGAACACGCCGCGGGACCTGGCCGCAGCGGGTATCCTGCCGCCACCATGACCGACTATCCCTCCCGGATCGCCTACACCGACGCGCTGGCGATCGTCGCTGCCGCGGCGCGCGCCCGTCCCGTCAACAGCGAGCGCCTGGCGGCCTCGCGTGCCGACGGCCGCATCCTGCTCGAGCCGCTGGATGCGCCGATCGACCTGCCGCCGTTCGCCAACAGCGCGATGGACGGCTTCGCGCTGCGCCATGCCGATTTGACGCCGGGGACGCCGACCGACTTGCGCCTGGCCGGCGAGCAGTTCGCTGGCGCCGATCGGCAGCAGGCGCTCGGGTCCGGCGAATGCCTGCGGGTCACCACCGGTGCGCCACTGCCGGCCGGGGCGGATACGGTGGTGATCAAGGAGAACGTGCACGAGCACGGCGGTGTGGTGCAGGTCCCGGCCGACATCGCCGCCGGCGCGCATGTGCGGGCGCGTGGCGAGGACGTGCGCGCCGGCGAGCGCGTGCTCGAAGCCGGCATGCTGCTGACGCCTTCGCGCATCGGCCTGGCCGCGGCCCTGGGCGTGGACCAACTGACCGTGGCGGCAAGGCCGACCGTGGCGGTGTTCGCCACCGGCGACGAACTGGTCGAGCCGGGCCTGCCGTTGCAGCCGGGGCAGATCTACAACAGCAACCGCGACATGCTGATGGCGCAGTTGCGCCTGCTCGGCTTGGCGCCGACCGCCTGGCCGACTCTGCCGGACGATCCGCAGCGCATCCAGGCCATGCTCGCCGATGCGGCCTCGGCGTTCGACGTGGTGCTGACTTGCGGCGGCGTGTCCGCCGGCGAGAAGGACTACCTGCCACGGCTGCTGGCCGAGCACGGCCGCATCCTGTTCTGGAAGGTGCGCATGCGTCCGGGCATGCCGCTGCTGTTCGGCGAGTGGGACCGCGCCCTGTTCCTGGGCTTGCCGGGCAATCCTGTGTCGGTGCTGGCGACCTTCCTGGCGATCGGGCGGCCGTTGCTGGATGCATTGCAGCGACGCAGCGAACCGCACCGGGCCTGGCGTGCGCGGCTGGCGGCCGGCTGGGACAAGCGCCACGACCGGCTGGAGTTCCTGCGCGGGCGCATGCGCTGCGACGCACACGGCCAGTTGTGGGCGGAACCGAATCCCGCGGACGGCTCGCATCGCCTGCGCGGCGCCGCCGACAGCGACGTGCTGCTGCGGCTGGAGGAGGGCGCACGCCAGTTCCAGGCCGGCGACGTGGTCGAGGTGGTGCCGTACTGAGGGCACCCCCCATGCACCAATATCCGCCACCATCGAGCCGGATGCAGGTTGCCCTGTGGGAATGGCGTCAGCCGCGGAGGGGCGTTCGCGGTCAAGCGCGTCGCGGCCGAGGCCGCTCCCACAGGCGGTGCCAGCCTCGTCGGAGGCCGCATTGTGGGAGGGACTTCAGTCCCGACGCATGAAGGTGCCGGGCGGCTTCGGACTTCGCTCCTCGCGGCTACATGACAGTTGACTTCCACAGGAGGCTTCCGTCGTTAGTTGAAGCGCCCTTGAACCGCGCCGCCGACGGCGGACGCCGGCCCGATTTGCGCCGATAATGCGCGTATGGGCATTCGAGAACTGACCCCCGTACAGGCGCAGGCGCGGCAGGCGCAAGGCGCGCGTCTGATCGACATCCGCGAGGAGCACGAGCGCGCCACCGGCATGGCCGCCGGCGCGCAGGGCGTGGCCCGGGCGCAGTTGCAGGCCGACCCGGCCGCCTATCTCGGTGCCGAGACCGAGGTGGTGCTGATCTGCCAGAGCGGCAAACGCTCGCACGACACCGCGGTGTTCCTTGAGCAGGCCGGCTACCCGCAGGTCGCCTCGGTGCTGGGCGGCACGACGCGCTGGCAGCGCGAGGGTTTGCCGCTGCAGCGGCCGGCGCTGGCGCCGGAGCAGGAAGACTTCTTCGATCGCTATTCGCGCCATCTGCGCCTGCCCGAAGTCGGGGTCGAGGGCCAGCGCCGGCTGCAGGCCGCGCGCGTGCTGCTGGTCGGCGCCGGCGGCCTGGGCTCGCCGGCCGGTTTCTACCTGGCCGCGGCCGGAGTGGGGCAGTTGCGCATCGCCGACGACGACGTGGTCGAGCGCAGCAACCTGCAGCGGCAGATCCTGCACGGCGACGCGCGGATCGGCCAGGCCAAGGTGGACTCGGCGGCGGCCAGCCTGGGCGCGTTGAATCCTGGCGTGCGGGTGGAGGCGGTGCGCGAGCGGGTCACCGCGGAGAATGTCGAGCGGTTGTTGCAGGACGTGGACGTGGTGTTGGACGGGTCGGACAATTTCCCTGCCCGCTACCTGCTCAACGATGCCTGCGTGAAGCTGGGCAAGCCGCTGGTATACGGCGCGGTGCAGCGCTTCGAGGGCCAGGTCAGCGTATTCGACGCCGGCCGCCGGCGCGGGCAGGCGCCGTGCTACCGCTGCCTGTTCCCGGAACCGCCGCCACCGGAATTCGCGCCGAACTGCGCCGAGGCCGGCGTGCTCGGCGTGCTGCCTGGCATCGTCGGGTTGCTGCAGGCCAACGAGGTCTTGAAGCTGCTGCTCGACATCGGCGAGCCGCTGCGCGGCCGCCTGCTGCACTTCGACGCCCTAGCGATGCGCTTCCGCGAAACCCGCCTGTCCGCCGATCCGCAGTGTCCGCTGTGCGCGCCGGAGCGGTCGTTCCCTGGTTACATCGACTATGCGCAGTTCTGCGGCGCTGAGCGTTAGCTGCCGCTAGGTGTCGTTGTTCGCGGCGGCCGTACCCTCATCCGCCCCTTCGGGGCACCTTCTCCCGGTGGGAGAAGGGAGGCGAGGTCTTGATGGCTGAAGCAGTGTCGCGTGCGCTTAAGCCCCTCTCCCTCCGGGAGAGGGGTTGGGGTGAGGGTACGGCGCGCAGCGTCTCGCGATGTCAGGCAGCACTAGGTGTCGCTGTTCGCAGCGGCGGCCGTACCCTCATCCGTCCCTGCGGGGCACCTTCTCCCGGTGGGAGAAGGGAGGCGCTTTCTGCGCGTTGATCGCACGATCGACACCGGCCGTCCCGCGACCGCATGCATGCGTCACGCGACGCACGATGCGCGCAGCACGCAGTGCGCCGCGTCTCAGGTCGCGTCCTGATCCATGGGATGCTCCAGCCTTGTGCGTAGAATCTGCGCATGACCAGTCCAGCCGACAGCAGCGAATTGATCAAGGTGGTGGCGCTGCTCGGCGCGGCCGTGGTGGCGGTGCCGGTGTTCCGCCGGCTCGGCCTGGGTTCGGTGCTCGGCTATCTCGCCGCCGGCCTGGCGATCGGGCCATTCGGCCTGGGCTGGTTCTCCGATCCGCAGGCGATCCTGCATGTCGCCGAACTGGGCGTGGTCATGTTCCTGTTCGTGATCGGCCTGGAAATGCGGCCCTCGCACCTGTGGAGCCTGCGCAAGCAGATCTTCGGCCTGGGCACTGCGCAGATCATCGTCTGCGCCAGCGTGCTGACCGGGGTCGGACTAGCCTTCGGCTTCCCGCTGCCAGTGGCCTTCATCGCCGCCTCCGGCTTCGTGCTGACCTCCACCGCGGTGGTGATGCAACTGCTCGGCGAGCGCGGCGATATCGCCTTGCCGGCCGGCCAGAAGATCGTGGCGATCCTGCTGTTCGAGGACCTGTTGATCGTGCCGCTGCTGGCCGTGGTGGCGTGGATGGCGCCGGTGTCCGCGGACGCTTCGGCACCATCGCGCTGGATCGGTATCGGCGTCGGCGCCGCGGCGATCGTCGGTCTGCTGGCGGCCGGGCGCTGGCTGCTCAATCCGCTGTTCCGGCTGCTGGCCGCGGCCAAGGCCCGCGAGGTGATGACCGCGGCGGCCTTGCTGGTGGTGCTGGGTGCGGCGCTGCTGATGCAACTCGGCGGGTTGTCGATGGCGATGGGGGCGTTTCTGGCCGGCGTGCTGCTGTCCGAATCGACCTTCCGCCACCAGATCGAAGCCGACATCGAACCGTTTCGCGGCATCCTGCTTGGGCTGTTCTTCCTCGGTGTCGGCATGGCGCTGAACCTGGCGGTGGTGGCGGCCAACTGGACGCTGATCCTCAGCGGCGTGCTCGCCTTCATGGTCGCCAAGGCCGCTTGCATCTACCTGGTCGCGCGGCTCACCGGCAGCGGCCATGCGCAGGCGCTGGATCGTGGCGTGCTGATGGCGCAGGGCGGCGAGTTCGCCTTCGTGCTGTTCGCCGCGGCCAGCGGCGCCGGCGTCATCGACGCGCAGATCAATGCCAACCTGACCGCCATCGTGGTGCTATCGATGGCGCTGACGCCGCTGTTCGTGCTGCTGTACCGGCGCTGGGCGCCGGTGGAGGCGCCGTCGATGGAAGGCGTGGATGCGGCCGACGGCCTCACCGGCAGCGTGCTGATCATCGGCTTCGGCCGCTTCGGCCAGGTCGCCAGCCAGTCGCTGCTGGCGCGCGACGTGGACGTGACCATCATCGACAACGATATCGAGATGATCCAGAGCGCGGCCAAGTTCGGTTTCAAGATCTACTACGGCGACGGCACCCGCCTGGACGTGCTGCACGCCTCCGGCGCGCACAGCGCCCGCGCCATCGCGGTGTGCGTCGACAACCGCGAGGCGGCCAACCGCATCGTCGAACTGGCCACGACCGAGTTTCCGCAGGCCAAGCTGCTGGTGCGCTCCTACGACCGCGAGCACGCGCTGGAGCTGATCGCCGCCGGCGTGGATTACCACATCCGCGAGACCTTCGAATCGGCGGTGGAGTTCGGCCAGGCCGCGCTGATCGAACTGGGCATGGACGAGAGCGAGGCGCGCTCCATCGCCCGCGAGATCCGCCGCCGCGACGCCGAGCGGCTGGAACTGGAGGTCGCTGCCGGCGACGTGCGTGCCGGCAGGGGCCTGATGTACGGCAACATCACCCCGGTGGTGCCGACGCCCACCCCGTTCACGCCGCCGCGGCGCGAGAGCCGCACGCTGAATCCGGAAGGCGTGCCGGTGGAGGCCGGCGAGCAGCATCGCGGCGATTAGCCACGGCACAGCACCTGGCAACTGTGCCTAGGTAGGAGCGATTTCAGTGGGGACTAAGCATTACCGGTAAAGCCCGTCGCGGCTGAAGCCGCTCCCACAGGGGCTTGCGGCGAGTCCGCCGGGTGCGCTGTGGGAGGGACTTTAGTCCCGACGCATTGGGCCATCGGAGAGCACACACCACTTCGCATGTCGCGGCTGCATGACAGGTGATTCCCACAATTACCTGCCGAGTACGCCGTTCGAGCGATGTCGCCTCAGCGCAAGAACGCCTGCAGCGCCCGCACGTAGCCAGGATCGTCGCTGATGTCGTTATGGTCGGCCTGCGCGAAGGCGGCCACGGTCGGGCGCTGCAGCAGCGCCTTGAGCAGGGCATCGGTGCTGGCCGGCGGCACCACCTGATCGCGGCCAGCGCGCAGGATCAACAGTGGACCGCGATAGGCGCGCAAGGCCCGCGCCGACTCGTAGCGATCGCGCAGCAGCCAGCGCACCTGGACCCACGGATAGTGCGCCTGCGCCGCCGAGACCAGACTGTCGAACGGCGTCACCAGCGCCAGCCGCGCCACCGCGCGGCGTGCCGCCAGCTGGCTGGCCACACCGCTGCCCAGGCTGCGCCCCAGCACCGCGATCTGCGCGTGTGGCTGCGCGGCGCGCACATGGTCGTACAGCGCCACGGCATCGCCGACCAGCGCGGCCTCGCTAGGGCTGCCATCGCTGGCGCCGTAGCCGCGATAGGCGAGCAGGTAGAGGCTGTGGTCGGGCAGGGCGGCCTGCAACTGCGCGCGCGCCGAACGCAGGTCCTCGGCATTGCCGCCGAAGTACAGCAGCACCTTGTCGTGGCCGGGATTGACCTGCCAGCCACGCAGCTCCACGTCCGCACCACGCCGCAATGCGAAATCGGTCTGCGCCGACGTCACACGCGTGCCTTGCGGGAAATACAGCAGGTCGCGCTGGCCCAGGTAGAGCAGGGCGCAGACGCTCAGATAGGCGATGGCGAGAACGGCGAGGGCAATGCCGACATAGCGCAGCATCGCTAGCCGTGCTTGCGTTGCGCTTCGGCGAAGGCGGCCAGTTGCTCCGGGGTGGCCTCGGCCTGGTGCTGCGCCTTCCAGTCGGCGAACGGCATGCCGTAGACGCGCTCGCGCGCCTGCTCCTTGCTGAGGTCCTCGCCTTCGGCGGCTGCCGCCTCGCGGTACCAGTCCGCCAGACAGTTGCGGCAGAACCCGGCCAGGATCATCAGGTCGATGTTCTGCACGTCGGGACGGTCCTGATTGAGGTGCTGCAGCAGGCGGCGAAAGGCGGCGGCCTCGATGCGGGTGGTGTCGGTCATGGCGGAATCGGGGACAATGGACATCCCCCGACTCTACACCCGCCCGCCCCAATGACCGATTCCGCGCCCGTCTCCTCCGTCCCGGCCCGCATCCTCGACGGGCGGCGCATCGCCGAAGACCTGCTCGACGCGCTGAAGGCGCGGGTCGACGCGCGGCTGGCGGCCGGGCAGCCGCGGCCCGGGCTGGCGGTGGTGCTGGTGGGCGGCGACCCGGCCTCCGCGGTGTACGTGCGCAACAAGCGTCGCGCGGCCGAGAAGGTCGGCATCGAGGCGTTCGACTACGACCTGCCGACAGGCACCAGCGAAGCCGACCTGCTGGCGCTGATCGACCGGCTCAACGCCGACCCAAAGATCCACGGCATCCTGGTGCAGTTGCCGCTGCCGGGCATTCCCGACGCCAGCCGGCTGATCCACCGCATCGATCCGCGCAAGGACGTGGACGGCTTCCATCCCGAGAACGTCGGCCACCTGGCGCTGCGCGAATTCGGCCTGCGCCCGTGCACGCCGCGCGGCATCATCACCCTGCTGGCGCACACAGACCAGCCGGTGCGCGGGCGCAACGCCACCATCGTCGGCGTCAGCAACCACGTCGGCCGGCCGATGGCGCTGGAACTGCTGATCGCCGGCTGCACGGTCAGCTGCTGCCACAAGTTCACCCCGCCGGAGGTGCTGCAGGCGCGGGTGCGCGACGCCGACATCCTGGTGGTGGCGGTGGGCCGGCCGGGGTTGATCCCGGGCGAGTGGGTCAAGCCCGGCGCAGTGGTGATCGACGTCGGCATCAACCGCCTGGACGACGGCCGCCTGGTCGGCGACGTCGGCTTCGACGCGGCGGCGCAGCGCGCCAGCTGGATCACTCCGGTGCCGGGTGGGGTGGGGCCGATGACCGTGGCCACGCTGATGCAGAACACGATCGAGGCCGCTGATGCGGCGGGGATTGGGGATTCGGGATTGGGGATTCGTTGAAGGCAGTGCACGGGATTGGGGAGTGGGGATTCGGGATTCGTTGAAGCAACGGCAGAAGCACACGCACGCCTATCCGGGGTGCATCCGGGATAGGCGGGCATTGAAATCGGCCGTCTGACAGCCAGGCAAACGGCGCGGCCGCGCGAGGCGCCGCTTTAGCGAATCCCCACTCCCGACTCCCCAATCCCCGCCCCAATGCGTTAAAATGCCGCGCTTCCCCACACTCGGGTCCGCCGATGCTCCGCATCCAGGCTGAAGCTCTCACCTACGACGACGTTTCGCTCGTCCCCGCCCATTCGACCGTCCTGCCCAAGGACGTCAGCCTGGAAACCCGGCTGACCCGCGACCTGCGCCTGAAACTGCCGATCCTCTCGGCCGCGATGGACACGGTCACCGAGCACCGCCTGGCGGTGGCCATGGCCCAGCTCGGCGGCATCGGCATCATCCACAAGAACCTGACCCCGGCGCAGCAGGCCGCCGAAGTGGCCAAGGTCAAGAAGTTCGAGGCCGGCGTCATCACCGAGCCGTTCACGGTCGGTCCGGAGACCACCATCGGCGAGGTGCTCAAACTGACCCGCGCCCGCAACATCTCCGGCGTGCCGGTGGTGGACGGCAGCGAGCTGGTCGGCATCGTCACCAGCCGCGACATGCGCTTTGAGAAGAAGCTCGACGATCCCGTCCGCCACATCATGACCAAGAAGGATCGCCTGGTCACTGTGCGCGAAGGCGCCAGCGACGAGGAGGTGCTGCAGCTGCTGCATCGCCACCGCATCGAGAAGATCCTGGTGGTCAACGACGGCTTCGAGCTGCGCGGCCTGATCACGGTCAAGGACATCCAGAAGAAGACCGACAACCCCAACGCCGCCAAGGACGCCGCCACGCGGCTGCTGGTCGGCGCCGCGGTGGGCGTCGGCGGCGATACCGAACAGCGCATCGAACTGCTGGCCGCGGCCGGCGTGGACGTGGTCATCGTCGATACTGCGCACGGCCATTCGCAAGGCGTGATCGAGCGCGTGGCCTGGGTCAAAAAGACCTACCCGCAGCTGCAGGTGATCGGCGGCAACATCGTCACCGGCGACGCCGCTCTGGCGCTGATGGACGCCGGCGCCGATGCGGTCAAGGTCGGCGTGGGTCCCGGCTCGATCTGCACCACGCGCGTGGTCGCCGGCGTCGGCGTGCCGCAGATCACCGCGATCGACATGGTCGCCGAGGCGCTGCAGGACCGCATCCCGCTGATCGCCGACGGCGGCATCCGCTACTCCGGCGACATCGGCAAGGCGCTGGTCGCCGGCGCCTCGACGGTGATGGTCGGCGGCCTGTTCGCCGGCACCGAGGAAGCCCCGGGCGAGGTCGAACTGTTCCAGGGCCGCAGCTACAAGAGCTACCGCGGCATGGGCAGCCTGGGCGCGATGGAGAAGGGCAGCAAGGACCGTTACTTCCAGGACGCCTCCGACGCCGACAAGCTGGTGCCGGAAGGCATCGAAGGCCGCGTGCCGTACCGCGGCCCGCTCAGCGGCATCATCCACCAGCTGATCGGCGGCCTGCGCGCGACCATGGGCTACGTGGGCTGCGCCACCATCGAGGACATGCGCACCAAGCCGAAGTTCGTCACCATCACCGGTGCCGGCCAGCGCGAGAGCCACGTCCACGACGTGCAGATCACCAAGGAACCGCCGAACTACCGCATGGGCTGATGCCCATGCGCGGGATTGGGGATTCGCGATTGGGGATTCGTCGCCCGCCGCGTCTCCAGCGGCCGTGCGCAGCGCGGCCACCCGCTGTTGCGAATCCCGACCCCCGAATCCCCAATCCCGGCCCCAGATGACCAACATCCACAGCGACAAGATCCTCATCCTCGATTTCGGTGCGCAGTACACGCAGTTGATCGCGCGGCGCATCCGCGAACTCGGCGTGTATTGCGAGATCTGGGCGTGGGACCACGATCCGGCCGAGATCGCCGGCTTCGGCGCCAAGGGCATCATTCTCTCCGGCGGACCGGAATCGACCACGCTGCCGGGCGCGCCGGCCGCGCCGCAGGAAGTGTTCGACAGCGGCCTGCCGATCTTCGGCATCTGCTACGGCATGCAGACCCTGGCCGCGCAACTCGGCGGCGCCACCGAAGCGGCGGACCAGCGCGAGTTCGGCCATGCCGAAGTGGAGGTGGTCGCCGCTGACGCACTGTTCTCCGGGCTGACCGATCATGCAGGCGCGTCGCGCTTGAATGTCTGGATGAGTCACGGCGACCACGTGTCGCAGGTGCCGCCGGGCTTCACCATCACCGCCGTCACCGACCGCATCCCGGTCGCCGCCATGGCCAACGAAGCCAAGCGCTGGTACGGCGTGCAGTTCCATCCCGAAGTGACCCACACCCTGCAGGGCCAGACCCTGCTGCGCCGCTTCGTGGTCGACGTGTGCGGCTGCGCCACGCTGTGGACCGCGGCCAACATCATCGACGACCAGATCGCCCGCGTGCGCGCCCAGGTCGGCGACGACGAAGTGATCCTCGGCCTGTCCGGTGGCGTCGATTCGTCGGTGGTCGCCGCGCTGCTGCACAAGGCGATCGGCGACAAGCTGACCTGCGTGTTCGTCGACACCGGCCTGCTGCGCTGGCAGGAAGGCGACCAGGTGATGGCGATGTTCGCCGAGCACATGGGCGTCAAGGTGATCCGGGTCAACGCCGCCGACCGCTACTTCCAGGCGCTGCAAGGCGTCAGCGATCCGGAAGCCAAGCGCAAGATCATCGGCAACCTGTTCGTGGAGATCTTCGACGAAGAGTCGAACAAGCTCAGCAACGCCAAGTGGCTGGCGCAGGGCACCATCTACCCGGACGTGATCGAGTCGGCCGGCAGCAAGACCGGCAAGGCCCACGTCATCAAGAGCCACCACAACGTCGGCGGCCTGCCCGAGCACATGAAGCTGGGCTTGGTCGAGCCGCTGCGCGAACTGTTCAAGGACGAAGTGCGGCGCCTGGGCGTCGAACTCGGCCTGCCGCGCAGCATGGTCTACCGCCATCCGTTCCCCGGCCCCGGCCTGGGCGTGCGCATCCTCGGCGAAGTGAAGCGCGAGTACGCCGAACTGCTGGCCAAGGCCGATGCGATCTTCATCGACGAACTGCGCAAGGCCGACCTGTACGACAAGACCAGCCAGGCCTTCGCCGTGTTCCTGCCGGTGAAGTCGGTCGGCGTGGTCGGCGACGCCCGCGCCTACGAATGGGTGATCGCGCTGCGCGCGGTGGAGACCATCGACTTCATGACCGCGCACTGGGCGCACCTGCCGTATGACTTCCTTGGCACCGTGAGCAACCGCATCATCAATGAGCTGCGCGGTGTGTCGCGGGTGGTGTACGACATCTCCGGGAAGCCGCCGGCGACGATCGAGTGGGAGTGACGGAGCGTCTTTCGGAGGCTATCGCCAGGTATCGATAGAGGTGGCTTAAATTATTGATTTTAAAAGTATAATTTGCGTTTTCTATCGGCGGCTATCGCCGGCCAGCAGAACAGGTCGGCGACAGAACTGACGGTAAACCCCCAGAGGTCGGATCCGGACCTTCCTGTTTACTATTGAGACCGAACCGGTCTTTGACGGTAAAAAACTCCTGAGGAAAGCTTATTTCATGCGGCTTTCCGAGCCTCAACGGGTCTCCTGGTCCCTGACGGTAAAAGCCGTCACGAACAGGAGAAACACCCTTAATGCTCACCGACACCGCACTGCGCAATCTCAAGCCTAAGTCAAAGATTTATAAGGTTTTTGACCGCGATGGCATGTACGTGGCGGTATCGACTGCCGGTATCATCACCTTCCGCTACGACTACCGTCTCAACGGGCGCCGCGAGACGCTCACGCTCGGACGGTACGGGCTGGCCGGCATGTCCCTGGCCATGGCACGCGAGCGACTACTCGATGCCAAGCGGTCCGTCGATCAAGGCCTTCCCCGGCGCTGGAGAAGCAGCAGGCCAATCGGCGACTGACGGCCGCCCGGACCTTCGGCGAGATGACGGAACGCTGGCTGGCCGATGCCCGCATGGCCGTCAGACCCGGGCGATGCGCAAGCACATCATCGACCGCGACATCCTGCCGGTCTTCCAGAACCTGAAGCTGAAGGAAGTCACCCCTGACGACCTGCGGGCGCCGTGCAACAAGGTGAAGGCGCGCGGCGCACCGGCCACGGCCATCCACGTCCGCGACATCGTGAAGCAGGTCTATGCCTTCGCCATCCTGCACGGCGAACGGCTCGCCAACCCGGCCGACGATGTGAAGGCGGCCTCGATCGCGACCTTCGTTCCCAAGGACTGGGCGCTGTCGCCCGCCGAGATCTGGCTGGCCTTCCACCAACTGGAGACCATCGCGTCCTATCCGACCATCCGGTTGGCCTTGCGCCTGATCCTGCTGACGATGGTGCGCAAGAGCGAACTGGTCGAGGCGACCTAGAGCGAGGTGGATTTCGAGAACGCCACCTGGACGATTCCGAAGGTGCGGATGAAGGGACGCAAGCCGCACGTGGTCTATCTGTCGCGGCAGGCGATGGACATCTTCGTGGCACTGCACACCTGCGCGGCTGGCTCGCGATTCGTGCTGCCGTCGCGCTATGACCCCGATCGTTGCATGTCGCATGCAACGCTCAACCGGGTGACCCAGCTCATTGGCTCCCGCGCGAAGGAAGCCGTGTTGCCGCTGGAGCCCTTCACGGTGCACGACCTGCGGCGCACCGCGTCCGCGCTGCTCAACGAGGTGGGCTTCAATGGGGACTGGATCGAGAAGTGCCTGGCACACGAAGAAGGCAGCCGGACGTCGCGGTCGGTCTACAACAAGGCCGAGTACGCCGGGCCGCGGCGGCACATGTTCCAGGAGTGGGTCGACATGGTGGAGGCATGGATCGATGGGCGCACGCATGTGCCGAAGCTGGTGCCGGAGGACGTGTCGGTCCCTGTGCTCAGCCCGGCTTTGTGAGGGAGGAGCGCATGATGACCTGCCAAAAAAGTCAAAATGAACTAAGTGCGCATCCATACATCAGATGGCTATCATCACGCCGACTTGTGCCGTGGCTTTTGTCCATGGTCATAAATTCTATTTAGATGGATTCTTCTGGTCATCGTCTGGGTTGCGAGCGGGGTGGGTCGCAGACGTTGATTCTCCTGCAGGTGATTGCTTGTTGCTGTCGTTGCTTGAAGTATCAATGGATCGCATTACCGCGCCGGTGGCTCGGATTGCGTCCGAAAGTGGGCCGAGCTGTGTCGGACCTGCATGAGTGCTGCTGCCAATCAGGCGTTCTAGCTCTTCGTTAGTCATACTGGCTAATAGCGTCAGGACCTTGCGGAAAGCCTCCTGTCGCTGCTTAATGGCCCCGGAGTGCTGAGTCCGCAGTTCAAGAAAACTCCGAACGTCTGCTGCGGTAGGCAAGAAATGCTTTTGATCGAAAAGCGACGCAAGACTGAGCAGCGCATCACGCTTTGCTACGGGCAACTCAGTTCGGCTAGCGATTCCCACTGCATTAGGCTTGCCAGGAGATTGACTCTGAGCGACCTTGTTGGGCCGCTGTTGCTGCTTTATGAGTGAGGAGGAAGTTTCGAGCTCCTGAATGCAAGCAAGCACCGAGTCACGCCCCCACTCCTGTAGTAATGGTGTTAACAACGATGCCAATAGATCGTCGTGCTTACCATGAGATTTTTTCTTCATTATGTTACTGCCCTACAATCCGATTGCATCAAAAAATTCTTTGGAAAAGCGCGGGAACATCACGGCATTTCCTGAATAACTGTGGTCTCCACGCATGATCTTGGGAAAGCCACGCGAGAAAGGAATCTCTGTTCTGAAAACTGGCCAGCCATTCTGTTTGGCCTCAATCCGCACCTCTCTCAGTGCGCGTGCCTTCTCGGGGCCTCCGTTATTGCCGCCGTCATAGAAAGCATTGTTTATAACGACTCCGGCAACCTTAATATTATGTCCGCGATTACGGTGCGAGAAGTCGGTAAGCGACTGCTGAAGCAGCGGAAACCCGATTGTCGCGAAAAACTCCGGCTTTACAGGCACAAGTACCAAGCCGCTTGCGTGATAAGCCGCATGTGTCAGGACGGACTCGGTTGGCGCACAGTCGATAATTATCAGGTCTTTGTGCTGAAAATTCCCCGCAAGGAAGCGTGCTAGGACTTTTGGATCTGGTCGAAGAGAGTTCGTCAGATTGTCGGAGAAGTCAAAGCGCGAAGGGATCAATTGAATCGATCGATCACCCAAACGGGCAATTGTCTCCACGCCAGCATCAGCCGGCAGCGCCGCCGTAGATGCTCGGCCGGGCGCGGGCGGTTGATAACCGTTGAAAATCTCGACAATTGAGGGGCGGCGCTCTGTGAGGAAGGTGTTGTAGCTGCGCCCCATTAGCGCTTGGCTGAGATTCGCTTGGGGATCTAGGTCTATCGCAAGCACGTCCTTCTGCCTAATGCCAAAAGCGTCGCGAGCAAGCAAGGCAGCGATGGTAGATTTACCAACACCGCCCTTTAGATTGATGACACATAACGCCAGTGGGCCGTTTGGTCTTGCCATCGCCTTTCCTTAGTCAGGTTCACGGACCATTATTTCTGCGCCTTCAGATGCAGATCTTTTCAGCACCACCCCAGCTGCTGGCGCACATGCGCCAGCAACTTATCAGCATCCTGCGTGTTGTTGCCGGCATAGGCCAGAGTCAGCAGCGTCAGAGGATGCACATCCATGACCTCGCAAAGCTCGGCCAGCTTACTACAGGTGAGCTATGGGCAAAGCCGGGTGCAGGTGGTGTGGAACCGCATCATCCTGCCGGACACGTCCTCGCTGACGCTGGACAACCGGGCCGGCACCGATCCGGCCGGCTACGCCGGCTTGGAGGATGGCATCGATTGGCATTGGGATCGCATCTTCGCCGGTGCGGTGCTGACCACGTTGCTGGGCGTTGGCGCCGAGCTGGCCGCGCCGGAAAACCGCCAGGATGGCGATCGCATCATCATCGCCGGGCGCGACAGCGCGCAGGACAGCATCAATCAGGTCGGCCAGGAGATGACCCGGCGCAACCTCAACATCCAGCCCACGCTGACAGAGCGACCGGGCCTGCCGGTGCGCATCATCGTCAACCGGGATCTGGTGCTTCGGCCGTACCAGCCGCTGTTCTTCAATCGGGGGACTTCACGATGAGCACGTCCAAGAAGCTGCGACTGGGGCCACTGCCCAAGACCGAGAGCATCAAGCTGACCTTTGCCTGCCCGGCCAGCCTGAAAGCCGACCTCGACCGCTACGCCGCGTTGCACGCGCAGGCGTATGGTGAGACCGTCGATGCCGTGACGCTGATCCCGCACATGCTGGAGGCGTTTATGGTCAGGGATCGGGTGTTCAAGAAGGAAGCAGCGGCGAAACAGCCCTGAAGAAGCGAACACTATCTCGGTAAGCGGCGAGCAGTTGCGTAAATGCAGAGGTAGCGAGGATAATGTATCACTTATGTATTGCAGATCGCAATGCCAGTGCTAGCTATGAAGAGCATCCGAAATCAGCCTACCGCGTTTCGCTTGGACTCAACTGTCAAGGCCTCCCTGTCCTTCATCGCAGAGCGGGATGGCCGCAGTATGGCGAACATGCTCGAATGGCTAATTCGTAGGCACTGCGAGGCGGAAGACTGGGATGGCCACCACAAGGTTGTGAGATAATGGTTGCGAAGCCCCAACCGGTATGCCCTGTGACCCCAAAACAAGAGGGGGTGCATGCAAGAGAAAAAGGGAAGAGCGCTGAATGACGAACGGATGGTTTAGGCCACGTCGGTCTTTGACGCCAAAAAAGCTTCGGAAAGGATTCGGTAATGCCGGATGCTCTAGTCAAAAATGAGGGAATTGATTCAAAGTGTGTGCTTTCAGTCAGGATTTCTTAGAAACGAATAACTAAAAAATGGCGATCTTCACTGTACAGACGACACGATCCAAGAATCACAATAAGCTAATCAGCGTCCGAGGCGAGGCTGGTGGGCTTTCTACGCTCGTATTGCCGCGCTTTGCGCTGATAGGTCCAGGAGACCGTCTTCGCATGCGCTCACCTGCAACGACCCGACTCGTAGAGTTGGAGGGTGTCGGGCGCAAAAACTGGATCAAAATTGTTCCAACATACGTCGCGAAAGGCCAGATGCAGTTGGCTGGTGACTCTTACGAACTTGAGTTTCGCGAAATTGAGTCTGCCGCCGATTATGAAAGCTACGAAAGGCTCGAGAGCTTTCACTACCGTGGCCGGAGTACGGACACAGAGCCGGGCGTTACAGATGATGGGCTCAAAGGGGTAGGTGGACGTAAAGGCGTCGTGTTAGCGGTACTTCGTGTGGGAAGCAAGTCCCGCGTTGTCGGCTATATCGAGCTACAAATGCCGCTAATGATGTGCAAGCCGCGGCACAATCTCTTCAGCTTCCCCTTTAGCCATCCCGCTACCGGGATCGAGTGGAAGACATGGCTTGGAGATGGCCAGCAGCATGTGAATCTTATCGTGCGGATAGCACGCGTCGTTGTGGATCCTGAGTTCCGTGGGCTTGGCATATCATCGCAGTTGGTTGAACAAGCGAAACAATATGCCGCCAGTCGTTGGCACGTCGGGGGTAGGCGTCCACTGTTTATCGAAATATCAGCGGAGATGCTCCGATACGTTGACTTCGTAACCCGCCATGGTCTCCTGCATATAGGTGACACCGAAGGTAACTTGGAACGAATCTTTAAGGATCTCCGCAGTATCGAGCGGGGAGCATCTGGCAAGTCTCAGATAATGAGTCTTCAACGAAGATATCACGCGGCCTTTGGCGCATACTGCGAACAAACGGGACGCAGCTTTGACGAAGCGCGGGTCATTCTTTCGGAACTTCTCGTTAAGCATGATCCGCGCAGCGCAATGCCATCGGATGAATGGCTGGCCTTTCGGCCGCTTCTTCGCTTTCCAATTCCGTACCACTTGGCCGGTCTCGACTCGCAAGCGGCGTCCTACGTCACCACGTCTCTCGCCAAGCTGAGAAGTATCAACGGAAGTTACCAAGTGACAACGACACAAGAAGCTATTCCTGAAGGGGTCGTCAACGAGCGACACAAAACCCAAGTCCGTCTTAGAGCCATTGAGGTATGGGTCGACCACGAACTCTCTCTCTCCGCCTTTGTCCGATTGGCCATGGACAGCTTCGGTATTGAGAGCCCGAGACTGCGCACGAAGCTGCTTGGCCCGGTTGACATTGAGTTGGCCGCTGGCAACATTTTTCTTGTTACAGGCTCAAGTGGTGCGGGGAAGTCCATCCTTCTAGATGCGATTTGCGGTAAGTCTACTCACGGCCTACTTTTACGTGGAAGGATTGAACGGGGAGGCAAGCGCGCTGCGGAACTTGAGTCACTGCCTTCTAGCGTTCCGCTACTACAGTACTTCGGAGAGCGCTATGGCGCTGAGCGAGCATTCGACGTACTGTGCCGTGTCGGCCTTAGCGAAGCAATGGTCTTTATCAAACCCTTCTCAATGCTTAGCATGGGACAGAGATATCGGGCAATGCTCGCTGATCTCCTCCTGAGTGGGGCCGATATCTGGGTCATCGACGAATTCTGCTCCAATCTTGATCCAGTTACCGCGTCAGTCATTTCTACCCAAATTCGCCGACTGGCAAAGCAACATGGAATCGTTCTTGTGGCGGCAGCAGCAAACGTTTCTCACTTCGTAGCCGATTTGGCGCCAGAGCGCATACTGGTTGTACGCACCGGCGGTGAAACCCTGCTAATGGGCATGAAGGAGTTTCAGGATGGTCTCTATGAAAAAGGCATTTGATTCATTCGGAAACGTCGTCGAGTCCAGCCCGTACGCTGTGCTCGACCCAATCATAAAATCAACGTTTTCTGCAAGACAAAACAGAATAGTTGTCGGTAGCTCCAAGTCAAAGCCGACTGATCAAGACTTGATCTACATAGGTAAGGTATTTGAGTCATGTCCGACAACCAACATGTTAGGTGCTGACGTATGGCTAGACGTCGCATTTCCCCATGTTATCTACATCACCGGAACTCGTGGGAGCGGCAAGAGTTTCGATCTCGGAGTTCTCATTGAAGGAATATCCGAACTCACGCGCAATAGTGCGGTTCAACGCGAAGTAGAGCCGATTGCTAGTATACTTATCGACACACAAAATCAGTTTTGGACATTAAAGCACCCACCTTCAGACAAGGTTCCTGAGCATGTCGACCAGATTGCTAGTCTTGAGTCGTGGAAAATAAGTCCTAACGCACTTAAAGACGCTAAGCTCTGGGTGCCGCGAGGCACACAAAGTCTCCTTGGCACAGAGGTTGCGTTCGCACTGCGCCCTAGAGATGTATCCCTGGGTGACTGGTGCATGCTATTGGGTCAAGAGGTGTACAGCGCGCAGGGCCACATTCTCAGGAGCGCCCTAGGTCGCCTTGCGGGGAGCGACTTCGACGTTAGCCACCTCATCTCTGATGTTCGGCGCGACTCAAATTGGATTGGGGTCGCAGACAGCAGCCGCAACGCTGTCATCTATAAGCTCGAGGACTACGCAGCGTCCCAACTCTTTGACAAGAACGGGCTCACATTCGAACAACTAGTGCAGGACGGTTCTTGCAATGTGCTAATGCTGCGAGAACTCTCCGACGTGGATAAGTCGCTTGTTACAGCGATCGTGGCGAGGATGCTTTTTCATCGAATGGGGGAATATCATGTTAAACGGAAACTTGCTCGCTTTCAGAACTTGCCTGATCCGCAGCCACAATTGCCATCTAGATGTTGGCTCATCATTGATGAAGCGCACGTCGTTGCTGGAAAAGGTGATGCTAGCCCCGCTCGAGACGCGCTAGTTGAGTATGTCAAACGAGGCCGAGATGCTGGTCTATCATTGGTCCTCGCTACACAACAGCCGTCTGCTGTGGACGATCGCATATTGAGTCAAGTAAATTTGTCGTTCAGCCATCGTCTCACGTTCCAAAGCGATGTGAACGCTGCGATTTCGAGAATTCCAACCAAGTCGGTTGGCCAACTGCGTAGTGGGGGAGTCACGATCGGTGATTTTGGCGACATTTTGAGGTATTTAGATTCTGGCGATTGCTTTATCGGAGATCACTCAACCAGTCGCACTATACTTGTGAAGATTAGACCAAGGATTACCGCACATGGTGGGTACAGCCCAAGCCGCTGACTTCGCAATATTCATGCGGAAGATCGGCTATTCAGTCGGTCTGGAGAACCTCGTTGTGCGCGCGGGTGATTTTGGCCGGGCCTACGCGGCTCGCGAGAGCTTTCGCTATGCTGATTGGGTCCGACTAGTCCATGAAAACTGGGGTCTGAAGAGCGACAATATCAGTGACGTTTTCGCATCTTTGAGGGTTGTTCGTATTGTTAATCGCGATCCCATACCAGGTCCAATAGGTGAGGCACTCGGGATACTTGCACGTCGGCTCGATGGCGAGGGATATGAGCGAGCAGTCAGATTCTTGGTGCTTCTGGCCGTCATAGCACAAGACGGCGATATATTTCTCAATGCTCTTGCGAGTAATTTTAGAAGTGAGGAATTCAGAAGCTCACTCCAGCAAGCTATCCGCTCCAAACGAGAAGCTCTTTTTTCAGTGTTTGGTAGCTATCAGGAGAAGGAGGCTGTATTTCGTGCGGTTACGATCGACAGGCAGAGGACGAATCGTGGGAGCTCCGGTGGAAAAACCCTCGATTCGCTGGCGAAGGGACGCCCGCTCACAGATCGAACGACCGGTTTCGGTCTTCCGCAGAAGCTCGACCTGACGCGTCTTGAGGAGCCATCGGGTGATTACCTAGACAAGGTTCTCGTCACTCGGCGGGGCTGGGCGGAGGCTCTAGGTCTTTATCACGGATCTCTCACCGAGGAAGGCATTCGGCTACTCTCATGGCTTCGGGAAAGCAACTTTGGGTGTGGGGCGGGCCCGTTCTTAGTTTGGCCCACCTCGTTCGAGATCGCTAAAGCGCGCTTCGATCTTAGGACTTTCTCGACAATGCCGATCCAGTCGACGCTCGACTTCATCCGGATTGTTGCTGAGGGACTGCGTGGCCGACCAGCGACATCATCTAGCAGTTCACCTTCGGGAGTCTCCTTCGTGTCTTATGTTGCAGCGGTGTACGATGACTTCAGATCGCTGTCCCAGAACCGAAACATGATCCGCAACGAGTTACCGTTGGAAGTGCTCGGTGCAACTTGGTACGCCGAAGGGGAAACCACTGGTGCTCCGGTGACTCTTGAGAGATCACTGCTTGACGCAGCCTCCCTTGAGGGAGACTTGGTCATCCGTACATCTCAGACCATCGAGCTAGCTATTACAGTGAAGCGTCGTGAAAGTATCTCTGCACACTGAATTCGTCGGCAACCTAACCGAAATTGGCGACGCAAAGGTTGCATCGCGCGTATTGCGAAAGCTCTTTGATAAGGGTGGTCAGTTCATTGTCCAAGCAAAGGACGATCATCGGTATCACGGCATCAAAGATGGTTGGATTCGCTATATTAGCCAAGGCAAAGCTGCGTATCGAGTAATCTATATTAAGAATGGAGATAGTGTCCTTCTATATCGTGTGGGCCCACATTCAGTCGAGGATAACCTCGGGGCACCCGACGGTACGAGTGGTCATCACATAGTCCAAGATCCCATTCGAGAGGCGATGAGGATAGCTCCCGGAAATCACTTCTCCATTGCAGAAATGGCCGAAGCGCAGTTTGCCATTGAGGATGTTGTTCAGGAAAATTCTTTAAAGGAAAGGCGTCTATTAAACAATCACGCGGATAGGTTCCTTTACGGAAATTTGTTGGGGCGCCGATTTCTCCCGCATCGGGATGTGTATCTAATGTCGCCCTACCTCAGCATGGATCTTCTTCGTCCAACCCATGCCTTCGGGCAAATGTTAGACGAGCTGATTGAGGGCGGCGCGACAGTTTGGCTCATCTCCAAGCCACCGAACGCCTCAGAGATTTCTCTTTTCGAACAACTATCTGCGCGCCAAATCAACGTTTTCTTCTGCCAAGAAGTGCATGCTAAAGTCTACGCTTTCATCCTCAACCGAGATGAACTCAATCCGGATCAGAAGAAAAACAAAGATCTAATCGTAGTTGGTTCGGCTAACATGACTTGGCAGGGGTTGAATCCGAAAGGTCTGCAATCTGAAAATATTCAATATGAATTGTCTTATGACGTTCCAACCGATGACTGGTCCGACGTTGAGCAATTTCTTTTGCATGTAGCAGGTCTGAGCACCGAGCTAGATGTTATTCGATCAAGCCTTGCGAAGTAAAGGAGAAAATTTCAGATGACCCCCAAAGAGTACTATGCCTCGTGCAATCTCATAGACAATCCGTTTCGTCCTAGTGCTATCGGTGTAGATGACCCCCGCGCCGGAATTTGGGTTGGCTACGACAAACAGCAAGCCGCACTTGAGCGCCTCTTGAAGCGGGTAAGGGCAGACCAAGTCGGCCTCACGAGTTTCGTGCTGCTCTATGGTACATGGGGCACGGGCAAGTCACATGCACTCCTCTGGAGCAGGGATTGGGTTAAGAAGACATCTTCTGGCGTGGCTTACTACCTTCCCACTTTGAAGCGCGACAAAGGAAAGCTCGCTCTAAATCTTGCGCTGAAGGAAGACGTCGTTGAGAGTGGTCAACTACCGGAGGACCTTCACAATTATTATGCTTGGCTATCTAAGAAAATCCTTGAGGTTACTGTAGCGCACCCAGGTATTCAACCCGACGACGCTATCAATCGTCTCTTCCAGATACCAGACCAACGAGCTCTCGCGCAATCGATCTATCAAACTGGTGGAAAGACGGAGCAGTTGGCCGCATTTTTGGTTAAGCATCTTGGCAGCGACCATGAAGCAGTAACGCTCTTTTCGAAGATTGTTAACCTGCTTATTCTTGAAATTGGAGAGTCTGACAAGGAGCGATTTACACAGGCCGTCTATCTCTTTGTTGACGAGTTAGACGATTTGAGCCGGCAGCCCGCAAAAGACTCCCTGCAGACAAACGATACACTTCGGCATTTGTATGACGCCTGCCCAAACGCGTTCGGTTTAATCATTGGCGCGTCGGCCGAGCTCAATACACTACAGCACTTGTTTACCGAGTACGTATTGTCGCGCATGACGAGGAAGATTGAGTTTTCTTTCCTTGATCAGAACGCAGCAAAGACATTCATTCGTGACGTGCTTGACCTCAAATCAAACAGGGTCGATCTTGGTGCGGCTGAGAAGAGAGGCTACTTCCCCTTGACCGAGGACGCTGTAGCGGAGATCGTTTCGCACTTGCGCCAGATTACTCCGCGGGATGTTGTCAATACAATGCAACAGGTGCTGGAGGAGATGCGGCTCGCCGAGGTTGACGTTGGTGCCGGTCCTATGGACTCGGCGGTGATGGATGACAACGGAATTCTCGACTTCATTCTTGATGACTAGCCAGACGTTCGGGAACACGTTTGGAGGCGACGCTGTTGGTAGTCCATGCCTCGATTGGCTCCCCCATTGACGCGTCTATCTAGTGCGAACACATTACGGCCTTGGGGGTGATGTCGATGCCCACGAGGTTGCGCCAGTCAGGGTAGTAATTGTTCGGGTGTATCTCGTTCCTCAGCATAACGGCGATGGGTTAAGATGATTCCTGATTGACAATATGTGTAAGAACGTCGATTCCCCGCAAACCGCTCCATAATCCGCGCCAATGCTAAGCGCGGTTTTTTGACGGTATACGGAGACGGTAAAGTCACTGTCGATCACCGTAAATCCCTTTAAATATAGGGACTTACGAGAGCTGTTGATGATCGAGTGGGGTGAATCCCGGTTCCTCGGGGACCATCGCCAGCGATCGGTTACGGTTGCGCCAGCATCATCGCGGATAGCGCTCGCCGGCCACACCGGTGTCGCTTGCTGTTCGCGCGTGGTGCTCGCCGCGGTCGAGCCAGGCATCGACCTCTCTGCGTTTGCGCGACGCTAGGCACATCCGACTTGACGGTGGTCGGGCGCGTGTCACAGTGCATGCGCCAGGCATCATCTTCTGCTGTCCGCTGACACGCTGACAGCGACGGTACGGCCAGCTGGCAGTTGAGGGAAGGCAGGCTCGTATGCCGCTGGGCGATGCACTAAGCATCCCCGGCGTGCAGTTCGCCACGCGCCAGCTCCTCGCCCAAGTTGTCGCTGCCGCGCGCGCGTTTCCGCGCAAGGCGACGACGCCAGCGAGGCCGCAGCATTGCGCAAGCCAGCAGCCTGCGCTCGCCTATCGACGCTGGTACACAACCCCCTGAACCAAGACCTGATCCGGCTCCGGCTGCTCGTCGAAGCGCTGATGCGCCTCGGCGATGGCGGCCTGGTTCTCGTTCGCCCAATGGACCAGCGCCATGACCGGCTTCAATAGCGTGCGTCCCAGGTCGGTCAGTTCGTAATCGACGCGCGGCGGGATCGTCGGATACAGCGTGCGCGTGATCAGTCCGTCGCGTTCCAGTCCGCGCAAGGTCAGGGTCAGCATGCGCTGGGAAATGCCGTCGATGCCACGCTTCAATGCGTTGAAGCGCTGCGGGCCGTTCTCCAGCATGGCGACGATGTAGAGACTCCACTTGTCGCCGATGCGATCCAGGATCTGACGGGTGGCCAGACAACCGCCTGCGTCAGGCGCGGACAACTCGGCGGGTGGCTCAATGTGACCAAGTGACATGCGTGTGCCTTCTTGTGGGTCAGCGGCACGGACCATACCATCCTTTGTATGGATTCGTAAGTGAGAATCCATTTATTACTCGGTTCTCATTTTATACCTAGGAGTCGTCATGCGCCGCACGCTACTTGTCACGTCCAGCCCGCGCGGGGCGGACAGCCTCTCCACGCGCTTCGCTACAGAGATCGCCGAGGGCATCCAGGCTCGCTCTGGCGGCTCTCTGACTGTGCGCGACCTCGCGGCGAATCCTCCGCCGCACATTACGTCGGCCTATATCCAGGGCCGGATTCTGCCCCCCGAAGATCGCACACCGGAGCAGGCCGAGGCGGTGGAGGTCGCGCAGGCGTTGGTCGATGAGTTGCAGGCCGCGGACGTGATCGTGCTCGGCTCGGGCATGATCAACTTCGGCCCGCCCTCGCAGCTCAAGGCCTGGTTCGATCACGTCACTTGGCCGCGTGTCACTTTTGGCTACGGCGACACCGGGCCGCAAGGGCTGCTGACCGGCAAGAGGGTCTATCTCGTGACCGCGTCGGGAGGCGTGTTCTCGGAGGGGACCTGGGCGCCGTTCGATTTTCAGACCAACTATTTGCTGCACCTGCTCGGCTTCATCGGCCTGACCGATGTCGAGGTGGTGCGCGTCGAGGGCACGGTGCTCGGCCCCGATGCGGTGAACGCCGCCATCGACAAGGCCGCAACGACCATCGCCGCCTTGCTGACGAAGGCGGCGTGAGCCCATGACCGCGAAGAAGAGCATCGCCTTGTTCGGCGCGACCGGACCGACCGGTCGGCACCTCATCGAGGACGCCTTGAAGCGTGGCTATCACCTGTCGGTCTACACGCGTGACGCCGGGAAGCTCGCCGCGTTCGCGGGAAAGGTCGACCTCGTGGTCGGCGACCTACAGGACCGCAACGCCATCGCGCAGTGCGTTCGAGGGGCGGATGCGGTCATCAGCGCGCTTGGCCCCAACGGTTTCAAGGTGCAGGGCGACAAGCCGGTCATGCATGGTCTGGCCAACATCATCGTCGCGATGCAGCAGGCCGGCGTGCGCCGCCTTATCCAGATTTCCACCGCCGCCTATCGCGACCCCAAGGATGGGTTTGATCTTGGCTCGCGCGCGAACGCGCTGATGTTCAAGGTGATTGCCCGCAAAGCGTACGACGACATCGAAGCCACGGGCGAACTGATCGCCAACTCGAATTTGGACTGGACACTGGTGCGGATTCCGTTCCTTCAGGATGGCTCTGCGAACGGAAAGATCGATGTGGGTTGGTATGGACGCACCAAGCTCAGTTCGAAACTTTCCCGGGGAAATCTGGCGGATTTTCTGATGAGTCAGATCACTGACAAGAAGTTCGTGTGGGCCGCGCCCGGCATCGCCAATGGTTGAAGAAGGGGAGATCTGGCATGTTGAAAATCGACCTCTATACGGAGATCAGTTGCCCTTGGTGCTTCGTCGGACATCACCGTCTCGACAAGGTGCTGGCGGAGCGTTTCCCCGACCTGGCCGTGGACATCCGGCAGCATCCGGTCTTGCTGCTGCCGGATGCGCCGGCGGGCGGTCTCTACATTCCCGACTTGCTGCGCTCGCGCTACGGCATCACCGATCCGAAGGCCGCCTTCGCGCGTCCCGAGGGAGAAGCACGCGCGTCGGGTTTCGACCTGGATCTCGGTCGCCAGCTCTGGACCTATCCGACCCAGGCGGCACATGCGCTGATCCTGGCCGCCACTGGACGCGACACGCAGCACCGGCTCGCCGTCGCCATCACCGATGCCTACTTCATCGCTGCGAAGAACATCGCCGACGCGGATGTGCTGGCCGACATCGCAGCCGACTACGGTTTCGACCGCGACCAGGCGCGTGCCATCGCGCTCGATCCTGCGCAGCATCGTCGCGTCGAGGTGGAAGCGGCCAGGTCGGCGGATGCCGGTGTCCGTTCGGTTCCCCATTTCGTCTTCGCGGGACGCGTTGCCATCACTGGGGGGCGCAGCGAGGACGAGATCGCGGCGGCAATCCGCGCCGCATCTGCTGCGATTCCTCCCTGATGCGATGCCTTTCTTATCGTTCAGTCGATCGCGCGTCGCACCATCGCGCTGTCGACATACTGCTGCATGCGCACGATCCGGCCCTCGCGCAGTTCGTAGAGATGCGCGAAGTGCGCGGTCATGGATGTGCCGGTCGCCCTGTAGGTGCCGGAGTAGACGCCGAAGGCCGCCACCCGCTCGCCATCGGCAAGATAGGTGGACGCTGGCCTTGTAGTCATCCCATTCCGTGGCAAGGCGGTGGAAGACGCCCTGCATCAGCGCCTCGACGCCGACATAGGTACCGGCGTAGGGGAAACCTTCGGCCTCCGTCCATTCGATATCGGGCGACAGCACCGCCAACAACTGCTTGCCATTCTCCTCGGAGGACCCGTCGTAGGTCCTCCGGATCAGTTCGCGATTATCGGTCATCTCAGCCCCACGGCATTTCGCCGGTGGCGACCTTGGCGCCGATCTCGAGGGCGATGCCCATGCCGAGGTTCGGGAAGCGCGCTTCCATCGCCGCCTTGAGCGAGGCAGCATCCTTGGCCGTCGCAAGCTCCTCCTCGAAGGCCAGCAGATAGGCCTTGGTGTGGGCGATGGCGGACAGGTCGGGCGCCGCGTCGGGCGTCAGATGGCCCGGCACGACGACCGCCGGCGCGCGCGCGGCGATCGCATCCAGATTGGCGATCCAGGCAGCACGCTGCGCCTTCGTCTGCGTATCGGCCGTCCAGACATGCACGCCGGAGAAGATCATGACGCCGCCGAACACGGCGTGCAGCGACGGTACCCAGAGATAGCGGCGATTGGCCAGCCCCTGGGCGGCGACGATCTCGACCGTCTCGCCATCGACCGACAGCGAGGCGCCGTCGAACGCCTCGGGCAGGACGATGTCGTCCAGCGTCTGCGGACCGTTTTCCTTGAGCTGTGGTCCCCAGACGGCGAGCTTCTTTTCGACATTGGCCTGGATGGCGGCAAGCGTGTCGGAGGCGGCGACGACCCTGGCCTGCGGGAAGGCCTCGCGCACCGGCTTGAGGCTGAAGTAGTAATCCGGGTCCGACTGGCTGACGTAGATCGTCGTCAGCGTCTTGCCAGTGGCCTTGATCGCCTCGGCTACCGCCTTGCCGTCGGGGTAGGTGAAGCCGCCGTCGATCAGCAGCGCTTCGGTTGCACCGGTCAACAGCACCGGCGCGCGGAAGAAGCCGTTCTGGCCGGCGGGAAAATGGGTCCAGGTCAATGTGGACGTCTGGCGGTCGTTGGTCATTGCAGGTCTCCTTGGATTCGAGCGTGCAGGAAGTGGGCATGAAGGGTCGGGGGAGCTCAGGCGGCGCGCAGATGCGCGGCCAGGGCGTCGCGGTCGCCGAACAGCAGATCGCTCGGCAACAGCCGGCTGCCGTGCGCGTCGTCGACGACGAGCGTGGGAACGCCCTGTGCACCGAAACGCGCCATCTCGCCGCGTGCGGCATCGATGCGCGCGCGATAGGCGGCGAGCACGTCGGCATCGGGCGAGACGACGCGCTGTGCGGCATCGGCAAAGCCTGCGCCGGACAGCACCGCTGCCACGACCGCGCGATCGGAGGTGTTGCGGCCGTCGACATAGCGGGCGCGTTGCAGGGTCTTGAGCGCCTCGCGTTCGCGCTCCGGCGCGGTGATGCCAACCGCGACCACGCCGAGCGTCGCGGGGGCCGAATCGAACAGCGTGCCGGTCGCGCCGAGTACCTGGCTACGGTAGGCCTCGGAAAACGCCTGCCCGGTGAGGCGGGCGATACGCTGGTCGTTCTGCCAGGCGTAGGCGGCGAAGGACGCCTCCATCGGCCGCGCATTCTCGCCGGCGAACAAGCCGGTGGGGGCGAGCCGCACGCTGACGCCAGGGACCTGCGCAAGCTGGTCCAGGGCCGGGATGGCGCCGTAGCACCACCCACAGAGAGGATCGAAGAGGTAGGTGATGCGCATGGTGGGGTCCGCTTGAGAGGAGGTGCGGCCACCTTAGCGAACCGAGATTGACGGATAAATAATGCGTAATGCTATAGTCTGTAAGTCATTGGCTTACAGTGTGGCGAGGTCGGCGTGGAAGCCGTCAATCTGAACAGGCTGGCCTATTTCGCGGCCGTGGTGGACACCGGCTCGTTCACGCGCGCGGCCGAACGGCTGGGTATCACCAAGACCGTGGTCAGCCAGCAGGTCGCCAAGCTCGAGGCAGAGTTGAAGACGGCGTTGCTGATGCGCACCACCCGTCGGGTCGAGCCGACCGAGGCCGGGCGATTGCTCCACGCGCGCAGCGTGAGCGTGCTGCGCCAGGTCGAGGATGCCATCGGCGAGGTGACGCGCTCCAATGTCGAGCCGAGCGGCGTGCTGCGGGTGGCTGCTCCAAATGACTATGGCACCTCCAGGATCGCGCCGCTCGCCGCCGCCTTCACCCGGCGCCATCCGGCGTGCCAGGTCGAGCTGATCCTGGCCGATACGCGCGTCGATCCGGTCGCCAGCCAGGTCGATCTGTCCATCCGGGTGGGCTGGCTCGACGATTCCAGCCTGCATGCGCGGCGCATCGGCGGCTTCCGGCAGTGCCTGGTCGCCACGCCGGAACTGGCCAGGAGCCTGGCGGTGGCAGACCCCGACGATCTCGCCCAGGTTCCGTTCGTCGCCAACAGCGCGCTGCGCGAGCCGTTGATCTGGCACTTCGTCAAGGACGACTTCGAGCGACGCACGGTGCGCATGCGCCAAGCCCTGTCGACCAACGCGACGCCGGCGGTGCTGGCGGCGACGATGGCCGGTGGCGGGGTGTCAGTCTTGCCGGATTTCCTGGTGGCAGATGCCCTGGCAGCCGGAACACTGGTCGCGGTCCTGTCGGACTGGTCGTTGCCGGCCGGCGGCATCCACGTGGTGTACCCGACGGCGCGCTTCCGTCCATCCAAGGTCACCGCATTCGTCGACATGCTCGTTGCTGGCGCCGGCAAGATCGCAGCATGACGCTGGTGCGGCGCGCGCGCGCTCACGCGCTGCATTTGCATGCTGCGCCAGAGAAACCGACGTCCGCCTCCCGCCCGCGTGCGCGAACGGGAGACGGGGAGACGCGGCGTCAGGCGAGCGCCGACGCCGGATTGTGCTTGGACGGCGCATCGCCATGACCCGACTCCCAGCGCAGCTCGCCGGTGTAGCGCGACGCCATGCGCCCTTCGTCGTCCAGCGCGAACAGAAGCAGCCACCGATTGTCGAACAGCGCGCGAACCTGCGGATGGCGTTCGAGGATGTCGGTGATCGCGTCCGTCGGTGCTTCGATCAGTACCGAGAGCCGCAGCGGTTCGTGGATCAGCCGTTCGCCGTCGTGTACCGATTGCCAGGGCAGCCCGCCACGCAGCAGGCCGCCGTTGCCTTCGACCACGCCGATGCCGCCGGTGACGTTGTGCAGCAATTTGTTGCCGGCGCCGAAGACCTCCGGCGCCACCGTCGATCCGTAGTACTGCAGGCTGATCCAGCTGGCGACCACGACCGGGGCGGTCAGGATCAGCTCCAGCACGCCGAAGCCCTCGTCGCGGCGCCAGTCGTAGTCGTGGAGGAAGGCGCGTCCTGCCAGGTCGCGACCCGCCGTGCGCGCCCGCGGCGCGGCGATGAAGGCCTGGCAGCCGGCCAACGCCCATTCCGGGCGTAGCTCGGCCCAGTCGCGGGCGCGAGGCGCGATATCCTGGCTGTGCTGCGCGCGCGGCAGGCGCAGCGCACGCTCGCCCCGCGCCAGCGCGCCGGCGGCGTGCAGCCAACGCGCCACCTGGTCGATGTCGGCGGCATGCTCGGGCGAAGGATGGTCGGCGCTGTAGAGCGTGACAGCATCTGTCGTGGTGTCGTGCAGCGCGCCCAGGAACAGCGTGTCTGCGGGGATCGCGATGCCACGTTCGGCAAGACCGGTACGTACCTCGGGGTCGTTGAGCAGCGCGGCGAGCAGCCGCGCGTTTACTTCGCCGGAGTAGCCGCCGCAGGCGCCGCAGTGCAGGGCGCTGGCATGCGGATTGTTGACCACGTTGGCCCCATGGCCGGCGATCACGACCAGCCGAGCGAAACTGGTGGTGAGCGACATCGCCTTGAGGATGCGCGTGGCCATGCTCAGCCGCGTGTCGAGGTCGAGCGCCTCGGCCGGGCGCGGCGCGGGGTCGTTCGGCGCCGAGCGCCGCGTCAGTCCCAGTCCATCGCGCAGCAGCTTGGCGACGTAGATCGGGCCGGTGGCCTCGACGAAGGCGAACGAGGAAATGGCGGCCAGCTTGAAGCGGCCCCAGGCGCGCTTGGCGCGGGCCGCGATCCGTGCGGCGAGGTCGGACTCGGACATCGACGGCGTCGCCTCTCCCGCGCAGGTGTGCAGCGCCGGCATCAGCAGCACCGGAAGGCGCGCCTCGACCACGTCCGAGGCGAATCGCCGATGACCGATGCCCAGCCCGAAGAACCCGGCGAATCCCAGGGTCTGGATGCCGGCATCGAGGCTTTCCAAGGCGCGGCGAAACACTTCCGAGCGCACGTCGATGCAGAAGGCCATCTGCACCTTCATCCGGGCGGGCGTCGCCGGAAGCGCGGTGGGTGCTGCAAGCAGGGTGTCGAGCCGCCGCTGCGCCGCGCGTTCCGCTGCTTCCTGCAGGATGCTGTCGACGACGTCGTCCGACGTCGCCGCCACCGGCGTGGCGTAGGCCGCGATGGCGCTTCGCCACTGCGGTCCGATCGCCACACCGACCTTGCCCAGCAGGGCGGCTTCCCAACTGAGGCGGATGGCGAGCAGATCGGTGATGCAGGCATCGGTTCCGCCGCTCAACTCGGCCTGCCAGAGCCGATACCGGGCGACCTGGCTCCAGCCGCCCAGCGTGGTGAGCAGTCGGTGGAAATAGCCGTCCAGGGCGTCGGGCACGAGGCCGAGGCGGGCGACACCCTCGACGATCGCGTCCTGGGCATTCGCTGGCGCGTCCGCGACCTGCTGGGCGAATCGGGTGAGTCCGGCAATTTCCGGTGTCAGATCGTGCGTCGCGACCTGACGCCAGGCGCTGTAGGCGCCACCGGATTGGCCGGCGACCCACAGCGCCTGGCCCTGGTCGAAATAGGCCGCGGCCCAGTGCCCGATGCGCTCGTCGACGATGCCCGGCCAGTCGATCGCCGACGCGTCGCGCGCCAGATCGGCGACGGTTGGGATCGCCTGTGGGGCAGGGCGCGCGGTCTCGAGGGCGTACCTGAGCGCGGACACCGTCGCCGGACGCAGTGCGGCCGGTGCGTCGTGCCAGGCCGCCTGCAGATCCTCATCGGCGATCTCGCCGGACTGCAATCGCTGCGCATACCAGGACCGCGGCATGGTCAGCGCAATGCCGGCGGCACTGCGCAGACGCGCCGCCGCCGTGGCCAGCGGCTCGCCGGTCTGGCCGAGGAAGGGATTGACCGCCACGCTCGAGGCGAGCGGCCAGAGCGGCGGGATGGCGCGCGCCGCACGCGCAGCGGCGGCGATGATCGCCGCGTGGGACAGGGGCGGCGCGTCGGTCGTGGTCATCAGCATTGGGGGGTGTCCTGGCGGTTAGGGAGTCACGAGCTCTTGCGGACGGACCAGCCGCCGAGCAGGCGATCGAGCGTGGCGTTGGCATACAGCCCATTGGAGAGATGCACGCGCAGTCCGACGGCGGCCGGGTGCGTCGCCCAGAGCGGGAACAGTGCCTGCGCCACTGCCACCAGGCCGAAGCTCAGCACCGCCAGCGCCATCAGCGTCCACTCCAGCCGGCCCGGCGCCGGCGTTGCCGGCAGCACGCCGGCGGTCAGCCATTCGGCCGCGGTCTGCAGCGCGAAGTAGCCGACCGCGGCGGCGCTGGCGTAGAGCGCGGTCGTTCGGGTGAGCGGTCGCGGCGCCGCATCGGCCAGGCCCTGGGCCAGCAGATAGGCCACACCGAAGATCAGGATGGCGCCCAGGGCCAGCGCCTGCGGCGACTTGTGCCCGAAGCCGAAGGCGAACCCGAAGGCGGCGCCGATGCCGATGTAGATCGCCAGCGCGATCAGGAAGGCGCGGCCGACCGCCGCCCCATCCGGCACCGCCACCGGCCCGGGCCGGCGAATCGACGCCACCTGCTCGACCGCCCCGCCGGAGGCCAGGAACGCATGCGCCTTGTACAGCGAGTGCGCGACGATGTGCAGCAGTGCCAACGGGAACAGCGCCAGCCCGCACTGCAGGATCATGAAGCCCATCTGCGCGACCGTGGACCAGGCCAGCGAGGTCTTGACCGCGGGCTGGGTCAGCATCACCAGCGCACCGAACAGCGCGGTGAACCCGCCCAGCATCGCCAGCACGGCGAGCACACCAGGGGCGGCCAGCATCAGGTCGGCGAAGCGGATCAGCAGGAAGCCGCCGCCGTTGACCACGCCGGCATGCAGCAGCGCCGACACCGGCGTGGGCGCTTCCATCATCTCGGTGAGCCAGCCGTGGGTCGGGAACTGTGCCGATTTCAGCACTGCGGCAAGGGCGAGCAGGGCAGCGGCGGCGGTCAGTGGCCAGCCGTGCTGACCGTTGCGGGCCAGGGCGTTGATCGTGGCGATGTCCGTCGTGCCCAGGCTGTTCCAGAGCAGCACCGCCGCGCTCACCAGGGCGATGGCGCCGATGCTGGAGAACAGGCGCTTCTTGCGCGCGGCGCGCTGCGCCGCGACGCGTTGCGGGTAGAACAGCAGCAGGCGATTGAGCGCGATGCTGGTCGCGATCCAGGCCACCATGACCTGGAGCAGGTTGCCAGCCTGCACGAGCAGCAGCACCGCCGCGAGCGCGACGCACAGCCAGCCGGTGAAATAGCCCTGCCGTGCCTCGCCATCGAGATAGGTGCGGGTGTAGCGCACCACGATCCAGCCGACGAAGGCGACCAACAGCAACATCGTGGTGCTCACCGCGTCGAGCCGGACCGACAGGCCGATGCCGCGCCAGCCGATCATCCCGCTGTCGCCGGGGCCTCGGGCGATCAGCAGCGCCAGCGAGGCGATGGCGACACACAGCGCGCCGAGTGCGGCACCTTCGGCAACGGTGGGCAGCAGGCGGGGACGCCGGCCGCTGCGAACGAAGCCGAACCCGGCGGCGACCAGCAGCAGAAACGGTGCAAACAGCGGCAGCAGATAGAGCGACAAGGCAATCCCCTTGGATCGAGCGCAGTGGCGGGCGGCGCCACGATAGAGATCGCTGGGGTCAGAAAAAAATTCATTGTTTTCATAATATCGTTCGTTATTATCGAACGATGGCCGCCCTGAACTACAACCACCTGCGCTACTTCTGGGCCGTCGCCCACGACGGCAACCTGACCCGCACTGCCGAACGGCTGAACCTCACGCAATCGGCCTTGTCGGTGCAGATCCGCAAGCTCGAGGAGCGTCTCGGCCATGCGCTGTTCGAGCGGCGCGGGCGGCAATTGCATCTGACCGAGGCGGGGCAGATCGTGCTCGACCACGCCGACGCGATCTTCGCCACCGGCGATGAACTGCTGGGCACGCTGCGGCAGACCGGCGCCGCACGGCAGGCGCTGCGCGTCGGCTCGCTGGCCACGCTGTCGCGCAACTTCCAGTTGGAGTTCCTGCGGCCGCTGCTCGGCCGTCCCGACATCGACCTGATCCTGCGTTCGGGTAGTGCGGGCGAACTACTGCGGGCACTGGAGGCCCTCAACCTCGACGTAGTCCTGCTCAATCAGGCGCCCGCCGGCGACGCACTGACCCCGTTCGTCACCCATCGGCTCGCCGAGCGCCCGGTCAGCCTGGTCGGCACGCCGGATCGCTTGGGCCATGCCGCCAGCATCGCCGATCGCCTTCGCCACCACCCCATCATCCTGCCGACGGTGGACAACAGCGTGCGTGCGGGCTTCGACGCCCTGGCCGATCGCCTGGGCGTGCGGCCGCAAATCGTGGCCGAGGTGGAGGACATGGCGATGATGCGCCTGCTGGCGCGCGAGGACATCGGCCTGGCCGTGCTCCCGCCGATCGTGGTCAAGGACGAGATCGCCGCCGGCGTGCTGGTGGAAGGCGATCAACTGCCGGACATCGTGGAGACCTTCCACGCCGTCACCATGTCGCGGCGCTTCCCGAATCCGTTGGTGCGGCTGCTGCTGCAGCCATCGGCGACAGGAGGTTTTTAGCTCTACCCCGCTCGCGCGCTAGGACGGGTCGAACCCTCTGCTTCGGCGACGCATGCTCGAAACGGCACCATGTCCCGTGTTGGCGCAGATTCCAAAAAAGAAGGATGTCCAACCGATATGAGCAATCAGAAACAGGGCGTTTCCTTGCCGGCACGCCTGGTGCCGTTTCCCTCGTCGGTCAGCCCGGAGGCGCGTGCGAACCTCGAACGCATGGTGGATGCGGATGGCGTTCCATTGAACGCTCGCTACACGATGCCGTTGCCGGACGACCATGCGGGTTGGATGGCGGTCAAGGGTGCGGCCGACGCGCATTATGCGGCCTCCGTCAGAGGACTTGCCACGACGCTGCGGTCCAGCGTGGAAACGATTCGCATAGGTGATGCGACCATCCACGTCGCGACACCGGAGACGCTCTTGCAGCATGGCTGCGCCTATCTGGACTTCCATGGTGGCGCACTGGTGTTCGGTGGCGGCGAGGCTTGCCGTGCACAGGCCAGGATGCAGTCGGATCAGCACGGAGTGCTTTGCTATGGCGTCGATTACAGGTTGCCGCCGGAGCATCCCCATCCTGCCGCGCTGGACGATGCCATCGCAGCGTATCGCCATGTCCTGGAGCGCCACGCCGCATCGCGCGTCATCGTCGGCGGCCGATCGGCGGGCGGCAATGTGGCGCTCGCCATGCTCTTGCGCGCGAAAGACGAGGGGCTTCCCATGCCTGCCGCCGCGATCATGCTGTCGCCCGAGGTCGATCTGACCGAGTCTGGCGACAGCTTTCAGGTCAACCAGATGGTCGATGTCGTGCTGCCTGGCTCGCTGATGCGGAACAATCAGCTGTACGCTGGCGCAGCAGACCTGTCGCATCCCTATCTTTCGCCGCTGTTCGGCGATCTCGCCGGCCTTCCCCCGATGTTCCTGCAGTCGGGTACCCGAGACCTGTTCCTGTCCAATACCGTGCGCATGCACCGCGCATTGCGCAGGGCCGGTGTCCCGGCCGAACTGCATGTCTTCGAGGCGATGCCCCATGGCGGCTTCATGGGAAATACGCCGGAGGACAGGGAGTTGGCCGATGAGGTAGTACGTTTCGCCAAGGCACGCTGGGGTGCAGTGTGCCCCGGGTGAGCCCATCTGACCGCCGTTCCGTCCGGCCCTTCTGGGACAATCCACGGAAGGCCCTGCTCCTCTGCTTCGTTGTAGAGCCTGTGCCGTTGACCGGTTCCACCGGCATGCGCGCTGCAGACCTTGATGCATGTCGCACACGCTTCACACGGCACCTATGCCACCATGCCCCTTCCGCCGAGCCGTGACAGCCGCTCTTTCAATGGCTCTCGGTTTCCTTCACGACGAACCGTCTCCAGTGTTATGGATTAACACAGCGGCGGTCATGTAAATAGGTGCGCGTGTACCGAGAACTGGCACAGGCCCAGCGCGATGCGTGCCTGGATGCGGAGCAGCGAAAGGCGCTGCTCATGATCGCGTCCGGCACGCCCATGGAGGCGTGCCTGGATGCGCTCACCGATGCCGTCGGTCGCCTTGTCCCCGACGCCCGTGCGTGCGTGCTGCTGGCGAGCCCGGACCGCCGCACGATGGGCGATGGGTACTCGTCGCATTTTCCACCTGCGTTCGCTGCCGCCATCCGCGGCTTGCCCATCGGGGAAGCGCTCATCGGCACTTGCGGCACTGCCATCCATGAGGGGCATCCGGTCGAGTGCGATGACGTGGCGCATGCGCCGCAATGGGCCGCGCCCTGGCGCGCGCTTTGCCTGGAAAACGGCATCCTGGCGTGTTACTCGCATCCGGCCATCGGGCAGGGCGGCAAGGCGGTCGGATCGTTCTTCCTGTGTCTTTCAGAAGCGCGGCAGACCAATGCGTGGGAGCGGAAGGTCGCCGAGTTCGGCGCATTGGCGACCAGCATCGTGGTGGAGCGGGAACGGGCGGCCGCGCATCTGCGCAAGGAGATGGCGGCGCTGGCCCGGCTGCAGGAACTGAGTGCCGAGCTGGTGGGGCCGGGGGAGTTCGAGCCGCTGCTGCAGAAGATTCTCGCGGCGGCAGCCGATATCTCGGGAACCGACAAGGGCAACATCCAGATCTTCGATCCGGTCAGAAAGACCCTGCGGATCGTCGTGCACCAGGGCCTGGGGCCGCGGCTGGTCGAGCATTTCCGCGAGGACGGTTGGGATGCCAGTTGCGGGGAAGCGGCAAAGCAGGTCCAGCGCCTGGTCGTGGCCGATGTGGAGAAACTGGAAGGCCTCCAGGGGACGCTAGGGCTGGAGATCGTGCTGGAGGATCAGATCCGCTCCATCCAGTGCACGCCCTTGCTCAGCCGCGACGGACGGCTGCTCGGCATGCTCAACAACCATTACCGCTGGCCGGGTGGACCCGACACGGACGCGCTGCGCTACATCGACCTGCTCGCACGGCAGGCCGCCGAACTGGTGGAACGCCATCAGATCGAGGCGGAACTGGCGCAGGAACGGCGACGCAAGGACGAGTTCCTGGCCATGCTCGCCCACGAACTGCGCAACCCGTTGGCGCCGTTGCGCAACATGCTGGAAGTGCTCAAGCGCTCCCATGGCAACGAGGCGCTGTCGCGCAAGGCGCACGAGGTCATGGAGCGACAGATACGTCAGTTGGTGCGGCTGGTGGACGATCTGCTCGACGTCAACCGCATCAAGCAGGGAAAACTGGAGCTGCGGCGCGAGCCGCTGTTGCTGGCGGAGGTGATCCAACAGGCCGTCGAGGTCTGCCGTCCTGCGCTGGATCAGCAGCGGCATCGCTTGCGTGTCCTTTTGCCTGAGGCGCCGTTGCCCCTGCAGGGCGACGCCGTCCGTCTCACCCAGGTGTTCGGGAATCTGCTCACCAATGCGTGCAAGTACACGCCTCCGGGGGGAGATATCGAGATACGGATCGATGCGACCGAGGGGAGCGTCGAGGTGGTGGTGCAGGACAACGGATCCGGCATTCCGGCCGACAAGGTCGATGCCATCTTCGAACTGTTCACCCAGGTGGACCGGACCCTGGACCGTGCCCAGGGTGGATTGGGTATTGGCCTGATGCTGGTCAGACAACTGGTCGAGATGCACGGCGGCACCGTCGAAGCGCGCAGTGACGGGGCCGGCAAGGGCAGCGCGTTCGTCGTGCGGCTTCCCGCCGACGCCGCGCCGGTCGCAGTGCCGGCTGCGGGGGATGTCAGGCCGGCGCAAGCGCCGCGCCGGATCCTGGTGGTGGACCACAACGCGGATATCGCGCTGGCGCTGGCCGCCTTGTTGGAGCTGGATGGGCACGACGTGCGTACCGCTGGAGGCGGAGAGGAAGCATTGGCGATCGGTGCGCGCATGCGTCCCGAGGTGATCCTGATGGACATCGGCATGCCCGGCATGGACGGGCACGAAGCGTGCCGCCGCATCCGCGAATGCGACTGGGGTAGGGACATCACCATCGTCGCGTTGACCGGTTGGGGGCAGGATGGCGATCGCCGCGATTCGGCGCGTGCCGGGTTCGACGCGCATCTGGTCAAGCCGGTGGGATTTGCGGAGTTGCACGGGCTGTTTGCCCGGCTCGCGTGACCAGGGCAGGATTGGCGCAGTCGCACGCGGCGTCTGTTGCGTTGGTGCTGTGGGGTGATGCGACGCACTGCGGAACGGCTGCACGTGGAATGGAGCGTGATGCCAGGACATGTTGAAGCAAACCGAAACAGTGGAGCCGGGCGGCGCTGCGTCCGCGCCGCATCTCGGACGCGAAGCGCTGTTTGCGGCTGGTTGCCGACGTGTCAGTGGCGGCTCTGCGGGAGACGCTAGTGACGCGTGGCATTGATGAAGACGTTTGTCGACCGCTTCCCGGCCTGGACCACGTACCTTGATCGCGCCTGAGATGCAGGCGGAATTCCCCGGGTGGGAAAGGATCGATGGAATGGAAACGAAGGCGAAGGGCATGGCAATCGTGGTCGCAGCGGGGCTGGCGCTGTCCTTTCAGGCGCAGGCGCAGTCGTGCTGCCCCTCCGGCGGGCACGGGGTCGTGGGCAAAGGTTTGGGCGAAAGCGTGCCCAAGGCGCTGAATCTCGCCACGGATTCGGCCTGGCGCGTCTATGAGTTCTCGCGCGATGGCGTGAACTACCTGCAGATCAACGACGCCAGCGGCGTGGTCCGTGCCGCGGTCGGCCGCATCGGCAAGACGTTGTGGGTGCTGCCAATGGGCAGCGACGTCGGGCGCGTCTCGTTGACGGCATCGCCTGCGGTACCTGCACGCGTGATCTACCGGACGGCGGATGTGGAGGTGCGGCTGCGCACGGGTGCGCGCGGCGACGCGTGGGAGGTCACGGCGGTGGAGTGAGGCCGGCGGCGCGGCTTTCGGAGACCAGGAAGCTGAAGCTCAACGCATGGCGGCGCCGGCAGGTGCCGCCATGCGCCTGCAGGCGGACCGCCAGTTCCCGGTCCGGCGCCTCCGGTCGGCGCCGCAACGCACTCAGCATCGCGGCATCGGCGGTGATGCGGATGGCGATGCCCTGCCGCCCTCTGGCACGCCAGACCCGCGCCCGCAGCAGGTGGGTGTGGGCCACCGGCAGCGTCTCGATGGCGTCGAGGATGCAGCGATAGGCCACCAGTTGCAGGCCCAGCGACAGACGCCGCGGATCGCCATGCAGGCGGCAGCGGAACTCCGTCGCACACAGGTTGGCGAAGGTCGGCGAGTGCAGGGTGGGGTACAGGCCATGGGTCTCGATGCCGAGCGGGTAGAGTGCGGTGACGTACTCGTCCAGCAGTTGCGCCTGGATCACGCCGGTGCGGGTCATCTGCATCGCGGCGGCGTAATGGCCGCGTGCGCGCAGATCCTGCACCACATCGCGGCGCAGCTTGTTGATCTGCGTACTGAGATCGGTGTAGTCAACCACCCGCCGGCGCAGCGTGCGTTCGGCGGACAGGTAGCCGGCCTGCGCAAAGGCCAGTGCCTGCTCATGCAGGCGCCCGTCGTCGCGCAGGTGCCGATAGGCCGCGGAGATGCGCGACCCGAACGCGAACATCACCGTGGCCGTCGCGGCGAGCAGGATCTGCACCACGAACGCGTCGGCGTCGTGGATCCCGGGTGCCACGACCTTGGGCATGGACAGCGCCACCGCCACGTTCGCCAGGACCACGCCGAGCGCCGCGCCCCGCCAACCATGGCGCAGCGTCAGTACGATCGCCGGGACCACCAGCAGCACCATCAGCAACTGCCGCAGCAGTGCATCGTCCACGCCGGCGATCGACGCCGACAGCACGACGACCATGGCGATCGACGCCAGCCCCTCGCGCAACAGCGAGGCATGCATCTGCGTGGGCTCGTCGCGGCGCAACCACAGCAACGCCGGCAGCACGAACATCAAGGTGCCCAGGTAATCGCCGAGCCAGTAACGCAGCAGAACATCGAGCGGCGCCGGCCCGGCCGGGCCGCCCAAGGCGGTGTTGATGGCGATGTTGCAGAGCGTGCTCCACAGCGCGGTCGCCAGCGCCAGTGGCAGCAGCCAGTGATCGTTGCGCGCGAGGTCGGGAACGCGCTGACGCACCAGGACCGGCACCAGCGCCACGGCCGGCATCAGCAGGAATGGACTCAGGTACGCCCAGGCGGCACTCGCGCCCCAGGTCTCGCTCATGGGAATGCGCAGCGTCAACAACGCGGCGGCATCGCCTGCCAGCAACCACGGCCAGCGCCGCGCCGGCAGGAACAGCAGGCTGGCGACGCGTACACCTGCCGGCAGATACCACTGGTCCACGGACCAGCGCCACGCCAGCAGGAAGGCGGCGCAATAAGCGGCGCTCAGTAGAACGCCTTTGGCGAAGTCTCTTGCCGCGGCCATCCCCGCCATCCGTGGTGTGTCGCGACTACTGTATAAGCCGGATCTGCGGCGAGGGTAGACAGTTGGTGGTACGCACGACAGTGTGAGATGCGTCGCAAGTGACCAGCGGACGCAGGCGCGCGTTCGTTCTTTCCGTGTCTGTGCAGACGTGTCTGCGATGGCGCCACCACCACTTCCTCCATTCGCGATGGCGCGCCGGCGTGGTCAGGCGTGCCGCTCTTGCATGCGGCGACACAGCCTGGACTGCTTCGATGCCGAGCGGGCGAACACGGCAGCTGCGGCGCGCAGGTCCGGTAGCGCTCGACGGACGGCGGCGACCAGTCGCGTGCTGGCCTTCGCCGAGAAGCGCCAGACGTCCTGACGCAAGGGGTTTCGATGCCGCAATCTCGAGGTGCAGCGTCAAACCCCGCTGCGAAACGGATTCTCGGCACCTGCATCGGTGCGATGCCGTGTCGACATCGTGCAGAGACGTGCTCAAGCGTATGTGTCGGCCACCGATCATCGTGTCCACAGCGACGGCAAGGCATGGCGTCGGGCGGGCTACCGGCAGGGGAGGGGGAGGCGTAGCATCGCGCCATGGCTTCCGTCCATCGGCCTCCCGTTTCCGCGTTGCGCGACCTGGTGACATCGGTGTGGGCGCACGATCCTGCACTGGCGCAGACGGCCGCGCGGCCATCTGCGCGCGAACATGTGCTGCCGACCGGTGCCACGCATCTCGCCGTGCGGATCGGCGGCGCACCATTGCGGGTGTTCGACCACGCGGCCGATCTGCACGGCCATTGCCTGGGCCACGCGGTGGTCGGCGGGGTGCGTACGGCGTACCACGTACGCGATGTCGCGCAGCCTGCGGCCTCGGTCGGTGCGATGTTGCGTCCCGGCGCCGCCAGCGTGCTGCTCGGCGTGCCCGAATCGGCCTTGGCTGGGCATCACACGCCACTGCAACTGCTGCTGCCTGCAGGCGAGGTCGATGCACTGCAGGAGCGACTGCACGCGTGCACCGATGCGCCGACGCGGCTGGCTGCATTCGAACGCTGGCTGACCGACCGCGCCTGCGGCCGCCCGCCCTTGCTGCATCCGGCGCTGCGCGTGCTGCTTCCGGGGGGCTGGCATCCGGGCTTGCGCGTGGAGACCATGGTGCGCGCCAGCGGACTCAGCCACCGGCATTGCATCGCCATGTTCCGGCAAGCGACCGGTCTGGCGCCGAACGCATGGCTGCAGCTGCAACGCTTCTCGCAGGCGTTGGAACTGGCGTGCGATCGATCGCTAGGCTGGGCCGAGATCGCCCACGCCTGTGGCTTCGCCGACCAGGCGCACCTGGCCAACACGTTCCGCAGCGTGGCCGGTGTCACTCCTTCCGCCTGGCGTCGGATGGCCGATCCTGCCACCCCGCGGCATGTGCCGCGCTGATCGCGGTGCAGGTCAATTTCCTGCAAGACGCGGCGCGTGCGGGGTTCCACAATGGGCACCTGGCCCACACAAGGACATGCCATGGCGATCCACGAGCTCTATGCCTACCTGTGCGTACGCGACGCGGCTGCCGCGCTGGCGTTCTACGCCCGCGCGTTCGGCGCCCGCGAACTGTTCCGCCTCACCGAGCCGGATGGGCGCATCGGCCATGCCGAGGTGGATCTCGATGGCCACACGCTGATGTTGTCGGAGGAGTATCCGGAGATGGGCGTGCGCAGCCCGGAGCACCTCGGCGCCACGCCGGTCACGCTGCACCTGCATGTGGACGATGCCGATGCGCTGGTCGCCCGTGCGGTCGCCGCGGGCGGCACGCTCGAACGCGGCATGCAGGACCACTTCTACGGCGAACGCTCCGGCACCGTGCGTGATCCCTTCGGCCACCGCTGGCTGATCGGCCACGCGATCGAGTCGGTGACGCCGGAGGAGATGCAGCGGCGCTACACGGCCCTGTTCGATACGTCGGCCAAGGTGTGATCGGAGCAGCGGAGAGCGGCTGATTTGCGCCGGGCGCGGTGCGCTCGACGGGCCATGTCGCCGTCGTCCAGCGCGCGTGGGAGCGTCTGCACGCCAGCCTCGGGCTGGTCGATCCAGGATCGGGTGAGGCGAGGTGTCGGCCGGCAGTGGGGGATTTGCAGCCGTCGTGCGTCTTGAAAAGGGGCTGCCTGCCACGACGCGTTGGCCATCCAGCCTTTCGTAGCAGCGTGTCCCATCAGGTCGAGGTCCAGCATGTCGTGCCGCCGTCCCATGTCTCTCACCGCCATCGCCTGCCTGCTGATTGCCTCGTGCGTGCTTTCGCTGCTGCTGTCCGCGCTCGACGACAGCGACGTGGCCGCAGCAGCGGCGATGCGGCAAGACCCGGTTCCCTTGTCGATCCAGGACGCCCTCGGCTGCCACGGCGCCGTGGTGCAGCTCGCATGCGCTGCCGGCATCTTCGGCGGCTTCGGATGGGCACGCGCGCGCTATGTCGTCTGGGGCTTGGTCGGCACGGCGGTCGGCGTGGCCGCCTCGCCGATGACGTTGGCATTGATTCCAGGAATGGCGCTGTTCGCGGTCGTCGTCTTCCTGTTGTTTCGCCCAGCAGCCAATGCGTTCTTCGCCAGCCGCGGAGCGGCCAATCACACCAGCGCAATCTGACATGCATCGGCACTGCGCCATGGGTGCAGTCGGATCGGTGGGCGATGCGCGACAGGCGCATGCCGCCGTTGCCGCATCCCCTCCACGTTCGTCATGTCATCGAGAAGAAAGCCCATGCGTCTGGCCAATATCACCTTCGTCCCGCCCACGATTGGCGCACTACTGTGGTTGCTGTTGGTGCCATCCGGTTTCGTTTGCCTGTTGCTGTATGGCCTTGGCACGCAGATCGACAGTGGAGAGATACAGAATGATCCGGAACTGCTGAGACACCTGATGTTCTGGCCGTTTGCATTGGGGTTGGCGCTCCGCTTCGCGCGCGAATTCGGCTTGTCCGCAAACAGAATCCCGCAGAAGCTGGTGATGGTGCTGGTGTTCTTCGTTCCGATCGCGCTCGTGCTTGCCTTCGTCGTCGGACTGCTCGGGCGGTGATCTGGCGAACCGGTGCGCATCGGCTGGGTGTCGTGAGCGTGGTTGATGCATGGGTACATGCTGCCGACATACACACCTCGACGCTTGCCGCGACACGGCAGCATTCCCTGCAGCGCGGTATCCGCCAGCAGCGTCATGCTTGGTACGCCGGTCAGCGCGGCAATTGCCCGGTCCGGGCAACGTCGCCATGAGCGTATGCCAGAAGGTAGGCATTGGCCTGATCTTGCTGATGGTCGGCGGCTGGCTGTGGATCGGCTTCGACAAGATCGTGGGTGATCACGAGGTCGGGGTGCTGTGGGAGCCTTTCATCAAGTCCGAGCCGACGTGGACGCTGTACTTCGACAATCCCGCCCGGCGTGGATTGGACATCGATGCGTACGTCACGCTGGATGCCCGGCGCCGGCAGGACTTCGTCAGGTACTGCCGGGTGCGCCATGGCACCAGCGACGTGTTCCTGTGCGAGAAGATCATCGCCGCGCGCCTGCACTGACGTTCCGCTACCGCACGTTGGGGGAATGCGGCCGTTCCGCTGTCGATCCAGTACGTCATCGGCTATGTCGGCCTCCTGGTGCAGGGCGCATGCGCGATCGCCATCCTCAACGTGCTCGTCTGGGGACGTTCGCGCTACCTCGCCTGGAGCCTGATCGGCATGGTGATCGCCTTCGCCACCTCGCCGATGACGCTGGCCTTGATCCCGGGCGTGCTGCTGTTCGCCGTGGCCGTGTTCTTGCTGTTCCGCCCGGCGGCCAATGCGTTCTTCGCCCGCAATGGCGCGGCCGTGCCCGCCAGTGGCGCCTGAGCCGTATCGCCCACTGCACGATCGCGTGCAGTGGGGTCGTCGCGCTGCAGGGCTGCTGCGGTAAGGCGACGCCGAGGCGGCCAGCGGTAACCGAGCGCGCTTAGAGCGGCTAACAAAACTACTGCGCAGCCACCAGGCGGGCGCGGACGGTGCTCGGAATCCTCATGTACCACTTGTACATTGCAGTTCCTCCGCGCCGTCCGCACTCACCTGGCGACTGCTCGCGACGTTTCGTTCGCCACTCTTAGTGCAGCAGCGTATCCGCCAGCAGCTTCAGATTGAGCACCACGATCAGCGCTGCGATCGCCCAGCCCAGCCAGGCCAGCCAGCGGCGTACCACCAGCGACCCCATCCGGCGCTTGTCGGTGACGAAGCGGACCAGCGGGATCACCGCGAACGGCAGCTGCATCGAAAGCACCACCTGGCTCAGCACCAGTAGCTTTGCGGTGCCCTGTTCGCCGTACAGCGAGGTCACCGCGACCACCGGCACGATCGCCAGGCCGCGGGTCAGCAGGCGCCGCGCCCAGGGCGGCAGGCGCAGGTGCAGGAAACCTTCCATCACGATCTGCCCGGCCAGGGTGGCGGTGACGGTGGAATTGATGCCGGAGGCCAGCAGCGCCACCGCGAACAGGGTCGAGGCCAGGCCGACGCCGAGCATCGGCGCCAGCAGTTCGTGGGCCTGTTCGATCTCCTGCACGTCGGTGCGGCCGTGCGCATGGAACACCGCGGCGGCGAGGATCAGGATCGCCGCGTTGACGAACAGCGCCAGGCTCAGCGCGATGGTGCTGTCGGCCAGCGCCCAGCGCAGCGCCGAGCGGCGGCCCTGATCGCTGCGCTCATAGGCGCGGGTCTGCACGATCGAGGAGTGCAGGTACAGGTTGTGCGGCATCACCGTCGCGCCGATGATGCCGATCGCCAGGTACAGCGCCGCCGGGTCGGTCACCACCTGCGCGCGTGGGATGAAGCCGGCCAGCACTTCGCGCAGCGGCGGCGCCGCCAGCACGATCTGCACCAGGAAGCAGGCGAAGATCACCATCAGCAAGGCGATCACGAACGCTTCCAGCGCGCGGAAGCCGCGGCGCATCAGGAACAGCACCAGCAGCGCGTCGATCGAGGTGATGATCGCGCCGGCGGTGAGCGGAATGCCGAACAGCAGCTTCAGCGCGATCGCAGTGCCGATCACCTCGGCCAGGTCGCAGGCGACGATGGCCGCTTCGCAGGCCAGCCACAGCAGGAAGTTCACTGGTTTGGAATAGTGCGCGCGGCAGGCCTGGGCCAGATCCAGGCCGGTGGCGATGCCCAGGCGCGCCGCCAGGCCCTGCAGCACGATCGCCATCAGGTTGGAAAGCAGGATCACCGACAGCAGCAGGTAGCCGAAGTGCGAGCCGCCGGCGATGTCGGTCGCCCAGTTGCCCGGATCCATGTAGCCGACCGAGACCATGTAGCCGGGTCCGAGGAAGGCCAGGAATCGCCGCCAGCCCAGGCCGCTGCGTGGCACGGCGACGCTGGCATGCATGCTGCCCAGGCTGGGGCGGCGCGCCTCGTCACGGCTGGCGTGCGCGGCAGCGGAATGGGGCAGTGGCAGGGGGGCGGCCATGGCAACAAATGGGGGTGGGGCAGGGTGCAAACGAGTATATAGCAGTTGCTATATGGATTAGCATTGGCAATTCAAATCGCTGCGATAGCCCGGATTTCGGCCAGAATAGGCAGGTGGCCGGCGGGGCGCCGGCACCGGACAAGGGCGTTGCGATGCAGAAAAGCGGGAAGTCGATGGCGCCGCCGGCGGTGCTGCTCGACGCCGAAGTGCAGGTCGAAAGCTTCCGCCAGGTGCGCGAGGCGCACCGCCTGGAGCTGATCGAGGACTACGTGGAGCTGATTTCCGACCTGCTCGCCGACGGCGGCGAAGCGCGGCAGGTGGATATCGCCGCGCGCCTGGGCGTGGCCCAGCCGACCGTGGCCAAGATGCTCAAGCGGCTGGTCAAAGGTGGCTGGGTGGTGCAGCGGCCCTACCGTGGCGTGTTCCTGACCGCCGAGGGCGAGGCGCTGGCCGCGGCCAGCCGGCAGCGCCACCAGACCGTGGAGCAATTCCTGCTTGCCCTGGGCATCGACGCCGACACCGCGCGTCGGGATGCCGAGGGCATCGAGCACCACGTCAGCGAAGCGACGCTGGCGGTGTTCGCCGAGTTCGTGCGCAAGCACAGCGCGTCGCGATGAGCGCTGGTGACGACGCGCAGCAGGCGCGCGACGCGCACTGGATGCGCCATGCGCTGGCCCTGGCCGAACGCGCCGAGCGCGAGTTCGACGAGATCCCGGTCGGCGCGGTGCTGGTCTCGGCCGACGATGCGATATTGGGTGAGGGCTGGAACCTCAACATCGCCGAACACGACCCCAGCGCGCATGCCGAGATCGTCGCGCTGCGCCAGGCTGGCCGCCGGCTCGGCAATCACCGCCTGGTCGGCAGTCGCCTGTACGTGACCCTGGAGCCGTGCGCGATGTGCGCGATGGCGGTGGTGCATGCGCGGGTGGCGGAACTGGTCTATGCCGCCACCGATCCCAGGACCGGTGCCTGCGGCAGCGTGTTCGACCTGCTCGCCGATCCGCGCCACAACCACCGCGTGCAGGTCCGCGGCGGGGTGCTGGCGGTGGAGGCCAGCACGCGCCTGACCAATTACTTTCGCGCCAAGCGCGGCAAGCCGCCGCTCGGCGCGTGAGCGGCCAGCTCTGCCGGTCGCGCAGTTCGCGCGGTATCATTGGCGCTTGATACGACACTTCCGCGCCGGCATCGCCGCCGCGAACGACAGGACGGTGATATGGCGCAATCGCACGTGGCGAACGATCGGCTGATCTGGATCGATCTGGAAATGACCGGCTTGGATACCGATCGCGATTCGATCATCGAAATCGCCACGGTGGTGACCGACGCCCAGCTCAACGTGCTGGCCGAGGGCCCGGAGTTCGCCATCGCCCATCCGCTGCAGACGCTGGAGGCGATGGACGAGTGGAACCGCAACCAGCACCGCCACTCCGGCCTGTGGCAGCGCGTACTCGACAGCCGGGTCACGCTGGCCCAGGCCGAGGCCGAGACCATGGCGTTCCTGACCCAGTGGTGCAAGCCCGGCACCTCGCCGATGTGCGGCAACTCGATCTGCCAGGACCGGCGTTTCCTGCACCGGCAGATGCCGCGGCTGGAGCGTTTCTTCCACTACCGCAACCTGGACGTGTCGACGCTGAAGGAACTGGCGCGGCGCTGGGCGCCGGCGGTGTCGGCCGGGCTGAACAAGACCTCCTCGCATACCGCGCTCAGCGACGTGCACGATTCCATCGACGAACTGCGCTACTACCGCCCGTTCATGGGCACGCTGGGCGGGCAGGGCCAGGGCTGATCCGCGCGCCGGATGCTTCAGGCAGCGTATGCAACAGGCCGCCCGACGGTCGTCGGGCGGATGCAGCAGGGCAGGGGATGCAGCGAGTGACGCCGTCGCTCAGCGCGCCAGCGGCGGTCCCGGTTTGGTCTCGCCGTCGTCGGTGACGCCCTTGGTCAACAATTCCGCGATCGGACGGCCGTCGGCATCGTGGTGGTACACGTGCAGGTCGCGCTGCGGGTACGGAATGCTGAGTCCGTTCTCCAGCAACTGGTTGCGGATCTGCTCCAGCGTGCTGCTCTTGGCTGCACCGAAATCGCCGTTCTTGGCGTAGCCGAACAGCATCAGGTCCACCGTGCTCTCGCCCAGGTTGCTGACCTGCACGAACGGGGCGGGCGTCTTCAGGATGTTCGGATTCTCTTGCGCGATCTGCAGCAACAGCTCCTGCGCTTTCTTCAGGTCATCGCCGTAGCCGACGCCGACGGTGATCTCCAGGCGGCGGTTGGGCAGGGTGCTGTAGTTGACGATCGGCGCGGTGGTGATGGTGCTGTTGGGCAGGGTCACCATGCGCTCGTCGAAGGTACGGATGCGGGTCTGGAAGATCCGGATCTCGTCGACCACGCCTTCCTGCCCGGCCACCACCACGTGGTCGCCGTCGCGCATCGGCCGCAGCACGATCAGCATCACCCCGGAGGCGATGTTGGACAGCGAGTCCTTCAGCGCCAGGCCCACCGCCAGGCCGGCGGCGCCGAGCACGGCGAACAGCGAGGTCGGCGGCACGCCGATCTTCTGCAGTGCCGTGACCAGCACCAGCACCAGCATCAACGCATAGGCGACGTTGCGCAGGAAATTGCTGAGCGTGGCTTCCACCCGTGCGCGCAGCAGGGCGCTACGCAACCATTCGCTCAGGCGCTTGGCGATCCACATCCCGACCACCACGATCAGGATCGCCACGCCCCAGTTGAGCGCGTACTGCGCCCAGTCCAGCGTCCGCCAGTCGAACGGACGCGCCGCCCGCGTCGCCGGCGCAGCGGTCGTGGCCGCCGTCAGTGCCGTCAGCCACGACTGCATCGGCATCACCCCTTGCTCTTGAGCTTGGCCAGGCGTAGCCAGGTGTCGACCACGGTGTCGGGGTTCAACGACACCGATTCGATGCCCTCCTGCATCAGCCACTCGGCCAGGTCCGGGTGATCCGACGGGCCCTGGCCGCAGATGCCCACGTACTTGCCCTTGGCGCGCGCGGCCTTGATCGCCATCGACAGCATCTTCTTGACCGCCGGATTGCGCTCGTCGAACAGGTGCGCCACGATCGAGGAATCGCGGTCCAGGCCCAGAGTCAGCTGGGTCAGGTCGTTGGAGCCGATCGAGAAGCCGTCGAAGATCTCCAGGAATTCCTCGGCCAGCAGCGCGTTCGACGGCACCTCGCACATCATGATGATCTTCAGGCCGTTCTCGCCCTGGCGCAGGCCGTTGCTGGCCAGCACCTCGACGACCTTGCGGCCCTCCTCGAGGGTACGCACGAACGGGATCATGACCCACATGTTGTCCAGGCCCATCTCGTTGCGGACCTTGAGCACGGCCTTGCACTCCAGCGCGAACGCAGCGGCGAAGCTCGGATCGACATAGCGGCTGGCGCCGCGGAAGCCGATCATCGGGTTCTCTTCGTGCGGCTCGTAGTTGCTGCCGCCGATCAGGTTGGCGTACTCGTTGGACTTGAAGTCCGACAGGCGCACGATCACCGGGTGCGGCGCCACCGACGCGGTCAGCGTGGCGATGCCTTCGGCCAGGCGGTTGACGTAGAAGCTCACCGGGTCGGCATAACCGGCGATCTTCTCGTCGATCTTCTTCTTGGTCGCCGCGTCCTGCTTGGCGTACTCCAGCAGCGCGTTGGGATGGATGCCGATGTGCGCGGCGATGATCATCTCCAGGCGCGCCAGGCCGATGCCGGCGTTGGGCAACTGGCCGAAGTCGAACGCGCGCTCCGGGTTGGCCACGTTCATCATGATCTTCAGCGGTGCCGGCGGCATGTTGCCCAGATCCGTGGTGGTGCGCTCGAACGGCAGGCGCCCGCCATAGATGTAGCCGGTGTCGCCTTCGGCGCAGCTGACGGTCACTTCCTTGCCGTCCTCGACCAGTTCCATCGCATTGCCGGTACCGACCACCGCCGGCACGCCGAGTTCGCGGGCGATGATCGCCGCGTGGCAGGTACGGCCGCCGCGGTTGGTGACGATTGCCGAGGCGCGCTTCATCACCGGCTCCCAATCGGGATCGGTCATGTCCGCGACCAGCACGTCGCCGGGCTGCACCCGGTTCATGTCCTCCAGACTACGCACCACGCGGGCGACGCCGGCGCCGATCTTCTGGCCGATGGCACGGCCTTCGGCGATCACCTCGCCGCGCTGCTGCAGCGCGAAGCGTTCGATCTGGGTGGCGTGGCCGCGCGACTTCACCGTCTCCGGGCGCGCCTGCACGATGAACAGCTTGCCGCTGACGCCGTCCTTCGCCCACTCGATGTCCATCGGCCGCTGGTAGTGCTGCTCGATCACCAGCGCTTGCTTGGCCAGTTCCTGCACATCTTCGTCGCTGATCGAGAAGGTGTTGCGCAGCTGCGCCGGGGTGTCCTCGATGCGCACGCGCTCGCCCGGCACGTCCGAATGCACCATGCGGATCAGCTTGCTGCCCAGCGAACGGCGCAGGATCGCCGGCTTGCCGGCCTTGAGGGTGGGCTTGTAGACGTAGAACTCGTCGGGATTGACCGCGCCCTGCACGACCATCTCGCCGAGGCCGAAGCTCGAGGTAACGAACACCACGTCGCGGAAGCCCGACTCGGTGTCCAGGGTGAACAGCACACCGGAGGCGCCGACGCCGGAGCGCACCATCAGCTGCACGCCGGCCGAGAGGAACACGTCCTCGTGCTTGAAACCGTGGTGCACGCGGTAGGCGATGGCGCGATCGTTGTAGAGGCTGGCGAAGACTTCCTTGACCTTGTGCACCACGTCGTCGGCGCCGGTCACGTTGAGGAAGGTCTCCTGCTGGCCGGCGAAGCTGGCGTCGGGCAGGTCTTCGGCGGTCGCCGAGGAGCGCACCGCCACGGCCACGTCGCCGCCGCCGTTCTCGCTGCACAGTTGCGCGTAGGCCTCGCGGATCGCCTGATCCAGTTCCGGCTGCAGCGGCGCATCGATCACCCAGCTGCGGATTTCCTTGCCGGCGGCGGTCAGTGCGCCCACGTCTTCCACGTCCAGCGTGGCCAGCTTGTCGAAGATGCGCTGGTACAGATCGTTGTGGGCGACGAAGGCCTTGAACGCTTCGGCAGTGGTGGCGAAGCCGCCCGGCACGGACACGCCGAGGCCCGCCAGGTTGCCGATCATTTCGCCGAGGGAGGAATTCTTGCCACCAACGCGAGCCAGGTCGGCCAGGCGCAGCTCATGCAACCACAGGATGTTCTCGTTCAAGCGCGATGCTCCGTTAGGCCATCGCCCGAGGCGGGCTGAATGGCCGCGTCCGTGAGGGAAGAAGCCGATATGATGCAGTGCGCACCCGAGCCGGCACAAGCGAAGCGGGCGCATCCGTTGGGTTTCAGCCAGGAGAATGCAGGCAATGTCGACGATCAGACCGGTGTTCTACGTGTCCGATGGAACCGGTATCACCGCTGAAACCATTGGGCATAGCCTGCTTACCCAGTTCAGCGGTTTCAGCTTCGTCACCGACCGCATGTCGTTCGTCGACGATCCGGAAAAAGCCCGCGACGCGGCGCAGCGCATCCATGCCGCAGGGGAGCGTTATCAGGTTCGGCCGATCGTGGTCAACTCCTGCGTCGATCCGCAATTGAGCATGTTGCTGGCCGAGAGCGGGGCGCTGATGCTCGACGTGTTCGCGCCCTTCATCGAGCCGCTGGAGCGCGAATTGAACGCGCCGCGGCACTCGCGGGTGGGACAGGCGCACGGTCTGGTCGATTTCGAGACCTACCACCGCCGCATCAACGCAATGAACTTCGCACTCGCGCACGACGACGGCATCGCGCTCACCTACGACGAGGCCGACGTGATCCTGGTGGCGGTCTCGCGCGCGGGCAAGACCCCGACCTGTATCTACCTGGCGCTGCATTACGGCGTGCGCGCGGCCAACTATCCGTTGACCGACGAGGATCTGGAGAGCGATCGGTTGCCGCCGCGGCTGCGTGCCTACCGCAACAAGCTGTTCGGGCTGACCATCGATCCGGAGCGGTTGCAGCAGATTCGCCAGGAGCGGCGGCCGAATTCGCGCTACTCCAGTGCGGAGACCTGCCGGCGCGAAGTGGCGGCGGCCGAAACCATGTTCCGCATGGAGCGGATTCCGACCCTGAGCACCACGCATACCTCGATCGAGGAGATTTCCAGCAAGGTGCTGACGACGCTGGGACTGCAGCGCGAGATGTTCTGAGCGGGCGGGGCCGCCCCTGGCGGCAACGGCATTTCCGCACGCCGTCGCATGGATTTCCACGGTAGGCCGCCGGCGCCGATCCGTCAATGCTGCCGCCGGCGCGATCCAGCGTGTAGGATCGGTCCATGCAGCACGCCATGACCCGCAGCGAACGCATCCCCCGGCTCAGCCGTTTCGGCTGGCTGATGGGGTTGTACGCCGAGAACTATTTGCACCTGAATCGCCTGTTCGTGCCGGCCGACCTTGAGGCCGGCAGCTACGTGTCCAGCATCGGCGACGGCCTGGACCTGCGCCTGGACGTGATCGAGCGCCACCGCTACACCGTCGAGCTGCGCCTGACCTACGACCTGTGCGACCCGCTGACCGGCGAGCCCGACCCGTCGGCCTACGTGCGCCTGTACCTGGACGCGCGCCAGGCCGAGACCACCCATTGCTACGTCGGCCGCCGCTGGCAGGACGTGATGGGGCTGTATCCGCCGCCGGCGGAGCTGATCAGCCACCGCATGCGCATGAACACCTTCCTCGGCAAGTGGCTGGAGTACCTGGCCGAGCGTGGCCACGGGGTGGCCACCCTGCGGTCTGCGCCGCCACTGCCGCATGCGCCGCGCGACGCCGCGACGCCGGCGGTCTGACCGCCTAGCCTCCGCCTGGACCAGGCAACAGCGCGGATACGGCATACTGCGCGCCCCTCGCCATCCGCCGTCACCGCATGCCTTACACCCCCATCGTCGCCACCTTGGGCTACGTGCTCTCGCCCGACCGTAGCCAGGTGCTGCTGGTCCACCGCAATGCCCGGCCCGGCGACCATCACCTGGGCAAGTACAACGGCCTGGGCGGCAAGGTGGAGGCGGACGAAGACGTGTTGGCCGGCATGCGCCGCGAGATCCTGGAGGAGGCCGGCATCACCTGCGAGGCGCTGCAGTTGCGCGGCACCATCAGTTGGCCGGGGTTCGGCAAGCACGGCGAGGACTGGCTGGGCTTCGTGTTCCTGATCGAGGCCTATACGGGCGAGCCGTTCGCCGAGAACGCCGAGGGCACATTGGCCTGGGTGCCGATCGCGCAGATGGACGCGCTGCCGCTGTGGGAGGGCGACCGCCACTTCCTGCCGCTGGTGTTCGACGGCGACCCGCGCCCGTTCCACGGTGTGATGCCGTATCGCGACGGACGCATGCAGTCCTGGCGCTACTCGCGGGTCTGACATGCTCGCGCTGCCTTGAAGCCCCTCTCCCACCGGGAGAGGGGTTGGGGTGAGGGTACGGCGCGAAAGCGATGCGCTGAGTTTTGGTGCACGAGGCTGCGCCCGCACCCTCATCCGCCCCTGCGGGGCACCTTCTCCCGAGGGGAGAAGGGAACAGGGCCCGCTCATGCCCGGGGATGGGCGAGGGTGCGGCGCGCCGCCCGGTCGACCGCCCGCGTGACGCCGCGTCCGCCTTGTCCACAGCGGCTGTGGATCGATCCTGCACAAGCCTGTGGGCAAGCGTGGCAAGTCATTGAAAGGGCTGCCCGATTTTGTCGGGTGGTGAAAATTTCAGCAGTCCCGGTCGCGCTTCTCCACAGCCGGTGTGGATGAAATCGCACGAACGCTGTGGATAAAGTGCCGGCGGCGTTGTGCCGCAACGGCCGCCGTCGCGCTGGCGAAAAATTCGCCAGCGTCGATCGCGCGATCCAGCAGCCGGACGCGCGTGCTCGCTGCAGCGTTACTGCGCGGTCCAGCCGCCGTCGATGGCGATGGTCTGCGCGGTGATGTTGCGCGCCGCCGGCGAAGCCAGGAACGCCACGCAGCCGGCCAGCTCGTCGTAGGCGATGAACACGCCCTTGGGCATCGGCTTGAGCATCACCTGGGCGATCACGTCGGCTTCGGAAATGCCGCGGGTGCGCGCCTGGTCGGTGATCTGCTTGTCGACCAGCGGCGTTTTCACGTAGCTGGGGCAGAGCGTGTTGATGGTGATGTCGGTGTCGGCGGTCTCCAGCGCGATCACCTTGGAGAAGCCGACCAGGCCGTGCTTGGCAGCGACGTACGCGCTCTTGTACGGGCTGGCGACCAGCGAGTGGATGCTGCCGATGTTGACGATGCGGCCGAAGCCGCGCTCGCGCATGCCCGGCAGCACCGCCTGGGTCAGCCGCGCCACGCCGGTCAGCATCACCTCCACCAGCAGGCCCCACTTCTCCATCGGAAAGTCTTGCAACGGCGCCACGTGCTGCAGCCCGGCGTTGTTGACCAGCACGTCCACCGGCCGGCTCACGGCGGCGAGTGCGGCGGCGATGCTGTCCGCGCTGGCCACGTCCAGCGCCACCGCCTCGGCCGAGCCGCCGGTGTCGCGCAACTGCTTGGCCACCGCCTCGGCGGCGCCGAGGTCGAGGTCGCTGACGACGATGTGGCGGCCGTCGGCGGCCAGTGCATGGGCGATGCCGGCGCCGATGCCGCTGGCGGCGCCGGTGATCAGGACGGTCTGCATGGGGAGTACCTGCGCGGAGTGGGGAGCGGTCAGCGTAGCAGTGCACCGCCACGCCCGGCAGCGGCCGCTCGCCAGTGCGGCGGCGCCACGCTACCCTGTGCCGTCGCTCGCCGCTCACGCCGGATCCGCCACGTTATGCCGATGAAACGCCACTTCTCCATGCTGCGCGAATTCCAGCTGGCCGACTGGTTCACCCTCGCCAACGCCTTCTGCGGCACCGGCGCGGTGTTCGCGGCGATGCGCTTCCTGCAGGACGGCCGCCGCAGCGACCTGCTGTTCGGCATGGCGCTGATCCCGCTGGCGTTCGTGTTCGACGCGCTGGACGGCCGGGTGGCGCGCTGGCGCAAGTCGTCCTCGACCCTGGGCCGCGAGCTGGACTCGCTGGCCGACGTGATCTCCTTTGGCGTGGCCCCGGCCGCGCTGGCCTACGCCTGCGGCATGCAGGGCGGCTGGGACTGGCTGGTGCTGAGCTTCTTCGTCTGCTGCGGGGTCAGCCGCCTGGCCCGCTACAACGTCACCGCCGAGCAACTGGCCGGCGACGGCGACAAGGTGCCGTACTTCGAGGGCACGCCCATCCCGAGCAGCCTGGGGCTGGTCATCGTGCTGGCGATCGCCGCGCACCTGGGCCATATCGGCGATGCCTTGTGGTGGGGCGAATGGCGGTTGGGGCCGTGGCTGCTGCACCCGCTGGTGCTGCTGTTCGCGCTGTCCGGCTCGCTGATGATCAGCAAGACGCTGCGCATTCCCAAACCCTGATCGCAGCGGGTTGCTATCATCGCGGGCCAGTTCGGGAGAGTGGCGATGAAGGCTAGCGGCGGCGGTGGCGCCGGCGATTTCGAGGCGATGACGCGGCAGTACTGGGAGGCCTGGATCGCTGCGTTGCGCCAGGGCACGCCGGCCCCCGCGTCGGCCGCGTCTGATAATGGCTCGGGTTCCTGGCGCGAAGTGATCGCGGCCTGGAGCCAGTGGCTGCCGCGCGGCAGCGCGCCGCAGGCCGAGGACGCGGTGGCGCAGTTCCAGCAGCAGGCCGGCGACTGGCTGGGCGCGATGCAGCAGGTAGCCGCGCAGTTCGCCGGCCGCGACGCCAGCAGTGCCGACGTCGCCGAGGCCTGGAAGCGCCAGGTGCAAGGCCAGCGCGAGCAGTTGCTGCAATGGCTGCTGGGTGCGGTGCGCGGCGCCGGCCAGGCCGGAATCGACCCGTGGTTGCAGCAGGCGGCGCAGTTGCTGCAGGGCCTGCAGCGCGACAGCGGGCCGTGGCTGCAGATGCCCGGTTTCGGTCCGGCACGCAACCACCAGGCACGCTGGCGGGCGCTGGCAAAGGCGCAGCAGGACTACCAGGCGCAGTTGCAGGCCTATCTGGGGCTGCTGCAAGGCGCCATCGACCGCGCCTTCGGCCTGTTCGAGCAGAAGCTGCGCGGGTACGAGGATCCGGGCCGGCAACTGACCAATGCGCGGGCGATGTTCGATCTGTGGATCGACGCGGCCGAAGAGGCCTATGCGGCGGCCGCGCTGTCGCCGGAGTTCCGCCAGGTCTACGCCGACGTCGCCAACGCGCAGATGCGCCTGCGCGCCCTGCTGCAACGCGAGACCGAGCAGGTCTGCGAGCAGGTGGGCCTGCCCACGCGCACCGAAATGGATGCCGCGCATCGGCGCATCGCCGACCTGGAACGGCGGCTGCGGCGGCTGGAGCGCGGCGAGGGGCAGGGTGCGACTGCCGCAGCTGGGCCTGCACCTGTTGCCGCGCCCCCGGCCGCGCCGAAGAGACGCCCCGGGAAGACCGCGGCCAAGTCGTCCGCTGCGCGCGTGGCAGCCGTCGCGCCCGAATCCAAATCCAAGTCCAACGCCGCCAAGCCAGCGAAGGCCGCGCCCGCCGCCAAGCCGCGGCAGACCGGCACCACGCCGGCCGCACGCCGGAGCCGCGCATGAAGGGACCGCTGAGCTTCAGCAGCGACGACCTGGTCCAGGAAACCCTGGAGCTGCAGCGCAAGTTGCTTGAGGGCCTGCGCGTGCTACCGGGCCTGGACACGGTGGACTACGGTGCCACCGCGCGCCAGGAAGTGTGGCGCGACGGCAAGGTGGTGCTGTACCGCTTCGTTGGCGAACGCCCGCCCACCGCCAAGGTGCCGCTGCTGATCGTCTATGCCCTGGTCAACCGTCCGTACATGGTCGACCTGCAGGCCGACCGTTCGTTGGTGCAGGGCCTGCTGGCGCTGGGCGAGGACGTCTACGTGCTCGACTGGGGCTACCCGGACCGGTCCGAGCGCTACCTGACGCTGGAGGACTATCTGCTGCGCTACATCGACGGCGCGGTGGACCACCTGCGCGTGGCCGATGGCGGTGCGCCCATCAACATGCTCGGCATCTGCCAGGGCGGCACGTTCTCGCTGTGCTACGCGGCGCTGCAGCCGGAGAAGGTGCGCAACCTGATCACCATGGTCACGCCGGTGGATTTCCACACGCCGGACAACATGCTGTCCAACTGGGCGCGCCAGGTCGACGTCGACCTGTTCGTGGACACCCTGGGCAACGTGCCGGCGGACCTGATGAACGTCAGCTACCTGATGCTCAAGCCCTTCCGGCTGAACCTGCAGAAGTATGTCGGCCTGCTCGACATCCTGGACGATCCGCGGGCGCTGGAGGATTTTCTGCGCATGGAGAAATGGATCTTCGATTCGCCGGATCTGGCCGGCGAGACCTTCCGTGAGTTCGTCAAGCAGTTCTACCAGGACAACGCGCTGATGCACGGGCGCGCGCGCATCGGCACGCACACGGTGGACCTGGGCCGGGTCACCATGCCGGTGCTCAACGTCTATGCCGAGCAGGATCACCTGGTGCCGCCGGATGCCTCGCGGGCCCTGCGCGGTGTGGTCGGCAGCGGCGACTACGCCGAGCTGAGTTTCCGTGGCGGCCATATCGGCATCTACGTTTCCGGCCGCGCCCAGCGCGAGGTGCCGGCCGCACTGCACCGGTGGCTGGCCGAGCGCGATGGCGAACACTGAGCGCTGACCGTCTTGCGCCGTCACGCGGCGCCCGCACCGGCGCGGGTACAGTGGATTGCCGCTGTTGATGGAGCTGCCGCCATGTCGCAATCCCGTTCGCTGTCGCGCTCGTTGAACGACCGCATGATCGCGGGCGTGATGGGCGGCATCGCCCACCGCTTCGGCTGGAATGCGACCCTGCTGCGGGTGCTGTACGTGGTGGGGTCGATCGTCTCGGCCGCGTTCCCCGGCATCCTGGTCTACCTGATCCTGTGGCTGCTGATTCCCAACGAAGCCGATTGAAACGACCACTGCCGCTGGCCTGGCGCCGCATTGGCATCGCCATCGGCGTTCTGTGGACCTCGCCCAACACCGCCTTGGGTGTGCTGGCCGGTGCCATCGCACTGTTTTTCGGTGCGCGTCTGCGCTTCAGCCGTCGCGAGCTGTCGCTGGTGTTCGAACGGGTGCCATTGCGGCCGCGCGGGGCAATGACCCTGGGCAACGTGATCCTGCTCAGTGCCGACGATCTGGACGTGGCCTGCGCCACCTACGAGCACGCTGCCGGTCGCTGCCGGCATCCGGCGGTGCGGCTCGGCGACCACGAGCGTGCGCACGTGCTGCAGTACATGCTGCTGGGGCCGTTGTTCCTGCCGGTCTACCTGGCTTGCGGCGGCGTCAGCGTGCGCAACCCGTTGGAGCGCGCCGCCGATCGCTACGCGCTGCATGGCCGCGGCTGGTGGCCGGGGAGCGGCTGAGTGCGTGGCGCCAGCAAACAGCTGCTTTCGCAAGGCATGACGTTGTCGCGTAGGAGCGGCTTCAGCCGCGACGGGCTTTCCCGGGAACGCCCCGGTCGCGGCTGAAGCCGCTCCTACGGATGTACCAATGGCGCTTGTTAGTGGCTCGCGTCAGTCGAGCCGGGCGAAGCCGAACAGGCGCTTGAGCGGATGCGCGTGCCGCTCGATCTGCGCGCGCAGCAGGCCGGCGCCGATCATGCTGTAGGTGATGCCGTTGCCGCCGTAGGCCATCGCGAACTGCACGCGCGGTCCGTGCTGCGGGTGCGGGCCGAAGAACGGCAGGCCGTCCTCGGTCTCGGCGAAGGTACCGGCCCAGGCGAAGGTCGGCTGCAGCTCGAGCCCGGGGATCGCCTTGGCGATCTTGCGCGACAGCGTGCGTGCCTTGCTGTCGACGCGCGCGTCGCGGCGCGCCGGCACATCCACGCTGTCGTCCTCGCCGCCGGCGACGATGCGGCCGTTGCCGGTGCTGCGCAGGTACAGATAGGGCCGCGCACTCTCCCAAACCATGGTGTCGTGCAGCGGGCCGAGCGCGGACGGGTCCAGCGGGTCGCTGACGAAGGCATAGCTGCTGCGGTTGCGTGCCACGCGCTGGTCCAGCCAATGCTGGTTGGCGTAGCCGGCGGCCATCACCACGTGGCCGGCGCGTACCTGCGCGCCCTGGTCGGTGTGCAGGGTCACGCCGCGGCGATTGACCACGATCCGCGCGATGCGGGTGCGGTCGTAGACGCCGACACCGCGTCGGAAGGCGCGGCCGAGCAGACGGTAGGTGAGGCGGTATGGATCCACCCGCGCCGCCTGGTGGCTGAGGATCGCGCCATGCGCCTGGATGCCGTAGTTGGCGTCCAGCGCCTGCGCATCCAGCCACTCCACGTTCAAACCGTGCCGCGCACGCATCTCCAGCTCTTCCTGCAGCACCCGCACGTGCCGGCGTTTGCTGGCGTAGTACAGGCTGTCGTTGCGGGAGAAGTCGACGTCGCGCAGCGGCCGCACCAGGTCGCGCAACTGTTCCAGCGCCTGCGCGCAGGCGCCATAGGCCAGGGCGGCGGCGGGTTCGCCATAGCGCTTGGCCAGGTCGATCAGGTGGGTATCGATCTCGTATTGCAGGAGCGCGGTGCTGGCTGCGGTGCTGCCCCAGCCGATGTCACGCTGCTCCAGCACTGTCACGGCGTGCCCGTGCGTGCTCAGTTCTTCGGCGATCAGCGCGCCGGTAATGCCGCCGCCGACCACGGCCACATCGCAGCGCACGTCGTCGCGCAACTGCGGAAAACTCTGCATGAGGCCGTTGCGAACCGACCAGAAGGGATAACCGCTCTTGAGATCCATAACGCCCGTGCGCAGAAAGGATGTGCGACTTATGCGCAGGCCCGGTGAAGTCCGCGTGAGGCGCGGCGCAGGTCATGTTCGGGCAAACAGCCACGATTAACCTCGGTGCAGAAGTCCCTCACATGGCGCTCTGTATGGTGCGCGCCAGTTCCACGAATTCCCCTGTAGAGAAAGCGTCATGTCGGTCGTTCTGTATATCGGTGGCAGCAAGGACGGAGAGAAGGGGGTGATGCCCTACGGTTTCCGCAAGTCCATGAAGGAAACCGAGGCAGGCCCGGAGATCTACGTCGAGCGCGTGCTGGCGTTGAGCGACCGGCAGGTGCGGATCATGGCGCTGGAGTCGCTGCAGGACGATATCGTGGTAGAACGCCTGCACAAGTATTATTCGCGTTGACGCCGGCGTGCGAACCCCGGTGTGGCCGCTCGCCTAGGCGGGCCAGCGACGGTTCGCATCGACCTGCCATCGCCCATGCCCGCACCAGAAACCAGCAACCGCCCTGCGCCGCCGCCGACCGTCGATCCCGACGCGCCCACCGACATGTCGAACCAGCGCAGCGATATCTTCTTCGCTGCGGTGCAGACGACCCGCATGCCGATGATCGTCACCGATCCGCGGCAGCCGGACAACCCGATCATCTTCGTCAACCGTGCGTTCCTGGAGATGACCGGCTACGGCCGCGATGAGCTGATCGGCAACAATTGCCGCTTCCTGCAGGGGCCGGATACCGATCGCGAGACGGTGCGCAGCGTCCGCGATGCGATCACCTCGCATGACGAAGTGGCGGTGGAGATCCTCAATTACCGCAAGGACGGTTCCAGCTTCTGGAACGCGCTGTACATCTCCCCGGTCTATGACGACCGCGGCGAGCTGGTGTACTTCTTCGGTTCGCAGTTGGACGTCAGCCGTCGCCGGGATGCCGAGGACGCGCTGCGCCAGGCGCAGAAGATGGAAGCGCTGGGCCAGCTCACCGGCGGCATCGCGCACGACTTCAACAACCTGCTGCAGGTCATGTCCGGGTACCTGGAACTGATCGAGCATGCGGTCGAGAGCGAGCCGCTGAACCCGTCGCTGCTGCGCAAGAGCGTGGAGCGCGCACGCGATGCCGCCGGCCAGGCCGCGCGCCTGACCCAGCAGTTGCTGGCGTTCGCGCGCAAGCAGAAACTGGAAGGGCGGGTGTTGAACCTCAATAGCCTGGTGGCCGGGATGAGCGATGTGGCCGAGCGCACGCTGGGCGACGGCATCGCGTTTTCGCTGGAGCTGGCGCCGGACCTGCGCAACTGCCGCATTGACCCGACCCAGGCCGAAGTGGCGCTGCTGAACATCCTGATCAACGCCCGCGACGCGATGGCCGAACAGGCGGCGCCGCGCCTGGTGATCCAGACCCGCAACGTCTCGGTGCGCGCCGACGAGCCCACCACCTACGACAACCTGCTGCCCGGCCATTACGTGTGCGTGTCGATCACCGACAACGGCAGCGGCATGCCGCCGGAGGTGCTGGCGCGGGTGCTGGATCCGTTCTTCACCACCAAGGAAGAGGGCAAGGGCACCGGCCTGGGCCTGTCCATGGTGTACGGGTTCGCCAAGCAGTCCGGCGGCGCGGTGCGCCTGTATTCGGAGGATGGCCACGGTACCACCGTGCGCCTGTACTTCCCGATCGACGACAACGTCGAGAACATGGCGCCGCGCGATTCGCGCACGCGCCGTCCGTTCGATCGCCAGGGCGACGAGACCATCCTGATCGTCGAGGACCGGCCGGACATCGCCGAACTGGCGCGGTTGTTCCTGGAGGACCAGGGCTATGCCACGCACGTGGTGTACAACGCCCGCGAGGCGCTGGAGTTGCTCGACACCGGCGTGCACGTGGACCTGCTGTATTCGGACCTGATCATGCCGGGGGGCCTCAATGGCGTGATGCTGGCGCGCGAGGCGCGGCGGCGCAGGCCCAGGATCAAGGTGCTGTTGACCACCGGTTACGCCGAGTCTTCGATCGAGCGCACCGATGCCGGCGGCAACGAGTTCGAGGTGCTGGCCAAGCCCTACAACCGCCAGGAGCTCACCCGCAAGGTGCGCATGGTGCTGGACGGTCCCAACGGGGTCAGCTGACGCGACAGGTCGGCGCGCGCCTGTCAACGGGTTCCCCGGCGGCGCGCGCACTGCGAAAATGCGGGTTTTCCGCAAGGCGGCTTCGGCCGGACGCAATGCACGACACTCAGCTCGCCCAGCAGATCGCCAATACCATCGCCGCCGAGATCGGCGCGCAGCCGGCGCAGGCGCGCGCCGCCATCGCCCTGCTCGACGAGGGCGCCAGCGTCCCGTTCATCGCGCGCTACCGCAAGGAAGTCACCGGCGGGCTCGACGACACGCAGTTGCGCAACCTGGAAGTGCGCCTGACCTATCTGCGCGAGCTGGAAGAACGCCGCGCCGCGGTGCTGGCCAGCATCGCCGAACAGGGCAAGCTCAGCGACGAACTGCGCGCGGAGATCATCGCTGCCGACACCAAGTCGCGGCTGGAAGATTTGTACCTGCCGTACAAGCCCAAGCGCCGCACGCGCGCGCAGATCGCCCGCGAGGCCGGGCTGGAGCCGCTCGCCGACGGCCTGCTGGCCGATCCGAGCCAGGTGCCGGAAACCTTCGCCGCCGGCTTCGTCGATGCCGACAAGGGCGTGGCCGACGTCAAGGCCGCCCTGGAAGGCGCGCGCGCGATCCTGATGGAGCGCTGGGGCGAAGACGCCGCGCTGGTCGGCGAACTGCGCAGCTGGCTGGGCGAGGTCGGGGTGATCCGTGCGCGCGTGGCCGAGGGCAAGGAGCAGGAAGGCGCCAAGTACCGCGACTACTTCGATCATGCCGAAGCGCTGGCCAAGATCCCTTCGCACCGGCTGCTGGCGCTGTTCCGCGCGCGCCGCGAGGAGATCGTGTACCTGGAACTGGACCCCGGCAGCGAGGCCGAGGCCGGCCACCAGTACGCCGAGGGCCGTGTCGCGCTGCGCGCCGGCATCGCCAACCAGGGCCGCCCTGGCGACCGCTGGCTGCTGGATGCGTGCCGCATGACTTGGCGCGCCAAGCTGCACATGCACCTGCTGCTGGACCTGTTCAACCAGGCCCGCGAAAAGGCCGAGGCCGAGGCGATTGCCGTGTTCGGCGACAACCTGCAGGACCTGATGCTGGCCGCGCCGGCCGGGCCGCGCGTGACCCTGGGCCTGGACCCGGGCATCCGCACCGGCTGCAAGATCGCGGTGGTCGACGCCACCGGCAAGCTCGTGGCCACCGACACCATCTATCCGCACGAGCCGCGCCGGCAGTGGGACCAGTCGGTGCACACGCTGCGGCAGCTGTGCACGCAGCACGGCGTGGAGCTGATCGCGATCGGCAACGGCACCGCCAGCCGCGAGACCGACAAGCTGGCCGCGGACCTGATCAAGCAGAACCCGCAGCTGAAACTGGAGAAGATCGTGGTCAGCGAGGCCGGCGCCTCGGTGTATTCGGCCTCAGAGTTCGCCGCCAAGGAATTCCCGCAGCTCGACGTGTCGCTGCGCGGCGCGGTGTCGATCGCGCGGCGCCTGCAGGATCCCCTGGCGGAACTTGTCAAGATCGAACCCAAGGCGATCGGCGTGGGCCAGTACCAGCACGACGTCGACCAGTACCGTCTGGCGCGGGCACTGGATGCACGCGTGGAGGACTGCGTGAACGCGGTCGGCGTGTACGTCAACACCGCCTCGGCAGCGCTGCTGTCGCGCGTGTCCGGGCTGTCGTCGAGCGTGGCTGAGAACATCGTGCGCCACCGCGACGACAACGGCCCGTTCAAGCGCCGCAAAGACCTGCTCAAGGTGCCGCGGCTGGGCGACAAGACCTTCGAACAATGCGCCGGCTTCCTGCGCATCGCCGATGGCGAGGAGCCGCTGGACGCCTCGGCGGTGCACCCGGAAGCCTACCCGGTGGTGGAGCGCATCGTCGGCGCCACCGGCAAGCCGATCAAGGCGCTGATCGGCGATGGCGGCTTCCTGCGCGGGCTCAAGCCGGACCAGTTCACCGACGAGAAGTTCGGCCTGCCGACCGTGCGCGACATCCTCAAGGAACTGGAAAAGCCGGGCCGCGACCCGCGCCCGGAGTTCAAGGCGGCGCGTTTCGCCGACGGCGTGGAGGACATCAAGGACCTCAAGCCCGGCATGGTGCTGGAGGGCGTGGTCAGCAACGTCGCCGCCTTCGGCGCGTTCGTCGACATCGGTGTGCACCAGGACGGCCTGGTGCACATCTCCGCGCTCTCGGACAGCTACGTCAAGGATCCGCGCGACGTGGTCAAGGCCGGCGACATCGTCAAGGTCAAGGTGTTGGAAGTGGACGTGGCGCGCAAGCGCATCGCGCTGACCCGGCGCCTGGACGACACGCCGGCGCCGGCGCGTCCCGCCGACCGCGACAGCGGCGCGCGCAGTGCCGGCGGCCCGCCGCGGCGCGAGCGCGACGGGCGCGGCACCCCGGGCGGCGGCAACGCCAAGTCGCGTCCGGCCACGGCCGCTGCGCCACCGGTCAACAGTGCGCTGGCCGACGCGTTCGCCCGCGCCAAGCGCGGCTGAGGTGGCGGGGGGAGCGCCGGTGCGCCTGCGCCGGTCGCTCCAATGACGACCGCTCGCTGCGGTCGTGCAACGCGGCGGATCAGGCCGATTCGACGCGCGGGTGCGGGGCGGTGGCGAGCGCGGCGGTTGGCGGCGTCACCAGCGATGCGGCCAGCCCGAGCAGCTTGACCGGGTCCACCGGCTTGCCCAGGTGCGCATCGAAGCCGGCCTCCAGGGCCAGCGCGCGATCCTCGCTGCGCACGTAGGCGGTCAGGGCGATGGCCGGGATGCGGCTGGCCGCTCCGGCGCCGCGGCTGCGGATGCTGCGGATCAGGCTGTGACCGTCGCGGCGCGGCATGCCGACGTCGCTGACCAGCAGCGCATACGGCCGCTCGCGCAGCAGCGCTTCGGCATCGTCGGCGCAGACCGCGGTCTCGACCACGGCGCCGGCCTCCTGCAGGAAACGCTGGGTGACGCCGCGCGAATCCATGTCGTCGTCCACCACCAGCACGCGCACGCCATCCAGGCGAATGCCGCCACGACGCAGCATGCCGCCGGACAGCGCCGCGTCGTCGCCGCGGCGGATCGGGTCCAGGCTCTGCAGATCGTTGCGCGGCAGCAGCAGGGTGAACGTCGCACCCAGGCCGACGCCGTCGCTGCTGACCGACAATTGCCCTTGGTGCAGTTCGGCCAGTTGCTTGGCGATCGCCAGGCCCAGGCCGAGGCCGCCGGCGCTGCGCGTGCTGCTCGCGTCGGCCTGGCGGAAGCGATCGAACACGTGCGGCAGGAACGCCGGGTCGATGCCGATGCCGGTATCGCCAACGGCGATGCGCACATGGGTGCTGGTGCTGTCCAGGGTCACCGTGACCGTGCCGGCGCTGGGGGTGAACTTGATGGCGTTGCCGACCAGATTGGTCAGCACCTGCTGCAGCCGCACCCGATCGCCCAGATAGGGCAGGGCGGTCGCTTCGTCGGCGACCAGCACGATGTCGATGCCCTTGTTCTGCGCGCCGGGGCGCGCCGCATCGATGGTCTCGCCCAGCAGCGCGCGCAGATCCACCTCGCCGGCTTCCAGGCGCACCTTGCCGGACAGGATGGCGCTCATGTCCAACAGGTCGTCGATGATCTGCGCCTGCGAGTGCGCGCTGCGCTCGATCACCTCCAGGCCCTTGGCCAGGTCCTTCTCGCGCACCGCGTCGTCCTGCATCAGCCGCGACCAGCCCAGGATCGCGTTGAGCGGCGTGCGCAGCTCGTGGCTGAGCGTGGCCAGGAATTCGTCCTTCATGCGGCTGGCGCGCTCGGCCTCGCTGCGGGCGCTCTGCTCGGCGGCGAGCAACTGCTGCAGGCGCAGGTCGGTGCCGCGGCGCTCGATGATGATGCCGGCCAGGTGCGAGGCCGAGCGTGCCAGATCCTGTTCGTGCGGGTTGGGGTAGTGCACGAACGGGTAGTACAGCGCGACCACGCCCAGCACTTCGCCGTCGCTGGCCAGGATCGGCGTCGAGCAGCAGGCGACGATGTCCGCCTCCAGGGCGGTGGTCAGATAGTCCTGCCAATGCGGATTCACCCGCACGTCGCTGCACAGCACCTGCCGGCGCAGATAGGCGGCGCGACCGCAGCAGCCGGTATCGGGATCGATCGGCAGGCGCTGCACCGCTTTGCGGAAGCCTTGCGGCATGCTGGGCGCGGCTCCTTCCAGCAGGCACTGGCGGTGCTCGTCGACCAGCATGATGGTGCAGCGCAGGCCGACATCGCTCTGCGACTCGATGCCCCGCGCGATGGCCTCCAGCACGGCGTTGAGCGGCTTGCCGGTGGTGATCATCTCCAGCGCCGCGCGCTCGGCGGCGGTGGCATTCTCGATGCGCTTGCGTTCGGCGATGTCCAGCAGCGAGCCGATGAAGCCGAGGAACTGGCCCGACGAACTGAAGCGCGGCGTGGCGGTATCCACGCACCAGCGGTATTCGCCGTCGTGGCGGCGCAGGCGGTACTCCAGCGTGTAGGCGCGGCGGTCGGCGCAGGCACGCGCCAGGGTGCGGCCGACCGAGGCGAGGTCGTCGGCATGGAGCATTTCCTGCCAGCCGCTGCCCAGCGCCTCCTGCTCGCTCTGCCCGGTGAACAGATACCACTGGCGGCTGATGTATTCGCAATCGCCGTCGGCATTGGACATCCAGATCATCACCGGCGCGTTGTCGCACAACTGGCGGAAGCGCAGTTCGCTTTCCTGCAGCCGCTGCTCGACCATGCGGCGGTCGTGGATGTCGGTATTGGTGCCGATCCAGCGCACGATGCGGCCGCTGTCGTCGCGGATCGGCAGGGCCCGGCCGAGATGCCAGCGGTACTCGCCGTCGTGGCGGCGCAGCGGATACTCGATCTCGTACGGCTTGCCGCTGCGCAGCGCCTCCGGCCACACCTCACTCACCCGCGCCAGGCCTTCCTCGGTGTGCACCTTGCGCCAGCTGTCGTAGCCGGCCTCGCCGACCGGCAGCCCGGTGTACTCGTACCAGCGGCGATTGAAGTAGTCGACATGACCATCCGGCATGGCGGTGAACACGATCTGCGGCATCGCATCGGCCAGTTCGCGCAGACGCGTGGCGCTGCTGGCCAGTTCGCCCTGCGCGCCCGCGCGCTCCATCGACTCCCAGCAGCGTGCCGCCACCAGCCGCACCAACTCGATCTCGGCCGAGGTCCACACCCGCGGATGGGTCTGGTGCACGCCGATCGCCGCCACCAGGCGGCCGGCCTTGTGCAACGGCGCGGTGAGCACCGCGCGCATGCCCAGGCGACGGTAGTTCGGGTCGTCCAGACGCATCGGCGGCTGGTGGGTCTCGGTGTCCTGCACCACCCACGGGCGGTTTTCGCGCATGCAATCCAGCAGGTCGCTGCCGAAGTCGCTGAAGCGCGAGCGCCCGGTCAGGTGCCGGGCACCGTCGACGTAGTCGGCGCGCACGTCGAACACGTCCTCATCGGCCTCGACGATCGCGTAGGCGCAGCGGCTGGCGCGCAGGTGCTGGCCGAGCAGGGCGGCACCGGTCTCGCAGATCGCTTCGGCACTGTGCAGGTTCTGCAGCGTGTCCTCCAACATCAGCAGGAAGCTGTCGTGCGCCTGCGCGCGCGTCTGCTCGGTGCGGTCGATGCCGTGCACCAGGATCCCGCTGACCTTGCCTTCGGCGTCGTGCATCGGCTGGTACACGCATTCCAGCGTGGTTTCCGAGGTCGCTTCGTGCGGGCTGCGGCACAACTGGAAGGTCATCGACTCGTCGATGAAGGCCTGGCCGCTGGTACGGACATTGTCGAGCAGGCCGATGACGCCCTGCTGCTGGATTTCGGGAATGGCCTCGGTCAGCGGCCGGCCAACCACCTCGCGCGGTCCGACCAGCTGCTGGTAGCGCCGGTTGACGGTCTCGATCACGTAATCCGGGCCGCGCAGGATCGCCAGCGCCGCCGGCGACTGCTCGAAGGCATCGGCCATCTGCGCACGTTGCGCGTCCAGCGCCTTCAGCAGCGTGTCGCGTTCGCGCGCCAGGGTGATCCGCGCGGTGTCCTCGGTGCACACGCACAGCACACCGGCGATGCGGCCCTCGTCGTCGAACAGCGGGCTGTAGGAAAAGGTGAAATACACCTGCTCGCTGTAGCCGTTGCGCATCATCGTCAACGGGATATGTTCGTTCCAGGTCGATTCGCCACTGGCCATCACCCGGTCGGCCTGGGCCCGCACCTCCGGCCAGACGTCCGGCCACACCTCCTCCATCGGCCGCGCGAAGCCCTGCGGATGCCGCAACCCGAGGATCGGCACGTAGGCGTCGTTGTAGAGGTTGAACTGTCGTTCGCCCCAGCGCACCGCCATCGGGAACCGCGAGTTCAGGCAGATCGACAGCGCGGTCAGCAGGCTCCGCGGCCACTGCTCCATCGGGCCAAGTTCGTGCTCACGCCAATCGATGGCGCGCAGCAAGGCCCCCGTAGCGCTGCCGGCGGGAAACCGGACAGGAGGCGGCGAACAGTCCTTGGCGTTGATGGCTGAGTCCCTCGAATCGTTCCGCCAGGCGGCGGGTTACAACCGGGGATTCTCAGGGGCGTGCGGTGGTCTTGGCGTGAGCGTCCTGCAACGCCTTGACCAACTGTTCGGACAGGTAGGGCTTGGTCAGCACCACGCCGGCGGCGAAGCCGGGGGGCAGGGCATCGGCAGCCACGCCGGTGGCGAGCACGAAGGGGGTCCCGCGTTCGCTCAGCGCCCGGGCCACAGGTTCACTGGTTTCGCCGGCGGAAAGGCGGAAGTCGAGCACGGCCCGATCCGGGCGTTCGCTGTCGATCAGTGCAAGGGCCTGCTGCACGGAGGCGGCGACGCCGACCACCTCGGCACCGGCCTGGGCAAGCTGCAACTCCAGCAGCGTGGCGTTCATCTCGTCGTTCTCGACCACCAGGATACGCAGGCCCCGCAATGCCGACATCGCTTGCTCGTTAAGGTTTGGGAACGGAAAGTATAGCGGGACCGTCACGGCCGCCGCCTAGACAAACGAGTGCAGGAAGATGAAGCGTTTACCTGTGATCGCCGTCGACGCCGACGTATGCGGCGCGGTCGCGCAAAAAACAAACGGCAGCCGAAGCTGCCGTCAGTCCTGGTGCCGAAGGTGGGACTCGAACCCACACGCTTTTAAGGGCGGCGGATTTTGAGTCCGCTGCGTCTACCGATTCCGCCACTTCGGCGCGGCCGCGGAGTATAGCCGACAGTTCGGTCGCGCCGCCAGCGGGTCCGCATTCGCTGTCGAGTCCTGGCAGGTGAGGGCGTTGGCGGAGATCGAGGCGTTCTTGAACTCTCTCTCTCTATCTATCTACAAGCGGTGCGCCGTTGCTGCTTCCTTCGCTGCGCGCTTGCCGGGTACGCCTTCGCGTTGTGCCGATATCGGCAATCGCAGGTGACGGGTGCCGACGTGGCTGCCGTGGCGACTTTGCGCCGCGCTTCGTCGCGAACGCAGATCGCATCGATGGTGTGGCGTGAGGCGCGCACCTCGCGCAATGCAGGCGTGCGCCGATTCCATTGGGCGTGGCGAGGGCTGCTGCGACGTCGCCAACGATCCGCAAAAAAACGCTTGCGTGTGCCGATCACGATCGTTAATATTCCGCTCCTCGCAGCACGTGGGGCCATAGCTCAGCTGGGAGAGCGCTTGCATGGCATGCAAGAGGTCGCCGGTTCGATCCCGGCTGGCTCCACCAACTTTTCGGACATAGGCCGTCCGCGAAGGCGACATCGTTACACAGCGTCCCCATCGTCTAGAGGCCTAGGACATCACCCTTTCACGGTGGCGACCGGGGTTCGAATCCCCGTGGGGACGCCATTTTTCTCAGGAATTCCTCGTGCGCATCCGGGTTCGGCTCTGCCGAACATGGTGAGTGCGGGGTTTGTACATCGGAAGAAAGTCGGGTAAGATTCCGCTTCTGCCAGTACACGTGGGGCCATAGCTCAGCTGGGAGAGCGCTTGCATGGCATGCAAGAGGTCGCCGGTTCGATCCCGGCTGGCTCCACCAACTTTTCGGACATAGGCCGTCCGCAAAGCAACATCGTTATCCGCGTCCCCATCGTCTAGAGGCCTAGGACATCACCCTTTCACGGTGGCGACCGGGGTTCGAATCCCCGTGGGGACGCCATTCTTCGAAAACACCCGGCATTGCCGGGTGTTTTTTTATGCGTGGTGTGCACGTTGGCGTTGTCCTCGTAGAGGATCGCCGCGCGTGTGCTACAAGCGGGTGGACGGCCTGCCTCTTGGGCAGCGGTGCCTGCTGCTTTCCCTGACTGCGTGCGTGGCTGCGCCCGTACCCTCACTCCAACCCCTCTCCCGGAGGGGAGAGGGGCTTTTGACTCCTTCTCCGTTCGGGACAGTGGGCTGGTGCTGCATGGGTGAGGGACAGTTGCGCCAGCTCAATGCAGCAGCCGGCGGATCTGCAGGATCGCCTGCGGCGTGCGTTGCACGCTGTGTCCGGAGACGATCACCGTTTCCGAGGCGGCGCCGGGCAGGTGGGCGCTCCAGTACGGCACGATGCCGTCGCTGGACTGCGCCAGCGGCACGCGCGGATCCTCCTGGCCGATGATGGAGTGGTAGGTCACCTTTGGTGAGATCGGCAACTGCGCCGCGGCGAGGATGAAGGGATCCCGGTCGCTGAGGCTGTCGACGCTGTTGGGCAGTGCGCCGAGCATGTCCTTGCCGGCGATGTCCTTGAACTGATCGAGGACGCGCCGGGGAAGGCCGATCACGGCGCGCGCCAGCTCGCCGACGGTGCCGGCCGCCTCGGGCGTGCCACGCTGCGGCGTGGCGAGGAAGATTGCCTCCGACACTTCCAGCATCGGCGCGAAATGCAGCATCGGTCCGAGCCTGTCCTGCAGCGCTCGATGCGCCTGCGGATCCAGTTCCGTCCCGTCGAACAGGGTTCGCCACAACCGCTCGCCGTCGCTCGAGGACACCATCAAGCGCGCCAGCACGCCGCCCATGCTATGCCCGATCAGCACCATGTCGTGTGCGGAGACGCTGCGACGCTGCGGATCGAACTCGTCCAGCGTCTGCTCCAGCGCGTTTCGCACTTGCAGATGGGTATAGGGAATCGGCAGGTTGGTCGGGTAGTACACCAGCCAGATCTGGTAGCGCGCACGGACCTGCGGATCGCCGAGCAGGTCGTTGGCCAGGTTGACCCAGGCCTCCGGGCTGCTGGCCAGCCCGTGCAGCAGTACCAGCACGCGCCGGTGTGGGTCGTAGGGCTGGGTCATGAACACGTGCGGCCGGTCGATGCCGTGCCCGAGGCCGAGCAGAGTGCGCAGCGATTGCGCGGCGAAGCCGGCGCGCGCCATCCACACGCCATAGCCGGCGCTGAAGTTGGCGGCCAACGGCACGTCGACACCGCCCATCGCCACCTGTTCGCTGATCGAAGGATCGTGGACTTCCACATGTGCGCCGTGGCTGGCCAGTACCTCTTCGCGGGTGCGGCCGTCGAAGCGCAGCAACACCGTGAGGTTGGGTGTGGGCATGTCGCTGTAGGCGGGCGCGACGTCGGCACCGCCGATGGCGTCCGCCGCCGGCTGCGGCAGGATCGCAACCATTTCCGCACCGAAGCCGTCGCGCCGATACACGCTGCGCAACCCGTCGAAGCGCAGGCCGCTGGCGGCCAGCATCGCCTCGGGCATCGGCATGTCCTGCAGGCTGCCCATGCCGCTGGCATCCAGCGTCACCGTCCAGTCGGCCAGGGTGGCGATGGGCGCATCGGCATCGTGGGTGGCGGGCGGATGCCGCCGGTAGCGCGCGAACAGAGCGGTCACCGCCTGCTGCACGGCGTAGTTGTAGTAGTCGCGCACCTGGGTCTGGCGTTCCTCGAAGGCGCGTTCGCTGGGCGTGCGTTCGCTGAAGAACAGGTAGGCGTAGGCATAGCGCGCGGTCTGCAGCCAGCCGGCCAGGGTGGCATCGCTGTCCGCGTGTCGTCTGGCAGCGCCTTGCGCGGCCAGGAGCGACAGCTCCGCCGCCGTCGCCAGGGCGCGTTCCTGGTCCATGTTGGCATTGCCGAGCAACCGGTCGATGCACGGCGGCACCGTCGCCGTACAGCGTGCCGCGTCCAGGCCGGCGACGTTCAGCGTCTGCAGGGCGGCATCGCTGGGGCGCGCGGTGCTCAGCGCATCGCAGCGCTTGGCCTGGATGTAACGCGCCGCATCCACCCGCTGCAGGGTGACGCTGGCGCAGCCGCTCGCGCACAGCGCCAGGCCAAGCGCGACGCAGGCCAGCGCCACGCGGTGCCAGCGCTGCCGCCTCATGCCGCGGCCTTCGCCGGCATGCCGGCGCGGCGTGCGAACAGCAGGTCGTACAGCACCGGGATCACCCCCAGCGTCACCAGCGTGCCCAGGGCCAGGCCGCCGATCATGGTGATGGCCATGCCGGTCCATAGCGGGCCGGCGAACAACATCAGCGGGATCAGGCCGACGATGCAGGTCAGCTTGGTCATCACGATTGGGCGCAGGCGCTTGACCGCGGCGGCGATCACCGCTTCGTGCCGGCCCAGGCCATCGGCCAGTTCGGCCTCGATCCGCTCCAGCAGCAGTACCGCGTTGTTGACGATGATGCCGGCCAGCGCCAGCAGGCCGAAGGTGGCCATGAAGCCGAACGGATAGCTGGTGACCAGCAGGGCGAGGGAGGCGCCGATCAGCACGAACGGAATGCTGGCGACCACGATGAACAGCTTGCGGAACGAATTGAATTGCCACACGAACAGCAGCAGGATCGCGCCCAGCGCATGCGGCATGTACTGCAGCAGCGCCTGGTTGGCTTCGGCGGCGTCCTCCAGTTCGCCGCCCATCTCGATGCGGTAGCCCGGCGGCAGGCGCAGCGCCGCCACCTTGTCGGCCAGCGCGTCCACCACCTGGTCGGTGGTCAGGTCCGGGTTGCGGCCGGTGATGGTGATGGCGCGGCTCAGGTTGCGGCGCTGGATCGTCGAGGGCTCGGAGCTCAATTGGATGTCGGCGATCGCCGACAGCGGCAGCGGTGCGGCGCCTGATGCTGGATAGATCGGCGTGTTGCCGGGATTGCCGCCGCGCGCATGCGGGTCGCTGTCGCCGCGCAGCACGATCGGCACATTGCTGCCGTCGTCGTGGATCACCGAGGCGTCCACGCCGCCGTAGCGCAGTTGCAGTGCCTGGGCGATGTCCTCGCTGGCGACGCCGGCGCGGCGCGCCTTGGCCTGGTCCACCTGCACCACGTAGCGCGGGATGCGACTGTCCCAGTCGTCGCTGACGTCCAGCGTGCCGGGCAGGGCGCGCAAGGCGTCGGCGATGCCGGCGGCGAGGCGGCGCAATTGCGCCTCGTCCGGGCCGATCACCCGGTAGATCGCCACGCCGGATTCGGTCGAACCCAGCGAGAAGCGCTTGGGCTCGGCGCGCACCGCCGGATAGGCCTGGCGCAGGTGGGTGCGCACCTTGGCGATCAGCGCGTCGATGTCGCTGCCCGGCTGCACGCTGACGGTGAAGTAGGCGATGTTGGCCGCCGGCAGCGGCGGGTTCAGCCCGAGCACGATGCGCGGGCCGCCGTCGGCGACGTAGCCGATGCTGTCGACGATCTGGGGGTTCTGCCGGCGGTCGGCCAGCCACTGGCTGATCGACTGCACGGTGCGCAGGGTCTCGCGCGCGTCGCTGCCCGGTTGCAGGGTCACCGGCATCTGGAACTGCAGGCGGTCGGACTTGGGCAGGAAGCTGTACGGCACCGAGACCAGCACGGTCACCGCCAGGGCCAGCAGGGCGAGCATGCTGCCCAGGAACAGTGCCTTGTGCGCCAGCAACGCCTCGATCGCGCGCCGGTACAGGCGATACGGTTTGGACGTATAGGTGTCGCCGTGGCCGTCGGCGGGCGCGGCATGCGCGCGGGCGAAGTACATGCACAGCAGCGGGGTGATGGTGATGCTGAGCAGCCAGGAGCCGAGCAGGGTCACCGCCAGCATGATCGCCAGCGAGCGCATGTATTCGTTGGTACTGGTCTGGCCGAAGAAGAACGGCGAAAACGCCAGCACGATCACCAGCGAGGAGGTCAGCAGCGGGATCGCCAGGCTGCGGCCGGCGGCCTCGCAGGCGGCGCGGCGTTCTTCGCCTGCGGCCAGGCGCCGCTCGATGTCCTCGGCGATGACGATGCCGTTGTCCACCAGCAGGCCCAGCGCCAGGATGATCGCGGCGATGGACACGGTCTGCAGTTCCACGTTCAGCGCCCGCATCGCGATCAGCGCGCCGAGGATGGTCAGCGGCACGATCGCGCCGACGATCAGGCCGGTGCGCCAGCCGAGAAACAGCATCACCACCGCCATCACGATGACGATGGTCTCGCCCATGACGTGGTGCATCTTGCCCATCTCGCGCTCGACCACGTCGGCCTGAAAGGTGACCACGTGCTGCGCGAAACCCACCGGCAGCGCCTTGGCGGTCTCGCCCAGGGTGTGCCGCAGTGCCTTGCCGACCTCGGCGACGTTGTTGCCCGGCGCCATCGACACCGCCACCACCACCGCCGGCTGGCCCTGGTAGATCGCGCCGGCCTCCGGCGGATCCGCCGGCATCAGCTCGATGCGCGCCAGTTGCGCCAGCGGAATCTGCCGCGGGCCGTCGGCGCCCTGTGTGGCGATCGGGGCATTGCGCAGGTCGTCCAGGTCGCGCACTTCGCCGGAGGTGGTCACGGTCATCGCCATGCCCGATGCCGCGACCAGCCCGCCGCCGGCGACCACGTTCTGCGCGCGCAGTTGCTGCGCGACCGCGGCCGGGGTGAGGCCGGCCTCGCCCAGTTTGGTGCGGTCAAAGGCGACATAGACGCGCTCGTCCTGCAGGCCGTGGAAGGTGACCCGCTCGACGCCCGGCACGGCGTACAGCTGCGCGCGCATCTGCCGCAGCGGCCCGAGCATCTCGGCGGTGTTGAAGCCGGGTGCGGTGACCGCGATCGAGGCGATGGCGACGCGGCCGAAGTCGTCGTCCACCACCGGCCCCTGGGTGCCCGCGGGCAGCTCGGCGCCGGCTTCGGCGGCCTTGCTGCGCACCCGCTGCCACAGCGCCGGCAGATCCTTGACGCTGTCCTGCGCAGTGACCTGCACGATGGCGCTGCCGGGATGGATGGTGGTGACGATCTTCTTCAGGCCGCTGACCTCGCGCAGCCGTTCCTCCAGCGGGCGCGCGAGCAGGTTCTCCACGCGTTCGCTGGGCATGCCCGGGAAACCGACCTGCACGATCGCATCGCGCACGGTCACGCTGGGCTCCTCCTGCGAGGGGAATCCGAGGAGGGTGACGATGCCGCCGATCAGGATCAGGGCGGCGCTGAACAGCGCCAGGCGGCTGGACTGCAGGGTGGCGCGGGTCAGGTTCATGGCGAGACAGTGCCGAGGCGGGTGGTGGGACGGAACGGCACGACGTGCTGGCCGTCGTGGAGGAAGGCGGCGCCGGCGGCGACGATGCGTTCGCCGGGGGCAAGGCCGCGCAGGATCTGCACGCAGTCGCCATCGCTGCGGCCGATGACGACCTTGCGGCGGCGCACGCTGCCGTTGTCCTGGCGGTACACGAACACCATGGTCTGGCCATCGGCCATGCTCGGGAGCAGCGCGCTCAGCGGCACGCTCGTTGCCTGACTGGCGTCGCTATCGGGCAGGGCCAGCAGCAGCGATTCGCCGCTGCGCGGTTGTGTCGCATCGGTGCCGGTGCTGTCGAACAGCGCCTGCACGGTGGCGCCGCCGTCCACGCGTTCAGACACGCTGCGCAGGCGCAGCGGGAGGGCCTGCTGCGGCGTGCTGCTGCGGTAGGCAAGGACGCGCTGGCCGGGTTGCAGCGCCGCCGCGCGATCGGCCGGCAGCGTCGCCAGCACCTGCGCGCGATCGGCGCCGTCCAGTTGCAGCACCGGCTGGCCGGCGCTGACCAAGGTGTCGGGCTGTTGCAGCCGCGCCACCACGCTGCCGTCGAACGGGGCGCGCAGTTCCGACTGGCGCACCGCGCGGCGCGCCAGCGCCAGGTCCGATTGCGCGCTGCGAACCCGCGCCTGCGCCGCGGCGAAGGCGCTCTTGGCGGCAGTCAGGGTCGCCGCCGAGGCGGCACCGTCGTCGAACATGGCCTGTTGCTGGGCGAGCTGGGTCTGTTGCTGCTGCAGATCGGCTGCGGCGATGCCGACGCCGGCCTCGGCTTGCTGCAGGCGCAGGCTGTTCGGTTCCGGATCCAGGCGCGCGAGCACCTGGCCGGCGTGCACGCGGTCGCCCACGTCCACACTGATGGCGGCGATGCGGCCGCCACCCTCGAAGCCGAGGTCGGCGCGTTGTTGCTGGCGCACCTGCGCGAGGTAGCGGGTGCTGTCGCGCGCGGCATCGCGGCCGACGGTTTCCAGCTTGACCGCGCGCGGCGCATCGGCGGGCGGTACGGCCTCGCGGGCGCAGCCGGACAGCGCCAGCGCGGCCAGTGGCAGGCACAGCGTGAGAAGCAGGGTGAGGCGCAGGGTCATGATCGGCGGTGTCCCGGGAACGTTCAGAAGGTGTAGGTGACGGTGGCGCCGCCGCCGGCAGCCGCGCGGCGACGCACCACCGGGCTGCCGTCGGCGGGGCCGACGTAGCGGGTGGCGTTGAGCAGCAGCGAGGCGGTCCAGTGCGGCGACAGGGTGTGGTCCCATTCGGCGCCGACCGTGTAGGCGTACACGCCGCCATCGGCGCGGTGCGGTTGGAAGCCGCTGGTCACGCTCTGCGCCTCGGTGACGCCGAAGTAGGCCTGGTTGAAGCGGCGGTCGCCGACGTGCGCGTCCAGGTCCAGGGTCACGTTGTCGGCCGCGGCCTGCAGCAGGGTGAAGCGCGCCCCGGCGCGATAGCGGTTGCGGCGCGCGCCGTCCTTCAGCGTGAACTCCGCCTCGGCATCCAGCGCCAGGTACGGGGTGAGCTGCTGCATGACCAGGCTGCGCGCGGTGATCGCGCCGGGCACGTCGCCCATGCCGGCCAGGCGCTTCGAGCCGGGGCGCCAGCTGCTGTTGCGCTGCAGGCGGCCCAGGTCGTAGCCGAACGACTGGCTGGCGGAGAAGCCGTGCGCATTCTGGAACTGCACGCCGGCGCCGCGTACCGTGTCCGCGAACAGGATGCCGCGCTGCACCGAGAACACCGGTACCGCCTGCACGCGATCGTCGGCGGAACCGGCATAGCGCGGGGTCAGCATGGCGCCGGCGCCCACGCTCACTTGGGTGCGGTCGCCGAACAGGCCGGCGCTGGGTGCCGGGTCGGGGTCTGCGGCGTGCGCAGCCGGTGGCAGCGCCAGCACCGCCACGGTCAGCGTTGGCGAGAGAATGGAAAGCACATGTTTCATCGGGGCAGCCTCGTGCGGGGGGGAAAGGTCAGGGCGCGTGTGGCAGCGGCACGCCGTAGAACGCGCGGAACAGCGCGATGCGATCGAGCAGCAAGTCCTGGCGCGCCTGCAGGTGCGCCAGCTCAGCCTGCGCGGCCTGGATATCGCCCGCCAGCAACTCGGGGCGGTCCTGCAGGCCTTGCGCCACGCGCTGCTGCAGGCGCGCCACACGCTGGCGCTCGCGTTCCAGGTTGGTGCGCTCGCCGCGCTCGCGCTGCTGCAGTGCCGGCAACGCATCCAGTGCATCGGCGACTTCGCGGAACGCCGCTTCCACGGTCTTCTCGTAGTCGGCCACCGCGCCGTCCTTGCGCAGCTGTGCGATGTCCAGGTTGGCGCGGTTGCGGCCGCCGTCGAACAGCGGCAGCAGCAGTTGCGGCATGAAGCTCCAGGTGCGGCTGCCGGGCATGAACAGTCCGTTCAATGCCTCGCTGGCGGTGCCCAGCGAGGTGCTCAGGCGGATCGACGGGAAGAACGCGGCGCGCGCGGCGCCGATGTCGGCATTGCGTGCGCGCAGTTCGGCTTCGGCCTGGCGCACGTCCGGGCGCTGCAGCAGCACCTGCGAGTCGAGGTCGCGCCAGGCGCGGGCGTCTTCCTGCTCGGCGCCGGGCAGCAGGTCCTGCACGGTGCCGGCGCAGTCCGGCGTGGCGTAGCCGGCGAGCACTTGCAGGGCGCGACGGGCGGCGGCGTGGTCGCTGGCGGCCTGCTGCGCGCGCGCCTGCGCTTGGTCGTCGTCGTGATGCTGGCGGTCCAGCGCATCGCGGGAGATCAGCCCGACCGCCTGCTGGCGCGTGGCGATCGCCAGCAGCGCGGCGCTGCGTTCGGCGATGGTTTGCGCCTGCTGCTGGCTCTGCAAGGCCGCGCGTTCCAGCGTGTAGGCACGCAGCACCTCGGCGATCAGCGCACCGCGCGCCGCCTGTCGACCATCCTCGGACGCCAGGTAGCGCTGCTGCGCAGCGGCCGACAGCGACGCCAGCTTGCCGAACAGGTCCAGTTCGAAGCCGTCCACGCCGACCGCGACAGTGCTCAGCTTCTGGCCGTAGCGCGCCTGCGTGGCCGCGTCGTCGTAGCTGCGGCGCGTACCCTGGGCATCGAGGCCGAGCTGCGGCAGCTGCTGCGCGCGTTCGATGCGGTACTGGGCGCGCGCCTGCTGCACGGTCAGCACGGCATTGCGGAAGTCCGGGGCGTGGGACAGCGCCTGGGTGACGAGTGTGGTCAGGTCGTGCTGCGGCGAGAACGCGTGCACGAACTGCTGTTCCTGCACGGTGAGCGCATTGTCGCTACGGTTCGGGTCGGCAGCCTCGGTCGCAGTGGGCGCGCCCAGCGTGGGCGGCAGGGCCGGTTGCGGGCGCTGGTAGACCGGTGCCAGGGAGCAGCCACCCAGGGCGAGCGCAAGCAGGCAGAGCAGGGCGCGGGTGCGACACGGGCGAAGCAGCAGGGACGGTAGAATCATGGCGGCGGTCGGGTGATCGAACTCGACGGCCAGCATCGGCGGGCATGTTCAAGCCGCCTTCTAGGAATCTTCAAGATTCCATCAAGACGCCAAACACGGGCACCGGGCAATGCACGCGAAGAAGATCCTGCTGGTCGAAGACGATGCCGACAGCGCCAGCATCCTCGAGGCCTACCTGCGCCGCGACGGCTTCGAGGTCACCATCGCCGAGGACGGGCAGAAGGCGGTGGCCGTGCATGCGCAGTGGAAGCCGGACCTGGTGCTGCTGGACGTGATGCTGCCGCGGCTCAGCGGCACCGAGGTGCTGTCCACGATCCGCCGCAGCAGCGACACGCCGGTGATCATGGTCACCGCGATGGGCGACGAACCGGAGAAGCTCGGCGCGCTGCGTTACGGCGCCGACGACTACGTGGTCAAGCCGTACAGTCCCAAGGAAGTGGTGGCGCGGGTGTATGCGGTGCTGCGCCGCGCCGGGCCGGCCCGTGCCAGCGAAGAGCCGCTGCGCCACGAGCGGCTCACCGTGGATACCGCGGCCGTGCGTGCCACGGTGCGCGCTGCCGACGGCCACGAGGTGGCGCTGGAACTGACCCCGACCGAGTTCAACATCCTCGCGACGCTGATGAAGACGCCGTTCAAGGCCTTCACCCGCAGCGAACTGCTGGAAATCTGCCTGCCCGACAGCGACGCGCTGGAGCGGGTGGTGGATGCGCATGTGCACAACCTGCGCAAGAAGCTGGAACACGAGCAGGTCACCGGGCTGTTGGTGACGGTGCGCGCGATCGGCTATCGCTTCCGATGAACTGGGCCTGGTTCCGCCGCAAGCGCCACGTGCCGCTGTGGCAGTGGGTGGGCCTGCGCATGAGCGCGCTGGCGGTGCTGACCATCATCGCGATCGCGCTGGGCATGCTGCTGCGTTTCGCCATCTGGGATGCGTCCACGCTGAGCCGCCTGCCGCCGCAGGCGCGGCAGGAAATGCTGCAACTGCGCGAGGATCCGCACAGCAATGCGCGGCGCCTGTGGGAACTGTTCGAGACGTATTACGACGTGGCCGATTTCCTGCCCGGGCTGGCCAGCCGCGACTGGCTGCTGCTGGCGGGCATGATCCTGGCGTCGATCCCGGTGATCGTGGTCTGCGGCCTGCTCGCCTCGCGGCCACTGTCGCGGCAGTTCTCCAACGTCGCCGCGGCGGCGCGGCGGATCAGCGACGGCGATTTCGCCGCGCGCGCGCGGGTGGTACCTGGTGCGCCGGACGAACTGGCCGGGCTGGCGATCGACTTCAACGGGATGAGCGCGCAGTTGCAGCAGTACGAGCGCGAGGTGCGCGAGTCCAGTGCGATGTTGGCACACGAACTGCGCACGCCGCTCAACGCGGCGATGGGGCGGGTGCAGGGCATGCTCGACCAGGTGTTCCCGAGCAGCGAGGAGCAGTTGCGCATGGTCCAGCGCCAATTGGAGCAGATCAATCGCCTGGTCGGCGACCTGCACCTGTTGTCGATGGCCCGCGCCAACCAGTTGATGCTGGAACCGCAGCGGTTCGCACTCGGCGCACTGGTCCGCGAACGCCTGACCTGGGCCGCGCAGCCGCTGCAGGAGGCCGGCATGCAGGTGCAGGTGCGCATTCCCGAGCAGTTGCACATCAGCGCCGACCGCGACCGCCTGGGCCAGGTGCTGTCGGTGCTGATCGACAATGCGCTGCGCTACGCCGCGGCTGGCGGCGAGCTGGCGCTGGAGGCGCAGGCCGATGCGGAAGGCGTGCTGATCCGCGTGGCCGACCGCGGTCCCGGCGTCGACGAAGAAGCACTGGCGCGGATGGGCGACCGCTTCTGGCGTGCCGACGACTCGCGTGCCCGCCATTTCGGCGGCAGTGGTTTGGGCCTGTCGATCGCCGCGGCCATCTGCCAGGCGCACGGTGGCGGGCTGGAATTCGCCAACCGCGAGGGCGGTGGGCTATGTGCGCGCGTGCGTTTGCCGCATGGGCCTGTCGGCGACGCTGATGCGCCGACCACCAGTGCGTCCGCTGCGACCCCACGCAAGCGCCACGCCTAAGATCCGCAACGGCTGCGGAGCATAGATGCGGCTCTGCATCCGGCCGTCTACGCGACACGAGCCAAGGACGACCACTTGGCGATAGAGTACGGCGAGGCCGACACCCGCATCGGCCCGCCCCGTGTCGCAACCGGACCTCGCAATGCGTGTAGCCAGCACCGCCACCCCGACCGGAACCACCGCCGCCGAATGGCGCGCCATCGAACAGGCCGCCGTCCGCGAACTGCAACGCCGCACCGCGGCGGCGCATACATCGGTGATCGCGCTGCTGCAAACGCATGCCGACGCGTTCAGCGCGAAACAGCGCGCCCAGATCCGGCGGCGGTTGGGGCAGGGCGGCTGAACCCCGAGGCCGCATGGCGTGGCAGTTCTGCCATGCCGGGCATGCAGCCCGCCGATCGATGAGGGGCGTTTCCAGGGAAGCGCGATCGACCGGCGGCGTACGCCCGGCCGCCAGTGCCGAGACGAAAGCAGCAGACGATCTAAGGCAGCCATCCGCGTGTCACGCGTCCGGCCCCGTCCATCGCTGATTGCCACACAACCTCGGCTATCATCGCCCCGACGCTGAGATGAGTACGGATATGGAAGTGCGACTCACGCGCGAGCAGATCCTCGCGCTTGCGCCCGATGCGGCATCGGCCAAGGCGGCCGCGGGCCTGGCCACGGACGGGAAATGGGGCTTGCTCGGCGCCGACGCCGAGGTGCTGTGGGGAGAATGCCAGGGCAGTGGCGCCAAGCCCTACCAGACCCAGGTGGACCTGGCCGCGCTGGTGAGCCGTTGTTCGTGCCCCAGCCGCAAGTTCCCATGCAAGCATGGCCTGGCCATGCTGTTGCTGTATGCCGCCGGCAATCCACGCTGCGTGCCGGGCACCCGCCCGGCCTGGGTCGACGAATGGATGCAGGGACGCCGCGAGCGCGCGGCGCGCAAGGAGGAGAGTGCCGCCAGCACGCCGCCGCCCGATCCGCAGGTCCAGGCCGCGGCGGCGGCCAAGCGCGAACAGGCGCGCTGGACGCGCATGCAGGTCGGTGCGGCGGAACTGCAGCGCTGGATCGCCGACCAGTTCCGCCAAGGTCTGGCCAATCTGGGTGCGGATTTCGCGCAAGACGCGCGGCGCATGATGGCGCGCATGGTCGATGCGCAGACGCCCGGGCTGGGCGCACAGCTGGAGCGCGCCGTGGGCGAGGGCGGGCGCGATCTCGCGCAGCTCGCCGACCTCGGCGAGCGCCTCGGACTACTGCAACTGCTGGCCCAGGCGGTGCCGCGCGTCAACGCCTTCGGGACCGCGCGCCAGGCGGATCTGCGCGCCGCGCTGGGTTGGCCGCTGGATCGTGAGACGGTGCTGCGCGAGGGCGAGGCCGTGCACGATCGCTGGCATGTCCAGGGCCAGCACCTGATCGAACAGCCAGGCAATCTGCTGGAGCGCCGGGTGTGGCTGCAGGGCCTGGACAGCGGCCGCCCCGCGCTACTGCAGGACTACAGCCATGGCGGCCGCGGCTGGGAGCAGCACTGGCGCAACGCAGACGTGCATGTCGGCCGCCTGCATTTCCATCCGGGCACGGTGCCGCTGCGCGCCGTGGCTGGCGAGGTCGGTGCCGGCGCGCAGGCCGTCGCCGCGCCGCCACGCACCGACACCCTCGACGCCGCCGCCTGCGCGCATGCGCTCAACCCTTGGTTGCCGCAGGTGCCCATGCGCTTGCAGGACGTGCACATCGCGCACGATGGCCGCAGTGCCTGGGCGCAGCACGCCGAAGGCGGCCTGCCCTTGCAGGTATCCGCGTTGCAAGGCTGGGCGCTGCTCGCGTTCGCGGGCGGCCACCGGGTGTGTCTGATGGGCGAGTGGGATGGCCATACGTTGTTGCCGCTCAGCGCCTGGAACGGGCAAGGCGAGCGTTGGGAAAGGAGTGCGGCATGAACGAGGCATGGTTGAAGCCGGCCCTGCTCGGCATCGATCGCCCGCAACGGATCCCGGTCGACGGCGCGCTCGGCGAGGTGCTTGCCGCCATCGCCACGCAGGAGGATGCCGCACTGGGCTACAGCCTGCAGGTAGGCGCGTTGGCAGCGTGCAGACGTGCCGCGCTGCGTCTTGGCGCAGCACTGCCGTCGCCGCCGCCTGTGTCGCCCGACCCGCAGGTGCTGCCCGCCGATCACCCTTGGTTGCCGTCGTTGTGGGCGCTGTTCGCCGGGCAGCAGCCGCCCGCGTGGCTGAAGCGCCTGCGCCACGAGGCCTGCCTGCAGTTGGCCGCTCGCGGCCAGCATCTGCCGGTCGCGCTACTGCCACAGGCATTGGATGCAGGGGCACGCCTGGCTGCGCTGCGCAGCGCCTTGCGCCCGGTGCTGGGCGCACGTGGGCACTGGCTGGCGGCGCGCAACGCGGAGTGGGCCTACGCTGCCGATGCGGTAGAGGCGGCGCAGACGCCTGCAGACCTGGAGCGGATGTGGAGCGACGGCGCGTTCGATACACGGCTGCTCGCCCTGCGGCAGTTGCGCGCGCAGGACGCCGCGGGCGCACGCGTGCGCCTGGAAGCCGCGCTCAAGGAGCTGTCCGCGCGCGAACGCGCCGCCTGCGTCGAGTCCTTGCGGGCGCACTTGAGCGAGGCCGACGCGCCCTTGTTGCAGCAGCTGTTGAAGGATCGCAGCCGCGAGGTACGGTTGCTGGTCGGGCCGATGCTGGCTCGGCTGTCGAGCACCGCACATGCGCAGTACCTGCAAGCGCAGATGCTCGGAGTGCTGCGGCAACAGCGCACCGGCTTGCTGCGCCGGGTGACTTGGACCCTGGATGCGCCTTCCGCCATCGACGCCGGTTGGAACGATGCCGCCATCGATGCCAAGCGTCCCGACCATGATGCCCTCGGCGAACGCGCCTGGTGGCTCTATCAACTGGCGCGGCAACTGCCGCTTGCCTGGTGGAGCAACACCCTGGAGAAGAACCCGGAAGAGCTGCTGGCCTGGGCCCGCAGTACGGAGTGGTACGACGCCTTGCTGCGCGCCTGGCTGGAACGCGTGGATGCCAGTGAACCGGCCTGGGTGGAAGCCTTGATCGGCGTGGAGCAGCGGCTGTTGGGCCTGGGCGAGTTGCTGGCCCTGCTGCCGCCAGCGCAACGCGAACGGCACTGGCCGGCCAGCGCCGCAGACCTGCAGCAACAGCGCCTGCTCGGCGACGTGCTGGCCAGCACCGCGCTCGGCGAGACGCTGAGCGCGGCGTATTCGCAGCGGTTGGCGCCAGGGCTGGGGGCCCTGTTCGGCGAGGCCACGCTGCGCCACGACTACACCCTGCGCGACGCGCTGCTGGAACTGCTCGCTGTCCTGCATCCCGCCGCACTGTCGCAGGTACAGGTGGCCGATCCGCCGGCAGACGCCACCGCCGCCATGCTCGATTGCGTGCAGCAGGCACGCCAGCTCCTAGCCCTACGCCAGACCCTGCACGCCGCATCCTGATCCTTACGCCTTTCACTGGAGACCTCATGAGCACTGCCATCCTGCGCCAGCACGCCGAACATCAATATGCCGAGGAACTGGAGGAACTGCGCCGCCAGGACAACCGCCAGCGGCCTGCCAACTGGCTGCTGTCGCCCTGGGCCGTGGTGACCTACCTGCTCGGCGGCACGCTGGAGAATGGCTTCGTGGTCAGCCCCAAGTACATCGGCGACCGCCGCCTCATGGAAGTGGCCGTGGCCACCATCGCCACCGATCGCGCCCTGCTGCTGTTCGGCGTGCCGGGCACCGCCAAGTCGTGGGTGTCCGAGCACATGACCGCGGCGATCAGCGGCGATTCCACGCTGCTGGTGCAGGGCACCGCCGGTACCAGCGAAGAGCAGATCCGCTACGGCTGGAACTACGCACAGCTGCTGGCCAACGGGCCCAGCGAGAAGGCGCTGGTGCCGAGTCCGCTGATGCAGGCCATGCGCCTGGGCAAGATCGCCCGCATCGAGGAACTCACCCGCATTCCGGCCGACGTGCAGGACGCGCTGATCACCGTGCTGTCGGAAAAGACCCTGCCGATTCCGGAACTGGGCAGCGAAGTGCAGGCGGTGCGCGGCTTCAGCGTGATCGCCACCGCCAACAACCGCGACAAGGGCGTCAACGAACTCTCCAGCGCACTGAAGCGCCGCTTCAACACCGTGATCCTGCCGGTGCCGTCCAGCGAAGAGGACGAAGTGGCGATCGTGCGCAAGCGCGTGGCCGAGATGGGCGCGGCGCTGGACCTGCCGGCTGAGCCGCCGGCGCTGCAGGAAGTGGCGCGCGTGGTGCGCATCTTCCGCGAACTGCGCAATGGCGTCACCGAGGACGGCAAGGCCAAGCTGAAGAGCCCAACTGCCACGCTCTCCACCGCCGAGGCCATTTCGGTGATCAACAACGGCATGGCCTTGGCCGGCCACTTCGGCGACGGCGTGCTGCGCCCGGGCGACATGGCCGCCGGCATGATCGGCGCCATCGTCAAGGATCCGGTGCAGGACGCGCTGGTGTGGAAGGAATACCTGGAAACCGTGGTGAAGGAGCGCGAGGACTGGAAAGACCTGTACCGCGCGTTCCGCGAACAGGCCTGAGCGAGCTGGCACCGATGAGCGACGCGATCTCCCTGTTTGGCATCCGCCACCACGGCCCCGGCTGCGCGCGCAGCCTGGTCGCCGCATTGACGGCGCTGCAGCCGGACTGCGTGCTGATCGAAGGACCGGCCGGGACCGAGGCGCTGCTGCCGCATGTGCTGGAGGAGGGCATGCAGCCGCCGGTGGCGTTGTTGTCCTACTGCGTCGACGACCCGCAACTGGCGGTGTTCCATCCATACGCGGCGTACTCACCCGAGTGGCAGGCCATACACTGGGCGCTGCGCAACGGCGTGCCGGTGCGCTTCATGGATGTGCCGCCGGCCTTGACCCTGGAATGGCAGGCGCAGGCGCGTGCCGAGCGCGTGGCTGCGCAGGTGGACGAAACGCCGGCGCCGCTGGAAGCGCCGTCACCGCCGCAGGACGACGCCGACCCAGCCGAGGAGGGCAGCGCCGAGGTGCGCTCGTCCGACCCGCTGGACTGGCTGGCGCGCGCCGCCGGCCACGCCGACGGCGAGACCTGGTGGAACCACATGGTGGAAGAACGTGGCGACGGACAGGGGCTGTTCGACGCCATTGCCGAGGCCATGACCGCCGTGCGCGCGCACACGCCGGACAATCCCGGCCTGCGTGGCGAACACGAGGCCGTGCGCGAGGCCCACATGCGCAGCGCGCTGCGCAGTGCCGGCAAGGCCTTCGCACGCGTCGCGGTGGTCTGTGGCGCCTGGCACGTGCCGGCGCTGCAGCCGGACGCGTTGCGCGCCAACAGCGCCACCGCCGACAGCCGCCTGCTCAAGGCCATGCCCAAGCGCAAGACGCAGAGCACCTGGGTGCCGTGGACCTATCGCCACCTGAGCATGGACAGCGGCTACGGCGCCGGCGTGGAGGCGCCGGGCTGGTACGACCACCTGTGGCGCAGCAGCGGCGTCCACGACCAGCGTGCCGTCGGTTGGTATGCGCGGGTGGGGCGGTTGTTGCGCGACCACGGACTCGACTGCTCGTCGGCGCACCTGATCGAGGCCACGCGCCTGGCCGACACGCTGGCCGCCCTGCGTGGACATCCGGCACCCGGTCTGGACGACATCGCCGAGGCCAGCCGCGCGGTTATCTGCAACGGCGACGATGCGCCGATGCGGCTCATCCGCGAGCGCCTGATGATCGGCGATTCCCTGGGACAGGTGCCCGACAGCGTGCCGGCAGTGCCGCTGCAGCGCGACCTGGAGGCGCAGCAGAAGCGCCTGCGCCTGAAACCCGAAGCGCTGGAAAAGACCCTGGATCTGGACCTGCGCAAGGACACCGACCTGGCGCGTAGCCATCTGCTGCATCGACTGCGCCTGATCGGCATCGAATGGGGCCGGCTGGCGCGCACGGGGCAGTCTGCACGCGGCACTTTCCACGAGATCTGGCAACTGGCCTGGCAGCCGCACTTCCTGGTGGATCTGGTGCAAGCCAGCCGCCACGGGCAGACCCTGGCCGATGCCGCCACCGGCATGGCCATCGCGCAGGCGCGCAAGGCCGAGGCGCTGCCTGCGCTGTCCGCGCTGGTGGACCAGGTGCTGCTGGCCGATCTGCCGCAGGCGGTCAGCGCGATCGCTGCCGAACTGGAGGCGCGCGCCGCCACCGATGCCGACCCGCTGGCGCTGCTCGGCGCATTGCCGCCGCTGGCCAACGTATACCGCTACGGCAATGTCCGCCAGACCGAAGGCTACCAGGTCGCGCACCTGTTCGACAGCATGCTGGCGCGCGCGGTCGTCGGCCTGACACTGGCGCTGTCCAGCCTCGACGAGGCCCGTGCCGAGCAGGCGCGCAGCATCGTCCTGGATGCCGATCGCGCCATCGGTCTGCGCGGGGATGCGGACGGTAGCGCCAACTGGCAGCAGGCGTTGCGACGCGTGGCGCTGTCGCCGGCGTGCAGCGCGCTGCTGCGCGGCGTGGCGCTGCGGGTGCTGTTCGACACGCAGGCGGTGCAGGCCGACACCGTGCACCTGCAGCTTCAGCAGCAACTGTCGCCGGGCGCCGAACCGCTGCAGGCCGCGCAGTGGCTGGACGGCTTCCTCAACCGCAACGCCACCGTGCTGCTGCACGACGACGCCGTGTGGCAGATGATCGACGCCTGGGTCGTGGCGCTGGACGAGGCGCAACTGGCGCGCGTGCTGCCGTTGGTGCGGCGCACCTTCGCCGCCTTCCAGCCGGCCGACCGGCGCGACCTGGGGACGCGCGTGCGCCAGGCGCCTATGGAGACCACCTCGGCCGCCGTTGCCCCGGACTGGAACGTGGCCCGCGCCGAGCGCGCCGTGCCGACGCTGCGCGAACTGCTGGGATTGCCCGCATGACCGACACGACACCCACACCCGACACGGCCACCTCGCGCGCACAGCGCTGGCGCCTGATCCTGGGGCAGGAGGCCGAGTCCAGTTGCGGCGCCTTGCCCAAGCCGCTGCAGGGTATCGACCAGGCACTGGCCGCCCTGTACGAACCCGGTGGCCCGGGCGGCCTGGGGCGCCGCGGCGGGCGAGGAGCCTCCTCGCCCAACGTGGCCCGCTGGCTGGGCGACATCCGCCGCTACTTTCCGTCATCGGTGGTGCAGGTGATGCAGCGCGACGCTCTTCAGCGCCTGGATCTGACACAGATGCTGCTGGAAAAGGAAATGCTCGAGCAGGTGCAGCCCGACGTGCACCTGGTCGCCAACCTGATCGGCCTGAGCCGAGTGATTCCGGCGCAGACCAAGGACACCGCGCGCATGGTCGTGCGCCAGGTGGTGGAGAACCTGCTGCGCCAGCTCGAGGAACCGATGCGCTCGGCAGTAACCGGCGCCCTGGATCGCGCGCGCCGCAACCGCCGCCCGCGCCTGGCCGAGATCGACTGGCACCGCACCATCCGCAGCAACCTGCGGCACTGGCAACCCGACCTGCGCACCGTGGTGCCGCAGGACCTGGTCGGGTACGGTCGCAAGGCCAGGAAGCCGCAACGCGAAGTACTGCTGTGCATCGACCAGAGCGGCTCCATGGCCGCCTCGGTGGTGTATTCCAGCATCTTCGGCGCAGTGATGGCCTCGCTGCCGGCGGTCGCCACGCGTCTGGTGGTGTTCGACACCGAAGTGGTCGACATGAGCGAGCAACTGGACGACCCGGTGGACCTGTTGTTCGGCGTGCAACTGGGCGGCGGCACCGACATCCACCGCGCGGTGAGCTACTGCCAGGGCCTCATCCGCGAACCGCACAACGCCATCCTGGTGCTCATCTCGGACCTGTACGAAGGCGGCGTCGAGGAGCGGCTGCTGGCGCGCGCCCGCGAACTCATCGAATCGGGCGTGCAATTCATCGTACTGCTGGCCCTCAGCGACGAAGGCACACCGTCCTACGACCGCGCCCTGGCCGCCAAGCTGGCGGCGCTGGGCGTGCCGTCGTTCGCCTGCACACCGGACGCATTCCCAGGCTTGATGGCCGCGGCGATCCGCCGGGACGACATCCAGCAATGGGCGGGGGCGCAGGGGTTGGTGACGGTGCGGTGAGGTTGGCGGGGCATCATGGCCGCTATCGGTGCTGCTTGATCACGTTGCCATCCCGACACAGACATCGGCAAGTGATTCGACGATGCCGCACCAAGTCCCTCCTAGTGGCGATCGCCATGCGAGGGCGTGCAACACGCGAATGGGCATGATTGTGAGGGCGCCACACTGGCGGATCAGGTGAGCAGGTCGTTCAACGACCCGTGCCCTCTGCTGTTGCCTCTTACGCAGCAGAGACAAGCTGGCTGCTCGAGCGAACAAGGGAGCGTTGGATCAGAGGCCGCGAGAGGCGGTATGCAAACCGTCACTCGCGGGCGGGCCCGTGGCGGAATGCTAAGCCGGCCGTTCTCCGACATGCATGCGATTGCAGCCTACAAGCGGCCTTGTACCGATCCGGAGGGTCGCCGATAACCCGAGCATGGTGGCCCTATGGGTTCCCCTGACCTTGTTCATGTCGACACTTGCCGTCCAGAGAATCCGTGCGAAAAGGAATTCCCTCGCCCGTTGCCGGGCCCGGGCTCCCAACTGGAGGCACTGTTCCAAGGTTGGGCCCAATGATTTGCGTGAGCCGCGCCGTGCCAATGATCTCGCAGTTTCATCGAGAGTGTCCGCCCGGACAGTTCGGTGTCCGGGCGGACACTTACGCAATATATCCCATCTTTGCACATCGTCTACTTGTGACATACGCAAATAGTGCTTAATGTGAGGCGGGCAACCAATGCAACGACGGCAGACGCATGGACGATCAACGCCGCATTCGCCTCTTTCCGGGTTTCACAAATCGATTGGACATGCCGGCTGCCGTCGGATGATTCAGCATGGAAGAGATCTTGGCGTACGTATCGCCAGGAAGGAGCGAGTCGAGCAGGCAAGCATGTGCGCAAGGGGGTGGATTGGAAGCGCATGCATGGTCCTGGCGATGCGCGCGGTCTGGCACGAAAGTGCTGGGCATGCGCCTCACGCCATGAGGGGCGTGCCACGAACCCGCCTCTCGCGCCTTGCCTTGGGAACAGGGCGTTGGGGGGGCTCGCCCCGCGTGTGAGCGCCCGCTCCCGGGCGCTCATCATCCCGTGCGATAGCGCGCTGGCGGTGCCCCGTGCGGGCGGTTATCGCTGCTGCCTTGTCACGATCCACAGTGTGCGGGGCGCTTCGCGATGTGCCTTGCTTCCCGCACGTTTGCCATGCAGGTGATGTCGCTCGGTCTATTGCCAGGGAACCTACATGCTCGAGATGCACCAGGTCAGCAAGGTCAATCGCAGGGGAATGGTCGAAGCGCATCCAGCGCGTCTGCTCGACCTGGACGCAAAAACAAAAGAGTCCGTCGCAATCAATGGACATTCCGGCTTCGGCAAGACCGCATTCTTGAACATCCCCGGCCCGTTGCAGCCGTTCGGCAGCGGCGAGTTCATGCTGGACGGCCTGGCGGCTGAGGATATCTCCGATCGTCAAGGCACCACGCTTCGCAGAGGAAAGAGCGGCGTCATTTTCCAGGGCTTCACTCTGATTGCCGAGCTGGATTTGGTCGGTAACTGCGCTGTGCCGCTGCGCTATTGCGGCATATCCGGAGAACAGCGCAGGCGGCGGGTGGAAACTGCTCTCGATCACGTCGGACTCGGCACGCGCACGCGGCATTACCCGCTGGCGTTGTCGGGTGGGCAGTCGCAAGGTGCGGCGAACGCGCGCGGACTGTGTGACGAGCCCGGCGTGCTACCGGTGGATGAACACACCGGCAACCTGGATTCGCATATGGCATGGGGCATTCTGGAGCTGATTGAGCAGGTCGAGGCACTTGGCCCTGCCGTCGTCGTGGTGACGCACGAGGCGGAGCTGGTTGCCCGCGCGCAGCGCGACGTCCATTTTGTCGATGGCATTGCCACGGTTATGGCCAGAAGACGAGAAAGCCTCACGACTACGGCGCGGGAGCACCTGCTCTCGTAACGTGTCGCTTGTCGCTGCCGCTTCATCGGATCGCTGCGGTGCCGGGAAATCGTCGCCGCCCTACGGATAGCGCAAAGAGAGACCACATGTTCGGATACTACTTCGACCTAGCGCTGCGGAGCTTCAAGCGCAACCGGATGCTGACCGCGCTGATGGTACTGGCGATCGCGCTGGGTATCGGCGCGAGCATGACGACACTGACGGTGTTCTATATCCTTTCGGGCGATCCTTTGCCCGGCCGGAGCCAGACGCTGTTTTATCCACAGCTGGATCCGGCCGACATGGAAAACTTCATGCCTGGCGAAGAGCCCGAGGACCAGATGACGCGGTACGATGCGGAGACGCTGCTGCGCCAGGCCCGCGGCGACCGTCAAGCGGTGATGAAGCGCGGCAGCGTGGTGGTCAGGCCTGAGCGAGCGGAGTTGGGCTCATTCTCGGTGGATGCGCGCTACACGTCCGGTGACTTCTTTCCGATGTTCGCCACGCCATTCCTTTACGGCAACGCCTGGGGCAAGTCAGAAGACGAAAGCCGCAGTCGCATTGTGGTCATCGCAAAGTCGCTCAACGACAAGCTGTTCGGCGGAAAAAACAGCGTCGGCAAGTCTGTCTGGCTGAGCCAGAACGAATTTCGCATCGTTGGTGTTCTCAACGACTGGCGCCCGATCCCGAAGTTCTACGATCCATACGGCAGCCTCTATGGCGAGACCGAGCAGGTGTTCATTCCCTTCTCGACGTCGCGCGACCTCAAGATGGACGCATCGGGCCGCATGCACTGTTGGGGAGCGGACGACTTGGAAGAGGATCCGGAAGGTACGACGGGGGTCAATGCGCCATGTGCCTGGCTGCAGTACTGGGTCCAGCTCGACTCGCCAGAAAAGGTGGCGGCCTATAAGCAGTACCTCACCAATTACTCCAACCAACAGCGGGCCGCCGGCCGCTACCAGCGGCCGACCAACATAAGACTGCGTAGTCTGATGGAGTGGCTCGACTACAAGAAGGTGGTGCCGAGCGATGTACGTCTGCAGGTCTGGCTGGCCTTCGGCTTCCTGGTCGTGTGTTTGCTCAATACCAGTGGTCTGCTGCTGGCGAAGTTTCTTCGCCGATCGAGCGAGATCGCGGTGCGACGGGCGCTTGGCGCCTCGCATCGCACGATCTTCGGTCAGTACCTGGTGGAAGCAGGCGTGATTGGGCTGGCCGGCGGCGCGCTCGGCCTGGGATTCGCGCTGCTCGGCCTATGGGCCGTGCGCCAGCGCTCGGCCAGTTACGCGGAGTTGGCGCAGCTGGACCCCGCCATGCTGATTGTCACCTTCGTGCTCGCCATCGGTACGAGCGTCCTGGCTGGCTTGTTGCCCGCGTTCTGCGCCTGTCAGATCGCGCCGGCAATCCAACTCAAGACCGACTAGCCGCCTGGCGGCCAGCAGAGTATCGGGCGAAGGGCCCGACGCAACCAGATCCAGCTCCTGGCCAATTTTGGGAGCACGCCATCACCGAGGAACTTCATGGACATCCGCCCCATTTTCTCGGCACTACGCCGGCACAAGACGGCTGCGATGCTGATCGTGCTGGAGATCGCTGTCAGCTGCGCGATTCTGTGCAATGCGGTGTTTTTGATCCACAGTCGTTTGCAATTGATGGACCGCAAGACAGGCCTGGCGGAGGGCGAACTGGTGCGCATCCAGTTGGCCAAGAGCGGGAATGACGATCAGGCAAGCGCGCGTGCCAAGGAAGACCTCGCTGCCTTGCGCGCATTGCCAGGCGTCAAGATTGCGGCAGTCTCGAACTCCGTGCCTCTGGGGTTGCTGGGTAGGAGCCTGGACGTCAAGTTGACGCCCGACCAATCCCCTTTGTTCGAGACTGCCTATTACATCGGCGACAAGCAATTGCTGGACGCCATGGGATTGAATCTGGTCGCGGGACGCCGCTTCCTGCCCGACGAGTTCATCGAATGGAGCGCGCTCGACGCCCCCAACAGCAACGTCGGCATTCCGTCGGCGATCATCACGCGAGCGATGGCCAATAAACTGTTCCCCGATCAGGATCCCCTCGGGAAATCCTTCTACGCGTGGAACGACGCGCCCATCAAGGTCGTCGGCGTGGTCGAGCACTTGGTGCAGCCGCATGGTTTCAACGATCCGTCCTCTTACGAGTACGCCATCATGCTGCCGGTGGAGGGGGGGTTCCCCACCTATTTGCTACGCGTCGATGATCCTTCGCGCCGTGCCGAGGTGCTGCAACGCGCCGTGGACGTGCTGAAACGGATCGATCCGAGCCGGATCATCCTCAAGCAGGATACCGTGCAGGAGATGCGTGACAACTACTACCAACAGGACCGCGAAATGGCCTGGCTGCTGGTGACCGTCTGCGCGGCGCTGTTGGTGATTACCGCGCTCGGCATCATTGGGCTTGCCAGTTTCTGGGTGCAGCAACGCACGCGCCAGATCGGTGTCAGGCGCGCACTCGGCGCGACCCGTAAACAGATCCTGCGCTATTTCCAGACGGAGAACTTCCTTCTGTCCACGGTCGGCATCGTGCTCGGGATGTTCCTTGCTTATGCCATCAACTACCTGCTGATGAGCAAGTACGAGTTGCCGCGTCTGCCCCTTGGCTATCTGCCGATCGGCGCGATTGTGCTTTGGCTGATGGGTCAGCTGGCGGTGCTGGTGCCTGCGCGCCAGGCTGCTTCGATTCCGCCAGCGGCGGCCACACGTTCGATCTGAGCGGATGCTGGAGGTGCGCGAGGGCGGGTCAAGCCATGGTCTCCTGCCAGGCGCTGGCTCAGGAGACGGAATTCTGTGTGGCCCAGTGTCGGATGTCTCACTGAAGATGAGCGTGTCCGATCAGTGTCAAGATGCAGGATCGACGACGGTACCCGCCAACGGCATCGCTGGCACTCGTGATGCCTCGGCGTCGGTGGCTTGCGCGTGCCGACGGTCAACGCTGTTGACCCGTCCTTCGCCGAGCACGATGACCTGGTCTGCGAGATGGAAGTAGCGATCGTCGTGGGTAATGACCACGATCGCCTTGCCCTTTGCCTTCAACGCCGGAAGTATCTCGTCGTAGAAAACCGACTTGAATGATGGGTCCTGATCGGCTGCCCATTCGTCGAACAGGTACAGTTCCTTGTCGTCGATCATCGCCACCAGCAAGGCCATGCGTCGGCGCTGTCCGTCTGACAACGAAAGACTGGAAAACTTGCCCTGTGCATAGGTGACCTTGCCGTTCAGTTGAAGCGCGCGCAGGTAGTGTTCGACCATCTCCGCGAGTCCCTCGTCGGCAACACCGAGAATCTGATCGAACAGGTAGTAGTCCGAGTAGATCGCCCCGATGGCTTGCCGATACGTGCCGATGGATGCGCTGGTGATCGCATGATCGCCGAAGTAGATGGTTCCGCCATCGGCACGGTAGTGAAGCGTCAATAGTTTGCCGAGCGTCGATTTACCCGAGCCATTTCCGCCGACGATGAAGGAAATTTCGCCCTTGCGAAACTCCAGGTCCAATGGGCCGACCGCGAAGTCCTTGCCGGTGCCGTCGTAGTGATAACGCACGTCTTCGAAGCGTACGCTGCTCCACGCCCGCGGCGCCTCCTGGCTTGGTCCGATGTCCTCGCCCGGGATGTCGCCGAACAGTTTGGCCACGCGCTGCATGGATACGCGCGAGATGGCCAGCTGCGGTACGTAGTTCAGGATGGCCGAGACTGGTCCGGTCACGTAAAGCAGCGCCATGATGACGCCGACGAGTTCCTGATTGCTGACCACGCGGTAGTTGACGAAGACGAAAATGATCGATCCGATAACGAAGAAGCTGAGCAGGTCGCCGTAGTTGCTCGCAGTCCGCACGATGGTGTGGCCGGCCTTCTCGTTGCGCTGCACTTCGCCCTCGTAGGTCATCAGTACGGCGTTGAAGTACGCCTCGCGCTTGCGGTCGTTGAGTTTGAGTTCCTTGATGCCGCGCAACAAGCCATTGATCGACTCCTGTAGGCCATCGAACCCTCGGCGCGCACGGATGAAGTAGCGGCGGCCGATCATCATCGGCACTTGGTAGGTCAGCACGCCGAATGCGATGCATCCCAGCACGAACCAAAATACGTCGGAGTTGAGAATCAACAGGAAGCCGAGCATGCCGATCAGAGTGACCATGTTGATCAGCAAGTCGGGAAGTATGCGTGCGCCCAGGACGATGCGGGGCACGTCAGTGGTCAGCGCGGTGAGAAGACGCGCTGACCCAATCCGCTCAAGTGCAGAAAGTGGCGCGCCGGCGATCTGCCGATACAGGCCGGTCCGCAGCTGCGACGCAACGTCGATGGCGACCCGGCTGAGCATCACTTGCGACAGCGTCCTGCTGACGAGGATGAAGAAGCATGCAACGATGAAAATCATTGCGAACGGCGCATTGGCGATCTCCAGCGATAGCACGCGAGTCGGCGCGGTCGCGATCTCGTCCAGGCGGGTATCGCCGGGCTTCAGCACGCTCATGATCAAAGGAATCAGCAGCGAGTAGCAGACGCCGGAGAGGCCGCCCAGCACGATCGATAGGAACACCTTGTTTGGCGCCTTTCGGGAAAACTCGGCGAACATGTTCATGACGCGGTTCCTCGGAGCGGTCGACGTCCTGGCGTACCCGCTCAGGGCCCGACGGTAGCTCGCCTCTTGTCGAAAGTGCTATCCAATCTGTAGTAACGCACGTCGCGAAACGGCTCGACCATGTCGTCGTAATGCGGGCTGAGCACGTTCCCGGACTGGCCCGTCGAGTTCATGTAGTAATGCTCGGCGTGTTGACCGCGTAAGGCGATGACCTGCCTGAAACCTGCTCCGAACTTCTGCAGGTAGCCTTCGGCGCCGGCGAAGCTCGCTCCGGCGACGTTGATCGTGTTCTCCGAGCCGCCGTTCGCCACGCGGCGCTCGAACAGCCTGCGTAGCGGCTTGGACTGGCTGAAGGGCAGGTGCGCGTAGACTGTTTGCTGGATGCCGCTCCAGCGCCAGCTGGACATGCTCCAGTCGCCCTTCAGCTTGTGCAGCTCCCAGAGTGCGCTGTTTTGCGCGGCGGCGAGCTGGGCGTCGCAGGTTTCGCGGCCGTGCGTAATGCGGTTGTCGCACCACAGCGGATCCTTGCGATGCAACATCTCGCGCAGGTAGGCCAACGAGACGTCGTCCTGCAGGTTGCGCAGAATCTTCGAGGCCTGAGGGGTGTTCCAAGACCCGCGCAGCGCCGAGCTGAAGACGCGTTGGCGGAAATGCCGCATCCAGACGGTGAATATCGCGGCGCCCTGGCTGTCGCCGCGCATGTCGCCGTTCCAGGACGCCAGATACGCGGACGCCTGGGCACCGTGCTCTCCGCGTGGCAGCCGGTGCCTGAGTTCGTCCATCAGTTCGCCCGCCTCCAGGTCGGTGGTGTCCGCCTGAATGCGTTGCATGTCGTCGACTGTCAACCGTTGCCCGGTGTCGATGCGCTGCCGCAGCAGTTGCTCGATTCGGCGCGCGCGCGCAGGAGACGCCCAATCGTAGGAGATCAGATAGGGGTAATCGTCGCGCGTGACCTTGTTGTTGGCGTTGACGATGTAACCGGACGGCGGATTGTAGCTCTGTGGCCAAGCGGCGGCAGGCACCTGTCCGGACCAATCGTTTGCACTGTCCCAGCCGGGGGAGGGCAGCGTTCCTTGGCCTTGCTTGCGGATCGGAATGCGTCCTGCACCCAGATAGCCGATGTTGCCGTCGCGATCGATGTAAAGGAGGTTCATGGCAGGCGCGACATGGTGCGCGAGCGCCGCCTTGAAGCTTGTCCAGTCGGTGGCGTAGTTGAGCCGAAAGAACGCTTCGTAGCTGGTGTCGCCCGGGTCGAGCGCGGTCCAGCGCAATGCCACCGGCTGATCGAATACCCCGTAGTAGTCGCTGATGATCGGGCCATGTCGCGTCTCGCGCACCTTGAAGGTCACTGGCGCATACTGCTTGCGTAGCTGCTGCGGAAAGTCTGCGCGAACATGCAGCGTCTCGGTACGCGTGCGGAAAGGCTGCCACCGGCCATCCACTTCGTAGCCTTCCCCCGCCTGGTCGGGCCTTTCGAAGAACAGATCCTGCGCATCGGCCATCATGTTGGTACCGCCCCATGCGATATGCGCGTTTCGTCCAAGCACGGCCACCGGCAGTCCCACCAAGCTCATGCCGGACACCTTGTAGGTCGGCGCGTCGACGCTGATCGCATACCAGAGCGAGGGGATCTGCAGTCCCAAATGTGGATCGTTGGCGAGTAGGGCCATGCCGTTCTTCGTATGCCGACCAGCGACGACCCACGCATTGCTGCCGACGTTGCGTCCGCCGAGTGCGTACGCGCCTTCCAAGTGATGTTGGAACGTGGCGAGCGCCGCCAGGCGCTGCGGATCGCCCGTCGTGGTCACCGTGGTCGGCGCATCCGCAGGATAGGACGGAAAAAAAGCAGCAAGTTGTGTGTTCGTCAATGCCTGGCTGGCAATGTAGCGCTCGATCTCGCGGCGAAAGTTTCCGCCGAGGTCGAGCGCGAACACCTTGATCCAGGCAAGTGAGTCCAGTTCGGTCCAACGCTCGGGCGCGATGCCCAGCATGCGGAATTCGGCCGGTAGTGGATGCTTCTCTGCAATCCATGCATTGACCCCGGCTGCGTAAGCTGTCAGAGATCGCTGCGCTTGCGGACTGAGCGCGGGCCATGCCGATCCGGCCGATTCGTACAATCCCAGCGTACGAAACCAAACATCCGTCTCGATGCTTTCCTTGCCGAAGATTTCACTCAGGCGTCCGCGCGCCATGCGGCGTTGCAGCTCCATTTGCCACAAACGATCCTGCGCATGCGCGTAGCCCACGGCGAAGAACGCATCCGTGTCACTTGCTGCGCGGATGTGCGGCACGCCGTTGGGGTCGCGCGTGATCGTCACCGGCGCGGAGGATCCATACTCGAGGCGAAGCTCACCTTCGGGAGGGAGGCTCGCCCGCAGCGAGACGAACAGCCACGCACCGCCGAGTAGCAACGGCAGCACGACAAGCGCCAGCAGGCGTGTCGTCAGAGGAAACGATGTCCGCGGCATCACGCGGCGCGGTTCGAGGATGCGTGTCGCCGTGATGCGGTTGCTGCCCTTCGATCGGTTTGCAATCCGACAGGCGGCACGTTGTTTGGAACACGTGTGGATTCTTTGCGCCATGCCCGGGGGCGGGCAGCACCTGGGCCTGGTGCATGGGGAGCCAATGGAACGGCGCGCCCGAGCTCATCGGGAGGGAACGTCAAGTGTGAAGTCCATCTCGAAGGGCAACATGCAGAGCGTGGCATCTTCCGGTTCGTCCCTGTAGTTCCGTCGCGGTTATATACACGCTGCAGGCTTGACGAAGCAAGATATCGGTGGAAGAGTAAATCGGGGAGATGGTTGGCCTCTCGATGTTCTGCAGGCCGCCGCTAGGGGAAACATCGTTCAGCCATTTGCAATGTCGCCGATCAGCGTGCAGACGCTGACGTCCTTCGATACGGCTGGCTTCGTGCCAGGGAATCTGAACTTTCTCAAGGAGGGGATGGGTTTGCAGAGCTTTCCCGAGATCATGGCGCATCGTGCCCGTACCACCCCCGACGACGTCGCCTGCCGTTTTTTTCGAGGTCCCGCGCTGGATCATGAAGTCATGACGTTTGCGGCGTTATGGCGGCGCGCGGCAGCACTGGCGCAGCAGCTACAGGCGCTGGGTCTCGCGCAGCAGCGCGCTCTGTTGGTCTGCAAGTCGCAGCAACATTTCGTCGTGGCATTCTACGCGTGCCTGTTGGCGGGGGTGGTCGCCGTGCCTGCGTCACCGCCGCGCCGGCAGAATTCTCAAAATCGTCTACAAATCATCGTCCACGACGCCGGCGCGCATGCGATGATCTTCGATTCCGCCGAGTTCATGCAGGCGGAATTGGTATCGGGGACCGGGGCGTTGCTGAGAATTGATATGCGCGAGCATGCAGACGCGTGCGCCGACGCCATGTGCGCTGCACAGTGGACGCCGGGGCTGGTGGATGCGTCGACGCCCGCGTTTCTTCAATACACCTCCGGCTCGACGGGAGATCCAAAGGGCGTGGTCGTGACCCACGGAAATCTCGTAGACAATTGCGCCTCGATTCAAGATGGAATGCAAATCACGGAGCATTCCAGGTTATTTACTGCGCTTCCGTTGTTTCACGACATGGGACTGGTCGGGGGCGTTTTGCAATTCATGTACTCGGGCTGCTCGGCCGGCTTCTTGTCGCCTACGGAATTCGTGCAGTATCCAGAACGCTGGCTACGTGTCATTTCAGAGTTCCGCATGACGGTCAGTGGCGGTCCGAACTTCATGTACGATCTGGCGACTCGCTCGGTCAAGGACGAGGCGATCGCGGAGATCGATTTGTCTTCCTGGCGTGTTGCGTTCTGCGGCGCAGAGCCCATTCGGGCTTCCGTCATCGAGCGATTCACGCAGCGCTTCGCCGCCCACGGTTTGCGTGCAGAGGCGTTCTATCCGTGCTATGGCATGGCCGAATCGACGCTGTTCATCACCGGGGCCGACGTCGGTGCTGTGCCGACGACCCGCTCGTACGCTGGAGTGGACGTCGTCGGCTGCGGCGCTGCCCGCGGCAACACCCATGTGGAGATCGTTGATCCGGACACTTCCTCGCGGGTTGCTGACGGCGAGAGCGGCGAGATCTGGGTCCGAGGACGCAGCGTGGCCCATGGCTACTGGATGCGCCCTGAGCTGAGCCAGCGCGTGTTCCATGCGCAGATCGATGGAGCAGGACCTGGGCATCTGCGTACCGGCGATCTCGGCTTCATGCTGGATGGTCAGTTGTACGTGACCGGACGGATCAAGGACCTGATCATCGTCAATGGCAGGAAGTACGCACCGCAGGATATCGAGGACAGGTGCGAGGAGAGTCATGAAGCCTTGCGCCAGGCAGGGGGTGCCGCTTTCGCCATCGGCGACCAGCACGGCGAACGGTTGGTGGTGGTGTTTGAACTCAAGCGTGAATGGTTACGGCGCCATCCCGACTGGCCCGGGGTGCTGGGCGCGATGCGCGCTTCCGTCAATGCCGAGTATGGGCTGCCTGTCGCCGACATCGTGTTGATCAAGCCTGGCGCGTTGCCACGCACTTCCAGCGGCAAGGTGCGCCGGTCGCAGTGTCGGATGGACTACCTGTCCGGTGGTCTGGAGCGTGCTGCGGTGCATTGAGCGGGTGGTCGACCTGCCGCTTGCCGCGCGGCCATGCAGGTGCGTCTCAAGGGAGTTGCTGTTGTCACGTTGATGGTGGCGTTGGCGGTTTTTCTCAGGGCTGAGGAGCTGTGATCGATGAGCGCGCGCGAGTTGTGGCTGAAAGAGGCATTGTCGGAAGTGCTGGAGGTCGATGCGGCGCAGATCTCGGCGACCCGGACTTTCGCCGAGCAGGGCGTGGATTCCTTGATCGGCCTGCGCCTGACGCGAAAGCTCGAGGACGCGCTCGGCGTCGAGGTCGATCTCGAATGGCTGTTCGACCACCCCAGCATCCACGCGCTCGCGCAATTCCTGGATTCGCGGTTTGGCGCGCTTGATGCCACGCCCTCGCCTGTGGATCACCAACGAAGGATCGAGGCATGAAGCTGGATGCTCAGGCTGGACCATGGATGCCGCTGTCGGCTGCGCAACGCAGCCGTTGGTTCCTGTACCGCCTGGCGCCAGATGCCCGTGGTGAACACAACAATGCGTTCGCAGCCGTTGTACATGGCGCACTGGCAGCCGACTGTTTGTTGCCTGCGTTGCAGGCGCTTGTCCGACGCCACCCGATGTTGCGTCTCCGGTTTCGGGATAATGCCGGCGAAGTCGAACAGTCCGTGTCCCTGTCCGCGGACGTGCCGCTGATCCTCGACGATACCGCTGCCATCGCTCCTGACGCGCTGTTGCGCCGCGTGCGCAACGATGCGATCGAACCCTTCGATCTGTTCCGGTGTCCCCCGATTCGGGCCGGGCTGTATCGCCGCGACGACGACACGCAGATCCTGATGCTGGCGTTCGACCACATTGCGGTCGATGGCTGGTCCTATTGGCGCTTGCTGGACGAGCTGGGCACGTTGCTTGGCGGAAAGACCGTGGCCGATGAGGCGGATGCCAAGGTCGGCTACGAGGACTATGTTCATTGGCAGGCGCAATGGTTGCAGAGCGCGCAAGCGCAAGCGCAGCGGCACTATTGGCATGCAGCGTTGCAGGGCGCGGCGCAGAACTTGCCGTTGCCAGCGGACCGGCCGGCGTCACAGGCGTCGGGTCGGTTCGATGAGGTCGCGTTGACGATTCCGCTATCGTTGGCGCTTGACCTGCACGCACTTGGGCGTCGCCACGGGAGCACGTTGTACACCACGCTTCTGGCTGCCTACATGATTCTGTTGCATCGTCACAGCGGTCAGGACGACATTTCGGTCGGGTCGCCCATGCCGGGGCGCACCCGGTCGGAATGGGATGCGGTGGTGGGCGATTTCGTCAATCCGGTGGTGCTGCGCACCGTGTTCCAGAACGCGGCGAGTCTGGCGGACGTGTTGCACACGGTGCGCACGACCGCGCTGCGCGGGATGAAGAACCAGGAGTATCCCTTCACATCGCTGGTCGAGGAGCTGCAGCCTGCGCGGATGACAGGTCAGCACCCTTTCTACCAGACCATGTTCGTGTTCCAGAATGCCAGACACGGCGGCGGCCTGCGTCGTCTGTGGGATGGCACGCATGGTCGGGAACTGGTCGCATGGGGTGGCGTCGGCCTCAGTGCCTATCCAGCATGCCGCAGTGGAGCACACCATGGTATTCCGCTCTTGCTTGAGGTGATCGAGCTGGAGCAGGGCATCCGATGCGCATTCAAGTTCGACCATGGTGTGTTCGACCAGCAGACGGTGGCGCGTCTTGGCAATGCATGGCTGATGCTTCTGCAGGGGATGGTGGCCGATGACGCGCAAGCCGTCTCGCGCCTGCCGTTGTTGTCGGCGGACGAACGCGAACAGGTACTGCACACGTTCAATGCGACGCGGATGGATGTGCCGCAGGACACGCCGATCCACGCCTTGTTCCAGGCACAGGCGTCGCGGCAGCCGCAGGCGTTGGCCCTGGCCTGCGGCGACCAACAGCTGAGCTACGGTGCATTGAACGCCCGTGCCAACCAGCTGGCGCATCGGCTGATCGCACTGGGTGTGCAGCCGGATACGCGCGTGGCGATCTGCCTGCCGCGCAGCGTGGAGATGGTGGTGGGGATCCTGGCGATCCTCAAGGCCGGTGGTGCCTATGTGCCGCTGGACCCGGCGTATCCAGCCGAGCGGCTGGCCTACATGCTTGCCGATGCCGAGCCGGTGGCGCTGCTGACGCAGGCGCGGTTGGTGGAGACGGTGCGTACTCTTGGCGGTGACGAGACGGCCGTGGCAATCGTGGCCGTGGACGACGATCCTGCGCTGGCCCTCCAGCCGGCACACGATCCGGTCGTGGCTGGCTTGAGTGCACGGCATCTTGCCTACGTGATCTACACCTCCGGCTCCACCGGACGGCCCAAGGGGGTGATGCTCACGCATGCCAACGCCGTCAATCTGGTGGCCTGGGCGCAGGCCAGCTTCAGCACCGCGCAATTGGCCACGACACTGCTGTCGACGTCGATCAATTTCGACCTGGCCGTGTTCGAGCTGTTCGTGCCGCTGAGCAGCGGCCGCACCGTGCGGCTGGTTGCGGACCTGGTGTCGGCGGGGCAGGCCCTGGACGGGACGACGCTGGTCAACACGGTGCCCTCGGCGATGGCCGCGGTGCTGGACGGTGCGGACCTGCCGGCCTCGGTGACGACGGTGAACCTGGCCGGCGAGCCGCTGAAGCGAGCGCTGGTGGAGCGGGTGTTCGCGACAAGCCAGGCGCAGGTGGTGGCGAACCTGTACGGTCCTTCGGAGACGACGACCTACTCGACCTGGACGGCAATGACGCGGGAGACCGGGTTCGTTGGCCATATCGGCAAGCCGATCGCCAACACCCAGGTGTACGTGCTGGATGCGCAGGGTCAGCCGGTACCGATCGGGGTGATCGGTGAGCTGTACATCGGCGGTGCCGGTGTGGCCCGCGGCTACCTGAACCGCCCGGAGCTGACCGCCGAGCGTTTCCTGGCCGATCCGTTCGTCTCCGATCCCGACGCCCGCATTTACCGCACCGGCGATCTGGGGCGCTGGCGACCGGACGGCAACATCGAGTATCTGGGGCGCAACGATTTCCAGGTGAAGGTGCGCGGGTTCCGCATCGAGCTGGGGGAGATCGAGACGCGGTTGGCGGCGTGTGCGGGCGTACGCGAGGCAGTGGTGCTGGCACGCGAAGAGGTGCCGGGCGACAAGCGGCTGGTGGCCTATGTGGTGCCTGACGTCGGCAGTGCGTTGGCGGTGGCGTCGCTGCGCGATGCGCTATCGCAAGCCTTGCCCGAGTACATGGTACCCAGCGCGTTCGTGATGTTGGAGACCTTGCCGCTGACGCCCAACGGCAAACTTGACCGCGCGGCGCTGCCGGCACCGGACCAGGCGGCCGTGGCCAGCCGCGCCTACGAGGCGCCGGCGGGGGAGGTGGAGCAGGCGATCGCCGCGCTGTGGCAGGAGCTGTTGAACCTGGAGCGGGTGGGGCGGCAGGACCATTTCTTCGAACTGGGCGGGCACTCGTTGCTGGCGGTGCGGCTGGTGACCCGGGTGCGTGCGACGCTGGGGGTGGAACTGGCATTGCGCGAGGTCTTCGCCCATCCGGTGCTGACTGCCTTGGCTGCACGCGTGGCCGCGGCGGGGGCCACGACGCAGGAGGCGATCGTGCCGGTGGAGCGGGACGGGGTGTTGCCGCTGTCGTGGGCGCAACAGCGGTTGTGGTTCCTGGATCAACTGGATCATGCCGCGGGCGCGGCGTATCACATTCCGGCGGCGCTGCGGCTGACGGGCACCCTGGATCCTGTGGCGCTGCAGGCGAGCCTGGACCGGGTGGTGGCACGGCACGAGAGCCTGCGCACCACCTTCGTCAGCGTGGAGGGCGAACCGCGTCAGGTGATCGCACCGCCCGACAGCGGCTTTGTATTGACTACGCACGACCTTCGCCCTTTGCCAGCATCCGAGCAGGAGGCGGCGGTCACCGAACTGCGCCTAGCCGAGGCAGGCGCACCGTTCGACCTGGCGCGGGGCCCGCTGATCCGCGGCCGCCTGTTGGCCTTGTCCGCGCAGGAGCACTTGCTGCTGGTGACCCAGCACCACATCGTCTCCGATGGCTGGTCGATCGGGGTGCTGGTGCGCGAGGTCAGCGCGTTGTACGCCGCCTTCCGTAGCGGCGCGCCGGATCCCTTGCCGGCACTGCCGGTGCAGTATGCGGACTATGCGGCCTGGCAGCGGCGCTGGTTGCAGGGAACTGTGCTGGACGAACAACGGGCGTTCTGGAAGGACCAGTTGCAGGGCGCGCCAGCGCTACTGGAACTGCCAACCGACCACCCGCGGCCGGCGGTGCAACGCTACCGGGGCGCCCGCGTGGCGGTACGGGTCCCGCCAGCGCTCAGTGCCCAGCTGCAGCGGTTGTCGCAGCAGCACGGCACCACGCTGTTCATGACGCTGCTGGCGAGCTGGTCGGCGCTGCTGGGGCGGCTGAGCGGCCAGCACCAGGTGGTGATCGGCAGCCCGGTGGCGAACCGGCAACGTGCCGAGATCGAACCGTTGATCGGCTTCTTCGTCAACACCCT
>NZ_JACHOK010000004.1:0-413095 GCF_014199855.1 Xanthomonas sp. F1 | reverse complement strand
CAGTACGCCGACTATGCGGCCTGGCAGCGGCAGTGGTTGCAGGGCGATGTCCTGCAGGAACAGATCGAGTTCTGGCGTTGCCACCTGTCGGGCGCGCCCGCGTTGCTGGAACTGCCGACCGACCACCCGCGGCCGGCGGTGCAACGCTACCGGGGCGCCCGTGTGGCGGTGCGGGTCCCCCCGGCGCTCAGTGCCCAGCTGCAGCGGCTGTCGCAGCAGCACGGCACCACGCTGTTCATGACGCTGCTGGCAAGCTGGTCGGTGCTGCTGGGGCGACTGAGCGGCCAGCACCAGGTGGTGATCGGCAGCCCGGTGGCGAACCGGCAACGTGCCGAGATCGAACCGTTGATCGGCTTCTTCGTCAACACCCTGGCCTTGCGCGTGGACCTGGACGGGGACCCGAGCGTGGCGCAACTGCTGGCGCAGGTACGCAGCACACTGCTGGGCGCCTATGCGCACCAGGACCTGCCGTTCGAGCAGGTGGTCGAAGCGGTACAGCCGGTGCGCAGCCTCAGCCACAGCCCGGTGTTCCAGGCGATGCTGAGCTTGAACAACACGCCCGGTGAGGGGGCGTTGCAGCTCCCCGGCCTGACCCTGGCCGCGTTGGAGACGGGCACGCCCAGCGCGCAGTTCGACCTGTCGCTGGCGCTGAGCGAGACGCCGGATGGACTGGTCGGTGGGCTGGTGTATGCGGCCGACCTGTTCGAGCCGGGGCGCATGGAGCGGCTGCTGGGCCAGTGGCAGACGCTGCTGGCGGCGATGGTGGCCGACGATACGCAAGCCGTCTCGCGCCTGCCGTTGTTGTCGGCGGACGAACGCGAACAGGTACTGCACACGTTCAATGCGACGCGGATGGATGTGCCACAGGACACGCCGATCCACGCCTTGTTCCAGGCACAGGCGTCGCGGCAGCCACAGGCGTTGGCCCTGGCCTGCGGCGACCAACAGCTGAGCTACGGTGCATTGAACGCCCGTGCCAACCAGCTGGCGCATCGCCTGATCGCGCTGGGCGTGCAGCCGGATACGCGCGTGGCGATCTGCCTGCCGCGCAGCGTGGAGATGGTGGTGGGGATCCTGGCGATCCTCAAGGCCGGCGGTGCCTACGTGCCGCTGGACCCGGCGTATCCGGCCGAGCGGCTGGCCTACATGCTTGCCGATGCCGAGCCGGTGGCGCTGCTGACGCAGGCAGCGCTGGCCGAGAAGGTCCAGCACCTGGATCCAACGGCGGGCGTGGCTCAGGTGATCGTGGACGATCCTGCGCTGGCCCTCCAGCCGGCACACGATCCGGTCGTGGCTGGCCTGAGTGCACGGCAGCTTGCCTACGTGATCTACACCTCCGGCTCCACCGGGCGGCCCAAGGGGGTGATGCTCACGCATGCCAACGCCGTCAATCTGGTGGCCTGGGCGCAGGCCAGCTTCAGCACCGCGCAGTTGGCCACGACACTGCTGTCGACGTCGATCAATTTCGACCTGGCCGTGTTCGAGCTGTTCGTGCCGCTGAGCAGCGGCCGCACTGTGCGGCTGGTTGCGGACCTGGTGTCGGCGGGGCAGGCCCTGGACGGGACGACGCTGGTCAACACGGTGCCCTCGGCGATGGCCGCGGTGCTGGACGGTGCGGACCTGCCGGCCTCGGTGACGACGGTGAACCTGGCCGGCGAGCCGCTGAAGCGAGCGCTGGTGGAGCGGGTGTTCGCGACAAGCCAGGCGCAGGTGGTGGCGAACCTGTACGGTCCTTCGGAGACGACGACCTACTCGACCTGGACGGCGATGACGCGGGAGACCGGGTTCGTTGGCCATATCGGCAAGCCGATCGCCAACACCCAGGTGTACGTGCTGGATGCGCAGGGTCAGCCGGTGCCGATCGGGGTGATCGGTGAGCTGTACATCGGCGGTGCTGGTGTGGCCCGCGGCTACTTGAACCGCCCGGAGCTGACCGCCGAGCGTTTCCTGGCCGATCCGTTCGTCTCCGATCCCGACGCCCGCATGTACCGCACCGGCGATCTGGGGCGCTGGCGGCCGGACGGCAACATCGAGTATCTGGGACGCAACGATTTCCAGGTGAAGGTGCGCGGGTTCCGCATCGAGCTGGGGGAGATCGAGGCGCGGTTGGCGGCGTGTGCGGGCGTACGCGAGGCAGTGGTGCTGGCACGCGAAGAGGTGCCGGGCGACAAGCGGCTGGTGGCTTATGTAGTGCCGCAGCAGGGCCATGCCTTGGGTGTGCCCGAGATGCGCCAGACGCTGTCGCAGGCGCTGCCCGAGTACATGGTGCCCAGCGCGTTCGTGATGTTGGAGACCTTGCCGCTGACGCCCAACGGCAAACTGGACCGCGCGGCGCTGCCGGCACCGAACCAGGCGGCCGTGGCCAGCCGAGCGTACGAAGCGCCGGCGGGGGAGATGGAGCAGGCGATCGCCGCGCTGTGGCAGGAGCTGTTGAACCTGGAGAGGGTGGGGCGGCAGGACGACTTCTTCGAATTGGGAGGACATTCCCTGCTTGCGATCAAGCTGATGCATGCGCTAAGGACGCGCTTCGGCGCGGACCTGCCGATCGCGGCGATATTCTCGGCTTCGCGCCTTTGCGACCTTGCTGCAGTGGTCGAGACCGGCTGCCGAACGCAGGCAGTCCTGGTGCCGCTGCAAAGCGCGGGCGAAGACAGGCCGCTGTTCTGCCTGCATCCAGTCGGCGGACAGGTGTTCTTCTATCGGGCACTGGCGCGGCACCTGGCACCACGAATTCCGGTTCACGGCATCCAGGCACAGGAAACGAACGGGTCCGCGCACAAATTTGCGACCATCGCGGAAATGGCGCATGCATACGCACAGGCCATCCGCATCGCGCAGCCGTTGGGGCCTTACCGCCTGTTGGGGTGGTCGACGGGCGGCGTCATTGCGGCAGCGGTGGCAGCGCAGTTGATCGAGGAGGGCGAGGAGATCGAGTACCTCGTCCTTGTCGACTCTCGCTCCAACGTCGACGATGCGGGCCTGGATGACGATGCTCTGCTGCTCAAGGCCGCACTGGTGGAACTGCGTGGAAGCGGGTACTCCTGGAAGCAGGGCGCCCAGGAGCACGCAATGCCCGGCTCCAGTGAAGTCGCCGCGCTGTTGCAGATGACGTTTTCCGACGCGGAGCCATTGCTGAGTCAATGGCTGACGCCGGACCTCGATGCCGCTGCCTTCTCCCATTTCAAGGCGCAAGTGCCTGTCACCCATGGACACCTGCGGTTGCTCGCAGGCTACCGTCCTAGCCCCGTGCCGGCCCCTGTGCAGACATTCTGGGCGATGCGCCAGGACGCCGTCGCTCCGATAGGCTCGCCAATGCGCGCTGCCGAGCCGTGGACCAGTGAGGGCAGGAGCCATTACCTCGAGACGGATCACTACGGTCTGATGAGAGACCCCCACGTGCAGTGCATCGCCGCCGCGATCGAGGACGCTTTGGGAGATGGCAGTAAGCCGCAGGACCGCACGTACCTCCACGTGGCAGCCTCTACACGGGCGGCCGCCCCTGAGGGAGTTTGACGTCATGCACCATACCCCCTGGATCGTCCACATGACCGCCGCACCGCCGCGGATGCGACTTTTCTGCTTCGCCTACGCAGGCGGAAGCGCCTTCAATTTCGCTGCGTGGCGCCCCGCGTTGCATCCGTCTGTCGAGATCTGCGCGCTGCAGCTCCCTGGACGGGGCGCACGCATCGCGGAAGCCCCGATCGCTTCGATGCAGACCTTGCTCAGGGCGATGGCGCCGGCGATCACACAGCAGGGCAGCTTGCCATTCGCCTTCTTCGGCCATAGCGTCGGAGCGCTGATCGCATTCGAACTCGCGCGCTATCTGCGTCTGCACGGGATTGCAGGCCCGCGACACCTGTTTGCCTCGGGATGTCAGGCGCCGCGGTTCCGTAGCCCATCCAGGCAGTTGCGGCAGCTGTCGGATGCCGACTTCATCGAGGAATTGCGTCACTACAACGGAACACCTGCCGAGGTGCTGGAAAGTCGCGAACTGATGTCGCTCATGCTGCCGGCAATCCGCGCCGACTTCACCCTGGCCGAGGACTACGCCTATCGGCCAGGCCCTTTGTTGCAGGTTCCGCTCAGTGTCTACGCCGGCCGGCAAGACGACAACAAGGGCCACGGTCAGGTCGAGGGATGGGCGAAGGAGACATCCGCCGCTTGCCGTACCACGTGGTTCGACGACGGCCACTTCTTTATCAACACACAGCGCAGTGCCGTGCTCGATCACCTCAACAGCGAGTTGGAAGGCATGATTGAGCAGTTGCCTGCGCGCAGTCCAACCACCGCAGACCCAGCGCGCAGCGCGCATGCCGCCATTACTGGCCACCCACGCATGCTCTAGCCAGACCAACACCGCATGTTTCACTTGCCGCATCGGCATCGGCGCGCGCCCGTACATCGCATCACACCGCATGGAGACCGGTTTTATGAAAGTGAGTTCCCTGTTCTCGACCTCGGACCACCACCCGGTGGTCGTCACGCCAGAGGCGGACGCCAGCCTGGACACGTTGCAGGGCTACCTGGCAAATGAAAGCGCCAGAATTGAGGAGCTGCTGTTGCAGCATGGCGGGATTCTCTTCCGCGGCTTCGATCTGAAGGGTGCGCAGGACTTCCACAATTGTGCCGAGCGTCTGGGAGGCAAGCCGTTCGGCTACGTGGGTGGCGATTCGCCGCGCAATCGCGTGGTTGCAGATGTCTTCACCTCTACCGAGTACCCGGCCACCGAGGTGATCTCGCTGCACAACGAGATGTCCTACCTGCCGGACTGGCCGACGCGCCTGTTCTTCTACAGCCTGATCCCGGCCGCTTCGGGCGGACAGACGTCGCTTGCCAGCAGTCGTGACATCCTGCAGCAGCTGCCGCAGGACATCGCCGACAAGTTTCGAGAGAAGAAGATCAACTACATCCGCAACTTTCAGCCGAACATTCCGTTCGGGAAGAGCTGGCAGGCGACCTACCAGACCGAGGACCGTGCCCAGGTGGAGAAGATCGCCGCCGAACAGGGATCGGTCTGCACATGGTCGGCCGACGGCATGTTGCGCGTCTCCACTCGCTGCGATGCCGTCACGACGCATCCCCGCACGGGCGAGGAGGTCTGGTTCAACCAGGCCGAGCAATGGCATGCGTCGGCATTGAATCCCGCCATTCGCGGCATGTTCGAGCAGATGGTGGGGAAGGGCAATCTCCCGCATGAGTGCGAGTACGGCGATGGCGAGGCCATGGAGGAGGATGTGCTTGCGCAGGTGCGCAAGGTCCTGAACCGGAACAAATTGCTGTTCGATTGGCAGCGCAACGACCTGCTGATGATCGACAACGTCCTGATGATGCATGGCCGCGAGTCGTTCAAGGGCGAACGTAAGACGCTCGCTTACCTTTCCTCCACCTGAGCGGGCCGCTGCCGCGTCTCCATGCGTAGAACCTCTATAGGGATATTCGATGCTTCCAACTGATACCGTTTTTCTGAAATCCGGGACAAAGATCGAGCCGCTGGTATCGGGCTGGTACGCATGGCCGTACCTGATCGCCCCGGCGCAGCTGGCGATGAACCTCAAGTTCCGCCTGCTGCCGCTGATGCAATCGTTCGTGACCAATCCCGCCGCGCACCTGGCCGCGAGCAGCGATCCGGCAATGTACGGTGGCCCGTTCGTCAGCCTGGCAGTGGAAGATGTCCCTGCGGTCGAGCAGTTGATGGCGCAGACACAGGAGCAGTGCGCGCCCCTTTTGACCTTCGCCGAGGATCTGAAGAACTTCAGTGCCACGCTTCAGGCCGAAGCCAACGGGTTCTCGCTCAACGGCTTCTACTCCAAGCTGCCACCATCACTGCGCGGTCTCGTTGAGTGCCTGTACGACACCAACGACCATCCGGGCCTGCGCCTCTTCGAGGATCTGGTCTACGACGAAGGCATGGGCGGCAAACAGGAGATCCTGCTGCAGTTGATCGGTGAGCAGGACCGCCACTTCTTCATGAGCACGCCTCGCCTTGACGACAAGAATTCCTATCGTGTCGCAATGCAGTTCTCCGACAAGCGGATGGACGTGCTGGCGGGCATGCGCACCACGCCCAGGCCGTTCCAGGAAATCGCGGCATTGTTCGAGGTGGGCGCCGACGCCGCACCGGCCTTCGCCGAGTTCTTCACTACGACACCACCGGCAAAGAACGGAGCCGCCCACTATGCCGGGGACGAAGTGCGCATGCGCTATTTCGGCCATGCCTGCGTCCTGTTTCAGAGCAGCCAGGTCTCGGTCCTTTTCGACCCAATGGTGGCATTCGAGACGAAAGACGACGGTCGGTTTACCTACAACGACCTCCCCGAGTTCATCGACTATGTGGTGCTGACGCATTCCCACCAGGATCACTTCTGCGCGGAAATGCTGATCCAGCTGCGACACCGGATCGGCAAGGTGATCGTGCCCTCGAACAACAGCGGCAATATCGCCGATCCGTCCATGAAACTCATGCTGCGCTCGTTGGGATTCGAGGACGTCGAAGTGCTGGATGCGTTCGAGCGTGTCGAGATCCCGGACGGAGAGATCCTCAGCCTGCCATTCACCGGCGAGCACGCGGATCTCAGCATCTACAGCAAGCATGCCATTGCGCTGACGCTCAAGGGCCGCAAACTCATGTTCCTGATCGACTCAGATGGCGTCGATGGCGTGCTCTACCAGCGCATGATGCGTCGCGTGGGCCGGATCGACGCGCTGTTCCTGGGAATGGAATGCCACGGTGCGCCGCTGGCCTGGTTGTACGAACCGTTGCTCGGCAAACCGGTCAGCCGCAAGAACAACGAGTCACGGCGCCTGTCGGGAGCCAACTGCGAACGCGCCTGGAACGTATTGAGCGAGGTGCAGCCGCCTCGAGTCTTCATCTATGCGATGGGGCAGGAGCCTTGGCTGCAGTACATGATGGGCCTGAAGTACGAGCCTGACAGCATCCAGTTGGTGGAGTCGGACATGTTCCTGGACAAGTGCAGGCAGGCGGGGATCCCGGGCGAGCGTCTATTCTGCAGCAGGGAGCTGGAGTTCTGAACGGGACGGGCGTCGTGCCCACAAGCGGCGCGCGATGCGGAAAATCCGGACGCCGTGCGGTGTCAATCCAATCGAATCAAGGAGCGTTCAATGTCCGTCTGCGCAGTCGTCGAGCTTGAGGAAACTTCGGCCGTCCAAGACTCTTTTCAGATCTTCGCAGAGGTCGAATCCGGCGTCAGAAGCTATTGCAGGAGATTCCCCGCGATGTTCGCTACAGCGCGGAACGCGGTCTTGGAGGATGAGGCAGGGCGGACGTATATCGATTTCCTGGCTGCAGCCGGCTCGCTCAACTACGGGCACAACAATCCGCTGGTACGCGACAGGTTGATCGCCTATCTGTCGAACGATGGCGTAACCCAGGCGCTGGATATGCATACACTCGCGAAACGCGATTTTCTGCGCGAGTTCAAGCGCGTCATCCTGTCGCCAAGAGGCTACGACTACCGAGTGCAGTTCACCGGGCCGACCGGCACCAACGCGGTGGAAGCCGCATTGAAGCTGGCACGGAAGGTGACCGGGCGGCGTAATGTCGTCGCCTTCACCAACGCCTTCCATGGCATGACGCTGGCGTCGCTGGCCGCGTCGGCGAGGGCGTCCAAGCGTGCGGCGGCCGGTGTTTCCCTGCACGACATCGTACGCATGCCCTACGATGGCTTCCTGGGCAAGGACATCGATTCGCTGGATGTGGTCGAAGCCTTGCTGCTGCGGGGCGGGTCGGGCATCGACCTGCCCGCCGCGTTCATTGTCGAGACGGTGCAGGCTGAAGGCGGCATCAACGTGGCGTCTTCCACGTGGCTTGCGCGCCTGGCCGAGCTGGCCAGGAGGCACGACATCATGCTCATCGTTGACGACATCCAGGCCGGCTGCGGCCGCACCGGGGCGTTCTTCAGCTTCGAGCGCGCCGGAATCACCCCCGACATCGTGTGCTTGTCAAAGTCGATCTCCGGCTATGGCCTGCCGATGTCCCTGGTATTGATGAAGCCCGGCCTGGACTGCTGGGAGCCGGGCGAGCACAACGGAACGTTCCGCGGCAACAATCTCGCCTTCGTGGCCGCGACCGCGGTGTTGAGCTACTGGGAAGACGCCAGGTTTTGCAACGCGATCGACCACCGGGCACTGCTGATCAGGGAGGCTCTTCGTTCCATCCAGGCGTCCGCGCCGGAGCACATCAGCGAGGTGCGGGGGATCGGCATGTTGCAGGGCTTGGTTTTCCTGGACCGGCACATCGCCGATGCCGTCTCACAGACTGCGTTCGAATTGGGATTGATCGTCGAACTCTGTGGCCCTGAAGAAAATGTCGTCAAGCTGATACCGCCCCTGACCATCGAGGAGACGGTACTGACGGACGGGCTTGAACGCCTTGCTGCCGCAGTCCAGGCAGAGTGCGGAAAAGCCGCCCAGCGGAAGCGATAGCCATGATGCGCGGCAACCGCAGATTCCTGATCCTGGGTGCGCGGGGACTAGAGCCAGCAATCAAAGTCTGTGTTTTACATAAGATACAGTAGCTTACATCCTAAGCTATTGATTTAACGGAGACGCCCATAAGCGCCCCCGTCAACTTCGACTAAACCGAGGGTGCCGCCGGGAAGGAAATTTCCCGGTGCAATACCACAACCCAACCGCGCAGCTTCTGGGGGATCGCGGCCCCATCGCAGTCGGAAGCCGACACTACTACGTCCGGCGGCCAGGCCACCGAAACGGCGGTTTCCGGAGGCCCTTGTGAGCTGCGACCGCGCGCCCTTGGTCCCCGCCGAGGTGGACCTGCGCGGCATGCCGTTCATGCCGCTGGACGTCAACCGCCTCCGCGACAGCGATCTGGCGATCACATCGACTGGCGATGAGTTCAAGGCGGCCGTACTGCTGTGGTGCGCGGCGTGGAATCAATCGCCCGCGGCGAGCCTGCCACAGGACGACCTGTCGCTGTCCGCATACGCCGGGTACGGCCCGGACGTGCGCCGGTGGAAGCGCGTAAAGGCCGGCGCGCTGCGCGGGTTCGTACTGTGCAGTGATGGTCGGTACTACCACCCGGTGATCGCCATCAAGGCGCTCGAGGCGTGGGCGGAACGCCTCGAGTTCCGCGAGATGAAACAGAACGAGCGCGAGCGGAAAGAACGCGAAAGGCGTGATCGTGCAGAGATTTTCGCCAAGCTACGCGAAAAGGGCCACGTCCTGCCGCACACAACCCCCACAGGTCGGCTTCGCGAATTGCTGGCGTCCCTCGAACCGGAGCCGCCGAAAGGTCACCCACCTGTCACCGTGACAGGTCACGCCGATGGCACGGCTAAGACAGGGATTGGAAAGGGACAGGGACAGGGAGAGGGACAGGGAAGGGAGCTTTTCAAAGCTTCTGCTACCAACAATACGAGCGCTGACACCTCCACTGGGCCGGCCGCCGAATTGGCGCGCGCGCTCAGGTCGATGGGCTGGAGCGAATGCGCCGATGGCCATCCGGAGTTGCAGGCCGCTGCTGCACAAGGGATTACAGCGCAGCACATTCAGGCCGCTGCGGCAGGCAAGGGCGGGAAGTCGATCAGCTACATCGTGGCGCGGGCGCGTGGCATGCGGGATGACGCGGCCAGCGGAAGCACCACTGGCACCACACCCAACAACGTGGTGCCGATCAATCCAGCCGAGGCACAGATTGCTGCCGAGCGCCGGCGCCTCGAGGACCAGGTGTACATGGCAGAGAACGATCTGCGTTTGGGCCTGATCACTGCCGAGGTCCGCAACGAACGGGTGGCCGAACTGCAGGCCGAACTCGCCAGCCTGGCGAGCGCAGGGGAGTCGCGCTCATGATGCTTCGACCACCATCATTGCGCGCAAACGCAGTAGTGCCAGCGGAGCGCAGCCCAGCAGCAGGGGGCTGCAAGCCAGCAGGGGCGGGCCGAGCCGCTGGCGCCTCCCTCAATTGTTACCATTTCGTTAAGATAACGAACCGGCCGGGGCGGGGCCGTAACCCATTGAATGCAATGGGAATGGTTCGTATCGCCCGGGTCGGGGCGCTACGCCAGCCGGGCGGCAGGGGGCACCCCCCCTTCAAACTCCCCCAGGGGGCGCTACCCCCCGCCAACTATTGGCCCCTCGAAAAATGGGAAGGGGTCCATGGGCACCGGGCCGCTGGAGGCGCGCCGTGAGCGCCCTGGTGCGCGAGGAAGCGCCGCTTCCGGACGAGGTGATGGAGTTGCTGCCGGCGCTCCCGAACGGCCCGCAGTTGCCCGCACAGCGGGCGTGGCTGCTGGCTGGCGACCCACGCTTTGCCGGGGTGATGCGGCGCGTTGAGCGCCGCGGCCTGCCGGCGCGCTCGCTCGCGGAACTGTGGCTGTGGCTGCTGCACCTGACGATCGACATGGCGTCTCGCCCGGAGACGACAGGCCAGTCCTATGCCCGCACCGTCGCGCGCTACCTGCGCTGGTGTGCGGCCGATGGCATCGACTTCGAGCGGGTGGGCACTGCGGACTTCGATCGCTGGCAGCGTTGGTTAGCGATCGAGTGCCGTAACGGGGCGAACTGGCGCGCGAAGCAGGTGCAGGCCGTCCGCAATTTCTACGACTGGCGCCGCTCGCGTGGTCTGGCCGAGTCCAACCTGGCCGCGGATCTGACCGGGCCTCGTATTCGGCCGAAGCCGCCGAAGAAATACACCGAGGATCAGTTGCGGTCCCTGTTCCGCGCAATTGAGGCGGGGCCGGCGATCCGCGCCAAGCGCGACCGCTGCGTCGTGCTGCTGTTGCTCGCGACCGGGATGCGCCGCGAGGAACTGGCGACGCTGCAGTTGATCGGTCTCGAGTTGACCAGGCGCACGGGTGTTGTCCGCATCGCCGGCAAGGGAGCGAAGGAGCGCGAGGTGCCGTTCGAGGGGCCGGTGGTCGACGCCGTCCGCGATTGGCTGGAACAGCGGGAATCCCTGCCATTCGACTTTGACCGCGAGGCGCTGTTCGTCACGCTGACCGGGCCGACCCGCGGGCAGCGCCTATCGCTGCGCGGGCACGAAACGCTGATCGCCTTCCACGCGAAGGAAGCGAAGCTGCGCGAGTGGGGAATCCATCGCTTCCGCGTGACCTTTGCGACCCAGTTGTACGACGACGGTGCGGACATCGAGACCATTCGTGCACTGATGGGCCACGAAAGCATCGAGACCACGCGCCGCTACCTCGCGGTATCCGAACGCGCCAGGCGCACCCGCCTCAGTGCAGATCGTCAGCACCGTGTGCTGGGGACGAAACCCACCGGCACGCCCCTGTGGGCGCGCATTGCTTCCGGAGAACTCACCCGTGATTGATGAAATTCAGTTCAGCGCCAAGGGCGCCCGCAACACCACGGCGTTCGAGCAGCGCCTCTTGGCGACGGTGCAAGGCGATTCCGTCTGGGGCGTGATCGCCGGCAGGCTGGTCAAGGAGCTGGGGCCACAGATTGCTGCCGACGTAATGGCGATCCTGTTGGACGAGGCGGGCGGCGGAAAAGTGTACGTGCCGCATCGGAAACAGTTCTTCGAGCGCCTATGGCGCGAAGAGCGCGACGCCCTGATTTGTGCGATGGCGGCGCGGCCGGACTGGAGCTATGCCGACATCGCGCGCTCCTTCGGCATCAACCGCGGCCGCGTCCGCTCCATCGTGCTGCGTGGATAACGCCTGTGCCGCGCTGGTACGCGATGGGGCGGACATGTCACAGATCGCCATGGTAGACAGTCGCCCGTGACCACGCCCCCCAGCCACCCGCCGAAAAGCGCGCTCAGCGAGCGCCAGTTGCAGCAGCGCCGCGAGGCAGCCGCTAAGTCCACGGGGCCGCGCACGGAAGAGGGCAAGGCGCGCAGTAGCCGCAACGCCTGGAAACATGGCCTGTCGAGCGCCATCAACCGTGCCCATTTCGACAATGGGCTGCAGAGCTTGCTCGGCGCCATGGGCAAGCCGTGCCAGACCACGTGCCCGAAGTATCCGTGCGCGCTGGTGCAGGATGAAATCACGGCGCCCGGTGGCAGTTGCATGGACAAGCAGGTCTATGTCCAGGCCTTTGGCAGCATCATCGATGCGCTCGAAAACAAGTCGCTGGCCGGGGTCGGCGCCATGATGGCCTCGGAGATCGCCGCCGCGCTGCAGATGCTGCACGATCTGCGCGCCAGCATTGCCACGCAAGGGCACGTGATCGGAATTCCCATGGTCGACGGCGACGGCAACGTGATCACCCGGAGGGATGGCACTGAGGTCATCGGCAAGTACATCGCCAACCCTGGCTATCCGATGATGCTCAAGACGCTCGAGGTGCTGGGCATCAACCTGCCCGAGCTGCTGGTGACCCACCAGTCGCAGGCCAGGGCCAAGGTCGAGACCGAGAAAGTCGATGCGATGCAGACGATGCTCGGTGGCATCTTCCAGCGAGGTAATGCCAAGCGCGCGCCGCGGGTCATCGAACACGGCGAGGGCGAGTGATGCCCCGCCAGCGCACGGCCGTCAGCCGCCTGCAGGCGCAGATGCTGGACCGCGGCGTCTACGACATCGACGAATACGAAGCGTGGCTGGCAGAGCGGGGATGGTCCTGGAAGCAACTGGAGCGTGGGGATTACGACATCACCGTCGAGGAATCGCTGGTGATGTTCACGTTCGAGTGTCCGCTGCGCTGGGCTGAAACCTACCTGTTTGAGCCGGACAGTGGCGACCCGTACCGCTTCTGGGACTACCAGCGCGAAAGCGTGCGCGCGTGGATGCAGGACGTGGTGCACCAGGATGGCGCCGAATGTGGCAAGACGCGCGAGATCATCGCGCTCATCGCCTGGGCCGGGTGTACGGCGGTCGGCGGCCGCGTCGCGAATCCCTGGTCGCTGGTCGCAGCGCCGCAGCAAACCCACCTGGACGAAATCATCCTGGCGCTGGAGGAACAGTTCGGCGTCGCCGAGGGCATGCCGCAGAAGACGCTGATCAGCCACTTCTGGATGAAGCCTAAGCGCACGCCGCACATGATGCACCGGTTCTTGTCGCCGAATCCGCTGCGTCCGGACAAGCCGAGCATCGCGCGCACCTACTACCGCCCGGGCGGGCACGACGGCGAAGCCTTCCGCGGCGTGCACGTCAACGCGTTTGGGCTGTTCGACGAAGCGGCCAAGGTCAAGAACAAAACCATCTTCAGCGAGTTCTGGCGGGCACTCAAACCCGGCTGCAGATCGCGCCTCTACTCGGTGCCCGATGGCGACCGCGGAAGCGAGTATTTCAGGCAGACGCAGCAGGCGGTGATCAATCTCCCGGTCGGGAAGGCCGGCAGCCGCTTGTTCCGTTGGCAACAGACGATGAAGCCTGCGCCGTTCTGGTCGCAGGAGCGCGAGGCGGACATGGTGCGCCGCTTCAACGGGCGTAACACGCCGGGATACCAGCGCAACGTATTGGGCGAGCACGGGCAGGCCGAGAATCCCGTGTGGCCGTGGGGTGCGCTACTGCCCAATGTCGTCGAGTCGCAGGGCTATCGCGTGTTTCGGCTGCATGCCGATGCCGAAGCCGACACGCTGAACATCGAGGTGCAAGCGGTGCGGTTGACGATGACGGATGGGCGCAAAGCCGGCGAATATGAGTGGCGCGAGGACACCAGCGTTGCCCTTTCGCCGTTGCTCAAGGGGCGCGATGAAGACCGCCGGCGGGCGATGCGCGACATCCTGCGCCCGCATCTGGCCGCAATCGCATCGGGTGTGTTCTGGGCGGGCGCCGACTTGGGCGAGCGCAACGACCCGACCGAGATCATCCTCAGCGAGGAAGTGGGCACGGTACTGCACGACAGGGTGCGCATCCAGGCGCGCGGCTTCCCGTACCACCTGCAGGACGAATTGATCTACGTGCTGGATGGACTGTTCGGCCACCTGCCGTTCTGGGGCGTTGACCTGGGCAGCGCCGGCACAACGGTCGTGAAGGATCTGATCAGCGTGGACCGCTTTGCAGATGCAAGTTTTGAGGACCGCATGGTGGGCTTCCATTTCCAGCAGTCGGTCGAGTGCATCGGCGAGGACGGCGCAGTGCTGGAGGACGAAGACCCGCGTACCGGCGAGCGCAAGATACGGGTTGCACCCGCCAAGCACTGGGCGACGCAGTGCATTAGCGCGCGCCTGCAGGATGGCGGGTATGCGCTGCCGTACGACACCGATGCCCTCAACGCGATGGCGACACAGACCGCCCGCGAAGGCGCGAAGTGGCCCATCTACAGCAAGAACGACGACCATCACCCCGACGCGCGCCGGCAGCAGATGCTGCGCAAGCTGCGCGCCCTCATTGACGACGGCGCCGGCGTGGACGTTTTCGCCGCGAGTGCCACCCGAAGGAATGCCGCATGAACCTCAATCCCTTCCGCCGCCGCAAGAGCGCTGACGCCACGCGCAATCAGCGCGGCAGCGTCGCTGCTGCAACCCGTGATGCGCATGGCCTCGGCGCCTGGTCCGGCATTCTCGGGCAGTGGGAGCCGCGGGCCGTGTCGCCCTGGCTTTACGAAGCGCTGAAGGAGGCTGTGCCGATGCTGGATGCCGGCATTTCGCGGCTCGCCACGCTGGACGGCATCATCCAGGTGCAGGGGGATAACGACAAGCTGGTCGCAGAAATCGAAGACTGGATGGCCAATGTCCCGGTCAACGACCTGGAAAACGGATTCCAGGCGGCCTATGCCAGCCAGAGCGAAGAACTCTACGAGCAAGGGTTGGGGGTGGTCGAGTTCGTCTATTCGCCGGACGGGCGCGATGTCGTCGGGCTTCGCGTGGCCGACAGCAAGGGCATTGGCTTCGTCCGCGATAGCGACCGCATGCGCGTGTTCTACCGCGCCCCGCGCGTGGACGGCGACCGCCGTGCGGATGGCATGGGCAACGTCGAGTCCATTCTGCGCCGCGCGGTCCGCAGCAGTGACCCCGTCAGCACGCTCACCGGAGTCGGCTACACCGAACTGGACCCCGCGCAGTTGATGATCAGCGTCCATCGTCCCGAGGCCGACAACCCCTACGGCACGTCAGTGCTGCGCAGTGTCCCTTTTGTGGTGCAGATCCTACTGCGCATGCAGAACGCCACGGGGCGCGTCTGGGAGCGCTTCGGCGACCCATCGTTCCACGTCCAGTACAGCACCAAGAATCGGAAAATCACCAGCGGCGATGCGCAGAAGCGTGCCGAGCAGATCACCGCCGCCCTCGGCCAGGCGCTCACAGCGAAGGCGTCCGGAAACAGCGTGGACCTGTCGACCGGCACGGGCGCCGACGACGAAATCAACATCAACGTGATCGGCGCAGTGGGTGAAGCGCTCGAGATCGAAATGCCGGCCAAACACATGCTGGAGCAGATCGTGGCGGCGCTGGAAGTCCCCGCGTGGATGTTGGGCGTGTCCTGGGCGCAGGCAACCGGCATCGGTGAGCCGCAATCGGAACTGGTGCTGCAGTCATCCAAAACGCGATTCGCGCGGCGCGAATCCAGCCTGCGGCGACCCATCGAGGCAATGCTGCGCGCGCGTGGGCGCACCTGGAAGCGCGGCGACTGGGCGCTGGTGCAGCAGTTGCCCAACCTGCGCGACGAACTCAAGCGGGCGCAGGCAAACTTCCTCAATCGCCAGGCGGAAATGATGGGGTCCGGGGGCGCCGATCCGGCTGCATCGCCCCGCGGCGTGGACAACAATCTGCGCGCCGCCCGCGCGTCGCAGCGCAAGGGCGCTGACGATCCGGAGGGTGAACCCTGGGCCGAGTCCGATCCGGCGCTGCACGCCCTGGAGCGCCGCACGATCGAGGGCATGGGGGCGACCTGGTCTGCGCATGCCGGCCGGGTGATGGAGTTGCTGGGTCTCGCGCAGCCTGGGACCGAACCGTACCGGTTCGACCTGCAGCAACTGCCGCAGATGCTGTACCTCGGCGATCGCGCATCTGCGACGCTGGGCGCGCAGTTGCTGTCGGCATCGGTGGATGCCTGGGATCGCGGCGTCGCCAACGCGGCCGAAGACGTGGGCGGCGGCAAGCACGCGCGGAAGGCGCCAGTGGCGCTGGAAGACGACCCGGAGCTGGTGGATGCCATTGCGCGCATGCGCGAGTCGATCCGCGCGCAACTGCGTAGCAGTGGGCTGGCGAAGGTGTCCGATGGCATCGTGCGCGTCTACCGGGAGCGGATCGTCGCCGCGCTCACCGCGGGCGAGTTCGACGGCCAGAACCCGGTCAACGTCGCGCGGGAGTTGTCCGAGCGCTTCGATGCAGGCGACTACAACTGGGAGCGCTTGGCCCGCAGCGAAATCGGCGAGGCCCAGGCAGTCGGAAAAATGGATCTGTACGCGCAGCAGGGGGTCGAGTGGTACGACTACGAGACCGCTGGTGATGGCAAGGTCTCGCGCATCTGCCGCGAGTTGGAGGCCGCCGGACCGTATCGCGTCGGAGATCCGGCGTCGCCGATCCCGGTGCGCGATAGCCACCCGAATTGCCGCTGCACAGCCCGCGCCCGTGCCTGACCTGTGACCTGCTGGGGCTGTACGCGCTACAACCCGCCGCCGAATCATGCGATCCGACATCGCCCCGCCGGGCATGCCCAATCGGAGCGCACGCCGTGGATACCAACGAGATCGCCGAAGTCGCCAACCTGCCCATCCCCGAGCTGAGGGAGCGCCTGGGAGACTTCGATGCGGCCGACCTGCAGGCGTTGCGCGCCTACGAGGCCGACCCCGCCACGGGCCAGAACCGCAAAGGCGCGCTCGAGGCGATCGATGAGCGCCTGAGCGCGCTGGCGCCGGATGGCGGCCGTAGCTCCACCGCATCGGATACCGCGGGAGATGCAGCGCCGGCTGCCGAGGCGGCGCCGGCGTGGCAGGAACCCGACTACGACGGCCCCATCACGATCCCGCAGGCCGCCTGGCGCAACGCCAACCTCAAGCCGGCAATCGCCACGGCGACCAAGCCGGTGGCTGCGCTGGTGACCAAGCAGCCGGGCGGGACGCGCGCCAAGTGAGCGGCACCCGCCACAAGTCGCTGCATCTGTGCATCAAGTCGGCCGGTGCGCCGAGCGATGCGCAACTCGCCGCCATCCGCACGTACACGCTGGCCGACATGCCCGCGGAAAAGCTGTACGTACGCAGCTTCGTGGTGGCCCACAACGCCATCGACCGGGACGACGAGTGTTTCGACGAGGCGCTGCTGGCGGACTTCGCGCGCACGCTTCCCGGCAAGGGGCTGTTCGTCAAGCATCCTAGCGGCTGGGATGGCGATAGCGGCCCGGGAAAGGGGCGCTGGTTCGGCGCCAAGCTCGAGCGCATGTCGGTCGAAGAGGCACGCACCCTGCTGCGCGAACCGGCGCTGTCGTTCCCGCCTGGCGTGGATACCGCGGTGCTGCTGATGGGCGATGCCTACCTCGTCCGCACCGCGAGCAATGCCGACATGCTCGACGAAATGGATGCCGGCATCGTCGGCGATGTCTCGCTCGGCTTCGTCGCCAAGTCCCGCCAACCACTGGTCGACGACCAGGGGCACGAACTCACTGCCCGCCGCTTGCTCGGCCCGGGCGAGGCGCTGGAAGCGTCGCTGGTCTGGCTGGGCGCACAGCCCGGCGCCCGCGCAATCAAGAGCGCAAAAACCACCCCGGAGAACGACGTGAACCTGCAGGAACAACTCGACGCCGAAAAGGCCGCCCATACCGCAACCAAGTCGGCGCTGAGCGCTGCCCAGCCGGCGCACGACATCGTGGTCAAGGCCCGGGCGGCACTCGGCGCGCACGCCGCGCTGCTGGATGACCCGGACCGCCTCGCCGAAGTCGTCAAGGCAGCCGATGCGCACCGCGTGGCACTGGTCGATCAGATCATCGCCGGCGAGCGCCATGCCGGCTTGCTCGGCGACGACGAAGAGTCCGTGGCCGCGGCCAAGGCCATCCACATGGGCGAGCGCCTGGAGCGCCTCCAGCAACTGGCCGGGCACTACGGCAAGCGCGCCCCGTCCGGCGGCCGCATGGCGCCGAGCGACCCCAATGCCCGCACCCCCCAGGACACCGCCCAGGCCAAGGGCGTGTTCGCCACCAATCCGGCCTTCGGCGGTCGGGTGGGTGCCTGACCGGAGACCGCCGCCATGCTCAACATCGCCAGCCCGTCCGAACTCATCAAGAACGTGGGCTTTGCCCATTCGGCCGCCACGACCTCCAAGTTGCCGATCGTCATCAATGGCCGGGTGCTGATCCCGCTCAACACCCGCGGGATCAGCGAGCGCAACGCCTACGTGTACGAAGCCGAGGTGGATAACGCCCCGGCCGAAACCGGCGTGGCCTGGGCCGTGAACGACAAGCTGTACTGGAACCCCACCACCGGCGTGCTGACCAAGACCGCCAGCGGCGGCACCGCCTTCGGCTATGCCCTCCAGCCCAAGGATGCCGCCGCCGCGGTCAGCCCGCTGGTGGCCTACAACGCGTACACCGCATAAGGATCACACGACTATGTCCGTCGCCATCTATCACGCGCTCAGCGCGCTCCCCGCGCAGAGCGAGCAGCAGCGCAAAGCGCTGGTCGAAGCCATCGACCTGGAACTGTCGCTGCCGGGCATGTACCTGGACCTGTACAACGGCAAGGCCGCCAATGATGCGGTGGTCACGCTGCTGCACGGCCGCAAGGCCAGCGTGCCGCAGATGGCGGCGATCAAGGCCATGCTGTCGACCAAGTACGCGACCCCGAGCGATTCGCCGGTGAGCGCGGACGTGGCCGCACGCATCGACCAGTGGTTCCACACCGGTATGCAGGAGATCGATACCGGCTGGACCAACCTGTACCGCCTGGTGGACATGCGCACCGGCAACCAGGACAAGTTCGAGATCAACACCGGCGAGTTCGGCATCACCTTCAAGCAGCGGGCACCGGGCGAGAAGACCGAAATCTGGCGCACGCCCAGCGAAACCAGCGTGGACGTGCCCTATGTCACCTACAGCGCCGGTGCCGGTGTGCTGGACGACTGGCTGCGCTTCAACAAGTGGTGGACCATCGAAGAGGTGGTGTCCGAGTTCCGCACGAAATCTTGGATGAACCAGGCCGAACAGCACTATGGCCTGATCACCAGCCTGTCCAACGCCATCAACTTCGCGCACATCGCCGGCGATGACCTGGGCACGGAAACCCTCAACGCCGCGGCGGCCAGCATCTACCGCGCGCAGTTGACCAAGGGCACGGCGGTGAGCGCATCGACCCCCCTGTGGATCATGACCTCGCCCGAGAAGCGCGGCTATATCCTGCGCATGCTCGAGGCCACGCAGGGCAGTCTCGTCATCGGCTACAGCGGCGGCGTCCCCATCTCCGTCACCGTCGCCGGCGTCATCGCCACCACCTACGTGCGTTCCGACGACGCCGGCTACTACCTCATCCTGCCGCAGCGCAAGATGGCCCGCGGCGTGTGGATGGACTTGCAGATCGAGAAGAACCGCGACATTTACAAGCGCGCCGAGGACATGGTGGGCACCATGCAGTACAACGCGATCATCGCCGACACCTCGCAGGTGCGGCGCGTTCTGTTCGCGTAAGGGGGAGGGCGGGGCGCATGCCCCGCCCAGCGCATGGCGGCTAAGGTCAGCAAGCAGGACATCGCCGACGCCGGGTTCCGGGCTGAGCAGTTCGGTACGCCCAAGGGCACCGGCGAATCAAGCTGGGACGGGGCGGGCGGCTACCTGGAGCGGATCATCGCGCGGGCGGAAGCCTGGGCGCGTGGACGTCTCGGCAGCGTCGCTTACGACGCTGCGCCATTGGATACGCCGCGCGGCGAGCGCTTGCGCAGCGCAGAACTGTGTTGGGTGTCGGCGCAGTTGTGGAAGCGGCGGGCCGCCTATCTCGACAGCAACGCGGTCAGTTCCCGCGAAAGCATGATCTACCTCGATCGCCGCGAGTACGAGTCGCAGGCGACGCGAGCGTTTGAGTGCGCCGAAGAGCAGATGCAGTATGCGATCCAGGGTGAAGATGCCGCGTTTGGCAGCGCAGTGGCATTCGCCCACGTGGAGACCGGCCCGTATCGGGGCAGCGACGATAGCCTGGTCGTGCCATGAGAGTGGTATTCGACGCCGATTTGCTGGGCCAGCAACTGGGCGATGCCGCCCGGGCGCTGCCTGCCAGCCGCCGCGCTTTGCTGCGCAACATCGTCATTCAGGCCGAGAACGCCGCGATGGATCTGGCGAAGGGGCCAGGCGATGCCCCGCCTGGCGCCTATCCGATCCCGGTCCGCACAGGCACCTTCCGGCGCGGCTTCGGCTTTGAGATCCGCGATAGCACCGCGGTCCTCTTCAACGCCACCGCCTACGCGGGCGCCATCCATGCCGGCTACCACCCGTACGGCAATCCGCACGCGCGCCCGATTCCCGCGCGCCCGTACTTCGACGACGCGCTCAAGCGTATCGACATGGAAGCCGCGGCGCGCGCGTGGCAGGCGGCGCGCGCATGATCGCAGCCGCCCGTGCGGCGCTCAGCCGCTTGCTCGTCACGGACGCCGAGTTCATCGCGGAACTGCAGGCGCTGGCCCTTGGGTCGGCCGACGAAGTCGTCGTGCCCGCCGTCCTCAAGGGTAACCGCCGCTTCGACCAGTTGGGGCAAGAGCATTACCCGTGCTGGATCAGCGACAAGGGGGACGCCCGGGGCGCCAGCGCCGGGAACGGCGGCGGCGACCCTGACGGCCTGGTCATCAACAGCACCCAGCAGGACTGGCTCGGCGACCTCGAGGTGTCGCTGGTGTGGCACCAGCAGGACTACGAGCGCGCGATTGACCAGCTCGACGCCATCACGCCGGCGCTGACCCGTCTGCTGCTGCGCCACCCCTCGCTCGACGACACCTGCACGCTGGCATTCGTCGCCAACGAACTCAACGACCGCTCCTATCGCCACCCCACCCACTGCATCGCGTTTGTGGTCCGCGTGCTGCACACCATCTACCGAGACCTGCCATGACCAAGACGCTCGCGCCGTTGAATGATTCCCGTGGAACCAGCGCCGATGACGGCCGGATCGGCGTGCTGCTGGACACCGATGCGCGGCCTGGCGTGCGCGCGGTCGGTACGTACCTGCCGGGCACCCCCTATCGCGTCTCGCCGGATGAGGCGTTGCGCTTGGTCGACGCCAAAGGCTTCGCGTACACCTCCGAAGCGGATGCGCGCGCGGCCGCCGCGCACCGCGAACGCCTCAATGCCGCCGCCCCGCCTGACACCGCCGTTCCCGCCGCCGTAGCGGACGGGCAGGGCGGCGGCACCCCCATCACCTCCAGCCAGGAGTAAGCGCGATGTCTCAGGCCACGGGCGCCCTCGCCAAGGTCATTGGCATGACCGAGACCACGTTCAACACGCCGCCGGCGTCCCCGGACGCCGAGTTGATCTACAAGCAGACTTTCACCCTCAAGCCGAGCGCCGCGCGCGAGCAAGACCCCACGCTGTCCGGCTTTCGCGGCCAGGCGCGCGGCACGCTCGGCCGCAGCGAGGTCGCCGGTGCCGCGCAGGTGAGCTTGGCGCCGCAGAGCATCGGCATCTGGCTCAAGCACCTGATCGGCATCCCCACCACCACCGGGACCGGTCCGTACACGCACGTGTTCGCGCTGCCTTCGACCCTCCCGCCCGGCCTGACGTTCGAGGTCGACTACAGCAGTCGCATTGCCGTCCCCGGGCGCTATGTGCGCTATCACGGCTGCCGGATCAGCCAAGCGCAGTTCAGTTTCGCCACCCAGGGCACACCGTCGGCCACGTTCGACATCGTGGGCGTGCGGGCAGACGCCAGCGCCACCGCCTCGCTGGATGCGACGCCCACCGATTACGGGCACGCGGCCTGGGGCGTCGCCAACCTCGCGCTGGTGCTGGACGGGGGAGCCACCGAGACCTGCCTGGAGTCGCTGAGCCTGACCTGGAGCAACGACCTGGACACGGACCTGTACTGCATCAACAACGGGGGCAAGCGCCACGACCTGCCGGAAGGCTTCGCCATCGTCACCGGAAACGGCGTGGCGCAGTTCGATACCCCGGCGCTGATGAACAAGGCACTGAACGACCAGGACCTGGCGCTGCGCATCACCCTGAGCCGTGGCGATGGCCTGGGTAGCGTCGGCAACGAATCGCTGGTGATCAACGTGCCGCTGTCCACCATCGACCAGACCGCGCCCGAGATTACCGGCCCGCGCGGCCTCAAGATGCCGTTCAACCTCATCGCGCACCGGTCCGGTGGTGAGTTGGGCGTCAGCGCCACGCTCAAGGCCGCCCGCGCCACGATCTGAAAGAGGCCCGCAGCATGTTTCGATTCGCAGATTTGGGCCAGGCCTGGGTGCCGGTGGCGCTCCCGCTCGGTGGAAGCCCGGCTGAGCCGGAGCAGGACCAGGCCGCAGAGGAAGCCAGCGCAACAGTGCACCTGCTGATGCGCCTGTACGACGCCACGGAACTGGCGGAGCGCGAGCGCGAGGTCACCTCGCGCACAGCGGCGGGCTTCGCAGCGAACGCGGCGACCGTGCGCACCGCCGAAGACCTGATGGCCATCGTCGACGAGGTCGACAAGGTCAAGGCGCGCGACCTGCAGGACATCCTCGAGCGCACCAGCGACTGGCGCGGTGTCGCCGGCGACGACGATGCCGCCATGGAGTTCTCGGCCGAGCGGCTGGAAGCGCTGCTGCGATACGAGTTCGTGTTCCGCCGCGTGCGCCACGCATTCTTCGCGTTCAGCCGCGAGGGCGTCGCAAAAAACTGATCGCCTGGGCACGGTGGCTTGCCGGTGCCGGCCCAGGCTACGAGGACCAACGGCTATGGGACTTCGAGAACCAATTCGGCGATGGGTTTACGCGCTCGGCCTGCAGTGGCTGCAAAGCCATCTGCCGCGACTGTCCGCAGCCGCGCTTGCTGCCGGCTGCGCGGCGTGCGGCTGCTGCGTTCCTGCTGTGCCGTTCGCAGTGGCAGTACGCACCGAGCGGCGTGCCGACTGGGCTGCGCTACGCCGACTGCATGACGGTGCTGCGCGTGCGCGCCGCCGAGCTTGGCGTGACGCGTGCCGAGTTGCCGGCGCTGCTGCGCGAAATGCAGGTGGTGGAATGGGCGTTCCTGGCGGCGCGCCAGGAAGTCTACAAGCACGAGCGGGCCGGTAATGGCGCAGACGTTCCAGGTTAAGTTCGAGGTCACCGACGACGGCAAGGTCGTCGCCAAGCTGGATGGCATCACGGCCGCCGCCCTGGCCGGAAAGCCCGCGGTCAAGGCGCTGTCGGACGAATTGGCGAAGTCCGACAGCGCCGCGAAGGATGCCGGCGACCGCTGGGCGGCAGTCGGCGAGAAGATCGGCAGTGCCTTCGCCTACATCGGCGCTGCCGGCGTGGCCGGCCTCGCCTTGGTCGCGCGCAACTCGATCGCCGCCGAGCAGGAGCTGGCGCAACTGGATGCGGTGCTGAAGTCCACAGGGCAGAGCGCCGACTACTCGCGCGCGCGCCTGCTGGACATGGCCGACGAAATCGCCAAGTCCTCGCGCATCTTCAGTGGCGGCGACATCGTCAGGGCGCAGACGCGCCTGCTGTCCTACTCGGGCGTGGTCAGCACCAACTTTCGCGATGCGCTGCAAGTGGCGATCGACCAGTCGGCCCGCCTGGGAATCAGCGTGGAGCAATCCGCGGAGGTCGTCGGCCGCGCGCTCGAGAAACCCACCAAGGCGGCGGCCGCGCTGGCGCAGCAGGGCTTCGGCGCGGCCTTTACGCCGGCGGTGATGAAGTCCATCAAGGCGCTGGAGGACAGCGGCCACGCTGCGGAAGCACAGCGCGTCATCCTGGACATCCTGCAGGAGTCCTATGCCGGCGCCGCGGAAGCGGCCGGGCGCACGTTCGGAGGCGCGCTCACCGGTCTGAAAAACACCTTGTCCGACCTCACGACCGGCGCGGATGGCAGCCTCGACGGCGCCACCGCCTCGGTCAATGCGCTGACCGAAACGCTATCGTCGGAACAGACAAAGAGTGCTTTTGCGGCGATTACCGGCTGGGTCGCCGAACTGGCCAGCGAGTTGCTGGGCGGCGTGGCGCAGTTCGGCCAGTGGATCGCGCGCACCCGCGAACTGCAGGGGCTTGCCACGGGTGGCCCGCAGTCCTCTGCCAGCCTGGAATCGCTCAACGAGCGGTTGGGGCAAGCGACGCAAGAGCGCGCGCAGATGCAGTCGTGGCGCTCCAACGCGTTCGGCCTGCCACTGAGCGAGGATCAGAGCAAGTTTCGGCAGCAGGAACTCACGCGCCTGGACAACGAGCGCATCGCGCTCCAGCGCGAGATCACCAAACGCCTCAACGCAGAGAACTTCGCCGGCGTCACCGCCACCGTGGACAGCACCGCGGCAAAGCCGCTGACCGGTGACGTCGCCGGGCCGGACAAGGAAGCGCAGCGCAAGGCCGAGCGCATCAAGCGCGCCATGGAAGCGATGGGCGCCGCGCAGCGCGAGTGGCAGACCGACCTCAAGAGCGTCGGCAATCCCGCGCTGGACGAGTACGCCAAGCGCCTGGACACCATCACCGAAAAGGCCGGTGCGTTCGCGCGCGCGGGCGTGCCGGCCGAGCGGATCAAGGCGTTCACCGCCGAAATGCAGGCGCTCGCCACGCAGATCCGCGACAAGGAACTGGCGCAGTTCCAAAAAGAGTTCACCGCCGATACGGCGGAAATGGCCGCGCAACTCGGCGGCCCAGGTGTGGCCGCCGCGCGCGAGTACACGCGGGCCATGGCGGAAGTGCAGAAGCTACTCGACGCCGGCGCGATCACCACCGAGCAATACGCGGCTCGACAGCAGGCGCTGCAGGATAAGATGAACGGCGGCGCCATCCGCCTGCTGCGCGACATTGCCGACGAGCGGCAGGCGCTGTTCCTCAATGCCCAGCAACTGGAGGTCTACAACAACCTCAAGTCCGCCGGAGTCGACGCAAACAGCGCGTACGGGAAGTCGATCATCCAGGCGACCCAGCAGCTACAGCAGGACCGTACGACGGCGGCTTTCATCGGCGACCTCAAGAGCGCTACGGCGGACTTCGCCGTGTCCTTGGCCTCCGACTTCGGCAAGGCCGGCGACGCCGCCGAGCAGTTCGGCGAGCGGATCAAGCGCATGGCGCTGCAGTTGCTTGCTGAAAAAGCGGTGCAGTACATCTTCGGTTCGGTGCTGGGCGGTGCCGCGAGCGCGTACACGGGCAATGGCACCGGCGCGGGATCGATGGGGGGATTTGGCAGCGAGATCGGAGGTTTCACCTTCGGCGGCGGCCGCGCCGTTGGCGGCCAGGTGCAGAGCGATCGCATCTACGAGGTGACCGAGGGCGGCATGCCCGAGCTGCTACGCCAGGGCAACAGGACGTTCCTGCTGCCCGGCAGCGACGGCGTCGTCATCCCCGCTGGCGATGCTACAGGTGCAGCGCCTACGCGCCTTGGGAGTGGCGGCGCGGCCCCGGCGGTCAACGTCAACGTCTACGGCGCCGCGGGCACCCCACAGGTGCAGACATCCATGGGCGAAGATGGAGCGCTCAACATCGACATGATCTTTGACCAGGTGGACAAGCGCGCCGCTGCTGGCGTCGCGAACGGCAACAGTTCGTTGTATCGCGGGATCAAGCAGCGCTTTGGCCTGCGGGAGACCGTCTAATGGAAGCGCTGCCGAGCTATGTGCAGGTGCTGGTCGCGGGCTACAGCGATAGCGACTTCGACCCCTCCGTCCTGCGCACGGAAATGGAGCGGGGCGTCGCCAAGCAACGCATCAAGAACAGCCAAGTGACGATGAAGATCAATGCCACATTGCTGTTTGACTCGGAGCAAGATGCGGACGCGTTCGAGGATTGGTATTTCGATACCATCAACCGCATCGAAGAGTTCACGATGCTGCACCCACGCCGAAAAATACCTATCGTGGCGAGGTTCGAAGGTGGGCGAATTGGAAAGCTGATGCCGCGCAATCCACGGTTCACGCGCCTCACCCGTGACGTGGTGCTGGAGTATCAGCGGTGAGCTTCACCGAGCGAAAGCAGCGCGTCACGGACACCAGCGGCGAACTACTCCTGCTGGAACTGACCGCGGCATCGTTTATCGCGACGCTTCGGATCGTCAACGACACGCGCAACTGGATGTCCAACGGCGTCGAGTACATCGGGTATCCCTTCCGCTTCAAGGAACCCGACGACACGGCCGGCCAGACGCCCCGGGCGCAGTTGACGCTCGACAACGTCGGGCGCGGCATCACCGACGACCTGGAGCGGCTGCAACCAAACGAGACCGTCATGGCGAAAGTCATGGTGACCGATCGTGCTGCGCCCAGCGTCATCGAGCGCGTGTTCTACCTGCCGCTCACCGCGGTAAGCGTCGACGGAACCACCGCGACCGCCCAGGCCGGCGTCGACTATCTCATGCGGCAGCAGGCAATGAAATTGCGCGCAACTCCCTACACCACACCCGGAATTTTCTGATGCGCGCCTCTCAGCTTGAGCCGTACATCGGCATCCCCTACGACGAAGCCGCGATGGATTGCGCCGATCTGGTCATGCTGGTGCAGCGCGAACTGTTCGGCCGCACTGTGCAGGTGCCATCGGTGCGGCCCCGTGGAGCCGCGGGGCAGGTCACCATCGGGGCGCTGTCGCGCCAGTATGCCGAGCGCACCGAGACCCCGGCGGACGGTGACCTGGTGCTGATGCACGACCGGGGCCAAGAGCGCGCCACGCACGCAGGCGTGTACGTGTACCTGGCGCATGAGCCATGGGTGCTGCATACCAACAGTGCCCTCGGCCACAGCGCGCTGCATCGCGCGCGCGAGTTGCCCGACTACGGCGCGAGGATCGAGGGATACTATCGATGGATCTGAGGCCGTCGCCCAACGCTGGCCACATGGTCGTCACACCGCACCCGGTGCTGCTGGACGGGCAACGTCACGTGCCCATGGACCTGCGCCCGGGCGAAAGCCTGTATTCCTTCCTGCACCGCCACATCACGGATCTGGACGGGCAGTCGTGGACGGTGAGCATCGGCGGTCGCGTGGTGGAGCGCCATCTATGGCACCACGTGAAGCCCAAGGACGGGCAGGTCATCGAAGTCCGCGGCGCCGTCCGCGAAAACGCGCTGTACATCATCGCGTATGCGGCGCTGATCTACTTCACCTGGGGCTATGGCGCGGCCACCGCCGGCATGTGGGGCGCGGGAGCGATCGCCGGCACCTACGGAGCGCTCGCGGCCGCGGCGGTCTACGTGGCCGGCTCCATCGTGATCAACAAGGTGCTGGGGCCGAAGCTGCAGGCACCGAGTGCCGGGCAGGCCGACAATGTCTACTCGCTCAGCGCCGGCCGTAATCAAGCGCGGCCCTACGAACCGCTCCCGTTGCTGTTCGGCAGCGTGCGCATCGCGCCCGACCTGATCAGCAACCCATACACGTGGTATGAAGGCAACGACCAGTATCTGGCGATGACGCTAACCCCTGGCGTCAACGTGGACCGCATCGAGGCCATCTACAACGGCGACGCGCTGCTGTCGTCCTTCGAGGGGGTGCAGACCTTCACCCGCGGCCTTCCGGGCATGCCGCAGCAGGACATCCCGCTGTACAGCAACGCCGACACTGTCGCGGGCGGCGAGTTGGACACGCACGGCAACAAGGGCGTCCCTAGCGACTGGGTGCAGCGCACCACTGGCACCAACACGCTGCGCATCCAGGTCGAAATGGAATACCTGCTGTTCGACCTGACCAGCAAGGGCAAGCCGAAGCGGAACACCGAAACCATCCAGGTGCAGTATTGCCCGGTCGGTACCGGCGCATGGCAGATGCTGGGATCGCGCACCGTCGCGAACGATGACCAGACCACGCAGCGCACATCGATTGCGGCTGACGTGGCCCAAGGCCAGTACGACGTGCGGGTGCGCATTGCCGGCATCAACACCGATGGCAGCGGTGCCACTGCGAAATTCACGTGGTCCTCGATGACCAGTGTGCAGCGCGACACCGCGAGTTATGCAGGCATCCCGCGCATCGGTATCAAGATCAAGGCCACCGGACAACTCAACGGCGCCCCGGACGAGTTGCGCTGTGTCGCCCACCAGCGCGCCATGCCGATCTGGTGCAATGGGGCGTGGACGACCGCCACGACGCGCGAGACCGGAACATCGAACCCAGGCGCGCAGATGCTGCAGTACGCCCGCGGGTTCTACGATGAGAACGGCATGATGATCGCCGGCATGGGCCTGCCGGACGAGCAAATCGACATCGATGCCTTCATCGGTTTTATGCAGCATTGCGAGGCTAATGGCTACACCTACGACTTCCACGTGCGGGAAGCGCGAAGCCACGATGACGTGCTCGATAGCATTGCCCTGGCGGGCTTCGGCGAGAAGACGTGGGCGGGCGGGCGATTCTCGGTTGCGTGGGCAGCGGACGATCAGCCGCTGTCCGGCATCGTCAACATGGCGACGATCAAGAGGGCGTCATTTCAGGTCGACTACACGCTGGCGAACGCCGCCGATGGCATCGAATACACCTACTTCGACCGCTCGGTGTGGGACACGCGCACGCTGCGCATCGCAGCGCCTGGCGTCACGACCATGCTCAACCCGGCGCGCCTCACCGGCGAAGGCGTAACCGATGAAGCCCATGCGGCGGAGATGGCCAGGTATCACCTCGCGCAATCCATCTTCCAGTACAAAAGCATCGCCTACAGCACGGACATCGAGTTTCTGACCTATCGGCGCCTGTCCAATCTGGCACTACAGCATGACCTGACCCAGTGGGGATACGGCGGCCGGGTCGTCTCGGCGCAGATCGATGCCTACGGCTTCCCGGTGCTGGTGGTCGATGACGCGGTGCCAGCGCAGAACGCAAACAATGCGTACATCGGCCTGCGCATCCCGGGCGAGCGCGTCTATCGCGTGTTGCGCGTCAGCAGTGCCGCGATCCTGGAAGACAGGACCACACGCATCACGCTCGCCGAGGCTTGGCCGAACGACGCACCGCTGCCGGGAAACAGCGACGCGAACCCTGCGCACGACACCATCTGGATCTACGACTTCAAGCAGACCCCGGGGTATCGGGTCCGCGTCGTGAGCATGACCCCGGAAGGCGATTTGAAGGGTGCCGCGGTGTCGGTCGTGCCGGAGCCGCCTGAGTTCTGGGACTACGTCAAGAATGGCACCTACATCCGTCCGCCGAATGGGTCGCTGCTGCAGACGCGGCCGATCGCCAGCGACCTCAAGATCACCGAGCGCCAGGTGGTGCAGGGCGACACCGTCTTTACCGAACTGCAGGCGACCTTCGCGATCAGCGGCCCGGCAGAGCGCTCGGTCGTGCTTTCCGATATGGACGGCAACGGCGAACTCGAGCAGGTCGCCGAAACGCTCACGCGCACCGCGCGGTGGCGCATCCCCGGGGCGGGCACCTACTCGATCGTCGTACGTCCCTACAACCCGGATGGGTTGGCCGGCGTGGCGGTCAGCGGAACGTACACCACGACCGGCGCGGGCAGCGCCCCGGTCAACGTCGACTCGTTGACCATCGACGACCAGGCCGGCGGCGTGCGGCGCTACGCGTGGTCCTTCGCGCCCAGCACGATTCAATCGCCTGACTTCGCCGGCGTGCAGATCCGCTACATCGCCGGCAGCGTCCCGAACCCGAACTGGACGGCGATGACGCCCCTGGGCGATGAGGATGGCTACCACGCCACCGCGTTCGAGAGTACGGCACCGCCTGCGGGTAGCTGGACCTTTGCCGTGCGCGCCGTCAATACCAGCGGCAGCCTATCCAACACCATGCTCACCGTGCAAAAGGCACTGAGCAACAACCTGGGGCAGGAGCTGGTCCAGGTGGTGCAGCAGTTGACGCGTACCGAGCAAGACCTCACCGAAATGGTGGAACAGGTCGATGCGTTTTCTGAGTCTGTCATCCAGCAGGCGATCGACCTCGGCGCCGTCAACGACAAGGCGGTCGCGAATCGAAGCTACATTTCGCAGTTGCAGTCCACCAAGGTGAGCGCCGAGGATGCCGCAGCGATTGTCCAGCAGCAGGTCGGCGCAGCGACCGGCGGCATGCTGGCGACGGTTCAGCAGACTTCGCAGGCGCTTGCCGACCTGCAAGGCAACCTCGCCGCGACGTACAACGTCAAGGTGCAGACCGACATCAACGGGCGGCACTACTTGGCCGGCATCGGCCTCGGGGTGTATGCCAGCGGCGGGCTGGCGCAGAGCGAGATTGCGATGTTGGCGGATCGCTTCGTGTTCTTGAACCAAACGGTGAATGGGCAGTATTACTACCCGTTCGAGATCGTCAACGGCGTGGTGTATGCCAATGCGGCGATGATTCGAGACGGCACCATCACCAATGCCAAGATCGGCGAAGAAATCAAGTCGATCAACTACCATTGGGATGGCAGCACAGGCACCTATGTGGGCTGGCGCATCGCGAAGGATGGCACTGCCCAGTTCGGCGGCAACGTTGAGGTGCGTGGCACCGTCTACGGCGACAAGATCATCGGGCAGGTACAGCAGAAGGTGCTGACCAACTGGTCGGGGAGCATCACCGCTGCATCTGGACAGACCTTGATCAGTTTCACCCTCGGTGAGCCGCTGGCCGACAACGAAACGCACGTGCCGTTCCTGCAAGTCACCCTCGACGTGGAAAACAGCGCAGGCGACCCGGCGCGCGGCGCGTGGTACGTCGATCGGCAGACCAGCGGTGGCTGGACGACGCTCAAGACCAAGCAGTATTACTTGGGCAGCGGCGAGAATGCCAGCATCTCGATCACCATCTCCGACCAGCCGACGGACAAGGCAGAGACCTACCGCATCCGCGGCGGGGACGCGTCCCTGCGTAGCGACCGTTTCATTTTCACCGCCGTCAATGGCATTGCAATGGGAGTGCGGTAAATGGCGGACCCCGGCTACTTGAGCAACGCCGAACTCGCAGCAAAAATTGTCGCGCTGGTCCAGAAATACAACCTGTTCACGGACGAACAATGGAACTTCTTCACCACCACCGACTCCACTGTGCAGATGACCGGTGGCGACGGGCAACTGATCACCGTGCCCAGCCTCGCCGCGCTCAGCGGCACCCCGGATGCCCTGTCGGTCTACACCACCGTGGCCGCAGGGCTGGCTGCCACGAAGACAGGGCAATATTTCAACGTGCTGGAGGGCGACGGCGAATACCTTGCGCTGTACCTCAACCAGGGCGGCCTCGCCGTATCGGTCGCGCGCTACCCCAATGTCACCGGCGTGGCGGGGATCGCGTTCGCGGAAGACTTGGCGTCCGCACTGGCGCCGGCGGATGCGGTGATGCTCACCCCGTTCAACGAATTCGACCTGGACACCGTTCCGCAAGTCGCAGCATCCGGCGAGGGCTTCAACACCACCCTCGACGAGTTGGTCTACAACATCACCCTGGCTCAGGCGCAGACCAACTTCGTGCACATGGTCCGTGACGACCTCGCACGACTGCCCAGCATGCGCACCGTGATGGTCTGGACCCAGTGGTTCAGCGAGTGCCAGTCGAACAGCGGCGCTAACCCTGGCACTGTGCAACCGGCGATCAACGGCGGTATCGCCGGCAAGCTGTCTTCGCCAGCACAGTGGGCGGTTGCAGGCAAGAGCGCGGCAACGGCGTTGCAACTGAACGGGCAAGCCGGTGGTACGCAGAACGACGCGTCGCTGATTCGCGGCATGCGTCACCTGCAGGAGCGCGGCTATGAAATCGGCTTTGTGCCGATCGTACTGGGCTGGGTCAACACGCCCGGCATCCCGCAGTCGCAGGCGCTGGTATGGCGCGGCTTCTTCAACTGGGAGACGACCCAGGCATTCGCGGACTGGATCGCGAGCTATAAGGCATTCCTGGCTTACTACATCGCGCTATTCCAGGCGCATGGCATCGAGCCGTCGCGGTGGCTTGTCGGCTCGGAGTTCGACCGGATCGTCACCGCGTCCAGCAATGCGCAGTGGGCGCTGTTCGTGGAAGCATGCAAACAACTGGCTGACCAAGTGAAGGCCGCATTCCCGGCATGCAAGGTCACCTATGCGGCCAACTACAGCGATTACGGCGTCGGCGGTCGGTTCCGCCTGGATGCGCTGTGGACGTACCACAACATCGATTCCGTCGGCATCGAATGGTACTTCCCGCTGTCGGAGAAGCCGAGCAACACCACCGAGGACATCCTCGCGGGACTGGTGGCCGGTGAAAATATGGACTACACCCTGGCGCTCAATGACGATGCGCAACGCACGCTCAGCGGATCTAGCGGACGCGGCAAGCTGGACGCGACGCGCACGCGCATCGACGCGTCCGCCGGCATCAAAAACACGCTGGGGTTCTGGGCAGGCGCACACTACGTGGTCAAGCAGGCCGGCTACATCGCGCAGGCGACCCCGCTGCCTGGATACGGCATGGATCACGCCCCCTATGGCCTGGGCGGCATCACCGGCACCGCGATCGTCACTGCGGCGGCCGACCTCGACCCGCCGCAGACGTCCGGGCAGCATCCCGCACCACCGCTGCGCTCCACCTACCTGGAGGTCGACGGCGCATCCACTTGGGGCCAGTTCAAGACGCCGGCCTACACCGGCGGCGACCAGGCGCAATGGCGGCTCGAACTGGACTACCGCGTCACGGCCAACCCGGCCGGCAACTATGCGCGCCTGATGCGCATGGGGGGCGCAGTTGAATTGATGATCGACAGCGGCACCCTGAAACTCGGTATTGGCCCGGACGGAAACCAGTTCTTCGTCGACGTCGCAGCGCAGGACACGCTCGCGCATGCGCTTCAGGTCACCTTGGACCGTGGCAGCGGGTTGCTCACCGTGGTGCACGACGGCAGCACCGTGCAGCACACTGTCCCCAGCGCACAGCGCGCAGCCATCCCCTCCGATACCGACACCTACCTGGGCGGCTACAACGCCAACAGCAACCTCGTGCCGGCGCGGTTCCATCGCCTGGGCCTCAGCTTCGTCCGCGATGGCGTCACCTGGGGCGGCGTCTTCTGGTTCGATGAGGCCTACGCCGGCGTGCGCACGGCATGGGTGCCGCGCGCCAAGCCGATGGACGCCACAGAGCTGGGGTTCGCCTCAATCAGTGGCACCAGCACCGAACCAAGCCAGTTCACCTACGCCGACATCGGCAGCGCGGCCATGGCGCTGCCGGACATGCTGGACGACACCACGCGCCGCATCTATCAGTCGTTCATCGCCAAGGGCTGGAAGCCCACCCAGGTCTATTCCGCCTACGGCAGCACGTTCTGCTATGCGCCATACGAGCAGGCCTATGCGCTGCGCGAGTCGCTGCGGCACATGGCCAGCCTGCAGCGGCGCGGCGCGCTCGGCTCGATCACGCTCTACAACATCGACGCGCGCCCTGCGGCGGCGATGACGGCCACACTGGCCGGCGCGCTGTACTACTCGGACGCGCCCACCGCCGTGTTCGGGCATGCCGTGAACGGCAAGCTGGCTGGCGGCAGCACTCTGTACCACAGCCGCATCCTCGCCACCGGCGGCATCTTCTGACGCGTTCAGCGCGCCGGCCGCTGCCGTCTCACTGGCTGAGACGGCGGCCGATAGCATGCGCGGATGGAACTTCCGGCGGACTTCACCTGGCGCGAATGGCTGGATGGCTGGGCGCTCGTCTTCAACGGTTGCAACATCGCAATGACGACCCCGTTGAGCAATGGCCACCACCGCATCGCCGTCAACTGTGGCTGCGATCGGCTGCGGTATGTCTTCCTCGGCTCGGAGACGGCGGCCATTCGGTATGTGGAGGCCTGGGCGGTGAAGTGGCAGCAGGAGATCCGAGTGCAGTACCTGCGCGGGCCGTCGTTGTTCCCTCCGTGACTCGCTGGGCCTAGACGCATTCCGCCCCGCGCACGTGCAATGCGCGCATGCACGTCCTGGGCGCCCGCCAATGAGCCAATTCGACAGCCTGATCGCCCGCGTCCTCACCCACGAAGGCGGCTACGTCAACGATCCGAAAGACCCGGGCGGCGAAACCCAGTGGGGGATCAGCAAGCGGTCCTATCCTGGCGTCGACATCCGCGCGCTCACCCGCGCGCAGGCCATCGAAATCTACCGGCGCGACTTCTGGCAGCGGCTGCAGGGCGACAAGCTGCCCGGCGTGATTGCCTTCCAGGTGCTGGACGCCGCGGTCAACCATGGGGTCGGCAACGCGATCCGCTGGCTGCAACGTGCTGCCGGTGTGGCCGACGATGGGGTAATCGGCCCGCGTACGCTGGCGGCGGTAGCCGCGGCACCGGCGGCGGACCTGGCGTTGCTGTTCAACGCCGCGCGCCTGGAGTTCTACGCGCAACTGGGCACGTTCGATCGCTTCGGCCGTGGATGGACCCGGCGCGTAGCGGAAAACCTGCGTTACGCGGCGCAGGACAACTGATGCCGGGCCGGCGCGAAGCGATCGCGGGGCTGGAGCGGGTCATCCAGCTTGCGGAAACGCCCAATGCACGACCGACCGGCAAACTGCTGGAATCGATCAGCAGCCAGGTGCGCGAGGCCATCGAGTTGCTGCAGGTGCCGGACAGTACGCGCAAGCAGGTGGACTTCATCCTGCTGGCGATCCAGCAAAGCACCGAGGTGCGGACCTACAACCGCAACGGCGCCGTGATCAAGCGCGCGCGCATCATCGACCCCGAGTTGTACCACTGGAGCATTTCGCGGCTCCATGAAATGGCCATCGCGGCATGAGCTGGGCCAGGCGCAACGTGGGGGCAGGGCGCATCGGCATCGCAGTGATGATCCTGTTCCTGTACGGCATGGCGATGGCGGCGCTGGTCGCCGTCGGCATTCCCGAGAACAACCGCGACGCGTTTTCCCTTCTGCTGGGCGGGCTGAATACCGCGCTGGGTGGGGTCGTGGGCTACTTCTTCAACATTGCAGGCCGCCAGCATGCAGGAGACCAGTGACATGGCACGCGCGTCCATCGTCTGCGATATCGAGGGTCGCTACTGCGGCGTGATGATCGATTGCCCGGGGTGCGTCGCGGGCGCGCACATGCTGCCGACGGACTGGTGTCCCGACGATCGCGTACGGTCTCCACACTACACGGGGAAGGCCCAGTGGGGGTTCAACGGAGACCTGACGCGACCAACGCTTTCGCCATCGATCCTGTCGACGTACCACTGGGGGCCGGAGCGCACACAGGTGGTCTGCCACTCCTTCGTGCGCGACGGGCAGATCCAATTCCTGGGCGACTGCACGCATGCACTCGCCGGGCAGACCGTTGACCTACCCGAGGTTGAAGCATGAACCGCGCAGCCATCATCGCCATCCTCTTCGCTGCATGGACCGTTGGGGTGTTCTTCTTCGGCGTCGAATGGCGCGACCGCAGCGCCGACCTGGACACCGCAAACACCGCGACCGAGGCCGCCCAGGTCGAAGCGAAAGCACAGACCGACGCGCGGCGCCAGGAACACACACAGGGCCAAGCCATGGCCGACATCGGAGCAACCCATGAACAAGCCCGTACCGCGGCGCAGGGCGTACCTGCTGCTGTTGTTGCTGATTTGCGCGCTGGCAATCTGCAGTTGCGCGACGACCTCGCCACCTGCCACACCGCCCGTCTGTCCGAAGCTGCCGCCAGCGCCGTCGAACGTGATGCGCCCGCCGAACTTCGAGGCGAGATTGCGGGCGCTCTTGTTCAAATCGTCCGAGACGCCGACGACCAAGTCCACGCCACCCAAGCCGTGATCCAGGCCGATCGCGCCCCACCGCAGCAGCCCACCCAGGAATAGCCATGGCCGACCCCAGTTCCGGCGTGTCCAGTCCCGCCATCGACGCCTATGCCATCGTCCCGAGCGATGGCACGGATCTGCCCAAGCCCGCGCGGTCGCTGTACGTTGGCGGCGATGGCGCCGCGGTGGTCGTGACGCTGGCCGGCACGCAGGTGACGCTCAGCGGCCTTAGCGCCGGCAGCGTCATTCCGCTGCGCGTGCGCGCCGTCAAGGCGACCGGCACCACCGCCAGCCTCATCGCGTTGCTCTGATGCAACTGGCGCTATCAACCGGCCTTGGCCGCGGCCTCGCGCCGCGGCGGCCGCGCGCATGGCTGTACGGCACGGCAAACAACGTCATCCACAACGCCAAGGACACGCAGGCCAGCCGCACTGGCTATTGCGTGCGATGGCCGTACATCGTCGGTTCGGGTGATGTCCAGGCGCTGCGGTTGCGGCATGACGCATGGTGCCTGCCGGGCGCCACCAGTGTGGAAACGCTGCTCGGCAACACCATGCCGATCGATGCGGTGTCCGTGGAGTACAACGGCGTGGTGGTGCCGGCGCGCTTCGCTGGAGCGCGCGGCATCGTGTTGGCCGACGGCGCCTACGACGTCCTGTCGGACATCATCCCGGCCAGCGCATTCGGCGTGCCTGTCATCCCGCGTGGCGCCACGCTGTACGTCAAGGTGCGCATCACCATGGCCGCCGCCGGACAGTACATGCCGACGAGCGCGCGGCACACCTCCCAGAGCGGCGCGCAAGTGCGCTGGTTCGACCCGGCCGTCACCACGCCCAGCGACATCGATGCCCCTGGCGCCTGGACCTTCACCGGCACTGCGCCGGCCAGCCGTACCGGTGGCTACAGCCCCGTGGTCCTGGCGCAATTCGCCGGCGCGGAACCGCCAGTGCGCTTGATCGTGGGCGATAGCATTAGCCAGGGCACCGGCGATACCAGCGGCGTGTCCCGGGTCACCGGCCTGGGCTATCCGGGAATCCTGCTGGCCGATCTGGGCGACGGCAAGGCACATGCGTTCTGCAGTGTGGCGGTCCACGGCAGCGTATCCACGGTGATGGCGCAGACCCCGCGCTACGCCAGCTACGCGCGCTACGCTAACCGTGCCATCGTCATGTACGGCACCAACGACCTGGGCACCGCGGGTAACGGCGTGACGCTGGCGGCCCTGCAGGCGCGCATACTCAGCGGCATAGCCGCGCTGAAGCAGGCGCCCGGAAGCCGGATACGCAAGGTCATTGCGGGGCACCTGGCACCGCGCACGACGTCGACCGACAACTGGGCCACGGCAGCAAACCAGGCCTACAGCGCGGCAAGTTGGGGCACCGGCGGCACGGCTGCGCAGTACAACGCATGGCTGACCAGCAGCGTGGGTACGCAGTTCGATGGCGCGATCAGTTGGCCGTCCATCCGGGACGCCAGCGACCCGCTGCGATGGCTCACCAATGGCACCGCGTCGTACCCAACCGTCGACGGCACACACCCCACCAGCGCGCTGTATGCGCGCATGGCGGCGGATGCGGTGGCCACGGTCAATGCCGTGGCCTGAAGGTCACCGGTGCAGATACTGGCAGGCGCGTGCCAGCACGTAGGGCACTACCGCGCAGCCAATGCCCAGTGCGGCACTGGACGCCTGCGCCGCCGGCGTCGCGGCCGTGGCAGCGGAGACCAACAGCACCGCGCCGACGATGGCCCCGATCAGCGCCAGCACCCAGGCCAGCCCAACCACCGCACTGCCGAGTCCCCCAGGGGCGCGCGCCTGCGGCGCGGCGTTGCGCGCGTCGTATCGGTCAGCGGCCTTGTCCAGCCATCGGTCCAGCATCTGCAGCCTCCTTGTCTACGCCCAGCAGTAGCAGCAAGCCACGCACCTGCATTTCGGACAACGCATCGATCGCGCGATGCGCCTTGCTGGTCACGCCGGCATCGTAATGCGTACGCGGCTCTGCCACTCGGTAATGCACATGCGCTGCCGGCGCCGCGGCGGGGGCCGCGGCGAACAACAACGCGTCGGCCGACGTCCCGTATAGCTCACACAGACGCATGAACGCCTGCAACTGCGGATAGTTCCTGTCGTTCTCCCACGCCGACAAGGAACCTTTCGTTACCCCCAGTTCAGACGCCACATCCGTCTGCGAAAGCCTTGCGGTCTCGCGGGCTGCGCGCATCCGAGCGCCAATAGTGTTCACCTCGCAAGTATAGACGGGCTGAACCGACGGGGGTTTAGCTGGTCTTGACAGACCGTATAGACCATCTATACTTACGGTCAAGATGAACAAGACCTCCGCCATCAAGCCTCACCCCATCCGTGCCGCGCGCATCGCGCGCAACTGGACCCAGCGCGAACTCGGCCAGCGCCTGCAGCCGCCCGTCGGCAAGGGCGCCGTTGCGCAGTGGGAGTCGGACGCGACACGCCCGGTCCCCGAACTCGGCGTGCAACTGGTGGACCTGTTCGACCGCGAGTTCACCCTCGAAGACCTCTACCGCCGGCCGGGGAGGGCATCGTGATGCGTGCCCTGGGCTACATCCGCGTCAGCACCGAGGAACAGGCCGGGCAGGGCCACAGCCTTGCGCTCCAGCCGGACCGCATCCGGCAGTGGTGCGACCTGTTCGGGCACACCCTTGTCGACGTGATCGCCGATCGCGGCGTCAGCGCCGGCATCGCGCTGGACAAGCGCCCGGGCGGCAGGGAGTTGCTGCGCCGCCTGCGCAGCGGCGAGGCCGACGTGGTCGTCGTCTACCGTCTTGACCGCCTGTTCCGTAACGCGCAGCACGGCCTCAACTTCATCCGCGATGAGTTGGACAGCCGCGACATGCACCTGCAGAGCATTAGCGAGCTGATCGACACCACCACGCCACACGGCCGCCTGATGCTCACCATGCTGCTGGGCATCGCCGAGTACGAGCGCGACACCATCCGCGAGCGCACGCGCAGCATTCACACCAACCTGCGCGAGCGGGGCCAGGTGTACGGCACCACTCCGTATGGGTGCATCGCCGTAGGCGGGCGCTTCGACGAAGCCGCTGGCCGGCTGGTCGGCCAGTCGCTGTATCGCGATCCGGAGACGTGGCCGCACCGCGAACGCATCGTCGCGCTGCGCGGCCCGCACGGCGGCAAGCAGACGTCGCTCGACGCCATCGCCGACGAACTGTACCGCCAGGGCGTGCGCGCACCGAACGGGGGCGCCCGCTGGGCCAAAACCTCTATTTCGCGCGTCATCAATTCGCATGGCGGCCTGAAACATATCCCGCCGTTGCCGGCCAATCACGAAACCGCGGTATCGGAGACCGCCGCACCATGAGCTACGCCATCCAGCACGCTGTGCAGTTGATCCCGCTGCCGAGCGCCGAAATGCGCGAGACCGCCGCCGAGGTGCGCGCCCTGCGCGAAGCGCTCGAGGCCATCACCGGCGATGTCGTGGCGGCCTACGGCCGCGTCGACGGCCTGATCCAGCAGCGTGAAGAACGGCTGCTGTGCCTGTACCGCGCCCAATGCCAGGGCATGTCGCACGACGACGTGCTGGCCCAAGTCAACGCCCGCGGCTGAGCCGCGCAACCGGAGCAATCACCACCATGGCCGACCACCAGCCAACCCGCAGCCAACTGATCGGCACAGGCGTGTTCGACGCCGTGCTGCGCGCGCGCCTGCAGTGGAACGAGTACGCCAACGCGGTTGTATCGCACTACCACGCGCACGTTGCAGTCGACGATCGCATCGTGGAGTTCCGGATCGCTTCCACCGCGGCCCAGCACGATCATTGCCAGCGGCTCAACACGCAGACGATCAAGCGCATGCTGGCCGGCGAGATTCGCATGCCGGTGGACATTGAGGATGCGCTGCTCGCCGCGCTGCCTCCCGAGTGGCGGGAACACCTGCTCACGCAATTGCTGGATCGGGCAGGCCTGCTGCTCGCGCACAAGCCGCCTTGCTCCGACGACCTAGTCGGGCAGGTGGACACGCCCTGCGACCTCATGCGCAACGCCGCCGAAGCGGTGCAGCGCATCCTGCCGATGCTCGCCGACGGCACCGGCATCGGCCCCGAGGACCAGCCGCACTTCGCCGCCGCGCTCAACGCCATCAACGCCGTCCAGGGCGTGTGCGTCACTCTGACGGCGCAAATTGCCAACGCGCTCCCGCCGGGGCCGGAGCGGCGCATCCTGATGCGGGCGGTGCAGCCATGAACGCACTGGCGTGGGGCGTGGTTGCCGCGGTGGTGATGGTGCTGGTCGCCATCCTGCTGTTTCGCCGGCGCGAGACCGCCGACATATTCGAGACGTTCCCGAGCCGTGAGGCAGCGTGGTCGTACGCCCAAAAGCAGGACGAGGCGGGCTATCACGTCTCGATCCGTGTGCGCGGGTGGATATGGGAGGTCCGTTGCTGGCGGCGCGAGGCGAGCGAGCGCGGCAACGAAATCAGGTCGCGCAACTTCCGGCCTGCAGATGGCACGGGAACGCCGGCAGGCTGGTCGATCCGGAAGGATGGGACCGCCCAGTTCGGTAGTGAGCTGCAACCCCCAACCCCTCCCGGCCAGCAGCCGACCAGCCACGCGGAAGGCGACGCCGAATGAGCGACGCGACCGATTGGACCAAGTGGTTCGCCACCGGCCACCCGGGCGGCGGCTGGAAGATGGTGCGCTTCGAGCGCGTGGACGCCGACGGCAAGCCGGTCGGCAAGCCGCTGGAGTCGGCCACGCCGACAGGGCGCCTGCGCCTGTTCCGCACCGAAGCAGATGCCGCACGGCACGCCCGCTATCTCAACATCGAAGAGGGGCGCGCCTGATGCGCGACATGCTCGCCAGGAAGTTCGAGCGCTGCTGTCGCGCGGCTGGCTTCTCGCCGGTGCCGCAGGACGGCGTGTTCGTCAGCACCGACGGGCTGCGCGTCTCCCCCGCGCTCAAGGGCGTGCGTTTCAGCGGCGCCGAGTCCATCGACCGCCGCGCCACCCTGCAGTTGTTGCTCGCTGCGCGCAAGGCCCGCATCACCCAGGCCGGCACGCTGTCCATCACCGAACACACCCGAGCGCCGGATGCGGGAGAACCGCCGGCCACAAGGGACGCGCTGCACCCGCATGCGGCCAGTTCCGCCCCAAAGAACGATGCCACCGGCGCACGAACGCCGGTGGCATCTGAGACCAAACCCCAGGCAGGAGAGTGATCGTGTCCAAGTGCACCACAACTACGGGTGCCCCGCAAGCAGCGGGCTTCCCGGTCGTCAGCTACCGCATCCGTGTCGTGCACGCCGCGCGCATGGATGCTTTGCGGCACGGCGTCAGCCCGGAACCGGCCGAGCGCGCAGCGCTGGCCGAGTACCGCGCCACCAAGGGCAACCGCCATGCGGCGCAGCGTGCCGGCTTCGCCGCCGTGGACCTGCAGTGCGGGCGGGGAGGGCGGCGCTATGGAGCTTAACCACGTCCTGCGCTGCGCGCGCACTGCCAAAAAGCTGCGCGGCCCTGGGCCGCTGTCCACCGGCGAAGCGCTGGCCGCCGCGATCGTCCTCAACAAGCCCGCATGGATCAAGGCGAAGGGCTACACGCTGGCCGAGGCCATGAATCGCGTGGCCGACGACGGCCAGACCATCCCGCGCTTGGTGCAGGCGCAACGCATCATCAACGATGAGGGCTGACGCATGTTTTTCCGCAATCTCACGCTCTTCCGCTTCCCCTCGACGCTGGATGTCTCCGCCATCGCGGAACTGTTGCAGGAACACCAACTCAAGCCGGTAGGCCCGCTGGAAATGTCCTCGCGCGGCTTCGTCTCGCCGCTGGGCCGCGACCATGCGGACGTGCTGTCCCACCGCCTGGGCGACTTCCTGTGGCTGGCCGTTGGCGGCCAGGATCGGATGCTGCCGGGGTCGGTCGTTGCCGACGCGCTCGCCAAGCGGATCGACGAAGTCGCCGAGAAAGAGGGCCGGCGCCCCGGCGGCCGCACGCGCAAGCGCCTGAAGGATGAGGTGTTGCTCGACCTCCTGCCGCGCGCCTTCGTGAAGACCTCGCGTGTGGACGCGCTTCTGGACCTGCAGCACGGCTACATCGCGGTGGACACGGCCAGCCGCAAGGCGGCCGAAGGCGTCGCATCCGAGATCCGCAACCTACTGGGCAGCTTCCCCGCGCTCCCGCTCAACGCCGAGGTGGCGCCGCGCGCGGTGCTGACGGGTTGGGTTGCTGGCAACCCGCTGCCCGCTGGCCTCAGCATCGGCGAAGAGTGCCAACTCGCTGATCCGGTGCAGGGCGGCGCGGTGGTCAACTGCAAGCACCAGGAACTGCGCGGCGACGAGATCGCCAAGCACCTGGAGGCAGGCAAGCAGGTCACCCGCCTGGCGCTGAAACTCGATGACACCATCGCCGGCGTGATCGGCGATGACCTGACCGTGCGGAAGCTGCGTTTCCTCGATGGTGCGGTGGACAAGCTGGACGCCAGCGACGCCGAGGGCGTCAGGGCAGAACTGGAGGCGCGGTTCGCGGTGATGAGCGCGGAACTGCGGCGCCTGTTCTGCACGCTCGAAGCCGCTTTCTCCATTTCGAACGCGGAGGTCTGACGCCATGGAGCGAATGACCCTCACGCAGTTCCACGATGCCCTGAAGGCCCAGGGCGTGCCGCGCGATGATCTTGCGCTGGTGTGCCCTATGTGCGGCACCGTGCAATCGGCGCGCGACCTCATCGCGGCCGGCGCCGGCCAGGACTTCGCTGCCGTGGAGAAATACCTCGGCTTCTCCTGCTTTGGCCGTTTCACCAACGCCGGCAGCCCGCGGAAGGAACCCGACGGAGCGCCGTGCAACTGGACGCTCGGCGGCCTATTTCAGACGCACAAGTTGGAGGTGGTGACCGACGACGGCGTGGCGCACCCCCGCTTCGTGCCTGCGACGCCGGAGCAAGCGCAGGCGCACGCGGCACGCGCGGCGGGGGAGGGGTGAACATGGCCACCGCTTCGCTCCCTGGCGACATCGCCACCCTCGCTGCCGAGTATCTGGACCACATCCACCTGCGTGGCGCCAGCGACAACACGATCAAGGCCTACGCCGCGGATCTGCAGCGCATGCGGGCATATCTGTCGCGGTTCGACATCACCCTGGTGCAGTTGATCAGCGAACGCCTGGTCAATCTGTGGCTGGACGACGGGTTGAAGCACCTGGGGTGGTCGCGGCGCACCGCGTCGCGCCGCCTGGCCGCTGCCCGCACGTTCCTCGCCTGGTGCAAGGGCAATGGCTACATCACCCATGACCCGGCGGCTGATGTGCGCATCAAGTTCCGGCCGCGCACGGTGGTGGCACCGGAAATGGCCCCGCTCAAGCAGGTGATCGCAGAGGTGGGGACGAAAACGCCGGTCGACATCCGCGATCGCGCCATCTTGCTGCTGTTGCTGGACGCCGCGCTACGCGCCAGCGAGGTGGTGCTGCTCGACACGGACGCGCGCCAGGTCCGCTATGTCGTCCTGGAAGAGGCGAGCCGCGTCTACGTCAAGCCCAAAGGCGGCGTGGAGGGCGAAAGCGAGGTCGTCGGCATCGAGCCGCAGACGGTGCGTGCAATCCAGGAATGGCGCCGTGTCCGTCCGCAGCTCGCGGCGCCCGAGGAACCGGCACTGTTCGTGAACCTGCGCGGCCGCCGGATGACCCGGCAGGCGCTGTACTGCATGGTCCGCGAGCGGGGCGCGGCGGTCGGGATCAGCCGACTGCACCCCCACCTGTTCCGCCACCGGCGGCTCGGCGAGGCCGTCGAACGCGCAGGCCTCGACGCGGCCAGCGCGCTCGCGCGACACAAGCACAAGTCGACCACCGTCAACGTCTACGGCGCCCACGCCGCGGAAGTGCAGCGCGCTGCCATCCGCACCCTGGCGCCCCTGGGAGCGATCGAATGAACACGGAAACCATCCGCGTCTGGCAGATCAACGACTACGAATACTGGATCGGCGCAGGCAGCGCTGCGGACATTCTGGCCGCCTACATGACCGACACCGGTTGCACCCACGAGGAAGCGACTGGCGACCCACGCGACTATCCGACCGCGCTGAGCGATGAAGACCTCGACAGACTCAAGATGGCTGAGGTCGACGAGGACGAAAACCCGACGGGCGAGGTGCGCACGTTCCGCGAAGCGCTACAGGGCGAGATCGCCGAGGGGGGAACGTTCCCGCGCTTCTTCGGTGGGAGCGATTGACCATGACTCAGCGCATGATCACGCACCCCGCGCCGCTGCCGCGTTGCCGCGCCGGCCACACGGCCCGCCACATCCACGACGCCCGCCGCATCGGCGCCGGCGGCGGCCACCTCATCGAATGCCCCTGCAGCCAGACCGGCAAGCACGCCGAGTTCGACGACGCCCTGCGCCAGTGGTGCCGCCAGCACGGGCAACCGGTGCCGGCTCTGCCGCCGCAGCGCGCATTGCCGCTGTCCAACGTCGCACCCATCCGTAGGGCCACCCCATGACCACCACCCTGACGCGCATCCAGCGCGATGCAATGCGCCAAGCCCAGGCGGGCAACTGGCGACTGGCCGACGCCATGGAACTGGTTTGCGAGGGCCGCAGGGTCTTCGTTCTGCCGATCAGCGGCGGCATGCACGTGACCTATCACCTGCAGATGGGGTTCGCTGTTGGCGGGCGGCTCAGGCTGTTCGCGTACAGCTACGCGCGCAACCTGACCGACCTGGACGCCGCAGATCATGCCGACGCGGATTCCATCGCCTTGATCACCGACCTGGATGGAAATGTGGTCTTCGACGAGGACCACGACGACGACCTGCCGGCGCACTGCAGCGACGAAAACGCACTGTACCTGCCTATCGCCCAGGAAGTCGTTGACGCCTACCACGCCGCCCTCGCCACGCCGACCCAACAACCCCTCATTGCGGAGCCTGCCTAATGCGCGCCACCGTTTCTGCCGGCGAACTTGCCGCAGCACTCAAAACCAGCGTCACCCCGTCCAACACGCCTCACAACGCCATTCTGCATGCGCGCCTGCACGCGGCCGGAGACACCCTGCATCTGGAAACCACGGACCTGTCGGTCTACGTGCGCGAGTCCATCGCCGCCCAGGTCGACGAAGCCGGCACCATCCTGCTGCGCGAATCGCTGCTGCGGCCCATCGCGGCCGCCGACGGCGAGATCCGCATCGGCGGCGACGGCAAGGTCAGCCGCGGCCGCAGCCACTTCCGCGTGCCGGCGCTGCCGGCCGACCAGTGGCCCGACCAGGACGACACCCGCTGGATGCCGCTGGCCGTCGATGTCGGCGCGCTGGCCGCCGCCATCCGCGCCGTCAGCCACTCGGCCACGGACGATGACCTGCGGCCTGCGCTGCGCGGCCTGCACATCGATGCCGGGTTCGTGTGGGGCAGCGACGGCAACGCCATGTCCTTCGCCCGCATCGACTACCGCGGCCCGGCGATCACCCTGCCGGATGCACAGACCCGCCGCGTGCTGGACATGCTGGGGGAGGGCGCCACGCTGGAGGCGGCCAACATCGGCAGCGGGGTCGCCGGCCTGCTGCGCATTACCCACGGCACCCGGCAGATGACCGCCCGGCTGCTGAGCGCCAAGCCCCTGGAACTGACGTCCACCATCAAGGCCTTCCGCTACGACGCTGCGGCAGTGCGGATCAAGCGCGACGAACTGCTGGCCGCGCTGCGCCGCTTCATGCCGTTCGCCTGGCTCAACGGCGAGACTAAGGCCAAGGGGCTGCCGGTAGTCGTGCTGATGCTGCAGGCCGGCGAACTCATCCTCGCCGACCGCGCCGAGGAAAACCGCGAGTCGCTGGCGGAGGCCGTCATCGAAGCACCCGGCAAGTTCCGCACCGGCGTGGACCCGCGGCGGCTCATCGCCGCGCTGGGGGCCATCGACAGCAACACCGTGGCCCTCCACCCCCCGACCGACGGCGCGCCGCAGCGCGGCTGGCTGCTGTACGCCGACCAGACCGACAAGGACGACGGCGCGCACTTCATCGCGCCCATCACGATCTGAGCGAGGCCGCCATGCCCAGCAAGGCCCAGAACGAAATGCTGCGCGAAGCGTTGCGCATGCGGCCCATGACCGCAACCGAAATCTGGCACGACCTGGGCATTGCCCGCGCCAGCGCCCGCGTGTTCGACCTGCGCCAGGCCGGGCACGACGTGCGCAGCGAAGAGATCACCGTCACCAACCGCCATGGGCAGCCCTGCAGGGTCGCCCGCTACAGCATCCCCAGCGATCAGTGCCAACTGATCCCCCTTTCTCCCGGACGTGGAGTCATCGCGCCATGAGCATCAACGCCTATCTCGCCGCTGCCGGCGGCATCGCATCCCTGATCTGCTGCATCACCGCCATCCTCAGCTTTCGCCTGGGCCGCCGCCACTCTAGCCGGCCCGCAGGCCTCAGCCTCACCGAACTGGCCGCCCGCGCCGAGGCCAACGGCATGGACCTGCTGCGCATCGCGCGCGAGATCGAGCGCGCCTGTGACGGCCACGAACCGGTGCCGCAGGTGCGGCTGCGCCGCTGGGCGCGCACCCTGCGCCAAGTGGGCGCCGAACACCTGGAGTGCATCAACGCCATCGCGCTGCAGTCCCTACGCGAGGCCGGCGCCGAGCGCAGTGCCTTGCACCATGCCGACAGTGCCTCGGGCGCGGTCCAGGCGCAGGAAGCGGCCCTGCGGAGCGTCAGCCATGTCTAAGCGGATTGCGGCGTGGTTGTTCTCCTGGCTACTGGAGTCGGTAGCGTGGGCGCGCGGTCCGGACTTCATCGTTGGCGCCAATGCCGTGGGTGGCGCTTACCTGCGCCGGTGGTATCTGACCCCCTGGCGCGGGTGGTATCGCGACGTGCCGGCGGACCAGCGCACACGCTGGCAGCGTGCCGTGGTGCGTGTGAGCCGCTGGCTTCCCAACCTGTACCTGCACCAGTTCTTGCGCGACGACGACGACCGGGCACTGCACGATCATCCGTCGTGGGCGGTGAGCTTCATCCTGACCGGCAGGTACGTCGAACACACCATCGCCGCCGGCGGCATTCACCGGCGGCAGGTGTTCGGCGCCGGCAGCCTGCGATACCTGCCAACCACGCATGCGCATCGCATCGAGCTGCTACGCGAGGGCGCGGATGCGCTGGACGGCTGCTGGACCCTGTTCCTGTTCGGGCCGACCTGCCGCCAGTGGGGCTTCCACTGCCCGGAACGCGGGTGGGTGCATTGGGAGGAGTTCACCGCCGCCGGCGCGCCCGGCGAAGTCGGCAAGGGGTGCGACGCATGAGCCGCAGCGGATACACCGACGACAACGACGACCCGCTGGCCATGGGCCGCTGGCGTGCCCAAGTCGCATCGGCAATGCGCGGTGCGCGCGGGCAGAAGTTGTTGCGCGACCTGGTCGCCGCCCTCGACGCCCTCCCCGAGAAAAAACTCATTGCGCATGCGGTGGAGCAAAACGGCTGCTTCTGTGCGCTCGGCGCCGTGGCCGCGCTGCGCGGCGTCGATCTGGGCCAGCCGGCAGACCCGCACGACTTCCGCCCGTCCCGCGCCGCGTCGGCGTTGGACATCGCCGAACAACTGGCACAGGAGGTCGTCTACGAAAACGACGAGGCCGGCGAGTACCTGTTCCCGTACGGCGAAAGCGAGTCGCCGGAACACCGCTGGCAGCGCATGCGCGACTGGGCGGTGCGCCATCTGCAGAGTCCCCAAGCAACGGAAGGTAGCGCGCAATGAACACAACGACCATGACACCCGAAGCGCTGGAGCGCGCCCTGGCGGCCGCCTGTGCCGAACTCGGGGTCAATGCTGACGGCTTGCCGTCCCGCACCTACGACGCGCTGATCGCCGGTTGGAACGCGCTGCAGGCTGCGCCTGCTGGCGCTGGCGTGCCGCAACCCGGAGACTGGTTCCGCGGCATCGTAGGCGTAGTTTCTGGTCTGGGCGAAGACCAGTTGCGCCGCATCGAGGAACTGGCGTGGCGCGGCGTCAACCAGCCCGCAGCGCAGCCGCAGGCGGAGCAGCATTCGGAAGTCCGAATTACGGATGAAAAAGGCCGGCCGATGACCTATTGGGGAGGGAAGGCAGCGCCTGCCGAGCAACAGGGTGTGGACGAGAACTGGCGGCGCGAGGAAGGGATTGCGGCCGTGGTCTCGCAAGAGACCTACAACGACAACGGAACCAGCGACATCATCAAGCCGGCTCTACCCATCGGAACGCCGCTCTACACCACCCCGCCCGCGCAGGTTGATCCAGCGGCGCTCTGGGTCAGCGTCAGCGAGCGGCTGCCGACCGAAGAAGATTACGGCGATCACGGGGACGTACTGGTGCGCTTCCGGTACACCGACACGCCAGGCCGCGCGTGGACCATCGGGGAAAGTTCGTACTTGCCCGGCGATCCGTGGAACAACGGGTGGCTGTTCGGCTCTTGTGACTACGCCGAGGTTTCGCACTGGGCACGGAAGGACGAGGTTCTGGCGCTGATCGACAGCCAGGGGAGGTCCAATGGCTAAGCCGACCATCCGCACGTCCACCTCTGCGCTGGTGCAGGTGACCGTCGAGGTCCGCGCCGGGTCTTGGGGCGATGGCTGTGACCTGGCGCAGGTTTATCGGCAGGCGGGGGAAAGCGCCATCGGCAAGTTGCGCCGCGTCCTGCAGAACGAGGGCGTGCGCATCGTCGGCGTGGCCTCCATCAAGGCGATCACCACCGACACAGAGGTGCGTAATGGCTGATATCCAGCAACTGGCGCGCGAACTGCTGGCATCCGAGTACGAAAAGGCTGGGGAGAAGTTGTTTGCCCGCAGGGCCAGGGAAGGTCGATACGACAATGATCCCGACATGCGCGCCCTCGTCGCCGCTTTGAATTCGCAACTGCAGGTGGCAGAAGACGTGCGGCGCGAGGCAGAGCGGTATCAGTGGCTCAAGCGAAACTGTGTTCGGGCCTGGGAGTCGGACATGGCCCACAACCTCGGCGCACCGTCCTTGGACATCGCTTTCGATGCTCCCGGGCATGATCTTGATTCAGCCATCGACACCGCCATGGCCGCCGCGTCGTCTCCGGAGGTGCGGTGATGGGCTACGTCAATCCATTGCTCGATCTGCCAGCCGGCCAAGCTTTGCGCGCCCTGCCAGCGTCGGATCGAGCGCGGATGGAGTCGGTGATGCGCCAACTGCGCGATCAGGCGAATGCTGAGGCGGAAAAGGCGTGGCGCAAGCGCAAAGGGCCAATGGCCGCGTACTGGCGCGCAGTCGCAACCTACGCTCGCCACACAGCCCATGCGCTATCGAAGGCGGCGGAGGGTCGCAGCGATGGATGACCTGGCTCCGAACCTCCTGCACATCCTCCGGCACGCCCTGGGAACTGGCGAGGATGGCCGCGCGCCTTGCTATCGCAACCACTTCGTGACCGGCGAGGGCAGCAGCGACCATCCGTTGTGCATGCAACTGGCGACCATGGGCCTCATGGTCCGCCGCAATGGCAGTCCGCTGACTGGTGGCGCCGACCTGTTCACCGTCACCCAGGAGGGCCGAGCAGCGGCGCGGCCCGAGCCTGGGAGTGAGCGCAAGTTGACTCGCGCGCAGCGGCGATATCGTGAATTCCTCAACGCGGATTCAGGTGTCACTTTCGGCGAGTGGATACGCCAACGCAACCCGATTGGGCAGGTGCACTGATGCTAGAGCTACGACCGATTACCCGCGATCTTGCAGACGACTTTGTCCGCGCGCATCACCGACACCACGGTGTGCCAGTCGGTGCGCTGTGGCGCCAAGCAGTGCACGACGACGCGGGCCGTTTGGTCGGCGTCGCGGTCTCCGGCCGTCCGGTGGCGCGCGCCCTGGATGATGGCCTGACGGTGGAAGTCACGCGCCTGTGCACGGACGGTGCGCCAAACGCCTGCAGCATGCTCTATGCAGCCGCGAAGCGCGTAGCTGAGGCGAAGGGATACAGGCGCGGCCTGACCTACATCCTCGCCAGCGAGTCTGGTGCGAGCCTGCGCGCAGCTGGCTGGAAGTTCCTGTGGAGCGTCCGCGGCCGTAGTTGGGATTGCCCCAGCAGGCCGCGGACCGACAAGCACCCAACCGAGGACAAGCAGGCGTGGGGATGGGGAGCATGGCCGATCCCGGCGCAACGCATCGTAGCTGCAGGAGCCTGAGCCGTGGGCTGGATCAGCAAACCCCTGGTCAAGGCCATCCGCAAACTCGCGCATGGCCAGAAAGGCCTGGACCAGGACACCTACCGCATGCACCTGCGTGCGGTCGGAGCCACCAGTACGCTCGAAATTACCCGCGAGCAGCACCACGCGCTGCTGCAGCGCTTGTGCGCGCTGCCCGACAAGCCGAAGGGGAGGGCGGCGCGGTGACAGGCCCGTCTGTCGCCGACCTGCTGGCGATCGCGCCGCGCCCCGAGTTGTTCAGCGCTGCCGCGCTGGCCCGGGCGTTGAACATCGGCTGGAAGCGCGCCGCCGAACTCAAGGCGCTGGCGATGCAGCAGACCGCCGCCACCGACGCTCCCACCTACGACCTCATGCACGCGCTCGGCATCAACCGCGCCGAGGCAGAGGCCTACATCAAACTGCAGCGCTCCACGCGCGCATAGCACCAAGGAACTCGAAACCATGGCCGACGGCAGCAACTACGCCCTCCCATTTCAAAAGGAACTGGTCGTCGACCTGTTCGCCGGCGGCGGCGGCGCCAGCCTGGGCATCGCCCGCGCGTACCGGCACCCGGACGTCGCGGTGAACCACAACCCCATCGCGTTGGCGGCGCATCGCGCCAATCATCCCGACACCGCGCACTACGTGGCCGACGTCTTCGAGGTGGACCCGCTCACCGCCACCGGCGGCAGGCCGGTCGGCATCCTGTGGGCGTCGCCCGACTGTCGGCATCACAGCAAGGCCAAGGGCGGCAAGCCGCGTAGCCGCAAGGTGCGCGGGCTGGCCTGGGTAGTGATCCGCTGGGCCGACGCCGCCCGCCCGCGCATGATCTTCCTGGAGAACGTGGAAGAGTTCTGCGACTGGGGGCCGCTGGACGAGAACGAACAGCCCATCAAGGCCGAGCGGGGGCGCACCTTCCGCGCATTCGTCGCCGCGCTCACCACGGGCCTGGCGGCCGATCACCCCGACATGCCCGAGATCCGCGCCGAGATCGGCATGCACGTGCCGGTCCAGCGCCTGGTCAAGGGGCTTGGCTACACCGCGGAATGGCGCGAGCTGGTCGCGGCCGACTACGGCACCCGCACCATCCGCAAGCGCCTCTATTTCGTCGCTAGGTGCGACGGCGCGCCCATCGTCTGGCCCAAGCCGACCCATGACCGGAAGGGCGGGGAACGCCCGCGGTGGCGCATGGCAGCCGAGTGCATCGACTTCGGCGACCTGGGGCGCAGCATCTTCGATCGCCCCAAGCCGCTCGCGGCGAACACCGAACGTCGCATCGCGAAAGGCTGCTGGCGGCACGTCCTGTCGGCCGCGGAGCCGTTCATTGTGCCAATGCGCGGCACGACTCCGGCCCACCACGCGACGCATGCAGCGGCGCAGCCGCTGTCGACGATCACCGGCGGCGGGACGCACCATGGCCTTTGCGCGCCGGTCATGGTCCAGGCCGCGCATGGGGAGGGCCAGCCGGGCAGGGCGCAGCGCTGGGGCAGCGGGGCACGCGATGCCCAGGCGCCGCTCGCCACCGTCACCGCCTCCAACGGCCAGGCCGTCGCCAACCTGCACATGGCCCCTTTCCTGCACGAATGCGCCAACGGCTCCAACCAGCGCGTATTCGATGTCGCCGAACCGTTGCGTACGCAGTTGGCACAGGTCAAGGGCGGCCACTTCGCACTCAGCGCCATCCACATGGCGACCATCGGATACGGCGAGCGCGCCGGCCAGGCGGCGCGCACCCAAGACGCGGCCGCACCGCTGGGCACCATCGTGGGCACCAACAAGCACGCCGTTGTCGCTGCGCACGTCACCAAGTTCCGCGCCAACAGCATCGGCAGCGGCCTGCAGGAGCCGCTGCACACCATCACCGCCGGCGGCGACATGGCGCGTCCGGCGGGTGCGGCGCATGCCATGGGGCTGGTGTCGGCGCACCTCACCCACCTGACCCACCAAGGCGAGCGCGACGGCTACGCCGCCGGCGAACCGATGCGCACCGTGACCGGCGCCAACCGCGGCGAACAAGCCGTGGTGTCGGCGTTCCTGGAGCAAGCCAATGGCGGCTTCTACGATGGCGACGGCCGCGACTTGCGCCACCCCGCGGCTACCGTCTGCGCGCAGGGATCGCTGCAACGGCTCGTCAGCGCCTACCTGATCAAGTATTACCGCGAAGGAGGGCAGTGGCAGGGCTGCGACGAACCGATGCACACGCTGCCCACGAAGGCCAGGATGGGCCTGGTGCAGGTCGTGCAGGTGCCGGCCAACATCCTGCCGCCTGAGCAGATGGAGCGCGCGCGCCAGTGCGCTGCGCTGCTGCACAAGTACCTGCCCGAGCAGTTCATCGAGCCGGCCGACATCGTGCTGGTGGGCGACTACGTGCTGGTGGACATCACCCTGCGCATGCTGCAGCCCGCTGAACTCAAGCGCGCCCAAGGCTTCCCCGAGACCTACATCCTCGATCGCGGGCTGTTCGTTGCGGCGGACGGCACGGCCGAATGGCGCCCCATCACCAAGACCGACCAGGTGCGGCTCATCGGCAACAGCGTGTGCCCCGACATGGCCGAGGCGCTGGTGGCCGCAAATGCGGCGGACCTCATCGCCCTATACCAGCGGGCCGCGGCGTGAACCACGGCTATCAAATGTTCATCGCCACAGGCACGCTAGGGGCCGATCCGGTCGTCAAGGCGATAGGGGCAGGCGGCGTTGTGGCAGAGATTCGCCTCGCGATCGACGAACTGTTCCATGCAAAGGATGGCACCGAGCATCGACACACCGAGTGGGTGCATGTGCGCCTGTTCGACGAAGACGCGCGTATTGCGCAACGACGACTCGCCAAAGGTCGGCTGGTGACGATAGAGGGCAGGCTGCACACGGACCGAACGGGCGGATCTGCCGGCGAGGCGCCAGGCGCTACCTGGGTGCACGCACGGCGCGGTGGCCTTACGCTGCACGGAAGTGACCACACCACGACGTCGCCGGCACATGGCGGCCGGCCGGCCGTGCCGAGTCCTTCGGCAATGCCCACGCAGAACGAGGACGACGATGCGCTGCCGCTCTGATTCAGGTGTCGCGTGTAGCGCGCGGATGCAGCGCCGCAGTGCGGCGCAGGTGTTCCATCGAAACGCCCAGGTAGTAGGCCGTGGTGGCGACATCCGCGTGCCCCAACATCTGCGCGATGGCCACCAGGTTGACGCCGCGTTCGTACAGCGCCGTCGCGAAGCTGGCCCGGATCATGTGCGGGTAGTGCCCTTGCCAGGGGCGGCCGCCGGTGTGCGCCTCCAGCCGCGCGTAGCCACAGCCTGTCCCAAGGGCGCGCCGTGCGTACCGGTTGACTATCACCCACACCGATCGCGCATCGCGCAGCGGTCGCCCCTGGCGCGTCAGGAACAGCGCGTTGCGCTTCCCCGGGCGCAGCGCGGCGCGGCCCTGCAAGTAGGTCTCCAGCAACCCGTACCACGCGCCACCGTAGGGCACGTAGCGGTCGTGACCGCCTTTGCCGCCCTGGATCAGCAGGAACCCGTCCAGTCGCACGCTGCCGATCTGCAGCGCGGCCAGTTCGCCGGCCCGCAAGCCGCACTGGTACAGCGTGGCGATGATCAGGTGGTCGCGCAGGCCGACAAACGTGGTCAGGTCGGGCGCGGCCAGCAGCATGCCCATTTCGCCGTCGCTGAGAGCGCGCACGGGCCGTGCCGGCGGCCGCCGGCGCCGCGGGAACGACGTGGGCTGCCAGGCCTCCGGGTCAGCATGTCGCAGCCAGGCAAACCACGCCTTGAGCGCGCTCAACTCGATGTTGAGCGAGGCCGGGCGCAGCACATCGCGCCTCAGCGCGACGTAGCGCTGCAGCGGATCGATGCGGCTGTCGGGCACCGCCGCGGCGGTGGCCGCCAAGTACCGATCCACACACGCCGAGTACGCCCGAATCGTGGCAGGCGACCGACCGATGGCACGGAGGAACATCACGAACCGCTCGCGTAGCGAGGGAACCTGACCATAAGCATGTATTAGCGTCATCAACTGACAATCCCGACCCATCGACAAGCCGGCGATCACCCGCGGAAGACGAAGTGCAAGAGACTGACAGGCAAGGATTTTTCAGCAGTGGCGGCAGCCGAACACGCCGCCACCTGCCTCGCACGCCCTTGACTCTTACATAAGATACATTATGCGAAATTGGCCGTATTGGTGGTTGTTGGTGTCTTCATGTCAGTTTCTTTAGTTCGGCTGCTTTTCGGTTGCCTCGCGCGCCTCACGGGCCTCCCGAACAATCTCCAGCGCCTCCTGATCACATAGTTCATCGCCTCGGCACGGCAGCCGCAATCATTCATGAGCGCTCTTCCCTCGGTTGAATGGCTGGCGAGGCGTGCGCGGCCGGTTCGGCCACGCGCCCTCGCGCTGTGTTGATGAGAAAACCGACCACCAAGACAACGATCACGGCCAGTTGGGCCAGCAGCGACTGCCAGGTGGGATACAGGCCCAGCCACTCGATATGCGGCACCGGTGCCAGGGACACCGCCGCCCATCCCGCTTCCTGCAGCGCCGCGACGCCCTTGCCGGTCAGCACCACGGCGAGCACCGCCATCAGGGCGGAGCTTGCCGAGAAGAACCGCCCGATCGGTAGGCGCCGGCTGGTCCGCAGTAACACCCAGGCAATCAGCCCCAGGACGGCCGCGCCAGCCAGCATGCCGCCCAGCAGCCACCCGCCTTGGCCCTCGCTCCACAGCGCGGCATAGAACAGGATGGTCTCGAACACCTCCCGATACACCGAAAGGAAGGCCAGGCCAAACAGGAACCAGGCCGAACGTCGATCGAGCGCCGCCGTCATTTTCGCCTTGAGATACGCCTGCCAGCGGCCACCGACACTCTTCTGATGCATCCACAGCCCCACGCTCAGCAGGACGAGGGCGGCGAACAGCGACGAAAGGCCTTCGGTGAGTTCACGCCCTGCCCCGCTGATCGAGATGGCGTAACGCGCCGCAGCCCACGTCAGGCCACCGGCGACCAAGGCCAACACCCAACCGGCATGCACATAACGCACGGCCTGGGGACGCCCGGCCTTGCGCAGGAAAGCCAGCAGCGCTACGACAACGAGCAAGGCTTCCAGGCCCTCGCGGACCAGGATGGTGAAACTGCCCAGGAACGTGGACGCCGGGTCGGACGTCGCATCGGCGACGAGGTCCTGGGCGCGGGCCAACAGCCGATCCAGAGCCTGAGCCTGAGCGGCGACCTCGGCTGCCGGCCGGTGATCGGATAACGTCGTACGGTACGCGCCCATCGCGGTTTCGATCTGGCTGCGCAGCGCGCCATCGCGGGCATTCAGGTGCGGCTCCACCGGTTCCACGCCATCCAGATAGGCCGACAGCGCCAGTTGCGCGGCTTCGCGGATATCGCCAGCGCGATACGCGCGCTCGCTCGCCGCGAGCCGGCCACGCGCCAGCGGGATCCCGCTCAGGGCCTGCTGCAAGGCGTCCGGATGCGCGCGGAGGTAACCGACAAGGGCCTGGGCCTTGGCGGGCTCCACGGCAGCGCTGAGCTGGGCGACACGGGTTTGCGACAGCTCCTTCAAGTCGCTGATTTGCGCAAGGGCAGTCGGATCCGTGTGCCACAAGCGTTCGCCGAGCGCGGCGTGATCTCGGTAAGCGAGGCTTCCCACGTAATACGCCAGTGCCCAGCGGTCTTCGTCAGACATCTGTTGGCCATAGGCAGCCATCGGCGTCCCTTCGACACCCTGGGTGATCACCTCGAACAGCGACAAGGGACTGCGCTGGTCGGCGCGGGTCGTATCGGTGAAATCGACCGGGCGCGGATTCAACAGCAGACCCGCCGGTCCGTCGCCGTGACCTGTCGCGCCGTGACATGCCGTGCATTGCGCTTGGTACAACGCGGCCCCACGGACCAGGTCCGGGGCGCGCGGCGGGGCAGTCGGTATCGGGTAAGCCGCCAGGAGCCCGTCCGCCAGGGCATGCGCTTGCGCGGCGACCACCGCCGGCATGGCCTTGGCCTCGACTGCGGCGACCAGTTGGTCCGCCTGCGACCGCAACAAGGGCTTGGCAGAGGTCGTCGGCAACCCCTGGATGCGTCCTCGCGTGGTCGCGGCAAACTCGCGCATTTCCGCGTATTCGGAGGTGCTTCGCACCGCACCATCGGCACCCACGGCACCGGCGTAGTCGGTCGCCAGGTAATCGAGCATCTGCCACGTTTGGGAGACCGTCGCGCTGCTGTCTGCGGCGTAGGCCGGGACCCAAACGAGGAGGCCCGCAGATAGAAGCGGAGCGAGCCGACGCAAGAGGCTGCGAATGCGTGTTGTTATCATTTATTGAGTATAGCGTTTGGGCTTGCTGGCATGCGGCGCGCTACGGCATCGAGTCCGCACCGTGCTCAGCCGCGCCCGAGCCGTAGTCAAACGCGGTGAGCGTCCGCGCAAGAAGACCGGCGATCACCCTACCCTAGCTGGAAGCCCTGCTGGCCACCTGCGACGAAAGCCTGGAAGGAATACGGGATCGCGCCCTACTCTGCTCCGGGTTTGCCAGTGGTGGACGCCGCCGCAGCGAGATCGCCGCCGCCGACCTGCGCGATCTGCGCCGGATCGGCGGGGCGGGCTACATCTACCGCCTGGAGCACAGCAAGACCCAGCTGGCCGGCGTCACGGCGAGATCGACCCCGGACAAGCCGGTGCTCGATCGGGCCACCCTCGCGCTGCAGGAAATGCTTGGCCTTGATCGACGGCATCCGTGACGACTACGGCTATCCCGAATCCGAAACGCGCCACCCTGATATCCGATCGGGGCAACCTTGGACCCTGCTCGCCCCGGCTGCATAAGGCCAAGGCACGCAGTCGGCGTCCATCTAGCCGATGGATGCGATACCGGCGCATCGGCGCATGGTTCCCATCTTGCGCCAACCCCGGTATTTCTTGCTTATGCGCCATGTCCAATAAGCTGACCAGCTAATCAGACAGCACCAAGCAAATAGTTGTCTCCAGAGCATTGCCCCGGACGGCGAATCATGGATCGGTCCTCTGTGTTGGATACTTGTTCAACGAGAGCGTTTCACTCATCCAATAATTGTTTGCTAGCCGAAGCGCATCTTCTTCGCTCAGGCCGAGCAGCGAAAGAATCTCCAGATTCGACAAGGCTGCGACGAAATCACCGTAGCGCAGAAGAGTCCAGTCCTTGGCGGCCTTGTGCCTGAGATCGCCAGCCGCGTGGGCATAGTAGTGCCGGCTGTCCTTGATCTGCCGCAGGATGTCATCGGGTGGCTTCGCCTTGAATGCCGCGGACCATCGTGTGCTGATATCCCGGAGGCGCTCCAGCAGCGAGAACTCCTTCTTGGTCACGCGCGTGGTCCGCAGCTTGTGCAATTCCTCGAGTGCCGCGACATTCCAGAGAAAGTGCAGGATGACGTCCTCCCTGCTGCGATCGAAGGCCGCGAAGTAACGGTCGAACGGTTCGGGATAGGCTTGGTGTGCTTCGAACCAGCGCACTAGCAGGATCGGGAAACGATCCTGTATATCGTCGAACCGCACCAGCTGGTCGTCCCACTCGAACTTCTTCGGCTTGACGGCGTGCAACGATGAGTGCCTGACCTCAAGGTCCGGAATGCCTCGTTCGATCTCCGCTTCATCGAAGACCATCAGGTGCGTAGGCGGAAGGTGCTGCTGGGACAGGAACTCCAGAAACCTGCGCAGACGATGCATCATCGCCCATAGCCGGTCGAAATCCAGCCGCCTAGACGAGACGATCCGAAAGCCCATCGGACGGTCTACGTGGAACTGCTCCGAGCCCCAATTGCCAAACGGCACCGTGGCCGAATAGAACCTTTCAAGAGTGAGTTCGTCCGACAAGGGATAATGCGCCGACTCGAAAGCCTTGAAGCGTACGACCGCCTCAGACTGGTCCCCGATATCGGCGTAGAAGCACTGCTCATGAAACCATGCCGGGCTACCTGGCAATCGGAACTGCACGCCTCGGCCACCCAGGTCCTCGCGCAGCGAACCCAACGCTATGCGCGTGGATTCGATCTTGGAGGACACCACGGTTCCGTCGCCCCTCTTACGGGCGGATGCGAAGCAGTTGAACAACGTTGCCTTCTCGTGCCTGCCCTGGAGCCTTGCGAAAACGATGGCATTGGCCAGCAAACCGGTTGGAGTCAATGCGCCCTCAAGGCGCACCGTGGCACCGGCATCATTGAAGTCCAGTACGCCGGAAACCGCGGTGTCTTCACCGTGGGTGGGTAGCCAGAAGCGGCCCAAGAGTGACTGTGGCGCATCCGTCTCCTTCAACCTAATCCTCTCCACCAAATAGCCCGCAATGACGTTCCAATTGTAATGTGCGCTCCCAGGGAAATTAGCTCATCCCAAGGCCGTTCGGCAGGCCAACCTGGCTCGGACGTCGGGCACAGGATAGCCGCTTTGGGTGCAGAACTGTCTACCCCCGATAAATCTCCCTAGTACTAAAAGTCCCCTGCCCCATCCGATGGGCGAAGCTCGCTTTCGGCCATAACCGGTCGCCAGTGCCAACTGATCGAAGTGGACAACTTGCTCCGACATTAACCGCGTCTGCGTGCGATTTCGCGGAGCCGCAAGTAGCGTGCATCCTGCTCAAGGGGCGCGGCGGAAAGACGAGTACGCACACGCCAGGGCCAGACGCTCAATCGTTGCCTAGCGGGCAGTGAGCTAAAATGGTGCCGCCGTCCGCGGTGATTGACCATTTCAGGCTTGCGCCGCCACCTGCGTACACGTCCTCAACCTCCCACGCCAGGAAGCCGGAGGCTTGAAGTGAGAAGCGGCGGCTTTCAGTGACATCCTCAACGTTTCCCCTCTCCGCGAGATCCCTCAGGTCGCCGAGGAATACGCTGAGCACCATGTCTGAAAGTCGATCAAAGTCTGACGCCGGAATCTTGCGTCTTCCAACGGCGACGAACAGATCGGCCAGCATTTTTGGTTTGTGTAGTGGGTCCGCACGGTCAAGCTTGTCCAGCAGCAACTCGCCTAACCGCTCTCGCTTTGTTTCTGTTCCGGCGAGTTCGTCGACGACCCGAGCGCGTTCGCTGGCCGATAGGTTCTCAACGCCGATCAGGAACCGGACGACCTTTGCGGCGTACAAGCGATCACTTACCGCCGCCGCTCCCTGACTTACAGCAAGCACAACGGAGACCACAGGTACCTTGCCTAGTACGTTCTCGTCTAGCGCCGCTTCCCATACTGCCGAGGCCAAATCCTTTGTAAGGCTGGCGGTTGGGCTGGTGAGGGCGCCTATCAGGTCGGTAGGGATCTTCATGCGGCTGGTGCCCGGGAGTGAGTTCGGATAGTTTTTACCACGCCATCGGTGAGTTCTTTCCCTCAAATCGTACTCGGAGCAGTTCGTGCCCAGCCAACTGTTGAGTATCCAAGATATACCTTACCCGGCCAGGATCACTCCCATCCTTATCGCAAATTGTAGCGCCAGGATTCAGACGATTGAAATATGCCCTTGGTTCTTTCGATGGGACTCTAAGTCGCCTCATACCCCCAATAAACATCCCTAATCGCTTCCCAGGTGCGCTTGTTCTCGACCAAAAAGAGAGCTTTTCAGGATGTCGGCGTAAGCCGAGCCTAGAACCCGAGTTGGCGAGTCCCGCTTTACGGCTCTTCATCTAAGGGAAGTGGATCTTCGGATCCTGTGGAATGCTTCTGGCGGGAGATACCACAGGACATTCTGATCGGGATTGTCTGTCAGAGGCGATACAGGCTGCCAACACCGTTCGCCGGCGTCCCGTCAATGCAGTCGGCGATCGGCAACCCCTGCGACCATCCTGCCGCCATGGCTTGAGCGTCACGCACTGGATCGGACGCCCTGGCGCGCTCATTGCGAAGACGGCAGGTTTCGGGGTCTTGGGCGAAAAGGCCGCGCGCGAACATTCTGCCCTGCTCTGCCAGCTTTGTGGTCTTGGGTCCGCGGATTGTGGCAAAACGCGGCAATGCTTGATCCAGCGCACCGCCGGCCTCTTCGAGGCACCGCGCCAAATGCCAGGCGTCTTCCAAGGCCTGACAGGCGCCCTGGCCCGAGGTCGGCAGTGGCGCGTGCGCCGCATCGCCGACGAGCAGCACATTTGCTCGGCTCCAGGTGCGCAGCGGCTCCACGTCGTGCACGGCGATCATTTGGATGGAGTACGCCGGCGTGGCTTCGATGAGGCGGGTGACAGGTTCGGGCCATCCTGCAAACAGATCCATCACGTCCTTGCGCATCTCCGCTGCTGGCGTCGCCTCAGGCAATGGCCGCGCCTGCGCGGCGGCCCAGTACACCAGATCTGTCCGGATCGGGACGCAACCGAAACGATCGCCAGACCCCCAGTAGTCCTGAATTGCGAGGTCGCTCAGCAACGCGCCACTTCCCTGTGCAACGCCGATCCAGTTCACAAAGCCCTGGTAAATGGGCGTGTTGTCCCCTGCGATGAACCTGCGCGCCACCGAGTTCATGCGCCCATCCGCGCCGATAAGCAGGTCCGGGCGGATACGCTTCCCGTTCTCGAACCGCGCCACGGCCTTGCCGCTGGCATCCAAGTCAATCGCTACTGCGCGATGCCCGAACTCCACTTGGATACCCGCGCGTGCCACGTGGTCCAGCAGTACCGCCTGCAAGTCGCGGCGCAGGATCGTATGGGTCGGGTAGCCCATGAGTCGGTCCAGCAGCGTGATGTCCAGGCCTCCCAGCGCATTACCCGCTGCGTCTTTGCGGCGTACCGACAACGGCCGACCGCCCACCGCCCCGACATCCTCCAACAACCCGAGTTCCTGGAGCACAAAGCCAGCGTTGGGCCAAAGCGTCACGCCAGCGCCCATGGTGGCCGGCCCGTTCCGACGTTCATAGACGCAGACGGTGTGCCCCTGCTTATGCAACGCGAGAGCCACGCTCAAGCCTGCGATGCCGCCACCCAGTATTCCGATCTCCATGCCGATGCATCCCGATTCACTAGGTCCAGGCGTGCCATTGAAGGGCAGCCGTTGGACGGGAGTGCATCTTGATCCCCACCAATTACGCAAGCTAGCGTGCAAAAATGGCGAGCTTTCATATCTCAGATGGGATAACGGTGCGCAACAAGCTCGACCTGAATGCAGTCCGCGTTTACGTGGCCGTCGTCGACGAGCAGAGCTTTTCCGGCGCTGGGCGCCTGCTGGCCCTGCCGTCGTCGAACGTTAGCCGTCACGTCGCGGCGCTTGAGCGCAGGTTGGGCGTGCGCCTACTGGAACGCAGCACGCGCCATCTGCGCATGACGGAAGCCGGCAGGCTCGTTTACGAGCGTGCCAAACCAGTCCTCGACGCCCTGCTTTCCACGGAGGAAGAGCTCGGTGCAGTGCAAGGCGAATTGAAGGGGCCTCTCAGGATGTGCATGCCCAACGAGGCGCCCAGGCTGCTCGCGCCTATCCTTGCCGAATTCTGCAGTCTTCATCCTGGCATTGAGTTGGAATGCGACACGCGCCTGACCGGCCTGGAAGTGTTACGCGAGGACATGGACCTCTCCATCGTCTTCCACCGCGGGCGTCAGGATGACAGTGCGTTCATTACCCGCGAACTGGCGACATTGCCCAGCATCGTGGTCGCGTCCCCCGCGCTGTTGGCCCAAACCGGAATGCCGCGCCACGTGCGCGAACTCAAGTCCTTGCCTTGCATCACCACCGTGAGCGCCCTGAAGGGGCAGCCCTGGCAGTTTCTTGATCCTGCGGGCGAGATCGTGAAGGTGCCTGTGCGCAGCCGCTACCGCGTCAACAGCGGGGAGTTGGCGGTGGCGGGCGCGCGCCAGGGCCTTGGCTTCGCGATCGTTGCGGCCTACCCATGCCAGGACGATCTTGCCGCGGGCCGGTTGCAGGAGGTGCCGCTGGATCTAAGCCCTGCGCCGCTGCAATTGCTTGGCGCCTACAGTCACCGTCATTCGGTCACTGCGCGGGTTCGGGCGTTGCTGGAGTTCATCCAGGTGCGGTTGCAAGGGTTCGGGGGCACGTCAACGTAAGGCTCAACGCGACAACGTGGCATCGGAACCGCCCTAATCAGCTGCTCGGTGGACTTCTGTCTTGGCCAACTCCTGCATTTCGCAGCAGTTAGCTTTCGCCGTGCAAGAGCACATGCGCGTACTCAGCGGCAGGATTCCGGCAACTTCTCCAGCAAACCCGCCACCACTGGCGTCAGCCGGTTCGCGACCTCCGGCGGAATCGCGTCATCAGGCCCCTGTCCGCCCTCGCTACGGGCCTGCTCGCAGGCCCTGATGATCCGCGGGCGCATGCCGGACCAGAGCGCCCTGCACTGCCAGCCATCCCGCCCAAGCGGTAACACAGCGTAGGCGATGGACTGGCATTCCTGCGTGGCGCGGGTGCCCAGCGGTTGGCCGGCGTATTCGTGCGGCACGGTGTCCAGCGTCGGTTGGTAATAGCTGTCGGGGAACGCGGCCGCGTAGCGTTCCGGGTCCAGTTGCAGCGGCAGGCCGGTCGCCGTGAGGTCGAGCGTGCGGCCGCATGGCGCCGCGGCGGCGATGCGCTGGATCGCCTGGTAGATCGGATGGTCCAGGTCGGGTTCGCGTGCCGTTACCTCTGACGTCGCGGCCAGCACCGGCAGGCGCGCGCGGTTGGCCATCATCGCTAGTTCGCCCGCATGGGCCGGGGCGCAGCGTTCGCGGACGCTGGCTACGATCAGGAACGTGGCGTCGCGCGCGAATGCGGCGTCGCTTTGCAGCAGTGTGGTGATGCGCTTGTCGGCTGCATCGTCGGACAATGCCGCGACATGAAATGCGGGCACAGTTGGCGGGTGGATCGCCGTAGTCGCAGCAGCATGCGTTTTCGGCGCCACGTGCCCCTGCGTGCGCAATGCCAACAGCACGCCGCCGGCAGCGACGACCCCACAGGCGGCGATCGCGATCGCCAAAAGCATCGGCGACTTCAGGCGCATCGAGCCACGCACTCAGCCGTGCACCGGAGCGATCGTGGCGTCCTCCGCCTCGTAGGTGGCATTGGCGATATCGGCCTTGAAGTCGGCCAGATGCAGCCGCCCCTGCAGGTGGAACGGGTCCCACAGCTCCGGTACGTCGATCGGGGTGCGCAGCACCACGTGCAGGATCTGGTTCGGTGGCGGCGGTGGCACGTGGATGCAGGCGCCATAGAACGGCACGAACAGCAGTTCGCTGACCTTGCCCTGGTCGTCGCTTTCCAGCGGCACCACGTAGCCGTCCAGGGCGAAGCGCTTGCCTTCCAGGCCCTTCACCACTTGCGACGAACCGAACTGCGCGGCGCGCTGGGTGCCGGAATGGTCGATCGGCATGCCGTTGACTACGGACGGGCCATCGTCGACGGGCGCCGCCTGGTCCATCACTGCGGCGTCGCCGCGCCAGGCCGTGCTGATACGCGGCGGCGGGCGCTGGTAGATGTCGTTGGCCGGCGCCAGTTGTTCCCAGCGTTCGACAGTGTCCGGGACAGCGTCGGCGGCTGCGGTCGTGTGGGCGGGCGCATGCGTCGCAGCGCGTGCTGATGTCGACGTGGTGCCGGCCTGCCCGCCGTCGCCGTGGCAAGCCGCCAGCAGAAATAGCATCGCAACCAGCGGGAAATGGCGATCAGCCTTTTTCATAGGGATGCAGGTGCGCCTGCTCCATCGTGTAGGCGGTGCCGGCGAGTTCGCCGTGGAGGGTTTCCGCGCGCAGTTGCCCGGTCAGGTAGAACGGGCTGTACATGTCGGGCGGGTCGATCGGGGTGTCCAGGCGCACATGCACGATCTGGTTCGGCGGCGGCGGCGGCACGTGGATGCAGGCGCCGTAGTACGGCACGAACAGGAACTCGCGCACGCGGCCGGCGTCGTCGCTGTCCAGCGGCACCACGTAGCCCGGCAGGCGCACCTTGCGCGCCAGCACGGCGGCCACGGTGTTGTAGGTGCCGGTCTGCGGCATCGCGCGCTTGCCGGTGTGATTGACCGGTGCTTCGTCGCTGTTTTCCAGGGCCTTCAGTTCGGCCGGCGGCAGCATCGCGCTCCAGTCCAGCTCGCGATAGCCGTCGGCGTCGGGTTCGCCCAGTGGCGGGTCGATCGCTGCGTCGCTGGCCGGCGCTGGCTGCGACGCCGCTGTTGCCTGCACTTTTTTCGGAGCGGCGGGTTGCGGCTGCCGGCCGCAGCCGCACAGCATCGCGAGCGCCAGCAAGGGAAGGATCCAGCGGGTCATGCTCACAGCTCAGGCGACAGGCCATCGGCCAGGGTGCGGCGATAGGCCAGCAGGGCCGGTACGATGCCGGCGAGCACGCCGGCCAGCAGCACGCAGCCGAGCCAGCCCCACTCCGTCGCGCTGGGTGCGATGCGATTGAGCGCCAGGCCGAAATGGTCGAGCACCCAGCCGCGCGCGAACCAGCTGGCAGCGGTCACCACCAGCAGTGCCAGCGCGCACGACACCACGGTGACCAGGCCGGCCTCGAACAGCAGCAACCAGGCGATGTCGCGCGGCCGTGCGCCGACCGCGCGCAGGATCGCCATCTCGCGCCGGCGCTCCTGCAGCGTGGCCACCAGCAGCGCGACCATCGACACCAGGCCAAGCAGCACCACCAGCGAGGCGATCATGCGCAGGGCGCCTTCCGCAGTGCCCAGCGTGCCCCACAGCTGCTGCAGGGTGACGCCCGGCATGATCGCCAGCATCGCTTCCTCCGGGTACTCGTTGATCCGCCGCTGCACCGAGAAGGTGGCGATGCGGGTCTTCAGGCCGAGCATGAAGGCGGTGATGGTGTTCGGGGTTAGGTCCATCGCCCGCGCCTGTGCGGCGCTGACGTGCTGGCCCGGCAGGCGCACGCCGGAATGCCAGTCGATATGGATCGCTTCGATCGCCTGCAGCGAGACCAGCACGCTGGAGTCCACCGGCGTGCCGGTGCGGCGCAGGATGCCGACGATCCGGAACGGCTTGTCGGCATGGTTGGCCAGGCTGATGCGTCCGGTGCCGTGGGTCAGCACGATCTCGTCGCCGAGGTGGCGGCCGAGCGCGGCGGCGACGTCGGCGCCGATCACCGCATCGTAGAGGTCGTCGAATGCCCTGCCCTGCGCGAACGCCAGGGGATGCTTGGCGCCGTAGTGATAATGCTCGAAGAATCCGGTGCTGGTGCCGACCACGCGGTAGCCGCGGTAGGAATCGCCCAGCGACAGCGGCACCGCCCACTTGACCTCGGGCATCGCGCTCAAGTCCTGGTAGCTCTTCCACGACACGTTGTTGGTGGCATCGCCGATGTGGAACACCGAGTACAGCAACAGGTTGACCGGGCCCGAGCGCGCGCCGACGATCAGGTCGGTGCCCGACACGGTGCTGGCGAAGCCTTCGTGCGCCTGGGTGCGGATCCGCTCCACGCCCAGCAGCAGGGTCACGCTCAGAGTAATCACCAACACGGTCAACGCCACGCCCAGGCGACGGCTGCGCAGGCTGGCCAGGGCCAGCTTGAACAAGGTCATCGTGCACCTCCTGCGCTGGCGCGGTTGAGCGTGGCCAAGTCTGCCTGGGCGTCGAACAGCGTTGCGATCGACGGATCGTGGCTGACCACGATCGAACTGGTACCGCCCTGCCGGCACTCGGCGAACAGCAACTGCAGGAAGGCCTGCGCCGCGACCGGATCGAGCGCGGAGGTGGGTTCGTCGGCGAGCAGCAGCGGCGGCCGTGCGATCAACGCGCGCGCGGCGGCCACGCGTTGCTGCTGGCCGACGCTGAGGCGGGCAGCCGGTCGCGACCACAACGCCGCCACGTCCAGGCCCAGCGCGACCATCAGCCGCTCGATCTCGGTGTCCAGCGCCTGCGTGCCCTGCGCCAATCGACCGCGGCGCGCCGAGAACTGCAGACCGAGTGCGATGTTGTCGCGGGTGCTCAGGAACGGCAGCAGGTTGAACTGCTGGAACACCACGCCGCAGTGGTCGGCGCGGAAGCGGTCGCGTGCGGCCTTGCGTAAGGCCACCAGGTCCTGCCCGGCCACTCGCACGCAACCGGCCGTGGGCTGCAGCACGCCGGCGATCAACGCCAGCAAGGTGCTCTTGCCCGATCCGCTGGCGCCGCGCAGCAACAGCTGTTGCCCGCGCGGCAGCGCAAACGATGCGATGTCCAGCACCGGTGCGGCGGCGCCGGGATAGCCGAAGCGCACTTCGGTCAGTTCGACGACGGGCTGCTGGTTCATTGCGGCAGCTTCACCCGGGTCTGCCCGGGCACCACCTCGGTGCGGCCCTGGCCGGCCGCGGTGGCGACATCCACCACCGCCGTGTGCAGTCCGGGGAAACGTTGCGGCAATAGCACCTGCAGGTGGTCGAGCCGCGCCGGCTGCGCGCAGTTGAACGCGTAATGGGCGTGGAATTCGGCATGGCTGTGGCCGGGCTCGTCCGGATCGGCCATCGCCACGTCGTAGCCCTCGGTGGTGACCTGCGCACTGCGCAGCGAACAGGCCGCCGCGACCGGGAAATGCAGCCAGTCGGCACCGCGAAGGGTCGCGACCGCGGCCTCCAGCCGCTGGCGCTCGCCGGCATCACGCGTCGGGTGTTCGAAATCGAGGATGCCGATACCGGGCGCGCTGAGTTGCACGTCCACGGCCGTGCCGTCGACGGCGACCTCCAGGTTAGCCTGGCCGTGCACGTGCGGGCCGTGGTGGCGGATCGCAGCGATGGCTGGCGAACTGGCGGAGAGGAGCAACAGGATCAGGGGAATGCCAGGTCGCATATGCAGCGCATCGGTTGAGTTACACTATAACATTAGTGAACTATCGAGCGCGGTTGCAAGCCTGGCGCTGCCGTCAGTCAGCCGCGGTTCGCCTGCGGCCACGATCGACGCGCATCGCACGGCGGGCATAGGCCGGGCCGGGCGCCGAACTTCAAGGACCTTCATGGCTTCTTCCATCATTCCCGACAGCTACACCGCCTGGCGCCACTGCATCGAAGTCGACTGCGGCTTGCGTCTGGATCTCGCCTACATCGCGCAGCGCATTGCCGCGCTCAACGACCCCACCGACCATCACACCCAGCAGTTCGTACGCTGCTGGGGCGAGCCGCATCGCCAGCAGGTGCTGCAGTGGTTCGCGCAGGCACAGGTCGCATTCGCCGACGGGCGCGCGTGAACCCTCTCGCCTGGCGTGGCGTGGTCGCGGGTGCCGTTGGACTGCGATGCGTCCTTCTGCGAACGCCGCACGGCCGGGCGTGCTGACCGCAGTGCGGCTCGGCATGGCGACGCCCTGATCCAATGAGTGCAGTGAGTCGCCCCGCGATGGAGGTCGGCTGCAACCGGCACGCGCATCGGCGGCGCGCTCTACCCTGATGCGCTGACATGCCTGGACACGACCGCGCCAACCGATCCGGAACCCGTCGGTATTGAGGCACCTCACTGACATGTGCGCTGCAAAGCAGGCTGCCAAGCTATGACAGCTGCCGGTAGCATGCACGCGCATCGCCGCCTGGCATCCATCTCCCAAGCTCCCGCAAGGACACCCAACGTGCCTCTCTCTTTCATCGCCAGCGCGTATCCCGCGCGCCGTTTCCTGTCCGCCGCCATGGCGTGCCTGCTGCTGTCGGCAGCAGTCGGTGCCGACGCCCGGACGCAGCCCTCGCAGTTCCAGATCGTCGAGAGCGTGCCCGAGGCCAGCGTCTACGGCGAACCCGGCGTGCCGCGCACCCAGCAGACCTGGCTGGCGATGATCAACGGGGCCAGGCAGCGCATCGACATCGCGGCGTTCTATATCTCCGAGAAACCCGGCACCGGCCTGACCCCGGTGCTGGGCGCACTGGCCGCACGCGCGCGTGCCGGCGTGGCGGTGCACTTGCTGGTCGACCACACCTTCCTGGCCAAGAACCCGGACAGCGTCGCCTGGCTGGGCAAGGTGCCGGGCATCACCGTGCGGGTGCTGCCGGTCGATACGCTGACCGGCGGCGTGCTGCACGCCAAGTACATGATCGTCGACGACGCCAGCGTGTTCGTCGGCAGCCAGAACTGGGACTGGCGGGCGCTGGAGCAGATCCACGAGATCGGTGCGCGCATCGATGACGCACGTTTCGCCAAGACCTTCGCCGCCAGTTTCGATTACAGCTGGCGCCTGGCCGACGAAGGCGATCTGGCCAAGGCGCAGGCGCGCGGGGTGCAGCCGCCGGACTTCGCCCCGGCCACCGCCACCGATCCGGTGCTGCTGGACGCCGGCAGCGATGCGCCGCTGATCGCCTTCCCCGCTTTCAGCCCGCCGGCGTTGCAGCCGGCCTGGGTCACCGCCGAGGAGCCGGCGCTGGTCGACATGATCCGCTCCAGCCAGCATGCGCTGCGCATCCAGGTGATGACGCTCTCGGCGATCCGCAGCTTCGGGCCCAAGGGCTGGTGGGCGCCGGTCGACAGCGCGATCCGCGATGCGGCCGCACGCGGCGTGCAGGTGCATATCATCGTCGCCGACTGGGCGCTGCGCGAACCGATGCAGGGGTATCTGAAGAGCTTGGCCGCGCTGCCGAACATCGCGGTGAAGTTCAGCCGCCTGCCGCCGGCGCCGCAGGGTTTCATTCCCTACGCGCGGGTCGAGCATGCCAAGTACGCGGTGGCCGACGACCGCAGCAGCGTGATCGGCACCGGCAACTGGGAATGGAGCTACTTCAATACCGCCGTGGACGCCTCGGTGTTCGTCAAGGGCAAGGGCCCGGCCGAGACGCTGACGCGCATTTTCGACCGCGACTGGAACGGTCCCTACGTGACGACGCTGCAGTCTGGCCAGAATTACGAGGCGCCGCGTACCGAGTAGGTTCTGTTGTTGCGCTGGCGGCATGCACCTTCAGGGTTAGCAGTTTCTGGTCCACTGCGCGCTTCAGCGCATCTCGGCAGAAGGGCACAGCCAAGACCTAAATGCACCTTGGGTGCGCGGGCGGCACTGCGGCAGCCCGCCGCGGCCGTCCCCACGAAGCCTTAACCAGCGCTCCCTATCCTAGCTCCGCGCTGGAGGTCGGCCGCGGCGGCGCGCATTGCTGCATGCGCTGCAACGCACGCCTGCCACCGCGTACGGACATCAAAACAAGGAGACGCCATGAAGACGCTGCATGCACTCGTGTTCGCAGGAAGCTTGTTGGGCCTCGCCTCGCCGGCCTTCGCCGAGGTCGCCAATCTCACCAACAGCGCCGACGGCGCCAACCGCGACGCGGGCATCGCCGCGGTCAAGAAGAAGTTGCAGGAGGCCTGCACTGAACGCAAGGGCAAGCCGGATCTCAACTCGTTCGAGGTGGTGTTCGAGAAGACCAGCCAGAATCCGGATGTCCCCAAGCCGTACTACGTGGATGGAAAGATGAAATGCGACATCCCGCAGGGCTGAGCCGGATGTCAGGTGGATTCACGCCAGCTTGGTTTGAATGCGAACGAGGCCCCCTTCGCGGGGCCTCTTTTTACGCATGTCCCGAGCGCACACGCGCTGTCACCTGCCGATAAACCCCGACGGCAGTTCCACCGAAGGCCTGCAACGCAAATAATTGCGATCGCGGTCCAGCGCCTGCTCCCAGCCGTTGCCCACTTTGCGGATCACGCGCCCCTCCGAGCAGGAAACGCCGGCGGCGCGCGCTTCGGCAGTGCCCAGTGCGGGAATGTCGAGTTGGATCCGGGACGGCCGCGGTCGGCCGAAGGTATGGGCCAGGTCGCCTGCATGGAAAAGTCCACGTGTTCGCAATAGGCATGCGCCCAGGGTCGCGGATCGTTTGCCAGCAGCTTGCGGCAATCCAGGCGTGGGATCGGAGCGACGTTGCGCTGCGGATTCACGCGCTCAAGCCCCCGTCCGACCGCCGAGCGCGTTTGCGCGAATGCCGTCGTCGAGACGGCGATGAGGAGCAGCCCTGCGGCTGCCCGTTGAATGACGTCCATGCTCTCCCCCTGTGTGGAGAGCTTAGCGATGGCCAGTCCATGGCGCTTAGACAAAACCGCGCGTAGCAGGCTTAGACCAGCTCCTCTGGCTCGCGGTTGGAGACGACAGCGCCTGGGCACCGCCTCGGTCGCTCAGGACGCGCGATCGACCAGCAGCAGCGGGGCCACGGTCGCGCGTTGCACCATCACGCATTGATCGGCGATGGCAGTCAGGCCGAGGCGGTGCGAGACCGCGACCAGCGCGGTCTTTGGCAGCCGGCGCCGCAGTGTGCTCAGGACCTGCTGTTCGGCGGAGGCGTCGAGGGCGCTGGTGGCTTCGTCGAGCAAGGCCACCCGCGGTTGCCGCAGCAGCACCTGGGCCAGCAGCAGCCGCTGCAGTTCGCCACCGGATAGGCGCGCGCCAGCGCCATGTGCGGCGGTGTCCAGGCCGGCGCCGCCCTGCAGGCGCGCGGCCAGGCCGACGTCGCGCAGGGCTTCCCACATCGCCGCCTCGTTCGTGGCCGGCGCTGCCCAGGCCAGGCACTGCCGCACGGTGTGCTGCCACGGCCGCACGCCCTGGGCGACATAGGCCAAGGGCTGCAGCGCGGCGCGATAGCCAGCGAAGTCGAGCGCGCGGCCGTCGCAGTGCGCGGCGAACTGCGGTGGCGCGACCATGCCGGCCAGCGCGTCCATCAGGCTGCTCTTGCCGACGCCGGATGGGCCGCTGATCAGGGTCAGCGTACCTGGCGCGAGGACCAGATCGGTCAAGGCCACCGCGGCCAGCGGCGGTGCCAGACCGATGCGTTCGATCTGGATCGGTGCTGGCGACGTCGCCTCGGTGGCTGCGCTGGATTGCGCTGCCTCCGCGCCCTGCAACGCGGGCGCTGACGTGCCGAGCGCCACGTAGCGCTGCCACAGCTCCAGCGCCGGTGCGGCCGAGCGCAGTTGCTGCACGCTCTGCCGGGTCGAGACCAGGTACGGCAGCAGCCGTCCCAGCAGCAGGCCGACGGTGATCAGCGCGCCGCGGTCGATGCCGTGCCACACCCCAGCCAGCAGCATGATCGCGGCGATGGCCGCCACCGCTGCCAGTTCCAGCAGCAGGCGACCGGAGGCGACCAGCGCCTGCTGCCGCGCGTAGCCATAGGCGAGCCGACCAGCGATCGCTTCGTAGGCCTCCTGCTCGCGCGCCTCGCGGGCGAACGAGCGCACATGACGCAGGCGCCGCGGGAAGTCTTCGCTGAGCCAGAACAGCCGGGTCATGTCGGCGACGTACTGGCGGCTGACACGGGCCTGTTCGTGGCCGGCAATGCGAAAGGCGAGCAGGCCCAGCGCCAGCAGCGGCGGCAGGGCCAGCACCAGCATGGGCGAGACCAGGAACGCCGCGGCCAGGCTCACCGCCGCGGTGATCGCCGCGACCAGCAGCTGCAGCAGGGCGCTGAAGCCCTGCACCACGATCTCGACGTTGTAGGTGAGCAGGTTGGCGATTTCCGCCGAGCTGGCATCGGCCAGGGCTGGCAGCGGCGCCTGCAGCAACCGCGCATGTACCTGCCGGCGCAGGTCCAGCGCGTGGCGGCTGGCCAGGTCTGCGGCCAGTCGTGTGCCCCACCAACGCGACACGGCGAAGCCGCTGCTGGCGGCGACGAACAGCAGGGTCTGCGCGAGGAAGCTGTTCGGCAATGGCAAGGCACGCCCGGCCAGGCTCAGCACATGGCCGGGTTGCACCAGCGGCACCAGCGCGACCGCGGCGAGCGCGCCGGCCAGCGCGCCGAGCAGCGACAGCAGCACGTACCAGGTGATCCGCAGGCGCTCGCCGCGGCCGAGTACGGCAATGAAGGCACGCAGCAGGTGCGACGCTGGGTCGGGACGCACGCTCATCGGCGTGCGTCCGTGCGGCGGACCATCGAAGCGGCGCGCAGCCCACTTTCCCGCGCGCCAGCGATACGCATCGCCGGCACCGTCACATCGTGCAAGGACTCAGGCCAGCAGCGTCTGCAGCGCATCGACCGAGGCCTCCGGATGCATGCCGCGCTGCAGCTCGTACACGCCCAGCCGCTGCAACTGGCGCGCGAACAACGGCCAGTGCGGCTGGCCCGCGGCGTAGGGCTGGTCCGCGGCCAGGCGTGCCGCCACGTCCGCGTCGGGCATCGGCTGCAGCAGTTGCTGCGGATCGGCGGCCATGGTGGCCGAGACGAACACGACCGCGGCGAGCCGCAACGGTGCCTGTGCCAGGCGTCCCTCGCCCTGGCGGATGTCCACCTCGTGCTTGAGCGCGCCGCTGCGGCGGCGAATCATGGGCGCCGCGGCGATCCAGGCGCGGGTCTGCGGATCGAGCAGGCACAGCAGTTCCGGCCGCAGATGCAGGAAGTTGCCGATGCCGGTGGCAAGCAGGTACTGCGGCGCGACGAACAGGGCGTCCTCGGCGAGAAACTCCAGGCCGCGCAACAGGCTGTGCAGCGCCAGGGTCGACTTGCCGGCGCCGCTGCCGCCGAGCAGCAGCACGCCGCGGCCGTCGCGGCCGACGCAGGCGCCATGCAGCGGCACCAGGCGCATGCCGCGTGCGGCAAGCACGAACACGGCGAACTCGATCAGCTCGTAACGCACATGGTAGGCGTGCGCGAGCATGTCCTCGGACACCACCACCAGCGCCCTGCCCTGTTCGGGCGCCAGCACCACGTAGTTGTGCGCATCGATCACGCCGCTCAGCACGCCAGCGCCGGAATGGGTCTGCACCGGCGGTGGCTCCACCGCCAGCGCGTAGGGCGCCTCGCCACGGTCCACCAGGGTCAGCTCGATGCGGAACGCGGCGCTCTCCGGCAGGCGATGCGCCGGCACCGCGCCGAATGCCGCTTCCACCAATGCCAGCAGCGCCGGACTGTTGCTCTCGAAGTGAAAGCGGCCGCCGAGCAGTTGCTTGCTGAGCGTGTGCGGGCGCCGCAGCTGGGTGTGGAACGGATCGCAGGCACCGCCCACGGCGACGACAGGCGTGGCGTGGTCGCTTGTTTCCACGTCCAGAACACGCACGGTCGATCGCTGCATCGGAGAAGAGTGGCTTGGGTGAATGCAGCGTGGGTGCGCCTGCCACGGCCAAAGGTTGCGCGGGCGATGCCGGTGTTTCGCGCAACCAAACGGCGCAGCCCCGGCACCTACCGCCACGGCCACCTGCGCGCGGCCATCGCTGCATGCGCCCCTCCCCCGCGGCGCCGAACGAGACCTTTCGCCGATGCTCAAGATCCAGGTCAGCCACTCCTACTTCCTGCGCTACGATCCCAAGCAATGGGAGCGCGGCAAGCCCTACCCGCCGCTGGCCACGCTGCAGGTGGCGGCGCTGCTGCGCCAGCACGGGCACGCGGTGACGCTGTTCGACGCGATGCTGGCCGAGGGCGTGGAGGACTACGACCACGCCGTCCGTGCGCAGCGGCCGGACCTGGTGGTGTTCTACGAGGACAACTTCAACTTCCTCACCAAGATGTGCCTGAGCCGGATGCGCGAGGCCGCGTGCCGGATGATCGCCGAGGCGCGCGCCGGCGGCAGCCGGGTGATCGTCGCCGGCTCCGATGCATCGGACCATCCGGAAGCGTTTCTCGCTGCCGGTGCCGACGCGGTGCTGATCGGCGAAGGCATCGCGGCCTTGCTGGAACTGGTGGCGCGCCTGCAGGCGGAACCGGACATCGACCCGGCGCGCTGGGTGGCCGGCATCGCCGAGGTGGCCAGCGCGGCGATGCCACAGCTCAAGCGCGCACAGATCGGCGCGCGGCCGCCGGATCCGCGGCTGTCGGTGACGGCGGCCTGGGACCTGCTGGACATCGCCCGCTATCGTGCGTTCTGGCAGCGGCGGCACGGCCATTTCAGCCTGAACATGGCCGCCTCGCGCGGCTGCCCGTTCCGCTGCAACTGGTGCGCCAAGCCGATCTGGGGCAATCACTACAAGCGCCGCGAGGCGCAGGACGTGGCCGCGGAGATGACCCAGCTCAAGCGTAACTTCGCGCCCGACCATGTGTGGATGGCCGACGACATCTTCGGCTTCCACATCGACTGGGTGGAGGACTTCGCCGATGCGCTGGCCGCCGCCGACGGCGCGGTGCCCTTCACCATCCAGACCCGCGCCGACCTGTGCAGCGAGCGCATGACCGCGGCCCTGGCGCGGGCCGGCTGCCGCGAAGCCTGGATCGGCGCGGAGAGCGGCAGCCAGCGCATCCTCGACAAGATGACCAAGGGCACCGACGTGGATGGCGTGATCGCCGCGCGCCAGCGCTTGGGCACGCAGGGCATCCGCGTCGGCTTCTTCCTGCAATTGGGCTATCTGGACGAACAACTCGACGACATCCTCGCCACCCGCCGGCTGGTAGCGCAGGCGCGCCCGGACGACATCGGCGTCAGCGTGTCCTACCCCCTGCCCGGCACCGTGTTCCATCAACAGGTCAAGGACCAGCTCGGGCGCAAGACGCACTGGCAGGACAGCGACGACCTGGCGATGATGTTCCGCGGTGCCTACGACTCGGCGTTCTATCGCCAGGTGCGCGACCTGCTGCACCGGCAGGTGGACCTGCAATGCCGCGAGGCCACGCGCCCGCCGCTGGCGCACGCGCAGGACTGGGCAGCGCTGGAAGCCGACTGGGCGGCGCTGATCGCGCGCGAGGCGCAGCACCGGACCGAGGCGCCACCAGTGCCGGCGGCCGAGGCCGTCGCCGCCGCTAGCGGCCGCCGCATCCCCCTGGTGCAGCGCGCATGAGCGACCTGGCGACGCCGCCGAATCCGGCCATGGCGGCCGACCTGCCGACAGTGGCACCCGCGGCGACGCCGGCGCACCTGCCGCTGCGGCGCATCGGCCGTGGCCTGCGCCTGGCCACCGAAACCCTGGCGCACGAGCTGGCACGCCCTGGTGCGGCGATGCCGGACTGGAGCGGTCTGCACTGGCAACTGGCCGCAGCGGCGGCTGTCGCGCACGGCGTAGCGCCATTGCTGAGCCAGCGCTCGCAGTGGCCGGACCGGGCATGGCGCGCGTTCCTGGACGGGCAACGCGAGCACGTGGCGCAGCGCTACCAGCGCATCGCCGCGCTGCTGCAGCGGATCGACGCCCTGGCGCAGACCGCCGGCCTGGCGATCGTGCCGCTGAAGGGCGCGGCGCTGCATGCGCTAGGCCTCTATCGGCCCGGCGACCGTCCGATGGCCGACATCGACCTGCTGGTACGCCCCGAGGACGCTGAGCGTGCCGCCACGCTGCTCGCCGCGCTGGGTTACGTGGCCGAGTTCGTGCAGTGGAAGCACCAGACCTTCCGCCCGGCGCAGGCGCAGGCGGTGCCGGCACTGGGCGAGCACCGCGACACCCCGATCAATATCGAACTGCACGTGCGCATCCAGGAGCGCCTGCCGCTGCGCACCGTCGACCTCGGCACGCCGCTCTTACCGCCCGACGGCAAGCCCGGATTGAATCCCTACCCGAGCAACGGCGCGCTGATGCGCCACCTGCTGCTGCACGCGGCCGGCGGGCTGTGCAGCCGCAGCCTGCGGCTGATGCACCTGCACGACCTGGCCCTGCTCGCTCCGCGCATGCGCGCCAGCGACTGGCAGGTGCTGACCGGCGCCGATGCCTGGTGGGCATGGCCGCCGCTGCGGCTGATGCTGCGCTACTACCGCGCCGCGATTCCGTCTGCGGTACTGAAGCAACTGCGTGCGCAATGCCCGCCGCTGCTGCGGCTGCGCGCGCGCGGGCTGGACCTGACCGCGGCGTCGTGCTCGCAACTGTGGCTGCCGGCACTGCCGGGCACCGAGTGGGCGCGCTCGGGTCGCGAGGTGCTGGAGTATCTGCGCCAGCGTCTGCAGCCATCGGCGGAAAGCCGGCAGGAACGTGCCGAAATGATCCGTACCCAGTTGTGGCTGCAGGGCCAGGACTGGGTGCGCCTGCCGCAGCGTCGCCGCGTACTGCAGCGCCTGCTGCGGCCGGTGCCGCGGATGGACACGCTGTACGCGGTGCGGACCGCGCTGCAGGGGTATGCGCCGTCTTCTGACTGACGCACACCCTCATAGAACCGTCGTAGGAGCGGCTTCAGCCGCGACAGCCATTGCCGGGGACGCGTATCGCGGCTGAAGCCGCTCCTACGACAAGACACGATGCCGTCTTAAAGGCGAAGCGCCGAAACGCCGCGCCACACCTCAGCCATTCTGCGCCGCGCGCCGGCCATCGGCGTTGCGCGGTGCGCAGAGCCGATGGTACAGCGCGGTGAAGCCGCGCACGCTGTAGTCGGCGTCCTCGCGCACGGCGCGGCATTGCGCCGCCCAGGCCAGGCGCAGGCGCAGTTCGTCGTCGCTGAGCACCTGGCGCAGTGCATCGGCCAGCCCGGCCCAGTCGCCCACCGGCACCGCCAGCGCCGCCGACGGCGCCCACTCCTGCAGATGCCCGACCGCGGTGCCCACGGTCGGCACCCCGGCCACCGCCGCTTCCAGCAGCACCAGCGGCCCGGCCTCGTGCTGCGACGACAGCACCAGCAGATCCGCCGTCTCCACCAACGGCCGCAATTCGCGCTGGGTCTTGAAGCCGAGGAAGCGCACGCGCTCGCCCAGGCCCAGCGTGGCGACCAGACGCTGCATCGCCCCGTCCAGCGTGTCCACGCCGACCAGGTCGATGCGGAAGTCGACGTCGGTGCGGGCCAGCGCGGCGAGTGCGTGCAACAGGGTCGCCTGGTCCTTGACCGGGTTGAGGCTGGCCACGTGCAGCAGCCGCGCCGGTCCGTCGCCGCGCGTACGCGGCGGACGCGGCGGCCAGGCGCGCAGGTCCACGCCCAGCGGCACGCGTTCGGCGGCGATGCCCAGCGCCTGCAGGCTGTCGAGGATTGGCGCACTGGCCGCGGTGACCGCGTTCGCCAGGCGCAACACCAGCGCCTCGCGCAGCCGCCCCTGCCATTTGCGCCGGCCGCCGTAGCCGATCGCGTGCAGCGCGACCAGTTCGCCGCCGGCGATGTGGACGAGGCTCGGCCGCTTCAGCCAGCGCGCTGCCGCCACCGCGATCAGGCTGCAGTGGCCGGAAAACAGCGACTGCACCGCGTCGAACGGCGCGCGGCGGTGCTCGGCGCGGATCGCGGCGATCGCGCGCCAGCGCGTGCGCACCGCGCCGATGTTGTGGATGTGTGCGCCCAGCAGCTCCCACTGCGCCGGCAGCGGCTCCTGGTGCAGCACGAAGACGTGCAAGTCGTGCACGCGTGCCAGGCGTTCGATCAGGCTCAGGAAGGCGGGAATCACCCGGTACTCGCCGCTGCGGTCGACGCCGCCCGGCACCACCAGCGCCAGCTTCATGCCGCGCTCCGCGGCGCGGCGCCGAGCAGCTGCGCGTAGGCCCGCGCCCAGCGCCGCCCGACGGCCGCGAACGACAGCTGCGCATCGAAATGCGCGCGCACCAGCGCCCGCGACGGCCCATCGCGCGAGGCCTGCAGCAGCGCGGCCGCCAGGCGTTCGGCGTCGCCGCAAGGCCACAGCGCTCCGATCCGGCCGCCATCGCTGAGCGCACGGAACGCCGGGATGTCGGTCAGCACCGGCACCGCGCCGCAGGCATAGGCCTCCAGCGCGGCGTAGCCGCAGCTCTCGCCCAGGCTGCCCGACACGAACAGGTCGGCCGCGCGCATCAGGGTCTGGATCTGCGCGTGCTCCACCCGGCCCAGCAGGTGCACGCGGCCGGCCAGGCGCGGATCGGCCTGGATGCGCTGCTGCACCATCGGTAGCAGCGGCGCATCGCCGAACGCGCAGAACAGCTGCATGCCGGGCAACTGCACGCTGGCGCGGGCCACGCCGTCGAGCACGGTGAGCGGATCCTTGCCCTCGCTCAGATGGCCGACCCACAGCACGCAGGGCGCGCCATGCAATCCGCTGTCGCGCCGCGCCTGGTCGCGCTCGCCGGGAGTGAAGCGGCAACTGGATTCGGGAATGGCGAACAGGCGCGTGGAGCCGGCGAACAACCCGGTACCGACGAAGCCGCGCGCCAGGTCCAGCGAGGTGAAGGCGATGCCGGCGGCCGCGGCGTACCAGCGTCGCCACTGCGGCCGCCGCCACCAGCGCGGCGGACGGTTGGCGTGGTCCTGCAGCAGGATCGGCCGCGACGGCCGCCAGCGTGCCAGCGTCGCCGCCTCGCGGGCGAACTGCAGGCCGTGCACGTGCACCACGTCGGCGTCGAGCTCGGCCAGCAACGCGGCGATGCGGCGCAGATGGCGCCGGCGCCCCGCATCGGTACGCCGCACGAAGTGGTAGCTCACGCCGTTGCGCTGCAGCTGCGCATCGACCGCGGCAGCCTGGATCACTGAAACACGCGTGCCGGCGCTGGCCACCGCCTCGGCGATATCGGCCAGCGACGGCCACAGCGCGAACGCCTGCTCCGGCGTCACCCCGTCCGGCAGCGGCACGAAGTTGAGCTGCACGGCGTGCACGGCGCGGGCGACGTTGCCGGCCATGCTCAGATCCCGGACACTTGCGGCCGGTGCAGGCGCACCAGCCGATTGGCGAGGTTCAGTTCCCATGGCCGGTCGTAGCGCCGGTGGCGGTAGCGCCACGCGGCCAGTGCGCTGAGGCCGCGCTTGGCCCAGCCCGGCGAGCGCTGGTCCTGCGCGGTGGGATAGCGGCAGCCGAGCACGGTGACGAAATCGCGGATGCGCTGGCGCAGCGCATCGGTGAGCCAGGGCGCATCGGCGTGGCAGGCGTAGTCCACCCACTGCGGCTGCGCCCACTCCTCCGGCGTGCGCGGGAACTGCACCGGCACGCCGTGGCGGTCGAGCAAGGGCATGCCCGTACGGCGGCCGCGGTCCTTCTCGTGGCGGCTGCTCTCCGGCAGCGGCGTGTACACGTAGACGATGATCTCCGACTGTGGGTTGATCCGCTTCAGTTCGCGAATGAACTCGAAGGTCTGCTCGGTCTCGCGCTCGCTGTCCTGCGGCGGTGCAACCATGAACGACAGTTCCGGGATCACCCCGTTGCGCCGACACAGCTCGGCCACTTCCAGGGTCTGGTCCGGCCGCGTGCCCTTGCGGATCTCCTTGAGCATCGCCCCGCTCGGCGACTCCGCGCCGATGTAGGCCATGCGCAGGCGGCTCTTGCGCACCAGCTTCCAGGTGCTTTCGGAGAGGTTGAGCAACGCGTCGGCGCGCGCGTAGCACCACCAGGGCATCTCCAGCTTCGCCATCACCTCCAGCAGTGGGATCATGTCGGCTTCGCGGTCGAAGAAGTTGTGGTCGAAGAACTGGATCGAGTCCGCGCCCAGACCGTATTTCAGATAGCCCAGCTCGCGCTCCAGGCGTGCCGCCGTGGGCAAGGCGGTGGCGCCGCCGAACATCGCCGCCACCCCGCAGAAGGTGCAGCGGAAACGGCAGCCCAGCGCAGCCTGGTGCGAGGCGGTGCGATTGCCGAGGAAGGTGCGGCCGAGGTAGCGGCGCGGCTCGCCGAGCTTCTCGTACGGCAGCGACGGCAGCGCGTCGCCGCGCTGGAAGGCGCGGTTGCGGTTGTGCACCACGGTGCCGTCGTGCTTCCAGGACAGCCCATCGACCTGCGCCAGCGTCGGCCCCTCGCCGCGCAAGGCGGCCAGCAGTTCCGGCAAGGTTTCCTCGCCCTGCGCGCGGATCGCGTAGTCCACGTACGGCGCGGCCAACGCGGTGTCCGGGTACAGCGTGGGAAAATAGCCGCCCCAGACGATCGGCAGCGCCGGGAAGCGCGCGCGAATGGCCTGCGACAGCGCGATCGACGGCGCCAGTTGCGGCCCGCCCATCACGCTGATGCCGACCGCGTCGTAGTGCCGTTCCTGCAGCGCCTGCAGGCTGCGGTCGATGAAGTCGCGGTCGACGTTGCCGTCGATGATGCGGCTGTCGCCGTGGCGGTCCAGTGCCGCCGCCAGGTTCAGCAGCGACAGCGGAAAGCGGGCGCTGGACGGCTTGGTGATGGTGGGATTGACCAGCAGCGTATTGGGCGTGGAGGACATACCGGGCGAGCGCAGGACGGGGGTCACGGCAGGCGCCGCAGCCGCAGCACCAGGGCCACCGGCACCTGCAATGCAGCGGGATCGAAATGGGCGCCGGCGAGAATGTCCGCCGGGTCGAGCATCGGTTCGCTGACCGCGTCGATGGCGAGCCCGAGCGCGGCGCAGGCGGCGTGCCAGTGGCTGTACAGGTGCTGGGTGTGGCGCACCGCGTAGCGCTGGCCGCCGGCCTTGAAATCGCGGCGCCAGCCCAGCGCCGGGCCGATCGGGTGCACGTCGCTGCACAGTACCCAGCCGCCGGGCCGGGTGACGCGGCGCAGCTCGGCCAGGGCCGGCGGCAACTGCGGCAGATGCCCCAGCGCCAGCGCGCAGAGGCTCAGGTCGACGCTGGCATCGGCAAGCGGCAAAGCCTCCAGGCTGCCTTCGCGCAGCGTGTAGCGGCCGGCATCGACGTCGCCAAGTTCCTGCGCGGCGCGTGCCAGCATCTGCGGCGACAGGTCCGCGCCGGTGACGTGCTCGGCGCCACGCTGCAGCGCATGCAGCAGGTAGCGTCCGCTGCCGCAGCCGGCATCGAGCACGTGCTGGCCGCGCAACGAGGGTGGCAGCAAGGCCAGCATGGCGCGCTGCTCGGCCTGCATCACCGGGTTGTGTGCCTGCGCCGGGTAGCTGTCCGCCCACAGCGCGTAGGCGGCGAGCGGATCGAGGGTCGGGACGGCGCTCATGCGGGGCATTCCTGCGACAGGTGCGTCGGGCGTGAACGCGGCGGTGCAACCTGGAATTCCAGGCCAGGCTCCAACGCGAGCAGCGCGGGATCGGCCAGCTCTGCGGCCAGCAGCTTCGGCACGCCGTCCAGCGTCACCGGCACCGTGTCCACGCCGGCGGCGGCGAACCACGGCGCGAAATCGGGATCGGCGATCCGCGGCCGCCCGTCGCGTACCACTGCGCGCAGTGCGCTGCGCGGCAGCCCGACCAGGCTGTTCGCAGGCGCGCCGCCACGGTCGGCGACGATCAGCAGATCGGCATGTGCGCCCGGCGTCAGATGTCCGCGATCCGGCAAGCGCAGGATGTCGGCCGCGGCAGTCGTGGCTAGGGCCAGCGCCTGGGTCGCATCCAGCCCATGGGCGGCGGCCAGGCGCAGGTCGTCGAGCAGGTCGCGGCCGCCGCTGACCCGCGCATCGCTGCCCAGCGCCAGGCGCCCGGCCGCGCTCAGGCGCTGCGGGTCGAGGGTGCGTCCGAGCAGGTTCAGGTTGCTGCTCGGGCACCACACCACTGCCGCGCCGCAGGCGAGCACGCGGGCGGCGTCATCCGCGCCCAGGCCTACCCCGTGGATCAGCACCGTGTTGTCGGCCAGACAGCCGCGCCGGTCCAGCTCGGCGAGTTCGCCGGCGGCCACCGCGTCGGTGCCTTCGGCCAGGTGGATCATCCACGGCCAGCCGGCGTCCGCTGCTGCGGCGAAGCTCTGCGCCAGCGGCGGCCCGTAGTCGGGACCATGCAAGGTGTAGCTCCAGCCGAAGTCGCGCAGCAGCGCCACCGGGAAGTCGGTCGCATCCAGCGCCGCATGCCAGAGATCGTGGTGGGCCACACAGGTCACCCCTGCCAGCAGGTTCTTCAACCCGCCATGGCGCAGCCGCAGCGGCTTGGGCACGGCCAGTGCGCCCGCCACCGCCGGCGTGCGGAAATGCGCGGCGAAGGCGTCGATCCAGGCATAGCTGTTGGCGAACGGCGCAGCCTGCGGCAACGGCGGCACCGCATTGACGTGCAGATGCTCGTGGGCGTTGATCAAGCCTGGCAGCACCAATTGCCCATGCAGATCGAGGCGCAGCGCGGCCGGTGTGGCCGCCGCGGCGATGCGGCCGGCGCGTAGTGCCAGCGGGGCGTGCACCGCGCTGGTGGCATGCGTGATGCGCGCACCGTCCAGACAGACGTCCACGGAGGCGGCTGATGCGGCCATGCTCAGCGCTTGCGCAGCACGATCAGGAAGTGATCGCCCATGTCGCGCAGTAGCGGCCAGCCGCCGACGCGGTCATCGAGTCGACCCAGCGCCTCGCCCAGGCGCGGATGGCGCTGGTAGTGGTCGACCAGGTACGGCGGCGGCAGGCACAGGCTGAGCGCGCGGTACGACTCCAATTCGAAATGCGGCGCGAACGCGCGGTAGAACTCGCGCGGGAAGTAGTACCAGGTCCAGATCGTATGCCCGTTCATGCCCACCGCGGTGGCGCCACGCGCGGCACGGACGGCGGCGCGGCGCAGGCGGCCGCGCAGCAGGTAGTGCCCCAGCTCCCACGGGCACAGGCGGCCGATCACCGAGAACACCAGGCGGCCATCGCGGCGCAGCAGCCGCGCGCAGTGGCTCGCGACGTCGGGCAGATCCGGCGCGCAGTTGAGCGGGCCGAAGTTGGAGTACATGCCGTCGAACTCGCCGTCGAGCAGATCCAGTTGCTGGATGCCGACGTGCGCCACGCTGAGCCGGCCGTGCAGGCTCGGATCCTGCGCGCGGCCGCGGGTGCGCTCGACCATCTGCGGCGACCAGTCGGTGGCCAGCACGCGGTAGCCGCGCTGGGCGAAGGCGTGCGCGTCCAGGCCGGTGCCGCAGCCCAGGTCGACCAGGCGCGAACCGACCGGCAGCTGGGTGGCGACCGTGTCCCACAAGGTGGTGCGCATGCGCTGGATCAGCGCGTTGTTGCCGCGTGGGCCATCGTAGTCGGCGGCCACGCTGTCGAAGGCGCGCTGCGTGTCCAGCAATCGCACCGGATCCAGAGTGCTCGTGTGCGCCGCGGCGCCCGCCTTGCCATTCGCTGTCACCTGCACCTCTCCACTGCCCTGCCCTTGTCGGAATCCGCGCGCATCGAGCGCGCGGGACTGCAGGTAGGTGCGGCTGCGGGGGCGTTTGGTTGAATCGGCGAGACGCCGTTATGCGGCGGCGTGCGCCCGTGCCGGCCGCGCCTGCCGCCGGCGCAGCGCATTGCGCGCCACCGCGGCCAGCACGCCGCCACCGAGCCCGGCCAGCAGCGCCGCGGCCAGCACCAGCACCGGATTGGGGAACGCCGCGCGCGGCGGCACATAGGTCTCCCAGGGCGCCGAGGTGTCGTAGGTGTAGCGCGCCCCGAGCCGGCCGAGCAGATCCTCGCGTTCGGCCTTGAGGCTGCGGATCGTGTTGTTCTTCTCCGACAGCAGCAGGTTGCCGAGCAACTGCTGCTCCGTGCTGCCATGGCCCTCGCGCTGCTGTTGCAGCAGGCGCTCGCGCTCGGCTTGGGTGGCCGCCAGTTCGGCAGCCAGGTCCTCCAGCCTGGCGTGCGCCTGTTGCAACGGGCCGGCCTGGATGCGCTGGTGCAGCGCCTGCAGCTGCGCGATGGTGGCCGTGGCCAGCTGCCGTGCCTGTTGCGGCGACTGCGCGCGCAGGGTCAGCTGGATCAGGTTGGCGTACGGGTCCGGATCCAGCTTGAGGCTGTCGCGGTACAGCGCCGCCTGGCGGCTGTCCAGGGCCACGCCGGCGCTGTGCAGCACCTGTTCCTGGAACTGCCGCGTCTTGATCCGGTCGATCACCCGCTGGAACGGTTCCAGCTTGGGATCGCGCCCGGCCGGGGTCGGGCCGAATTCGCCGACCTGCACCCAGGCGGTGGCCTGCCACTGGCGGGTCGCGCCGTGCAGGAACAGCGCCGCCAACGCCAACGCCAGCAGCAGCGGCAGCAGGCACCAGCGCCATTCGCGCCGCAGGATCCGCCACAGGTCGATCAGGTAGATTTCGTCTTGGTGCATGGCGGTATCGGTCATGGCAGCGGGGATCTCGGGGAAACGGAAGGCAGAGCCGCAACTGGTGCGGCATCGCGGCGGTTCGGCAGCAAGCCGCTGCAGGCGTGCAGCAGCAGGCACAGCACGACGAAGCCGGCATTGGTCCAGGTGAACGCCTGCGGCGCGAACGGCGACATCACACAGGCGTAGGCGATGCGCAGGAACACCAGCAGGTTGAACAGCGCCACGCCGCGGCCGAGCAGGCGCACGCTCCACAGCAGCGCCGCGTACAGCGCCAGCATCGCCGCCAGCGCGGCGGCGGGGCCGCCGGCCAGCAGGAACGGCAGGAACTCGGTGCCGACATTGATGTTCGGTGCATCCAGCGGGATGCCGGTCCCGGCCGTGGCGATGGAACCGCTCAGCGGCACCAGTTGGTTGACCAGGAAACTGGCGTTCTCGTAGCCCTTGCTGAGCAGCGCGCCGAAGTTATACGGGCCGGCGCCGATGTACAGCAGCAGCCACTTGATGCCCTGCGGCGCGGCCCGGTACAGGTCGCCGAACGGCAGCGCCACCGACTCCAGCGAGCCGGAGCGCAGCGTGCCCAGCAGCGAGAACGCCGCAGCGCCGGCGCACAGCAGCGCCAGCACCCGCTTCCATGGCAGCGGCCGTACCGGGTCGCGGCGCAGCAAGACCAACAGGCCGACACTGAACACCGCCGCGAACAGGCGGTTGCGGTCGATCACCAGCACCGGGAAGGCGAAGCCTGCGAGCAGCAACGCATTGCGCACGCTGCGCTCGCGCACGCACAGTAGGCCGATCGGCGGCAGGATCCAGCACATGTTCGACACATGCCGCACATGCGATTGCAGCGGGCTGAGGTCGGCGTAGGCGGACGGGTTGTGCAGCAGCGGGATCGGGAACAGCAGCAGGTCGAACAGACAGAACATCCCCACCGCGGCGGCCAGGCCCAGCGCGACGAAGGCCTCGCGAGTGCCGGCGTACTCGCGCGCACGGAATGCCGCCAGCGGCGGCAGGCGGATGCCGAGCAGCGCATCCAGCCCCAGCGTTGCCAACGCCACGGCGGCCAGCAGTGCGACGCCGACGAGATAGCCCGGCGGCAGGTCGAAGGTGAGCAGGGCCAGCGCGCAGCTCAGCAGCAGCGGCAGGCCGAAATACGCCGACGGCAGGCGCAGCAGGCGGCTCATGCGCGCTCGGCCAGCGGCGGTTGGCCGACCTGGCGCAGTCGCGCCAACAGCGACAGCCATGCATGCGCCAGCAGATGCCCAGCCAAGGCCAGCGGGCTGCGCCGCAGGAACGCGATCTTGGCGGCGATGTAGTGCGCCTGCGCGTGCAGCAGGGTGCGGCAGGCCGGATCGAACAAGCGCGCGCGACGCAGCGCCACCTGCCGCGACTCGGCCAGGTTGGCCAGGCGGCTGGGCAGGTGCCGGGTACGGCTGGCGTTGTGGTCGTGCACGCGGTAGGCGCAGACCGCCACGTCCAGGAAACCCAGCGCGTCGCGGGCAACCAGGCGCAGGAAGAAGTCCCAGTCCTCGATGCGCAGACCTTCGTCCCATTCCGCGCCCGGCTGCAGCGCGCTGCGCCGGACCAGCGCCACCGCCCCGCTCACCGCCCAATGGCGGATCACCGCGCGGCGGATGCCGGCCTCGCTCAGGTACAGGCGTTTGTCCACGCCGTGCAGGTCGCGCATGCTGCTCTGGTGCACGGTGCGGCCGTGGGTGTCGACCACGATGGCGTCGCCGATCACTGCGGCCTTGTGCGGATGCGCGCCCAGGTACGCCACCTGCACGCCCAGCCCGCCAGGCAGCAGGTAGTCGTCGCTCGCGCCCAGGCGCAGGAACTCGCCACGTGCCATCGCCACCAGATGGTTGAGCGTGGCGGCGATGCCGAGGTTCTCGCGCGGCCAGAAGCGCACATGCAGCCGCTCGCCGTGCTGCGCGATCCACGCGGCGATGCACGCGGCGGTGCCGTCGCTGGAGCCATCGTCGACGATCACCAGTTCCTTGTTCGGGTACGGATCCTCGAGGACGCTGTCCAGGCAGCGCTGCACGAAGCGCGCGTGGTTGTAGGCCGGGATCAGGATCGACACCAATGGCAGCGTCGGCGGTGTGCGTGGTGCGTCCATCAGCCAAGTCCTCGCAGGTAGCGGCGCACCACCAGCACGTTGAACGCCAGGTACAGGGCGTAGTTGCAGGCGAACGCGTAGGCCGCGCCGATCAGCCCCATGCGCGCGGTGAACAGCACCACCAGGCCCAGGTAGCTGGCGGCGAACAGACATTCGGAGAACACGAACAGCCGCGTCATCGCCTTGGCCAGCATCAGGTAGGACAGCACGAAGGAGGCGATCTTGAGCACGTCGCCGAGTAGTTGCGGCGCGTACAGCGGCAGCGCGGCGGCAAAATCGGCCGAGAACAGCAGTTGGGTGATCCAGTCGCGGCACAGGTACACCGCCGCCGCGGCGAGGATCACCGCCGGCAGCACGTAGCGGTAGGCACCGCGCAGCTCCTGCCACAGCGCCTGCCGCGTATGCAGCGCCGCCAGCTTGGGCAGGTAGTAGACGTTGATGGCGGTGGTGAAGAACAGCAGATAGGCATCGGAGACGCGGCTCACCGCCTGCCAGTAACCGACCTGCTGCCAGCCGAACTGGCCGGCCAGGTGATCGCGCACGCCGATGTTGACCAGCAGCGGCAGCAGCGCCGAGGCCAGGGTCATCGCCGAGAACGCGGCCAGCCGCCGCACCATCGCCGGGTCGAAACGGATGCGCAGCATCTCGCGGCGGAAGTACGGGCTGCGCCGCAGCGCCGGCACCGCGGCGCACAGCCAGGCCACCTGCCCCAGCACCAGCCCCAGCAGCGCGCCATACAAGCCAAGCCCATGCGCCAGGACGGCCACCAGCAGCACGCTCAGTACCGCGCCGGCAACCTGGATGAAGGCCAGCCGGCGCACGTCCATGAAGCCGTTGACCACCGCCAGGATGTAGTTGGCCAGCGCAATGCCGAGCTGCGCCCCCGCCAGCACGCAGATCAGCGGCTGGTACTGCGCGTCGCCGAGCAGGCGCTCGGCGATCAAGCGGCTGCACAGCAGCGCGGCCACGCCCATCGCGACCGCGGCGACGCAGGCGTAGCCGAGAGCACTGCCGAGCAGCCGGGTCAGCGACTGCGCATCGTCGCGATACTCGGCCACGTACTTGACCACGCCGGCACCGATGCCGCCGCCGGCCACCACCGCCAGCAACGACATCAGGCTGGTGAACTGGCCGAGCCGGGCGACCCCGGCCGGGCCGGCGTACACCGCCACCAGCTTCAGCACCAGCAACGCGGACAGCAGCTTGGCCGCGGTGGCCACGCCGCTGTACATGCCGCTGCGCAGCACGTTCATGCCGCCACGCCACCGAAACGCTGGCAGGCGTCGATGACCTGCGCCACCGCCGCAGCGTCCAGGGTCGGGCCGATCGGCAGGCTGAGCACTTCGGTGCCGAGCCGCTCGCACAGCGGCAGCTGCAGCGTGGTCAGTTCCGGATAGGCCGGCTGCCGGTGCGGCGGCGTCGGGTAATGCACCAGGCAGTGCACGCCCTGGGCCTGCAGATGCTGCTGAAGGGCGTCGCGCTGCGCACAGCGCACCACGAACAGGTGCCAGGCATGCGCGGCCGGGTCGGCCACCTGCGGCAAGGCGATCTGCGGATGGGCGATGCCGTGCAGGTAGCGCTGGGCGATCGCGCGGCGCGCGGCGATGTCGGCATCCAGATGGCGCAGCTTGACCCGCAACAGCGCCGCCTGCAGTTCGTCCAGGCGCGAGTTCACGCCCTGCAGCAGGTGCCGGTACTTGATGTCCGAACCGTAGTTGCGCAGCACCCGCAGTTGCGCCGCCAGCGCACCGTCGTCGGTGGTCACCGCGCCGCCGTCGCCGAGCGCTCCCAGATTCTTGCCGGGGAAAAAGCTGAAGCCGGCGGCATCGCCGAAGCTGCCTGCATGGCGGTCGTCGCGGCGTGCGCCGTGCGCCTGCGCCGCGTCCTCGATCAGCAGCAGGCCATGCTGCTCGGCGATGCTGCGCAGCGCGGCCATGTCGGCCAGCTGCCCATACAGGTGCACCGCCAGGATCGCCTTGGTGCGCGGGCCGATCGCGCGTTCCACCTGCGCCGGGTCCAGATTGAAGCTGGCCGCCTCCGGCTCCAGCGGCACCGGCCGCAGCCGGTTCTCGCTGATCGCCAGGAAGCTGGCGATGAAGGTATTCCCCGGCACCAGCACCTCGTCGCCTTCGCGCAACCGGCCCAGTGCGCGGTAGCCACGCAGGATCAGGGTCAGCGCGTCCATGCCGTTGCCGACACCGATGGCGTGGGCGGTGCCGCAGTAGGCGGCGAACTCGCGCTCGAACGCCTCCAGTTCCTCGCCGAGCACGTACCAGCCGGAATCGATCACCCGCGCAGCAGCGGCCTTGAGCTCGTCGGCATGGCGCGCGTTGCTGGCGCGCAGGTCGAGGAACGGCACGCTGGCCGGCGGCAGACTCATTGCAACTCCCAATGGTAGAAATCGTGGACCACGGCGCGTGCACCGAAGCGCTCCTTCTGCTCGACCAGGCCGGCATTGAGCACCTGACCCTGCTGCTCGGTGGAAATGCCCAGGCTGAGGAACGCGCGTTGCGCGTAGACCTGCTCGATCAGTTCGGCCAGCAGCAGGCTCAGCGCATCGGCACGGCGACCCTGCTCCGAGCAGGCCAGGTACTGGGTGTGGACGACGTGGCCGAAGTCGTACACCAGCGTGCCGGCCAGCAGGTCCGCGCCATCGCGCACTTCATAGGGCACGATCTGCGCCGGGAAGCGCGCACACAGCAGGCGCAGTTCGTCCAGGCTGTGGGTCGGGCGTGCGTCGTGGCGTTGCAGCACCTCGCCGAGCAGCGCATGCAGTGGCGCCGGATCCTCCACCCGTTGCACGCGCAGCCCGGCGCGGCGCGCCTTGGCCACCGAACGCTTGCGCGCAGCGGCGAAGCGTGGCGGTTCGTGCAGCGGTACTGCCGAGGACAGGTCGCGGCGCTGCAGGCGCGCACCCAACCGATGCAGCGCGTACAGGTCCTCTTCCGCCGGGCTGCGGTGGAACAGATGCGGCACCGCCTTGTATAGCAGCGTGCGTACGCCGGCGCCGCGGTAGTGCGCCGCGATGCGCTCGAACGCCTCCAGCGTCGCCGTCGCACGCAGCGCGTGGGTCGACACCAAGCCGGCATAGCTGAGCCCGGCATGGCTGGTCACCGCGTCGCCATCGCGGTTGGCCGGAAACACCGCCACCGGCGTGCCGGCGTGCTCGATCAGCAACGAGGCATCGACGAAGCGTGCGGCGTGGTAATCCATATAGCCACGCCGGTGCAGCAGATTGCCGTTGCGCGAGGCAGTCACCACGGCGTCCCACGCCGGCGCATCGGCCGCGGTGTAGGCCCTAACCGACAGCATCGCCGTCCTCCCACACCATGCCGGCGGGCAAGTCCGCCTCGGCCACGCCGAAACCATCGCGGCCCATGGCGTTGCCGTTGTAGAACAGCAGCAGGCGCTCGCCGTGGCGGATCAACGCCGGGTAGCACAGCGTGCGTGCGTCCCAGCCCTCGGCCGACAGCGGCAGGCCCAACGCCGCGTCGCAGCGCTGCCACTGGCGGCCGTCGTCGCTGACCGCCATGCCGGGCAGATAGGCGCCGGTGCGGCTGCCATGGGTGAAATACATCAGGTAGCGGCCATCGTGCCGGTACACCCGCGGGCGGCCGATGCGATATTCGTCGCCTTGCGGCTGCAGGCAGACCGTGTCCTGCCGTGGGATCGCCTGCAGGTCGTCGGTCTCCACGCAGCGGATGTGGTAGCGCGGATACGGCGTGCCGCCGATCCACTCCCAGTCGTCGCCCACCGCGTACCACAGCTGCCAGCGGCCATCGCGATAGCGCGCCGAATGCACCGCGGCGATGGTGCTGCGGCCCGGCGCCCGGTCCAGCAGCGGCGTGTCCTGGCGGCGCTGGAACGTGTCGCCGCCGTCGGTGGACACCGCCAGGCCGGTGAAGGCCAGGAACTTGGCCCGCGCCGCCTGCTGGAAGCCGACATAGAACATGTACAGGCCGCCCGGCCCCTGCACCACGTCGCCGAGGATCATGCCGTTGTCGTCGAAACAGCCGGCGCGGCCGATGTCCAGCACGGGTTCGGCGCTAACGCCCAGCACCCGGGTTGGATCCTCGGCGCGCACGTCGACATAGCCGATACGGCTGACCCCGGCCTCGTCGCGGAAGCCGGCGTAGATGCGCAGGCGTTCGGCATCCAGCCGCAACGGCGTCGGCGTCAGCGCCGAGTGCTGCATCCAGCCACCGACGCCGTCGCGCGCGGTGTCGAACACCAATCCGCGTTTGTGCCAGGCGAACATGCGCCTCACAGGTCCACGTCGAAGCTGGACTTGCCGGCCACCGCCCGTGCAGGCGCACCGACATAGATGCGTCCGGGCTCGGTGTCGCGGGTCAGCAGCGCGCCGGCGCCGATCACGTTGTCGGCGGCCACCTTGACCCGGTCGCTGAGCGTGGCATTGACCCCGACGAAGCTGGACGCGCCGATCTCGCAATAGCCGGAAATCACCGCGTGCGAGGCCACGAACACATGGTCGTGGATCACGGTGCGGTGGCCCACATGGTTGCCGCTCCACAGGATGCAGTTGGCGCCGATGCGGGTGAACGGCTGCAGCACGTTGTGCTCGAACACGAAGCAGTGCTCGCCCAGTTCCACGTTGCGCCAGACGAAGGCGTGCGAGCTGACGTAGCTGGCCATGCGGTAGCCGCGGCGCTTGGCGTCCAGATAGAAGCGCGTGCGCAGCCGGTTGAGGCCGCTGGCCGGGATCGCCACGAACACCTCCACCTGCGACGGCGGATATCGCTGTTCGAGCTCTTCGTAGGCCACCACCGGCAGGCCGGCCAGGGTCGGCGCGGACAGGTAGTCGCGCTCCGCGCTGAAGGCCAGCACCTCGTAGTCGCTGTCATGGGTGAAATATTCGCAGGCGATCTGCGCCAGTTCGCCGGCGCCGACGATGACCAAGGGACGCGCCATGGTCTAGGCCTCCTGCCGACGTAGGCCCGCCGCTTCGCGCAGGAACTCGTCGTAGTCGAAGATGTAGTCGGTGGGGTCGTAGGCCTGGTCGGCCAGCACCATCAAGACGCAGTCCGCGCTGAAGTCGTACAGATCGCGCCAGACCATGCTGCCGAGCAACAGGCCCTGCCGCGGATCGTCCAGCACCACCTGCATCGGGCCGCTGCCGTCGTCGAGCAGGAACGACACCGATCCGTGCAGCGCCACCGCCAACTGGTTGAGATGGCGGTGCGCATGCTGGCCGCGGTGCACGCCGTTGCGGGTGGCGAACAGGTAATACACGCGGCGGATGTCGAAAGGCACGTCGCGCTGTTGCTCCAGCGCCACGAGCTGGCCGCGCGCGTCGCCGTGCGTCCGCAACTGGATTCGTTCGATTGCCATCAGAGTGCCCGACCGGGCTCCACATCGGAGTGTCCAGGCTGAGTGCCGCGGGTCTGCGGAAAGGTTGCGCACGCCGCCCCGCACCGTGACGCAACCTTTCGCCACCGCGCCGGCACCCATCGACGACCACCGCTGCAACGATGCCCCGACTGCATCGTGCCGCGGCCCCGCATCGTCGCCTTCCAGGACACCGCGTACCGCCATGACCTCGCCCACGCCGGCCGCCCCGAAACCGCCTGTCTCCCCACCCGACGCGTCGACGCCATTGCCGCGGCCGATGGTGTGGCTGCACTGGCTCACCGTGCTGTGCCTGGTGCTGGCGGCGGGACTGATCCTGCTGCGCGAAGAAGTCGAAGGCCGCATGTGGCGGCAGTGGTTGCTGGAAGGCCATCGCCACTTCGGCCTGTTCGTGCTCGGCCTGTTCTGCGTGCGCGTGGCGTTGCGCATGCGTCTGGGCAAGCGTCACGACGCGGAGGCCGGCTTGGCGCTGATGCGCTTCATGGCCGGCGCCACCCACGTGGTGATGTACGCGCTGCTGCTGACCTTGCCGGTGCTGGGTTGGGCGCTGAGTCAATCGATGGGCAAGCCGGTGCACCTGTTCGGCGCCACCCTGCCCGAGCTGGTCGCGCCCGATCCCGATCTCGCCGACACCCTGGGTGCCTGGCATGTGGATGCGGCCTGGCTGCTGCTCGGCCTGATCCTGCTGCACATCGGCGCGGCCCTCTGGCACCACCTCGTCCGCCGCGACGCCGTGCTGCAACGCATGGTGCCGTTCCTGCGCCGCCGCTGAGCCGCGTCTCCCGTTCCCGCGTTTCCGTCCGTCGCCGCCCCCACCCGCCTGCCAAAGGACTTTCCGCATGCACCAGTCCCCTTCGTCCCCCTCCACCTTCTCCCGCAGCGACAGGACGCGCGGCGCCGAGCAGGCGCTGCTGTGGTCGGCGCTGGGTTCGCTGCTGCTGGTGCTGAGCCCGCGCGCGGCCGCGGTGCCGGCGTTCGCGCGGCAGACCGGCTCGTCCTGCGCCGACTGCCACATCGGCGCCTACGGCCCGGCGCTGACCCCGTACGGCATGCGCTTCAAGCTCGGCGGCTACACCGACAGCGACGGCAACGGCACCAAGATCCCGGCCTCCGCACAGCTCACCGCCAACCGCAGCGTGCCGGCGCGCGGCGAGAGCCGCACCCGTTTCAGCGAGGCCGACCTGTACCTGGCCGGGCGCATCACCGACAACGTCGGCGGCTACGTCAAGGTCGCCACCACCAACAACGGCAAGAACGACTACACCACGCGCCTGGACAACGTGGACCTGCGCGCGGTGGTCAAGAGCTTCCAGCTCGGCGGCAAGGACACCCTGCTCGGCGTCAGCGTCAACAACAACCCCGGCAGCCAGGACCCGATCGGCATGCTGCCCAACGCCTCCGGCCTGGGTCCGGCCTCGGCCTATTCCAGTTCGACCACCCTGCTCAACCAGTCCTCGCTGTCCAACCGGGTGATCGGCACCAGCGTCTACGGCCTGTACGATCGCAACTGGTACGGCGAACTCGGCACCTACACCGCCCTGCCGGTGTCGACCCAGGACGACCTGGGCTACGCCGTCGGCGGCGATCCCGGCAAGCTCAGCGACACCGGCTACCTGCGCCTGAGCTACATGAAGGACCTCAAGCGGCAGTTCTTCTCCGCCGGCGTGGTCGCACTCACCACGCGCAGGCAGCTGCCGCGCAGCACCGGCCCGCGCGACGACTTCACCGATCTCGGCTACGACCTCAACTACCAGTTCCTGGGCACCCGCGAGCACATCCTCAAGCTCGGCTACCTCAACATCTACGAGCGCCGCCGCTACGGCAGCGCGCTGATCGACCTGACCAACCCGGCCCTGGCCGGCCCGCGCCGGGCCAGCGTGCGCGACCAGTCGATCAGCCTCAACTACACCTACAAGCAGAGCTACAGCCTGCTGCTGGCGCACTTCATCAACACCGGCTCGGACGATCCGTTCCGCTACCGCCCGTACGGCGCGCCGGACACCACCAGCAACCTGATCAGCGCCTCGTGGGCGCCGTTCGGCAAGGACGACAGCTACTCGTCGATCTCCAACCTGCGCCTGTCCGCGACCTGGTTCCGTTTCAGCAAGTTCAACGGCAGCACCGGCAACGTGTTCGGGGCCACCCCGGTCACCCGTCCGCGCGACCTCAACCAGTTCGCGCTGAGCCTGAGCCTCGCTTTCTGATTCCCCCGCACGGAGCTTCCCCCATGAAACGCACCAACGCCTTGTCCCTGTGCACCCTGCTGGCCGCCCTGCTGCCGCTGGTCGCCGCGGTGGCGCCGTCCGCGCATGCCGCCGGCGGCGCGCCCGGCGCCGGCGTGTTCGCCAGCGAATGCGCCGAATGCCACAGCGCCGCGCCGGCCAAGAACAAGAAGGGCCCGACCCTGTTCGGCGTGGCCGGGCGCCGCGCCGGCAGCGTGCCGGACTACGCCTACTCCGACGCGATGAAGCAGAGCCAGTGGACCTGGAGCGACGACAAGCTGCGCAGCTACCTGTCGCAACCGGCGTCCAAGGCCCTGCCGGGCGGCAAGATGAAGTACGACGGCCTGGACGATGCCAAGCAGTTGCAGGACCTGATCGCCTACCTGCACAGCCTGCATTGAACTCGCTGCCCGATCGGGTCATATTCGGCGCCCCACGGGCCGGCCACCGCGCCGCGCCCGTGTCCGATCCCTGACCTGCGAGCCTCGAGCCACCGTGCGTTTTCTCCCTGCCGTCCGCGGCACATCGTCGTGGCTTCCCGCCGCACCCCGGCACCGTGGGGCGGCCCGGGCATGCTGAACGTGCGCGTGGGCCGGCTCGCCGCGACAGCCCGGCCGTCAGTGCGTCCAGGCGCCGGTGCGGCGCTGGCCGTGGGCCTGGCGCTCGCCGCCCTGCACGCACCGGCGGCGAGAGCCGGCGATGTCGGCGGTGCCGCCGGGATCAGCTCGCAGCTGGTCGACCGCGGTATCGCGCTGACCCGCGACACTCCGACCCTGCAGGGCGCGCTGTTCTGGCTGCCGGCGCCGGGCTGGTCGCTGAGCGGCTCGGCCAGTGTGGCGCTGGACGCACCGGGCAAGGTGCTGATGAGCAGCGTCGGCCTGTCGCGCAGCTGGACCCTGTCCGACAGCTGGCAGCTGCAGGCCGAGGCGTTGCTGTACCGCTACCCCGGCGCGCGCGCCAACCGCCTGTTCAACCGAGATGAAGTCAGCCTGGGCTGGAGCTACCGCGACCGCCTGAGCCTGTCGGTGGCCGCGTTCCGCCTGCCCGACAGCCGCCTGCGCCAGCGCTGGTATGGCGCGCTCGACGTCACTGCGCACCAGCCGCTGGCCGGTCCGCTGTCGCTGTCGGCCGGCGTCGGCATCAGCGAAGCCCCGCAAGCCCTGTACGGACTGCCGTATGCCACACACCACTATCGCTACGGCCACGCCGGGCTGATCTGGAACGCCGGGCGCTGGAGCGTGGAAGTGGACCGGGTGTTCAGCAACGCCCGCAGCGGCTATGCCGACCGCGGCCTGTGGCCCTGGGTGGCCAGCGTCTCCCGCAGCTTCTGAGTCGAGCGCAACCTTTCCGTGCCGCCCCGGCACATACCGGTGCCCGTTGCCACACCTGCCCCCATGAACGACACCGACCTGCTCGGCGATGCCACCGACCGCATGCTGCTCCGGCGCATGGCGGCCAGCGACCGCGAGGCGCTGACCCGCCTGTACCGCGCCTACCACGGCCGCCTGTGCCGATTCCTGTCGCGGCTGACCCGGCGCCCGGACATCATCGAGGAGGCGATCAACGACTGCTTCTGGATCGTCTGGCAGAAGGCCGGCGACTTCCGCGGCGACTCGCAGGTCTCGACCTGGATCATGGGCATCGCCTACCGCTGCGGGCTCAAGGCGATCCGCCACCACAGCGACGACGCCATCGACGACGGCGTGGCCGCCGAGGACCACGCCGCGGCAGCCGACCCGGACGAGGACCGCGAGCTGCGCGACTGGCTGGGCAAGGGCCTGGAACGCCTGTCGGCCGACCAGCGCCTGGTGGTGGAACTGGTCTACGGCCTCGGCCACAAGCTGGAAGAAGTGGCCGCGATCATGCAGTGCCCGGTGGGCACCATCAAAGCCCGGCTGTTCCATGCCCGGGTCAAGCTTCGCAATGTGCTGCCGGGATTGGCCGGCGGCGCGTCCACGCTGACGGAGAGCGCGTGATGAAAACGGGCTTCAACGAGCCGGGCAACGAGTGCGCGCATGCCTGGGAACTGATGCCGTGGGTGCTGCAGGACAGCGCCACGGAAGAAGACAACGAGTGGCTGGTGGCGCACCTGGCCAAGTGCCAGCACTGCAGCGCCGAGTTCGCCCAGCAGAGCCGCCTGCGCCTGGCCATGACCCTGCCCAGTGACGTGCCGGTGGACGCCGAGGCCGGGCTGCAGCGCCTGCTGCAGCGCCTGGACGCGCCGGTGCCGCAGGCGCAGCCGCAGCGCAGCCGCACCAGCTGGACCACGCGGGCCCTGGTCGCCGCCGCACTGCTGCAGGCGGTGGGCCTGGGCGTGCTGGGCATGCGCCTGTCCGCCGAACACGAGCGCAGCACCGCCTACCGCACCCTCAGCGACGCCGCGCAACCGCTGGCCGCCGACGCGATCCGGGTGGTGCCGGATGCGCGCATGACCCTGGCCGACTGGGACGTGCTGCTGCGCAAGCTGCAGTTGCGGGTGATCGGCGGCCCCAACGCCGCCGGCGCCTACACCGTGGTGCCGACCCAGGCCGGATCGGCGGCACAGCCGCAGCGCAGCGTGCAGCAGTTGCGCGCCACCGCCGGCATCCGCCTGGCGGAGCCGATCGCCGCGCCATGAAGCTGCATCTCGCCAGCCTGCTCGTCGCCTGCCTGGGCCTGGGTGCCTGCGCCCACGCCGCGCCGGCGGCCGTCGCCGATCCTGTGCCCGCGGCCAAGGCGCCCAGCCTGGATCCGTCGCCGGCGCTGGACAGCGAGCGCCAGATCGTCCTCGCCGTGGCCAACCCGATGGCCGCGCCGAGCCGCCACGCCGGCTCCAACCTGCTCGGCTACGCCTCCGCCCGCTACTACGGCGCCGGGACCCAGGCCGTCGCCACCCTGCAGGCGCTGAACAAGCGCTACGGCCTGCGCCAGGTCGCCGGCTGGCCGATCAAGGCGCTGGGGCTGTACTGCGTGGTGCTGGAACCGGCACCGGGCAGCGACCGCGCCGCGCTGCTGGCGCAACTGGCCAAGGACGACCGCGTGGCACTGTCGCAGCCGCTGCAGGACTTCGGCACGTATTCGGCCGACAGCCAGGCCACGGCCGCGCCGGCGCAGCCGCTGCGCTACAACGATCCCTATGTGGACATGCAGCGCGGCTTCGCCGCCACCAACGCGGCCACCGCGCAGGCGCTGAGCCAGGGCCAGGGCGTGGACGTGGCGATCGTCGACACCGGCGTGGACACCGCGCATCCGGACCTGCGCGGGCGCCTGCGCAACACCCGCGACCTGGTCGCCGCCGATCCGGGCGCGTTCAACCGCGACCACCACGGCACCGAGGTCGCCGGCATCATCGCCGCCGGCAGCAACAACCATCTGGGCATCGTCGGCATCGCGCCGAAGGCGATGCTCGACGTGTACAAGGCCTGCTGGTATCCGCAGCGCCCCGGCGCGGGTGCCGGCTGCAATTCCTTCACCCTGGCCAAGGCGCTGGCGGCCATCGGCGACACCCGCACCCGCATCATCAATCTCAGCCTCGGCGGCCCGGCCGATCCGCTGCTGCGCAAGCTGCTGGAACAGTTGCTGCGCGATGGCCGCATCGTGGTCGCGGCGATGCCGCCCAACGGCCGCATGGACGGGTTTCCCGATGGCATTCCCGGGGTGATCGTGGTGCGCAGCAGCGCCGCCACGCCGGCGCCGGCAGGCGTGCTCAGCGCGCCGGGCGAGGACATCCTCACCACCCAGCCCAACGGCGGCTACGACTTCACCTCCGGCTCGTCGATGGCCACCGCCCACGTCAGCGGCGTGGTCGCGCTGCTGCTGGCGCTGGCGCCGCAACTGGATGCGCGCCGCGTGCACGACCTGCTGCTGCGCACCAGCCGCACGCGCGACGGTCTGCTGCAAGTCGATGCCGCCGCCGCGGTACAGGCGCTGCCGCGCAGCGCTCCCCTCGCCCGCTGAAGGCCCCCATGCGTTCCTGGATCCCGCTCTGGTTGCACCGGCTCGGCGCGCCGCCGACCTTCTACCGCGTGGCCGGCGCGGTGCGCCCGTGGAGCCTGGCCGCGGCCGTGCTGCTCGGCGCCGTGGCCTGTTATGGCGGGCTGGTGCTGGCGCCGCCGGATTACCAGCAGCACGATGCCTACCGCATCCTCTTCGTGCATGTGCCGTGCGCGTGGATGAGCCTGTTCGTCTATGCGGCGATGGGCATGGCCGGCCTGGTCGCGCTGGTATGGCGGATCAAGCTGGCGGAAATCGCCTGCATGGCCTCGGCACCGATCGGCGCGGCCTTCACCTTCGTCACCCTGTGCACCGGCTCGCTGTGGGGCCGGCCGATGTGGGGCACCTGGTGGACCTGGGACGCGCGGCTGACCTCGGAACTGGTGCTGCTGTTCCTGTACCTGGGCGTGATCGGCCTGCACCGTGCCATCGACGATCCGCGCCAGGGCGCACGCGCCGCCGCGCTGCTGGCGCTGGTCGGGCTGATCAATCTGCCGATCGTGCATTACTCGGTGGTCTGGTGGAACACCCTGCACCAGGGCTCCACCGTGCGCGTGCTGGGCCCGTCGAAGATGCCGCTGTCGATGCTGTGGCCGCTGCTGACTGGGGTAGTCGCCAGCAAGTGCTACTACGTCGCCAGCCTGTGCGGGCGCATGCGCACCGACCTGCTGGCGCTGGAGCGCGGCAAGGCCTGGGTGCGTGCGATCGCGCTGCAGGCCGCACCCAGGCCGGCCTCGCCCACGGACGCTGTGCCGCTGCCCGCGGAACACGCGGCATGAGCGGGTTCTGGGCGATGGGCGGCTACGCCGTCTACGTGTGGAGCGCGTACGCGCTGGCGCTGGTGGTGCTGATCCTGGACAGCGCGCTGCCGCGTCGCCGCCAGCGCCGACTGCTCGCCGGGATCCGTGCGCAGGTGGCGCGCGAACAGGTCCGCCGCGCCCGCGGCACTGCCGCCGCCGGAGTTCGCGATGCACCCCACCCGTAAGCGCCGCCTGCTGCTGGTGCTGCTGTTGCTCGGCGCCGCGGCGCTGGCCACCGGCCTGTTCGTGCTGGCCCTGCAGCACAACATCAGCTATCTGTTCACGCCGAGCCAGGTGCAGGCCGGCGCCGCCCGCGACTACCGGGTGTTCCGGCTCGGCGGCATGGTCAAGGCCGGTTCGATCGTGCGCAGCGCCGATTCGCTGCAGGTGCGGTTCACCGTGATCGACAAGGCCGGCGCCACCGCCGTCGCCTACACCGGCATCCTGCCCGACCTGTTCCGCGACAACCAGGCGGTGATCGCCACCGGCTCGATGCAGGGCGCACGCTTCGTCGCCACCGAAGTGCTGGCAAAGCACGACGAAACCTACATGCCGCAGGAATTGAAGGACGCGATGGCGCAGGCGCATGCCGATCGCGCCCACGTCGGCAACACCTCGGCGGCCGCTGCGGCGACGGCACGACCATGAGTGCGATCGCGCCCTGCCGCGCCGGAATAGCCGCGCGATGAGCGCCGAACTCGGCCAATGCGCGCTGATCCTGGCCCTGCTGCTGGCGCTGGTGCAGGCGGTGCTGCCGCTGCTGGGCGCCTGGCGCGGCGAGCGCGCCTGGATGGCGGTGGCGCGGCCGGCCGCCTACGCCCAGGCCGGTTTCGCATGGCTGGCCTTCGGCCTGCTCGCTTACGTGTTGCTGCAGCTGGATTTCTCGGTGCGCTACGTCGCCGCCAACGCCAACCTGGCGCAGCCCTGGTACTACCGGCTGGCCGCGGTGTGGGGCGCGCACGAAGGCTCGCTGCTACTGTGGATCGCCATCCTCAACCTGTGGACGGTGGCGCTGGCGCGCAGCGGCCGGCACCTGCCGGAAGCCTTCGCGGCGCGCGTGCTCGGCGTGCTCGGGCTGATCTCCAGCGGCTTCCTGGCCTTCGTCCTGTTCACTTCCAATCCGTTCGCGCGGCTGTCGCCGATGCCGCGCGACGGCAGCGAACTCAACCCGGTGCTGCAGGACCCGGGCATGGTGTTCCACCCGCCGGTGCTGTACACCGGCTATGTCGGTTTCTCGGTGGCCTTCGCCTTCGCCATCGCCGCCCTGCTTGGCGGCGAACAGCAGCAGGCCTGGGTGCGCTGGGCACGGCCGTGGACCAACGTGGCCTGGGGCTTCCTCAGTGCCGGCATCGTCGCCGGTAGCTGGTGGGCCTATGCCGAGCTGGGCTGGGGCGGCTGGTGGTTCTGGGACCCGGTGGAGAACGCCAGCTTCATGCCGTGGCTGGTGGGCGCGGCGCTGATCCACACCCAGGCGGTCACCGAGAAGCGCGGCGCGCTCGGCGCCTGGACCCTCCTGCTGTCGATCCTGGCGTTCTCGCTGTCGTTGCTGGGGACCTTCCTGGTGCGCTCCGGCGTGCTGACCTCGGTGCACGCCTTCGCCGCCGACCCGCGCCGCGGCCTGTACATCCTCGGCTTCCTGGTGCTGGTGGTCGGCGGCTCGCTGCTGCTGTACGCGCTGCGTGCGCCGCGCCTGGCCGCGGGCAAGCCGTTCGCCGCGCTGTCGCGGGAGACCGCGATCCTGGTCGGCAACCTGATGCTCAGCGTGGCCGCGGCGATGGTGCTGCTGGGCACGCTGTTTCCGCTGCTCGGCGATGCGCTGCGGCTGGGCAAGATCTCGGTCGGGCCGCCCTACTTCGGCCTGCTGTTCCCGCTGCTGATGCTGCCGGTGGTGCTGCTGTTGCCGTTCGGCCCCTACCTGCGCTGGGGCCGCACCGAGCCGGGCGCACTGCGCGCGGTGGCCGCGCGCGCCGGGCTGGCCGCGCTGGCCTGCGCGCTGCTGGCGTGGTTGCTGAGCGCGGGCACGCTGCGCACGGTGGCCGGCGTCGCCGCTGCGGCCTGGGTCGGCGTCGGCACTGCGCTGTATGCGCTCACCCGCTGGCGCAGCGCCCCACGCGGCCGGCGCTTCCCTGCCGAACTGGCCGGCATGCTGCTCGCGCACGCCGGGGTCGCGGTGTTCGTGGCCGGCGTGCTGCTGTCGGAAAGCCTGTCGGTGGAGCGCGACGTGCGCCTGGATCCCGGCCAGAGCGCGCAGGTCGGCACGCACGCGTTCCGCTTCGATGGCGTGCGCCTGGTCGACGGCCCCAACTGGAAAGCCGAGCAAGGCACGGTGACCGTGCTGCGCGACGGCGCCGTGGTGGCGGTGCTGCATCCGCAGAAGCGCCTGTACAGCAGCGAACGGATCCAGACCGAGGCGGCGATCGACGCCGGCGTGCTGCGCGATCTATATGTCGCGCTGGGCGAACCGGTCGACGACCAGCACATCGAATATGGCTGGACCCTGCGCCTGTACGACAAGCCCTTCATCCGCTGGATCTGGGCCGGCGGCCTGCTGATGATGCTCGGCGGCTTCGTCAGCGCCGGTGCGCGCCGCTTGCGCGCCCAGCCGGCTGCGGACAACGCGGCCACGCCGGCCGCCCTCGCCGGAGCCGCGCCATGAGCCGGCTGCTGCCGCTGGGCGCGTTCGTGCTGCTGGCCGTGCTGTTCGGCTTCGGCCTGTGGTGGAGCCGCAGCCACGATCCGCGCGAGGTGCCCTCGCCATTGCTGGGCAAGCCGGTGCCAGCGTTTGCGTTGCCGCGCCTGGACCGGCCGGAGCTGCGCAGCGGCAGCCAGGCGTTGCGCGGCCGCCCGTATCTGCTCAACGTGTTCGGCAGCTGGTGCATGGCCTGCAGCGAGGAGCATCCGCTGCTGATGGCGCAGGGTCGGCAACTGGGCGTGACACTGGTCGGCTATGCCTATCGCGACGACCCGCACGACACCGCCGCCTGGCTGGCACAGCGCGGCAATCCCTATGCGCTGGTGCTGGTGGACGCCGATGGCCAGCGTGCGATCGACTTGGGCGTGTACGGCGCCCCGGAAACCTTCCTGATCGATGCCGATGGCGTGGTCCGCTACAAGCACGTCGGCGTGCTGACGCCGCAGGTGCTGGCCGACGAGCTGCGTCCGGCGATCGCGGCGCTCGACGAGGCGCGGCGATGAGCGCGATCGCCGCACGCAGGCGCCGGCGCACGCCGTGGTGGCGGTTGCTGGTGCTGCTGTGGCTGCTGGGCGGCGCATTGCCGGCGCTTGCCCAGGCGGTGGACCCGTTACCATTCCGCGACCGCGTGGAAGAACAGCGCTTCCAGCAGCTGACCGCGCAGTTGCGCTGCCTGGTCTGCCAGAACGAGAACCTGGCCGATTCCGATGCGGCCCTGGCGCGCGACCTGCGCCACCAGGTGTTCGCGCAATTGCAGGCCGGGCGCAGCGATGCGCAGATCAAGCAGTACATGGTCGATCGCTATTCGGCCTTCGTCCTGTACGACCCGCCGCTGGCGCCGGCTACCTGGCTGCTGTGGTTCGGGCCGGCGCTGTTGCTGCTGGGCGGCGCCGCGATGGTGCTGGCGACGTTGCGGCAACGCCGCCGCGCCATCGGCGCCGCAACGGCGGAAACGGACGCGGAGGACGCCTGGTGACGCCGGGCTTTCTCCTCGCCGCCGCGGCGATGCTCGGCATCGGTCTGTTCGCAGTACTGCGTCCGCTGCTCGTCCAGCGTCCCGGCGCAGGTGCGCAGCGCGGCGTCGCGCTGCTGCTGGCGCTGAGCCTGCCGCTGCTCGGCGCCAGCCTGTACTGGCGCATCGGCACGCCGGCGGCCCTGGCCGGCGTCCCGCTACAACCGCTGCCGCCGGCCGCGCCGGACCAGCCCGCGCAGCTGTTGCAAGGCTGGCTGCAGCAGGCTTGGGACGCGCAACAGGCGCGGCGCCCCCACGACGCGCAGCAGGCCTATGCGCAAGCCCTGCGGATCGCCCCGGACAATGTCGAGGCCCTGCTCGGCTGGGCCGAGACCGACATGGCGCAACGCACCGATCTCGCCGTCGGCAGCGCCGCACGCGCCATGCTCGACCGGGTGCTGGCGCAGCAACCGGACAATCAGCGCGCCCTATGGGTGCGCGGCATCGCCGCCTTCCAGCAGCAGCGCTACGCCGCTGCGGCCGGCGACTGGCGTCACCTGTTGACCTTGCTGCCGGCGTCGTCGCCACTGCGCGAGGCGGTGACGCAGAAGATCGCTGCCGCCGAAGCGATGACGGCAAAAGCAAACGCAGCGACCGCCACGCCACACTGACGCGAACCTCCCGATCGCCACCGCGCTCGGCGGCCCAATCAGAGCACGTACGCGATCTTTTCCTTCAGCATGTCCGCATTGAACGGCTTGACGATGTAGCCGCTGACGCCTGCTTCGCGGATCTCGATCACCTTTTCGCTGCGCCCCTCCGTGACCACCATCAGGAACGGTGTGCTTTTCAGCTTCGCGTCGCGGCGCACCGTCCGCAGCAACTCCAGGCCGGTCATCGGTTCCATGTTCGCATCGGAAATGACCAGGCCGATCTTTTCTGCCCGCATCGCGGCCAGTGCCGCCTCGCCATCGGCCGCCTCGATCACGTCGTCGTAGCCGAGCTGGCCCAACAGCATGCGAATCACGCGCCGCATCGTGCGGTAATCGTCCACCACCAGAATCTTCATCGCGTGTCCCTGTGCAGTCGAAAAAAACCACGCGGCTGCGCGCAGCCGCGTGGTTCGCTCGATGGTGCGGCACTCTGGCGATCGGCGCCACTGCCGATGGACACGCCCGGCCAGTCCCCGGCTCACACCGCGGCGCATCGTCAAACGCGCCAGCACGGGTTACGGGCAGGTCATGACGACGGTATTGCTCCACAAGGTGCCGGTCACGTCGCTGCTGGAACTGCGCCCGTCGTTGGCGGAAATCGCCACCGGGCCGGGGTAGACGCAGATCGGCCCGGTGTTGAAATCGAAGCTGCCCGCCGCGTTGGAGCTGCCCTGGCCGAAGACGTTCTTGAGATTGTTGTCGACATAGCGAAAGTACACCGCGTGGTTCGGCAGGAAGCAGCTGCCGTGCACGTTGAAGCCCTTGTTCGCCGCCACCGCCGAGATGGTCGGCGCACATGCCGGCGGCGCCGTCGAGCAGGACAACACGCCATCGTTGTTCACGGCCGACAGGCACTGCGTCTGCAGGAACAGCGCGTTGGTCCGGTAGCCGCCGCTCTTCTTGCGGCACATCGCGTACAGCACGCCCTTGTCGCGGAACACGTCGTCGCAGGTCTTGTTGGCCGACGCGGGCAGGCTCGAGGTGTAGATGCCGCGGTTGCACTTCAGCCGGCCGTGGTCGTTGCTCAGATCGCCCGAACACAGATCGGTGCGCTGGATGATGGTATGCCGCCAGCCGTTGCCGCCGCCGAACAGCGTGATGGTCCCGGTCTTGCAGTCGGCGCTGAGCATCGTGCCGCTCATGCTCGGGTTCTTGCACGATTTCTGCCACGAACCGCCGGGCACCGGCGCGGCGTGGCCATGGAACGACAGCAACAGCAGCGACAGGCACAACAGCGTGGCGGCAATGCCGCGCTGGGCACGGGACAGGCGGCGAACCGCGCGACTCAGAAAACCTTCCATGATGCGACTTCCTTGTGGTCCGGATGCGATAGGATGGGTGCGCAAACGAGACGCCGTGGAGCGCGCTTGCTTGCGCGTCGGCATCGAGCCCAGTGGCGTGAACCGGCCAAGCCGCACTCGATTCGTGAACTTCATCACGATTTTGTCGGCATTGCCCTAGCCAAACCCCGCGTTAGCTTGTCGGGAATCCCCTACCCGTTCGCGTGGCATGCGGCATGCCAGAGAACAACTTCGACAAAGAAAAAACGGACCTTCCAGGCCCGTTCTTCTGGTCGTACACCTCTTGCCGCGGCTATCGACTCTCCGCTATTCAAGCACCGTCGGAGCCGCAGGCTTTCTTCGCGTACTTGTAATCAACCAGCACCCAGCCGCCTCCCTTGGAGCTGGAAACGAACGTGTAGCTCCACGACTGGGAGACGCCACCAGTGCAGTTCGACACGGAGTATGTGTCTCCTGGCTGCCCGGGCGGTAGCGGCGTCGGCGGGGCATCCCCCGGCGCCTGCGGACGCACGCGACCGTCAGTGGTACGGGTGTACGTGACAGTCACGTCTCGCAGTTTGTCGACCTCCCCGATCAGATGCCCGTTGACAGACTCGGCATGCTGTTGGAGCCAAGTCACCACCGCCTGTTTTTCAGCAGATCTGTCCGCATAGGTCGCAGTGGTCGTGATGGTGACTTGCGACGAGGGGGCTGCGATGGCGAAGAGTGGAGCGGCGAGAAGCTGAGCCGCGCATACGACGTTCAGCAGATTTCTTGCGAGGTTCATGACCCGATCTTCCCTGGCAGACGGATGCGCATCACCGGACGCTATCCCCATGCACGACCGGCCACAAGACCTGGTGCCAGGTGTCTACCAGATGACCCCCTTCGGCCGAGTGCCGCCGGCCGCCTCGGAGGCCGGCCAGTCGAGACGGGAAGCGGATGCAGCGTCCGCCAAGGGGATAGCGACGGTCGGCCTCGGCAAAGCGTGCCTCTCCTACCCCGCGTTGCCGCTTGATGGGCTTCCAGGCCCTCCAAACCGATCTCTGGGACTTCGCAGACCATACGTCCGCCTACAGCCATATCCGCAGCTCGCATTGCGTCTGACAGATAGGAATGCGTATCATTAACCAACCTGCAGTTCTCGCTGCTGCCGCTCGCTCCGCCTAGCCCGTCGCCAAGCCGGTGCCCTTTTCGACAGGCCTCCATGCACCCAGTTCCGCCAGCGCCGCAGCGCGCCACTGTTCCTGCAGCTACCGTCCGCCGCACCCTGCCGCCCTGGCTGGGCGTGCTGGCGCGCAGCTTGGCCGCGATCGTCGGCGGCTATGCGCTGGCCGCGGCCACCTCCGTGCTGCTGCCATTGCTGTGGCCGTCGCTGCGTGCGCAGGCGGTGTTGAGCGGCATGATGCTGGGCATCCTGGTCTGCGCCTGCACGGCCCTGTGGGCGTTCGCCGCGCGCAGCGCCGGGCGCGCCTGGCTGGGCATCGTGGCGCTGCTGGCGCCGATGGCGCTGGCCATCGCCTGGCTGCAGCAGCACGCGCCATGAAGCAGGGATTCCGCCAATCGATGGCCTGGCTGCACACCTGGAGCGGGCTGCTGGTGTCCTGGGTGCTGCTGCTGATCTTCATGGCCGGCACCGCCAGCTATTTTCGCAACGAGATCAGCCGCTGGATGCGCCCGGAACTGCCGCGCGCAGAACTGGCCCCCGACGTGGTGGCCGCACGTGCGGTGGCGCTGCTGCAGCGCGAGGCGCCGCAGTCGCCGCAATGGTTCGTGTCGCTGGCCAGCCCGCGCGCGCCGTTCACCGACCTGTTCTGGCGCAATCCACCGCCGGCCGACGGCGCCCGCCAGAGCCGCAAGGAGATGTTCGGCAGCGCCCTGCTCGACCCGGTCAGCGGCGCGGCCAGCCAGACCCGCGACACCCGCGGCGGCGATTTCTTCTACCGCCTGCACTTCGACCTGCACTACCTGCCGGCGCTGTGGGCGCGCTACATCGTCGGCTTCTGCGCGATGTTCATGCTGGTGGCGATCATCAGCGGCGTGATCACCCACAAGAAGATCTTCAAGGACTTCTTCACCTTCCGCCCGGCCAAGGGCCAGCGCTCGTGGCTGGACTTCCACAATGCCAGCGCGGTGCTCGCCCTGCCCTACCACGCGATGATCACTTACACCGGGCTGGTCACGCTGATGCTGATGTACCTGCCCTGGGGCATCCAGACCGCCTACCCGGACGCCGAGCAGGCGTTCTATGCCGAGGCCTTCCAGGAGCCGCAGAACCTGCGCGAGGCCAGTGGCACGCCCGGGCACATGCTGCCGATCGCGCAACTGCTGGACGTGGCCCGCCGCGAATGGGGCGCGCAGGCGCCGATCGCCGGCTTCACCGTGTACAACGCCGGCGACACCGCCGCAACGATCCAGATCCGCCAGGGCGATGGCCAGCGGCTGGGCTACACCACGCCCTCGCTGCTGCTGGACGCGGCTACCGGCCAAGTACTCGGCCGCAGCGGCGAACTCGGCGCCGCCGCGGAAACCCGCAGCACCCTGTACGGCCTGCACCTGGCGCACTTCGCCGGGCCCTGGCTGCGCTGGCTGTTCTTCGGCTGCGGCCTGCTCGGCTGCCTGATGGTGGCCAGCGGCGCGATCCTGTGGGCGGTCAAGGAGCGGCCCAAGCACGCCAAGGCCGGCCGCATCGGCCTGGGCCTGCGCCTGGTCGACGCGCTCAACATCGGCACCGTGGCCGGACTGCCGATCGCCTTCGCCGCCTACTTCTGGGGCAACCGGCTGCTGCCGCTGCAACTGGAATCGCGCCCGGAGCGCGAAGCGGCAATGTTCTTCCTGGCCTGGGCCGCGGCCCTGATTGCCGCACAGGTGTGGCCGAAACGCGCGATGTGGGCCTGGCAACTGTATGCGGGCGCGGCGCTGTTCGGCTTGCTGCCGCTGCTCAACGCCATCACCACCGACGCGCACCTGGGCGTGAGCCTGCTGGCCGGCGACTGGGCGCTGGCCGGATTCGACCTGGTCTGCCTGTTCCTCGGCCTGGCCCTGGCGCTGGCCGCGCGGCGCATGCAACGCTGGCAACCGCCGCTGTCGGCGGCCGAACGCCGCGCCCGCGAACGCGGCGGATCGGGCAAGCCGGTGTTGGCTACGGAGGGCGCATGACCGTGCTCGGCCTGTGCCTGGCGTTCTCCGGCTTCGTCGCGCTGTGTCTGGGCATGGAGAAGCACCAACTCGAGCTGTACGGTGCGCGCCGCGCCGCCGCGCCACGCCTGCGGCAACTGCAGGTCGCCGGCTGGCTGCTGCTGGGCGCGGCGTTCGCCTGCTGCGTGGCCGCGCGCGGCTGGGGCATCGGTCCGGTGCTGTGGGTGGGTTCGCTCAGCGCCAGCGCGGCGCTGCTGACCCTGGGCCTGCTGCCGTACCGGCCGCGGCTGATCGTGCCGCTTGCGCTGCTGGCGCCCCCGCTCGGCGTGGGCGCCGCGCTGTTGGGCTAGACCCTCGCTTCGCTCAGCGGCCGGCAGTCACCGTCGGCGGCCGCAGTTCCGCGGCGGCGCGCGCGCCGGCGAACACCAGCACCAGCCCCGCCGCCAGGGTGATCGCCAGGTACAACGGCACCATGCCGAGGCGACCGTTGCGCACGAACACCATGCTTTCCATCATCAGCGAGGAGAACGTGGTCAGCCCGCCGATCAGGCCGACGATCAGCAGTGCCCGCCAATATGGCGCGCTGGCGCCGCGGCCTTCGATCCACACCAGCAGGAAGCCGCCGACGAAGGCGCCGGCGAGGTTCACCGCCAAGGTGCCCCACGGGAAGCCGGCGCCGTAGCGCTGCAGCAACGCGCTGCCGACCGCGAAACGCAGGCCGGAGCCGACCGCGCCGCCGGCCATCGCCAGCAGCAGTTGCTGCCACCAGAGAGTCAGGTTCATGCGCGCCTCCGCGAGGCGAACGCCGGAGCGGCAGCAGAACAACGAGAAGGAACGGGCATCGGATTCTCCACAAGGACGATGCCGAGGCGCGCGCCTGCCACCCCGGCGGGGGTTGGGCAGGCATCATCAGCGCGCAGTGTTGCGGGCGGTTCAAGGAGGAATGCCATCTCCTGTGCGCCGATTATGACGGCGATCGCCCGGCCTTGTCAGCCCGCGCCTGCTCGCGCGCGGCGCGCAGGCGGTCGAGTTTGTCCTTGAGCTTGATCTCCAGGCCGCGCTCCACCGGCCGGTAGTACACCCGCTCGCCCATCGCGTCAGGGAAGCCGGTCTGGTCCAGGGCGATGCCGCCTTCGGCGTCGTGGTCGTACTGGTAGTCGGCGCCGTAGCCCAGGGTCTTCATCAGCTTGGTCGGCGCGTTGCGCAGGTGCAGCGGCACCTCCTGGGTGCCGGTCTCGCGCACTTCGGCCTTGGCCTGGTTGAACGCGGCATAGCCGGCGTTGGACTTGGCGGTGCTGGCCAGGTACAGCACCAGTTGCGCGAAGGCCAGTTCGCCTTCGGGACTGCCCAGGCGCTCGTAGATGTCCCAGGCTTCCAGCGCCATCGACTGCGCGCGCGGGTCGGCCAGGCCGATGTCCTCGATCGCCATGCGGGTCAGCCGCCGCGCCAGATAGGACGGGTCGCAGCCGCCGTCGAGCATGCGTGTGAGCCAGTACAGTGCCGCGTCCGGGTTGGAGCTGCGCACCGACTTGTGCAGCGCCGAGATCTGGTCATAGAACTGCTCGCCGCCCTTGTCGAAGCGGCGGGTGCGGTCGGCCAGGACCTGCTGCAGGGTCTGCGCGGTGATTTCGCCGCCCTCATCCTGGGCCAGTTCGGCGGCGATCTCCAGCAGGGTCAGCGCACGCCGCACGTCGCCGTCAGCGGCGCCGGCGATCTCCAGCAGCGCCGCGTCGGAGACCTGCAGTTGCTCGGCGCCGAGCCCACGCTCTGGATCGTGTAGCGCCCGCTGCAGCGCTTCGGCGATGTCCTGCGGCGGCACCGCTTCCAGCACGTGCACGCGGCAGCGCGACAGCAGCGCCGAATTCAGCTCGAAAGAGGGATTCTCGGTGGTGGCGCCGACGAACAGGATGGTGCCGCGCTCGATGTGCGGCAGGAACGCATCCTGCTGCGCCTTGTTGAAACGGTGCACCTCGTCGACGAACAGCACCGTGCGGCGCCCGTCGGCGAAACGCTGCGCGGCCTCGGCCAGCACCAACCGCACTTCCGGCAGGCCGGACAGCACCGCCGAGATCGCCTTGAATTCGGCCTTGGCGTACTGCGCCAACAGCAGTGCCAGGGTGGTCTTGCCGCAGCCGGGCGGCCCCCACAGGATCATCGAATGCACCCGGCCGGACGCGACCGCGCGGCGCAGCGCACTGCTCGGTGCCAGCAGGCGCTTCTGCCCGACCATCTCGTCGAGCGTGCGCGGGCGCATGCGCTCGGCCAGCGGGCGCATGGCCTCGCGGTCGACGCTCAGCAGGTCAGGCGTATCGGAAGCGAAGGGTCTGCGTTTGGCCATGCGCCCATTCTATCGCCGCGGCCCGTCTACGCCGTGCCGCAAGCCTGCACGGCATCGACGCCAGCGCTAGAATCGCGGCGCTTCCCTGCCCGGCCGACCCCCGCCATGAGCCACCACGACACCCTGGACGCGTTCACCCATCAGCACGACTTCCTCGGCACGCGCCACGAGCGCAATGCGCGCCGCACCTGGGCGGTGGTGGCGCTGACCGCCGCGATGATGATCGTGGAGATCGTCGCCGGCTGGTGGACCGGCTCGATGGCGCTGCTGGCCGACGGCCTGCACATGGCCACCCACGCCGGCGCGCTGTCGCTGGCCGGCTTCGCCTACTGGTTCGCGCGCCGGCACCGGCACAACCCCCGCTTCACCTTCGGCACCGGCAAGGTCGGCGACCTGGCCGGTTTCTCCAGCGCGCTGATCCTGGCACTGATCGCCCTGGGCATCGGCGTGGAGTCGGCACTGCGCCTGGCGCAGCCGGTGCACATCGCCTACGACGAGGCGCTGTGGATCGCGGCGCTGGGCCTGCTGGTGAACCTGCTCAGCGCCTGGATGCTGGGCGCCGACCACCATCATGATCATGGGCATGGGCATGGGCATGGGCACAGCCATCATCACGGGCACGGCCATGCGCATGCCGCTCACCGGCATGACGACCATGCGCACGCGCACCACGCTGGGCATGACCACGATCACGCGCATGGTCACGACCATCACCACCCTCACGATCACCACGATCACCGCGGGCCTGCGCACGCCCACGCCGCACCCGCGCAGGCGGCCGGCCACGATCGGCACGCACACGCCGACCACAACCTGCGCTCGGCCTACATGCACGTGCTGGCCGACGCGCTGACCTCGGTGATGGCGATCGTCGCCCTGCTGCTGGCCAAGTATCTGGGCTGGGCCTGGACCGATGCGCTGATGGGCATCGTCGGCGCCATCGTCATCGCGCGCTGGTCGCTGGCGCTGCTGCGCGACACCGGCGCGGTGCTGCTCGACGCCTCGGCGCCGGCGGCGCTGCAGGCGCAGATCCGCGACCGCCTGCAGCAGGACGACGAACGCATCGCCGACCTGCACGTGTGGCGGGTCGGTCCCGGCCAGCATGCGGCGATCGTGTCGCTGGTGACCCACCGGCCACGGCCGGCGGCGTTCTACCACGCGCGTCTGTCAGGGGTGGCCACGCTGGGCCACGTCAGTATCGAAGTGCAGACCTGCGAGTGACCGGCAAGGCCGCCACGCGCCGGTCGGCGGCGCGCGGCGGCAGGTGATTCACTGGTCGCCGACCACGTCCACGTCCTTGTCCGGGACGTAGCGGAAGGTACCGCTGGCGAAAGCCGGATTGCGCTTCCAGTCGCTGAAACTGATGTCAGTGCGCTGGCCGACCGGGTCGACCACTTCCATGCGCGCCAGGCCGTTGCGGTCGAAGCCCAGCTTGGCCATCTGGAAGCTGGCCTCGGTGTCCACCTTCGGGGTCATGGTCAGCCACTGCAGCCCGTCGCGGGCTACCGCCTCTTCGCTGACGTCGTACTGGCGGTCGAGCCGGCCCGGGTCGATCAGCGCGGTCAGCGGGCTGTTCTGTTCCTCGCTGCCCTGCGCGCGCACCGTGGCCTGCTTCAGGTCCGGGTCGTAGACCCACACCTTGCTGCCGTCGGCGACGATCAGCTGGGTATAGGGCTTGCGGTACTCCCAGCGGAACAGGCGCGGCGCCGACAGCGCGACGCGGCCGCTGGCGCTTTCCTTCAGCGTGCCCTTGCCGTCGTAGACCTTCTGCGCGAACTGGCCGTCCAGGCCCTTCAGCCCGCGAGTGAAGGCGGTGAGGTCCTCGCGGGCGCCGGCGAAGGCGGAGCCGGCCAGCAGCGCGGTGGCGAGGACGGTGTAGCGGAGTGTGCGAAGCATGCGGATGGATTTCCGGATGGAGTGTGGGGAGTGTGACGCGCCGCGCCTGAATAGGCGATCAGAGCGCGTGGGCCGGCCGACCCACGGCTAAGGCCCGGTCTGCATCCGGCTGAGGTCGCCGTACAGGATCTGGCCGCGGAAGCCGCGCCGCACCTGCTGGTACAACTCGCGGAAGGCGGCGTAGTCCTGCGGCTGGCACAGCGCCGCCGGGCCGTGGATCGCGCGCCGGTGCAGCGTGTGCGTGGCGGTCACGGTCTGTCCGTCGCGCACCCAGGTCGCGGCGTACTCGCCGGCGGCGTTGCGGAAATGGGTGTCGGCCGGGATCGCGATGATCGGCACGCTGTCCGGGAAGGTCAGCCGGTAGGTCTCGCTGCGCGCGTTGTCGTTGCAGTAGAACGGGGTCAGATTGCGCTCGGCCGAGGCCGTGCTGTAGACCCCGCGCACCGAGTCGGCGCCGGGCATCAGCGGCAGGCTCATGCCGCCGACCACGCCGAAGTCCACGTAGTCGTGGGCGCGGAACCGGTAGGCGTAGCCGAACGGCCGGCCCAGGTCCTGCGGCGTGCCCTGCAGCAACAGCTCGCCGCTCCCATCGAAGCCGGAGGCGGCGACGATCGACTCCTCGATGCGGGTGCGGTTCTGCGCGTTGAGCTGCACGAACATCGTGCGCAGGCCAACCTCGCCGACGTCGCCGCTGTCCAGGCGGGTGATGCCGCTCAGGCTGCCGTCGGCGGCGAAGCGGTAATCGGTCTCGACCAGATAACGGTTGACCTTGGCGTCGTCCGGCGGCGTGCGCGCCACGGTGCCGTCGGCGGTGTGCAGTACCGGCACGCCCAGGTCGCCGGCCGGCAACTGGCCGAAACGCGCGGACGGGCTGGTCGAGTCCACGTACAGCTTGAACTCGGGCAGATAGGTGATGGCGTGGTTGAAGCGGCCCAGTACCGGCACCTCGGGCAGGGTCGGCCCGCCCTGCGCACCGAGCAGCACCGGCGTACTGGCGATGCCCTTGGCCGCCAGCAGCGCTTCCAGCACCACGGTGTGGTCCTTGCAGTCGCCGTAGTGGTTGTCGAGGATGCTGTCGGCGCTGTTCGGCTGCAGCCCACCGTTGCCCAGGTACACCGCCACGTAGCGGATGTTGCGCGCCACCCACTCGTACAGCGCCGCGGCCTGCGCGCGGCGGTCCGTGATGCCGGCGGTGATCTGCTCGGCGCGGGCGCGCACCTTGGGCGTGACCTGCGCGGCGGCGGCGCTGCTGTGCTGGTAGGCCTGGGCCATCTGTGCCCAGCGGCGGAAGCTGCTGGCCATGATGGTCGGGCTGAACTCCCAGGTCGCCGCGGCCCAGTTCTGGCTCTTCATCGGCTCGCGGCGGCTGTAATGCCATTCCCAGCGCGCCTGCTCGCCGTCGATCGTTGGCGTGTTACTGCCCTGCACGCCGCGCGTGTACAGGTGCATCTGCAGGCGCCGCGGCGCCACCAGGGTCACCGTGGCGTCGTCGTACTGGGAGAACACGCTGAAGGTCTCCCACAGGCTGAAGTAGCCGATGAAGTACGGGACGTTCTGGGTGCGGCGCACCCGGTACACCAGGCGCGCGCCGGGCATCAGGTTGGGGAACACCACCACCTTGACCTTGCGGTCGGCGTACATCGCCGCCGCCGCGCTCGAATAGCTTTCCTGGGTGTAGATCTTGTCGGCCGGCACGTCGTGGCGCAGCCCGTCCGGGGTCAGCGTGTAGGCGGCCAGCACCTCCAGCGTTTCCAGCTTCTCGCTGTAGCCCAGCCGCACCTGGCTGAACTGGTCGACGCCGGCCTTGGTCTTGAGCAGCAGCTCATACTCGTCGGTCTCCACGCTGGTGGCGTCCTCGCGCACCTCGTAGTCGGCGCGGTAGCGCACGTAGCTGTAGTTGTTGCTGACCACCGGTGCGGCTGCCGCGGGCTGTTGCTCGGTGTCGCGGCGCGCGGCCGGCGCCGGTTGCGCGGCCGCGACCCCGGCCAGCGCCAGCAGCGCCACGCCGCACAGCCAGCGCGCGGCGCGCACAGGTCCCAGTCCAGGCAGGCGCCGGCCACGGCCGGCGGGCGGCACGGTGCGGTTCACTTCGGCGGCGGCGGCGCCAGCACGCTGCGGTCGCCGTTGTGTTCGGGCGGGCTGACCACGCCGGCGGCTTCCATCGCCTCGATCAGCCGCGCGGCGCGGTTGTAGCCGATCTTCAGCCGCCGCTGCACGCCGGAGATCGAGGCGCGGCGGGTTTCGGTGACGATGCGCAGGGCCTCGTCGTACAGCGGGTCGGACTCGTCGCCGCCCCCGCCGCCGGCTTCTGGCAAGCCAGTGGCACCGATCACGGTGCCGTCGCCCATGGTCTGCACCTCGTCGAGCACGCCCTCGATGTAGTCGGCCGGGCCGCTGGCCTTGAGGTGCTCGACCACCCGGTGCACTTCCTCGTCGCTGACGAAGGCGCCGTGCACGCGGTCCGGCATCGCCGTGCCCGGCGGCAGGTACAGCATGTCGCCGTGGCCGAGCAGGGTCTCGGCGCCGGACTGGTCGAGGATGGTGCGCGAGTCGATCTTGGAGCTGACCTGGAAGGCGATGCGGGTCGGGATGTTGGCCTTGATCAGGCCGGTGATCACGTCCACCGACGGGCGCTGGGTGGCCAGGATCAGGTGGATGCCGGCGGCGCGGGCCTTCTGCGCCAGGCGTGCGATCAGCTCCTCGACCTTCTTGCCGACGATCATCATCATGTCGGCGAATTCGTCGATGAAGATGACGATGAACGGCAGCGTGTCCAGCGGCCGCGGCGCCTCGGCCAAGTCCGGGTTGGGCTTGAACAGCGGGTCCATCAGCGGCTGCCCGGCGTCCTGCGCGTCCTTGACCTTCTTGTTGAAGCCGGCCAGGTTGCGCACGCCGACCGCGCTCATCAGCTTGTAGCGGCGCTCCATCTCCGCCACACACCAGCGCAGGCCGTTGGCGGCCTCCTTCATGTCGGTGACCACGGGCGCCAGCAGATGCGGGATGCCCTGGTAGACGCTCAGTTCGAGCATCTTCGGGTCGATCATCAGCATCCGCAGGTCCTTGGCCGAGGCCTTGTACAGCAGGCTCAGCACCATCGCGTTGACCGCCACCGACTTGCCCGAGCCGGTGGTGCCGGCGACCAGCAGGTGCGGCATGCGCGCCAGGTCGGCCACGGTCGGGCGCCCGGCGATGTCCTTGCCCAGGGCCAGGGTCAGTGGGCTGGCCGACTTGTCGTATTCCTTGGAGCGCAGCAGTTCGCTGAGATAGATCATCTCGCGGCTGACGTTGGGGATCTCCAGGCCGATCACCGACTTGCCCGGGATCACGTCGACCACGCGCACCGACTTCACCGACAGGCCGCGGGCGATGTCCTTGTCCAGCGAGCTGATCTGGCTGACCTTGATGCCCGGCGCCGGCTCGATCTCGAAGCGGGTGATGACCGGGCCCGGATAGGCGCCGACCACCTGCGCCTCGATGCGGAAGTCCTTGAGCTTGAACTCGATCTGCCGCGACAGGGTTTCCAGGGTCTCCTCGGAATAGCCCTTGGCCTGCGGCTTTGGATCGTCCAGCAGCGCCAGCGGCGGCACCCCGGATGGGTCGCTGCCGGTCCCGTGGAACAGCGGGATCTGCTGCTCGCGCTTGGCGCGCTCGCTCTTCTCCACCACCGGCGCCGGCGGCGGCTCGATCTTCACCGGCTCGCGCTTGGCGCGCTGCACCGCGTCGACCTTGCGCACTTCCTCGCGCTCCTCGCGCATGGCGCGGGTCTGCTGCCACTCGTTGGCCTGCTGGGTACCGCGGCGGGCCAGCGCCGGCAGGGTCATCACCGCCTTGCCGATGCGCTCCATCACCGCGAACCAGGACAGCCCGGTGGCCAGGGTCACCGACACCAGCAGCAGCACCAGCACGAACAGGTTGGCGCCGAGCGCGCCGAAGCCGGCGCCGAGCGAATTGCCGACCAGCTTGCCGAGGATGCCGCCGGCCCCGGCCACGTCGCCGGCGAACAGGCGCAGGTGCAGCAACCCGGTGGCCGCGATCAGGAAGCCGACGATGCCGACCAGGCGCAGCGCCGGGCCCAGGTCGGCCTCGCCATCGCCGTCCTGGTCCATGCCGAACAGCGCGATCCAGGAGATCGCACCGATCACCACCGGCAGCAGGAAGGCCACGTAGCCGAACAGTTGCAGCAGCACGTCGGCGATCCAGGCGCCGAACTTGCCGCCCATGTTGTGCACCGGCGCGACCACGCTGCCGGTATGTGACCAGCCGGGATCGGTCGCCGAGTAGGTGGCCAGGCTGGCCAGCAGGTACAGCAGCAGCGGCGCGATCGCGATCAGCGCCAGATCACGCCACAGCTTCTGCCGGCGTGGGTTGGGCGCGGCACCCTGCTTGCGTGCCGCCGCATTGGCGCCCTGGGATTTGCCGCGTTCCGGAACCTGCTTCGCCACGCTATGACCAGACCTTAGAAATGCATCGTTAGTGATTGATAATAAACGACCCGCCCTTGCATTTCAGCAGTCGGCACCTGAATCGTCCGGCCTTGCGCCGACCTGCCTCTGCGGCATCCGGTGAAGGCGCGCAACGGTGCGCGAGGGACGCCGGCAGTGGCGACGGGCCGCAGCGTTTCCGCCACGCGGCTTGATTCGTTCCAGGCCGGCCGCCACTCTATGCGCCTTCGCCGGAACCCGCGCAATGCCGCGTTTCCGCCGCCATTTCACCCTGTTCGCGAGTATACATGAGCCCCTCTGCCGCCAATTCCGCCAAGCATTCCCGCCTGCTGATCCTGGGTTCCGGCCCGGCCGGCTGGACCGCCGCGGTCTACGCCGCGCGCGCCAACCTCAAGCCGGTGGTGATCACCGGCCTGCAGCAGGGCGGCCAGCTGATGACCACCACCGAGGTCGACAACTGGCCCGGCGACCCCCACGGCCTGATGGGCCCGGACCTGATGGCGCGCATGCAGGCGCATGCCGAGCGCTTCGAGACCGAGGTGATCTTCGACCACATCCACACCGCCGACCTGTCGCAGCGCCCGTTCCGGCTCAGCGGCGACAGTGGCGACTACACCTGCGACGCGCTGATCATCGCCACCGGCGCCACCGCCAAGTACCTGGGCATCCCCTCGGAAGAAGCGTTCAAGGGCCGCGGCGTGTCCGCCTGCGCCACCTGCGACGGCTTCTTCTACAAGGACCAGGACGTGGTCGTGGTCGGTGGCGGCAACACCGCCGTGGAAGAGGCGCTGTACCTGTCCAACATCGCCCGCAAGGTCTATCTGGTGCACCGCCGCGATACCCTGCGCGCGGAGAAGATCATGCAGGACAAGCTGTTCGCCAAGGTCGCCGCCGGCAAGATCGAGACCGTCTGGCACCACCAGGTGGACGAGGTGCTGGGCAACGAGGCCGGCGTCACCGGCGTACGGGTCAAGTCGGTGCAGGACGGCAGCACCCGCGACCTGGAAGCGCACGGCTTCTTCGTCGCCATCGGCCATCACCCGAACACCCAGCTGTTCGACGGCCAATTGGCGATGCACAACGGCTACCTGGAGATCCGTTCCGGCCTCGGCGGCGCCGCCACCGAGACCTCGGTGCCGGGCGTGTTCGCCGCTGGCGACGTCGCCGACCAGCACTACCGCCAGGCGATCACCTCGGCCGGCTTCGGCTGCATGGCCGCGCTGGACGCCGAGCGGTATCTGGACAAGATTTCCGAATGAGGCCCACTCGCCGCTGCCTGATGTCGAGCTTCGCCGGACTCCTGTCCGGCGCGGCCTTCGCGGTACAAGCGGCGGCCGCACCCAACCCGGTCTGCCTCGACCACGACGAACTGATTGCCGCCGGCCGTGGTCAGGGCGACATGCTGTTCAAGGTGATGTACGACCCTGCCAACCCGCAGTCGCTGACCGCGTTACTGAAGCCCGAGCACGAACAACTGGCGGTGACCCAACGGCAGGCGCAAGCTGGCGATGTAGCCTCCGCCGCACGGCTGGGCAAGCTATGGGCCGAGTGCCTGCTCGATGGCACCGTCTATAGCCAGACCAAGCAAGCGCTGATCGCGCAGTTCCTGCGGACCGCCCGCCAAGGGGGCGACAAGGATGCCGCGTACTATCTGGGATTGTTCGCGGTGCGTGGCCTGCCGAGCGGAAGCCCTTCGTTGAGCGCAGCGGTGCCCTTGTTCATCGAATCGGAGCGCCTTGCAAAGGACGCGAAGGGACCTGACGCGGCATCCGGCGCCTATACGCTCGCGCTGGCGGACATCATCCCAAGGGCGGTGACCCCCGCCATCGTGGCTGCGACGCGAGGACGGACGCCGTGCGAGAACAACCTCACGCTGCAGGCGAACTACCGCTTCTGCCCGCCTCAGGTCAGTGTGGGCGAGGCGCCGCCGCCTGCAGGCGCAAGCAACCCCGCGCTACTGGCTGCACTGTCCGCACCGCTCACCTGGCTGCCAACGGATGGACTGGCGTGCGCAGGGCCCGACGATCAGCGCGGCGTACGGATGCCCCTGACGTTTCCCGCGACCGCGCCGACGAAAAAACCGCCGCCGCGATGAAGGGCGGCGGGCACTCTCGCATCAGGTGGCTTTCCGGTCTGACCAGCGTGGATGCCGCCGACTGGGACGCCCTGCACGACGGCCGCAATCCGTTCGTTGCCCACGCCTTCCTGGCCGGCCTGGAGCAGCGCGGCTGCCTGCGCCCGGACTGGGGCTGGAGTCCGCTGCATCTCACCGTGTGGGACGGCGAGACGCTGGTCGCGGCGGCGCCCGGGTACGTCAAAAGCAACTCGCACGGCGAATTCGTGTTCGACCATGCCTGGGCGCATGCCTATGCGCGCTACGGCCAGGACTACTTCCCCAAGTGGCTGTGCGCGGTGCCCTACTCGCCGGTGACCGGGCCGCGGCTGCTGGCGCGCGAGCTGGCGGCGCAACAGGAACTGCTCGCGGCCATGCAGGCGCTGACCGAGCGCACCGGCCTGTCCTCGGCCCACGTCAATTTCCACCGCGCCGACGAGGACGCCGCGTTCGGCGCCGACTGGCTGGAACGCAACGACGTGCAGTACCAGTGGCACAACGATGCCGGCTGGACCGGGTTCGACGACTACCTGGGCGCGATGGACCACAAGCACCGAAAGAACATCCGTCAGGAGCGGGCCAAGGTGCAGCGCGCCGGCATCGATTTCCGCGTGCTGCACGGCGACGAGGCCAGCGCCGCCGACCTGCAGGCGATGTACGGATTCTATCTGCGCACCTTCGACGACTACGGGAATTCGCCGGCGCTGACGCTGGAGTTCTTCTCACATCTTGCGCGAACGATGCCGCGCAACCTGCTGATCTTTCTCGCCATGCACCAGGGAGTCCCAGTGGCCGGCGCGTTCTGCCTGCGCGGCGGCGACACCTTGTACGGCCGCTACTGGGGTGGCGAACCCCTGCCCGGCCTGCATTTCGAGACCTGCTACTACCAGGGCATCGAATACTGCCTGCGCGAGGGTCTGACCCGCTTCGAGCCGGGCGCACAGGGCCAGCACAAGATCGCCCGTGGCTTCCTGCCGCGGCTGGTGCGCAGCCGCCACTGGATCGCCGACCCCGGCTTCCGCGTGCCGCTGGCCGAATGGTGCGCGCAGGAACGCGCCGAGGTGCGCCAGCACGCGGCGGCGCTGCAGTGCCATTCGCCGTTCCGCCACGACGCCTGAGGCATCGGCTACGCTGCCAGCGATGCGTCGTCTCCCTGCCCTGCTCGCGGCCGATCCCGCCGCGCCGTTCCCGCCGCCGTCCAGCGCCCTGCGCGAGCCGGACGGCCTGCTCGCGGTCGGTGGCGACCTGTCGTCGACGCGCCTGCTCGCGGCCTATGCGCAGGGCATCTTCCCCTGGTACTCCGACGGCGAACCGATCCTGTGGTGGAGCCCGGACCCGCGCACCGTGTTCCGCAGCGATGGCGTGCGCCTGTCCTCGCGCTTCCGCCGCAGCCTGCGCCACTCCCCGTGGACGGTGCGCGCCGACACCGCCTTCGCCCAGGTCATCGACGCCTGCGCGCAGATCCCGCGCCCTGGCCAGGACGGCACCTGGATCACCGTCCCGATGCGCGACGCCTATCTGGCCCTGCACCGGGCCGGCCACGCGCATTCGGTGGAAGTGTTCGATGGCAGCACCCTGGTCGGCGGCATCTACGGGGTTGCGCGCGGGCGCATGTTCTTCGGCGAAAGCATGTTCAGCGCCCGCAGCGGCGGCTCCAAGGTGGCGTTGGCGGCACTGGCGCGGCGCCTGCACGGCTGGGGCTGGCCGCTGATCGACGCGCAGGTGGAGAACGACCACCTGCTCAGCCTGGGCGCCGAGCGCTGGCCGCGTGCGCGCTTCCTGGAGACCATCGCGCCGCTGGTGGCGGCGCCGGCCGAGCCCGCGCCGTGGACGGCGCAGTTTGGCACCCTGGCGGCCGCAGAACTGGCCCAGGCCTGAGCGGGATTAACGCAAACTTTGCATGGCGCGGCCCAGGCGAGTAAAATCCTCGCTCTTCAGGCCTTTGGCCGTTCCGAATCGCACAGGATTACATGTCGAAAGACGACTCCATCGAATTCGAAGGCACCGTCAGCGAGACGTTGCCCAATACCACGTTCCGGGTCAAGCTGGAAAACGGGCACGAAATCATCGCCCACATCTCCGGCCGCATGCGCAAGAACTACATCCGCATCCTGACCGGCGACCGGGTGAAGGTCGAAATGACCCCGTACGACCTGACCAAGGGTCGCATCACCTACCGCATGAAGTAATCCGCTACGGGCGGACATGAAGAAGGCGGCCACTGGCCGCCTTTCGCGTCTGCAACGATGGAACGACGGTGACCTCGCCAGGCGGCTGCAGCCTCTGCAGCCGCCTTTCGTCGCGCCTGTCGGCCTCAGTCCACCGTCGCCGGCAGCAGGCGCTCCGGCTCGGCCTGGGTGTCGACCACCAGCTCGCCGTCGCGCACGTCGATGGTGACGCGGCCGCCGTTGACCAGCTTGCCGAACAGCAACTCGTCGGCCAGCGGGCGCTTGACCTTGTCCTGGATCACCCGCGCCATCGGCCGCGCGCCCATCAGCGGGTCGAAGCCGTGCTGGGCCAGCCAGTCGCGCGCGGTCGGGGTGGCCGACAGCGACACGTGCTTCTCCTGCAGCAGCATCTCCAGCTCGATCACGAACTTGTCGACGACGCGCAGGATGTGGCTGAAGGCCAGCGGTTGGAACTGCACCACCGCGTCCAGGCGGTTGCGGAACTCCGGGGTGAAGCTGCGGCGGATGATCTCCATCGCATCGGTGGAGTGGTCCTGCTGGGTGAAACCGATCGAGCGTCGCGAGGCCTGGGTGGCACCGGCATTGGTGGTCATCACCAGGATCACGTTCTTGAAGTTGGCCTCGCGCCCATTGGTGTCGGTGAGCACGCCGCGGTCCATGACCTGCAACAGGATGTTGAAGATGTCCGGGTGCGCCTTCTCGACCTCGTCCAGCAGCAGTACGCAGTGCGGGGTCTTGACGATCTTCTCGGTCAGCAGGCCGCCCTGGTCGAAGCCGACGTAGCCCGGGGGCGCGCCGATCAGGCGGCTGATCGAATGCGGCTCCATGTACTCGGACATGTCGAAGCGCACCAGCTCGATGCCCAACTGCAGCGCCAACTGCTTGGTGACCTCGGTCTTGCCCACGCCGGTGGGGCCGGCGAACAGGAAGTTGCCGATCGGCTTCTCCGGATTGGCCAGGCCCGAGCGCGCCAGCTTGATCGACGAGGACAGCGTCTCGATCGCCGGATCCTGGCCGAAGATCACCATCTTCAGGTTGCGCTCCAGGTGCTGCAGCACGTCCTTGTCGGTGGCGCTGACCTGCTTGGCCGGGATCCGCGCCATCTTGGCGACGATGGTCTCGATCTCCTCGATGTCGATCAGTTCCTTGCGCTGGCCTTCGGGCAGCAGCCGCTGGCGCGCGCCGGCCTCGTCGATCACGTCGATCGCCTTGTCCGGCAGCAGCCGGTCGCCGATGTGCTTGACCGACAGGTCCACCGCCGCCTGCAGCGCGTCGTCGGCGTAGGTCACGCCGTGGTGCGCCTCGTACTTGGGCTTGAGGCCCTGCAGGATCTCGAAGGTCTCGCCCACGGTCGGCTCGACGATGTCGATCTTCTGGAAGCGCCGCGCCAGGGCGCGGTCCTTCTCGAAGATGCCGCGGTATTCCTGGAACGTGGTCGAGCCGATGCAGCGCAGTTCACCCGAAGACAGCGCCGGCTTGATCAGGTTGGACGCGTCCATGGTGCCGCCGGAGGCGGAACCGGCGCCGATGATGGTGTGGATCTCGTCGATGAACAGCACCGCATTGGGCACCTTCTTCAGCGAAGTCAGCACGCCCTTCAGGCGCTTTTCGAAGTCGCCGCGGTACTTGGTGCCGGCGACCAGCGCGCCCAGGTCGAGCGAGAAGATCACTGCATCGGCCAGTACCGCGGGCACGCTGCCCTCGACGATGCGCTTGGCCAGGCCTTCGGCGATGGCGGTCTTGCCCACGCCGGCCTCGCCCACGTACAGCGGGTTGTTCTTGCGGCGGCGGCACAGCACCTGGATGGTGCGCTCGATCTCATCGGCGCGGCCCACCAGCGGGTCGATGCGGCCGTTGCGGGCCTGCTCGTTCAGATTGGTGGCGTACTCGGCCAGGGCGTCGCCCTTCGGTTCGCCCTCGCCCGCCTCGCCCTTGGGTTCGCCGTCGGTCGGCGCGGCGTGCTCGCCGTCCTCGCCCATTTTGGCGATGCCGTGGGAGAGGTAATTGACAATATCCAGGCGGGTGATGTCCTGCTGGTTCAGGAAATACACCGCATGCGAGTCCTTCTCGCCGAAGATCGCCACCAGCACATTGGCGCCGCTGACCTCCTTCTTGCCCGAGGACTGCACGTGATAGACCGCGCGCTGCAGCACCCGCTGGAAGCCCAGGGTGGGCTGGGTGTCGCGGCCGTCGTCGTCGGCCAGGCGCGCCACCGAGGCTTCGATGGCCTGTTCCAGGTCGCTGCGCAGGCGTTCGACGTCGGCGCCGCAGGCCTTGAGCACGGCCTGGGCGGAGGGATTGTCGAGCAGCGCCAACAGCAGGTGCTCCACCGTCATGAACTCATGACGGGCTTCCCGGGCGCGCTTGTAGCACTGGCCGATGGTCTGCTCGAGATCTTTGCTGAACATGGTCTACTCCGACGTCTGTTGCCAACAATATGTGGCTTGAGTTGCGAATTTCCACAACCCTATCGGATCAGTGTGTTCACACCGCGTTAGTCCGGGCAAACCGGTGACCGACGCCTCCCACTATCAGGCTTTTTCCATCGTGCACAACAGGGGATGTTGGTTCATCCGCGAGAACTCGTTCACCTGAGCCACCTTGGATTCAGCCACCTCGCGGGTATAGACCCCGCAGACGCCGCGGCCGCGGGTATGCACGTGCAGCATCACCTGGGTGGCGCGCTCCAGGTCCAGGGAGAAGAACTGCTGCAACACGGTCACCACGAAATCCATCGGGGTGTAGTCGTCGTTCAGCAGCAGCACCTGATACATCGGCGGGCGGGCGATTTCCGGCTTGCCGGTCTCCACCATGACGCCATGATCGTGCTCGGGGGAATTCTTGCGGGGCATCCGCCCATTATATACGGGGGCTGCCGGCGCGGATTGGACGATCGCCGGTCCTGCCCGCACAATTCCCTTCCTTTCGATGGCGCTGCGCATGCATTCGACGATGTTCCCCAAGGTTCCGCTGCTCGCCGCGCTGCTCGCCGCGGCCATGCCGGCCGTCGCCGAGCCGCCGGACGCGGCGCTGGGCAAGCGCCTGCAGGCGCTGGGCTACGACGTGCAGGCCGACGAGGACGGCGATTACCAGGTGCTGTTCGGCCTGCGCGACCAGGGCCGCGAGCGCAAGCAGCTCACCTATGTGCGCTCGCCGGTGGAGACCTTCGGCAGTTACCGCATCCGCGAGGTGTGGTCGCCGGCCTACCAGGCGCAGGGCGACAGCCTGCCCGCCAAGGTCGCCAACCGGCTGCTGGAAGACGCGCAGTCGGACATCCTCGGCGGCTGGGTGCGCCAGGGCGGCACCGCGGTGTTCGTGGTCAAGATCCCCGCCGATGCCGACGATGCGGCGTTGCGCGAGGCGCTGGAGGCGGCCGCACGCGGCGCCGACGCGATGGACGCCGAACTCAACGGCGGCAAGGACCTGTTCTGATGACGGCGGCCGCGGAACCCTGGCAGCCGGATGTGACCGTGGCCACGGTGGTGGTGCGCGACGGGCGTCTGCTGCAGGTCGAGGAAGCGATCGCTGGCGCGCTGGTGCTGAACCAGCCGGCCGGCCACCTGGAGCCGGACGAACGCCTGATCGAGGCCGCGGTGCGCGAGACGCTGGAGGAAACCGGCTGGCAGGTGCAGCCGACCGCCTTCATCGGCGCCTACCAGTGGAAGGCCGACACCGGCCGCCACTACCTGCGCTTCGCCTTCGCCGCCGACCCGGTCGCACACGACCCGCAGCGGCCGCTGGACACCGGCATCGTGCGCGCGCTGTGGATGACCCCGGCCGAGCTGGAGGCCGCCGCGCCGCGCTGGCGCAGCCCGCTGGTGTGGCAGGTGGTGGCCGATTTCCTGGCCGGGCGCCGCTACCCGCTGGACATGCTGCGGCAGGTGGCATGAGCGGCGCAGCGGTCATGGTCGGGATCTCCGGCGGCGTGGATTCGTCGGTGGCGGCCTGGCAACTGGTCCAGCAGGGCGCAGCGGTGTCCGGCCTGTTCATGCAGAACTGGGCCGACGACGGCAGCGGCGAGTGCCGCGCCGACGACGACCGCCGCGACGCGGTGGCGGTGTGCGGGCGGCTGGGCATCCCGTTCCATTTCCGCGACTTTTCGCAGGCGTACTGGCAAGGCGTGTTCGCGCACTTCCTGGCCGAGTACGCCGCCGGGCGCACGCCCAACCCGGACGTGCTGTGCAACCGCGAGGTCAAGTTCAAGCATTTCCTGGACGCGGCACGCGAGCTCGGTGCCGAGCGCATCGCCACCGGCCACTACGCGCGGGTGGACTGCGTCGGCGGCCGCTGGCGGCTGCTGCGCGGGCTGGACCGCAACAAGGATCAGAGCTACTTCCTGCACCAGTTGGGTCAGGCGCAACTGGCCGCGACCCTGTTCCCGGTCGGCGAACTGCCCAAGGAGCAGGTGCGCCGCATCGCCCGCGAAGCCGGCCTGCCGACCCATGCCAAGAAGGATTCCACCGGCATCTGCTTCATCGGCGAACGCGATTTCCGCCAATTCCTCGGCCGCTACCTGCCGGCAAAACGCGGCGAGATCCGCGACCCGCACGAGCAGGTCGTGGCCGAGCACCCGGGGGTGTTCTACTTCACCCTGGGCCAGCGCGAGGGCCTGAACATCGGCGGGGTGCGCGGACGCGCCGCGGCGCCGTGGTACGTGATCGGCAAGGACGTCGCCCGCAACGTGCTGTACGTCGACCAGGACCGCGACAGCCCCTACCTGATGGCCAACTGGCTGCAGTCCGAGACTGCCCACTGGATCGCCGGCGCGCCGCCGGCACGGCGTTTCGACTGCACCGCGCAGACCCGCTATCGCCAGGCCGACGAGCCGTGCACGGTCGCGGTCGGCGACGACGGCACCCTGTCGGTGCGCTTCGCGCGTCCGCAGCGCGCCGTCACCCCGGGGCAGTCGCTGGTGCTGTACCACGGCGAGGAATGCCTGGGCGGCGCCGTGATCGCCACCACCGATGCCCCGCTGGAGCGCCGCCTGGCGCAGCACGCACCCGCCGCACACGAGGACACCATTCGATGACCGATTCCATGGACGCACGCATGCTGGCGCTGGCGGGCCTTGCCCAGGCCCTGCAGCAGGTGCGGCGCATCGCCGAGACCGGCCAGTCGGAGGCGTCGCTGGTGCGCACCCTGCTCGACAGCGTGTTCCGCATCGACGCGCCCAGTCCCGAGGCGGTCTATGGCCGCCGTGCCGACCTGGCGCCGGGCCTGCGCCTGCTGCACAACTATTTCCGCAACCAGGGCCAGGACGAGGTGCTGCCGCGGCTGGCGCTGGCGGTGATCCAGCTGGAACGGCGCTTCGCCGGCGATGCGGAGACGGATGCCAAGGTCGACGCGGGCCTGGCCCGGATCGCGCCGGTGCTGGAGCGTCACGGCGACAGCACCCACCCGGAGGTGATCGCCGCGCTGGGCCAGCTCTACGCCGACACCATCAGCCACTTGCGCCCGCGGGTGATGGTGCAAGGCAATCCGCACTACCTGGGCCAGGCCGGGGTGGTGGCGGAGATCCGCGCGCTGCTGCTGGCGGCGGTGCGCGCGGCGGTGCTGTGGCGGCAGATGGGCGGCAGCCTGTGGGATTTCCTGCTGGCCAAGCGGCGCATGCGCGAGACCGTGGACCGCGCGCTGCGCTGAGCCCCTGGGGGCTGACGCGGGTCGGCAAAGCGCCGCCCGCGGTCGTTCTGCGACGCAGATCGTACGAATGTCGGCAGGTTTCGATGATCCGCTCACCGCGTTGCTAAAGACCCGGGGGGGACGGCCGATACAGCAATCGTGAATCTGCCGAGAACGTCCATGTACTCACGCCTCCTGATCCGTCTGGCCGCCCCGCTCGCCCTGACGCTGCTGTTCCCCATCGCCGCCGGCTTCGACTGGCCGGCCCCGGTCCGTTGGGCCATCCTCACCACGATGACGCTGAGCTGGCTCGGCTTCGCCGGCTGGACCGCGTACAGCCAGACCCGGCGCTCGCCGGAGCAGGCCAAGGTCATGCGCGAGCAGGACCACCTGCTGAACGAGCTGCGCAGCTTCGTCGGCAACGAGATCGAGGGTTCCCGCTCCGAGATCGAACGTGCCCGCGAACTGATCCGCCAAGCCGTCAGCGGCCTGGGCGGCAGCTTCGAGGCGATGAACCGCAAGTCGCGGCAGCAGAGCGTGGCGCTGGCCCGCATCGTCGACCGCGCCGGCGAAGACGGCGGCGCCGGGGTGGACGTGGCCCGCTTCGCCCAGCATGCCAGCCAACGCATGGAGCAGTTGGTCGAGGCGTTGGAGCAGGTCAGCGGCCAGAGCAGCACCACGGTGCACTACATCGACGACATGTCCCAGCACCTGGACGGCATCTTCGCCCTGCTGGAGGACGTCAAGTCGATCGCCGACCAGACCAACCTGCTGGCGCTGAACGCGGCGATCGAAGCGGCGCGTGCCGGCGAGGCGGGCCGCGGCTTCGCGGTGGTGGCCGACGAGGTGCGCAACCTGTCCGAGCGCTCGACCACCTTCAACGAGCAGATCCGCAAGCTGGCGCACAGCTCCAAGGACGCCATCGCCAAGGTCCGCGAGACGGTCTCGAACATGGCCTCGCGCGACATGGACCGCTCCCGCGAGGCGCGGGCCGAGGCCGCGGCGATGCTGGACAACGTGGCCGCGATCAACCACTCGCTGGGCGACGGCATGCGCGAGATCTCCGAGTGCGGCCGCGCCATCGACAGCAGCGTCGCCGAAGCGGTGCGCGCCCTGCAGTTCGAGGACATCGCGACCCAGGCCCTGGGCGGCGTGCACACCCACCTGGACCGCCTGACCGCGATCAACCGCGAGGCCGTGGCGCTGCAGGAACTGCTGCACCGCAATGGCGGCGTGTTCGACCACGAACTGATCGACGCCCTGCAGCGGGTCGGCAACCGCCTGCGCGACATGCGCACCGAGTGGGAGCGCCCGCCGCACAAGCCGGTGGCGCAGCAGAGCATGGGCGCCGGCACGGTCGAGCTGTTCTAAAGCCCGCCTTGTCGCCCTCCGTGCCATGAACCGACGAGTCCCCGGCCCCTGCCGGGGCTTGTCGTCTCTGCCCTTCCCGTCCGGCCCCGTCGATGTCGATGCCTCTCCAGTCCTTGTCCCGAGTTGCGGCCATGTCCTGCGATGAAAGCAGCAGCACGCATGCGCCCTCGTCCGAGCCGGTGGCCGATCCGGGCCTGCGGCCGGTGACCGCGCCGCGCCAGCCCGGCCATGCGCTGCGGCGGCTGGAGACGCTGGCCCAGGCCGAACTGCGGCAGTTGCTGATCGTGCGCGCGCCGGCACAGCAGGACGCGCGTATCGACGACCCGGTCTGGGCCGGCCTGGCCTGGGACATGGGCCTGAACGGCAGCGCGGTCGCTGCCGCCGGCACGCCGGCGCCGCTGGTGCACTTCCCGCTCTACGACGGCGACTGAGTCGAGCGCAGCTGCCGCGATTGCGGGCGGCGAGCGGAGCCTGGTGCGGGGCTGCGTTCAGGGCACTGCAAAAAATTTCCCCTTCGCCTCGCCACCTTCGATTTCGCTTGGTGCATAAGGCCGAGCCGAATATTCGCTCCTACAAGGCGACGCCTGGGCTCGCTGGACCACTGCAAAAGGCAGCGGTGCGGGATGCCGTTCGATCGCGACAAACGAGCGACGCATGCCTGTCCGGCCGTATGCAGTCGGGACTGAAGTCCCTCCCACAACTGCCGCGATCAGATCGCGATGTCTGCGATGTAAGGGCGGATTCGGCGGCGAGATGCGGCACATCGACCGACATTCGCATCCAGGCGCACGCCGGAAGCTGCTTCCGCAATGTCGGGCGTCGGGTCGCGGCGAAGCGTCACGGTGGGAGCGACTTCAGTCGCGATGCACGACGCCATCCGGCGCGTTGATGCTCCTGCAGTCAGGACTGAAGTCCCTCCCACAACCGGCCTCGCGCGTGGGGACTGCCCTCTTTAACGTCGTGCCATCCGTCGCAGCCCAGACCACCGTGGATGCCGGATCGCGACTGACGTCGCCCCGGCAATGTCCGGCGTCGGGTCGCGGCTGAAGCCGTTCCTACGCACAGCCTGCACGCTTCCCCCGGCTAGCTCGGATTCTCCAGCGAGAACAGGTCCGCCTGCTTGTCGTAGGCGAAGTATTCGGCGTAGCGCGCCCAGCTGGTCACCGCCTGCACCGTCTCCGCCGCATAGGCCTCGGACATGTGGTCTTCCAGTTCGTCGCGGAAGCGGCGTGCCGGGGCGTGATGCGCCGGACGCTCGTCGAGCACGCGGCGGATGTGCGCGGCCAGCGGCACGTAGGTGGCCAGGTGCTGGGCGAACAACTGCTTGCGCGCGTCGGTACCCAGCTCGGCGAAGCGTTGCCCGGCCGGGGTCAGCTGCAGGTCGCCCTGTTCGAATACGGCGAAGCGCAGCAGTTGCAGGGTCTCGGCGATCGGGAACAGTTCGTCCACTTCCAGTTGCAGGCCGGCCGCCAGCGGCGGCAGGTCGGCGCGGCCGTGATAAGGCTCGGCCGCCACCGCTTCGATCAGGCCGGCCAGCAGGTTGCTCGACACGCGCGGCAAGACCATGGCGATGCCGCTGCCCGGGAACACGCCCTCGCGGGTCTGCGGCCGCTGCGGGCTGGCGGTCATGCGCGCGTAGATGTCGTCGACCAAGGCGCGGAACGCCGGCGCCAGGCGATTGCGCGGCTGCGGCAGGGTCACCTCGATCTCGCCGATCACCCGCCCCGGATTGGCGCCGAAGATCACGATGCGGTCGCACATCAGCACCGCCTCTTCGATGTTGTGGGTGACCATCAGGATCGATTCGATCGGCATGCGCCCTTCCGACCACAGGTCCAGCAGGTCGGTGCGCAGGGTCTCGGCGGTCAGCACGTCCAGCGCCGAGAACGGCTCGTCCATCAGCAGCAGCTTCGGTCGCACCACCAGCGCCCGCGCCAGGCCCACGCGCTGGCGCATGCCGCCGGATAGTTCCTTCGGGTAGGCGCCCTCGTAGCCGTCCAGGCCGATCAGGTCGATCGCCGCCAGGGCGCGCCGGCGGCGCTCGTCGGCGGCCACGCCGCGCGCCTCCAGGCCCACTTCCACGTTCTGCAGCACGGTCAGCCACGGGAACAGGGCGAAGCTCTGGAACACCATGGCGATGTCGTCGGCCACCTGGCCCGGCGCGGCATCGCGGAAGGCGATGCTGCCGGCACTGGGCTGCAGCAGCCCGGCGATGGCGCGCAGCAGGGTCGACTTGCCCGAACCGGAACGGCCGAGCAGGCCGACGATCTGCCCCGAGTGCAGGGTCAGGTCGACGTCCTCCAGCACCACCAGCGGCGTCGCCCCGCCCTTGTCGTAGCTCTTGCGCACGCCCTGCACGCGGACCAGCGGGGCGCGCTCGGGCACGCTTGCGGAATAGCTCATGGTCGGTCTCCAGGAATCAGTCGAAACGCAGGCGGCGTTCGGCGAAAACGTACAGCCGTCGCCAGACCGCGCGGTTGAAGAGGGTCACGAACAACGACATCACCGCCACCCCGAGCAGCACCCGCGGGCCGTCGCCGGCCGCGGTGGCGCGGGCGATGTAGGCGCCGAGGCCGTAGGCCTGCACCTGGGTGTGGCCCCAACTGGCCAGTTCGGCCACGATGCTGGCGTTCCAGGAGCCGCCCGACGCGGTCAGCGCACCGGTGATGTAGTACGGGAAGATGCCGGGCAGGATCACCCGTCGCCACCAGGTCCACGAGCGCAGGTGGTAGATGGTCGCGGCCTCGCGCAGATCGGTGGGGAACGCGCTGGCGCCGGCGATCACGTTGAACAGGATGTACCACTGGGTGCCGAGGATCATCAGCGGCGACAGCCAGATGTTGGGATCGGCACCGGTGCTGACGATGGCCAGCACCGCGAACGGGAACAGCACGTTGGCCGGGAACGCGGCCAGGAACTGCGCCAGCGGCTGCACCCGCTGCGCCACCTTCGGACGCAGCCCGATCCACACCCCGATCGGCACCCACACCACGCTGGCCAGGGCGATCAGCACCACCACCCGCAGCAACGTGGCCAGGCCGCCGCCAAAGGCCTCGGACAGGTCGTGCAGGCCCAGATGGCGGCGGCCGTAGTCGTAGGCGAACCAGGCCGCGGCCGCGCCGGCCAAGGCCAGCGCCGCGCTCCACAGTCGATCGCCCCAGACCCCGCTGCGGCCGGATGCGCGTGGTGCCGCCACAGGCTGCGGCTGGCGCCGCGGCGTCCAGCGCACCAGCATGGCGCGCTGCCAGACCCAAGCCAGCGGCGCCACCAGGCGCTTGGCCAGGCGCGTGCGCCGCAGCAGGTCGTACAGCCACGACTGCGGCTTGTCCTGCGAGGCGGTGAGTTCGGCGCGGAACTTGTCCGACCAGGCCACGATCGGACGGAACAGCAACTGGTCGTACAGCGCGATCAGCACTGCCATTGCGACGACTGCCCAGCCGACCGCGGCGAAGTTGCGCTGGGCGATCGCCAGCGCCAGGTACGAGCCGATGCCGGGCAGTTCCAGGGTGTGGTCGCCGACGCTGATCGCCTCGGAGGCGACCACGAAGAACCAGCCGCCGGACATGGACATCATCATGTTCCAGATCAGCGAGGGCGTGGCGTACGGCGCCTCCAGACGCCAGAAGCGCTGCCAGGCGCTGAGCCCGAAGCCGCGCGACACCTCGTCCAGGTCGCGCGGCACGTTGCGCAGCGACTGGTAGAACGAGAACGCCATGTTCCAGGCCTGGCTGGTGAAGATGGCGAAGATCGAGGCCAGCTCGGCGCCGATCTGGCGGCCTGGGAACAGGCCCAGGAAGAAGGTCACGGTGAAGGTGAGGAAGCCCAGCACCGGCACCGACTGCAGGATGTCCAGCGCCGGCACGATCACCCGCTCGGCGCGCCGGCTCTTGGCGGCCAGGGTCGCCACCACGAAGGTGAACACCAGCGAGGCGGCCATCGCCGCGAACATGCGCAACGTGGTGCGCAGGCCGTACTCGGGCAACTGCCACAGATCCAGCGACACCGCGGCGGTGCCGGCCGGCGGCAGCGGCGCGCGCATGTCGGACGCACCGTGCAGTAGCAGCGCGCCCAGGCCCAGCAGCAGCGCGAACACCGCCAGATCGTGCAAATTGGGCAGCACGCCGGGACGTGCGGCGAGCTGTCCGGGCGCGGAGCGGTCGCGGGCGAATGGCAGCATGAGGAAATCCGGCAGGAGCGGCAGCGTGCGCCGCAGGAGAAGGACGCTGGCGCGGGTCGCGAAGCGGACCGCCCAGTGTGACCGGGGAAGATGTACGCCGTGCGTCAGCCGCTGCCGGCCGCGCCGGCATGTACCGGCTGGATGGCGCACGCACGCCGTCGCCGCGCCACGCAATCGCGCAGCGAGCGATGAATCAAGGACGATGGCGATGGCAGGCGCATGGGCGGCTCCGACGATGGGCAACGCCAGGGGCTACGCTCGGAGTCCTCGCGGATCGGGCTTGCGCATTCTCGGAATCAAGGCCAGCGCCGCGAAGGGCTGGCGAACGATCCCGTCCTGAGCGGACGGGACCCATCTGGGACGACCCAGACCGTGGCGGTCCTGTCAGCTCTGTCGCTGCAGCGTCGGTCTAGGATGACTGTCCAAGGAAGGTGGCCTCTGGCCGGAAAACGATGGGCGCGCGCAGTATAGCCAGCTGCTGCGCCGCCGCAAGTCCGCGCGGCGTGCGCCGCGCCGCGCATTCACTGCGCAGCCAGCACCAGCCGCGGATGGGTCGCCGGCGCCACCTGCTGGCGCGCGCGCAACCAGGCGGCCAGCTCGCGCGGCGGCAGCGGCCGCGAGTGCAGATAGCCCTGGATCTCGTCGCAGCCTTGCTCGCGCAGCAGCGCCTCTTCCTGCACCGTCTCCACGCCCTCGGCCACCACCTGCATGCCCAGCGCGTGGCCGAGCTGCACGATCGCTTGGGTGACCTTGGCGGTGCCGCTGTCGTGCAGCATGTCCTGCACGAAGCTGCGGTCGATCTTCAGGCGCTGCACCGGGAAGCGGTTGAGGTAATGCAGGTTGGAGAAACCGGTGCCGAAATCGTCCACCGCCAGCAGTACGCCTTCCTGCTCGAACAGTTCGAAGCAGCGGCGCAGCGACTCGCTGTCGCGGATCAGCGCCGACTCGGTCAACTCCAGCTCCAGCCGCTTCGGCGACCAGCCGTTGCGCTGGCACAGGTCGATCACCCGCTCGGCGAAGCCGCGGTCGCGCAACTGCATGGCCGAGACGTTCACCGAGACCCGGTCGAAGCTCAGTCCCGCCGCATCCCAGGCTGCGGCCTGGCGGCAGGCCTCGCCGATCACCCAGTCGCCCAGGCGCACGATCTCGCCGCATTCCTCGGCGATCGGGATGAACTCGGCCGGGTTGCAGTGGCCGTGGCCGGGGCGGTGCCAGCGCAACAGCGCTTCCACCGCCGGCGCCCGTTCGCCCGCCGCATGCACCAGCGGCTGGTACACCAGCGAGAACTCCTCGCGGTCCAGCGCGCCGTGCAGGGCGTGCTCGATCTCCAGGCGCCGCTGCGCGCGCAGCAGCACGTCCTGGCTGTAGTAGTGGCAGGTGTTGCGCCCGGATTCCTTGGCCGCGTACATCGCCGCATCGGCCGCGCGCAACAGGCCGTCGAAGTCCTGGCGCCCCTCCTCCATCAGCGCGATGCCGATGCTGGCGCCGATCTTGATCACGTTCTCGCCGCTGTGCAGCGGCTCGGCCAGCGCCGCGATCAGCTTGCGCGCCACGTGACCGGCGTCGCCGGGCTCGGCCAGGTCGCGCAGCACCACGACGAACTCGTCGCCGCTGAAGCGGCCGAACAGGTCGCTGGTGCGCAGTTGCTGGTGCATGCGGGTGGCCGCCAGCTTCAGCAGCGCGTCGCCAGTGGCGTGGCCGAAGGAATCGTTGATGCTCTTGAAGCCGTCCAGGTCGACGAACAGCATCGCCAGCGTGGTGCCGCGCTCCACCGCCTCGTTCATCGCCTTCTCGGCCTGCTCGCGCAGCAACTGCCGGTTTGGCAGACCGGTCAGCAGGTCGTAATGGGCCAGCAGCTCGATGCGCTCGCTGGCCTCGCGCTCGCGGGTGATGTCGCGGAACAGCACCACGAAGCGCGGCGGCAGGCCGTCGCGTTCGTCCAGCTCGATCAGCACCTGCACCCAGATGCGCTGCCCGGACGGGCGGTGGAAGCACAGGTCCAGTTGCTCCGGCAGGCCGCCCTCGGTGATGCGCACCAGCGCCGACTCGAACGCATCGCGCGAATCCTGGGTATACAACGCCAGCGCGTGGTCCAGATCGATGGCCTCCTTGCGCAGGCCATGGATGCGGTAGCACTCCTCGGTCCACTGCATGCGCCGGGTGCCGACCTCGATCTCGCAGCCGCCGATCTTGCCCAGGGCCGAGACCCGGTTGAGCAACTCGGTGCGCCAGCGGATCAGCGCATCGGTCTGGCGCTGCTCGGTGATGTTCTGCACCTGGCCGAGCACGCGCTGGATGCGGCCGTCGGCCTCCACCTGCGGCTGCGCCCACACCCGCAGGTGCAACGGCGACTCGCTGCCACGCACCAGCTCGACCTCGAAATTGGCCGGCTTGGCCTCGCGCGCCATGCGCCGCCAGATCGAGATCAGCTGCACCATCGAATCGCGGCTGAGCAGGCGCAGCCAGCCGCGGCTGCTCGGCGCCTGCTGCTCGTCCAGGCCGGTGACGCGCAGGAACTCGCGCGAGCACCACACCCGGTCGCGCAACGGGTCCCAGGACCAGCTGCCCATGCGGGTCATGCGCTGCGCCTCGCGCAGCAGGGTCTGCTGGTCGCGCAGGCGCTGCTCGAGCAGCTTCTGCTCGTGGATGTCGGTATGCGTGCCGATCATGCGCAGCGGGCTGCCGTCGGCAGTGCGCGCGACGATGCGGCCGCGGTCCAGGATCCAGTGCCACTGCCCATCCTGCCGGCGCAGCCGGAACTCGCACATGTAGGTTTCGGTGCGGCCCTCGAAATGCGCGCGGATCGCCTGGCGCAGGCGTTCCTGGTCGTCGCTGTGGACCAGCGGCAGCAGCGCGTTCAGGCCGTCGGCCGGGGCATCGCCGGCGTAGCCGAGCATGCGCTTCCAGCGCTCGGAGCGGAAAATGGTGTCGCTGGGGATGTCCCAGTCCCACAGGCCGTGCTCGGCGCTGTCCAGGGCGATCTCCCAGCGGGTCGCGCCGTCGCTGCCGACCGGTTCGGGCACGCTGAGGGTGTAGGCCAGCAGGCCGCCGCCGTCGTCGCGGACCGCACGCAGCCAGCCGTCCAGGCGCCGCCCGGCGGTACCGGGCAAGGCGCAGGCCAGCATGGTCTCGCCGCCGAGCAGGCGCTCGCGGGCCGCACGCAACAGCTCGGCGTACGCCTCCACGGTGCGCGGCAGTTCCAACGCCTGCGCTGCCCGGTTCGCCGCCAGCGGCCTGCCATCGGCGTCCAGGAGGACGAGCGCCGAGGTGAGCGGGTGCTGCAGCAAGCTTGCGATGACGCCTTGATCCACGCCGAGATACTCCGTTTCGCCGCCCTGAAGGCCAGCGGTCGAAGGTGATAACGGCATCCGCTGGCATTAATTGAGCGCCCGCACCGTTCGGCGATGGGCCGCCGCAGCCGTCAGCGGCTAAGATGTCTGCCGGACACGGACCACCGCAGCAGGCTGCCGGGGCATGCAACCACAACGCGACAGTTCCCTGCCCATCCAGGCGACCTCCGGCATGCGCCTGGCGCAACGCCTGGACCGCGGCATCTGGCGCGTGGTGTTACTGTACGTACTGCTGGGGCTGGCGCTGTCGATCGGCAGCGATCTGGTTCTGGTTCATTTCGTAGACGATCCCGACACGTTGGTCGTTCTTCAGCTCACCAACGACGCCCTGTTCCTGGCCCTGACCGCAGTCGCCCTCTACTACCTGCTGCGCCCGCTGGTGCGCGCCGCGGTGCAGGCGCACACCCGGCTGGCGCTGTCGGAGGCCGGCTACCGGCAGATGTTCCACGCCAACCCCAGCCCGATGCTGGTCTACGACCTGGAGAGCCTGCGCATCCTCGATGTGAACCCCGCCGCGGTCGCCTTCTTCGGCTGGTCGCACGACGAGTTCGTCGGCCTGGAGCTGGCCCGGCTGTGGCCGCCCAGCGCCAGCGCCCGCCTGGCCGAGGTGATCGAGACGATCCGGCAGACCCCGTCCAAGACCTGCGTGGTGGCCGAGCCGCTGCGCCTGCGCGACGGCAGCCAGTGCATGGCCGAGGCGCGCAGCACCAGCCTGGACTACCACGGCCGGCAGGCGCGGCTGGTGGTGATCAGCGACCGCAGTGCCGAGTACGACGCGCAGCGCCGCCGCGACCAGGCCCTGCAGCATCTGCAGGAGGCGCAGTCGATCGCGCGACTGGGGTCGTGGCAACTGGACCGGGCCAGCGGCCTGGGCAGTTACTCCGAGCAGGTCTACCGGATGCTCGGCCGGCGCGTGCCGGAACAGCCGCGCCAGCACCGCCTGGAAGAGCTGTTGGTGCCGCCCGACGTGCCGTCGCAGGCACGCATCCAGCGGGTGATCGAGGACCTGTGCGGCAGCGCGCCGCTGCAACTGGACATGCTGTTGCCGGTGCTGGCCGCCGACGGCCAGGCGCGCATGCTGCACCTGCGCGCCGAATCCTCCAGCGACGACGCGGGCAGTGCCTGCGTGCACGGCACCTTGCAGGACGTGACCGAGCACGAGCGCTCGCGGCGCCTGCTGCACGAGCGCGAGGAGCAGTTCCGCGAACTGGTGCGGGTGCTGCCGGACGGCGTGGCGATCCTGCACCAGGAACACGTGCTGTACGCCAACGCCGCCTGCGCCGGACAGTTCGGTTTCGAGGGCGAGAACCTGCTCGGCGAGCCGCTGCAGGGCCTGGTCGACAGCGCCGACCTGGCGCTGGTGCGACAGCGGATGGGCGCGGCCGGTGCCAAGGGCGAACGCGGCGCCACCGCACGCATGTGCCGCCGCGACGGCTCGCTGTTCCACGCCGGGCTGTCGTTCGGCAACGTCCGCTACAGCGGTCGCGACTGCAAGCTGCTGATCGTGCGCGACCTCAGCGAACCGGAGCGCATGCGCGATGCGCTGGCGCAGAGCAACCGCGAACTGCAGGCGATGGCGCGGCGCCTGTTCTCGCTGCAGGAAGACGAACGCCGCGCGATCTCGCGCGACCTGCACGACGACATCGGCCAGGCGATCACCGCGATGAAGCTGTCCGCGCACGCGGCGCTGGACGAGACCGACGCCGAGCGCCGTCGCGAAGACTTGAGCGAGATCGTGAATCTGGCCGACAGCAGCATCACCAAGCTGCGCAACCTCTCCACCCTGCTGCGGCCGCCGCAGTTGGACGCGCTGGGCCTGGAAGCGGCGCTGCGCTGGCAGGCCGGCATGCTGTTCCGCGCCTCGCCGGTGCACCTGCACCTGGACATCGCCGCCCTGCCCGAGCGCCCCAGCGGGGAGGTCGAGCAGGCCTGTTTCCGCATCGCCCAGGAGAGCCTGACCAACGTGCTGCGCCACGCCAGCGCTGGCGAGGTGCGGATGACCCTCGGCGACGAGGAGCGCCAGCGCCTGCGCCTGGAAGTGGTCGACGATGGCGACGGCTTCGATCCGGCCGGGCCGCGCGGCCTGGGCCTGATCGTGATGCGCGAGCGCGCGCAGAGCGCCGGCGGTACCCTGCAGATCGACACCGCCCCCGGCGCCGGCACCCGGGTGACGCTGTGCCTGCCCTACACCACCGCGGCACCGCCGTCGCCCCCGCCTGGAACCTGAGCCGATGTGGAATCCCGCCAGCGCCGTACCCGTGGACGACGAACTGCCGTCGCGCCTGGGTGCGGGCCATCCCGCCCTGACCGGCATGATCGCCGAGGCGCTCGCCGGCGGGCCGGGGGTGATGCTGCTGCACATCGACATCGACCACTTCGCCTCGATCAACGAGAACATGAGCCCGGAGGTCGGCGACCAGGCGCTGGCGCTGCTCGCGCACCGGCTGCAGGCGCATCTGCGTGGCCGCGGCCTGCTGTGGCGCCACGGCAGCGACGAACTGGTGATGGCGGTGCCCCGCACCGCCGACGTGCCGCCGCCGGAAGCCTTCGCCGAGGAGATCCGGCAGCAGATCGAACTGCCGCTGTCGGTGCTGCCGTACACCCTGTTCATGACCGGCAAGATCGGCGTGAGCCTGTGCCCGGAACATTCCACGCGCCTGTCGACCCTGCTCGACTTCGCAGAGGACGCGGTCTACCAGGCCGCGCGCGAAGGCGGCAACCTGGTGCGCCTGTACGCCGCCGACGGCCCGCCCAGCGCGCACAGCGAGAGCATCATCTCGCGGCAGATCGTCGATGCCATTCCTAACGGCGAGCTGCGCCTGCGCTACCAGCCGATGGTCAGCGCCCGCGACGGCCGCGTGGTCGGCATGGAATCGCTGCTGCGTTGGCAGTCGCCGACCCTGGGCATCCTGGTGCCGGAACGCTTCATGCGCACCGCCGAACGCCTGGGCGTGATCGTGCAGATCGGCACCTGGGTGATGGAAGGCGCGTTGCGCCAGGCGCGGCTGTGGCGCGACCAGGGTTTCGACGACTTCACCATCGCGGTCAACGTCTCCACCCTGCAGCTGCTGCGCCCGACCTTCTTCAACGAGGTGATGTCGGCGCTGCAGGCGGCCGGGGTACCGCCGCAGATGATGGTGCTGGAGATCAACGAAAGCGCGCTGACCAACAACGTCAACTTCGTCCACGAGACCCTGGCCAACCTGTGCCGCGAAGGCATCAGCCTGAGCCTGGACAACTTCGGTACCGGCGATTCCAGCCTCAGCGCGCTGGTGCGCTACCCGGTGGACAAGCTCAAGATCGACCGCAGCTTCATCAAGAGCGCGCCGGCCGGCAACCGCGAGGCGGCGATCGCCCGCGCGATCATCGCCATGGGCCACCAACTGGGCATGGTGGTGATCGCCAACGGCGTCGAATCGCAGGCGCAGCTCGGCTTCCTGCGCCGCAACGACTGCGACATCTTCCAGGGCTACCTGTTCGGCGAACCGATGTCGGCCGAAGCCGCAGGCATGGCCCTGCGCCGGCGCTACCTGCGCCCGGAATCGTTCACCGAGACCCGCCCGGACCGCACCCTGCTGCTGCTCGACGACGAAGAGAACGTGCTGCGCTCGCTGGTGCGCCTGTTCCGCCGCGACGGTTACCGCATCCTCGCCGCCGGCAACGTCCGCGACGCCTTCGACCTGCTCGCCACCAACGACGTGCAGGTGATCCTGTCCGACCAGCGCATGTCCGACATGAGCGGCACCGAGTTCCTGGGACGGGTGAAGATGCTCTACCCGGATACCATCCGCCTGGTGCTGTCCGGCTATACCGACCTGGCCACCGTCACCGACGCGATCAACCGCGGCGCGATCTACCGCTTCCTGACCAAGCCGTGGAACGACGACGAACTCCGCGAACACATCCGCCAGGCCTTCCGCACCCACGACGAACAACGCCGGGACGCGGGGCCCTGAGGGGCCGGGATTCGACATTGGGGATTGGGGATTCGCTCAAAAGCCGGGATTCGGCATTGGGATTGGTAAAAACGGCGGTGTCGGCGTTTGATTGACACGCATGGACGGGACCAGCAAACGCAAAGCTGCTTTTGCCAATCCCGAATCCCCACTCCCGAATCCCAGCCTCTCAGCTACTTCGGCTGCCTAACCGGAATCAGGATGCGGAACGTGGACCCCTCGCCCACGGTGCTGCTCACGTCGATGCGGCCGTGGTGCTTGTTGATGATGCCGTAGGAGATCGACAGGCCCAGGCCGGTGCCGCTGCCGACCGGCTTGGTGGTGAAGAACGGGTCGAAGATGCGCTGCAGCAGGTCCGCCGGAATGCCAGCGCCGGAGTCCTTGAACTCGATCCACACCTCTTCGCCGTCCTGGCCGGTGCTGACCACGATGGTGCCGCGCTCGCCGATCGCCTGGCCGGCGTTGAGCAGCAGGTTCATGTACACCTGGTTGAGTTCGGACGGCAGGCACTCCACCAGCGGCAGGTTGCCGTAGTGGCGCTCCAGGGTGACCTTGTACTTGAGCTCGTTCCAGATGATGTTGATCGTGGATTCCAGGCCCGAGTGCAGGTCCACCAGCTTCCACGATTCCTCGCGACCGGAGTAGGAAAAGTCCTTGAGGTCGCGGACGATGCGGGTGACCCGCTCGATGCCTTCGCGCGACTCGGCCATCAACTGCGGCAGGTCGCGGCTGATGAAGTCGATGTCGAAGCGGTTGCGGATGTCGTCGATCTCCGGGATCAAGGCCTTCGGATCGGGCGCGCGCAGGGCGCGCTCGTAGGCCTCGATCAGGGTGAACAGGCTGCGCAGGTACTCCTGCAGGCTGCCCAGGTTGGAGTGGACATAGCCGATCGGGTTGTTGATCTCGTGGGCGACGCCGGCAGCGAGCTGGCCGATCGAGGCCATCTTCTCCGACTGCAACAGTTTTTCCTGGGCGCCGTTGAGGCGCAGGTAGGCCTGGCGCAGTTCGGCATGGCGCTGCTGCAGCTCCTGTTCGTAGTCCTGCTGGCCTTCGATGCCCTGGATGAGCATCAGGTAATGGCCGCCGCTGGCATCGGCATGGAAGTACAGGTGCGCCAGCACCACGTGGTGCTCGGTCGGCAGGCTGCCGCTCCAGCGGCCGCTGGAGCGCGCCTGCGACAGCGCATCGCTCGGCAGCCACTGCGCCAGATGTGCAGCCAGGCCGGCATCGGCGCCGGAAAGATGGCGGCGCGCGGCGCTGTTGGCCATCAGCAGCTGGCCATCGGCGCGGAACAGCACCACGCCTTCGTACAACAGTTCGCTCAGGGCGAGCAGGTGCTCGCGCGCGGGCAGGACAAGCGCTTCGTTGGGGTTGATTTCGGCGAAATTCACGACGGGCGGCGGGCGATCGATGGATGCCCAATATACGCCGTTGCCGCCGGCGGATGCGCGCCCCGCACTGGGACGCGCTGCGGCTTACGCCACTGCCAGGGGACGCTGCGCGAGCGGCGTGCTGGACTCGCCGTTGGCGTCGTAGGACGACGCGCTCTCGCTGCGGCCGAGGTGGCGCAGGGCCCAGTTGACCTCGCGTCGGCGCCGCGACAGCAGCGCGCCATTGGCGCGGTTGGCGTCGGCCAGCTCGCGCAGGCGCAGTTCGGCCTCGGCGCCGGCGGGCACATCGGCCTCCAGTGCGCGCAGTGCCGCCAGCTTGGCGCTGGTCGCCTGCATGAGACCTTCCACGTTGTGATCCAACAACGCCTGGCGCTCGCCGGCGAGCGCGTCGCTGAGCTGCTGCAGGGGGTTGGTCACGGACGTGTTCATGCGCCGAGTTGCCGATCCATGTCGATCATGCGGCTGGCGATCGCGTCGGGGTTGATCTTGTAGCTGCCGTTCTGCAGCGCCGCGCGCACCGCATCGACGCGGCTGCTGTCCACCGCCGGAGCGGCCGAGAGCTGGCGTTGCAGGGTCTGCAGGCCGGAGGCCTCGCCGGTCAGGCGCAGGCTGTCGGTGGCTGCGGCCGCACCGACCGCACGGTCCTTACCTTCCTCGGACGCGCCGGAGGCGGCCTTGGTCGAGACGGACGACGTGCGAAGGGTGGCCGGGCTCGGCAAACTCCCTTCAATTTTCTGGGTCATGACGGACATCCTGTTACGGGTTCGGTGTAGGTAACGGCACAGCGTCGGAGAACTTTAGCCGGGATCTTAGCGCGTCACTAAAACGTCGCCGTTTTGTGACACAGCTCCCTGAACGATACGCCGGGACGACAGGTTTTCGACGGTCACCCGCTCGTTTTCGCCCGCGTCGCCCAGTGCGCGCCCGGCCATCCGCACTTCCAGGCCGCCGCTGCGGGCCACCAGCGCCACATTGTCGCCGCGCCGGACCAGCCGCGGCGCCACCAGATCGGTGGCGGACAACAAGGTGCCGGCCGGCAGGGTCCGCCGCACCACCTTGCCGATCGCCAGCTCCGGCTCGGTCATCGCGGCGCCGACGATGCGCGCCGCGTCGCGCTTCTCGGGGACGATATCGGCGGCGCCGATGGTTTCTCCAGCGGACAGGCCACGCGCCAGCACCAGCACGTGCTGCATGCGCCGCACCTTGACCGGCACGAACAGCCGCCAGCCGGTGTCGCGCGGGCAGCTCACTTCCACGGTCGTGGTGCCGGTCGGCTGCGCCTGCAGCGGCACCGGGCACAACGGCACCCGCACCGACGGGTCCAGGGTCGCCTCGGCATCGGCGTCGGCACCGGCCAGGGACAGCGCCGCGGCACGGATCGAGTCCACCGACTGGAAGTCCGCGGCCCAGGCCGGCGTCGCCGCCAGCAGGACCAGCAATAGGATCGGGCGCATCGCCGTCTCTCTCGGAAAGGTCGCCGACACCATGCAAACGCCGTGCCGAAAACCGTGCGCCCGATCCGCGCCGCGCCCTCAAGTTCCGCCGCGACAGCGCCGATATGAACGCCATGAGTCATGACCTCCTCAACCGAATCGACCAGCGCACCCGCTTGGCGGGCCACAACCGGCTTGCCCTGCTGTTGTTCCGGCTGGGCGGTCGTCAGCTTTTTGGCGTGAACGTGTTCAAGGTGCAGGAAGTGCTGCGCCGGCCGGAACTGTTCCAGGTGCCCGGGCTGCCGCTGCAATTCTCCGGCGTCGCCGACGTGCGCGGGCGCTCGGTGCCGGTGCTCGACCTGGGCCTGGCCATCGGCCACCCGGAGCGCGAGCCGAACGCGGACACCGCGCCAGGCTATCTGGTGGTGACCGAGTTCAACCGCTCGGTCCAGGGCTTCCTGGTCAGCGGCGTGGAGCGCATCGTCAACATCGCGGTGGAGGACATCCATCCGCCGCCGGAACTGGGCGCCGAGTCCAGCTACCTGACCGCGGTGACCCGCTTCCAGGGCGAGCTGATCCAGGTCATCGACGTGGAAAGCGTGCTGGCCGACATCGCCCAGACCCGGGTCGAGGCCAACCTGGACCCGTCGCTGGCGCTCACCGGCCCGCAGTTGCAGGTGCTGGTGGTCGACGACTCGCGGGTGGCGCGGCAGCAGATCCGCAGCGTGCTGGACCAGCTCGGCGTCGCCGCGACCCTGCTGTCGGACGGCCGCCAGGCCCTGGACCATCTCTTGCAGATCCACGCCGCCGGCGAGAATCCGGCCGAGCGCTACGCCATGGTGATCTCGGACATCGAGATGCCGGCGATGGACGGCTATACGCTGACGACGGAAATCCGCCGCCATGCCGGCCTGTCCGGCCTGTACGTGCTGTTGCACACGTCGCTGTCGGGCGTGTTCAACAATGCGATGGTCGAGCGCGTCGGCGCCAATGCCTTCGTGGCCAAGTACAGCCCCAACGAGTTGGCCGAGTACGTGCTGACCCGGTTGCGGGTCGTCGCCGCGGCCGCACAGGCGGCCTGACCCAGGCGCCCCGCCCCGCCGCGGGGCCTGCCTGACGGCCCCTCGCACCCGCGGCCAACCCCCTGATCTCCCGGGCGCTGCGCCCGGCTTTGGCACGCGCCTTGCCTGTGGTTTCGGCAACGAACCGCGGGATCGTGCCATGTCCAATCCGATCACAGCCTACTTTGGCGTCCACGGCGATGCCCTGCCGCTGCGCGAGCAGCGCATGAAGCTGATCGCCAGCAACCTCAGCAACGTCGACACGCCCGGGTACAAGGCCCAGGACCTGGATTTCGACGCGGCGATGCGTGCCGCGCAGGGGCAGCGCGAAGGGACCCAGCTCGCGGTCGACGACAGCCGCCACATCGCGGTCGGCGGCGATGGCCTGAACCCGTTCCAGGTCACCCGTGCCGCCAGCCAGCCCAGCCTGGACGGCAACACGGTCGATCCGGACGCAGAACGCGCCGCCTACGGCCGCGCCGCGCTGGAGTACCGCGCCTCGCTGAGCTTCGTCGAATCCAAGGTGCGCAGCATGCTCACCGCGATCACGGGGCAATAAGCATGAGCAACCTGCCGATCTTCGACGTCGCCGGCTCCGCGCTGCATGCGCAGTCGGTGCGCATGAGCACCATCGCCAGCAACCTGTCCAACGCCGATTCGGTGGCCGGTTCGGCGGAGGCGGCCTACAAGCCGATCGAGCCGATCTTCCAGGCGGTGCGCAACCCGCACGACAGCAGCCTGACCTCGGTCAACGTCAAGCAAATCGCCACGACCAACGCACCGCCGATCAAGCGCTACGAACCCGGCCATCCGCTTGCCGACGCCGACGGCTACATCTATTCGCCCGATGTGGATCCGGTCTCGCAGATGGTCAACCTGATCTCCGCCTCGCGCAATTACCAGGCCGGCGTGGAGGTCCTCAACACCGCCAAGGAACTGGCGCTGGCCACTCTGACCATGGGCCGCTGAGCCGCCCTCCTTCCGCCGCGTCACGTCCCAGGACCACCTCCATGACCAGCGTCACCACCTCCACCGATACCTATTCCAACCTCGGCCTGAACGCCTCGGGCAACACCAGCACCACCAAGAACAAGGCGCTGCAGCAGGCCGACTTCCTGAAGCTGATGACCGAGCAGCTGCAGCACCAGGATCCGCTCAAGCCGATGGACAACAGTCAGATGGTCGCGCAGATGGCGCAGCTGTCCACCGTGCAGGGCATCGGCGACCTCAACAAGACCGTCACCGCGCTGTCCTCGTCGATGAGCACCGACCAGGTGCTGCGCGGCGCCAACCTGATCGGGCACAAGGTGCTGGTGCCGTCGGCATCGCTGCCGCTGGGCGCCGAGGGCAGCACCGGCGGCCTGGTCGCGGCCAAGGCCGCGGGCGTGGTGGACGTCACCGTCAGCGACGCCAACGGCCAGCCGATCAAGAAGATCAGCCTGACCGCCGACAAGGCCGGCCAGCTCGATTTCGCCTGGGACGGCACCGACGCCAGCGGCAAGCGCATGCCGGCCGGCAGCTACAGCATCACCGCTGGGCAGACCGATGCCCAGGGCAACCAACTGTCCCTGTCCACCTACGTCCAGGCGCCGGTCGAGAGCGCCATCATCGGATCGGACGGCATCTATCTCGATCTGACCGGGCTCGGCACCACGCCGCTGACCAACGTCCTCCGCGTCAGCTAACGCCACGCCGACCATCCACAGGAGTCCACCATGGGTTTCAATACATCGCTGTCCGGCCTCAGGGCGGCCAATACCGACCTCAACGTCACCGCCAACAACATCGCCAACGCCAATACCACCGGCTTCAAGGGCTCGCGCGCCGAGTTCGCCGACCAGTTCACGCTCAACGGCTACGGCCTGGCGCGCAACGCGGTGGGTTCGGGCGTGCGCGTCAGCAACGTCGCCCAGCAGTTCTCGCAGGGCACCATCGATCCGACCGGGCGTAGTTTGGACCTGGCCATCTCCGGTTCCGGCTTCTTCACCCTGTCCAACAACGGCGCCCGCGTCTACTCGCGCGCCGGCAACTTCCAGACCGACGCCAACGGTTATGTGGTCAATCCGCAGGGCGGCCGGCTGCAGGTGTTCCCGCCGGCCAGCAACGGCAACGGCTTCGCGGCCGGCACCCTGACCGACCTGCAGCTGCTCACCACCGACAGCCCGCCCAAGCAGACCAGCACGGTCAATCTGACCTTCACCCTGCCCGGCAACACGCAGCCGCCGACGGTGACCACGTTCAATCCGAACGACGCCAACAGCTACAACAACTCCAGCGGCGGCACCACGGTCTACGACTCGCTGGGCGTGGCCCACGTGCAGACCTCGTACTTCGTCAAGACCTCCACGCCCAACCAGTGGACCGTCTACAACTACGTGGACGGCGTCGCCGCCGGCGGCGCCAGCACGCTGCAGTTCTCCAACAGCGGCGCGCTGGTGAGCCCGGCCGACGGCAAGATCGCGCTGGGCACCTTCACGCCGAGCACCGGCGCGGGCACCCTGTCGCTGAACCTGAACGTGTTCGGCTCGACCCAGTACGGCGAAGCCTTCGCCTTGCGCGGCTCGACCCAGGACGGCTACGCCAGCGGCAAGCTCAACTCGATCAGCATCGACGAGAAGGGCATCGTCTACGCGCGCTACTCGAACAACGCCGACAAGGCGCTGGGCCAGATCGCGGTGACCAACTTCGTCAATCCGCAGGGCCTGAGTTCGCTCGGCGACAACGCCTGGGCGGAAAGCTCGGCCTCGGGCATCGCCCGCACCGGCGCACCGGCGACCTCGGACTTCGGCAGCGTGCAGTCCGGCGCACTGGAATCCTCCACCGTCGACCTGACCGAACAGCTGGTCAACATGATCGTCGCCCAACGCAACTTCCAGGCCAACTCCCAGGTGATCTCGACCCAGGATCAGGTCACGCAGACGATCATCAATATGCGTTAAGGCCGGGATTGGTGATTCGGGATTGGTGATTCGTCACCGCTGGCGTCCCGTCGACCGGGCGCCAGCTTGAGCCACCACTTCCGATCGTCCGCGGCACTGCCGCTCCTTCGAATCCCGAATCCCTCCTCTCGAATCACGGCCCACACCCATGGACAAAGCCCTCTACGTCGCCATGACCGGCGCCCGCGCCTCGCTGCAGGCGCAGGCCACGGTGTCGCACAACCTGGCCAACGTCGAGACCTCCGGGTTCAAGGCGGCGCTGGACAACACCGAAGCGTATCGGATTCCCGGCGCCGGTTATCCGTCGCGCATCGATGCGGTGCACATCGACCAGGGTTTCAATCGCGCCGTCGGCGCGCAGCACCAGACCGGCAATCCGCTGGACGTGTCGCTGGATACCGATCGCTGGCTGGCGGTGCAGGCTTCCGACGGCAAGGAGGCCTACACGCGCGGCGGCGAATTGGCGCTGACCCCGAATGGCCAGCTGGTCACCGCCAGCGGTCATGCCGTGCTCGACGACCAGGGCAATCCGGTGGCGATTCCGCCGCACCAGTCGCTGGAGATCGGCAACGACGGCACGGTGTCGATCGTGCCGCTGGGCGAAGCGCCCACCGCCATGAGCACCATCGCCACGCTCAAGGTGGTGCAGGCGCCGCCGGACCAGCTCACCCGCCGCGCCGACGGTTTGATGCGCAACGTCAGCGACGACCCGGCCAAGGCCTTCGCGCCCGCCACCGGCGCCTCGCTGCACACCGGCGTGCTGGAAGGCAGCAACGTCGATGCCGCCGGCGCACTGGTGCAGATGATCCAGCTGCAACGCCAGTTCGAAATGCAGGTGAAGGTCATCAAGAACGGCGACGAGAACGCGCAGTCGGCCAACACCCTGCTGCGTCTGAACGGCTAAGGCACGCCGCGGCGCCAGCGGCGCCGGTTTGGCACGGCACATGCATCACTCCCTGCGCCCCCGGCGCGTCGTGCCGGGGCCACCATCAGAGGAATTCGGGTCATGAATCAGGCTTTGTGGGTCGCCAAGACCGGACTGGATGCGCAGCAGACGCGCATGTCGGTCGTCTCCAACAACCTGGCCAACACCAATACCACCGGTTTCAAGCGCGACCGCGCCAATTTCGAGGACCTGCTGTACCAGCAGGTGCGGCAGCCCGGCGGCGCCAGCTCCTCGCAGACGCAGCTGCCCTCGGGCCTGCAGATCGGTACCGGCGTGCGCGTGGTCGCCACCGCCAAGGATTTCGAACAGGGCAGCCAGCAGCAGACCGGCCGCGCCCTGGACGTGATGGTCAACGGCCGCGGCTTCTTCGAAGTGCAGATGCCGGACGGCACCACGGCCTACACCCGCGACGGCAGTTTCCAGATCGATGCGCAGGGCCAATTGGTCACCAACAGCGGCTACGCGATCCAGCCGGGCATCCAGATCCCGGAAGGCGCGCAGTCGGTGACCATCGGTGCCGACGGCACGGTCAGCGTGCAGGTCACCGGCACCGCTGCCGCGCTGCAGGTCGGCTCGCTGACCCTCACCGACTTCATCAACCCCTCCGGCCTGCAGGCCCAGGGCCAGAACCTGTACGTGGAAACCGCCGCCTCCGGCCCGGCGACGAACGGCACGCCCGGCCTCAACGGCCTGGGCAAGATCGCGCAGGGCGCGCTGGAAGGCAGCAACGTCAATGTGGTGGAAGAGCTGGTCAGCATGATCGAGACCCAGCGCGCCTACGAGATGAACGCCAAGGCCATCTCCACCACCGACTCCATGCTCGGCTATCTGAACAACAACGTCTGATCCCCTCGCCTCCGGAATCCGCCATGTCGCGCCTGTCCTCTCTCTCCTTCTCCGCCGCGCTGCTGCTGCCGGTCCTGCTCGGCGGTTGCGCCGGTCTGGGCGTGGCCGCCGGCGACGTGCGTCCGTACGCGCCGATGGCGCCGATCACGCCGGTGATGGCGCCGCAGGCGCAACCCACGGCCGGTGCGATCTACGCCGCCGGCCCCGGCCTGCAGCTGTATTCGGACCGCCGCGCCCGCGATGTCGGCGACCTGTTGACCATCACCCTGGTCGAAAGCACCAACGCCAGCAGTACCGCCAACACCAGCATCAGCAAGAAGGATGCGGTGACCATGGCCACGCCGACCCTGCTCGGCGCGCCGCTGACCGTCAATGGCACCAACATCCTCAACAATTCCACCAGCGGCGATCGCAGCTTCGCCGGCAAGGGCAACACCGCGCAGAGCAACACCATGCAGGGCAGCATCACCGTGACCGTGATGCAGCGCCTGCCCAACGGCAACCTGGTGATCCAGGGCCAGAAGAACCTGCGGCTGAACCAGGGCGACGAGCTGGTGCAGGTGCAGGGTGTGGTGCGCGCCGCCGACATCGCCCCGGACAACACCATTCCTTCCAGCAAGGTGGCCGACGCGCGCATCGCCTACGGCGGCCGCGGCGCGGTCGCGCAGTCCAACGCGATGGGCTGGCTGAGCCGCTTCTTCAACTCGCGCATCTCGCCGTACTGAGGCCCGCCATGACTCTCCTGTACCTGCCCTGCCGCCTGCTTGCCGCCGTCGCCCTTTGCGCGGGCCTGGCTGCCCCGGCCGCGGCCGAACGCATCAAGGACCTGGCCCAGGTCGGCGGCGTGCGCAACAACGCGCTGGTCGGCTACGGCCTGGTGGTCGGCCTGGACGGCAGCGGCGACCGCACCAGCCAGGCGCCCTTCACCGTGCAGAGCCTGAAGAACATGCTCGGCGAGCTGGGCGTCAACGTGCCGGCCAATGTCAATCCGCAGCTGAAGAACGTCGCCGCGGTGGCGATCAGCGCGCAGTTGCCTGCATTCGCCAAGCCGGGCCAGACCATCGACATCACCGTCTCCTCGATCGGCAACGCCATCTCGCTGCGTGGCGGCACGCTGCTGATGGCGACGCTGAAGGGCGCCGACGGCCAGGTCTATGCAGTGGCCCAGGGCAACCTGGTGGTCGGCGGCTTCGGCGCGCAGGGCAAGGACGGTTCGCGGATCTCGGTGAACGTGCCCAGCGTCGGCCTGATCCCCAACGGCGCGACGGTGGAACGTGCGCTGCCGGACGTGTTCGGCAACACCGGCGAGATCACCCTGAACCTGCATCAGCCCGATTTCACCACCGTCTCGCGCATGGTCTCCGCGCTGGAGAGCACCTTCGGCCCGGGCAGCGCACACGCGGTGGACGGCTCCACCGTGGCGGTGCGTTCGCCCACCGACCAGAGCGCGCGCATCGGCCTGCTGGCGCGGATCGAGAACGTCGAGATGTCGCCGGGTGCGGCAGCGGCCAAGGTCGTGGTCAACGCCCGCACCGGCACGGTGGTGATCGGCTCGCAGGTGCGGGTCAGCCCGGCGGCGATCTCGCACGGCTCGCTGACGGTGACCATCAGCGAAGGCACCCAGGTCAGCCAGCCGAATGCGCTCAGCGGCGGCCAGACCGTGGCCACGCCCAAGTCCACCATCACCGCCACCAACGAAGGCAGCCGCATGTTCAAGTTCGAGGGCGGCACCTCGCTGGATCAGATCGTGCGGGCGGTCAACGAGGTCGGCGCCGCTCCTGGCGACCTGATCGCGATTCTGGAAGCGCTCAAGCAGGCCGGTGCCCTGAGCGCGGAGCTGGAGGTGATCTGACATGCGTATCTCGGCCGCTCCCTTCGACCTGCACGCCTCTACCCAGAACGATCCGGCCAAGATCGACAAGGTCTCGCGCCAGCTCGAAGGGCAGTTCGCCAACATGCTGGTCAAGAGCATGCGCGAGGCCAGCTTCGGCAATTCGCTGTTCCCGGGCGAGAACCAGACCTTCCGCGACATGTACGACCAGCAACTGGCCAAGGGACTGACCGACGGCAAGGGGCTGGGCCTGGCGGCGATGATCTCCAAGCAGCTGGGCGGCGGGCAGCCGGCCGCAGCCACGCCCACCAATACGTCGCTGGGCGCGGCCAAGGCGGCCAAGGCCTATTCGCTGGTGTCCGGCCAGTCCGGCAACGGTCCGATGCCGCTGCAGGGCGAAGCCGCGCTCGGCGCCGGTGCCGCCGCCGGCGCTGGCGTCGGCCCGTGGAGCGGCGCCGAGGCGGCCACCGCCCCGCAGCAGCAGGTGTTGGACATGATCGCCGGCCGCGAGAGCAGCGCCATGCATCAGGCCATCGGCAGCAGCCCGGCCGACGGCAGCGCCGGGATGTCCTGGGCCGGCGCCGACGACCGCTGGTCGAACGTGCAGGCCGCCGCCGACAGCGGCACCGCCATCGATCCCAGTGCCGCGGCGGCCGCCAACGCCGCGGCGGCCAGCCTCGGCGAGCGCACTCCCGAAGGCTTCGTCGCCAAGATCTGGAACCATGCGCAGAAGGCCGCGCAGGAACTGGGCGTGGACGCACGCGCCCTGGTCGCGCAAGCCGCGCTGGAAACCGGCTGGGGCCGACGCGGCATCTCCCGCGGCGACGGCGCCAGTTCCAACAACCTGTTCGGGATCAAGGCCACCGGCTGGAGCGGCGACCGCGTGACCACCGGTACCCACGAGTACGTGGACGGGGTCAAGCAATCGCAGACCGCCGATTTCCGTGCCTATTCCTCGCCGGCAGAGAGCTTTGCCGACTACGTGCGCCTGCTGAAGACCAATCCGCGCTACCAGCAGGCGCTGAAGGCCGGCACCGACATCCGCGGCTTCGCCCAGGGCCTGCAGCGCGCCGGCTACGCCACCGACCCGGCCTACGCGGCCAAGATCGCCGCCATCGCCGGCGGCCCGACCATCGGCCGCGCGGTCGCCGCGATCGGCAGCGCTGCCGCCGGCGGCATCGAGCGCGTGCTGGCCAGTACCGTCGATTCGTCCGGCCTCGTGCGCCGTTGAGGTAGCCGCCCATGTCCATCCTCTCCACCGGTACCGGCGCCCTGCTCGCCTTCCAGCGGGCCCTGTCCACGGTCAGCCACAACGTCGCCAACATCAATACCGACGGCTACAGCCGGCAGCGGACGACGTTCGCGACCACGGTCCCCAGCCAGTACGGCAGCGAGTTCATCGGCAACGGTACCCAGATCACCGACGTCTCCCGCGTCGCCGACCAGTTGGCGATCTCGCGCCTGTTCGACAGCACCGGCGAAGTCGCGCGACTGAAGCAGCTGTCCAGCCTGTCCAGCCGTGTCGACGGCCTGTTCTCGGACAAGGCCACCAGCATCGCCGGGCAGTGGTCGAACTTCTTCGACGCCACCAGCGGCCTGTCCTCCAACGCCTCGGCCAGCGCCAACCGGCAGAACCTGCTGGACGCCGGCAATTCGCTGGTCACCCGCTTCAAGCAGCTCAACGGCCAGCTCGATTCGCTCGGCAGCGAGGTCAACAACGGCCTGCTGGCCGGCACCGCCGAAGCCAACCGCCTGGCCACCGAGATCGCCAAGCTCAACGGCCAGATCGGCTCCAACGCCAATGCCGCCGCGCCGGACCTGCTCGACCGCCGCGACCAGATGATCGGCCAGCTCATCGGCTACACCGGCGGCAGCGTCATCCAGCAGGACGGCGGGATGATGAACGTCTACACCTCCGGCGGCCAGGCGATGGTGGTCGGCACCAACGCCTCGACGCTGGTCGCCAGCCCCGATCCCTACCAGCCGGAGCGGCTGCAGATCGCGGTGAAGACCCAGGGCGGCTCGACCCCGCTGAGCGAAAAGGCGCTGGGCGGGCAGATCGGCGGCTTCCTGGAGTTCCGCAGCACCGTCCTGGACCCGACCAAGGCCGAACTCGGCCGCATCGCCACCGGCGTGGCCAGCAGCTACAACCAGCAGCACCATGCCGGCATGGACCTGTACGGGCAGATGGGCGGCGATTTCTTCAATCTGCCGCCGCCGACCGTGGACGGCAGCAGCGCCAACACCGGTACCGCGGCATTCACCGCCAACGTCAGCGACCTGAGCAAGCTCGACGGGCAGAACCTGCTGCTGACCTACAACGGCACCGCCTGGAGCGCGAGCCGCGCCGACACCGGCGCCAGCGTCCCCATGACCGGTTCCGGCTCCAGCGCCGACCCGTTCGTAGTCAACGGCGTGACCCTGCAGGTGTCCGGCACCGCCGCCAGCGGCGACAAGTTTCTGCTGCAGCCCACGGCCAACGCCATCAGCAAGCTGTCGGTGGCCATCACCGACCCTTCGCGTATCGCCGCGGCGACGCCGATCCAGGCCAGCGCCACGCTGAGCAACCTGGGCACCGGCAAGGTCAGCAATGTCACCGCGACCAACGCCAGCAACGCCAACCTGCTGACGCCGGCGAACATCGCCTTCATCGATTCCAGCCATTACTCGATCAATGGCGGCGCGCCGCAGACCTACACCGCGGGGCAAACGATCAGCGCCAACGGCTGGAGCCTGACCATGGACGGCATGCCGTCCGCCGGCGACAGCTTCGCGATAGGTCCGACCGGGGTCGGCTCGAGCAACAACGGCAACGCCTTGCTGCTGTCCAACCTGGACGATGCCAAGGCGTTCAACGGCGGCACCATCACCCTCAACGGCGCAGTGGCGGGCCTGACCACGACGGTCGGCTCGGCGGCACGCCAGGCCAAGTACGCCGCCGACGCGCAGGACGTGATCCAGAGCAGCGCGCAGGACGCGCGCGACTCGCTGTCCGGCGTCAACCTCGACGAGGAAGCGGCGGACATGCTGCGGTTGCAGCAGGCCTACCAGGCGGCCTCGCGCCTGATCTCCACCGCCGACACCCTGTTCCAGTCCATCCTGAGCGCGGTCCGATGAGCAATCGCATCTCCAGCGGCATGATCTTCAATCAGTCGCTCAACACCATGCTCGGCAAGCAGGCGACGATCTCGCACCTGCAGCAGCAGCTGTCCACCGGCCAGCGCATCGTCAGCGCGGCCGACGACCCGGTCGCCGCGGGCACCGCGGTCAGCCTGGATCGCACGGTGGCCGCGCTGGCGCGCTTCGGCGACAACGCCAACAACGTGCAGAACCGGCTCAACCTGCAGGAGAACTCACTGTCGCAGGCCGGCGACCTGATGGCCCGGGTCAAGGATCTGACGGTGGAAGCCAATAGTTCGGCGCTGACCACCCCCGACCGCAAGGCCATCGCCGCGGAACTGAAGACCCTGCACGACAGCCTGCTGAGCCTGTCCAACAGTACCGACGGCTCTGGCCGCTACCTGTTCGGCGGCACCGCCGACGACGCCGCGCCGTTCGCCGTGGTCGCCGGCAACGTGGTCTACAGCGGCAACCAGACCCAGCGCAGCGTGGAAGTAGCCCCGGACACCAAGGTCTCCGACACCCTGCCCGGCAGCGAGATCTTCATGCGCGTGCCCACCGGCGACGGCACCGTCGACGCGCACGCGGCCGCCGGCAACACCGGCACCGGCCTGCTGCTGGATTTCAGCCGCGACGGCTCCGGCAGCGCCTGGAACGGCGGCAGCTACAGCGTCGTGTTCACCGCCGCCACCACCTACGAGGTGCGCGACAGCGGTGGCACCGTGGTCAACACCGGCACCTATGCCGCCGGCGAGAGCATCGGCCTGCCCGGCCTGAAGATGCGCGTGGACGGCGCACCCGCCGCCGGCGACAGCTTCCAGATCGGGCCGTCGACCACCAAGGACGTGTTCTCCACCATCAGCAACCTGGTGAACCTGCTCAACACCGATCCGATCACCCCCGCTGCCAAGTCGGCGCTGCAGAACGGCCTGCAATCGTCGATGCGCGACATCACCCAGGCCTCGTCGAAGATGATCGACGCGCGCGCCGCCGGTGGCGCCCAGCTCGCGGCGATCGACAACGCCACCGACCTGCGCGCCGCCAACGACGTGACCCTGAAGACCACCCTGTCCTCGCTGCGCGACCTCGACTACGCGCAGGCCATTTCCCAGTACCAGCTGGAACAGTCGGCGCTGAAAGCGGCACAGACCATCTTTACCCAGATGCAGAAGATGTCGCTGTTCGACCGGCTCGGGTAATCAAGCGATAAACTGGATATACCAAAAGGCCCGGAGCGCGGCGACGCCTCCGGGCCTTTTGCGTTATACAAAAGATCGCCATCGCCATTCGATGAGTAGACAACTCGCACGACGCACTAAAGTTTGCAGGACCGCGGCCGAGAAAGGCTCTCCGCCCTGTTCCAGGCCGCTTGCGAACCGCCGGAACGGCAAATTTCCTGCAGTAAATCGCTAAAGGTTGCGCGCCTGTCGCCGTTACTTATATCACCAGCCGCACTGGCCAATTGATGGCCCCCTGCGGAGACTCCAGGCACCAACCGGTTGCCGGACAAATCGCTTAGAGGAGATATCAAAATGGCACAGGTCATCAATACCAACGTAATGTCGCTGAACGCTCAGCGCAACCTCAACACCACCAGCACCAGCCTGGCGACGACGATCCAGCGCCTGTCCTCGGGCCTGCGCATCAACAGCGCCAAGGACGACGCCGCCGGCCTGGCGATCTCCGAGCGTTTCACCACCCAGATCCGCGGTCTGGACGTGGCCTCGCGCAACGCCAACGACGGCATCTCGCTGGCGCAGACCGCCGAAGGCGCGATGGTCGAAATCGGCAACAACCTGCAGCGTATCCGCGAACTGGCGGTGCAGTCGGCCAACGCCACCAACTCCAGCACCGACCGCGGCGCGCTGAACTCGGAAGTCAAGCAGCTGGCCTCGGAAATCGACCGCGTCTCCAGCCAGACCAACTTCAACGGCACCAAGCTGCTGGACGGTTCGTTCTCCGGCGCGCTGTTCCAGGTCGGCGCCGACGCCGGCCAGACCATCGGCATCAACACCATCGTCAACGCCAGTGCCGCCGCGCTGGGCAAGTCCGGCTTCGCCGCCACCCAGACCGGCTCGGCCGCCCTGGCCTCCGGCACCGCGACCGCCAGCGGCAGCTTCTCCGGCATGGTCGTCAACGGTGTCAGCATCGCTTCGGTCGCCGTGGCCAACGGCGACGCCGGCGCGGATGTCGCCAAGAAGATCGCCTCGGCGATCAACGACAAGCTGGCGCAGACCGGCGTGTACGCCTCGATCGACCCGACCACCAGCGCGCTGAAGCTGGAATCGGTCAAGGGCGGCCAGGACTTCTCGTTCACCGCGGGCTCGGCCACCGGCGCCACCGGTATCACCTTCAGCAACGCCGGCATCGCCGCCAGCGCCACCGCCACCGCCGGCACCACCAACTACCTGGCGGACGTGGACATCTCCACCTTCCAGGGCGCGCAGAAGGCGATGAGCATCATCGACAACGCGCTGACGGCGGTGAACTCCTCGCGTGCCGACATGGGTGCGATCCAGAACCGCTTCACCTCCACCATCGCCAACCTGAGCTCCACCTCGGAGAACCTGTCGGCCTCGCGCAGCCGCATCCGCGACACCGACTACGCCAAGGAAACCGCCGAGCTGACCCGCACGCAGATCCTGCAGCAGGCCGGCACCGCGATGCTGGCCCAGGCCAAGCAGGCGCCGCAGAGCGTGCTGAGCCTGCTCCAGGGCTAAGCGTCGCCCGCCGCACCGCACCACCGAGGCCCCTCCGCAAGGAGGGGCCTTTTTTGTTCCTTCTTTCCGCCACGGGCCGTCGCATCCCGGATGAACAGCCATCTCCGCGCGTTGCAGTCCTCGACGCCGAGAGCGAAACCTGCCCTGCCTGGTCGGGCGGTGGCGAGCTGACGGCGTGGCCATGCGATCCGCGGTGATCCCGGTGCATGCGACGCGTTACGCGGGATCGACGAAAGACAGCCACGACCACCGACCGCCGGGGCTGTTGCGCGCCCCGTGACCAGTGGACTGGATGGCGTGCAGCAGTTGGCGGTGACCGCGGCCGCGCTCCCGGCGCCGCCTGCAATGCTTGGTCGTCGATGCGAAGCACACGCGAGCGCTGTGGTGGGCAGGCCGAGACCGTACGTGGGTCGAGATCATGTCCTTCTTCGAACGGTGGACGCCAGTTTTGCACGCAGGGGCATGACGATGGGCACGAACGCACTGCACGACCTGAAAGCACCCCGGCATGGCCCATATCGCCAGACGACCGACACGCCTTCCAGTTCATCGCCAAGGACAGTCGGAAAGCGATCAGACAGATAGAAGGAGAGATGGCCAAGCCGTTGCGCCACGACACGCTGCATGCCGGCAGGTCAAACGTTCGCGTCGGCGACGCGACACACGATCGAGAGCATCGAGCACATCGCCCTCGACGAGATCCGGGCCGCTTTTTCCCGGACTTGGGCGAGAAGCCTAAAGTTTGCCAACGCGCGGCCGAAACAAGCCTTTCGCCACGATTCTGGTGTCGCGCAAATCGCCGGAACGCCAAATTTTCGGCAGTAAATCACTAAAGGTTGCGCGCCGGCCGCCGTTACTTGTATCAGCAGCGGCACTGGCCAATTGATGGCCCCCTGCGGAGGCTCCAGGCACCAACGGGTTGCCGGACAAATCGCTTAGAGGAGATATCAAATGGCACAGGTCATCAATACCAACGTAATGTCGCTGAACGCTCAGCGGAACCTCAACACCACCAGCGCCAGCCTGGCGACGACGATCCAGCGCCTGTCCTCGGGCCTGCGCATCAACAGCGCCAAGGACGACGCCGCCGGCCTGGCGATCTCCGAGCGCTTCACCACCCAGATCCGTGGTCTGGACGTGGCCTCGCGCAACGCCAACGACGGCATCTCGCTGGCGCAGACCGCCGAAGGCGCGATGGTCGAAATCGGCAACAACCTGCAGCGTATCCGCGAACTGGCGGTGCAGTCGGCCAACGCCACCAACTCCACCACCGACCGTGGTGCGCTGAACTCGGAAGTCAAGCAGCTGGCCTCGGAAATCGACCGCGTCTCCAGCCAGACCAACTTCAACGGCACCAAGCTGCTGGACGGCTCGTTCTCCGGCGCGCTGTTCCAGGTCGGCGCCGACGCCGGCCAGACCATCGGCATCAACAGCATCGTCAACGCCAGCGCCGCCGCGTTGGGCAAGTCCGGCTTCGCCGCCACCCAGACCGGCTCGGCCGCCCTGGCCTCCGGCACCGCGACCGCCAGCGGCAGCTTCTCCGGCATGGTCGTCAACGGCGTCAGCATCGCCTCGGTTGCCGTGGCCAACGGCGACGCCGGCGCGGATGTCGCCAAGAAGATCGCCTCGGCGATCAACGACAAGCTGGCGCAGACCGGCGTGTACGCCTCGATCGACCCGACCACCAGCGCGCTGAAGCTGGAATCGGTCAAGGGCGGCCAGGACTTCTCGTTCACCGCGGGCTCGGCCACCGGCGCCAGCGGCATCACCTTCAGCAACGCCGGCATCGCCGCCAGCGCCACCGCCACCGCCGGCACCACCAACTACCTGGCGGACGTGGACATCTCCACCTTCCAGGGCGCGCAGAAGGCGATGAGCATCATCGACAACGCGCTGACGGCGGTGAACTCCTCGCGTGCCGACATGGGTGCGATCCAGAACCGCTTCACCTCAACCATCGCCAACCTGAGCTCCACCTCGGAGAACCTGTCGGCCTCGCGCAGCCGCATCCGCGACACCGACTACGCCAAGGAAACCGCCGAGCTGACCCGCACGCAGATCCTGCAGCAGGCCGGCACCGCGATGCTGGCCCAGGCCAAGCAGGCACCGCAGAGCGTGCTGAGCCTGCTCCAGGGCTAAGCGCAGCAAGCCGCGATGCACCGCCGAGGGCTTCTACGCCATTAGAAGCCCTCGCAGCGGAAGCCATATCACACGTTAAAAATTAAGGTATCCAAATGGCACAGGTCATCAACACCAACGTAATGTCGCTGAACGCTCAGCGGAACCTCAACACCACCAGCGCCAGCCTGGCGACGACGATCCAGCGCCTGTCCTCGGGCCTGCGCATCAACAGCGCCAAGGACGACGCCGCCGGCCTGGCGATCTCCGAGCGCTTCACCACCCAGATCCGTGGTCTGGACGTGGCCTCGCGCAACGCCAACGACGGCATCTCGCTGGCGCAGACCGCCGAAGGCGCGATGGTCGAAATCGGCAACAACCTGCAGCGTATCCGCGAACTGGCGGTGCAGTCGTCCAACGCGACCAACTCCACCACCGACCGCGGCGCACTGAACTCGGAAGTCAAACAGCTGGCCTCGGAAATCGACCGCGTCTCCAAGCAGACCAACTTCAACGGCACCAAGCTGCTGGACGGCTCGTTCTCCGGCGCGCTGTTCCAGGTCGGCGCCGACGCCGGCCAGACCATCGGCATCAACAGCATCGTCAACGCCAGCGCGAGCGCACTGGGCAAGGCCGGCTTCGCCGCCACCCAGACCGGCTCGGCCGCCCTGGCCTCCGGTACCGCGACCGCCAGCGGCAGCTTTTCCGGCATGGTCGTCAACGGCGTCAGCATCGCTTCGGTCGCCGTAGCCAACGGCGACGCCGGCGCGGATGTCGCCAAGAAGATCGCCTCGGCGATCAACGACAAGCTGGCGCAGACCGGCGTGTACGCCTCGATCGACCCGACCACCAGCGCGCTGAAGCTGGAATCGGTCAAGGGCGGCCAGGACTTCTCGTTCACCGCGGGCTCGGCCACCGGCGCCACCGGCATCACCTTCAGCAACGCCGGCATCGCCGCCAGCGCCACTGCTACCGCCGGCACCACCAACTACCTGGCGGACGTGGACATCTCCACCTTCCAGGGCGCGCAGAAGGCACTGAGCATCATCGACAACGCGCTGACCTCGGTGAACTCCTCGCGCGCCGACATGGGTGCGATCCAGAACCGCTTCACCTCCACCATCGCCAACCTGAGCTCCACCTCGGAGAACCTGTCGGCCTCGCGCAGCCGCATCCGCGATACCGACTACGCCAAGGAAACCGCCGAGCTGACCCGCACGCAGATCCTGCAGCAGGCCGGCACCGCGATGCTGGCCCAGGCCAAGCAGGCGCCGCAGAGCGTGCTGAGCCTGCTCCAGGGCTAAGCGTCGCCCGCCGCACCGCACCACCGGAGCCCCTCCGCAAGGAGGGGCTTTTTTTTGACGCCTCGCCGCGGCACAGGATTTGCATTGCCAGGGGGAGCCGTCGCGACGCGCGGACGACGCTCAAGAAGCGTCCCCGCGCGCCGATACTCCCCTCAGCCGCTGGCGCACCGCGCGCCGGCCACCTCAAGGACCGCCACCATGTCCACCACTGGAATCGGCTCAGGCTTGGACATCCCGACCTTCGTCGCCAAACTGGTATCGAAGGAACGCCAGCCGCAGGAAGACCGGATCAATCGCGACGGTACCGCCTCCAGTGCGAAGCTGTCGTCCTTGAGCACGATCAAGAGCGCGCTGTCCAACCTGCAGACGGCGATGAGCACGGTGTCCGACAGCGCCGACAAGGGCGCCTACAAGGCGACCATCGACGATGGCGCCGGCTATACCGCCACCGTCACCTCCAGCGCCAATGCCGGCCGGTACGGCATCGAAGTGGTGAAGCTGGCGCAGTCGCAGAAACTCACCTCGTCGGCCTACGCCAGCGGCGCCGTGGTCGGCGGCGGCACCCTGACCATCGCCTACGGCAGCACCACGCTCAATGTCAACGTCGATGCCGGCAGCAAGCTCAGCGACGTGGCCGCCTTCATCAACAAGGCCGCCAACGGTGCCGGCCTGACCGCCAGCGTGGTCACCGCCGACGATGGCGACCACCTGGTGCTCAACGCGGTCGACACCGGCACCAAGGGCGCGCTGACCATCACCACCTCCGGCGGCGACGGCGGCCTGGCCAATCTCACCTACCCGCCCGGCAACAGCGGCGGCCTGACCCAGACCATTGCCGCCGCCGACGCGGTGGTGAAGGTGGACGGCTTCCAGCGCACCTCCAGCAGCAACACCATCGCCGACCTGGTGCCCGGTGTGGCGATCAACCTCACCAAGGCGGTGGCCGGCACCACCTTCAATCTCAACATCACCAACGACAACACCCCGCTGAAGGCCAATCTGACCGCCCTGGTCAGCGCCTACAACTCCGCCAACAGCGTGCTCAAGTCGTCCAGCGCCTACGACGCCACCAACAAGAAGGCCTCGCCGATGACCGGCGATGCGATGGTGCGCGGCCTGCAGCAGTCGCTGCGCCGGCTCGTCAGCGACAACGTCAGCGGCCTGATGGCGATGGGCGTGACCATCGACAAGGACGGGGTGATGAGCTTCGACAGCGCCAAGTTCGATACCGCCGCGGCGGCCGATCCGTCTGCGGCCAAGACCTTGCTCGGCAACAACGGCAGCTTCGGCACCGGCATGAGCACGCTGCTGAAGAGCAATCTGGACAGCACCAGCGGCACGCTGACCCAACGCACCGACGCGCTCAACAAGCACATTTCCGATCTGACCGACCAGCTCAGCGATCTCGACAAGCGCATGCAGACCCTGACCGACCAGTACACCGCGCGCTTCACCGCAATGGAGACGTTGGTGACGCAGATGCAGAGCGTGAGCGACGGCCTGACCAAGCAGTTCAGCTGACGCGCACGCGGCCGCACGGCTCAAGTCGAGACGCGTTGCGGCCGATAGAAGAGTATCGACAGTCATTACGGATTGGCCGCAGCAACCACAGCGTCGCCGCTCACCGGCACGGCGCGGAGGCCAGCCGATCCACCGAGGAGTTTTCCATGTACGGTTCCAGCCGCCAGTACGCCGAGCAATATCGCAAGATGGGCATTTCCACCAGCGTCACCGATGCCGATCCGCACAAGCTGGTCGCCATGCTGTTCGCTGGTGCCTGCCAGCGCATCCGCCAGGCCCAGGCCTGCCTCGCGCAGGGCGACCAGGCGCGCAAGGGCAAGGCGATCGGCGAGGCCTGCGCCATCGTCGGCCATCTCAACGGCTCGCTCGACCACGAGGCCGGCGGCGAGATCGCCGGCAACCTGTCGGCGCTCTACGACTACGTGATGCACCGGCTGACCGAAGCCAACCTGCACAACGACGACGCCGCGCTGACCGAAGCGCTGGAACTGCTCAGCGAGATCGACGCGGCCTGGGCCGCGATTCCCGCACAGCAGCGCGAACTGGCCACGGCGAACGCGTCGTGAGCATCCAGCTCGCCGACCTGCATAACGACCTGCACGAGTTGCGCGAGGTCCTGCGTGGCGACGACTACGCACTGGCGCAAGCCATGATCGCCGACCACGAGCGGCGCCTGCAGGCGTATCTGCAGCAGGACGGCGCCGACCGCTCGCGCGAAGCGCTCAAGCCGCTGCTCGCCCTGCAGCAGGCGGTGACCGCGCAGATGCGCATGGAGCGCGACCATGCCGCGGCCTGGCTGCGCAGCAGCCGCCAGTCCAGCCATGCCGCGCGGCTCTATTCGCAGGCCGGACTGCTGGGATGAACACCGGCTCGGACGGCGCCGCACAGCATCCGGCCGACGCCGAACTGTTCCATGACACCCTCAGTTGCGAACTGGCGTTGCCCGCGGATTTCCGCCTGGGCAACGGCGCCGGCCGGCTCGCTGCCGGCGAGGCGCTGTTGCGCAGCCTGGCGCAGATCGAGGATCTGCGCGGCGAGGACGGCAGCGACGACCGCAGCGAGGCCACCGCGCAGACCCAGCGGATGGAGGCCAAGCTCGACCTGATGCTGGTGCTGCTGAGCCGGCTGGCCCGCCAGCACGAGGATGCCCTGCCGTTGCGGCCGCTGTGCTGGTCGCGCCGGGGAGTGCGGCTGGACCTGGGCGCGCGCTCCGGCGCCAGCGCCGGCGCCGCCGGCCTGCTGCGCCTGCAGCCCTCGGACTGGCTGCCGGACCACCTGGAACTGCCGGTAAGGGTACTGGCCGAGGCCACCACCGCCGGCGTCGTGCAACTTTGGCTACGGTTCGAGACACAGCCGCCCGGCCTGGAAGAGGCCTTGGAACGCCACCTGTTCCGGCTGCACCGCCGGCAGATCGCCGACAGCCGGCGCGCACGCTGAGCCGGCTCCCGCCGCCCCGGCCACCGCGACGAGGTTGGCGGCGGCGAGCGGCTCGGCTAAGGTGCGGATCTGAATAGAAGGACCTCACCGTGCGAGTCATCATCGTCGACGATCACACCCTGGTACGCGCCGGCCTGAGCCGGCTGCTGCAGACGTTTGCGGACGTCGACGTGGTCGCCGAGGCCAGCAACGCGCAGCAGGCCGTGGACCTGGCCACCCTGCACCGCCCCGATCTGGTGCTGATGGACCTGTCGCTGCCCGGGCGCAGCGGCCTGGACGCGCTCACCGACGTGCTGCACAGCTCGCCCAAGACCCGGGTGGTGATGATGTCGATGCACGACGACCCGGTGCACGTGCGCGACGCACTGGACCGCGGCGCCACCGGCTTCGTGGTCAAGGACGCCGCCCCGTTGGAACTGGAGCTGGCGCTGCGTGCAGCCAGCGCCAACCAGGTGTTCCTGAGCCCGCAGATCTCCTCCAAGATGATCGCGCCGATGCTCGGCCGCGAGCGTCCGGTGGGCATCGCCGCCCTGTCGCCGCGGCAGCGCGAGATCCTGCGCCAGATCGGCCGCGGCCAGAGCAACAAGGAAATCGCCTCGGACCTGGGCATCAGCGTCAAGACCGTGGAGACCCATCGCGCACGGATGATGGAGTCCCTGGGCTGCCGACGCGCCAATGACTTGGTCCTGCTGGCCGCGCGCCATCAGGGCGAACTGAGCTGAACTGGGGACGACATCCCGACACGGGACATTGGCATGGTGTTTGCCTTAACCGGTCAGCAGGGGGTTCCGCTCCCGGCGAGGCCCGCCAGATAAGGCATTGCGCCGTCGACTGTCCGGCGCTCACCACCCGCAGGTCGGGAAATCCCTGACACCCTGTCGGGAATTTACCCACTCTACTCAGGAACCCCCTGATTCTGTTACCGTCGGGCGACAAGCAGTATGCGTTCCACGGGCGCCAGAGGGTTGGCGCCGAACCGAGGGAGTCCGCATGAAGCCGACCGTTTCCGCCCAACTGGGCCAGCAACTGCATCTGACCCCGCAACTGCTGCAGTCGATCCGGCTGCTGCAGCTCGACGGCATGCAACTGGAACTGGAAATCCGCCGCGCGCTGGAGACCAATCCGCTGCTCGAACTGGAAGAGCCCGAGGGCGTGATCGAGCCGCTGGTGAAGCACGAGGATGCGGCGCTGGAAACGGCGGCGTTCGACGAACTGCCCGAATCCTCGATGTGGGACATCCCGGCCGCCGGCTGGAACGACGGCGAAGACGACCGCATGCAGCGCATCGCCGCCGGCGAGTCCACCGATCCGCACCTGCGCGTGCTGCAGCGGCTGGCCCTGGAGTTGCCGGCACTGGAGTTGGAAGCCGCCGCGTTCTGGCTGGAACACTGCGACGATGCCGGCTACCTGGACGGCCCGCTGGACACCCTGCAGCAATTGGCCAGCGCACGCCTTGGCCTGTCCGTGGCGCAGGCCGAAGCGGTACGCCAGCGCCTGCTGCACGGCGACCCGGCCGGCCTTGGCGCCTGCGACCTGCGCGAGTGCCTGCAGGCGCAGCTGAGCGACCTGCCCGGCCGCGTGCCCGGCCGCCATCTCGCCGCGCGCATCCTAGAGGGCGACCTCAACCTGCTCGCCAGCCACGACTACGCCCTGCTTGGGCGCCAGCTCGATGCCGAGACCGACGACGTGCGCGAGGCGGTGCGGCTGATCCTGTCGCTGCAGCCGCGGCCCGGCGACAGCCTGCAGCCGCAGGACGCTGGCCATGTGCTGCCGGACGTGGTCGCCTGGCATGCCGACGGCACCTGGCGGGTGGCGCTGAACCCGGCCACCACCCACCGCGTCACCGTCAACCCGATGCACGAGCGCGCCCTGGCCGAGGCCGGCGACGCCGCGCAGCCGCTGCGCGAAATGCTGCAGGAGGCCCGCTGGCTGACCCGCGGCCTGTCGATGCGCTACGAAACCCTGCTGCGTACCACTCGCGCCATCGTCGAGCGCCAGTCGGCGTTCCTGGTCAAGGGCGAGGAAGCGATGGCGCCGTTGACCCTGAAGGAAGTGGCCGAGGCGATCGGCATGCACGAGTCGACGATATCGCGCATCACCACCGGCAAGTACCTGCAGACCCCACGCGGCACCTTCGAGCTGAAGCACTTCTTTGCGGTGCGCCTGGAAGGCGCCGCGGTGTCCGGGCAGGCGGTGCGGGCCATGGTCCGGCGCCTGATCGAATCCGAGCCGGCCGGGCGGCCCCTGGCCGACGAGGCCATCGCCGGGCTGCTGTCGCGACAGGGCGTAAACGTGGCAAGGCGCACAGTTGCCAAGTATCGTGAACAATTGGACATCGCTCCCGCACGCGAACGCCGCCGCGGCAGCAAACCGCTGCTGGCCCGTGTGGGCTAAGGAAAAACGACGCATATGAACAAACTGTCCGTGCTTCTGGTCGACGACCACGAAGGTTTCATCAACGCCGCCATGCGCCACTTCCGCAAGCTGGAGTGGATGGAAGTGATCGGCAGCGCCGCCAATGGCCTGGAGGCCATCGAGCGCTCCGAGTCGCTGCGGCCGCAGGTGGTGCTGATGGACCTGGCCATGCCGGAGATGGGCGGCCTGCAGGCCACGCGCCTGATCAAGACCCAGGACCAGGCGCCGTACATCGTGATCGCCAGCCATTTCGACGATGCCGAGCACCGCGAGCATGCCATGCGCGCCGGCGCCGACAACTTCGTCAGCAAGCTGTCCTACATCCAGGAAGTGATGCCGATCCTGGAGGGGCTTCGGACCGAAGGGGTGCCGGCATGAGCGAATCGCGGATCCTGGTGATCGATGACGATGCGGTGCGCGCCGAGCGGACCGTGAGCCTGCTCGAATTCATGGACCTCAACCCGCGCTGGGTCACCGATGTCGCCGACGTGCAGCCCGGCCGTCACCGGCAGACCGAATGGATGGCGATCCTGGTCGGCGGGCTCGACGACCAGGAGCAGGCCGATGCCTTCTTCGGCTGGGTGGCACGCAGTTCGCTGCCGCCGCCGGTGCTGCTGCTCAACGGCGATGCACAGGCCTTCGCCCAGCGTCACGGTCTGCACGAAGCCAACGTGTGGCAACTGGAAGCGCCGTTGCGCCACGCGCAACTGGAAACCCTGCTGCGCCGCGCCAGTCTCAAGCGGCTGGACGCCGAGCACCAGGCCGGTGCCGCACAGGACAACGGCCCGACCGGCACCAGCGCGGCGGTCACCCGCCTGCGCCGGCTGATCGACCAGGTCGCCGCCTTCGACACCACCGTGCTGGTGCTGGGCGAGTCCGGCACCGGCAAGGAAGTGGTGGCGCGCGCGATCCATCAGCAGTCGCCGCGCCGCGACGGCCCGTTCGTGGCGATCAACTGCGGCGCGATCCCGCCGGACCTGCTCGAGAGCGAACTGTTCGGCCACGAGAAGGGCTCGTTTACCGGCGCGCTGAGCGCGCGCAAGGGCCGCTTCGAGATGGCCGAGGGCGGCACCCTGCTGCTCGACGAGATCGGCGACATGAGCCTGCCGATGCAGGTCAAGCTGTTGCGCGTGCTGCAGGAACGCAGCTTCGAGCGGGTCGGCGGCAACGTCACCATCCGCTGCAACGTGCGGGTGATCGCCGCCACCCACCGCAACCTGGAAGAGCGCATCGCCGGCAACCAGTTCCGCGAGGACCTGTTCTACCGGCTCAACGTATTCCCGATCGAGATGCCGGCGCTGCGCGAGCGCAGCGACGACCTGCCGGCGCTGGTGCACACCATCGCCGCGCAGCTGGCGCGGACCGGACGCGGCGAAGTGCGCTTCTCCGAAGAGGCCTTGCAGGCGCTGCGCAGCTACGAGTGGCCGGGCAACGTGCGCGAGTTGACGAATCTGGTCGAGCGTCTGGCGGTGCTGCATCCGGGCGGCCTGGTGCGGGTCCAGGACCTGCCGGCACGCTACCGCGGCGACTTCGCCTCGTCCATCGACGTGTCCGCGCCGCCGGCGCCGATCGCCGCCGATGCGCGCCGCGTGCCCAATGTGGTGGACCTGCACGCCGGCGGCAAGCCGGGCGGCGCGGATGCCGATGCGCCTGCCGCGGCCGCGGCGACACTGCCGGAAAGCGGCCTGGACCTGCGCGGACATATGGCCAACATCGAGCTGGCGCTGATCAACGAGGCGCTGGAGCGCACCCAGGGCGTGGTCGCGCATGCGGCGCAACTGCTGGGCCTGCGACGCACCACGCTGGTCGAGAAGCTGCGCAAGTACGGCATCGACCGCGACCAGACCGAACTGGCCAGCTGAGCCGGCGCACGGCGCCGGGTGCGGCCGCACCCGGCGCGCCAGCCTCCAGCGCGACGCACCTCCCTCCCCTGTCATCGATCCCCGCGGCGGCACGACCGGCGCATCGTGGGCGCTGCCGCGCATCCCGCGATCACCGTTCGCCACGCGGCCCGTTGTCCTGCCAGTCGCTGCCTCCCGGGAGGCGTCACGGCAGTAGACAGCCTCTTTGGCATGTGGCTTGCTTCACGTTTCCATAGCACCGGGCGGCGCATTCCGCACCGGGGACTTCCACCCGTCGCCAGGCAGGTCCCATGTCCATCCCCGTCACCAGCCCGCTGCTGCCGCCCCTGGAGGCGTTCGTCCCCTATCTGGAGCAGATCTGGCGCAGCCGCATCCTGACCAACGGCGGCGACATGCACCGCGCCTTGGAAAAGGCGCTGGCCGAGTACCTGGGGGTGAACCATCTGGCGCTGCTGACCAACGGCACGCTGGCGCTGCTGACCGCGCTGCAGGCGCTGCGCATCACCGGCGAGGTCATCACCACGCCGTACTCGTTCGTCGCCACCGCGCATTCGCTGCTGTGGCGCGGCATCAAGCCGGTGTTCGTGGACATCGATCCGCAGACCATGAATCTGGATCCGCTCAAGATCGAGGCGGCGATCACTCCGCATACCACCGCGATCATGCCGGTGCACTGCTATGGCACGCCCTGCGACACCAGCGCGATCGAGCGCATCGCCGACACCTACAACCTCAAGGTCATCTACGACGCCGCGCACGCGTTCGGGGTCAAGGACGAAGGCGGCTCGATCCTGCGCCACGGCGACCTCAGCGTGCTCAGCTTCCACGCCACCAAGGTGTTCAACACCTTCGAGGGCGGCGCCATCGTCTGCCCGGACGCCAAGACCTACCAGCGCATCAGCCGTCTGAAGAACTTCGGTTTCGTCGACGAGACCACGGTGGTGGCGACCGGCATCAACGGCAAGATGAGCGAGATCAACGCCGCCTTCGGGCTGCTGCAACTGCAGCACATCGATGCGGCGCTGGCACAACGCGGGGCGATCGACGCGCATTACCGGCAACGCCTGGCGCAGGTGCCGGGCATCCGTTGCCTGGCGCCACGGGCGCCGGCGCTGTCCAACTACGCCTCGTTCCCGATCCTGGTCGAGGATGCCTTCCCGCTGGCCCGCGACGAACTGCACCGGCTGCTGCGCAGCCACGACATCCTGGTGCGCCGCTATTTCTACCCGCTGATCAGCGATTTCCCGATGTACCGTAGCCTGCCCTCCTCCGCCCCGGCCGGCCTGCCGGTGGCCCGGCAGATGGCCGACCGCGTGCTGTGCCTGCCGATCTTCCCCGGACTGGCGGCCGACCAGGTGGACGCCATCGTCGACCTGATTGCCGCGGCGGGCGGCGTCATGCCCGCGTCCGACTCCGCCAGCACCCTCGCCCTTCCCTCCTTCGCCCAACCCGTGGAACCCGCAGCATGAGCCAAGAGACGTTTATCGAGAATTTCCTGTCGGCCACGGATTTCCAGAATCCGGTCGAGGTGACCATGGACACCGTCCTGCGCGAACTGCCCGAGTGGGATTCGCTGGCCGCGCTGGGCGTGATCGTGATGTTCGACATGGAGTACGGCAAGACCATCACCGGCGAGCACCTCGCCGCCGTGGTCACCCTGGGCGATCTCTACCAGCTGACCGGGGCGTAGCATGCCGACCTCCACGCTGCACAACGTGCGCTTCGCCGGCATGGCGACCTGCGTGCCCAAGCGCGTCGTCTCCAACCTCACCGATTGCCGGCCGCAGATCCGCTCCGAGCGCGAGCGGCTGGTGCGCAACATCGGCATCGAGACCCGGCGCATGGCCGCGGACTGGCAATGCTTCTCCGACCTGGCCTTCGACGCGGCGCAGGTGCTGCTGGAGCGTCTGCAGTGGCAGCGCGAGGAGGTCGATGCGCTGATCGTGGTCACCCAGTCGCCCGACTATCCGATCCCGGCCACCGCGATCATCCTGCAGGACCGCCTGGGCCTGTCGCACGCCACCGTGGCCTTCGACGTCAATCTGGGCTGCTCGGCCTACCCGTTCGGCATCAACCTGCTCGGCTCGATGATCGCCGCCGGCGGGGTCAAGAAGGGCCTGCTGCTGGTGGGCGACCGCAGCGCCAACTTCGACGATCCGATCTTCTCCGACTCGGGCACCGCCACCGCGCTGGAGTTCAGCGCCGATGCGGCGCCGATGCATTTCGATCTCAACAGCGACGGCAGCGGCTACCGCGCGATCATCCTGCCGGTCGGCGGCCACCGCGAACCGGTCGGGGTGCAGCACCTGATCCCGTACCGCGCCGACGAGCACGACCACTGGCACCGCGGCGTGGACCTGCAACTGGACGGCGTGGCGGTGTTGAGCTTCTCCACCCAGCGGGTGCCGCCGGCGGTGCAGAAGCTGCTCGACTACAGCGGCGTGTCCAAGGACGAGATCGACTACTTCGTGTTCCATCAGGCCAATCGGATGATCAACGAAACCATCCGCAAGAAGCTCGGCCTGCCGCCGGAAAAGGTGCCTTCCACCCTGCACGATTTCGGCAACACCAGCGGCGCCTCGCTGCCGGTGACCATGACCGCGCGAATCAACAAGCAACTGGAAGCAGGCCGCAAGCGCGTGCTGCTGTGCGGCTTCGGCATCGGCCTGTCCTGGGGCACCTGCCTGGTCGATATCGACGGCGCGGTGTTCCCCGACCTGATCGAGTCCTGACGATGGCGTTCTCTGCAACGACCGATGCCTTCGGGCTGCAGGGCAAGACCCTCCTGGTGACCGGTGCCTCCTCGGGCATCGGCGCCGCCGTGGCCGGTCTGTGCGCGCGCCTGGGCGCGACGCTGGTGCTCAACGGGCGCGACGCGGAACGTCTGCAGGCGGTCGCCGATGCGCTCCCCGGCGAGGGCCACCGCAGCGTCGTCGGCGACCTCACCGAGGACGCGACCCGGACACGCCTGCTGGAGGCGGCCGAGCGCTATCACGGCCTGGCCTCGTGCGCCGGCATCGCCGCGCTGGTGCCGTTCCGGATGGCCGCCGAGAAGCACCTGCAGCAGATGCTGTCGGTGAACTACCTGGCACCGGTCGTCCTGACCCAGCAGTTGCTGGCCAAGCGCAAGCTGCACGAAGGCGCCTCGCTGGTCTACGTCTCGGCACTGACCGCGCGCGCCGCGCCGCAGGCCAGCGCCGGCTACGCCGGGTCCAAGGCGGCGCTGGAGGCCGCGGTGCGGTCCTTCGCGCTGGAACAGGCCCGGCACCGCATCCGCGCCAACTGCATCGCCCCAGGCTACGTCGACACGCCGATGCTGAGCAGGCTGGGCAGCACCGCCGACATGGACGACAAGATCGCCCTGACGCCGCTCGGCCGCATCGACCCGGCCGATGTCGCCAACGGCGCGGCCTATCTGCTGTCCGACGCCAGCCGCTGGATCACCCGCAGCACCCTGACCATCGACGGCGGGCTGTCCCTGCCGATTCGCCTATGAGCCCGGAGACCCCCATGTCCGTTGCGGAAACGCCCGCCGCGCTGCTGAAGACGCTGTACGGCGTGCACGGCAAGCGCATCCTGGTCACCGGCGCCTCCAAGGGCATCGGCGAGGCGGTGGCCAAGGCCTGCGCCGGCGCCGGTGCGCACCTGCTCGTGGCCGGCCGCGACCTGCCGCGGCTGCAGGCCCTGCTCGACGCCTTGCCGGGCGAGGGCCACCGCCTGTTCGCCGGCGACCTGTGCGACGCCGCCACCGTGCAGCGCCTGGCCACCGAGAGCGGGCCGCTCGACGGTGTGGTGCACAGCGCCGGCATCCGCGGCCTGTCGCCGATGAAGCTGGTCAGCGAGCGCTTCCTCACCGAGGTGATGACGATCAACTACGTCGCGCCGACGATGCTGACCCGCCATCTGCTCGCGCGCCAAGCGCTGCGCCCCGGCGGCTCCATCGTCTTCCTCGCCTCGATCGCCGCGCTGACCGGCACCGTCGGCGTCGGCCCCTACGCCGGCTCCAAGGCGGCGCTGATCGGCATGCTGCGGCCGCTGGCGCTGGAACTGGCACGGCGCCAGATCCGCGCCAATGCGCTGTGCCCGGGCCTGGTCGAGACCACCCTGATCAACGAGGACAAGGCCTGGTTCGAGGAGAGCCGCAAGCGCTATCCGCTGGGCATCGGCGACCCCGAGGACGTGGCCCTGGCCTGCCTGTACTTCCTCTCCGACGCCAGCAGCAAGGTCACCGGCCAAGCCTTCAGCATGGACGGCGGCGTGGAGTTCGCATGAGCGATGCGCCGCCGCAACACGTGCTGATCGTCGGTGCCGGCGGCTTCGGCCGCGGCATCGCAGCGATGGCCTGCAACGACGATCCGGGCTACGGCCAGGCTTGGGACATCAAGGGCTTCCTGGACAGCCGCAACGCACTCGGCGCCGGCCTGCGCTGGCCGCTGCTCGGCGACCCGGACACCTACCAGCCGGTGCCCGGCGACCTGTTCGTCTGCGCGCTCGGCGATCCGGCCGCGCGCCGCCGCTACAGCCGACCGCTGCTGGAGCGCGGCGCCGACTTCATGGTGTTGCGCCCGCGCCTGCGCGAAGCGTCGGAGACGCCGATCGGACGCGGCAGCCTGTTCGAGGTCGGCGTGTCGATCGGCGCGGACAGCCGCATCGGCGAATTCGTCACCATCCTCGCCACCACCATCGTCGGCCACGACGTGGTGATCGGCGATTACGTGCAGATCGGCAACTTCGTGTTCATCGGTGGCGGCGCGCGCATCGGCCACGACGTGGTCATCCACCCGCATGCCACCGTGCTGCCCGGCATCGCGATCGGCGACGGCGCGGTGATCGGCGCCGGCAGCGTGGTGGTCAAGGACGTGCCGCCCAACGTCACCGTCGCCGGGAATCCGGCGCGTACGATCTTCAGCCGTTGACCCAGCACCCAGGACGCCGTTCCGCATGACCCGCCACGCCCTCGACGCCGAGCACTACATCAGCCCGCACAGCCTGCGCCTGGAACAACAGCGGCTGTTCGGCAAGCTGTGGATCTTCGTCGGCTTCGCCTCCATGGTGCGCGAGCGCAACCAGTTCTTCGCGCGCCAGGTGGCCGGGGTGCCGGTGCTGGTGCAGCGCACCGAGGCCGGCATCCGCGCCTTCCTCAACCAGTGCCCGCACCGGCAGTCGGCGATCCAGACCGAGTCGCACGGCAAGCGTCCTCTGGTGTGCCCGTACCACGCCTGGTCGTTCGGCGCCGAGGGCGAACTGCGCGGGATGCCCAACTCCGGCCTGTACCAGTTCACCGCCGAGGAGAAGGCCGGCATCTGCCTGACCAAGCTGCAGGTGCAGCAGGTCGGCGAGCTGCTGTTCGTGAACATGGCCGAGCACCCGCTGCCGTTGGAGGATCAGTTCGCGCCTGCGTTCCTGGAGACCCTGCGCGCCGCGGCATCGCACGTGGATTCGCAGCTGATCTACAGCTGCCACCGCGTGCGCTACAACTGGAAGCTCAACATGGAGAACGTGAAGGATTACAACCATATCCCGTTCATTCATCCCAAGACCTTCAACCCGCTGATGACTGCGGCGCCCAAGCCCTCGGCGCACGTCGAGCGGCCCGCCGAAGTCCCCTCGGTGGTGGAACAACTGCTGCAGGGCGGCGATCCGGTCCCGCTGCATGCGCTGAGCTTCCCGGCCAAGGCCGAGATCGCGGTGCAGGATCATTGGTACCGGCCGCTGTGCGAGCGCTACGGCGAGGATTCGGCGTTCTACAACTGGTTCCTCTATCCGAACGTGAACTTCTACAGCGTGCGTGGCGACTCCTTCGTGCTGCAGCAGTACGACCCGGTCTCGCCCGACGAGACCGACTACCACCTGTGGGTGGCCACCGCCCGGCGTAAAAGCGAGCGGACCGATTTCACCGCCCTGCTCAGCACACTGATGCGCATCGAGCATCAGGTGATCGCCGAGGACACCGCAGTGCTGGAACGCCTGCAGGCCGGCCTGGGTCCGCACTCGCGCTCCTTCATGCACGGCGACTACGAGACCGAGCTGGTGCGCCAGCACCTGTGGTACCGCGCCAACGTGCTGGAGCAAGCGGCATGAAGACGCTGGTGCTGATCGGCCAGGGCCATGCGCTGGAGCAGGCGCAACGCACCGCGCAGGCCTGCGGGCTGGACCACGTCGTCATCGCATTGGAATCGCCGGACCGCTACAACTTCGATCTTGGCGCCCTGCACGCCAACCATGCGCCCGCTGCGACCGACGTGTTCGTCGCCATGGACGAACGCGCGGTCAACCAGTCGCGGCACAAGCTGCTCGCCGACGTGCGCCTGGCCGGCTACGGCAGCATCGACTTGGTGTGGCCGCAATCGCACGTCGATGACGGCGTGCGCCTGCTCGGCAACGTGCATGTCGGCCCCGGCTGCAACCTGGCGGCCGGCAGCAGCATCGGCGCCGGCAGCTGGCTGGAACGCCAGGTGATCGTCGAACAGGACGCGCGCGTCGGCGCCTGCGTCACCCTGCATGCCGGCGTGCACCTCGGCCGCGGCACCCAGATCGGTCAGGGCAGCACCCTGGGCGGCGGCAGCATGACCCGCAGCGGTGCGAAGATCGGCCGTCACTGCGAATGGCTGCTGCCCGGTACCGTGCCGGACGTGTTGCCGGACCGCTGTTTCCACGACGCACTGATGCCTGGCGGCGCCCGCATCCTGCGTTGACGCAGGCGCGCGCGAATGCGCGCGTCGTGGTGTTCTTGAACATATGCGTTTCCGCCAGCAACGGATTGGCGTCGCTGTGCCGACCTCGTCGATTCACTTTGCCCAAAACGGCGCGAAGTGCGACAGCACGCCGGGCTGGGATGCATGCACGATTCTGGCGCAGCCGGCTTCGCTAGGATCGCTCGCGGGCGGCGATCGCCGTGCGGCCTGATTGCGCTACGACGCGACACGCCCCTCGCATCCGTCTTCCCAGCATCCGCGCGCCTCCGATGGCGCGTCCTTTCGAGTGGACCCATGACCGACCACCTGGCCGCGCGTCAGCGCGAAGCCGACCTGATCGATGCCTGCAAGCGCGCTGGCGGTGCGATCTTCCTGGCCCCGAGCTCCCATCTTGGAAAACTTTTCGCGTCCGCTGCGGCCACGGCGCTGCTCGCCAGAGCGCCGGGAATCAGCATCCTCGCGCTGGACGACGTCCTGCATGCGCAGGCCATGCCGGTCGACGGTTTCGACGCGGTGCTGCCGACGGCAGCGCTGCGTCAGGACCCAAGCCTGGCCCGTCTGCCCGCGATCAACTGCGGCTACTCGATCCCGACCTGGCTGCACTTTGCGCAGTTGGTGCAGCAGGTCGGCGGCCGCGCCGTCGATCTGCCGGAGCTCATGTACGCCCTGGACATGACCCTGATCTACGAGACCGGACCGACGACGCGCGCGCAGACGCTGGCGCATGCGCAACGGTTCGACGCCGTGCGCCATCGCCTGGCCGACGCCCTGAGCGTGCGGACGCTCGATGCGGTGCTGCAGATGCGCATGAACGGCGATCGGCGACCCTTGCTGGATGTGCTGTGTCCGGGCGAACAGGAGTATTTCTCCATGTTCCAGGGCAACCCGCATCCGATCCGGATCGCGGCGAACGAGCACTACGTGGACATCGGCGCCTACGATGGCGACACCGTGCGTAAGTTCCGCGTTGCCGCCCGCGACCGCTATGCGGCCATCCACGCCTTCGAGCCGGACCCGGAGAACTTCGCCGCCCTGCAGCAAGGGCTTGCGGATGACGGCGGCCGCACCACCCTGTACAACGCGGCGGTCGCCGATGTCGCCGGCACCCTCGCGTTCGATGCCCAGGGCACCATGGGCAGCCGGCTCGACGGCAGCGGCGCCGCACGCGTCGCCTGCCTGCGCCTGGACGACGTGCTCGAACGCGCCACCCTGCTGAAAATGGATGTGGAGGGGTTCGAGCCCACGGTGCTGCGCGGCGCCACCGAACTGATCCGGCGCTGCCGCCCGCGCATGGCCATCACCTGCTACCACCACGCGCTCGACCTGCTGGACATCGTCGCCGAACTGGACCGGATCCTGCCGGATGCCAAGCTGCGCCTGCGCCAGTACTCGCTGTACTTCTACGACACCGTGCTCTACGTGGAATGAGTTGCCGCGACCGCTAGCGGCGCGCTGGCCTCCCTCTGCCGCTTCGCACGGGCAGTAACAAATGGGAACCATCGCGGCGCGGCGGTCCAGCCATGTCGGCTGCAACCTGGCTGACGAGCGGCATGGTTGTTGCATCCGCGATGGATCGGGCGCGGCGTGCGCTCCGCGCCCCCTCCCGACACGGTCCATCGTTCATGCCCCACCCGCCCCTGGTCAGCGTGGTCATGCCGGCCTACAAGCTGCGCTACTTCGAGCAGGCGCTCGACAGCGTGCTGGCCCAGACCTATCCGGCGCTGGAACTGGTCATCTGCGACGACAACCCGACCGAGGCGCTCGCCGAGGTGGTGGAACGCCGTGCGGCCACTGCCCGGTTCCCGATCCGCTACCACCGCAATCCGGAGCGCTACGGCGAACTCGGCAGCACCGCCCGCGGCATCGCCCTGGCCCAGGGCGAGTACGTGAAGTTCCTGCACGACGACGACGTGCTGGCGCCGGACTGCGTGGCCGCACTGGTCGCGGCGATACAGTCCGCGCCGGACGTGCTGCTGGCCTCCTCGCGCCGGCAGCGCATCGACAGCCACGGCGCGCCGCTGGAGGACATCCCGGCCACGGCCTTCCCGTTCGCCGGCGACGTACTGCTGGATGGGCCGGAGCTGCTGTCGTTCCTGGCCGACCACACCATCAACTTCGTCGGCGAGCCCAGCTGCGTGCTGTGCCGGCGCAGCGACCTGCTGGAGATCGGCGACGAACTGATGACGCTGGCCGGCAAGGTGATCAACTGGGTCGGCGACCTGGCGCTGTACGCCAAGCTGCTGCATCGCGGCCACCTGGCGCTGCTGGCACGGCCGTTGACCCGCTTCCGGGTGTCGGAGGAGCAATACAGCCAGGCCGGCCGCGACCAGCCCGGCATCGGCGACCAGGGCCATGCCAACTTCCGCCAGGGCGTGCGCGCGATGGGCTGGTACCGCGGCAATGGCGACGTCCGCCAGGTCACGGTGACGCCGCTGGCCGGCGGCCCGGGCACGCCGGTGGACCTGCTGCAGGCGATCCAGGACGCCTACGCGCGCGTCTGCGTGCAAGCGGCGCTGCGCGACTGGCAGGCGCGGCGGACAGTGACGCCAGCGCAACGCGACCTGCTCGACGCGCGCCTGGCCGCCCTCGGCGGCGCGCCGCGGCTGGCTGTCCTGGTCGACGCACGTGGCGCCGAGCGCACCGCGCTGGCGGCGACCCTGGACAGCCTGCTGCTGGAGGGCGCGGCGTTCGCGCAGGTGCAGGCGCTGGTGCTGGGCGACACCTCCAGCGCAGCGTGGCCGGACCCGCGGGTCCGGAGCCTGCCGCCGCTGCCGGCCGAGGCCGATGCCGCGGCGCTGTCCGCCGCGCTGGACGCGTCACCGGCCAGCGACTGGTGCCTGCGCGTGGCGGCCGGCAGCCGTTTCTACGCCGGCGGCCTGCTGCGGCTGTTGCTGGAACTGGCACAGCAGCCGCAATGCAACGCGCTGTATGCGGACGAATGGCTGGCCGTGGATGCGGACACCCTCGCGCCGCTGCTGCGGCCAGATCCGGACCTGGACCTGCTGCTGGGCAATCCGCTGGCCACGGCCGGCCACTGGGTGTTCCGCCGCGCCGCGGTGCAGGCGCTGGGCGGCTTCGACCCGGCCTACGATGGCGCCAGCGAACTCGAACTGATCCTGCGCCTGTTCCTGCGCGACGGCGGCGACGGCATCGCGCATCTGCCCGAGCCGCTGCTGGTCGCCACGCCGGCCAGCGCCGAGGCCGGCAGCCAAGCGCGCCAGCGCGCGATCGCCGCGCACCTGCAGGCCCGCGGCTATCCGCAGGCCACGGTCGAACCGCTGCCGGGCGGCCTGTTCCGCATCGACTACGGCCATCCCGCGCAACCGCCGGTCTCGATCGTCCTGTTGGCACAGGACAACCTGCCAGCACTACAGCGCGCGGTGGTCAGCCTGCTCGAACAGACCGCCTACCCGGCCTACGAACTGCTGCTGGTGGACAACGCCAGCCAGGTCCCGGAGACCACCGCGTGGATGCAGGCGGTGGCCGAACTGGGCAACGGCCGCATCCGCGTGTTCGCGCTGGAACAGCGGGTCTCCCTGGCCGAGGCGCACAACCTCGCCGCCACCCAGGCGCAGGGCGAATACCTGCTGTTCCTGGATGCCGACAGCGCCGCGGTGCAGGACGGTTGGCTGCACGCGCTGATGAACCACGCGCAGCGACCCGAAGTCGGCATCGTCGGCGCCAAGGGCGTGTCCGCCGACGGCCGCATCACCCACGCCGGCCTGCTGCCAGGGCTGCTGCCCGGCGCCGGCCACGCCTTCGCCGGCGAAGCGATGGCCCAGCCCGGCTACATGGGCCGGCTGCAGGTGGCCCATCGCTACAGCGCAGTGTCGGCGCATTGCCTGCTGGTGCGGCGGGCGCTGTTCGAACACCTGTCCGGATTCGACGCGGCCGGCTTCGCCGAGGGCGGCGCCGACGTGGATCTGTGCCTGCGCGCGGCCGCGGTGGGCGCCTGGACCGTGTGGACGCCGCAGGCGCTGCTGCTGCAGCCGGCCCCGGCTACCCGCAGCGACGCCGCCGACGAGGCCCTGTTGCAGCGCTGGTTGCCGGTGCTGGCGCAGGATCCGGCCTATTCGCCCAGCCTGGGCCTGGACCAGCCTGGCGGATTCCAGCTCACCGAGTCCGAATTCTCCTGGCAGCCGCTGTCGTGGAAGCCGCTGCCGCGGGTGCTCGCCCATCCGGGCGACACCTTCGGCAGTGGGCAGTACCGGGTGATCCAGCCGTTCCAGGCGCTGGCCGCGTCCGCGCAGATCGACGGCCTGTACTACGCACGCCTGCTCGACCCGGTGGAGCTTGCGCGCATCGGCGCCGATGCGGTGGTGCTGCAGCGCCGGGTGGGCGACGCGGAACTGGCGCGCATGGAGCGCATGCGCCGCTTCGGCAAGGCCTTCATGGTCTACGAACTGGACGACTACCTGCCCAATCTGCCGCTGAAGAGCGCGCATCGCGAGCAGATGCCCAAGGACGTGCTGCGTTCGCTGCGGCGTGCCGCCACGCTGGTGGACCGGGTCACCGTCTCCACGCCGGACCTGGCCGAGGCGCTGGCCGGCCTGCACGGCGACATCCGCGTGGTGCGCAACCGGCTGGAGCCGCAGTTGTGGGGCGCCCTGCCGGCACCGGGGGCGTCCGGCTCGGCCAAGCCGCGGGTCGGCTGGGCCGGCGGGCTCAGCCACACCGGCGACCTGGAGCTGATCGCCGACGTGGTGCAGGCGCTGGCCGGCGAGGTGCATTGGGTGTTCATGGGCCTGTGCCCGGAGCGGCTGCGCCGGCACGTGCACGAGGTGCACGCAGGCGTGGACTTCGCCCGCTATCCGCAGGCGCTGGCGGCGCTGGGCCTGGACCTGGCGTTGGCGCCGCTGGAAGACAACCTGTTCAACCGCTGCAAGAGCAACCTGCGCCTGCTCGAGTACGGCGCCTGCGGCTATCCGGTGGTGGCCAGCGACCTGCCGCCCTACCGCGATGGCGGACTGCCGGTGACCCTGGTCAAGAACCGCTTCCGCGACTGGGTCAATGCGATCCGCGCGCACTTGGCCGACGCCGACGCACGCGCTGCGGCCGGCACCGCCCTGCGCGCGGCGGTGCAGCGCGACTGGCTGCTGCAGGGCGACAACCTGGAGGAGTGGCGGACCGCCTGGCTGCCGGACTAGCACCCGCCAACCAGGATCGCCGCGCCGGCGCCCGACCGTGACGACGCGCACAGCGTCAACCTGCCGACGCGCAGCCGCTGCCTAACCCGCGCCTTCCATGCTGCCTGCGCCGGGAACCCGTCACCGGCCGCTGGACTTCCCCGCCCCTGCCCGTTCGGGAGCCGCGCGGCACGTGAATGCCGTTTCGGCACACCGCTTGCATTGCATACCGGCAAGCCGCCTCCCGGCAGGGACTTCACCGTATGAGCGACTCCATCAGCTCCATCCTTTCGCAGATCCGCAGCTACCAGGGCCAGGTCGGCCAGGCGGCGCAGACGCGGGTGGGCGATGTCGGCCGCAGCAATGCGATCGAAGGCCTGGCCGGCAACCAGGGCGTGCAGGGCCCCAGCTTCACCGAGACCCTGCGCAACGCGATCGGCGGCGTGAACGAGGCCCAGCAGAAGTCCGGCGAGCTCGCCAAGGCCTTCGAACTGGGCGATCCCAGCGCGGACCTGGCCAAGGTGATGCTGGCCGCACAACAGTCCCAGGTGGCGTTTCGCGCTACCGTGGAAGTCCGCAACCGACTCGTCCAGGCGTACCAGGACGTGATGAACATGCCGCTGTAAGGGTAGAAGACGATGGCGCTTGCGATCAGCAAAGAGACATTCAACACCGAGAAGGCGGGCGCCTGGTTCGACCGCCTGCAGAGCCTGCAGCTCACCCGTCGCATCGGCCTGATGGCGATGATCGCGGTGGCCGTGGCGGCCGGCCTGTTCGTGTTCTTCTGGTCGCAGAAGCCGGCCTACACCCCGCTGTACACCGGCCTGGACGAGAAAGGCACCGCCGAAGCCACCGACCTGCTGCGCACCGCGCAGATCCCGTTCAAGCTCGACCAGGCCACCGGTGCGATCACCGTGCCGGAGGACAAGCTGTACGACGCGCGGCTGAAGCTGGCCGGCTCCGGCCTGACCGACAACGGCAACATGGGCTTCGAGGTGATGGAGAAGGATCCCGGCTTCGGGGTCAGCCAGTTCGTGGAGAACGCGCGCTACCAGCACGCCCTGGAAACCGAACTGGCGCGCACCATCGCCAGCCTGCGCCCGGTGCGCGAGGCGCGGGTGCACCTGGCCATCCCCAAGCCGAGCGCGTTCACCCGCCAGCGCGAGGCCGCCAGCGCCTCGGTGGTGCTGGAACTGCGCGGCGGCACCACCCTGGAACGCAACCAGGTCGATGCGATCGTCAACATGGTCGCCTCCAGCATCCCCGACCTGGCGCCGGACCGCGTCACCGTGGTCGACCAGAGCGGGCGCATGCTGACCATCGCCGACCCCAACAGCGACGCCGCGCTCAACGCCGCCCAGTTCGACCAGGTGCGGCGCCAGGAAAGCGCCTACAACCAGCGCATCCGCGAACTGCTGGAGCCGATGACCGGCCCCGGCCGGGTCAACCCGGAAGTGAACGTGGACATGGACTTCTCGGTGGTCGAGGAAGCCCGTGAGCTGTACAACGGCGACCCGCCGAAGCTGCGCAGCGAGCAGGTCAGCGACAGCAGCACCAGCACCAGCGGTCCGCAGGGCGCACCGGGCGCGACCAGCAACTCGCCGGGCAGCGCGCCGGGCCAGCCGGGCGCCACCGGCGCCCCGCCCGCCCCCGGCACTGCCGGCACCCAGCAGACCGCCGCCGCGACGCCGACCGAAAGTTCCAAGAGCGCCACCCGCAACTACGAACTGGACCGTACCCTGCAGCACACCCGGCAGCCGGCCGGCCGCATCAAGCGCGTCTCGGTGGCGGTGCTGGTGGACCACGTGATGCGCCCGGGCGCCAAGGGCAAGATGACCGAGCAGGCGCTCAGCGCCGCCGAGCTGACCCGGATCGAAGGCCTGGTCAAGCAGGCGGTGGGCTTCAACGCCGAGCGCGGCGACACCGTCTCGGTGATGAACGCCCCGTTCGTCCGCCAGGCGCCGGAAGCGGCCGACAAGCCCGGTTGGTGGGAAGATCCGCGGGTGATGAACGGCCTGCGCCTGGTGTTGGGTGCTGCGGTGGTGCTGGCGCTGCTGTTCGGCGTGCTGCGCCCGGCGCTGCGCCAGATCGCCGGTCCCGCGCCGGCCGCATCGGTCGGCCACGACCGCGACGGCAACGAACCGCGCGACGCCAAGCTGTCGATGCTCGACGACGACAACCCGCTGCTGCCGTCGCTGGGCGAGGACACCGCCAGCCTCAGCGGCGGCACCGGCGGCAACCCCGCCATCGCCCTGCCCGACGCCTACGAAGAACGGTTGCGCCAGGCCCGCGAAGCGGTCAAACAGGATTCCAAGCGCGTGGCGCAGGTCGTGAAGGGATGGGTCGCCAGTGAAGCCTGATGCGAATGCAATGAACGGCACCCAGCGCGCCGCCGTGCTGCTGCTGTCGCTCGGCGAGGCCGACGCGGCCGAGGTGCTCAAGCACATGGACCCCAAGGAGGTGCAGAAGATCGGCATCGCCATGGCGACGCTGAGCGGCATCTCGCGCGACCAGGTCGACAAGGTCATGGAAGAGTTCAATGCCGAGCTGGGCAGCAAGACCTCGCTGGGCGTGGGCGCCGACGACTACATCCGCAACGTGCTGGTGCAGGCGCTTGGCGCCGACAAGGCCGGCAGCCTGATCGACCGCATCCTGCTGGGCCGCAACACCACCGGCCTGGACACGCTGAAGTGGATGGATCCGCGCGCGATCGCCGACCTGGTGCGCAACGAGCATCCGCAGATCATCGCCATCGTGATGGCGCACCTGGACAACGACCAGGCCGCCGAGGCGCTGAAGCTGCTGCCCGAGCGCACCCGCGCCGACGTGCTGATGCGCATCGCCACCCTCGACGGCATCCCGCCGCACGCGCTCAACGAACTCAACGAGATCATGGAGCGGCAGTTCTCCGGCAACCAGAACCTGAAGTCCTCGAACGTGGGCGGGGTCAAGGTCGCGGCGAACATCCTCAACTTCCTGGACAGCGGCGCCGACCAGGGCGTGCTGGCGGCGATCAGCAAGATCGACGCCGACCTGGGCAGCCGCATCCAGGACCTGATGTTCGTGTTCGACAACCTGGTGGAGCTGGACGACCGCGGGCTGCAGACCATGCTGCGCGAGGTCAGCGGCGATCGCCTCGGCCTGGCCCTGCGCGGCGCCGACATCAAGGTGCGCGACAAGATCACCAAGAACATGTCCCAGCGCGCCGCCGAGATCCTGCTGGAAGACATGGAGGCGCGCGGCCCGGTACGCCTGGCCGATGTGGAGGCCGCGCAGAAGGAGATCCTGGCGATCGTGCGGCGCCTGGCCGATGAGGGCGTGATCAGCCTCGGCGGCGGTGGTGCGGAGGCCATGGTATGAACGGCAATGTGGTGCGCTGGCTGGCGCCGGAACTCGATGCCCCGCCGCTGTCGGCGGCGCAGCCGTACGAAGACGTGCTGCCGGACGAGCCGGTGCTGCGCCCGCCGAGCCTGGAGGAGATCCAGGCGATCGAGGCCGCGGCCCAGCACGAAGGCTTCGAACGCGGCCACGCCGAAGGCCTGGCCCAGGGCCAGGCCGAGATCCGCCGCCTGACCGCGCAGATCGAAGGCATCCTGGACAACTTCTCGCGGCCGCTGGCGCGGCTGGAGAACGAAGTGGTCGGCGCGCTCGGCGAACTGGCCGTGCGCATCGCCGGCAGCCTGGTCGGCCGCGCCTACCAGGCCGACCCGGTGCTGCTGTCGGAACTGGTCGCCGAGGCCCTGGACGCGGTCGGCGGCGCGCGCCGCGACGTCGAGGTGCGCCTGCACCCGGACGACATCGCCGCGTTGACCCCGTTGCTGACGATGATGGACCAGGGCATCCGGCTGGTGCCGGACCTGAGCCTGAGCCGCGGCGACCTGCGCGTGCACGCCGAATCGGTGCGCATCGACGGTACCCTGGAGGCGCGCCTGCGCGCGGCCCTGGAGACGGTGATGCGCAAGTCCGGAGCGGGCCTGTGAGTGCGCTGTCCGGCACCCACCCCGCCGACTGGCTGGATGCGCGCAACCTGCGCCTGGCCGGCCGCCTGGGCAGGCTCGACCTGGACGCGGCCGCCGGCCGCGGCCTGATCCGCGAAGGCATCCTGCGCCGGGCGGTCGGCCTGACCCTGGAAGCGGTCGGCTGCGAGGCGCCGATGGGCGCCACCTGCAAGGTCGAGGTCGACGGCGGCTGGGTCGACGCCGAAGTGGTCGGCTTCTCCGGCGACCGCACCTCGCTGATGCCCAGCGCCGAAACCCACGGCCTGCTGCCCAATGCGCGGGTGGTGCCGCTGCACCGCCGCGGCGGCGTGGAAGTGGGCGAAGGCCTGCTCGGCCGGGTCATCGATTCGGATGGCGTGCCGCTGGACGGCAAGGGCCCGATCCGCGCCGAAGGCTCGGTGGGCATGGCCGGCGTGTCGATCAACCCGCTGGCGCGCGAACCCATCACCACCCCGCTGGACGTCGGCGTGCGCGCGATCAACGCGCTGCTGCCGATCGGCCGCGGCCAGCGCGTGGGCCTGTTCGCCGGCTCCGGCGTCGGCAAGTCCACCCTGCTGGGCATGATGACCCGCTACACCGCCGCCGACGTGATCGTGGTCGGGCTGATCGGCGAACGCGGCCGCGAAGTGCGCGATTTCGTCGAGACCACGCTGGGCGAGGAAGGCTTGCGCCGCGCCGTGGTCGTCGCCGCCCCGGCCGACCGTCCGCCGCTGGCGCGCCTGCATGGCGCCTACCGCGCCACCGCCATCGCCGAGTGGTTCCGCGACCAGGGCCTGAACGTGCTGCTGCTGATGGACTCGCTGACCCGCTTCGCCCAGGCCCAGCGCGAGATCGGCCTGTCGGTGGGCGAGCCGCCGACCACCCGCGGCTATCCGCCGTCGGTGTTCGCCAAGCTGCCGGCGCTGGTCGAACGCGCCGGCAACGGCGCCAAGGGCCGTGGTTCGATCACCGCCTTCTACACCGTACTGACCGAAGGCGACGATCCGCAGGACCCGATCGCCGACGCCGCCCGCGCCATCCTCGACGGCCATATCCTGCTGTCGCGGCGCGTCGCCGACAGCGGGCTGTACCCGGCCATCGACGTCGAGTCCTCGGTGAGCCGCGTGGTCCAGGACATCGCCGACGAGCCGTGGCGCCTGCGCATCCGCTCGCTGAAGCGGCTGGTGTCGGCCTACTCGGCCAACCGCGACCTGATCACCATCGGCGCCTACCAGCGCGGCAACGACCCGGCGGTGGACGAAGCGCTGGAGCGCTGGCCGGAGATCATGGAATTCCTCGGACAGGACGTCGCCAAAGCCGCAGATCTGCCCCACAGCCAGGCCGCCCTGAAGCGCCTGGTCGACCGCGAGAACTAAGCCATGATGCAATCGCAACGTCTCGATCCCCTGCTCCGCCGGGCCCAGCAGCACGAAGACGAGGTCGCCCGCGATCTCGCCGAGCGCCAGCGTGCCCTGGCCACCCACGAGTCGCGGCTGGAGGAACTGCGCCGCTACGCCGAGGAGTACGCCAACAGCCAGATGGCGGCGACCAGCCTGGCGCAGTTGGCCAACCGCCGCGCCTTCCTGGACCGGCTGGAGAGCGCGGTGCAGCAGCAGTGCCAGACCGTGGACCGCAACCGCGAAAAGGTGGAGATGGAGCGCAGCCGGCTGCTGCTGGCCAGCCGCGACAAGCAGGTGCTGGAACAGCTCGCGGCCAGCTACCGCGCGCAGGAACGCAAGGTCGACGACCGCCGCAGCCAGCGCGAGATGGACGACCTGGGCGCGCGCCGTGCGCGCCTGGCGGCCACCGCCGACGAACACGAGAACGGAGACGGACGATGAACAACGCGCTTTCCGCGCTGGGCGGCAGCGGCCGCGCCAGCCAGATCGGCGGCGGCAACGACAGCCAGGGCCTTGACCGCAGCGGCAGCAAGGACAAGGACTTCGCCAAGCTGCTCGGCGGCGGCTCGGCGCGCACCACCGCGCCCAAGCCCGCTGCCCGCGAGACGGCCAAGCCGGCGCAAGACACCGACAAGAGCCAGGCGGACAAGCGCCCGGCGGCCGCCGACGACGCCGCCAGCGATCCCGCGCGCACCGCGCAGACCGGCGACAAGGTCGCGCAGGACACCGAGAAGAGCAGCACCGAGACCAAGGCCTCGGGCAAGGACAAGGGCAAGGCCGAGGACAGCCACAACGACGCCAAGCCGGACGAGAGCGCCTGGCCGCCGGCCGGGCTGGCTGGGATCGGCCTGGGCCTGTTGCCGGCGATTGGCGCGGCGGTGCTGCCCGCGGCCACGGCGACCCCGCTGGGCGCGGCCGCGAGCTTGGCCGTCGGCGTCGCCGGCGCCGTGGCCAATGGCGCCGCGGCCCTGCTCGGCGGCGGCGACGCGCTGCCGCAGACCGCGGCGGGCGCCACCGATCCGAATGCGGCCACCGCCGGCACCGCCACCGCGGCGGCCGGCACCGCCCCGGCCTCGGCCGCCGGCGGCTTCGGCGCGATGCTGCTGGCGCAGGGCGGGTCGGCCGACAAGGCCGGCGGTGCCGAGACCGCGGCCCCGCTGGCGGCACTGGCCGCCATTGCCGCCGCAGCCGGCGGCAAGACCGGCGAGAGCGGCGACGCCGCGCCCGCCGCCGATCCCAGCGCGATCGCGCCGACCGCGGCGGCCACGCCGCTGCACGCCACCGCGCGGCTGGCCGATGCGCAGCCGTTCAGCGGCTCGCCGACGCCGACCCCGAACCTGCACGGCAACCAGTTCGACGAGGAACTGGGCGCGCGTATCAGTTGGCTGGCCGACCAGAAGATCGGTCACGCCCACATCAAGCTGAATCCGGCCGAGCTCGGCCCGGTCGAAGTGCGCCTGCACATGACCGGCGACCAGGTCAACGCCAGCTTCAGCAGCAACCAGGCCGACGTGCGCCAGGCCCTGGAGAACAGCCTGCCGCGCCTGCGCGACATGCTCGGCCAGCACGGCTTCCAGCTCGGCCAGGCCGACGTCGGCCAGCAGCAGCCGCAGCAACAGCAGGCCAATGCGCAGAGCACGCCGCAGGGCGGCAGCCGCAGCGGCGGCGAGCTTGCCGACGACCTGTCCGGCAGCGTCGGGATTCCGGCGATGGTGCTGCGCCAGCGCGGGCTGCTCGACGCCTACGCCTGATCCGGGCGGCGCTGCCGCCAGCCGGATCGGGGTAAGGCCTTTTGTGGGAGGGGCTTCAGCCCCGACGCTTTCCTCCGAAAAGCGTCGGGGTTGAAGCCCCTCCCCACCCTGGATCCTTCTCCCACAACGGTCTCGGCCCACGTCCGCACCGCGCGCGGCGGCACTGTCAAACACCCGGCGCGCCAGGCGCCCGGTTTCGGCACGGCGATTGCATCCTCAGGGGCAGACCCCCTTCAGGAGCCCGCACTGTGTCAGCCGCCGACAAATCCAAGAAAGACGCCAAGGACGCCCCGGAAGGCGGCAAGTCGAAGAAGATGCTGATCATCGTGGTCGCGGCCGTGCTGGTGCTGGGCGGCGGCGGTGCCGGCGCGTTCTTCTTCCTGAAGAAGCCAGAGGGCGGCCACGCCAAGGCCGAGGAGAAGACCGCCGAGGTTCCCAAGCCGGCGCAGTACTTCGCGATGGACCCGGCGTTCGTGGTCAACCTCAACGGCGGCGCCGAAGACGGCCCGCACTACCTGCAGCTGGAAGTGCAGCTGATGACCCGCGATCCGGAAGAGCTGAAGCTGATCACCGAGAACGCCCCGGCGATCCGCGCGCACCTGCTGATGCTGTTCTCGCAGGTGCAGGCAACGGACATCGCCAACATCGACGGGCGCAAGAAGCTGCAGGCCGCGGCGCTGGCCGACGCGCAGAAGCTGATGACCGCCGAGACCGGCAAGAAGTGCGTGGAAGAACTGCTGTTCACCAGCTTCGTGACCCAGTAAGGCGCTGCCGCGATGACCGACCTGCTCTCCCAAGACGAGATCGATGCCCTGCTGCATGGCGTCGACGCCGGCGTGGTGGACACCGAGCCGGCGCCGGCCGAGCCGGGCGAAGCGCGCAACTACGACTTCTCCAGCCAGGACCGGATCATCCGTGGGCGCATGCCGACCCTGGAGATGGTCAACGAGCGCTTCGCCCGCCTGTGGCGAATCGGCCTGTTCAACCTGATCCGGCGCTCGGCCGACCTGTCGGTGCGCGGCATCGACCTGATCAAGTTCAACGACTACATGCACTCGCTGTACGTGCCGAGCAACCTGAACCTGATCAAGTTCAAGCCGCTGCGCGGCACCGGCCTGATCGTGTTCGAGCCGACCCTGGTGTTCACCGTGGTCGACAACTTCTTCGGCGGCGACGGCCGCTACCCCACCCGCATCGAAGGCCGCGAGTTCACCCCGACCGAGATGCGGGTGATCCAGCTGATGCTCAAGCAGACCTTCGCCGACCTGGCCGAAGCCTGGGCGCCGGTGATGGAGGTGGAGTTCGAGTACCTCAATTCCGAGGTCAACCCGCATTTCGCCAACATCGTCACCCCGCGCGAGTACGTGGTGGTCAGCCGCTTCCACGTCGAGCTGGAGGGCGGCGGCGGCGAGATCCACGTGACCCTGCCGTACTCGATGCTGGAGCCGATCCGCGAACTGCTCGACGCCGGCATCCAGAGCGATCGCGTGGACCGCGACGAGAGCTGGAACATCATGCTGCGCGAGCAGCTGTTCGGCTCGGAAGTGACCATTTCCAGCGTGCTGGCGCAGAAGCAGATGAGCCTGCGCGAGCTGACCCGGCTGAAGATCGGCGACGTGCTGCCGATCGACCTGCCCAAGCAGGTGCCGCTGTGCGTGGAGAACATCCCGGTGTTCACCGGCGAGTTCGGCATCTCGCACGGCCAGAACGCGGTGAAGATCACCGCCACCCATCCCCCCGGCGCGCTGCGCCGTCGTCCCGCTCTCCAGGAAGACCTGCCATGACCCAGACCGATCCCACCCAGCCGGCGCCGGCCCAGTTCGACAGCCTGCAGCCGGACGCCATGGCCGAGTCCAACGACCTGAACCTGGACGTGATCCTGGACGTGCCGGTGACGCTGTCGCTGGAAGTGGGCCGCAGCCGCATTCCGATCCGCAATCTGCTGCAGCTCAACCAGGGCTCGGTGGTGGAACTGGAGCGCGGCGCCGGCGAACCGCTGGACGTGTACGTCAACGGCACCCTGATCGCGCATGGCGAAGTGGTGACCATCAACGACCGCTTCGGCGTGCGCCTGACCGACGTGGTCAGCCCCAGCGAGCGCATCCGGAGACTGCGGTGAGCCTGTTGCTCGCCGTCGCCACGCAGACCGCCAAGCACGGGTCGGGCGTCGGCAACGCGGCGCCGTCGGCGCCCAGCCTGCTCGGCGCGGTGTTCGCGCTGCTGCTGGTGCTGGGGCTGATCCTGGCCATGGCCTGGGTGCTCAAGCGCCTGCCCGGCAGCGGTTTCCGCCCGGCCCAGGGCCTGCGCGTGGTCGCCAGCCTGGCCGTTGGCGCCAAGGAGCGGGTGGTGGTGGTCGAGGTCAACGGCGAACAGCTGCTGCTCGGCGTGTCGCCCGGCGGGGTACGCACCTTGCATCAGCTGCCCGAGCCGCTGCCGCAGGCGCCCGCGCCCACCCTGCCCTCGATCAAGCAGTTCAAGCAGCTTCCCGATTTCGCCCAGCTTCTGGCGCAGAAGCTGCGCAAGGACAAATGACCATGCCGTTTTTCTGGAATCGCAACGCCCGCCGCCTGCGCCTGCTGCTGATCCTGCTGGTCATGAGCCTGCTGCCGGCCTTTGCCTGGGCCCAGGCCACCGCGGCGCCCGCCGCCACGCCGACCGCGCAGGCCCCGCAGAACGCCGCGCCCACCTTGCCCTCGCTGCCAGAGGTCAACGTCGGCAAGATCGGCGCGCAGCCGGTGAGCCTGCCGCTGCAGACCCTGCTGCTGATGACGGCCATCACCCTGCTGCCGTCGCTGCTGCTGGTGCTGACGGCCTTCACTCGCATCACCATCGTGCTCGGCCTGCTGCGGCAGGCGCTGGGTACCGGCCAGACCCCGTCCAACCAGGTGCTGATGGGCCTGGCGCTGTTCCTGACCGCGCTGGTGATGATGCCGGTGTGGGAGAAGGCCTGGGGCCAGGGCATGAGCCCATATCTCAACGGCCAGATCGATTTCCAGACGGCATGGACGCTGACCACGCAGCCGCTGCGCGCGTTCATGCTGGCGCAGGTGCGCGAGACCGACCTGATGACCTTCGCCGGCATGGCCGGCAACGGCACTTACAGCGGCCCGGACGCGGTGCCGTTCCAGGTGCTGGTGGCCTCGTTCGTCACCAGCGAGCTGAAGACGGCGTTCGAGATCGGCTTCCTGATCTTCATCCCGTTCGTGATCATCGATCTGGTGGTGGCCAGCGTGCTGATGTCGATGGGCATGATGATGATGTCGCCGATGCTGATCTCGGCGCCGTTCAAGATCCTGCTGTTTGTGCTGGTCGATGGCTGGGTGCTGACGGTCGGCACGCTGGCCGCCAGTTTCAACGGGGTCTGAGGCCATGAGTCCGGAACTGGCGTTGACCGAGTTGCGCGGGGGGCTGATCACGGTGTTGTGGGTGGCGGGGCCGTTGTTGCTGGCGATGTTGGTGGTGGGTGTGGTGATCGGTGTGTTCCAGGCGGCGACGCAGCTCAATGAGCCGACCATTGCCTTCATCGCGAAGGTGATTGCGTTGACGGCGATGTTGTTCGCGACGGGGAGCATGTTGCTGGCGCATCTGGTGGAGTACACGACGATGCTGTTTCAGCGTATTCCGCATTTGATTGGGTAGCGGGGATGGCTGCTTCGCCGTCTATGCTGACTCTAGCCACCCTTGCTGTTCTTGTTCTTCCTGCGCTTTTATTCGTGCGTGGGAGGCAAAAGCTTTCGCCTTACGGCGAGTCACTTTTCTTTGCTTGTGCAAAGAAAAGTAACCAAAAGAAAGCACACCCCGCCGCAGCGCCCGCTGCGCGGGTCCGCTCCGCTGACGGGATTTTCGGACGGGGCATCCTGCCCCGGCCGAAAACGGCGCACGTCCCTGTGCGCCGCCCCCCTACGGGGGGTTTGACCCGCCAGCTCCGCCGCTACGGAGGGGACCCGGTGGATCAAGAGCTAAACAACAGCAACAACAAAAACAAGAACAACCCCAATAGCAACAACAACGGCAACGGCAATAGTTGCGGCTATGGTGGCGTTGGCTTGGGTGCCGAGCGTGCGGTGTCCGTGATTTTTCACGGACTCGCCGGTCTCCGCTCGCGTCTGGCAGTTGGTGCTGGCCGTTCCTTCGTGATGGCTACCGAGGTCTCGGGCTGATGGATGCCGCCACGCAAATGGTCGTCGATGGGTCGCGGGCGTTCGCGATGGTCGGGGCGGTGCTGTGGACGATGCTGCGGATCGGGGCGATGTTCACGGTGATGCCGTTGGTGGGGACCAAGGCGGTGCCGGGACGGGTGCGGGTGATCCTGTCGGGGACGCTGGCCATCGCGCTGGCGCCGATCCTGCCGCCGGTGCCGGATTGGGATGGGTTCAATGCCGCAGTGGTGCTGAGCGTGGCCCGGGAGCTGGCGGTGGGGGCCAGCATGGGCTTCATGCTGCGCTTGATCTTCGAGGCCGGAGCGATGGCCGGGGAACTGGTCTCGCAGAGCACCGGCCTTGGCTTCGCGCAGATGGCCGATCCGCTGCGCGGGGTCAATTCCGGGGTGCTCGGGCAGTGGTTCTACCTCGCCTTCGGGCTGATGTTCTTCACCACCAACGGGCACCTGGCGGTGGTGTCGCTGCTGGTGGACAGCTACAAGGCGCTGCCGATCGGCACCGCGCTGCCCGATGCGCAGGCCATGGCCTCGGTGGCGCCGAACTTCTTCATGAGCATGATGCGTGGCGCGGTGACCCTGGCGCTGCCGGTGATGGTGGCGATGATGGCGGTGAACCTGGCCTTCGGCGCACTGGCCAAGGCGGCGCCATCGCTGAACCCGATCCAGCTCGGTCTGCCGGTGGCGGTGGTGCTGGGCCTGGCGTTGCTGGCGCTGCTGGTCGGCGAGATGGGGCCGCCGGTGCAGCGCCTGTTCGACGCCGCCTTCGACGCCGCGCGCGCGCTCACCGCCTAGGGCCTGTCGCCACTTCCCGGACAGGCCCTGGCCGGCGCTCAAGCTGCGCCACGACGCAGCCGATACCGGCAGAAGGCCATTGGCGTGACGCCTGGATGAGGGGCGGCGCCGTCGGCCGTCCTTACACTGCCGATCGCCGCCGTCCGCCTCTTCTTTCTTCGCCCGCCGTCCGCCATGTCCCATCGCCCGTCAGCGTTCGCTCGTGCCCGCCATCGCCGTGCCCCACGGCGGCGCAGCGGCGGCTGAGCGGCGCATGCGCACGGTCTTGGGTCGATGCCTGCGATGGCCGCTGTGGCTGCTGCTGTCGGCACTGACCTGCACCGGCACCGCGCAGGCCCAGGTCATCCCGTTGCGGCACTATGCGCAGGACCAGGGCCTGCTCGGCCTGGCCGGGACCTGCCTGCTGCAGCGGCGCGACGGCAGCCTGCTGGTCTGCAGCGAAAGTGGGCTGTACGCCTTCGACGGCGACCAGTTCCAGCAAGTGCCGCTGCAGGGCCGCGGCGGGCATTACATCTCCGACGCTGCCGAGGACGCCCAGCGGCGGCTGTGGGTGGCCACCTTCGATGCGATCTATGTCGACGACGGCGCCCCGGCGCGGTGGATCTCCCTGGAACATGACAGCCTGCCGTCGCATCGTCCGCTGAACCGTCCGCGCCTGGCCGCGCCAGACTGGGGCACCGTGGTGCTGGACGACCACCATGTCCTGCGCGCGGTGCGCAACACCGATACCAAGGGATGGGAGCTGCAGCCCCTGTTCGATGCGGCGGTGCTGGCGCGGCAGCCGGAACTGGCCAATATCCACGACCTGTTCGTCGTCGACGGCACGCTATGGCTGGGCTGCGCCAAGGCCTTGTGCCGGGTCGATGCCGATGGCCGCGCGACCCGCTACGACCAGGCCCAGGGCCTGCCGCCCGAGCTCTGGCGCAACGCGGTCCGCGACCGCGACGGGAGCCTGTGGGTCGTCGGCAGCCGCAAGGTGATGCGGTTGCCTGCCGGCGCGACGCACTTCCAGCAACAAACGCCCCCTGGTCTGGACGGACCGGCCCTGGTGACGTGGCGCACGCCGATCCTGCTGGACCCGCAAGGCCGCGTGCTGGTGCGCACCAACCAGGGCCTGGCGCGCTGGGAACACGGGCACTGGCGCAGCTTCGACCGCCGTAACGGCCTGCCAGAGGGCAACGTCGTCGCCATGCGCTTCGACCAGGCCGGCGACCTGTGGCTGAGCATGGATGGCGAAGGCGTGCTGCGCTGGAACGGCTATGGCTGGATCGAGAACTGGGATGTGTCGCAGGGCATCAGCCGGGCGCCGACCTGGAGCATCGAGCGCACCCAGCGCGGCGATCTGCTGCTCGGCAACGAGGGCGGTGTGGACCGGCTGCGTGAGGATGGCCGCTTCCAGCGCTGGGCCAGCGACAACGGCACGCAGATGATCGGCCTGCGACGCGCTGCCGACGGCACGCTGTGGAGCATCGGGTCGGTGGGCGTGCTGCGCCACTACGACGCACAGGGCCGACTGCTGCGTGCCTACCCGCCACTGGAGGGCATCACCAAACAACTGTTCGTGGATGCGAGCGGCCGGGTGTGGATCCTCACCAACCGTGGTGTGTATCTGCTGCCGCGAGACGACGCCGGGGCGGTGCCGAAAAAGGTGCAGGCACTGCCGGGCGGCGAGTACTCGGACATCCAGCAGCGCCACGACGGCAGCCTGCTGATGGTGGGCATGACCGGCGTGTTCCGACTGCGCGGCGACACTTGGACCCCGATCCGGCTGGTCGTGGACGGCGCGCCGGCGCAGCCCGTACTCAGCAAGCTGCTGGTCCTGGACAACGGCCAGGCCTGGGCCAGCCTGTACGGCCCCGGTGCCTGGCAAGGCCGTCTCGACGGCGACACCCTGCACCTGCAGCCAGCGGATGCGCAGTTGAGCGGCCTGCAGCTCTACAGCCTGCGCCGCACCCGCAACGGCTGGATATGGATCTGCCACAACCAGGGCGTGGACGTCTACGACGGACGCGCCTGGTCGCGGCTGACCCAGGCTCAGGGCCTGCTCTGGAACGACATGTCCGAATCGGCCTTCCACGAGGACAGCGACGGCTCGGTCTGGCTCGGCAGCAGCCGCGGCGTCACCCACCTGCTGGATCCGGCGCGGCTGTTCCCGGCGCAGGCGCCGCGGCTGGCGCTCAAGGAATTCAGCCGCGGCGGCACGGCCATCGCCGAGGGCGCGCGTCTGCCCTGGAGCGAAGATCCGTTGCACATCGCCGTCGGTTCGCCGGACCTGTACGACGAACGCACCCGCATCAGCTTCCGCTACCGGTTCGAGGGCGCACACACGCGCTGGCTGCACACGCCCAACTTCGAGTTCGAGCAACCGCCGCTGGCGCCGGGCCACTACGTGTTGGAGATCCAGTTGCTCGACGCCTACCGGCGCAGCGCCTCGGCGCCGCTGCGGGTGGCGTTCTCGGTGGCGCCGGTGTGGTGGCGCAGCCAGCCGATGCTGGCCCTGTACCTGCTGCTCGGCGGCGGCCTGATGGTGGCGCTGCTGCATTGGCGCGAACGCCGCCTGCACCAGCGCCAGCGCGAACTGGCCGACCTGGTGGCGCGACGCACCGAGGAACTGGAGCACGACAAGCGCGAACTGGAACTCGCCCGCGCCGCACTGGCGGTGAAAGCCTCGCACGATGCCCTCACCGGCCTGCTCAACCGCGCCGGCATCCTCGAGGCGCTGGCCGCGCAGATCCGCCGCAGCGACGCCGAACGGACCCTGCTGGCGGTGGCGATGATCGACCTGGACCATTTCAAGCGGATCAACGACGAACACGGCCACCTGGTCGGCGATGCGGTGCTGATCGAGGTGGCGCGGCGCCTGAGCGCCAACCTGCGCGACGCCGACCTGGTCGGCCGCTATGGTGGCGAGGAGCTGCTGGCCGTGCTGCCGGGCCTGCCGCCCAGTTGTCAGGAACGGCTGCAGGCGCTGCGCACCGTCATCGCCGGGCAGCCGCTGCGCATCGGCGAGCGGCAGCTGGCGATCACCGCCTCGATCGGCGTGGCCTGGTACCGGCCCGGCGAATCCCTGCAGCAATTGCTGGCGCGCGCCGATGCGGCGCTGTACCAGGCCAAGCGCCTGGGCCGCGACCGGGTGGAACTGCAGCCGGCCTAGCCGCGGCCGGACGGTGCGCCGCGGCAGCGCCGGGAGCCTGACCGCGTAGCGGCACGATCCTTGCACCGCGCAGGGTCGATCCTGGCCGAGCGCATCCCCCATGTCCGAGAGCGAAGAAGGCGCAGAGCGCACAGAACAGCCAACAGACAAACGCCTGCGCGAAGCCCGCGAACAGGGCAACATCCCGCATTCGCGCGAACTGGCGACGGCGGCGGTGTTCAGCGCCGGCATCTTCGCCCTGATGGGCCTGTCCACCTCGATGACCGCCGGCGCCGTGGCCTGGCTGAAGCAGGCGCTGCGCCCGGACCTGTCGATGCGCGCCCATCCGGAGGCGATGTTCGGCCATTTCGGCGAGCTGCTGCTGAACCTGCTCTGGGTGGTGCTGCCGCTGGTCGGCATCTGCTTTGCCGCCAGCTTCGCCGCGCCGGTGCTGATGGGCACCCTGCGCTTCTCCGGCCAGGCCTTGATCCCCAAGTTCGACCGGCTCAATCCGATGGCCGGGCTGAGCCGGATGTACGGCGCCGAGACCCTGGCCGAACTGCTGAAATCGATCCTGCGCATGGCGTTCGTGGGCGGCGCCGCGATGCTGTGCCTGTGGGGCAGCGTCGACTTCCTGCGCGGGCTGCTGCTGCAGCCGCTGGAACAGGCCATCGGCCACGGCCTGGGCTTCACCCTGAAGCTGCTGCTGTACACCGCAGGCGCGCTGGCGCTGCTGGCCGCGATCGACGCGCCCTATCAGAAGTGGAATTACATCCGCAAATTGAAGATGACTCGGGAGGAAGTGCGCCGGGAAATGAAGGAAAGCGACGGCAGCCCCGAGGTCAAGGGCCGCATCCGCCAGATGCAGATGCAGATGTCGCAACGACGGATGATGGAAGCCATCCCCAAGGCCGACGTGGTGGTGGTCAACCCCACCCACTACGCCGTGGCGCTGAAGTACGAAAGCGGGCGCATGCGCGCCCCCACCGTGGTGGCCAAGGGCGTGGACGAGATCGCCTTCCGCATCCGCGAGGTCGGCGAGCAGCACCGCGTGGCGGTGATCTCGGCACCGCCTTTGGCACGCGCCTTGTATAGGGAAGGCGAACTCGGCAAGGAAATTCCCGTGAGACTGTATTCCGCGGTGGCGCAGGTCCTCTCGTACGTCTACCAGCTGCGCGCCTGGCGCAGCGGGCCGATGCCGCCGTTGCCGCCGTTGGAAGTGGATGAATTCGCCCCGGGGAGCCAGCCATGAGTCAGCCCGCCGCGCAGATGAACACGCGCAAAGTCATGGACATGATCAAGCACGGGCTCGGTGCCCCGGTGATCGTGTTGCTGATGCTGGCGATGGTGGTGGTGCCGCTGGCCGCGCCGGTGCTGGACGCCCTGTTCACCTTCAACATCGCCATCTCGCTGATGGTGCTGCTGGCGGTGGTGTACGTGAAGCGGCCGCTGGAGTTCAGCATCTTCCCGATCGTGCTGCTGATGACCACGATGCTGCGCCTGGCGCTGAACGTGGCCTCCACCCGCGTGATCCTGATCAACGGCCAGGACGGCCACGGCGCCGCCGGCAAGGTCATCGAGGCCTTCGGCGAATTCGTGATCGGCGGCAACTATGCGGTCGGCATCGTGGTGTTCGCGATCCTGACCATCATCAACTTCGTGGTCATCACCAAGGGCGCCGGGCGCGTGTCGGAAGTGACCGCGCGCTTCATCCTCGACGCCATGCCCGGCAAGCAGATGGCGATCGACGCCGACCTCAACGCCGGCCTGCTGACCCGTGAAGAAGCCAAGGCCCGCCGCGAGGAAGTGCGCGAGGAAGCGGACTTCTACGGCTCGATGGACGGCGCCAGCAAGTTCATCCGCGGCGACGCCATCGCCGGCATCCTGATCCTGTTCATCAACCTGATCGGCGGCATGGCGGTCGGCGTGCTGCAGCATGGCATGCCGGTGGGACAGGCCGCCTCCACCTACACCCTGCTGTCGATCGGCGATGGCCTGGTCGCGCAGTTGCCGGCGCTGCTGGTGTCTTCGGCGGTGGCGATGCTGGTCACCCGCGCCTCGCGCTCGCAGGACATGGGCGCCTCGATGATGGGCCAGGTGTTCGGCCAGCATAAGGCGCTGGCGGTGGCCGCGGCGATCCTGGGCCTGGTCGGCCTGATCCCGGGCATGCCCAACGTCGCTTTCTTGACGCTGGCGCTGATCCTCGGCCTGCTGGCCTGGAAGATGTGGAAGCGCAGCCTGCAGCCGGCGCCGGCCGCCGCCGAGGCGGCGCCACAGGCCGCGGCCGCCGCCCAGGCCAATGCCGAACTGGGCTGGGACGAACTGCGTCCGATCGACCCGCTGGGCCTGGAGGTCGGCTACCGGCTGATCCCGCTGGTGGACAAGGCCCAGGGCGGCGAGCTGATGGCCCGCATCAAGGGCGTGCGCCGCAAGCTGACCCAGGACATCGGCTTCCTGGTACCGCCGGTGCACATCCGCGACAACCTGGAACTGCCGGCCAACGCCTACCGCCTGCTGGTGCACGGGGTACCGGTGGCCACCGCCGACATCCACCCGGACCGCGAACTGGCGCTGGACCCGGGCGGCGCGCTCGGCAAGATCGACGGCATTCCCGGCAAGGATCCGGCGTTCGGCCTGGATGCGATCTGGATCCAGCCGCACCTGCGCGCCCAGGCCGAGACCATGGGCTACACCGTGGTCGACCCGGCCACGGTGATCGCCACCCACCTCTCGCACCTGATCCGCGAGCACGCCCCGGAACTGCTCGGCCACGAGGAAGTGCAGCAGTTGCTGGCGACCCTGGCCAAGAGCGCGCCCAAGCTGGTCGAGGACCTCACCCCCAAGGCGCTGCCGCTGTCGGTGGTGGTGCGGGTGCTGCAGAACCTGCTGATCGAGAAGATCCCGGTGCGGCAGCTGCGCAAGATCGTCGAGGCCCTGGTCGAGCACGCCCCGCAGAGTCAGGAACCCGGCGCGCTCACCGCCGCCGTGCGCAACGCCCTGGGCCGTTTCATCGTCCAGGAGATCGCCGGCATGGCCCCGGAACTGCCGGTGTTCACCCTGGCCCCGCAATTGGAACGTGTCTTGCAAGACTCTACCCAGGGCAACGGCGCGGCGCTGGAACCCGGACTGGCCGAGCGCTTGCACCAAAGTCTGGCGGACTGCGTGAGCAAGCAGGAGGCGCGCAACGAACCGGCGGTGGTGCTGGTGCCGGCGCAGGTCCGCGCCGCCCTCGCCCGCCTGGTCCGCCACAGCGTCCCCGCGCTGTCGGTCCTGTCCTACAGCGAAGTGCCGGAGGACAAGCGGCTGAAGCTGGTGGGGACGATCAGTTGATTGGCGGGGATTGGTGATTTGGGATTCGGGAGTCGCAACAGCGGGCCCGGCACGCGGAGAGAGACAGCAATGACACGAACGAACACAACCAGAGCAAGGCGACCGGATAGCAGCCATGCCATGGCGGCCTCCGCAACCAATCCCCACTCCCCAATCTCGAATCCCGGCACTCACCCATGAAGATCAAACGCTTTGTCGCCCCCGACATGCGCACCGCCTTCCGGATGGTGCGCGACGAGCACGGGCCGGATGCGGTGATCCTGTCCAACCGGCGTACCGACGAGGGCATCGAGATCGTCGCCGCCAGCAACTACGACGAGGCCCTGGTGCAGCGGGCGCTGGATTCCGTGCGCCCGGACGAGGCGCCGCGCGCCGCCGCTCCGGCGCAGGCGCCGGCCACTGCCGCCCCGCGGGCCGCACGCAGCGAAAGCGCCGCGGCCAGCCCGGCGATGGCGATGATGGCCGCGATCAGCGAGCGCCGCGGTGGTGCCGCGACCGCCCCGGCCGCCGCCACCCGGCCGCTGACCCAGCCGGCGGCGCTTGCCGCCTCGGTCATGCCCGCCGCGACGGCCCCGGCTGCCGCAGCACGCCCGGCCGCAGCGGCCAAGGCCCCGGCTCCGGCTCCGGCTCGTGCCGAGTTCAGCATTCCCGAAGACGTATTCCGCAACGCCCCGATCAGCGTGCCCATGCCCAGCCCGTTCGCAGCCGCTCCGCCTGCTCCGGCCGCCGAGACGGTGCCGGCTTGGCGCGACGACGTCGCCGCGGTGGCGCTGACACCGGTGGCGCGCCCGGCCGCGGCCGCCCCCAGCGTGGCCAAGGCCGACGTGGCGGCCGCTGCCGGAATCCCGGCGGCCGCGCCACTGGCGGCGGTGCCGCCCTTCCCCGCCCCGCAGAACGACGAACAATTGACGCAGCTGCGCGACGAACTGTCGCTGATGCGGCAGATGATCGAGCGCGAGATGAACCGCCTCACCGACGAGCGCCTGCGCGGCTCGCCGGTCCGCGCCCAGGCGCTGGAACTGATGGACGACTACGGCTTCGACAGCGGCATCACCCGCGACGTGGTCATGCAGATCCCCGCCGACCTGGAACTGCACCGCGGTCGCGGGCTGATGCTGGGCCTGCTGTCCAAGCGCCTGCCGATCGCCCCGCTGGACCCGCTCGAGGAAGGCGGCGTGATCGCCCTGATCGGCCCGACCGGTGCCGGCAAGACCACCACCATCGCCAAGCTGGCCTCGCGCTTCCTGGAGCGCCACGCCGCCCGCGACGTGGCCCTGGTCACCACCGACACGGTCCGCGTCGGCGGCCGCGAACAGCTGCACAGCTACGGCCGCCAGCTCGGCATCGCCGTGCACGAGGCCGACAGCGACGCCGCGCTGCAGCAGCTGCTGGAGCGCCTGGCCGACTACAAGCTGGTGCTGATCGACACCGCCGGCATGGGCCAGCGCGACCGCGCCCTGGCCGCCCAGCTGCACTGGCTGCGCGCCTCGCGTGTGGTCCGATCCTTGCTGGTCCTTCCCGCCAATGCCCATTTCTCCGACCTGGACGAGGTGGTGCGCCGGTTCGCCGGCGCCGACCCGCAGGGGGTCATCATGACCAAGTTGGACGAGACCGGGCGGTTCGGCAGTGCCTTGTCGGTGGTCGTGGACCACCGCCTCCCCATCACCTGGGTGACCGATGGACAGCGTGTGCCGGACGACCTGCACCGCGCCAACGCCGCCAGCCTGGTATTGCGCCTTGAAGATTTGCGGCGCGCTGCCGATAAGCCCTGTACTCCGGAGCAGACCCATGCCGTCGCGTGACTACGTCAATCTGACCAATGCCTTCCCCCTGTCGGCGACGCGTAGCGAACCGCTGGGTCCGGTGCGCACCATCGCCGTGACCGGCGGCAAGGGCGGCGTGGGCAAGACCAACATCTCGGTGAACCTGTCCATGGCGCTGGCCGACATGGGCAAGCGCACCCTGCTGCTGGACGCCGACCTCGGCCTGGCCAACGTCGACGTGCTGCTGGGGCTGACGCCCAAGTTCACCGTGGCCGACCTGGTCGCCGGGCGCTGCACCCTGGAAGAGGTGCTGATCGACATGCCCAACGGGCTGATGGTGGTGCCCGCCGCCTCCGGCCGCCGCTACATGGCCGAGCTGCCGCCGGCCCAGCACGTGGGCCTGGTCAACGTGTTCTCCGAGCTGCAGCGCGAGCTGGACGTGATGATCGTCGACACCGCCGCGGGCATCACCGACAGCGTGCTGACCTTCTGCCAGGCCGCGCAGGACGCGGTGGTGGTGGTCTGCGACGAGCCGGCCTCGATCACCGACGCCTACGCCCTGATCAAGGTCCTCTCGCGCGAGCGCGGCGTGGACCGGGTGCAGATCGTCGCCAACATGGTCCGCGACCTCAACGAAGGCCGCCTGCTGTACGACAAGCTCAGCCGGGTCTGCGAGAAGTTCCTCGGCGACGTGTCGCTGAACTACCTGGGCTGCGTGCCGCAGGACGACTGGCTGCGCCTGTCGGTGCAGCGCCAGCAGCCGGTGGTCAAGGCCTACCCGTCCAGCCCGTCGGCGCAGGCGATCTCCGAGATCGCCCGTCGCACCGCACGCTGGCAGGCGCCGACCGCCCCACGCGGCAACGTCGAGTTCTTCGTCGAACGCATCATCCAGCGCGGGGTGGCCGCATGAACGCCGCCGCCCACTACCGCGCCGTCCAGCGCAACAGCGCCAACGACTACATCGCCCAGCACTCGGACCTGGTCCGGCGCATCGCCCACCACCTGGCCGCGCGGCTGCCGGCCAGCGTCGAGATCGACGACCTGATCCAGGCCGGCATGATCGGCCTGATCGAGGCCTCGCGCAGCTACGACGCCGAACAGGGCGCCTCGTTCGAGACCTACGCCTCGATCCGCATCCGCGGCGCGATGATCGACGAGATCCGCCGTGGCGACTGGGTGCCGCGCTCGGTGCACCGCCGCGCCCGCGACGCCGCCTCGGCGATCCGCAAGATCGAACAGAGCACCGGCCGTGCCGCCGCCGCCAACGAAGTGGCCGCGGCGATGGACATGCCGCTTCCCGAATACCTGCGTTTGATGGAAGATGCCGCCCGCGGCCAGGTGCTGAGCCTGGAGTCGCGCATCGAGGACCATGGCGAGCTGGATACCATCGCCAAGGGCGGACCCAATCCGCAGCAGATGCTCGAGCGCAGCGAATTCGGCCGCGAGCTGGGCAAGGCCATCGCGCAGTTGCCCGAACGCGAGCAGTTGGTGCTGTCGCTGTACTACGAGCAGGAATTGAACCTCAAGGAAATCGGCGCGGTACTCGGGGTCAGCGAGTCGCGCGTGTGTCAGATCCATGGCCAGGCCACGGTACGGTTGCGCGGACGCCTGAAGGCGTTCCAAGTCGCCGATGCCGGCCTGGAAGACGAAGAATAGGAACCTAGGAGTCAGTGGTGAACAAGAACATGCGGATTTTGATCGTGGACGATTTCTCGACGATGCGACGCATCGTCAAGAATCTGCTCGGCGATCTGGGCTTCACCAACACCGCCGAGGCCGAAGACGGCAACAGCGCCCTGGCCGCGCTGCGCTCGGCGCCGTTCGAGTTCGTGGTCACCGACTGGAACATGCCGGGCATGACCGGCATCGATCTGCTGCGCAACATCCGCGCCGACGACAAGCTCAAGCACCTGCCGGTGCTGATGGTCACCGCCGAGGCCAAGCGCGAGCAGATCATCGAGGCCGCGCAGTGCGGCGTGAACGGCTACATCATCAAGCCGTTCACCGCGCAGACGCTGCAGGAGAAGCTGGGCAAGATCTTCGAGCGCCTGGGGGCGACCGCCTAAATGGAAGCCACCGCCGAACGTACCGCCCTGATCGAACGCCTGCAAGGCGCGCTGGACGCGCTGGAGAATGGCGACGAGGCCGGCTGGCGCCGGGAAATCGACACCCTCGCCGCCTGGCGGACGCGGCCGATGATGCAGGGCCTGAGCCGGCTCGCGCGCGATCTGGGCCAGGCGCTCGGCGAACTGCCGGTGGTACCCAGCGAGGCCGGCGAACTGGACGACGCCTGCTCGCGCCTGGACCACGTGGTGGAGATGACCGAACAGGCCAGCCACCGCACCCTGGACCTGGCCGAGGAATGCCGCACGCTGGCCAACCAGCTGGCCGCCGGCGGCCTCAGCGGCGACCAGAGCGAGATCCTCGACAAGATCCGCCACAACCTCACCGAGATGGCCCTGGCGCAGAGCTTCCAGGACCTGACCGGGCAGATCATCCGCCGCGTCGCCGGCATCGTGCGCCGCGTGCATGAGGGTTTCGGCGCACTGGGTTTGCCGCCGAAGGAAGAAAACAAGAAGGCCGACGGCGGCCTGGCCGGCCCGGCCCTGCCCGGCCTGGACCGCCACGGCGTGTCGCAGAACGACGCCGACGACCTGCTCTCGGGCCTGGGACTGTAATGCCATGAGCGCCGTACCCGACGACATCGCTGCCGACTTCATCATCGAGGCCCAGGAAATCCTGGACCGGCTCGGCGAGCAGTTGGTGTCGCTGGAGCAGGCGCCCGAGGACAGCGGCCAGCTCAACGCCGTGTTCCGCGGCTTCCATACGCTCAAGGGCGGCGCCGGCTTCCTGGCGATCAACGCCATGGTCGAGCTGTGCCACGCCGCCGAAGAAACCCTGGGCATGGCCCGCGCCGGCCAGGCCATCCTGCAGGCGCGGCACTTCGACGCCGCGCAGCAGTCGCTGGACTACCTGCAGTCGATGCTCGACGCCTTCGGCAGCGGCCAGGAGCCGCCACGCGCGCCGACGGAACTGATCGCGCAGTTCGATGCGCACGGCGACGCCGCCCCGGCGCCGGCCAAGAGCACCGCGCCGGCACCCGCCGCCGTACCGGCCACCGCCGCGGCTGCGGGGGATCTGATCAGCGACGACGAATTCGAGGCGCTGCTGGACCAGTTGCACGGCGATGCGCCGCCGACGGCCACACCGCAGGCGCTGCAGCCGGCGCCGCGCGCGCCCAGCGCCGCGCCCAAGGCCGCCGCCCCGGCCAAGGCCGCCGAACCCGAACACACCGTGCGCGTGGACACCAAGCGCCTGGACGCGATCGTCAACCTGATCGGCGAACTGGTGCTCTCGCGCAACCGCCTCAAGACCCTGCGCGTGCGCCTGCGCGACGAGGAACTGGACCGTGCGGTCAGCAGCCTGGACATCGCCACCGCGCGCCTGCAGTCGGCGGTGATGCGCACGCGCATGCAGCCGGTCGGCAAGGTGTTCTCGCGCTTCCCCAAGGTGGCGCGCGACGTCGCCCGCTCGCTCAACAAGGAAGTGGAGCTGGAGCTGATCGGCGCCGACACCGAACTGGACCGCAACCTGGTCGAGGCGCTGGCCGATCCGCTGGTGCACCTGGTGCGCAACGCGATCGACCACGGCATCGAAGCGCCGGCGCTGCGCGAAGCCACCGGCAAGCCGCGCGGCGGCCACGTGCGCCTGTCGGCGCAGCAGGAAGGCGACTACGTCAGCATCGAGGTGCAGGACGACGGCGCCGGCATCGACCCCGAGCGGCTGCGCGCCAAGGCGCGCGAGAAGGGCCTGATCGATCCCGAGGCCGCCGCCCGCCTCAGCACCGAGGAATGCCTGCACCTGGTGTTCCTGCCCGGCTTCTCGACCAAGTCGGAAGTCACCGACATCTCCGGCCGCGGCGTCGGCATGGACGTGGTGCAGTCGCGCATCCGCGAACTCAGCGGCCAGATCCAGATCCAGTCGGAACTGGGCCGCGGCAGCCGCTTCCTGATCCGCGTGCCGCTGACCCTGGCGATCCTGCCGACCCTGCTGGTGCAGGCCGGTGACACCGTCTATGCGCTGCCGCTGGCGCGCGTGGTGGAAGTGCTGCATGCGCCGCGCCGCTCGCTTGGCTGGTTCGACGGCCGCGCCGTGCTCGACCGGCAATCGCACACCCTGCCCCTGGTGGACCTGCGCCAGTGGCTCAACATCGACGCCCCGCAACTGCCGCTGCTCACCGTGGTGGTGCTGCAGGCCGGCGAATCGCGCATGGGCCTGGTCGTGGACCAGGTCCGCGGCCGCGAGGAAGTGGTGATCAAGCCGCTGCCGCGCTCCCTGCGCGGCCTGCCCGGCTACGCCGGCGCCACCCTCATCGGCGACGGCCGCCTGGCGCTGATCCTGGATGTGGATGGGCTGAAGGCTTGAGAAGCCGGGATTGGGGAATGGGGATTGGGGAATCGTAAGAGCGGGTTTCCTGGCGCCTCCTTTCCTCTGTAGGAGCGGCTTTAGCCGCGACGCGGTAAGGCTGGGATTCGGGAATCGGGATTGGGGAATCGCAAAAGCGGCTCCCCGCCGCATCGCTTCCCTTGTAGGAGCGGCTTCAGCCGCGACGCCATGAAGCCGGAATCGCTGCTTGGCGATAAAGCGCGGCGCTCGGCTCCCTGCCGACACGATCCGAACGATTGTGCAGAGGCAACGCGCCAAGGTCAGCGCGTCGCGGCTGAAGCCGCTCCTACGACACACCGACCAACCCGCCTCGCTCGCGCTCTTGCGACTCCCCAATCCCGAATCCCGAATCCCCAACCCATCAAGTCCCCCGCCCCGTTGCCGATACCTCCTGCATGGACAAGCTCAGTCTCATCGGCCTGCTGTTGGCGATTCTGTCGCTCATCGGCGGCAGCATCCTCAAGGGCGCCGGCATTTCGGCGCTGTGGTCGCCGGCTGCGTTCGTGATCGTGATCGTCGGCACCGTCGCCGCGATCCTGGTGCACACCCCGCCGTCCGTGTTCCGGCGTGCGTTCCAGATCGCCAAGTGGCTCCTGTGGCCGCCGCCGAGCGATCGCCAGGCACTGCTCAAGCAGATCGTGGAATGGAGCAACATCGCCCGCCGCCAGGGCCTGCTCGGCCTGGAGAACCAGGTGCCGCAGCAGCAGGATCCGTTCGTGCGCAAGGGCCTGCAGATGCTGGTGGACGGCGTCGAGCCGGAAGCCATCCGGCACATGCTGGAGATCGACCTGGAAGGCCAGGAACACTGCGACCTGGCTGCGGCCAAGGTGTTCGAGGGCATGGGCATCTACGCGCCGACCCTGGGCATCATCGGCGCAGTGCTGGGCCTGATCGCAGTGATGAAGAACCTGGCCGACCCGAGCAAGCTCGGCCACGGCATCGCCGCCGCGTTCACCGCCACCATCTACGGCATCGCCTCGGCCAACCTGCTGTTCCTGCCGATGGCCGCCAAGCTCAAGAGCGTGATCAAGCACAGCTGCGGCGAGCGCGAAATGATCATCGAAGGGTTGATCGCCATCGCCCAGGGCGAGAACCCGCGCAACATCGAATCGAAACTGGCCGGATTCTTGCATTGAGTTGCCAATGGCCCGCAAGCACTCCCACGACGAGCACGCCAACCACGAGGCATGGGCCATCCCCTATGCCGACCTGATGACGTTGCTGCTCGCTTTCTTCGTGGTGATGTACGCACTGTCCACGATCAACGAAGCCAAGTACCGGGTCATGGCCGACGCCATGAGCGCCGCATTCGGCGGCACCCCGAAGACCCTGCGTCCGGTGCAGGTCGGCGATCAGGCGCTGCAGGGCCAGGGCGGCGATCGCCCGACCCCGATCAAGTCCAGCCCGGCGCTGACCCTGCCCGATCCCAACCGCCTGCCCTCGGGCACCGCGCAGCGCGGCGACGACCTACGCGACGCGCAGCAACTGCGCCGCGCGCAGCGCCAGCTCGACAGCATCGCCGACCGCCTCGGCGCCGCATTGGCGCCGCTGATCCAGAAGAAGCTGATCACCGTGCGCCGCGCCGGGCTGTGGATCGAAGTGGAGATCAACAGCGACATCCTGTTCGGCTCCGGCTCGGCCGCGCTCGACCAGAGCGCGCGTGCCACCCTGGCGGAACTGGCGCAGGTGCTGGCCGGCGTGCCCAACGGGGTGCGCGTGGAGGGCTACACCGACAACACCCCGATCGCGACCTTGCAGTTCCCGTCGAACTGGGAACTGTCGGCGGCGCGCGCGGCCAGCGTGGTCCACCTGTTCGCCGACCAGGGCCTGCAGCCCTCGCGGCTGTCGATGATCGGTTACGGCCAGTTCCGCCCGCGCGCCAGCAACGACACCCCGGCCGGCCGCAACGCCAACCGCCGGGTGGTGCTGGTGATCCTGGCCGATTCCGGCGACAGCACCGATCCGACGCCGTCGGCCACCGACCGTTTGAGTGCCGGCGCCGCGCCGGCCACCCCGACACCCCCCGCCGCGGCGGCCGCCGGCAATGCTGGCAGCCCCCGTGCAGCACCTGCCATTGAAGGAGTCAACTGATGCGCATCTGGGCGATCGCCAACCAGAAAGGTGGCGTGGGCAAGACCACCACCACGCTGGCCCTGGGCCGTGGGCTGGCCATGCTCGGGCACCGTGTGCTGATGCTCGATCTCGATCCGCACGCCTCGCTGACCCGGGCCTTCGACGTGCCCCAGGAACCGCAGCCGCCGGGCGTGCTCGACCTGTTCGCGACCCCGCCGGGCGAACTCGCCGCGCTGGCCCGCGACACCGCGGTCGAGCGCCTGAGCTTCGTCTGCGGGCAGACCGCGCTGGCCACGCTGGAACGGCGCAGCGCCAACCAGCCTGGCCTGGGGCTGGCGCTGCAGCAGGCCATGGCCCGCCATGCCGGCCAGCACGACTACATCCTGCTCGACTGCCCGCCGACCCTGGGCCTGCTGATGATCAACGCGCTGGCCGCGGCCGACCGGGTGATCATCCCGACCCAGGCCGAGCCGCTGGCCCTGCACGGCCTGGCCAGCATGGTCCGCACCGTGGACATGGTCGAGCGCTCGCGGCGTCGGCCGCTGCCCGCCTCGATCCTGCCGACCCTGTTCGACAAGCGTACCCGTGCCGGCAACGAGACCCTGCGGCAGATGCAGGACAGCTACGGCGAGCGGGTGTGGGAAGACGCGATCCCGGTCGACACCAAGATCTGCAACGTCAAGGCGCTGACCGTGGCTAGCGTGCCGGGCGACTACCCCGGCCGTGGCCTGGCCGCCTACCGCCGCGCGCTGGAATGGCTGATCGCCAGCGACGCCACGCCGATGGAGCAAGCCGCATGAGCACCCCCGGGATCATCGACGATTACCTGGAAGGCCTGCTCCACGACGTGATCGCCGAGGAGCAGAAGGCGGTGCCGCCGAGTCCCGCGCCGGTCGCAGTCGCCGACGTGGAAGCGGAAACCGAGACTCCGGCGCCCGCGGTGGCCGGCCCGACACCCGAACAGATCGCTGCCGCGGTCCTGGCCGAGGCGGACGCCGATCCGGCCCTGGCCGGCATCATGTCGCAGCAAGCACTCGCGCCCGCCCCGGCCGGCCCGACGCCCGAAGAAATCGCCGCCGCGGTCCTGGCCGAAGCCGATGCCGATCCGGCCCTGGCCGGCATCATGTCGCAGCAGGCGCTCGCGCCCGCCACGGCCGGCCCGACACCCGAAGAAATCGCCGCCGCGGTCCTGGCCGAGGCCGACTCCGATCCGGCCCTGGCCGGCATCATGTCGCAGCAAGCACTCGCGCCCGCCCCGGCCGGCCCGACGCCCGAGCAGATCGCCGCCGCGGTCCTGGCCGAAGCCGATTCCGATCCGGCCCTGGCCGGCATCATGTCGCAGCAGGCGCTCGCGCCCGCCACGGCCGGCCCGACACCCGAAGAAATCGCCGCTGCGGTCCTGGCCGAGGCCGACTCCGATCCGGCCCTGGCCGGCATCATGTCGCAGGACGCGCCCGCGCCTGCCGCGCTGACGCCGGCCCAGCAGGCCGAGCGCCAGGCCGACCTGGACGCGGTCGCGGCGATGGAGCGGCAGCGTGCCGCAGTGCCGCGCGATCTGGCCGCCGAAGACGATGCCGCCGCCGCGCGCGCGGTCAAGCGCCCGCCGATGGCGGTGCCGCCGGAACGCCGTGCCGAGGCCAGCCGCGCCCAGGCGGCCGGCGCCAAGTTGCCGCCGAATCTGCAGGCCTTCATGGCGCCGAGCGTGCCGCACGGCTCGGCCATCGCGCCCGAACGCCTGGCCGAGCGCCGCACCCGCTGGCTGCGCCTGCGCTGCGGCGAGCAGGCCTACGCGCTGGAGCTGCTGAAGGTGCAGGAAGTGGTGCTGCCGGTGCCGCTGCTGGCGCTGCGCGGCACCCCGCCGGCCATGCTCGGCATCATGAACCTGCGCGGCCAGGTGGTGCCGGTGCTCGACCTGGGCGTCCACCTGGGCGCGGCCCCGATCGAGATGGACATGCTCACCCGGGTGGTGGTGCTGGAAGAGAACGGCGAGACCCTGGGCCTGCGCGTGTCCGCGGTGGAAGACGTGGCCAGCCTCAGCGACCAGCAGATCGAGCCGCCGGACAACGCCCGCATCTGCCGCATTTCCAACCATCTGTTCCGCGGCGTGGCGCGGCTGGCGCAACAGCCGATGATCCTGCTCGACGCCGAGCAACTGCTGCACTGACCCGCGCGGCGGGCGGCAACTGGGAACGGTGCCGCACTTTCCAACCGCCGCTAAAGCTTTTCAGGCCACGGCCGTTATCTGCCATAGAACCATTGGTGCGGAGCAATGATGAGCACAGTCCCCCTTGGCGAAGATCTCGGTATCGAGACCAGCGCCGACCTGAAACAACGCCTGACCGCGTTCCTTGCGTCGGACGACGTGCTGCGACTGGACGCCGGCGAAGTGCGCCGCATCCATACCGCGTCCGTACAGGTGCTGTGCGCATTCGTCGATGCCCGCCGCAAGGACGGCAAGCGCACCGAATTCGAGGCCTGCAACGCGACCTTTCGCGACGCGGCCCGCCTGCTAGGAGTCAGCGAATCGCTGGGCCTTCCTGCAACCCCTGACAATCTGAAATCTGTGGAGAACGCGGCATGAGCGCACGTATCTTGGTAGTGGACGATTCGGCGTCGATGCGCCAGATGGTCTCCTTCGCCCTCACCTCGGCCGGCTTTGCCGTCGAAGAAGCAGAAGACGGCGCGGTCGCGCTGGGCCGCGCCAAGGGCCAGCGCTTCAACGCGGTGGTCACCGACGTCAACATGCCGAACATGGACGGCATCACCCTGATCCGCGAACTGCGGCAGCTGCCGGACTACAAGTTCACCCCGATGCTGATGCTGACCACCGAGTCGGCGGCGGAGAAGAAGTCCGAGGGCAAGGCGGCCGGCGCCACCGGCTGGCTGGTCAAGCCGTTCAATCCCGAACAGCTGATCGCCACCGTCCAGAAAGTCCTGGGCTGATCCCTCTCCACCTTTTCCGGATTCCCGCCCCATGAGCATGGACCTGCAGCGTTTCCACGCCACCTTCTTCGAGGAAAGCCGCGAAGGGCTGGACGCGATGGAAGCCGGATTGCTGTCGTTGGAAGAAGGCAATCGCGACCCCGAGACCATCAACTCGGTGTTCCGCGCCGCGCACTCGATCAAGGGCGGCGCCGCTACCTTCGGCTTCGAAGCGATGGCCGGCCTCACCCACGTGCTGGAGACGCTGCTCGACGAGCTGCGCGCCGGCAAGCGCGAAGTCGAAGCGCACGCGATCGACGCCATCCTCGGCTCGGTGGACGTGCTGCGCGCCCTGCTGCGCGAAGCCGAACACGGCGTCCCGGCCGATCCGGCCGCGGTCAAGGCCGTGCACGAGCGCCTGCAGCACGCGTTGAACGGCGGCCCCGCCGCGCCGGCTGCCGCCACCCCGGCGGCGAACCAGCCGGCCGAGCCGGAAGCCTGGCAGATCGGCTTCACCCCGGCGCCGTCGCTGTTCATGAGCGGCAACGACCCGCTGCGCATCATCCGCGAACTCGAACACCTCGGCCCGCTGCAGGTCGCCTGCCGCAGCACGCGCCTGCCCGGCTTCGCCGAACTCGACCCGCTCGAGGCCTACCTCGCCTGGGACCTGGGCCTGGTCGGCAAGATTCCGCGCAGCGCGATCGAAGACACCTTCGCCTGGGTCATCGACGACTGCGAACTGGAGATCCGTCCGGTGCCGCCGCCGAGCCTGGCCACCGCACCGGCGCCGGTGCTGACCGCGCCACCGACCGCCGCCACCGCCGCGCCGGCCGCGGCTGTGGCCGCCAATGCCCCGGCCGGCAATGCTGCCGCCGCGCACGAAGCGGAAAGCTCGATCCGCGTCAGCGTCGACAAGGTCGATGCGCTGATCAACCTGGTCGGCGAACTGGTCATCACCCAGGCCATGCTCAAGCAGGTCTCCACCGGCCTGGACCAGGCGGTGGCCGAACGCCTGTTCGCCGGCCTGGATCTGCTCGAACGCAACACCCGCGACCTGCAGGAAGCGGTGATCGGCGTGCGCATGCTGCCGGTGGACGCGGTGTTCCGCCGCTTCCCGCGCCTGGTCCGCGACCTGTCCACCCGCCTCGGCAAGCAGGTGCGCCTGCGCACGATTGGCGAGGGGACCGAGCTGGACAAGGGCCTGATCGAGAAGATCGCCGATCCGCTGGTGCACCTGGTGCGCAACTCGATCGACCACGGCCTGGAACTGCCGGAGGCGCGCCGCGCCGCCGGCAAGGACGAGACCGGCACCATCACCCTGGCCGCGTCGCACCAGGGCGGCCACATCGTCATCGAAGTCAGCGACGACGGCGCCGGCCTCAACCGCAACCGTATCCTGGCCAAGGCCGCCGAACGCGGCATCGCCGTGCCGGACAACCCGAGCGATGCGCAGGTCTGGGACCTGATCTTCGCCCCCGGCTTCTCCACCGCCGATGCGGTCACCGACCTGTCCGGCCGTGGCGTCGGCATGGACGTGGTCCGCCGCAACATCCAGGGCCTGGGCGGCGAAGTGCAACTGGAAAGCGAATCCGGCCGCGGCACCCGCGTGCTGATCCGCCTGCCGCTGACCCTGGCCATCCTCGACGGCATGACCGTGGCGGTGTCCGGCGAGACCCTGATCCTGCCGCTGGCCTACGTCATCGAGGCGCTGCAGCCCAAGGCCGACGACATCCGCACCATGGCCGGCGAAGGCCGCGTGCTGCGGGTCCGTGGCGAATACCTGCCGATCCTCTCGCTCAGCGACTCCTACGGCTTCGGCCGCATCGAGCAGAGCGAAGAGCCGCTGGTGGTGGTGGTCGAGGCCGATGGGCAGAAGCTGGCGCTGGAAGTGGACGAGCTGATCGGCCAGCAGCAGGTAGTGGTCAAGAACATCGAGAACAACTACCGGCGCATCAGCGGCATCTCCGGTGCCACCATCCTCGGCGACGGCCGCGTCGCCCTGATCGTGGACATCGGCGGCCTGGTCCGCTCGCTGCGGGTGCAGCAGGCGGCCTGATCGCCTCGCCCTCCCGTGTCACGCCATACACGAGCCCCGGCAGCGATGTCGGGGCTTTTGTTTGCCGTGTCTCCGGCCGATCCGCCGCTCCGGGCATGGCCGCCGCCCGCGCGGCCAACATGCGCTGCATAGGCGATGGCGCTGCGCCACTCGCACACGACGTACGAAAGCCAAAAAAAGCGCTAAAGAACGCAGCACAGCTGCCGATAGCAATGTAGCGCACACTTTTTGTCTACACGTGCGCACTGGTGACACCTGGGGAGGTGGAGCCGGCACTCCAGGGGGGATCGATCGGAGCAGATGCCGATCGCTGAAGCCATGCTGCAGGAAAGGGGAAAACGCATCGTGTGTGATGTTGGCGCCGTTTGAGCGGGTGTTCCGCACGCCCTCCGTTCAATTCGCGCATTTCATCACAGATGAAGCCAGCATCACGATCGGTGTCCCCTCGTACGAACACGCAATGACTTGTCCATTCTCAGGGGGTTCAACATGACGTCGTTCTTGCAACGCTACAACGTGGGCCGCCGCCTCGGCGGCGGTTTTGGTCTACTCATCGTGCTGTCCTGCCTGCTGGTCGCCGCCGGCCTGGTTTCCATCGCGCAAGCGCGCAGCGAGTTGCGTCACATCGTCGAGGTCAACGTCGAGAAAATCCGGATCAGCAACGGCATGCTCGACGCCAACACCCGCATCCTGCTCGCGTTGAGTGCGTTGAGCATGGTGTCCGACGAGGCGCTCAACCGGAAGGAACTGGCCGAAGTCCAGCAGGCGCGTCAGCGATACACCGACTTGCGCAAGGAACTCGATGGATTCCCGCCATCCAACGCAAGCGTGAAGAAATTGCGTGCGGACATCGATGCGCAGCGCGTCGTTGCAGGCAAGCTCAACGACCAGGTGATCGCCTTCGCCACCGCCAACCATAATGCCGAAGCGCAAACGCTGCTGAACGAGAAGGCCAGGCCGGTGACGGCCGCCCTGCAGGCCAAGATCCGCGAGAACGTGGCCTTGCAGGAACAGGAGACGGCAGCCGCGTACGCCAACGCCACCCAGGCGATGGCACGGGGCCGCAACATGCTGATCGCTGGGGGCGTGGCCGTCCTGCTGGTCAGTGGACTGCTGGCCTGGACCATCACCCGCAGCCTGACCGGCCCGCTGGGCCGCGCCACCCGCGCCGCCGAGGCCATCGCCGACGGCCGCCTGGACAACGACGTGACCACCGACGCACGCGACGAACCCGGCCGCCTGCTGCTGGCGATGGATCGGATGCAGACGCAGTTGCGGCGCTTCTCCAGCGAAACCGCGTTGATGATCGAACTGCATGCCGACAAGGACATGAGCCACCGCATGCCGCAGGACTTCCCCGGCGTGTACGGCGAGCTGAGCAAGGGCATCAACACCATGATGTTCGAGCACCTGGACGCCATCGTCGACGCCATCGGCGTGCTCAACGAATACGCCAACGGCGACCTGCGCCGCGACGCGCGCCGCCTGCCCGGCAGCCGTGCGGTGCTGCACGAATCGATGGACGCGGCCAAGGCCAGCCTGTTGGCGATCAACACCGAGATCAAGCGCCTGGCCGCGGCGGCCGCCGCCGGCGACTTCAGCGCCCGCGGCGATGCGGCGCACTTCCAGCACGACTTCCGGCTGATGGTGCAGGACCTCAATGCGATGATGGACGTCAGCGATCGCAACCTGGGCAAGCTGTCCGCCCTGCTGCAGTCCATTGCCGCGGGCGACCTGACCGCGCGCATGGACGGCGAGTTCCATGGCGTCTTCGCCACCATGCGCGACGATGCCAATGCCACTGCCGACCAGCTGACCGGCATCGTCGGCCGCATCCAGACCGCGGCGGTCAGCATCAATGCCGCGGCTAGCGAGATCGCCACCGGCAACGACGACCTGTCGCGCCGTACCGAACAGCAGGCTGCCAGCCTGGAAGAAACCGCGGCCTCGATGGAGGAACTGACTTCCACGGTCAAACAGAACGCCGAACATGCGCGCCAGGCCAATCAGCTCGCCAGCGGCGCGGCGGCGGTGGCCTCACAAGGCGGCAGCGTGGTCGGCCAGGTGGTGCAGACCATGAGCGGCATCGAGGCCTCCTCGAAGAAAATCGGCGACATCATCGGCGTCATCGATGGCATCGCCTTCCAGACCAACATCCTGGCCTTGAACGCGGCGGTGGAAGCGGCGCGTGCCGGCGACCAGGGGCGTGGCTTCGCGGTGGTCGCCAGCGAAGTGCGCACCCTCGCCCAGCGCTCGGCCAGTGCCGCCAAGGAGATCAAGGACCTGATCGACGACTCGGTGAATCGCGTTGCCGAAGGCTCGGCCCTGGTCGACCAGGCCGGCAAGACCATGAGCGAGATCGTGAGCTCGGTGCAGCGCGTGACCGACATCATGGGCGAGATCTCGGCCGCCTCGCAGGAACAGTCCGCCGGCATCGAGCAGGTCAACCAGACCGTGATGCAGATGGACGAGACCACCCAGCAGAACGCGGCGCTGGTGGAAGAAGCCACTGCCGCCGCACGTTCGATGGAAGAACAGGCCACGCAGTTGCAGGACGCCGTGTCGGTGTTCAAGTTGGACACCCTGCCGGCGATTACGCCGATCGGACTTGCGCCGACGCCCCGCCCTGCCCCACGCAGCGTGGCGCCTGCACCGCCACGCAGGTCGCGGCCGGCCCCGGCGCAGTCCGTTGCGCTTGCACAGGCGACCAGCAGCGACTGGCAGGAATTCTGAGTCCTGGCACCGTCACGTCATCGAGCGGCCGTGCACTGCATGGCCGCTCGACAGATGCGCGATGCAGAGGATGTCAGTGCGGCTCGCCATGGCAGATGCCACCTCCATCAACGCGCAGTGCTGCGAGTACCGCGGAAACCGTCGAACACGCAGCATTGGCGGGAGGCACCTGCCTGCACCAGGTTGCAAGCGCTGTCGGACGGCGCGTTCGGCAACACCATCCACGCCAGCGTGCATCCAGCGCGCCACGCGCCGCCGCTCTGCGCGGCACGACCGCACTGTGGCTCAAGAATCCCGTGCCGCCGTCGATATCAGATTGAGTGCACGTTTTTTGTCTACATCCGTGCGTGTCGGCATGGCCTGGGGAGGTCCGCCGACGCTTCAGAGGGATCGATCGGTGCATGCACCGGTCGCTGAACTCGCAAACCGAACGGGGAAGAACGCAGCCCTGACGACTGTTCTTTTTCGCGCCTGCCCTCGGCTCGCGCGCGTGTTCGACTTGCAGTGCTTTCGCCACACGTTTCGTCAGCTTGCCCACACCCCGGATCCCCGGCGCGCCACAACGCGCTTCGTTCCTTCATTCGTACACGGGGGCCCACCATGCATGCGGTCTTGCGACACCGAAGACGCATCCACCGAGCGACCAGCCGACGCCGCCGGCGATTACAGGCGCAACTCGGGCATGCCAACGCCATGGCCACCGTCGCGATTGCGGCGCTTGCGCACGACCTGCCTGTCGCATTGCCAGTCATCACGCCATGTGACTGCCGCCGTGGTCAGCACCGGCCGTGCGCGTCTGCCCGCGTCAACCGCCGACGCCGCATCCCTGCGCGCCGACCTGCCTGTTTCGTTCCTTGGAGATTGAAATGATCCGCTTTCTGCAACGCTACAACGTCGGTGTCCGCCTGTCGGCGGCCTTCGGCCTGCTGATTCTTCTTTCGGTGGTCCTGGTGATCATCGGGCTGTCCGGCATGGCCGAGGCGCGCAAGCACCTGGACATGATCGTGCTGGACCGCATGGCGAAGATCGAATTCAGCAACCAGATGCTCGACGCCAATGCCTCCGTGCTGGTCGCGTTGAGCACCTACACCACCTCCACCAACGCCGCGATGCGGCAAGAGGCGCTGGACACCTTCAATCGCCAACGCGAGCGCTACGCCGAGGCCCGCGCCAAGATTGACAAGCTGTCCAGCACCGCCGCCGGACGGGCGATCCGCGCCGAGATGGACGCCAAGCGCGCCACCGCCAAGACCATCAACGACGCCATCGTGGCGCTCGGCGAGAAAGGCGAGACCGCCCAGGCGGCGGAAATGCTGAATCAGCAAGCGCTGCCGGCGACGCTGGCGTGGCAGGGCAAGATCCGCGAGTTCGCCGACCGCCAGAAAGCGCAAGCCGCTGCCGGCTACCAAGCGGCGTTGGAGGCGATGCATCGCGGGCGCATGCTGCTGATCGGCGGCACCGTGCTGGCCCTGGCACTCAGCGCCTTGCTGGCACTGACCATCACCCGCAGCCTGACCGCGCCGCTGCGCCTGGCCACGCGCACTGCCGAAGCGATCGCCAATGGCGACATGCACAACGCCGTGCGCACCGAGGCCCGCGATGAAACCGGTCGCCTGTTGAACGCCATGGGCCGCATGCAGCAGCAGTTGCAGGCGGTGCTCGCCGCGCAGGCGGAGATGGCGCAGCGCCACGACGCCGGCCAGATCAGCTACCGCATGGACGAAAGCACCTTCCCCGGCGACTACGGGCGCATGGTCCGCGACAGCAATGCCCTGGCCGCTGCGCACATCGCCGTGACCGAGCGTTTGGCGCAGATCATGGGCCGTTACGCCATCGGCGACCTGTCCGAGGACATGGACCGCCTGCCCGGCGAAAAAGCCCGCCTCACCGAGACGATGGACACGGTCAAGCACAACCTGACCGCCATGAACAGCGAGATCAAGCACCTGGCCGGCGCCGCCGCCGCGGGTGACTTCAGCGTGCGCGGCGATGCCGAACGCTTCCAGTACGACTTCCGCCTGATGGTCGACAGCCTCAACCAGCTGATGGCCACCGCCGACGGCAACCTGCAGGCGCTGTCGTCGCTGTTGCAGTCGATCGCCGCCGGCGACTTGACCGCGCGCATGCACGGCGACTTCCAGGGCGTGTTCGCGACCATGCGCGACGATGCCAACGCCACCACCGAACAGCTCGCGGCGATCGTCGCGCGCATCCAGACCGCGGCGGTGAGCATCAACGGCGCCGCCGCCGAGATCGCCACCGGCAACGACGACCTGTCGCGCCGCACCGAGCAGCAGGCGGCGAGCCTGGAAGAAACCGCCGCCTCGATGGAAGAGTTGACGTCGACCGTCAGGCAGAACGCCGAACACGCCCGCCAGGCCAATCAACTGGCGACCGGTGCTGCGTCCGTCGCCTCGCAGGGTGGCACGGTGGTCGGCCAGGTGGTCGAGACCATGAGCGGGATCGAGGCCTCCTCGCGCAAGATCGCCGACATCATCTCGGTGATCGACGGCATCGCCTTCCAGACCAACATCCTGGCGTTGAACGCCGCGGTGGAAGCGGCGCGGGCCGGCGAACAGGGCCGCGGTTTCGCCGTGGTCGCCAGCGAAGTGCGCACCCTCGCCCAGCGCTCGTCGAATGCGGCCAAGGAGATCAAGGACCTGATCGACGACTCGGTCGGCCGCGTCGCCACCGGCTCGGCACTGGTCGACCAGGCCGGCAAGACCATGCACGAGATCGTCGCCTCGGTGCAGCGCGTCACCGACATCATGGGCGAGATCTCCGCCGCCTCGCAGGAGCAGTCGGCCGGTATCGAGCAGGTCAACCAGACCGTGATGCAGATGGACGAAGCCACCCAGCAGAACGCCGCCCTGGTCGAGGAAGCCACCGCCGCGGCGCGCTCGATGGAGGATCAGGCCGGTCAACTGAGCGAGGCCGTGGCGCTGTTCAAGATCGAACAGCAGGCATCGGAAGTGATACACCGCGCTTCCGCGCCGAAGTCGGCGGTCGCCGCCGGCGCCAGCGCACGTCGGCCGGTCAAGACGCCGGCCCCGCGCGCGGCTACCCACCGACCGGTGGCAATGGCCAGCGCCGCCGTTGCGGCTGGCGGCGCCGATTGGCAGGAGTTCTGATCGCGCTCTGCCGCCGCGTCCAAACCGCTGCGTGACATCGAACCCGGGAGCGTCAGCTCCCGGGTTTTTTTCGACCGGGCCAGCAGGTAGCGGAACATCAGCGGCGCCAGTGGCCCTCGGAGATGAGCCGTATCCGCACTCTCGTGAAGTAAACGTGAAAACAATCTAAATACGCGCCTTGGAGGCTTAAAGAACCCAGGCGGCATGCCGATACGGGAGTTGCGTAGACAAATTGTCTACAAATTTGAACAAAATTTGTCATGCGCAGCTAAAGCAGGCAGCGGCAATTGGAACGCGCGTTTCAATGCGTAAAACCTATTCAATTCGTCAAAACCATGAGCTGGATGATTTCGATTCACTACAGAAATAGATAAGGCAGCGCCCAACGCCTCCGCGGACATCGACTCAGGCACGGGGTACGCCATCCCCAATGCTCCACTTTTCCATCAGGACTACGACGATGTCGCTCAAGAATCTCAGTCTTTCCGCCAGGCTCGCGCTCAGCTTTGCCGTCATCGTGCTGATCACGGTGGTCATCGGCTCGATCAGCCTGAGCAGCCTGTCCTCGCTCAACACTGCCGCCGACATGAACGACCACACCTACAAGGTGCTGGCCACCGGCGACATGATGGGGATCGATGCCTTGAACGTTGAAACCGGCGCACGCGGCTACATGCTGTCGGGCGAACAGCAACACCTGCAGCCCTTCATCAATGGCCAGGCCAACTTCGACAAGAACTTCGCTGAAGCAAAGCAGTTGACCGCAGACAATCCGCGGCAGCAGGCTCGGCTGGAGAAGCTGCACGCCGCATTCGACGATCTGGTCGGCGTGGAGAAGCAGGTGACCGCGCTGCGCGAGCAGTCCACCGATCCGGCGGAGATCGCCTCGGTGTTCCGCGAAGCGCGCGACCGCAAGGCCATGCAATCGATCCGCAGCCTGCTCGCCGAGTTCCACAACGAGGAAAGCGGACTGCTGACCAAGCGCAGCGAAACCCTGACGACCGTGCGCGCGCAGAACAAATGGGCCGTGCTGCTGGGCAACCTGCTGGTGATCGTGGCCGCGATCGGCCTGGCGATCGTGATCCGCCGCCAGTTGCTCAAGCGCCTGGGTACCGCGATCGGCGTGGCCGACGCCATCGCCCGCGGCAAGCTGGACAATGCGATCGACCTGCGGAGCAAGGACGAGGCCGGCGTGCTGCTGCTGAGCATGGACAAGATGCAGAGCCAGTTGCAGTCGGTGCTCGCCGCGCAGGCCGACATGGCGCAGCGCCACGACGCCGGCCAGATCAGCTATCGCATGGACGAAACCGCCTTCCCCGGCGACTACGGGCGCATGGTCCGCGACAGCAACGCCCTGGCCGCCGCACACATCGCGGTGACCGAGCGCCTGGCGCAGATCATGGGCCGTTACGCCATCGGCGATCTGTCCCAGGACATGGACCGCCTGCCCGGCGAGAAAGCGCGGCTCACCGAGACGATGGACACGGTCAAGCACAACCTGACCGCGATGAACAGCGAGATCAAGCATCTGGCCGGCGCCGCTGCGGCCGGCGACTTCAGCGTCCGCGGCGACAGCGAACGCTTCCAGTACGACTTCCGGCTGATGGTCGACAGCCTCAACCAGCTGATGGCCACCGCCGACGGCAACCTGCAGGCACTGTCGAAGCTGCTGCAGGCCATCGCCGCAGGCGACCTGACGGCGCGTATGCACGGCGACTTCCAGGGCGTGTTCGCGACCATGCGCGACGACGCCAATGCCACCGCCGAACAACTGGCCTCCATCGTGGCCCGCATCCAGACCGCCGCGGTCAGCATCAACGCCGCCGCCAGCGAGATCGCCACCGGCAACGACGACTTGTCGCGCCGCACCGAGCAGCAGGCGGCGAGCCTGGAAGAGACCGCCGCGTCGATGGAAGAGCTGACGTCCACCGTCAAGCAGAATGCCGAGCACGCCCGCCAGGCCAATCAACTGGCCACCGGCGCCGCGTCGGTGGCCTCGCAGGGCGGCAGCGTGGTCGGCCAGGTGGTGGAGACCATGAGCGGCATCGAGGCGTCCTCGAAGAAGATCGGCGACATCATCAGCGTCATCGACGGCATCGCCTTCCAGACCAACATCCTGGCGCTCAACGCCGCGGTGGAAGCGGCGCGTGCCGGCGAACAGGGCCGCGGCTTCGCCGTGGTCGCCAGCGAGGTGCGCACGCTGGCACAGCGCTCGGCCAACGCCGCCAAGGAGATCAAGGGCCTGATCGACGACTCGGTCGGCCGCGTTGCCCAGGGTTCGGCGCTGGTCGACCAGGCCGGCAAGACCATGCAGGAGATCGTGACCTCGGTGCAGCGCGTCACCGACATCATGGGCGAGATCTCGGCGGCGTCGCAGGAGCAATCGGCCGGCATCGAGCAGGTCAATCAGACCGTCACGCAGATGGACGAAGCCACCCAGCAGAACGCCGCCCTGGTGGAAGAAGCCACCGCCGCGGCGCGCTCGATGGAGGAACAGGCCGGCCAGCTGAGCGAGGCCGTGGCCGTGTTCAAGATCGACCAGCGGGCACCGGCGCCTCAGCGCGCACCCGCGCCGCGGCTGGTGGTGGCCGCAGGCAGCGGACAGCGGCCCGCCAAGCCGCGCGCCGTGCAACCGGCCGCGCGCAAGCCTGCCGCCACGCCCGCCATCGCTGGCGGTAGCGATTGGCAGGAGTTCTGATCCAGCGCACGCTGTGTCTACAACGCTGCAGGACATCGAAGCCCGGGAGCGTCAGCTGCCGGGCTTTTTCGTTGTCCGGGGCATGCGTTCCGCTGCCGGCATGGCCGATCCACGATGAGTCAGACCCGCGGTTTCCGGGAACACCGCCGGGAAGTCGATCCAGAGATCCGATATCGCCATTCAAGAATCCAGGACGAGCGCCGATATGAGACTCGCACACATAATTTGTCTACAAATTCGAACAAATTTGAAATCCTTCATGCAAAAGAGTCAAAGAGATCAATAAAGGAGTTTCGATAGATAATTGCTATTAATAATAGAAAAACTATCGATTTAATGTTTTCGATTCACAGCCGCCATAGATAGGGCAGCGCCCAGCGCCTCCGCGGGCATCGCAGGCACGGGCGGGGTACGCCATCCCCAACGCTTCACGCTTTCCACAAGGACTACGACGATGACGCTCAAGAATCTCAGTCTCTCCGCCAGGCTCGCGCTCAGCTTTGCCGTCATCGTGCTGATCACGCTGATCATCGGCACGATCAGCCTGAGCAGCCTGTCCTCGCTCAACACTGCCGCCGACATGAACGACCACACCTACAAGGTGCTGGCGACCGGCGAGCTGATGCAAACCAACGCCGTCAACGCGCAGACGGGCGCGCGCGGCTATCTTCTGTCCGGCAACAAAGAGTACCTGCAACCCTTCACCAAGGGCGTGGCCGACTTCGACACGTCCTTCGCCGACGCCAAGCACCTGACCGCGGACAATCCGCGCCAGCAGGCGCGGCTGGAGCAGTTGCGTGCCGCGTTCGATGAGCTGGTCGGTGTGGAGAAGCAGTTCATCGCGCTGCGCGAAAAGTCCAACGATCCCGTGCAGGCCGCCGCCGCGTTCAGTGACGCAAACGATCGCGCGACGATGCAAACGATCCGCCGCCTGCTGGGCGAGTTCACCAACGAGGAACGCGGCCTGTTGGCCAAGCGCAGCGCAACCCTGGCCACCGTCCGCGCGCAGAACAAGTGGGCCGTGCTGCTCGGCAACCTGCTGGTGATCGTCGCCGCGATCGGCATGGCGATCCTGATCCGCCGGCAATTGCTCAAGCGCCTGGATACCGCGATCGGCGTTGCCGACGCCATTTCCCGCGGCAAGCTCGACAATGCGATCGACCTGCACAGCAAGGACGAGGCCGGCGCGCTGTTGTTGAGCATGGACAAGATGCAGAGCCAGTTGCAGGCTGTACTCGCCGCGCAGGCCGAGATGGCCAAGCGCCACGACGCCGGCCAGATCAGCTTCCGCATGGACGAAGGCGCCTTCCCCGGCGACTACGGGCGCATGGTCCACGACAGCAATGCGCTGGTCGCGGCGCACATCGGGGTCAAGATGCGCCTGGCGCAGATCATGGGCCGCTACGCGATCGGCGACCTGTCCGAGGACATGGACCGCCTGCCCGGCGAGAAGGCCGTGCTCACCGAGACGATGGACACGGTCAAGCAGAACCTGACCGCGATGAACACCGAGATCAAGCACCTGGCCGGGGCCGCCGCGGCCGGCGACTTCAGTCTGCGTGGCGATGCCGACCGCTTCCAGTACGACTTCCGCTTGATGGTCGAGAGCCTCAACCAGTTGATGGCCACGGCCGACGGCAACCTGCAGGCGCTGTCCGCCCTGTTGCAGTCCATCGCCGCCGGCGACCTGACCGCGCGCATGCACGGCCAGTTCGAGGGCGTGTTCGCGACCATGCGCGACGATGCCAACGCCACCGCCGAACAACTGGCGACGATCGTCGCGCGTATCCAGACTGCCGCGGTCAGCATCAATGGCGCCGCCAGCGAGATCGCCGCCGGCAACGATGATCTCTCGCGCCGTACCGAACAGCAGGCCGCCAGCCTGGAAGAAACCGCGGCCTCGATGGAAGAGCTGACCTCCACCGTGAAGCAGAACGCCGAGCACGCGCGCCAGGCTAACCAGCTCGCCACCGGCGCGGCGGCGGTGGCCTCGCAGGGCGGCGCGGTGGTCGGCCAGGTGGTCGAGACCATGAGCGGCATCGAAGCGTCGTCGAAGAAGATCGCCGACATCATCAGTGTCATCGACGGCATCGCCTTCCAGACCAACATCCTGGCGCTCAACGCCGCCGTCGAGGCGGCGCGTGCCGGCGACCAGGGCCGCGGCTTCGCCGTGGTCGCCAGCGAAGTGCGGACCCTGGCGCAGCGCTCGGCCGGCGCCGCCAAGGAGATCAAGACCCTGATCGACGACTCGGTCTGCCGCGTCGCGCAGGGCTCGGCGCTGGTCGACCAGGCCGGCAAGACCATGCACGAGATCGTCGCCTCGGTGCAGCGCGTGACCGACATCATGGGCGAGATCTCCGCGGCTTCGCAGGAGCAATCGGCCGGTATCGAGCAGGTCAACCAGACCGTCACCCAGATGGACGAGACCACCCAGCAGAACGCCGCGCTGGTGGAAGAAGCCACCGCCGCGGCGCGTTCGATGGAGGACCAGGCCGGCCAGCTGAGCCAGGCCGTGGCCGTGTTCAAGATCGAGGCGAGCAGCCGCCCCGCCGGCCAGCCGGCGGTCGCCAACGCGGCGAGCGTGCCGGTCGGCGCGGTCGCCCGGTCGGCCACCAAGCCGATGACCAAGCCCGCCGCGCGCCCGACGCGACCATCGGCCCGGCCGGCCGCGGTCGCCGCCGGCGATGACACCTGGCAGGAGTTCTGAGCGGGCAACCCTCTCGCTCGTCTGACGCCAACGGCCCCGGGAGCGATCCGCTCCCGGGGCTTTTTATTGCCGCCATGCGCCGCTGCCGCGCCGCCCCACACCGCCTCGTTCAGCAGCGCCCTCGCCGTTGCGCGGCATGCGCCACGGTCGACGACGCGTCCGGAGCCAGCAATGCCATCCACACCGATGCCGGCCCGTCGGACATGGCCCACCACAGGCACCGGCTACATTTCTGGGACGCTGTGCCGATAACCGCCCTATCGCGCATGCGCCCTGCCTGGCTTGTCTGAAAGCAAGACGCTTTCCGGAGCCAGAACGCGCGATCTCTCCATTCCTCCCATCGAGACGACCGCGATGCCCACCACGTCCTCCACACGCACGAGCAGTGTCGCTACCCGCCTGATGCTGGGCGTGGCCGCGATCGCCCTGCTGTGCTTCGGCATTACCGCCGCCATCATCTACGCCCGCAGCAGTTCCGCCCTGCTCGCCTCCGCCAAGGCCGGCATGACCGAGACCGCGCGTCTGGAATCCGAGCGCATCGGCAACACCATCGGCGCCTCCGCCGTCTCCAACCAGGCGCTGGCCAATGCCCTGCTCGCCCAGCGCGGCCAGGACAAGGCGCGCGACCTGTTCAGCGAGAGCCTGCGCCGCGAACTGCAGCAGCACCCCGACTGGACGGGCCTGGGCACGCTGTGGGAACCGCAGGCGCTGGACGGCAAGGATGCGGACTACGCCAACAGCGCCGGCCACGACGCCAGCGGCCGCTACATGGTGTATTGGTCCTGGCAGAACGGGAAGCTCGTGCGCGATCCGCTGCGCGACTACGAGGTTGCCGGCGCCGGCGACTGGTATCTGAATCCGCGCAAGCTGCTGCGGCCGACCGTCGCCGAACCCTACGATTACGAGATCGCCGGACAGAAGGTATTGATGACCACGGTCAGCACGCCGATCCTGGAAGACGGCAAGTTCCTGGGCGTGGTCACCACCGATTTCGGCCTGGCCGCGCTGCAGCAGCGCGTCGCCAAGCTGCGTCCGCTCGGCGCAGGCCGCGTGCGCCTGCTCTCGCCCGGCGGCGCCATCGTCGCCGACCGCGATCCCGCGCTGGTCGGCAAGAAGCTGCAGGATCCCGCCACCCGCGCCTTGCTGGCCGACATCGCCCAGGGCAAGACCGTCGGCCGCGACAGCGTCGATCCGCAGACCGGCGCCACCGATGTGGAAGTGTACGTACCGCTGCAGATCGGCCAGGCCCAGGAGCGCTTCGCGCTGGGCGTGGCGGTACCGAAGGCGGTGCTGATGGCGCAGGCGCGCAACCTGCTGTGGACCATCGTGGCGGTCGGCCTGTGCGCCGCGCTGCTGCTCAGTGGCGGCCTCTACTTGCTGCTGCGGCGGCTGGTGGTCAAGCCCTTGGCCAGTGCGGTGGAGGTGTCTGGCGCGGTCGCCGCCGGCCGCCTGGACAGCCGCATCCAGTACGCGCGCAACGACGAACTGGGGCAGTTGCTGGGATCGCTGCAGCGCATGCAGCAGCAACTGCGCGCGGTGCTCGACGCGCAGAAGGAGATGGCCGAGCGTCACGATGCCGGCCAGATCAGCTACCGCATGGACGAAAGCGCCTTCCCCGGCGACTACGGGCGCATGGTTCGCGACAGCAATGCGCTGGCTGCCTCGCACATCGCGGTCAAGCTGCGCCTGGCGCAGATCATGGGCCGCTACGCGATCGGCGACCTGTCCGAGGACATGGACCGCCTGCCCGGCGAAAAGGCCGTGCTGACCGAGACGATGGATACGGTCAAGCGCAACCTGACCGCGATGAACAGCGAGATCAAGCACCTGGCCGGCGCCGCCGCCGCGGGCGACTTCAGCGTGCGCGGCGACGCCGCGCGCTTCCAGTACGACTTCCGCCTGATGGTCGAGAGCCTCAACCAGTTGATGGCCACCGCCGACGGCAACCTGCAGGCGCTGTCCACGCTGTTGAAGGCCATCGCCGCTGGCGACCTCACCGCGCGCATGCACGGCGACTTCCAGGGCGTCTTCGCCACCATGCGTGACGACGCCAATGCCACCGCCGAGCAGTTGGCCGCGATCGTCACGCGCATCCAGACCGTCGCGATCAGCATCAATGGCGCCGCGGCCGAGATCGCCGCCGGCAACGACGACCTGTCGCGCCGCACCGAGCAGCAAGCCGCCAGCCTGGAGGAAACCGCCGCCTCGATGGAGGAGCTGACCTCCACGGTGAAGCAGAACGCCGAGCACGCACGCCAGGCCAATCAGCTGGCCGCGGGCGCCGCCTCGGTCGCCTCGCAGGGCGGCGCGCTGGCCAGCCAGGTCTCGGAAAAGATGCACGGCATCGAGGCCTCGTCGCGGAAGATCGCCGACATCATCAGTGTCATCGACGGCATCGCCTTCCAGACCAACATCCTGGCATTGAACGCCGCGGTGGAAGCGGCGCGTGCCGGTGAACAGGGCCGCGGCTTCGCGGTGGTCGCCAGCGAAGTGCGCACCCTCGCCCAGCGTTCGTCGAATGCGGCCAAGGAGATCAAGACCCTGATCGACGACTCGGTCGAGCGCGTCGCCGAGGGTTCGACCCTGGTCGAACAGGCCGGCAGCACCATGCAGGAGATCGTCGCCTCGGTGCAGCGCGTCACCGACATCATGGGCGAGATTTCGGCCGCCTCGCAGGAGCAGTCCGCCGGCATCGAGCAGGTCAACCAGACCATCACCCAGATGGACGAGGCCACCCAGCAGAACGCCGCGCTGGTCGAGGAAGCCACCGCCGCGGCGCGTTCGATGGAAGACCAGGCCGGCCACCTCAACCAGGCGGTGGCGCTGTTCAAGCTCGAGACCAGCGCCGGGGTGGCGATCGCCCCGCCGGCGCCCGCGCGCCGCGCTGCATCGCCCAGGCCGGCCGCCGCGGCGGCCACACCACGGCGGCCCGCGGCGGCCCCGTTGCGGGCGGTCCCGCGCGCAACCGCGCCGGCGGACCACGGGCAGTGGCAGGAGTTCTGATGCCCGCCGCGACCGGCGAGCACCGCGAGCGCCGTGCGCGCTTCGCGGTCTGGCCTCCCGGGCCTCATCTACAGGAGCGGCAGAGCGCTTAGCGCGTCACGTTCGTAAAGAAACGGCATTCAGGGTCGATATAGAAAGCGGAACTGCCATGCCACGGGCACCGCAACGCGCGTGCCCCGGCGCCGGCCGCACTGCGTCCGGTCCCCACGGTTCCGACCGAACCGCCAATGGGAGCCGCACATGAAGCTACGCGTCATCGCCAGTTGTCTGACCTTGTGCGGCCTCGCCGGCCTGGCCCACGCCGAGGTCGAACCGATCGCCACCGATCGCCCGGATTTCGTCGAATCCAGCCTCACTGTCGGCGACCGGCGTCTGCAGGTGGAAACCAGCGTGGCCTGGGAACGCGATGGCGATGTCGATGGCTACGCCACGCCCACCCTGTTTCGCTACGGCATCGGCCCGACCTGGGAGCTGCGCGTGGAGACCGACGGCTGGCAGACCGTCGACGTTCCGGTCGGCGACGACGTGTCCGGCTTCTCCGACCTTTCGCTCGGACTCAAGCACCACCTGGCCAGCGAAATCGGCGGCGCGTCGCTGGCCTGGCTGCTGCACGTCGACCTGCCCAGCGGCGCGCGCGACGTGCGCGGCAGCGGCGCACGCCCCTCGTTCCGCCTGGTGGCCGAATGGGAACTCAGCGACAGCCTCTCGCTGGGGATGATGCCCGGCGTGATCCGCGACGAAGGCGACGGCGGGCATCGCTACACCGCCGGCATTTTCGGTGTGGTGCTGGGCAAGGCCTGGACCGAACGCAGCCGCTCGTTCGTGGAGCTGGCGCTGCCGCAGATCGCGCATGCCGACGACGGCGGCACCGTCGCCCTGCTCGACGTCGGCTCGGCCTGGCTGCTCAGCCAGGACGTGCAGTTGGACGTGGTGTACAGCCGCGGCCTCAACGACCGTTCGCCGGACCACGCGCTCGGCGCGGGCCTGTCCTTCCGTTTCTGATCGGGCCACACCGATGAAAATCATGCATATGCTCGGCGTCCTGGTGCTGGTGGCGGTGCTCGCCCTGCTCGCGCTCGGCGGGGTCGGCTACACCGCGCAGCAAGGGCTGTTGCGCTCGGTCGCGGCACAGGTCACGTCCTCGGACGCGCTGCGCAACCACATGCAGGCGGACATGATGCACGACGCCCTGCGCGGCGACGTCACCGCCGCACTCCTGGCGGCGGCGCGGCAGGACGCGGACGGGGTCAAGGCGGCGCGCGCCGCCCTGGGCGAACACGCCGGCGAGTTCCGCAAGGCGCTGGACGACAACCAGAAGCTGCCACTGGACAGCAACCTGCGCGCGCAACTGGATGCGGCGGGGCCGGCACTGCAACGCTACATCGCCGCCGCCGACAAGGTGGTGACGCTGGCCGAGACCCAGGGCGACAGCAGCGCCACCTATGCCGATTTCACTGCGCAGTTCGCGCGGCTGGAAACCGAGATGGACGCGATCAGCGACAGCATCCTGGCGCTGAACGAGCAGAGCCGCAAGGCGGCGGAACAGCAAAGCCAGCGCGCCACCTGGCAACAGGCCGGCGCGGTGCTGGTCGCCGTGCTGTGCCTGGCCGCTGCCGCGGCCTGGATCCTGCGCTCGGTCGCGCAATTGCTCGGCGGCGAGCCGCGGGTGGCGATGGACGCCGCCCAGCACATCGCCGAAGGCCGCCTGGACCAGCCGATCCCGGTCGCGGCCAGGCACGGGCGCAGCCTGATGGCGGCGCTGGCGCGGATGCAGCGCGAGTTGCGCGAGCGTATCGAACGCGAACGCAGCATCGCCGCCGAGAACCTGCGCATCCGCACCGCCCTGGACAACGCGTCCACCGGCATGTACATCGCCGATCCCGACCTGACCATCATCTACGCCAATACCGCGCTGCAGACCCTGCTGCAGACCCACGCCGAGGACATCCGCGCCTGCGCGCCGGCGTTCGACCGTAGCGCGCCGCTGCTGGGCCAGTCCGTGGCGCTGCTGGAAGTGGGCAACTCGCAGGACGCGGAGATCTACCAGCGGCTGGACCGCCAGGGTGCGGCGCAGCGCGAGGTGCGCTACCGCGAGGTCTGCATCGCCCAGGAGATTTCCGCCATCCGCAACGCCGACGGCGCGCACCTGGGCTTCGTGTGCGAATGGCGCGATCGCACCGCCGAGACACGGGTGGAAGCGGAAGTGGCCGCCGTGGTGCGCAGCGCCGCCGCCGGCGACCTGTCGCAACGCATCGACCGCACCGGCAAGCAGGGCTTCTTCCTGATGCTGGCGCAACAACTCAATGGCCTGCTCGATGCCAACGCGATCAGCATCGCCGAAGTCTCGCGCTTGCTCAGCGCGCTGGCCGACGGCGACCTCGGCGCACGCATGCACGGCGACTTCCACGGCATCTTCGCCACCATGCGCGACGACGCCAACGGCACCGCCGAGCGCCTGGCCGACATCGTCGGCCGCATCCAGCGTGCCGCCGGCGACATCCACAGCGCCGCCACCGAGATCGCCCAGGGCAACAGCGACCTGTCGCAGCGCACCGAGCAGCAGGCTGCCAGCCTGGAAGAAACCGCGGCCTCGATGGAGGAGCTGACCGCCACGGTCAAGCAGAACGCCGAGCATGCGCGCCAGGCCAACCAGCTCGCCGCTGGCGCCGCCGCAGTCGCCTCGCAAGGCGGCGCGGTGGTCGGCCAGGTGGTCGACACCATGAGCGGGATCGAGACCGCATCGAAGAAGATCGCCGACATCATCAGCGTCATCGACGGCATCGCCTTCCAGACCAACATCCTGGCCTTGAACGCCGCCGTCGAAGCCGCGCGTGCCGGCGAACAGGGCCGCGGTTTCGCCGTTGTGGCCAGCGAGGTGCGCGTGCTGGCGCAACGCTCGGCCAACGCCGCCAAGGAGATCAAGGGCCTGATCGACGACTCGGTCGGCCGTGTCGCCACCGGCGCGGAGCTGGTGCAGCGCGCCGGCCAGACCATGCAGGAGATCGTGGCCTCGGTAGGCCGCGTCACCGACATCATGGGCGAGATCTCCGCGGCTTCGCAGGAGCAGTCCGCCGGCATCGAGCAGGTCAATCGCACGGTGACGCAGATGGACGAGAGCACCCAGCAGAACGCCGCGCTGGTCGAGGAAGCCACCGCCGCGGCACGGTCGATGGAGGACCAGGCGGCGCAACTGAGCGACGCGGTGGCGATATTCCGGTTGGAACAGCACACCGCGCGTGCCGCAGCTCCGGCATCGGTGTCCGTCGCATCGGCTGCGTCGGGGCAGACGGCGGCGACCGCGACGGCAGCGCTGCACGCCACGCACGCGTCGCAGCCGAATGCGCAAGCCATCGCCGATGCGATCGGCACGCAGTGGCAGCCGCTGACCGCTTGAGAACAGCGTAAGGAACTGAATAAGACAGCGTCGGGAATCGCCTTACGACCAACGTGCTATCGAGTAAGTCATCGTCATGCCGATATCACATTCGGGCGACGGCGGACATGTTGTACAGCAGGGCATTGGTTTTCCTTTCTTCCCTTTTTTGACCGCCACGCCCACCACTCCGGTCGCGCAAACGCCGCCGGCGCCTGCAGGGACAAGGACCTGGACGTCCCAGGACCACCGTCAACGAAGAGGTCGACATGAATTCCTTTCTGCAACGCTACAACGTCGGACGCCGGCTCGGTGGCGCCTTCGGTCTGCTGATCCTGTTGTCCTGCGCCCTGGTCGTCATCGGCCTGCTGTCCATGGCACGCACGCGCACCGAGTTGGATAACATTGTCAAGGTGAACGTCGAAAAGAGCCGCATCAGCAACGGCATGCTGGATGCCAACGCCAGCATCCTGATCGCGCTGGGCACACTGGCGATGGAGACGCGCGAAGAACTCAACGATCAGGCACAGGCGGAAATCAAGGCCAAGCGCCAGCGCTACACCGAACTGCGCAACGAACTGGAGGCGTTCCCGCCCGCCAACGCCTATGCGGTGAAGCTGCGCGCCGACATCGATGCCGCGCGCACCACTGCGCGGGCCATGAACGATGAAGTGATCGCGCTGGCTGCCGCGCACCGCAATGCCGAGGCGCAGACGCTGCTGAGCGAACGCTCGCGCCCGGCCACGCTGGCCTGGCAGGCCAAGATCCGCGAGAACGTCGCCCTGCAGGAAGCGCAGATGAAGCTCGCCCATGGCAAGGCGACGCAGGCGATGGTCACCGGCCGCAACCTGCTGATCGCCGGTGGACTGGTGGCCCTGCTGCTCAGCGTCCTGCTGTCGTGGACGATCACCCGCAGCCTGACTGGACCGCTGGGCCGCGCCACCCGCGCCGCCGAGGCCATCGCTGGCGGACGCCTGGACAACGACGTGGCCACCGACGCGCACGACGAACCCGGCCGCCTGCTGCTGGCCATGGACGCGATGCAACGCCAGCTGCAGCGCTTCTCCGGCGAAACCGCGTTGATGATCGAACTGCATGCGGACAAGGACATCAGCCACCGCATGCCGCAGGACTTCCCCGGCGTGTATGGCGAGCTGAGCAAGGGCATCAACACCATGATGTTCGAGCACCTGGATGCCATCGTCGACGCCATCGGCGTGCTCAACGAATACGCCAACGGCGACCTGCGCCGCGACGCGCGCCGCCTGCCCGGCAGCCGCGCGGTGCTGCACGAGTCGATGGACGCGGCCAAGGACAGCCTGCTGGCGATCAATACCGAGATCAAGCGCTTGGCGGCTGCCGCCGCGGCCGGCGACTTCAGTGTACGCGGCGACGCCGAGCGCTTCCAGCACGACTTCCGGCGGATGGTGCAGGACCTCAACGCGATGATGGAGGTCAGCGACGTCAACCTGGGCAAGCTGTCCGCGCTGCTGCAGTCCATCGCCGGCGGCGACCTGACCGCGCGCATGGACGGCGACTTCCACGGCGTGTTCGCCACCATGCGCGACGACGCGAACGCCACGGTCGAGCAGTTGACCGGCATCGTCGGCCGTATCCAGACCGCGGCGGTCAGCATCAATGCGGCCGCGACCGAGATCGCGGCGGGCAACGACGATCTGTCGCGCCGCACCGAACAGCAGGCGGCGAGCCTGGAAGAAACCGCGGCATCGATGGAAGAGCTGACCTCCACGGTCAAGCAGAACGCCGAGCATGCGCGCCAGGCCAACCAGTTGGCGGTGGGCGCGACGTCCGTCGCCTCGCAAGGCGGCAGCGTGGTCGGCCAGGTGGTCGAGACGATGAGCGGCATCGAAGCGGCATCGAAGAAGATCGCCGACATCATCGGCGTGATCGACGGCATCGCCTTCCAGACCAACATCCTGGCGCTCAATGCGGCGGTGGAAGCGGCCCGTGCCGGCGAACAGGGCCGTGGCTTCGCCGTGGTCGCCAGCGAAGTGCGCACCCTCGCCCAACGCTCATCGAACGCCGCCAAGGAGATCAAGGGCCTGATCGACGACTCGGTCGGCCGCGTGGCCACCGGAACGGTCCTGGTCGACCAGGCCGGCAAGACCATGGCCGAGATCGTGGCCTCGGTGCAGCGGGTCACCGACATCATGGGCGAGATCTCCGCCGCCTCGCAGGAGCAGTCCTCCGGCATCGAACAGGTCAACCAGACCGTGATGCAGATGGACGAGACCACCCAGCAGAACGCCGCTCTGGTGGAAGAAGCGACCGCCGCGGCACGCTCGATGGAGGAGCAGGCCGGCCAGCTCACCAGTACCGTGGCCTTGTTCAAGATCGACGGCGCCGCTGCCGTCGGCCTGCCTGCGGCACCGGCACCGGCACACGTTGTTGCGGCCAAGACCAGGCATGTCGCCAGGACGACGGCACGTCCACTGCCGCAACCGGCCAAGCGCACTGCGGTTCCGATCAAGCGCGCCGCGGTCGCGGTCGGCGGCGACTGGCAGGAGTTCTGAGGCGATTGGCGGCCATGCCCTCGACATGGCCGCCAGCCGCGGCGGCTAGGCCCGAAATCGGCACTGCAGGCTGTCTGCGCGTGCCCGCCAAGCGCAAGCTGCAGGTTCCCGTATTGAGCGCCGCCGCATGTCGGAACAACGTCGGATTTTGCCGCCGCTGCCAAGCGGGAAATGGCCGGCAGACAGCTTCCTAACCGCTCGCCAACAGGGATCGGAACATCGCTCAATTTCTGGCCTTCATGTCGATATTCAGGGGGTGGCAGCGCACCGCCACGACGCGCCGCAACGGCTGGTCCGCCAGCTCGCGCGACCCGACTCCTTCCGGTTCCCCCAAAGGTCGGTCATGAACGCACTTCTGCAACGCTACAACGTCGGTCGACGCCTGGGCATGGCGTTCGGCATCCTCATCCTGCTGTCCGGCGTGCTGGTCGCCATGGGCTTGTTGACCATGTCCCGCGCGCATCGCGAGCTGGACAACATCGTCAACGGCAACATGGAAAAGGTGCGGCTCTCCAACGAGATGCTGGACGCCAACACCAATGTGCAGGTCGGCCTGCTCTCCATCAGCATCGTCGATGGCGACGCGGCCAACCAGAAGATGCTCAACATCGTGCAAAGCAATCGGGCCCGCTTCAAGGCCGCGCACGACGCCTTGTCGGCCATGCCGGCAAGCCTGGCCGAGCGCAATGCCATGGCATTGATCGACACGCTACGGGCGCAGTCGGTCCATCTCAACGATGAGATTCTGGCACTGGGCGAAAAGGACAAGAACGCGCAGGCGCAGGCGCTGTTGCTTGGCGATGCGGCGGTGGCGATGGAGAAGCAGCAGGCGGCGATCCGCGCCAATGCCGAGCTGCAGCGGCGCTTGAGCAAGGAGGCCTATGCGGTGTCCTCGGCGGCGATTGCGCGCGGGCGCATCGTCCTGATCGCCGGTGGCCTCGCCGTCCTGCTGGTCAGCAGCTTGCTCGCCTGGACCATCACCCGCAGCCTGACCGGACCGCTGGGCCGCGCCACCCGCGCCGCCGAGGCCATCGCCGACGGCCGCCTGGACAACGACGTGGCCACCGACGCACGCGACGAACCCGGTCGCCTGCTGGTCGCGATGGATCGGATGCAGACGCAGTTGCGGCGCTTCTCCAGCGAAACCGCGTTGATGATCGAGCTGCATGCGGACAAGGACATCAGCCACCGCATGCCGCAGGACTTCCCCGGCGTGTACGGCGAACTGAGCCAGGGCATCAACACCATGATGTTCGAGCACCTGGATGCCATCGTCGACGCCATCGGCGTGCTCAACGAATACGCCAACGGCGACCTGCGCCGCGACGCGCGGCGCCTGCCCGGCAGCCGCGCGGTACTGCACGAATCGATGGACGCGGCCAAGGCCAGCCTGCTGGCCATCAACACCGAGATCAAGCGCCTGGCCGCCGCCGCCGCGGCCGGCGACTTCAGCGCCCGCGGCGATGCGGCGCACTTCCAGCACGACTTCCGGCTGATGGTGCAGGACCTCAACGCCATGATGGACGTCAGCGATCGCAACCTGGGCAAGCTGTCCGCCCTGCTGCAGTCCATCGCCGCCGGCGACCTGACCGCGCGCATGGACGGCGAGTTCCAAGGCGTGTTCGCGACCATGCGCGACGACGCCAATGCCACCGCCGACCAGTTGACCGGCATCGTCGGCCGCATCCAGACCGCGGCGGTCAGCATCAATGCCGCCGCCACCGAGATCGCCGCCGGCAACGACGATCTATCGCGCCGTACCGAACAGCAGGCCGCCAGCCTCGAAGAAACCGCAGCCTCGATGGAAGAGCTGACCTCCACGGTCAAGCAGAACGCCGAACACGCTCGCCAGGCCAACCAACTGGCGGTGGGCGCAGCCTCCGTGGCATCGCAAGGGGGCGCGGTGGTCGGCCAGGTGGTGGAGACCATGAGCGGCATCGAGGCCTCGTCGAAGAAGATCGCCGACATCATCGGCGTCATCGACGGCATCGCCTTCCAGACCAACATCCTCGCCCTGAATGCCGCGGTGGAAGCCGCCCGCGCCGGCGAACAGGGCCGCGGCTTCGCCGTGGTCGCCAGCGAAGTGCGCACGCTGGCCCAGCGCTCGGCCAATGCAGCAAAGGAGATCAAGACGCTGATCGACGACTCGGTCGGTCGCGTCGCCACCGGCTCGGCCCTGGTCGACCAGGCAGGCCGCACCATGCAGGAGATCGTCGCCTCGGTGCAGCGGGTCACCGACATCATGGGCGAGATCTCGGCGGCCTCGCAGGAACAGTCCGCCGGTATCGAACAGGTCAACCAGACCGTGGTGCAGATGGACGAGACCACCCAGCAGAACGCTGCCCTGGTGGAGGAAGCCACCGCGGCGGCACGCGCGATGGAGGAACAGGCCGTGCAATTGAGCGATGCGGTCGCGTTGTTCAAGATCGACCGGCTGTCCGCCATCGCGCGCCCTGCGCCTGTCCGCACGGCCTCCGCCGCGCGGACGGCCACGCCGGCGATCAAGACCGCGGCGAAGGCCAGCACCGGCCCGCAAGCGCCGACCGTACGCCGTGCGACCGTGGCCGCGGCAAGCAATGGCGACACCTGGCAGGAGTTCTGACGCGACGGTCGCCGGCCGCCTGTCAGCTCCGCCGCGACAATGCACAGGCAGCCGATCGACGAGGCGATCGGCTGCCGCCTCGCACGACCTCGCGACTCACGCAGAGGCCGTCCTGGGTCTGCAAGCGTGTCGTCGCAACGGCATGTGGCCTGGCGCTTCATTCCCCCACGGTCCTCAGGCAACGCCAGGCCCGCGCCCGCGCCAGAACGCGTGCAGCACCCGCGATCCCGCCGTCGTGGTCCTCGGCAGTGCGACGCCCCGCTCAGATGCGCCCGATCACCCAGCCAGCCGACGCCGCAAGCCGATGTGGACCCGCAGACCCATGTGCCCGACGCCCCACCCAGCGGACATGACGCCTGCAGGACATGGCCCGCGAAAAAGTTCACGCAGGCTGCATCCGCGCCGCACCTGCCGGCGTATGTCCCGCCTGATGCGTCCCTCTGCCGCGGGCCGCACACCGTAGGTGGCGGCTTAACGGGGTCATGCTTACAGATTCAACCTTTGTCTACGACCGCCGCTAAAGATATGCCCGATCCGGTCGAGCGCCGCCTATTCATCGCTGCGCGCATCCGGACGGGCGAAGCTCGACGACCGCCCGTTTGCACCTTGCAGTCCCATGGCGTGGATCCCTGTGGATCGTGTGCCTCCTTTCGCTCTTGCTCAGAGACCCGCGCAATGACGTCGCATCCCGCGAACCACGCCGCTCCGCCCGCCTCCGAACGCCGCTCCCGTTTGCGGATCTGGCATGACCTTCCCATTGCGCGCAAGCTCAGCCTGATCGGCGTGCTGGCCCTCATCGGGCTGGCCATTCCCCTGCTGCTGTACACCCGCACGCTCAACGACGGGGTGGACGTCAGCCGTGCCGAACTGCGCAGCTACGCGCCGCTGCGCGAGATGCTCACGCTGCTGGCGGCCTTGCAGGAAGAGCAGGTCGGCAGAGGCGCCGACGTGGCGCAGGCACGCGAAACGGCCGACCGGGCGCTGCGCGAGCTGCAGCGCATCGTGCCGGCCCTGCCAGGCTTCGAGCGCAGCACGGCGGCGCTGGCGCAGTTGCAGCAAACCCTGCAGAACAAGCGCAACGACGCCGCAGCGGTCGCCGAACAGGCCGACGACGCGCTGGACGCCCTGCGCGACGACAGCCAACTGGTCTATACGCCCTACGTGGAAAGCTACCACCTGGTGATCAGCAGCCTGATTTACGCTCCGGTCACCAGCGAGACACTGACGCGCCTGGATGCGATGCACGATCCGTCCCACGCTGGTGCCGAAGCGCCGGTGATACGCGCGCAGATCGCCGAATTGGCGCGCGATCACGCGCGCCTGAGGCATGAGCTGAAGAAGGCACTGGGCCTGCTCGAGCAGCCGGATCCGGCCCTGGCGCGCGCCGCCGCCACCGAAATGGCCGTCGCCGATCGCGCCCTGCCGCAGTTGGCACAGGTCCTGGACAGCGGCAGTGCCGATGCCGATCAGCGCTGGAACGCCGCGCTACACGGCTGGGACGAGGCCTTGCACGGCCTCAGCGCCACCGCGCTGCAGGCGTTGCAACGGCAGTCGCAACGGCACCTGGACGCGTCGCTGCAGGCAATGTGGACCGCGGTTGCCGGACTCAGCGTGCTGACGCTGCTGATTGCGGCGATATGCGCGCACACCCTGGTCACCTTGACCCGCAACGTGCGCCGCGCCGCCGGCGTTGCCGCCGACATCGCCGAGGGCCGCCTGGACGCCCGCATCGTGGTGCCCAGCCGCGACGAGAGCGGACGGCTGCTGGCCGACATGCAACGCATGCAGAAACAGCTGCGCGAGGTGCTGGCCGCACAGACCGAGATGGCGCGGCGCCACGATGTGGGCCAGACCAGCTACCGCATGGACGAGCGCACCTTCCCCGGCGACTACGGACGCATGGTCCGCGACAGCAATGCCCTGGCCGCCGCACACATCGCCGTGACCGAGCGCCTGGCGCAGATCATGGGCCGCTACGCCATCGGCGACTTGTCCGAGGACATGGACCGCCTGCCCGGCGAGAAAGCCCGCCTCACCGAGACGATGGACACGGTCAAGCACAACCTGACCGCGATGAACACCGAGATCAAGCACCTGGCCGGCGCCGCTGCCGCTGGCGACTTCAGCGTGCGTGGCGATGCCGAACGCTTCCAGCACGACTTCCGCCTGATGGTCGACAGCCTCAACCAGCTGATGGCCACCGCCGATGGCAACCTGCAGGCGCTGTCGTCGCTGTTGCAGTCGATCGCCGCCGGCGACTTGACCGCGCGCATGCACGGCGACTTCCAGGGCGTGTTCGCGACCATGCGCGACGATGCCAATGCCACCACCGAACAGCTCGCGGCGATCGTCGCGCGCATCCAGACCGCGGCGGTGAGCATCAACGGCGCCGCCGCCGAGATCGCCACCGGCAACGACGACCTGTCGCGCCGCACCGAGCAGCAGGCGGCGAGCCTGGAAGAAACGGCCGCCTCGATGGAAGAGTTGACGTCGACCGTCAGGCAGAACGCCGAACGCGCGCGCCAGGCCAATCAGTTGGCCGCCAGCGCGGCCTCGGTGGCCTCGCAAGGCGGCGCGGTGGTCGGCCAGGTGGTGGAGACCATGAGCGGGATCGAGGCCTCCTCGAAGAAGATCGCCGACATCATCTCGGTGATCGACGGCATCGCCTTCCAGACCAACATCCTGGCGTTGAACGCCGCGGTGGAAGCGGCGCGGGCCGGCGAACAGGGGCGTGGCTTCGCCGTGGTCGCCAGCGAAGTGCGCACGCTCGCCCAGCGCTCGGCCAACGCCGCCAAGGAGATCAAGGGCCTGATCGACGACTCGGTCGGCCGTGTCGCCGAGGGCTCGGCCCTGGTCGACCAGGCCGGCGAGACCATGCAGGAGATCGTGACCTCGGTACAGCACGTCACCGACATCATGGGTGAGATCGCCGTCGCCTCGCAGGAACAATCGTCCGGCATCGAGCAGGTCAATCGCACCGTCACGCAGATGGACGAGAGCACCCAGCAGAACGCCGCGCTGGTCGAGGAAGCCACCGCGGCGGCACGTTCGATGGAGGAACAGGCCGGGCAGTTGCGCCAGGCGGTGGCGGTGTTCAAGGTGGAGGCGGCCGCGGCGCGCGTGCCGATGGCGCCATCCTTGCGCAGACCGGCACACGCAGTCGCCTGAGCCTGCGCGCGCAGGTCGCGCGACCGTCCGGTCCGACCAAGGCGCCAGACCCGCCGTCCGATGCCGTGACGACACCCTGAGACAGCGATCGGCCGCGTTAGTCACGCGGCCGATCGCGTTTCTGGGCCTGCGCGTCGGCTTCTGCCCAAGCACACTGAAACGGTATCGTTACCAAATTGTGAAATGCGATGAACGCGACCTTAAGGATCAATAGACGCTGTCGATAACGTGAACAGCCGGTAGGTGCCGGTGCAGCCCTCGTCGGTGCTCCATGCAGGCACGTCCCACCGAACCCGATCGATCGCGACACGTCCGGCGCTTGCCGCTGGGCCTGTTGCTGCTGGCGATATGGAGCATCTGGGCGGGCGCCCAACTGGTGGCGCTCGCTGCCCCGCCCCCGGCCGACAGCGCCGACGCCATCCGTGCGCGCCTGCTGGCGTTCGCGCCCGCCGCCGCCAGCGCCGGCCAGGCCGTCGTGTTTCGCCTGCGCGTGGCCGGCTGCGCGTGCGCCGCACCGGCAGCGGCGCCGCTGCCGGGTATTCGCAGCGTCGACCTGCGCGATCGTCCGGCGCCGCCGGCCCTGCCCTACGCGCTGATCGTCTTCGATGCGCAGGCCCGCCTCATCTATGCCGGCCCGGCGCAACTGAGCGGATGCGGCACCTCCATCGCCGCCGCCGCGCTGATCCCGCGACTGCTCGCCAGCGACGACGCGGCGCCGTTGATCTCTCCCGCCCAGTGCGGATGTCCCACCGACTCCAAGGAATCCCTCGCATGAGCGCGTCGCCTCACCAAGGCAGTTTTCTCATCGGCAACGAGCGCTACGTCTACCTGCAGAAACTGGCGGCACAGGCCGACCGCCTGTTCGTGGCGGTGGCCGTCCTGGCCACCGTCGCCAGCCTGGCCGCCGCCTGGCATCAGGGCACGTGGACGTTGTGGCTGACGGTCAGCCTGCCGACCTTGGCGGTCATCGCCCTGCAGGTGAAGCTGTATCCGGGCAGCCTGCTCAGCCGCTGCACCGTGGCGTTGGGCCTGATGGTGCTGGCGGCCGCCCTGATCCAGCAGGCCGGCGGCATGATCGAGGTGCACTTCGGGGTCATCCTGCTGATCGCGTTGCTGCTGTACTACCGCGACTGGCGCCCGATCATGGTCGCCGCCGCGGCGATCGCCGTGCATCACGTGCTGTTCTTCTGGCTGCAGCATCGCGGCCTGCCGGTGCGCGTGTTCACCGCCGACGCCGGGCTCGGCATCCTCGCGATCCATGCGCTGTACGTGGCGGTGGAAGCGGCGATCCTGGTGCCGATGGCGGTGCAGATGCGCCGGCAACTGCTGGACGTAGGCCACGATCCGCACGACCTGGCGCAGGCCGCACGCGCCATCGCCCAGCAGCAGCCGCTGCCGGCTACGATCCGTGCGCTCGACCTGCCGCAAGGTTCCATCGCCCACACCCTGGTCGCAGCCAACACGCAACTGCTGAGCAGCCGCGAGCAGGACAGCGAGGCCCAGCGCGAGAACCTGCGTATCCGCAGCGCGCTGGACGACGTCACCACCAACGTGATGATCGCCGACGCCGAGCGCCGCATCGTCTACGTCAACCGTCCGCTGCTGCAGATGCTCGGCGACGTGCAGGAGGACCTGCGCCGCGACCTGCCGCAGTTCGATGCCAGCGACCTGCTGGGCAAGACCATCGACGTGTTCCATCGCCATCCCGAGCACCAGGCGCGCATGCTCGCCGAGCTCAAGGGCACCTATCGCGCGCAGATCCGCGTCGGCGGCCACACCATGCGCCTGATCGTCAACCCGGTCACCGACGCCGCCGGCAACCGCCTGGGCTTCGTGGTGGAATGGGCCGACCGCACCGACGAGGTGGCGGTGGAAGAGGAGATCGCCGGCATCGTGCGCGGCGCGGTCGCCGGCGACCTCGGCGGGCGCATCCGCCTGGACGGCAAGCACGGCTTCCTGCTGCAACTGGGCGAACAGATCAATGCCATGCTCGCCGCCGGCGCGTCCGGCCTGGGCCATATCCAGCAGATGCTGCGCGCGCTGGCCGAAGGCGACCTGTCGCGGCGCATCGACGCCGACCTGCAGGGCGTGTACGCGAACATGAAGGACGATGCCAACGCCACCGCCGAGCAGTTGTCGGCGATCGTGCGGCAGATCCAGGGCGCCTCCGATGCGATCAACACCGCGGCCGGCGAGATCGCCGCCGGCAACGACGACCTGTCGCGCCGCACCGAACAACAGGCCGCCAGCCTGGAAGAGACCGCGGCCTCGATGGAGGAGCTGACCTCCACCGTGAAGCAGAACGCCGAGCATGCGCACCAGGCCAACCAGCTGGCGGTCGGCGCGGCGGCGGTCGCCTCGCAGGGCGGCAGCGTGGTCGGCCAGGTGGTCACCACCATGAGCGGCATCGCGGCGTCGTCGAAGAAGATCGCCGACATCATCAGTGTCATCGACGGCATCGCCTTCCAGACCAACATCCTGGCGCTCAACGCCGCGGTGGAAGCCGCGCGGGCCGGCGAACAGGGCCGCGGCTTCGCCGTCGTGGCCAGCGAGGTGCGCACCCTCGCCCAGCGCTCCTCGACCGCCGCCAAGGAGATCAAGGACCTGATCGACGACTCGGTCGGCCGCGTCGCCCAGGGCTCGGCCCTGGTCGAACAGGCCGGCACCACCATGCAGGAGATCGTGGCCTCGGTGCAGCGGGTGACCGACATCATGCGCGAGATCTCCTCGGCCTCGCAGGAGCAGTCGGCCGGCATCGAGCAGGTCAACCAGACCGTCACCCAGATGGACGAGGCCACCCAGCAGAATGCCGCCCTGGTCGAGGAAGCCAGCGCCAACGCACGTTCGATGGAACACGAGGCGGGCGAACTGGCACGGGCCGTGGCATCCTTCACCCTGGAGCGGCGCCCGCCGTCGGGCGCCTCCGCCAGCGGCGGCAACGTCCATCCGGTCTACAAAAAAGCCCAGCTCAGCCGATAGCATGCGTGGGGCGGTCCGATGCGGTGCCGCCCCACCCACTTCCCGTACGCACTGTCCACCATGGCCGAAGGCACTCCCAGCGACTCCCCCGTCCCGTCTTCGCCGGAAGAAGAGGTGGAGGACGACCGTTTCCTGCTGACCAAGCCACGACAGATCCGCCAGCTGCTGCAGTCGCTGATCCAGCAGCGTTCGCAGGTCAGCGCGCACGTGGGCGGCCGCGACCAGGCCTTCTCCACCGCGCTGCTGGAACTGGACGAGGACAGCGTGCTGCTGGACCTGAGCGTCAACGAGGCTTCCAACCGCGCCGCCGAACAGGCCGAGTACCTGCTGTGCTTCGCCCAGTTGGAAAAAGTCCGGGTGCGTTTCCGCATCGAACGCCCCGAACGCACCGAACACGACGGCCAGGCAGGCTTCCGCGCACCGTTGCCGGAATCGCTGTACTACCTGCAGCGGCGCGAGCATTTCCGCCTGGAGACCCCGATCACCGACTCGCCGCTGTGCGTGCTGCGCATCGACGACGACGCCGGCCAGGTCGAACTGAAGCTGCGCGTGCTGGACATCAGCGGCGGCGGCCTGGCGGTGGCGCTGGTGCACGGCCAGCCATTGCCGAAGCTGCAGGAGAGCTACCCCAACTGCGTGCTGCAGTTGCCCGACGCCGATGCCATCCGGCTGACCCTGCAGGTCTGCAACATGTACGTCTCCAAGCTCGCCAACGGCCAGGACACGCTGCGGGTAGGCATGCGCTTCCTGGACCTGCCGCGCGGCGCCGATGCGGCGATCCAGCGCTACGTGTTCCGCATCGAACGCCAGCGCAGCGCCCGCAAGAGCGGCGTGCTGTCCTGAACGCCGCAAGCGGCCAGACCGATCGGCGCACTAAAGTTCGGCGGCCCCGCGCCGATCTAGCATCAGAGTCGCGCTTTCGCACTTCCGCCACCACCCGCAATCCCGTGCGCACCAGGAGCACACGATGAACGACAAGACCACCTCCACCTCCGGCGCCACCGGCGGCGAATTCCTCAGCTTCACCCTCGGCGAAGAGCACTACGGCGTGGATATCCTCAAGGTGCAGGAAATCCGCGGCTACGACTCGGTCACCCGGGTTCCCGATGCTCCCGAGTACATCAAGGGCGTGATCAACCTGCGCGGCACCATCGTGCCGGTGATCGACCTGCGCCTGAAGCTGCGCCTGAAGGAAGCGCGCTACGACGCCTTCACCGTGATGATCGTGCTCAACGTCGAGGACCGCGTGGTCGGCATCGTCGTGGACAGCGTCTCCGACGTGATCCCCTTGAACGAAGAGCAGATCCGCCCGACCCCCGAGTTCGGCGCCGCGGTGGATACCCGCTTCATCTCCGGCATCGGTACCCAGGACGACAAGATGCTGATCCTGCTGGACATCGAGACCCTGCTGGACAGCGCCGAGTTCGGCCAGCAGCACGCCCACGTCGACGAAGCCGCCTGACCTCGCGGCCGCGGCGGCCGCCCTGCGTAGACGAACCCGCCTCACGGCGGGTTTTTTATTTGAAATGCGAACTGTTTATCACTTGCACGAATCAAGTTCGCCGATTTCTTGCCGATAGCTGAAGAGTGGCTGGCATCACACAGCCCTCACTTCATCCCCCGTCCTCAAGGAGTCGTTCCATGAAACCGAGCTTTCCCATGCTGCTGGTCCTGCTGCTCGCCGCCAGCCCCAGCACCTTCGCCCAGTCCCAGCAGATGATCCCGCCGGAGATGGCCACCCGTTTCGTCGGCAAGGACGGCATGGTCTGCGGCAAGGTCGAGAAAGCCAAGTACGCGCAGAATTCCGAAGGCGAGCCGACCTTCCTGTACATGGGCGGCATGTTCCCGCGCCACACCTTCTCCGCCCGCATCGCCGGCGCCGACCGCAGCAAGTTCGGCTTCGCGCCGGAGACGCTGGAAGGCAAGGACGTGTGCGTGATCGGCAAGATCGAGCGCGACAGCTCGCGTGCCGAAATCCAGGTCAGCGCGCCGTCCAGCCTGAAGCTGGCGACCATCAAGTAAGCCTTTGCGCCGCCGTGCTGGGCCCGTACAGACGGTCCGGCGCGGCGGCGTTTGCCGTTTTTTGCTTCTTGTCGCCCTCCTCCGAATTTACGGGAACCGCTCATGCAGTGGATAAAAGATCTCAAGGTGATGCCCAAGCTGATGCTGGCATTCGGCGTCGTGCTGGCGTTGATGCTGATCCAGGGCGTGGCCGCCTATCGCGGACTGAACTCGCTTAATGGCGTGACCAGCAATGTCTCTGGTCAAGTGGTACCGAGCGTGCGCACCGGCGGCGAGATGCGCGGCATCCTGGGCGAGTACCGCAATGCGGCCTACCAGAGCCTGATCCGCAGCAGCGACGCGCTGAAGAAGGAATCGGCGGCACGCGCGGTCGCGCTGAAGAAGCAGATGGACCAGATCCTGGCCAAGTATCCGCCCAAGATCGGCAGCCCGCAGGAAAAGACCATCTACGACCGCCTGGTCGCGGACTGGAAGAAGGCCAGCGCCTCCTACCAGTCTGTCGACGAGATGCTGCAGCTCGACCTGCACGACGACGCCATCGACACCTTCACCGGCGAGACCCGCACCCTGCACAACAAGGTGGTGGACGACGTCGTCGCCCTCATCGCCGAGAACGACCGCCAGGCCAAGGTCGCGGCCGACGCCGCCAGCGGCACCTACGGCAAGGCGTCCGCGACCCTGCTGGTCTGCCTGCTGATCGGCTTCGGCGCGGCGATCGGCATGGCCTTCCTGTTCGGGCGGATGCTGGCCAACAGTGTGCGCGATGCGGTCAAGGTCGCCAGCGACGTCGCCGGCGGCAAGCTCGACGGGCATATCGATGCCAACGGCAAGGACGAGATCGGCGAACTGATGCAGGCGCTCAAGCGCATGCAGCAGGACCTGCGCGGGCGCATCGAGCGCGACGCTGCGGTCGCCTCCGAGAACCTGCGCATCCGCACCGCGCTGGACAATTCCTCGATCGGCATGTTCATCGTCGACCTGGACTACAACATCGTCTACGCCAACCCGTCGATGCAGGGCCTCACCGACAAGTACGCCGAGCAGATCCATTCGGTCGCGCCGGCCTTCGATTCGAGCCTGCCGCTGGTCGGCTCCCCGGTGACGGTGCTGGAGTACGGCAACCAGCACGATCCCAAGACCCTCTCGGAGCTGGAGAAGAAGGGCGTGATGGGACGCGAGATGGTCTACGCCGACGCGCGCATCGCCCAGACCATCACCGCCATCCGCGACCAGCACGGCACCCATATCGGCTTCGTCTGCGAATCGCGCGACCGCACCCTGGAAGCGCAGGTCGAGCAGGAAGTGGCCAAGATCGTGCGCGAAGCCGCCGCCGGCGACCTCAGCGGGCGCGTCGGCCTGGACGGCAAGCACGGCTTCTTCCTGCAGCTGGCGCAGCAGCTCAACGGCCTGCTACAGGCCAACGGCGACAGCATCGGCGAAGTGTCCAAGCTGCTGACCGCGCTGTCGCAGGGCGACCTGACCGCGCGCATGCACGGCGATTTCCAGGGTGTGTTCGCGACCATGCGCGACGACGCCAACGCCACCGCCGAACAGCTGGCGGCCATCGTCGGCCGCATCCAGCAAGCGGCGAACGCGATCAATGCCGCCGCCGGCGAGATCGCCGCCGGCAACGACGACCTGTCGCGCCGCACCGAGCAGCAGGCCGCCAACCTGGAAGAGACCGCCGCCTCGATGGAGGAACTGACCTCCACCGTGCGCCAGAACGCCGAACATGCACGCCAGGCCAACCAGCTGGCCGCCGGCGCGGCGACGGTCGCCTCGCAGGGCGGCGACGTGGTCGGCAAGGTGGTCGAGACCATGAGCGGCATCGAGGCGTCCTCCAAGAAGATCGGCGACATCATCAGCGTCATCGACGGCATCGCCTTCCAGACCAACATCCTGGCGCTCAACGCCGCGGTGGAAGCGGCGCGTGCCGGCGAACAGGGCCGTGGCTTCGCCGTGGTCGCCAGCGAAGTACGCACCCTCGCCCAGCGCTCGGCCAACGCCGCCAAGGAGATCAAGGGCCTGATCGATGCCTCGGTGGGCCAGGTGGCCAACGGCTCGACCCTGGTCCGCCAGGCCGGCCAGACCATGACCGAGATCGTCGCCTCGGTGCAGCGCGTCACCGACATCATGGGCGAGATCGCCGCCGCCTCGCAGGAGCAGTCCGCCGGCATCGAGCAGGTCAACCAGACCGTCACCCAGATGGACGAGACCACCCAGCAGAACGCAGCGCTGGTGGAAGAAGCCACCGCGGCGGCGCGCTCGATGGAAGAGCAGGCCGGCCAGCTGATCGAGTCGGTGTCGATCTTCCGTGTCGAGCAGTCGGTCCAGGCCCCGGTCGTGCATGCACCGCATGTCGTGGCCGCGCCGAAGTCGGCACCGGTGGCGAAGAAGCCTGCGGCCGTCGCCTCCGCCAAGCCGGCGGCGGTACGCGCCCGCAAGGTCGAGCCGGCGCTGGCCGATTCGGACTGGCAGGAATTCTGAGACCGGCCGGAGCTGTCGCTGTACCCCCCATCCCCGGCCTTCGCGCCGGGGATTTTTTTGATGGCCACGTCGGCGCGCGGATTGTCTACGAATCGGTCGCGTCGCGCGCTCAATTTCATCGTTGCCGGGGCCGTTAAACCCCTGGGAACCTTCCAAGGAACTGGTCGATGTCGTCTCGCTCGTTGCTCACCCGCCTCTCGGATCTGCCGCTACGCCGCAAGTTCCTGTGGCAGACCGTCTTGCTCGGCGCCGGTATCGTCCTGCTGGCGGTGATCGCCGCGCGGATGCAGTACCTGGATATCCGCAATACGCGCGAGCAGGCGCTGAAGAGCCAGATCGAGCTGGCGCTGGGCGTGGTGCGCGCCTATGCGGCCGAGGTGGACAAGGGCAGCATGCCGCTGGCCGAGGCGCAGCGCACCGCCCTGCGCACCCTAGAGTCGATGCGCGCCCGCGACGGCGTGGACTACTTCTACGTGCACGACCTGCATCCGACCATGCTGATGCACCCCACCCGCCACGACCTGATCGGCAAGGACATCGGCCAGGTGCTCAGCGCCGACGGCAAGCCGATCTTCCGCGAGTTCGTGAAGGTGGCCGAGGCCGGCGGGGGCTATGTCGACTACCTGTGGCCCAAGCCCGGCACCGAGAAGCCGGTGGAGAAGGTCTCCTACAATGCCGCGTTCGCGCCCTGGCATTGGGTGATCGGCACCGGCGTCTACATGGACGACGTGCAGGCGCAGGCGCTGATCTTCACCGGGGTGATGGCGCTGGCCGGCGGCGTCCTGGTACTGCTCACCTTCGGTATCAACTGGTTGATCGGCAGCTCGGTGCTGCGCCCGGTGTCGCGCAGCCTGGAGGCGATCCGCGCGGTGTCGCGTGGCGATCTCAGCGTGCGCATCGACAACCCCGGCCGCGACGAGACCGGCGAGATGCTGCGCGCCACCGGCGAGATGATCCGGATGCTGGAACGCTTCTCCAGCGAGACCGCACGGATGGCCGTGCTGCACGCCGACAAGGACATGTCCCACCGCATGCCAGAGGATTTCCCCGGCGTCTACGGCGACCTGGCGGCCAGCATCAACCGCATGATGTTCGAACACCTCGATGCCATCGTCGACGCCATCGCCGTGCTCAACGAGTACGCCAACGGCGACCTGCGCCGCGATGCGCGGCGTCTGCCCGGCAGTCGCGCGGTATTGCATGAATCGATGGATGCAGCCAAGGCCAGCCTGCTGGCGATCAATACCGAGATCAAGCGCCTGGCCGCGGCGGCGGCAGCCGGTGATTTCAGCGCGCGTGGCGATGCCGAGCGCTTCCAGCACGACTTCCGGCTGATGGTGCAGGACCTCAACGCGATGATGGAGGTCAGCGACCGCAACCTGGGCAAGCTGTCGACGCTGCTGCAGGCCATCGCCGCCGGCGACCTGAGCGCGCGCATGGAAGGCGACTTCCACGGCGTGTTCGCGCGGATGCGCGCCGATGCCAACACCACCGCCGACCAGCTCGCCGACATCGTCGGCCGCATCCAGGCCGCGGCGCGCAGCATCCACGGCGCCACCACCGAACTGGCCAGCGGCAACGAGGACCTGTCGCGCCGCACCGAGCAGCAGGCGGCCAACCTGGAAGAAACCGCCGCCTCGATGGAGGAGCTGACCTCCACGGTCAAGCAGAACGCCGAGCACGCGCGCCAGGCCAATCAACTGGCGGTCGGCGCGGCCTCGGTGGCCTCGCAGGGCGGCGATGTGGTCGGCAGGGTGGTCGAGACCATGAGCGGCATCGAGGCCTCGTCGAAGAAGATCGCCGACATCATCAGCGTCATCGATGGCATCGCCTTCCAGACCAACATCCTGGCCTTGAATGCGGCGGTGGAAGCCGCCCGCGCCGGCGAACAGGGCCGCGGCTTCGCCGTGGTCGCCACCGAAGTGCGCACCCTGGCGCAGCGCTCGGCCAACGCCGCCAAGGAGATCAAGACGCTGATCGACGACTCGGTCGGCCGCGTGAGCGAAGGCTCGGCGCTGGTCGACCAGGCCGGCCGGACCATGAGCGAGATCGTGAGCTCGGTGCAGCGCGTGACCGACATCATCGGCGAGATCGCCGCGGCATCGCGGGAGCAGTCGATGGGCATCGAGCAGGTCAGCACCACCGTGGCGCAGATGGACCAGGCGATCCAGCAGAACGTCGCGGTGGTCGAGGAAGCCAGCGCCTCGGCGCGTGCGCTGGAAGAGCAAGGTCGCCGGCTCGGCGAGGCGGCAGCGGTGTTCCGGCTGGATCCGGTGTCGACCGGGGCGAACGGCGCGGCGGCGCACGCGCCTGCCGCGCGGCCTCGGAGCGCGGCGCAACCGGCCCCGCTGCGGCTGGTCCGCACGGCCCCGACCATCGGGGCCGATTGAGCGGCCATACCAGTGCGATAGAAACAATCAGGCATCGCACGGCGACTTGCGCCCCGTCACGGTTCAAGCAATCGCTGCGCAAGTCGATATCAGGATCACGCCCCGTGACCCGCGGATGACACCGCCGGGTCCCGACCGCGACCGTTCTGGGAGCACGTGATGCCTTGCTGTCCACATCCACCCTCGTCCAGCGGCGTGCCGCCGCACCGAGCCGCCGCGTGTGCGCAGGTCCAGCGCGCTATCCCGCGCCCGCTCGTTGGCGTCGCCGGCGCGCGCCACCTGCCATCCCGGCGGCGGCGCGTTCGCGCGGGCATCGCGCGTGGTGGCCTCGACCGGCAGCGCGCCTGCGCCCCACCTTCGCCTCGCTACGCCTCCGCCGGCTGACGCCGCGGCCGCCCTCGTCCCGCTCTTCCACCTTGCTACCGCACATGGAACGCCCATGAACGTGCTCTCGCATCTGAAAATCCGCGACAAGCTGATCTGCGCCTTCGTCGTGACCACCCTGCTGACGCTGGTGCTGGGCGCGTTCACCTATTCCCGCACCAACCTGTCGATCGCCGAACTCCAGCACATCGAGCGCGACTGGGTGCCGGCGACCCAGGCGCTGTCCGAGGTGCGTGCGCAATTGGGCGAATTCCGTACCTACGAACTGGCGCAACTGGCACGCGCCGACGATCCCAAGGCCCAGGCCGACTACTTCACGCGCATGCAGAAGGTGCGCAGCGAGGTGGCGAAGAACCAGCAGGTCATCGCGGCGATGATGCGCGATCCCAAGCAGGTGCAGATGTACGCCGGCGTCCAGGAAACGCTGAAGGCCTATCTGCAGGCCAACACCGACATGGGCGCCGCCTTGCGTGCCGGCGACGTGGCGGCGGCGCAGACGATCTCCGATACCCGGTCGCGGGCGCTGCGACGGACCCTGTTCGAGCGCATCGTCGCACTGACCCAGTACAACGTCGCCGAACTGAACCGGGAGATGGATCTCGCCGACAGCCAGCTGGCCAATACCAAGACCCTGATCCTGGCGCTGCTCGGGCTGGCCGTGTTGTTCGCCGGCGTCACCGCCTGGTCGATCGCGCGCGGCATGGCCCGCCAGCTGCACGCGGCCAAGCGCCTGTCGCAGGCGGTGGCGCGCGGCGAACTGGACGGCGCCACCTACCCGCACGGCAAGGACGAGATCGGCGAACTGATGGACGACATGCTGGTCATGCGCTCGCGCATCCACGCGGTGATCCGCGCGCAGGACGAGATGGCGCAGCAGCACGCACGCGGCACCATCAGCTACCGCATCGACGAGAACGCCTTCCCCGGCGAGTACGGGCGCATGGTCAAGGGCACCAACGAGCTGGTCGCCTCGCACATCGCGGTGAAGATGCGGCTGCTGCAAATCATCCAGCGCTACGCGATCGGCGACCTGTCCGAGGACATGGACCGCCTGCCCGGCGAAAAGGCCGTGCTCACCGAGACCATGGACATGGCCAAGCAGAACCTGACCGCGATGAGCGAGCAGATCAAGCAACTGGCGGAGGCGGCCGCGGCCGGCGTGTTCGGCACCCGCGGCGACGCCGACCGCTTCCAGTATGGCTTCCGTGCCATGGTGCAGGACCTCAACGCGATGATGGGCGTCAGCGACCGCAATCTGGGCGAACTGTCGACGCTGCTGCAGGCCATCGCCGCCGGCGACCTCACCGCGCGCCTGCATGGCGAGTACCACGGCGTGTTCGCCACGCTGCGCGACGATGCCAACGCCACCGCCGCGCAACTGGCGGCCATCGTCGGCCGCATCCAGGCGGCCGCCGCCAACATCAATGTGGCCTCGACCGAGATCGCCGCCGGCAACGACGACCTGTCGCGCCGCACCGAACAGCAGGCCGCCAGCCTGGAGCGCACTGCCGCCTCGATGGAGGAGCTGACCTCCACGGTGAAGCAGAACGCCGAGCATGCGCGCCAGGCCAACCAGCTCGCCGCCGGCGCCGCCGCGGTCGCCTCGCAGGGCGGCGAGGTGGTCGGCCAGGTGGTCACCACCATGAACGGCATCGAGGCCTCTTCGAAGAAGATCGCCGACATCATCGGCGTGATCGATGGCATCGCCTTCCAGACCAACATCCTGGCGCTCAACGCCGCAGTGGAAGCCGCCCGGGCCGGCGAGCAAGGTCGCGGCTTCGCGGTGGTCGCCAGCGAGGTGCGTACCCTCGCCCAGCGCTCGGCCGGTGCCGCCAAGGAGATCAAGGAACTGATCGACGAGTCGGTCGGCCGTGTCGCCGAAGGCTCGGCGCTGGTCGACCAGGCCGGCCGCACCATGAGCGAGATCGTGACCTCGGTGCGGCGCGTCACCGACATCATGGGCGAGATCGCCGCCGCCTCGCAGGAGCAGTCCGCCGGTATCGAACAGGTCAACCGGACCGTGGTGCAGATGGACGAGAGCACCCAGCAGAACGCCGCGCTGGTCGAGGAAGCCACCGCCGCGGCGCGCTCGATGGAAGATCAGGCCGGACAGCTCGGCGCGGCCATCGCCGCGTTCAAGCTGGACACCTACCGCGGCGTGGCCGCCAACGCGCCGACCGCGCAGGCCGCTCCCGCCCCGGCTCGCAGCGGCGCCCGACCTGCGGCACGGCCGCGCCCGGTTGCCGCGGTCGCTGCAGCGGTTTCCAGCGCCAGCGAAGCCCAGTGGCAGGAGTTCTGAACAGGCACACCCTCGCCGGCGGCCGTCACTGAACGCCGGCTGTCAATTTCGGCCGGTCCCGGCCGATAACCCGATTGACCGACCATCGCTGCACACCATGGCCATCCAGACTCCCGCTTCGCCCTCCTCCGGTTCCGACAATCGCGACTTCGACTTCAGCGACCGCGATTTCAAGCGGGTCTGCGACCTCATCTATCAAAAGGCCGGCATCGCGCTGGCCCCGGCCAAGCGCGACATGGTCTACGGCCGGCTGTCGCGGCGCCTGCGTGTGCTGGGCCTGCGCTCGTTCCGTGACTACCTGGACTGGCTGGAGCGCGACGGCGGCGACGAATGGGAGGCGTTCACCAATGCGCTGACCACCAACCTGACCTCGTTCTTCCGCGAGCCGCACCATTTCGAGCGGCTGCGCGAGGAGTTGCAGAAGCATTCCGGCGCGGCGCCGCTGAAGATCTGGTCCTGCGCCTCGTCCACCGGCGAGGAGCCCTACTCGCTGGCGATCACCGCCTGCGAGGCGTTCGGCACGCTGACCCCGCCGGTGCGGATCCTGGCCACCGACGTCGACACCCAGGTGCTGGCCACCGCCTCGCGCGGCGTGTACGCGCTGGAGCGCGTGGCCAGCCTGGATCCCGCCCTCAAGCGCAAGTACTTCCAGCGCGGCAGCGGCGCCAACGAAGGCCAGTGCCGGGTGCTGCCCGCCCTGCGCGACCTGCTCGAGTTCCGCCAGCTCAACCTGCTGGAACCGCGCTACGACGTCGCCGGGCCGTACCTGGCGCTGTTCTGCCGCAACGTGATGATCTATTTCGACAAGCCCACCCAGCGCGGCATCCTGTCGCGGCTGATCCCGCACCTGGACGACGATGGCATGCTCTATACCGGCCATTCGGAGAACTATCTGCATGCGGCCGACCTGATCCAGCCCTGCGGCCGCACGCTGTACCGTCGGGCGCAAAAGGACCGCGCATGAGCCCCGCCGCCATGGCCCTGGACCAGGTGATGCGCTATCACGACACGCGCTTCCAGACGATCGCGGCCAAGCTGCTGCCGACCCAGTACCTGGTGGTGGACGACGACACCGCGCTGACCACCATCCTGGGCTCGTGCGTGGCTGCCTGCATCCGCGATCCGCTGCTGAAGATCGGCGGCATGAACCACTTCATGCTGCCCGACGGCCAGAGCGGCGACGGCGCGCCGGCGCGCTACGGCAGCTACGCGATGGAAGTGCTGATCAACGACCTGCTCAAGCGCGGCGCCGCCCGCAACCGCCTGGAAGCCAAGGTGTTCGGCGGCGGCAACGTGCTCAAGGGCTTCACCAACAACCCGGTCGGCACGCGCAACGCCGACTTCGTGCTGAACTACCTCAAGGCCGAGCAGATCCCGGTGGTGGCCGAGGATCTGCGCGGCATCCATCCGCGCAAGATCTGGTTCTTCCCCGGCACCGGCCGCGTGGTCGTGCAGCGCCTGCCGCACGCGCACGAGGAAGCGGAGATCGCCGCGGCCGAGTCGGCGGTGCGCGCCCGTCTGGCCAAAGCCCCTGTCACCGGTGCCGTGGAGTTGTTCGAATGAGCCTGGAAGCCCCTTGCCGTGTCCTGATCGTCGACGACTCCGCAGTCGTGCGGCAGATCCTTACCGAGATCCTGTCGGGCGCGCCCGGTGTGGAGGTGGTCGGCTCGGCCGCCGACCCGCTGCTGGCGCGCGAGAAGATCAAGCGCCTGAACCCGGACGTGATCACCCTGGACGTGGAAATGCCGCGCATGGACGGCCTGGCGTTCCTGGAAAACCTGATGCGGCTGCGGCCCACGCCGGTGGTGATGATTTCCTCGCTCACCGAGCGCGGCGCAGACACCACGCTGCAGGCGCTGTCGCTGGGCGCGGTCGACTTCGTCTCCAAGCCCAAGCTCGACGTGGCCCGCGGGTTGGAGGGATACGCCGAAGAGATCATCACCAAGGTCAAGAACGCGGCCAAGGCCAAGGTCCGTGCGCTGGATCGACCGGCGGTGCCGAAGCCGGTCGGCGCCACCGCCACGCCCGCCGCGGCGTCCTCGCTGAAGTTCCGCACCACCGACCGGCTGATCGCGATCGGCGCATCCGCCGGCGGCACCGAGGCACTGCGCGTGGTGCTGGAAGGCATGCCGGCCGACGCACCGGCCGTGGTGATGACCCAGCATCTGCCGGCCGGCTTCAGCACCGCCTTCGCCGACCGCCTCAACCGGCACTCGGCGATGGCCGTGCGCGAGGCCACCGAAGGCGAAGCGATCCTGCCCGGCCACGCCTACCTGCCGCCGGGCGGCAAGCACCTGCAGGTGATCCGCGACGGCGCGCGCTGGCGTTGCAAGATCGACGACGGCCCGCCGGTCAACCGGCACAAGCCGGCGGTGGACGTGCTGTTCCAGTCGGTGGCGCGCAACGCCGGCGCCAACGCCATCGGCGCGATCCTCACCGGCATGGGCGACGACGGCGCGCGCGGCCTGCTGGAAATGCTGCAGGCCGGCGCCAGCACCCTGGTCCAGGACGAGGCCACCAGCGTGGTCTGGGGCATGCCCGGCACCGCCTTCCGTCTGGGCGCGGCGCAGGAAGTGTTGCCGCTGGACAAGATCGCCGAGCGCCTGATCGCACTGTCCGTGCAGGCCCGCTGAGACCATGCCGGGTCGCCGCGCCACCACCTCGAGCGTCCCCAGCGACCCCAGTGTGGAAACGGCGCGTGCGGCCGCGGCCTGTTCCGAACTCGATCTGCTGCACTGCCTGCACTATGCCCCGCAAGGGGTGCTGGTGATCGATGCGAAGGCGCGCGTGGTCGCCTTCAATCACACCGCCGAAGCACTGTGGAACCGTCCGCGCGCCCAGGTGCTGGGCCATCCGCTCGGCGAGCTGGTCGACGCCGAGGTCCGCGCGGACTTCCTCGCCAGTTGCCTGCACCACGACGGCAGCGGCAGCTACGAACTGACGTTGCGCGATCCCGACGGGACGGCGCGCTGGCTGACGGTGAGCGCGGCACGCGTGCCGGAGAACACCAGTCAGCTGCAGGTACTGTTCGTCCGCGACGTCAGCGCCGAGCGCGCCCGCGATGCCAGGATGCGGCTGCTGTCGCTGGCGCTGGACTCCAGCGACAACGCGATCGTCGTCTGCGATCCGGAATTGAACATCCTCTACGTCAACGCCGGCTTCAGCCAGGCGTTCGGCTACACCGAGAGCGACGTGCTGGGACACCTGCCCAGCAACGTGCTGACCGGCCCCGGCACGGACCTGCAGACGGTGCAGCAGACCCGCGAACGCGTGCGCGCCGGCTTCGGCCACCAGACCGACATCCTGGCCTACCGCAAGGACGGCACCCCGCTGTGGGCCACCCTGGTGGCCACCCCCATTGCCGGCGAGGACGGCAGCCAACAGCACTACATCCTCTCGTTCACCGACATCACCCAGAGCAAGATGCACGAGGTGCTGCACAAGAACGTGCTGGATGCGCTGGTCCGCGAACAGCCGCTGGTCGAGGTCGCCACGCTGATCTGCAAGGAAGTCGAGCGCATCGCGCCGGAACTGATGGCTGCGATCGTCAGCGTCGACGGCAGCGGCTGCCTGCAGCCGCTAGCGGCGCCGAGCATGCCGGCGCGGTTCGGCGAGACGATGAGCAACATGCGCGCTGGACCACGTGCCGGCGCCCTCGCCACCTCGATCTGGCGCAGCAAGCAGGTGCTGGTGCTCGACCCGCGCACCGACCCACTGTTCACCGACTACATGGGGCTGGTGCAGCAGGTGCAGTTGGGCACCTGCGTGGCCACCCCGATCAAGTCCAGCAGCGGCCGCGTTCTCGGCAGCTTCGCGCTGTGCTACCGGCAGGTGCGCGAGCCGTTGGCCTGGCACATGCGACTGATCGAGCTCTGCGTGCATCTGTGCGCATTGGCGCTGGAACGCGAGCAGACCAGGGCACGCGTGCACCAACTGGCCTTCTACGACTCGCTCACCGGCCTGCCCAACCGGGTGATGTTCAGCGCCCGCGCCGAGCAGGCGCTCGCCGCCGCCGAGCATCAGGGCGCGCCGGTGGCGATCCTGTTCGTGGACATCGACCGCTTCAAGCGCGTCAACGAGACCCAGGGCCATGCCGCCGGCGACGGCCTGTTGCGCGACATCGCCCATCGCATCGGCGACACGCTGGGCGTGACCGACCTGGTCGGCCGCCAGGCGGGCGACGAGTTCGTGCTGATGCTGCCGAACTGCAGCGTCGCGCAGGCCGCCGGCGTCGCCGAGCGCCTGTTGCTGGCGCTGGCCGAGCCGCTGGTGGTGGGCCAGGTGACCCTGCACCCCAGCGCCAGCATCGGCGTGGCGATGTTCCCCGTGGATGGCAGCGACATCGAGACCTTGCTGCGCCATGCCGACCTGGCCATGTTCCGGGCCAAGCGCGAGGGCGGCGACAGCGTGTGCTACTTCAGTTCCGACATGAACCGGATGGCGCAGGAACGCGTGGCGATGGAGACCGCGCTGCGCGACGCCCTGCATCGCAACAAGCTGCAACTGCACTACCAGCCGCAACTGTACAGCCAGGCGCCACATGCGTTGTACGGCGTGGAAGCCCTGTTGCGCTGGGAGCATCCCAACCTCGGCGCGATCTCGCCAGCGCGGTTCGTGCCGATGGCCGAGGAATGCGGCCTGATCGACGAGCTCGGGCAGTGGGTCTTGCGCGAAGCCTGCCGGCAGATGGCCGACTGGCGCCTGCGCGGCATCCCGGTGCCGCGCGTGGCGGTGAACCTGTCGGCCAACAACTTCGCCGACCCGCAGTTGCCGGCGCGGGTGGAAGACCTGCTCGCCGCCGCCGGCCTGCAACCGGCCGACCTGGCCCTGGAGATGACCGAGAGCGTCATGCTCTCCAACACCAACGCTGTGCTGGCCAACCTGCGCCAGTTGCAGGCCGGCGGCGTCCTGCTGTCGCTGGACGACTTCGGTACCGGCTATTCCAGCCTCAGCCACCTGCACCAGTTGCCAGTCAACGAGCTCAAGCTGGACATGAGCTTCGTCAGCGACCTGGAGCACTGCCAGACCTCGCGCGCCCTGACCACCTCGGTGCTGCGCATCGGCGAGACCCTGGGCCTGCATACCGTCGCCGAAGGCGTGGAGACCGAGGCGCAACGCGCGTTCCTGGCGCGGCTGGGCTGCCGCGTGCTGCAGGGCTTCCTGTTCGCACCGGCGCTCACGCCGGCGGCGCTGGAGCACTGGCTGCAGGGGCGCGCGCCCGCGCCACCGGCGTGAGCGCGAGCAGAGGCAACCCACTGTGCCGTGAAGTACCGGCAGCCACCATGAAAAAAGCCCGGCAGTGCCGGGCTTTTTTCGTTGCGACATGCCGCATGGGCGGCACGTCGCATCAGCGCATCGCCGGGGCGATCAGGCGGCGACCGTGGCGGCCACGTCCTGGTAGTCCTGGATCTGATCGAAGTTCATGTAGCGGTAGATCTGCTCGCCACTGGTCTTGATCACGCCGACGTCGGCCATGTACTCGTCCTTGGTCGGGATCCGGCCCAGACGCGAGCAGATCGCCGCCAGCTCCGCCGAGCCCAGGTACACATTGGTGTTGCGGCCCAGGCGGTTGGGGAAGTTGCGGGTGGAGGTCGAGAACACCGTGGCGCCCTCGCGCGCCTGCGCCTGGTTGCCCATGCACAGCGAGCAGCCCGGCATTTCCATGCGCGCACCGGCGGCGCCGAAGGTGCCGTAGTGGCCTTCCTTGGTCAGCTCCGAGGCGTCCATCTTGGTCGGCGGCGCGACCCACAGGCGGGTCGGGATGTCGCGCTTGCCTTCCAGCAGCTTGGCCGCGGCACGGAAGTGGCCGATGTTGGTCATGCACGAGCCGATGAACACTTCGTCGATCGCCGCGCCGGCCACGTCGGACAGGGTCTTCACGTCGTCCGGGTCGTTCGGGCAGGCCACGATCGGCTCGTGGATGTCGGCCAGGTCGATCTCGATCACCGCGGCGTACTCGGCGTCGGCATCGGGCTCGAGCAGCTGCGGATCGGCCAGCCACTCCTCCATCTTCTTGATCCGCCGCGCCAGCGAACGCGCGTCGGCATAGCCTTCGGCGATCATCCACTTCAGCAGGGTGATGTTGCTGGTCAGGTACTCGACGATCGGCTCCTTGTTCAGGCGCACCGTGCAACCGGCGGCCGACCGCTCGGCAGAGGCGTCGGACAGCTCGAACGCCTGCTCCACCTTCAGCTCCGGCAGGCCTTCGATCTCCAGGATGCGGCCGGAGAAGATGTTCTTCTTGCCCTGCTTGGCCACGGTCAGCAGGCCCTGCTTGATCGCGTACAGCGGGATCGCATTGACCAGATCGCGCAGGGTCACGCCCGGCTGCATCTGCCCCTTGAAGCGCACCAGCACGCTCTCGGGCATGTCCAGCGGCATGACGCCGGTGGCGGCGGCGAAGGCGACCAGGCCGGAGCCGGCCGGGAACGAGATGCCGATCGGGAAGCGGGTGTGCGAGTCGCCGCCGGTGCCGACGGTGTCGGGCAGCAGCATGCGGTTGAGCCAGCTGTGGATCACGCCGTCGCCCGGACGCAGCGACACGCCGCCGCGGGTGGAGATGAACTCCGGCAGGGTGTGGTGGGTCTTGACGTCCACCGGCTTCGGGTACGCCGCGGTGTGGCAGAACGACTGCATCACCAGGTCGGCGGAGAAGCCGAGGCAGGCCAGGTCCTTCAACTCGTCGCGGGTCATCGGGCCGGTGGTGTCCTGCGAGCCCACCGAGGTCATCTTCGGTTCGCAGTAAGTGCCCGGGCGCATGCCCTGGCCTTCCGGCAAGCCACAGGCGCGGCCGACCATCTTCTGCGCCAGCGAGAAGCCCTTGCCGGTGTCCGGCGGGTCCATCGGCAGGCGGAACAGGGTCGAGGCCGGCAGGCCCAGGAATTCGCGCGCCTTGGCGGTGAGGCCGCGGCCGACGATCAGCGGGATGCGGCCGCCGGCGCGCACTTCGTCGAACAGCACGTCCGACTTCATCGCGAACTCGGCGATCACCTGCCCGTTCTTCAGCGCCTTGCCCTCGTACGGGCGCAGCTCGACCACGTCGCCGTGCTCCATCTGCGACACGTCCAGCTCGATCGGCAGCGCGCCGGCGTCTTCCATGGTGTTGTAGAAGATCGGCGCGATCTTCGAGCCCAGGCACACGCCGCCGAAGCGCTTGTTGGGGATGTACGGGATGTCCTCGCCGGTCCACCACAGCACCGAGTTGGTCGCCGACTTGCGCGAGGAACCGGTGCCGACCACGTCGCCGACGTAGGCGACCAGGTGGCCCTTGGCCTTGAGGTCGGCGATGGCCTGGATCGGACCGCGCTTGCCGTCCTCTTCCGGCTCGAACGGCGCGCCGTCGCGCTTGTTCTTGAGCATCGCCAACGCGTGCAGCGGGATGTCCGGGCGGGTGGTGGCGTCCGGCGCCGGCGACAGGTCGTCGGTGTTGGTCTCGCCCGGCACCTTGAACACGGTGATGGTCAGGCTCTGCGGCACTTCCGGCTTGCTGGTAAACCACTCGGCCTCGGCCCAGCTCTGCAGCACGGCCTTGGCGTGCGCGTTGCCGGCCTCGGCCTTTTCCTGCACGTCGTGGAAGGCGTCGAAGATCAGCAGCGTGTGCTTGAGGCCTTCGGCGGCGACCGCGCCCAGCTCGGCGTTGTCCAGCAGCTCGATCAGCGGATGGATGTTGTAGCCGCCGAGCATGGTGCCCAGCAGTTCGGTGGCGCGGGTGGGCGAGATCAGCGGGGTGGTCTCGCTGCCGAAGGCGACCGCGGCCAGGTACGAGGCCTTGACCTTGGCGGCGTCGTCGACGCCGGCGGGCACCCGGTGGCTCAGCAGTTCGACCAGGAACTGCTCCTCGCCGGCCGGCGGGTTCTTCAGCAGTTCGATGACCTGCGCGGTCTGCTGCGCGCTCAGCGGCAGCGGCGGGATTCCGAGCGCGGCGCGCTCTGCAACGTGGTGGCGATAGGCTTCCAACATGCGGGTTCTCCGGAAAAATACGGTGGGGATGTGCGGTAGCGGCGGCGCGGCGTCAGCCGGCAGGCTTGGGGACGATGATCTTCAGGCCCTTGAAGTAATCGCGGAAAAAACGGTCGTCGTGGGTGATCAGGCCATCGCATTGCAGCAGCGCATGCGCACCGATCAGGAAATCGGCCACCACCCGCTCGCGCTTGCCGCCACGGGCGCGGAAGCGGCGCTGCATCTCGCCGGCGCGCAAGGCCGACTTGGCCTCCAGCGCGCTGAAGCGGATGCTCATGTCCTCCAGCACCGACAAGGCCTCGGCGCCGTCGCGCAGCGCGCTGCAGACTTCGGCCAGGACGATGTCGCAGACCACCACCGGGCCGGTGCTCAGGCACTGGCGCAGGCAGGCTTCGGTGGCGTCGGCCTGCGGGCCGTCGGCCAGCAGGTCCACCAGCACGGACGAGTCGATGGCGATCATGCGCCGGCGTCGGGTTCGGGTTCGGGTTCGAACGGATCGCCCGGGGCACGGCCGCGGATCGCGCGCATCGCCTCGTCGGTGCTGGCGAAGCCATCGAGCTTGAAGCGGCCGCGGGCGCGCGAGATGGCATCGTCCACGCTCTTGCGCAGGATGATCCGGCCGCCGTCCAGTTCCACCTTCAGGATGGTGCCCTTGCTCAGGCCCAATGCATCGCGCACGGCCTTGGGCAAGGTGATCTGACCGCGCTCGGCGACAGTGGCTTCCATGGGACGGGCTCCACAAGGTATGCACGAATTTTACATACTTGAAGCGTCATACTCAAGCCCGCATACAGCGCCGGTCACACCTGCCATACACACTGAATCGGTCAGAATGACCGCAGTCCCTACAGCCGCGACGCCATAGGAGTTCCGTGATGAGCGATTCCTTTTCCACCCGCGCCTCGCTCGAGGTCAACGGCCAACGCTACGCCTACTACAGCCTGCCCAGGCTCGCCGAGCGCTTCGACATCGCCCGCCTGCCCTACTCGCTGAAAATCCTGCTGGAAAACCTGTTGCGCCACGAAGACGGCGGCGTGACCGTGGGCAAGGACCACATCGAGGCGGTGGCCAAGTGGGATCCGAAGGCCGAACCGGACACCGAGATCGCCTTCATGCCGGCGCGCGTGGTGCTGCAGGACTTCACCGGCGTGCCCTGCGTGGTCGACCTGGCAGCGATGCGCGATGCGGTGGTCAAGCTCGGCGGACGCCCGGAGCAGATCAACCCGTTGATTCCCTCGGAACTGGTGATCGACCATTCGGTGCAGGTGGACGTGTTCGGCAAGCCCGACGCGCTGGACCTCAACGGCAAGATCGAATTCCAGCGCAACAAGGAGCGCTACGGCTTCCTGCGCTGGGGCCAGAAGGCCTTCGACAACTTCAAGGTGGTGCCGCCAAACACCGGCATCGTGCACCAGGTCAACCTGGAACACCTGGCGCGGGTGGTGATGACCGGCGAGCGCGACGGCGAGGCGATCGCCTACCCGGACACCGTATTCGGCACCGACAGCCACACCACCATGATCAACGGCATCGGCGTCCTCGGCTGGGGCGTGGGCGGCATCGAAGCGGAAGCGGCGATGCTCGGCCAGCCCTCGTCGATGCTGATCCCCCACGTGGTGGGCTTCAAGCTCACCGGCAAGCTGCCCGAGGGCGCCACCGCCACCGACTTGGTGCTGACGGTGACGCAGATGCTGCGCAAGCACGGCGTGGTCGGCAAGTTCGTCGAGTTCTTCGGCGACGGCCTGCAACACCTGCCGCTGGCCGACCGCGCCACCATCGGCAACATGGCACCCGAGTACGGTGCCACCTGCGGCATCTTCCCGATCGACGCCGAATCGCTGACCTACCTGCGCCTGTCCGGGCGCAGCGAGGAGCAGATCGCACTGGTCGAGGCCTATGCCAAGGCGCAGGGCCTGTGGCACGACGCCGACAGCGCGCATGCCGAATACAGCGCTGTCCTGGAACTGGACATGGGCCAGGTCAAGCCCTCGCTGGCCGGCCCCAAGCGGCCGCAGGACCGCGTGCTGCTGGAAGACATGCAGCGCAACTTCCGCGACAGCCTGGTGCCGTTCGCCGATGCGCGCAGCAAGCGCCACAGCGACGCGAAACAGGAAGACCGGCTCAAGAACGAAGGCGGCGGCGGCACCGCGGTCGGCGCCCAGGCGGCGCAGGCGCAGAGCACCGAGGACAGCGGCGCCGGCTGGCGCCTGCGCGACGGCGCGGTGGTGATCGCCGCCATCACCTCCTGCACCAACACCTCCAACCCGGCAGTGATGCTCGGCGCCGGCCTGCTCGCGCGCAACGCCGTGGCCAAGGGCCTGAAGGCGCAGCCGTGGGTCAAGACCTCGCTTGGGCCGGGCTCGCTGGTGGTCACCGACTATCTGAAGAAGGCCGGGGTCATGGACGACCTGGAACAGCTCGGCTTCTACGTAGTCGGCTACGGCTGCACCACCTGCATCGGCAATTCCGGCCCGCTGCCGGAGGACGTGTCGGCGGCCATCGCCCAGGACGACCTGGTGGTGGCCTCGGTACTGTCGGGCAACCGCAACTTCGAAGGCCGCGTGCATCCGGAAGTGAAGATGAACTACCTGGCCTCCCCGCCGCTGGTAGTCGCCTACGCCATTGCCGGAACCACCGACATCGACCTGACCCGCGACCCGCTGGGCACCGGCAGCGACGGCCAACCCGTGTACCTGCGCGACATCTGGCCGAGCAACAAGGAGATCGGCGACACCATCGCCGCCACCGTCGGCCCGGAGATGTTCAAGCAGAACTACGCCGACGTGTTCAAGGGCGACAGCCGCTGGAACACCATCGCCTCGCCCGATGGCGAGCTGTACGCCTGGGACGGCGCCTCCACCTACATCAAGAACCCGCCCTACTTCGACGGCATGACCATGCAGGTCGGCCGCATCGACGACGTGCACGGTGCGCGCGTGCTGGGCCTGTTCGGCGACTCGATCACCACCGACCACATTTCCCCGGCCGGCAACATCAAGAAGGACTCGCCGGCAGGCCGCTTCCTGCAGGAACGCGGCGTGCAACCGGCCGACTTCAACAGCTACGGCAGCCGCCGCGGCAACGACGACGTGATGGTCCGCGGCACCTTCGCCAACATCCGCATCAAGAACCTGATGTTCGGCGGCGAGGAAGGCGGCAACACCCTGTATCACCCGCCCGGCGGCGGCCAGCCGGAAAAGCTGGCGATCTACGACGCGGCGATGAAGTACAAGGCCGACGGCGTGCCGCTGGTGGTCATCGGCGGCAAGGAGTACGGCACCGGCTCCTCGCGCGACTGGGCGGCCAAGGGCACCAACCTGCTCGGGGTCAAGGCGGTGATCGCCGAGAGCTTCGAACGCATCCACCGCTCCAACCTGGTGGGCATGGGTGTGCTGCCGCTGCAGTTCCTCGACGGCCAGAACGCGCAGAGCCTGGGCCTGGACGGCTCGGAAGTGTTCGAGATCACCGGCCTGCAGGACGGCGCCAGCAAGCGCGCCAAGGTCGTCGCGACCAAGACAGACGGCAGTGCGCAGTCCTTCGAGGTGGCGGTGATGCTGCTGACCCCGAAGGAAGTGGAGTATTTCCGCCATGGCGGCCTGCTGCAGTACGTGCTGCGGCAGTTGGCTGCACGCTGAGCGACCCTGCGCTTTCCGACAGCGGAAACCCGGCCCCCGCGCCAGCGCGGGGGCGCTGCGCCGGCGCGCGAACCAATGGTTCGCAAGCGTGCCGGCTCGCCCATCACGGCGGCCTGCTGCAGTAGTTGTTGCATCATCTGGCCGCACTCTGACCGACCTTGCGGCCTCCAATAGCGGAAGTCCGATCCTGTGCGGCGAGGCCGCCTGGTGCGGCAACGCAACAAAACAAAGATGTTTCGGCAAAGCCATCATCGACAACAGGAGCAAAGACTCCTGCTGTTGCTGTTGCTGTTGCATTTGCTCTTGCTCTGCCGGGTTCCCTTCCGAAGCGGCGGCCATCGCGGGGAAACACCCGAAGGGCGGCGCACAGGGATGTGCGCCGTCCGCGGCAGGGGCAGGGCTCGCCGGAAAAAGGCGAAGCACTGCTTCGCCCCGGCGGGCGGGCGGGCGCCGTGAGGCGACTGCCCCGGACTTGGCTGCGAAGCAGACAAGCCCCTTCCGCGGATCCCCGGGATGGACGCGGACCCGGAGCGCGGAGGGCGGAGGGCGGAGGGCGCGCAGGCAGGGTGTGCTTTCTTTTGGTTACTTTTCTTTGCACAAGCAAAGAAAAGTAACTCGCCGCAAGGCGAAAGCTTTGCTCTCCCTACCTCTCGCACCATCTCGCATGGGGCCTCCACCCGGGGTCCCTGTTCGCCTTTTCCCTACGGAACGGTATGCTGCCGTTGCCGGTTCTAGCGGATACTGTCCGTACAGAGCCATCAATACGTTTCCTGGAGGGGGAATATGAGTCTGGATCGTCCGTGGTTGCAGAGTTATCCGGCCGGCGTTGGCGCCGAGATCAACGTCGACGAGTACCGCTCCGTCGCCGCGGTGTTCGAAAGCTCCGTGGCCAAGTTCGGAGACCGCCCCGCCTACTGCAACTTCGGCAAGACCCTGACCTACCGCGAGGCCGGCGAACTGGCCAGGCAATTCGCCGGCTACCTGCTGGGCGAACTGCAGCTCAAGAAGGGCGACCGCGTCGCCCTGATGATGCCCAACTGCCTGCAATACCCCATTGCCACCTTCGGCGTGCTGCTGGCCGGCATGACCGTGGTCAACGTCAATCCGCTGTACACCCCGCGCGAACTGCGCCACCAACTGATCGACTCCGGTGCCAGCGCCCTGGTAGTGATCGACAACTTCGGCACCACCGTGCAGGAAGTGCTCGCCGACACCCCGGTCAAGCAAGTGATCACCACCGGCCTGGGCGACATGCTCGGCTTTCCCAAGGGCGCTTTGGTCAACTTCGTCCTGAAGTACGTCAAGAAGCTGGTGCCGGACTACGACATCCCCAACGCGATCCGCTTCCGCGACGCGCTGACCCTCGGTCGCCTGCACACGCTGCCGTCGATCGATATCGAGCCGGACGACATCGCCTTCCTGCAGTACACCGGCGGCACCACCGGTGTGGCCAAGGGCGCCATGCTGACCCACCGCAACCTGGTCGCCAACATGCTGCAGGCCGGCGCCTGGATCTCGGCGACCGGCAAGCTGGAGGAAGGCAAGGAAGTCATCATCACCGCACTGCCGCTGTACCACATCTTCGCACTGACCGCGAACGGGCTGGTCTTCATGAAGCTCGGCGGGCTCAACCACCTGATCAGCAATCCGCGCGACATGCCGGGCTTCGTCAAGGAACTGCAGAAGACCCGCTTCACCGCCTTCACCGGCGTCAACACCCTGTTCAACGGCCTGCTCAACACGCCCGGCTTCGACAAGGTGGATTTCTCCTCGCTGAAGTTCACCCTCGGCGGCGGCATGGCGGTGCAACGTGCAGTGGCCGAACGCTGGAAGCAGGTTACCGGCGTGACCCTGGTGGAAGCCTACGGCCTCACGGAGACCTCGCCGGCGGCCTGCATCAATCCGCTGACCCTGACCGAATACAACGGCGCGATCGGCCTGCCGATCCCCTCCACCGACGCCTGCGTCAAGGACGACCAGGGCCAGATCCTGGCCCATGGCGAAGTCGGCGAGCTGTGCATCCGCGGGCCGCAGGTGATGAAGGGCTACTGGCGCCGGCCGGAGGAAACCGCCAGCGCCATCGATGCCGACGGCTGGCTGCACACTGGCGACATGGCGCGGATGGATCCGCAGGGCTTCTTCTATATCGTCGACCGCAAGAAGGACATGATCCTGGTGTCCGGCTTCAACGTGTATCCCAACGAGGTCGAGGACGTCATCGCGATGATGCCGGGGGTGCTGGAAGTGGCCGCGGTCGGCGTGCCGGACGAAAAATCCGGCGAGGCGGTCAAGGTGGTCATCGTGAAGAAGGACCCCAACCTGACCGCCGAGGAGGTGAAGGCGCATGCCCGCGCCAACCTCACCGGCTACAAGCACCCGCGCATCGTCGAGTTCCGCAAGGAACTGCCCAAGACCAACGTCGGCAAGATCCTGCGGCGTGAGCTGCGCGACGCGCCGCCGCCGCAATAAGCAGGTCCGACGGGCGCCCACGTGGCGCCCCTGAAGGCGCTGGCGGGGCGAGTTCCGGCCGCGGCACCCGGGTGTAGCATCCGCCGGGTGGAAACGCACTCGCCCGCTGCGCCACGCCATCTCCGCGGGCGTCTTTCCGAGAGCCCGCCATGAGCACGATCGACCCGCTGCCCCGTACCCGCGCCTATTCCAGCATCCGTATCGATGCGGACGGCGACGACGATAGCCATTGGTTGTACATGCATGCGAATCCGCAACTCGGGATGCGCCCCTGCTTCCATAGCCAGATGCTGGATGACGTACTGGCGGCGCTGGAGGCGATGACAACGCGCGCGCATACACCCAAGATGGGTGCCCTGAAGCATCTGGTCATCGCCTCCGATGCCAATGTCTTCAATCTCGGTGGCGATCTTGCGCTTTTTTCCGATCTCATCCGCCGCAAGGACCGCGCGCTACTGCTCGACTACGCCTATCGCTGTGTGAGCGGCGTGCATCAATTGCAGCGCGGCCTGGCGGGCGACGTGCGCACCATCGCCCTGCTGCAAGGCGATACCCTCGGTGGCGGGCTTGAGATGGCATTGGCCTGCCACACCATCGTCGCAGAGGAAGGCGTCACCATGGGGTTGCCGGAGGCGATCTTCGGACTGATTCCCGGCATGGGCGCTTACTCCTTCCTGTGCAAGCGCGTCGCGCCGCATGTCGCCGAACAGATCATCCTCGGCGCCGACCTCTACAGCAGCGAGCAGATGCACGCGATGGGCATCGTCGATGTCCTGGTCCCGCGGAACCAGGGCGTCGAGCGCGTCAAGCAGCTTATCCACGATCAGCGCCGCAGCCCGCAGTCGTACCTGGCGATGAACGCCGTGCGCAATCTGGCGCAACCCGTGACGCTGCAGGAACTGCAGGCGATCACCGACATCTGGGTCGACTGCGCGTTGGCACTGGACGAGAAATCGCTGCGCACGATGGATCGGCTGGTACGCGCGCAGACCCGCCGTGCGCGAGACGTCGCAGCCTAGGCAAACGTCAGCGGTCGGCGATCAGTGGTCGGCCCGGTGCCATGCCGGGCCCTACTGCGGGCGTCAGCGCAGCTCGTTTTCTTCGGAACTTGCGCTGCGGCGTGCGCGTGCCTCGAGCACCTCCCTGCCCTCGGTCAGACTGGCATTGAGTGCCATCAACCGGGAGCGCCATTCGCTGCGCATCTGCCATTCCGCCATCTGCATCAGTTCGCCACCGAGGCTGGCCAACCGGATCAGGCCCAGGTTGCTTGCCACGCCCTTGATCGCGTGAGCATGTTCGCGCAGGCGTTCCCAATGCTCCGCGTCGCCTGCGATCTGCATGCCGCCCAGGCAGCCTTCGGCATCGTTGAGGCACTGCGAAATGAACTCGCGTTCGAATCCGTCGCCCATGCCCAGCCCGGCCAGTTCATCGAGCACGGAGGAATCCAGCACACCTTCGGACGTGGCGATCAGTTGCCTGACCTGAGCCTCGCCCGAGCCACGCAGGCGCCCTTCCGCGGCGATGTCGGCCAGCGTATCCAGCAGACGGCTTGCGACGACCGGCTTGGCCAGGAACGTATGCGCACCGGCCTGCTCGCATCGCTGGATCGAATCCGGCGTGACGTCCGCGCTGAGCACCACCACGGGCGTGCGCGGACCGCCAGCCTGCATGATCCGCAGCTGCTTCAGCATGTCCAATCCGCTCATGCCCGGCATGTGCAGATCGACGATGACACCGTCGAACTCGCTCTCCGCCAATGCGTCCAGTACCGATTCGGCCCCTTCGACGCAGATCGGACGATGCCCCGCCTTCTGCAGCAGGCGCTGTAGCACCATGCGATTGGCGGCATGGTCGTCGGCCACCAGAATGCGCATGCTGCGGATGCGCGCGCGGTGGCGCAGGAAGGGATCGGAAAAGGCGATGACGTTCCCCGGCTGGCCGCTGTCCTCGGGGTGTTCGGCGGCCGCCGCCTCCATCTCCGGCGCTTCCTCGACCGTGCTCGCCGCGATCTCGAAAGGCAGGTCGAACCAGAACCGGCTTCCGCGCGGCAGGTTCTCCTGATAGCCGATACTGCCGCCCATCGACTCCACCAGGCCCTTGGCGATCGTGGTGCCCAGCCCTGTCCCCTCGTAGCGCCGGGCCAGTCCCACATCCGCCTGTTCGAACGCGTCGAACAGCCGCGATCGCATCGACTCCGGCACGCCGATCCCGGTGTCGACGATATCGAAACTCAGCCACGTCCGATCCGCGTCGCTGCGCAGCAGCTTCACCCGCACGTCGACGCGACCGGAATCGGTGAACTTGATCGCGTTCCCGGCCAGATTCAGCAGCACCTGGCGCAGGTGACCCGCGTCGCCGAGGAGATGGTTCGGCACTTCGGCAGCGATGTCGACGAAGTAGCCGATCGCCTTGACCCGCGCCTGCGGCTGCAGGATCAGCCCGATCTGCTCCACGGTCTCGCGCAGCGAGAAGGCGCTGTTGTCGATGCGGATCTTTCCGGCCTCGATCGCGGAGATGTCCAGCACCTCTTCGACCAGCGAGAGCAGGCTCTTGGCAGATGCCTGGATGGTGCTGACGCACTCGCGCTGCTCGGCATCCAGCTTGGTCGTCGACAACACCTCGGTCATGCCCGAGAGGCCGTTGAGCGGCGTGCGGAACTCGTGGCTCATGTTGGCCAGAAAGCGGCTCTTCGCCTCGTTGGCGCGCTGCGCCTCCTTGGTTGCCTGGGTCAACTGCCGCAACAGCCCGGACAGATAGAGCGGCACCGCCAGCAGGCCGATGACCAGACCGATGCCGAGTCCAAGGTTGGTGCGCCAGTACGGCGTCACCAGCACCGTGGTGCCGAAGCTGGCCACCCCCATGGCCACCGCCAGGTACAGATACCGGTTGCCGTAGCGCAAACCGTTGCCGACTGTCACCCACAACACCACGACGTACATCCACGCCAGCGGCTCGCCCATGCCGATCATTGCCGCGGCGATCAGGCCGTAGTCGGCGATCATGCCGATGATCCGTCGCGTGTCGCAACGCTCCGGCCGCCACAGCAGCCAGGCCAGCACACCGAGCGACAGCACCAGACCGGACGACACCACGGCGACCACGTTCAGGTACTCGCGCATCGGCAATGTCGCGCGCGGACCCGGCAGCAGCACGTAGCTCAGGATGATGGAGATCAGGGCGATCCGCACCAGTGCCTGCGCATGCTCGGTGTCCTTGCGCTCCGCGAACCGCTGCCGCACCCACGTGATCGCCGCGATCATGTCAGACTCCTGGTCGCGCCGAGGCGGTGGAGAATTTCTCGCAGATCACCTGCAGCTGCTCGCGTCCACGGAACAGCGCGTCCACGCAACGCGGGTCGAACAGGCGGCCGCGCTGGGCGTAGAGGTAGGCCAGCGTCGCATCCATGGTCCAGGCTTCCTTGTAGGGGCGCGGCGAGATCAGCGCGTCGAATACGTCGGCGACCGCCACGATCCGCGCTTCCAGCGGAATCGCCTCGCCGACCAGGCCGTCCGGGTAGCCGCTGCCGTCGTAGCGCTCATGATGGCGCAGGGCGATCAGCGCGCCGACCTGGATGAAGCGGTTCTGGCTGCCGCTGAGCAGTTCGTAGCCGATGCGCGGATGCATGCGCATCACCGCCATCTCGTCCTCGTTGAGCTTGCCCGGCTTGAGCAGCACCGCATCGGGAATGGCGATCTTGCCCATGTCGTGCAGGCTCGCCGCCATCTCGATGACCCGCACCTCGTCCTCGGACAGACCCAGTTGCTCGGCGATCAGCCCGGCCACGTGGGCCATGCGTTCCAGGTAGGCACTGGTGCCGACGTCGCGGTACTCGATGGCCCGCGCCAACCGCGACAGGGTCTCGCGCTCGCGTTCCTCGACCTCGCGCATGCTGGCCAGCAGGCGCTGCTCCAGCGACATGGCACGCTGCTTGATGTTCTCGCTCTGCAACCGCAGCTGCAGCAGGTTGTGGCAGCGCGCACGCAATTCGCGCGGGCGGATCGGCTTGACCAGGAAGTCGATCACCCCCGCTTCCAGGGCGGCCTGGCGGATCGGTTCGTCGCCAACTACGGTGATCAGGATGATCGGGATGTCGCGGTGCTTGGGCAGCCGGCGCAGGCGCCGCGCGAACTCCAGCCCGTCCATGCCCGGCATGCGGTAGTCGAGCAACAGCAGATCGACCTTGCCGGCCTCGCACCAGGCCAGCGCGGCCTGCGAGTCGCCGAAATCGCGCACGGTCAGTTCCGGGGCGATGTCCTCGATGACATGCCGCAGCATCGTCCGCGCGGAGGTCTGATCGTCGACGATGACGATGTTCAAACGATTGTCGCTTCCGTCCGCCCAGTGGAGACGGTCCCCGTTCGAGGACGCGCCGGAGAGGCTCATGCTGGCATCATGCATCTGCAATCCTCCGCCCGTCGCATCTGCGCGGGCTGCTGAGACGACAACGGGAACGCGCCGGCGCTGACTCACCCCGGCCCGTCCACCTCACTTCCTTTTGCGTGCAACGCCTGGTGCAAGAACCGCGCCACCTCGTCCGGGGCTAGGTTAAGCCTCCGGACGCATGTACGGAAACAGCAGCACGTCACGGATCGAGCTGCTGCCGGTGAGCAACATTACCAGTCGGTCGATGCCGATGCCCAGGCCGCCGGTCGGCGGCAGCCCGACTTCCAGCGCCCGGATGTAGTCGGCGTCGAAGTGCATGGCCTCGTCGTCCCCGCCGTCTTTGGCCGCCACCTGGGCCTGGAACCGCGCCGCCTGGTCTTCCGGGTCGTTGAGCTCGGAGAAGCCGTTGGCGATTTCCTTGCCGTTGATGAACAGCTCGAAGCGGTCGGTATAGCCCGGCTCGGTGTCGCTGGAGCGCGCCAGCGGCGACACCTCGACCGGGTGGTCGGTGATGAAGGTGGGCTGGATCAGGGTGTGCTCGACCGTGGCCTCGAAGATCTCCAGCAGCAGCTTGCCCCAGCCGTAGGACGGCTTGGTGCGGATCTTCAACCGCTCGCAATGGCGCAGCAGGGCCTCGCGGTCGGTGCAGTCGGCGGCGCTGATCTCCGGATTGTGGTGGCGCACCGCCTCGTCCATGCGCCAGCGGCGGAACGCCGGCGCCAGGTCGATGTCGGCGCCGTCCCAGTGCACCTGGGTGGTGCCCAGCACCTCGCCGGCGACATCGCGAATGACGTTCTCGGTCAGGTCCATCACCTCGTGGTACGTGGCGTAGGCCTCGTACAGCTCCATCATGGTGAATTCCGGATTGTGCCGGGTGCTGACGCCTTCGTTGCGGAAATTGCGGTTGATTTCGTAGACCCGTTCCAGGCCGCCGACCACCAGGCGCTTCAGGTACAGCTCCGGGGCCACGCGCAGATACAGGTCCAGGTCCAACGCGTTGTGGTGGGTGGTGAACGGCTTGGCCGTGGCGCCGCCGGGGATGTAGTGCATCATCGGCGTCTCCACTTCCAGGAAGCGGCGCGCGTCCAGCCAGGCGCGCATGGCGCGGATGATCTTGGAGCGCTTGACGAACACCTCGCGCGCTTCCGGCGACACGATCAGGTCCACGTAGCGCTGGCGGTAGCGCTGCTCCACGTCCGACAGGCCGTGCCACTTGTCCGGCAGCGGCCGCAGCGCCTTGGTCAGCAGCCGCAGCGCGGTGGCCTTGATCGACAGTTCGCCGGTCTTGGTGCGGGTCAGTCCGCCCTCCACGCCGATGATGTCGCCGATGTCCCAGCCCTTGAAGGCGTCGTAGGCCTCGCCCAGAGCGTTGGCCTGCAGGAACAGTTGGATGCGCCCGGACTCGTCCTGCAGCTGCACGAAGCTGGCCTTGCCCATCACCCGCTTGGCCAGCAGGCGCCCGGCCAGGCGCAGGCTGCGGCCCTGGGCCTCCAGCGCCTCGGCGGTCCAGCGCTCGGTGTCGGCGAACTCGGCCTGCAGATCGCCGGCGAAGTCGCTGCGGCGGAAGTCGTTCGGATAGGCCACGCCCTGCGCGCGCAGCGCGGCGAGTTTGGCGCGCCGTTCGGCGATGAGGCTGTTCTCGTCGACGGGAAGGGACGGCGCGGGGGTCTGCTCGGTCATGGGTAGGGGGATGCGTGAGGAAGGGAAAGAATGCACCAGCCGGCGGGCCGTGTGCCGCCGCACGGCCTCCGTCGCCAGGACGGAGGCCGCCGGTTCAGGCGTCGCTGCGTTTGGAGCCGGCTTCCAGGCCGGACTTGAGGCTGGCCTCGACGAACTCGTCGAGGTCGCCGTCGAGCACCTTCTGCGTGTCCGAGCGTTCCACGCCGGTGCGCAGGTCCTTGATCCGGCTCTGGTCGAGCACGTAGTTGCGGATCTGGCTGCCCCAGCCGATGTCGGACTTGGTCGCCTCCACCGCATCGCGCTCGGCGTTGCGCTTCTGGATCTCCAGCTCGTACAGCTTGGCGGCCAGCATCTTCATCGCGTTGTCGCGGTTCTGGTGCTGGCTGCGCCCGGTCTGGCAGGCCACCACGATGCCGGTGGGGACGTGGGTGATACGCACCGCCGATTCGGTCTTGTTGACGTGCTGGCCGCCGGCGCCGGAGGACCGGTACACGTCGGTCTTCAGATCGGCCGGATTGATGTCGATGTCGATGTTGTCGTCCACTTCCGGCGACACGAACACCGAGGTGAAGCTGGTATGGCGGCGGTTGTCCGAGTCGAACGGCGACTTGCGCACCAGCCGGTGCACGCCGGTCTCGGTCTTCAGCCAGCCGTAGGCGAAGTCGCCTTCCACGCGCAGCGTGGCCGACTTGATCCCGGCCACTTCGCCGCCGGAGACTTCCATCAGTTCGGTCTTCCAGCCGCGCGACTCGCACCAGCGCAGGTACATGCGCAGCAGGATCTCGGCCCAGTCCTGGGCCTCGGTGCCGCCGGCGCCGGCCTGGATGTCGACGAAGGCGTTGCTGGCGTCCATCTGCCCGGAGAACATGCGCTGGAATTCCAGCTTCTCCACCTGCGCCTGGAAGCGGTCGACGTCGGCCAGCACCGCCTGCGCGGTGGCCTCGTCGTTCTCGCTCTCGGCCAGTTCCAGGAATTCCAGGGATTCGTTCAGGCCATCGAGCACACTGGCGATGCCGCCGACGGTCTTCTCCAGGCTGGCGCGTTCGCGGCCCAGGCCCTGGGCGCGCTCGGGGTCGTTCCAGACGTCGGGGCTTTCCAGCTCCCGGGTGACTTCCTCTAGACGCTCCTTCTTGGCGTCGTAGTCAAAGAAACCCCCGTAGCGACAGCACCCGATCGGACAGATCGGCGATGCGGTGGCGAATCGGATTGAGTTCGATCATTGCGGCTTTTTCCGGCAGACAAGAGCGCGATTCTAGCAATTCCGGCCGCCGCGCCACAGCGCCGCCCGCCTAGTCGACGGTCGCGGCCTCGCCCTCCCCGGCCGCCACGCGCAGCGCGGCGCGGTAGCGGCGGCTGCACGGCACCTGGCTGCCATCGCGCAGATGCACCCGCGCCTCGCCCGCCTCCAGCGGCTCGATCGAGACCACGCTGGCCAGGTTGACGATGTAGCTGCGGTGGATGCGCACGAACCGCGCCGGGTCCAGCCGCGCCTCGATCGCGGCCATGGTGCTGCGCAGCGGGTAGTCGTGGCCGCGCACGCGCAGGTTGACGTAGTTGCCTGAGGCCTGCAGCCATTCGATGTCGGCCGCGGCGACCAGGAAATCACGGCCGAGCTTGCGCACCAGGAAGCGCTCCGGGCGTTCCAGCGAGCCCACCGGCGGGCCGGCGTCGGGCGCGCCGAGCAGCGCCGCCTCGCCCTGCCAGCGCCGCAGCAGGAACCGGTACATCTCCACGCACAGCGCGATCGAGGCCAGGCTGCGCACGTCCTTGAGATACTCGTAGGCCAGGCCCTGCGGCCACGAGCCGAAGTCGTAGTGCTGGCCCTGCAGGCGGTAGACCAGGCTGCGCAGGGCGACCATCCCCACCACGTGCAGCACCGACAGCGCCACGCTGCCCAGCAGATAACCGGGCAACCGGCGTCGCCAGGTGTCCCAGTGCAGCGGATAGCGTCGGGTCAGCAGCACCACCAGCGGCACGATCAGCAGGAACATCAGGTTGCTGGACCACTCCCAGACCACCGGCTCCCACGCGGCGAAGTGCAGCCCGGTCTTGCGGATGTCGATCAGCACCGTGACGCTGTTGGCGGTGGCGTTGATCAGGGTGAGCGCGACCCAGAAGCCGATCTCGAAGCTGCGGCGCCAGGGCTGGAAACGGGAATAGGCGCTGGCGCCGGCGGACGGATCGGACATCGCGCCAGTGTAGCGCGCCGGCATTGCCACGCCGGCGCACCACGGGCGGATCAGCGCACCTCGAACTCGCCGACCAGCACTGTCTCCTTGCGCTCGGTCAGGCGCAGCGTCACCTGCTGGTCGCGTTGCGCGGCCGTGCCCCAGCCCGTGCTCAGTTGCAGGTGCAAGGTGGTGGCGCCGGTGACCAGCGGCTGGCGCTCGCCGAAGAAGTTCGCTTCCACCTTGTACTTGCCGGGCCTGGCCTTGCGTAGCGAGAACTCCTCCGGCCCGTAGCCGCCGGTGAAATCCGGCGACAGCTGGCCACCCTGGTAGGTCGCACGATTGCCGTAGTAGCAGCGCTCGCCATTGGGGTCGGTCACCCACAGGTCCATGTCACTGTCGTCGCTGTCCCAGTTCAGCACCACGCGCAGGTCCAGCGGCAGGTTGCGCAGTAGCCGCGGATCGACGAAGCCGGTGTCCAGCCGTCGTGGTGCCCGCGCCACGATCGCGTTCAGTTCGTTGAGCGCGATCATGCTCACCCCGTCGAAGCGCGGGTCCCAGTCGCGCACCACCACCTGGTACAGCTGCGCGATCGCCGCCTGCGCGTCGCCGCGCGCGGCATAGGCCAGGCCCAGGTCGCGGAAGCTCTGCGGCTCGTCCTCGCCCAGCCGCAGCACCTGCTCGAACACCGGCACCGCCAGATCGGCACGGCCGGCCTGCAGCAGCCGGTAGCCGAGCACGCGCAACACGTGGCGATTCTCCAGCTGCAGTTCGGCCAGGTTGGACAGTACCCGCAGCGCCAGGTCGCGCTCGCCATGCTCGAACAGTACGTCGGCCACGTCCAGGTAGAACGCCACGCTGTCGACGTGCGCGGCGCGTTCGCTCAGGTACAACGGATACACCGCGTCAGCGGCGGCCGCACGCAGGCGCCGCGCATACGGCGCATCCGGCTGCCAGGGCTGCAGTGCCAGGGCGATCGCGGGTTCCCCGCTTGCGTCGGTCGCGGGAGCTGAAGCGACCGCGTCGGCAGCAACGGCCATCGCGTCCAGGCCCGCCGGTGCAGCCAGCGTCCGAGCCGGCGCCGGCATCGCAGCAGGAGCCGGCGGCGGTGCCATCGGAAGCGCCAGCGATTCGGACGCCGACGCCATGCGCGCAAGGTTCCGCCCGTTCCCCTCCGCGCGGCCTCGCTGCTCCTGCGCGACCAGCTGCGGCGGCGCGCCCTTGGGAAACTGGCGCTGCCACCAGGCGATGCGCTGCGCGAACGCCTCGGCGACCCGGTCGATGCGTTGCTTGCGCGTTTCGACGTGTATCCGCTGCTGTTGCGCCTGCGCACGCGCCACCGCCGCGCGCAGCGCGGGTGGCGCCGGGATGTCGTAGCGGATGTAGTCGTCGACGTTCTCCAGCACCAGCAGCGAGGTGTCGGCGCTGACCAGGCCGAAGCGCGTGGCCAACGCCTGGCGACGCGCCGCCGAACCCAGCGGATCGGCGGACAGACTGCGCAGCATGGCCCGCGCCCAGGCGCCCGGCACCAGGTCTCCAGGCGCTTCATCGACCTGGCGCAACGATAGCCGCACGTGCCGGCTGCTGGCGGCCGTGGCGATCTCCAGGTGCAGCGCCGCATCGGTCCCGAGCAGGCGCCCGGCGATGCGCAGATAGCCATCGTCGGCGTAGCGCGAATCGGCGACCAGATCGGCGACCTGGCTGCCGTCCATCGCGACCAGTTCGCCGCCACGCTGCAACAGGCGGTCGCTGGCGAGCTTGACTCCCTGCATCCCCTCCAGCGCGATTGCGCGTCCGCCGCGTGCTTCCGCGATCGCCGCCAGGCGTGCGGCATCGGCGTGCACGCCGGCCGAGTCGATCGCATACAGACGTTGTCCCGGCGCCAGCATCGGCAGGGTCTGCGTGCCGTAGTTGCCCAGGCCATCGCTGAACAGCAGGTACTCCTGCACCTGCGCCGCCGGTTGCCAGGCGCCCAGCGCGCTGGCGCCGTCGGGCTGCTCGGCCTGCAGCGCCGCCTTCAAGGCGCTCCAGTCGCCGTTGCGCACCTGGAACCTGCGCGGTGCCGCGGCGCGGTCGCGCAGCACGATCAGATCCACCTGGGCCGTGCCGACCGCGGCGAAGTAGCGCTGCAGCAAGGCCAGTTCGGCCGGGATATCGCGCTGCCGCGCAGATCCGGACGCATCCCAGAGCAGGCCGACGCGCTGCGGCAGCGGGCGCGGGGCATGCACGTCGGCGACCGGCACCAGCGCCTGGAAGTAGCGCTGGCCGTCGTGGATGCCAGTCGCCACGCGCGGCGTCGCACTCGCGCGCAACGATAGCGCCAGCTCCTGCGGCAACTGCGCCGGGGTGCCGGACCAGGTCGCGGCATAGCCGCCGTCCGCCGTCGGCAGCAGACGCAGGCCGGGCGCGGCCATCGCAGGCTCGGCGGGCGCGGCCTGCGTGCTCAGTTGCACCTGCAGCGAGCGCGCGCTGGACGCATACGCCAGCGGCAACCGCCATTGCCAGCCGGCGGCGGTGCGCGGGAGCGATTCGCGATAGACCAGGCGCACATGGCGGCTGCCACGCGCCGGCAGCGGGTAGACGCGCAGCCGGAACTGGTTGCCGGCGGTCTGCTCCAGGAGACCAGGATCCACGCCGCGCCGCTCGACCGCCTCGAACACCTGACGCCCGCGCGCCTTGGGCACCGGCACGGCCTCGCGCATCTGCCCGTCGATGTCCAGGGCGAACCCGCTGAGTTGCTGGCCCTCGCGTAGCGGGAACGTCAGTTGCCCTTCCAGCACCCTGGTATTGGGATTGAAGAATTCCAACTCCACCGTGGTCTCGGCCAGGCCGGCGGCGGCCTGCGCACGCACCGACACCGCGCGCAGTTCGACCGGACGTTCACCGGCGTCGGTGTGTAGCAGCGGCGCTACCAATTGCCGCTGCGGCACGGACTGCGCTCCGGCCGGGACCGCAGCGAGCACCGACCACGAAAGCAACAACACGCACACGCCTTTGCGCACGATGGACGGCATGGATCATTCCTCGATGGGACGGTATGGCTTGAACGTCCGCCGTGGTGCGATGGGGTTGCTTGTGTGCGTCAAGACCTCTAGCGACGCGTAGCCCCTCTCCCATCAGGAGCGTGGTTGGGGTGAGGGTGCGGCGCACAGCGTGGTGCTTTGGCTGTGCGCGGCTTCGCCCGTACCCTCATCCGGCCCTGCGGGCCACCTTCTCCCGAGGGGAAAAGGGAAAGCAAAGCCCTCTCCCACCGGGAGAGGGGTTGGGGTGAGGGTGCGCGCGAGGCGCGGTGTAATGGACGACATGAGGCTACGCCCGCCCCTCATCCGGCCCTTCGGGCCACCTTCTCCCGAGGGGAGAAGGGAAAAGCAAAGCCCCTCTCCCACCGGGAGAGGGGTTGGGGTGAGGGTGCGGCACCACGCGCAGCGTCAGACTGCCAACTGCTCAGCCATCCAACGGCAAGCAGTGCTCCACCACCAGTTGCACCGCCTCGCCGCCGCGGTAGTCGTCGGCGACCAGCCGATAGGCGATGTGCACGCGGCGGCCAGGTTCGCGGCCGTGCCAGCCATTGAAGTGGATCGCGTTCAAGGGCTCCGCGCGGCCGGGGCAGCGCAGGCTCAGCTTGAGATGGCGTTCCTTCAGCACGCGCCACTGCAACACCTCGAATTCGCCGTCGAACAGCGGTTCGGGAAAACCCTGCCCCCACGGCCCGCCCTGTCGCAACGCCTCGGCGTGGCGATGGTCGAGTTCATGCGGATCCAGTGCGCCGTCGCTGAGCAGTTCGGCCTGCAGCAGTTCCGCATCCAGGCTGGCCAGTGCATGTGCGCGGAATACCTGCTCGAACTCGGCCAGCGCGTCCTGGGGCAGACTCAGGCCCGCGGCCATGGCGTGGCCGCCGAACTTCTCCATCAGGCCCGGCCGCTGCGCCTCCACCGCCGCCATCGCGTCGCGGATGTGGAAACCTGGAATCGAACGCGCCGAGCCGCGCAGCTGCGTGCTGCCCGGCTCGGCCGGGGCGAAGGCGATCACCGGTCGGTGCAGGCGGTCCTTCATCTTCGAGGCGACCAGGCCGATCACGCCGGGGTGCCACTGCGCATCGAACAGGCACACCGCCACCGGCGGCTGCTCGGGCGCGGCCAGCAACGCCTGCGCCACCACCGCCTCGGCCTCGTCGGTCATCTGCTGCTGCACGGCGCGGCGTTCGGCGTTGATCTCCTCCAGCGTCGCGGCGATCGCACGCGCCTGCTGCGGGTCCTCGCACAACAGCAGTTCGATACCCAGGGCCATGTCCTCGAGCCGGCCAGCGGCGTTCAGCCGAGGGGCCAGGGCGAAACCGATGTCGCTGGCGCTGAGCCGCGCCGGGTCGCGGCCGCTGGCTTCGATCAAGGCGCGCAGGCCGAGACAGCCCTCGCCACGCTGCAACCGGCGCAAACCGGCCGAAACCAGCGCACGGTTGTTCGGGTCCAGCGGCACCAGGTCGGCGACGGTGCCGACCGCGACCAGGTCCAGCAGCACGCCGAGGTCCGGCGGCGCCGCCGCGAACGCACCGCACACGCGCAGGTGCCGGCGCAGTGCCAGCAGCACGTAGAAGATCACCCCGACGCCGGCCAGCATCTTGCTCGGGAACGCGTCGCCGGCGAGATTCGGATCGACGATGGCATCGGCCGGCGGCAAGGCCGGCCCCGGCAGGTGATGGTCGGTGACCAGCACCTGCCAGCCCAACGCCTTGGCCGCGGCGACACCGGCGTGGCAGGCGATGCCGTGATCCACCGTGACCAACAAATCCGGCTGCAACGGCGCCAGTTCCGCCACCAGCGCCGGCGACAGCCCGTAGCCGTGGACCATGCGGTTGGGCACCGCGTGCAGCACCTGCGCGGCGCCGAGCAGGCGCAGCCCGCGCACTGCCACCGCGCAGGCGGTGGCGCCGTCGCAATCGAAATCGCCGACCACCAGGATGCGCTTGCCCGCGGCGATAGCCTCGGCGAGCAAGGCCACCGCCGCGTCGATGCCGCTCAGCGCGTCCGGCGGCAGCAGTTGCGCCAGCTTGGGCTGCGCCAGGCCACTGTCGTGCGCGCCACGCGCGGCGTAGATGCGTCGCAGCAGCGGCAACGTGGCCTCGTGCCACGGGCCTGCCGCGGCCGTCGCGGGCCGCCGCACGATGCGCGCGAGCGAACTCATGCGTCCAGGCGCGACAGCGGCCGCCGCCACAGGCGCCAGCGTTGCGCGGGGGCGATGCGGAAACAGGTACCGTCCTCGAAATCCAGCTGCAGTTGCTGCAACTCGCCATCGCGCAGCGCCTGCAGCAGCGGCTGCACCACCTCGCCGACGAACTGTTCGGGCGCGCGCAGCTGACGCAGGTCGACCAGCGCATCGACCCGCGGCGCCTGCGCATCGGCGACGCCGGCGGCCTGCGCCAGCGCGCGCAACAGCGGATCGCGGCTGCGCACCTGCGCATGCGCGGTGCCGACCGTGGCCGGCAGGCGGCCGCCACCCCAGAACCACAGCGAATTGATCGCCGGCTGGCCGCGGGCGACGCGCTCGCGGTTCCACGGATGCTGATGCAGCACGATCTGCGCCTCGGTCAGCAGCGCACGCCAGCGGCGCGCGTCCTCGCCCTGCGGCAGATGATCGAACAGGTCCGCCCCGAGCACCTGCGCCGGCGCCGCGAATACCGGCAGCACGCTGTCGGCCGGCAGGCGCAGATACCAGCGGGTGGGATCGGGCGCGTCCAGGATCAGCCCGCTCTCGGCGAACACGCCCTGCACCGCCGGCAACAGCGCGTCCAGGTCCACCGCGTCGAGCGGCAGCATGTCGCCATGCGCCATCAGCCGCGCGCCCTGCATGTCCGGCACCACATAGGCGGGATCGGCGCGCAGCCACAGGCCGTCGCCGGCATCGCCGGCGTCAAGCTGGCGGGTCAGTGCCGCAGCCGGCAGCGATGGTTCCGTCAGCACGAAATGGCGGCGCAACTGTGCCTCGCCGCCCGGCGTGGCCTGCGTGCGGTCGGCGCGGCCGAACGCACGCGCCACCTCACCGGCCAGCACGGCGCCAGCCAGGCGCACCCGCTCCGGCAGCAGCAAGGTGGCGACCGCCATCGGATCAGCCGACGTAGGCGACGCTGACGATCTCGTACTCGCGGCGTCCGGCCGGGGCATCGATGCTGACGCTGTCGCCTTCCATCTTGCCGATCAGCGCACGCGCCAGCGGCGAGGAGATCGCGATCAGGCCCAGCTTGATGTCCGCTTCCAGGTCGCCGACCAACTGGTAGCGCTTCTCTTCGTCGGTCTCGACGTCGGCCAGGGTCACGGTGGCGCCGAACACTACCTTGCTGCCGACCGCCAGCTTGCTGACGTCGATGACCTCGGCGTGCGACAGCTCGCTCTCCAACTGCTTGATGCGGCCTTCGATGAAACCCTGCTGCTCGCGCGCGGCGTGGTACTCGGCGTTTTCCTTGAGGTCGCCGTGCGCGCGCGCCTCGGCGATCGCGGTAATGACCTCGGGACGCTTGACCGACTTCAGGTGATCCAGTTCCTCGCGCAACCGCTGCGCGCCTTGCATGGTGATCGGGGCTCTCACGCTTCCAGCTCCTTGTGCAGTTCCTGCAGCGCCCAGACCGGACCGGTGCCGCGGAATTCCAGTGAATGCACCAGCGCACGCGCGCCGGCGACCGTGGTCGAATAGGTGACGCGATGCTGCAGGGCTTCGCGACGGATCGAGAACGAGTCGGAGATCGCCGCCCGGCCCTCGGTGGTGTTGACGATATACACGATTTCGCCGTTCTTGATCAGATCGACGATGTGCGGACGGCCCTCGGCGACCTTGTTCACCTGCTCGCACTGCAGACCGTGCTGCTGCAGCCACGCGCAGGTGCCGCGGGTGGCGACCAGGGTGTAGCCGCGCTCGACCAGCGCCTGCGCCACCGGCAGCACGCGCTGCTTGTCCGGATCGCGCACCGACACGAAGGCCTTGCCCAGCGGCGGCGCCTTGATGCCGCCTGCTTCCTGCGCGCGCGCGAACGCCGCGCCGAAGCTGCGGCCCACGCCCATCACTTCACCGGTGGAACGCATCTCCGGGCCGAGGATCGGATCGACGCCCTGGAACTTGGCGAACGGGAAGATCGCCTCCTTCACCGAGTAGTAGTCGGGCACGATCTCCTTCAGCGCGCCCTGCTCGGCCAGGGTCTTGCCGGCCATGCAGCGCGCGGCGATCTTGGCCAGCGGCACGCCGATCGCCTTGGACACGAACGGCACGGTGCGCGAGGCACGCGGGTTCACTTCCAGCAGGTAGACGATGTCGTCGCCGGCATCGTTGACCTGCACCGCGAACTGGGTGTTCATCAGCCCGACCACGTTCAGCGCCTTGGCCAGTTCGACCACCTGGCGGCGCAGCTCGGTCTGGGTGGCCGGCGACAGCGAGTACGGCGGCAGCGAGCAGGACGAATCGCCCGAATGCACGCCGGCTTCCTCGATGTGCTCCATGACGCCGCCGATCAGCACCTGGCCATCCTGGTCGGCGATGATGTCCACGTCCACTTCCACCGCGTTGTCGAGGAAGCGGTCCAGCAGCACCGGCGAATCGTTGGAGACCTTGACCGCGTCGCGCACGTAGCGCGCCAGGTCGGATTCGCCGTAGACGATTTCCATGGCGCGGCCGCCGAGCACGTAGCTCGGGCGAACCACCAGCGGGTAGCCAATCTCGCGCGCCAGCACCAACGCTTCCTCGGCGTTGCGGGCGATGCGGTTCGGCGGCTGCTTCAGGCCGAGCTTGTCGACCAACTGCTGGAAGCGCTCGCGGTCTTCGGCCAGGTCGATCGAGTCCGGCGAGGTGCCGATCACCGGCACGCCGTTGGCTTCCAGCGCGCGCGCCAGCTTCAGCGGGGTCTGCCCGCCGTACTGCACGATCACGCCCTTGGGCTGCTCCAGCTCGACGATCTCCAGCACGTCTTCCAAGGTGAGCGGTTCGAAGTAGAGGCGATCGGAGGTGTCGTAGTCGGTGGACACGGTCTCCGGATTGCAGTTGACCATGATGGTCTCGTAGCCGTCCTCGCGCAGCGCCAGCGCCGCGTGCACGCAGCAGTAGTCGAACTCGATGCCCTGGCCGATGCGGTTGGGACCGCCGCCGAGGATCATGATCTTGTCGCGGTCGCTCGGCGCGGCCTCGCACTCGTCCTCGTAGGTCGAGTACAGGTAGGCGGTGCTGGTGGCGAACTCCGCCGCGCACGAGTCCACCCGCTTGTACACCGGGCGCACCTTGTGCGCGCGGCGCAACGCGCGCACCGCGGCCTCGTTGGTGCCGCACAGCTCGGCCAGGCGCGCATCGGAGAAACCGGCGCGCTTGAGCGTGCGCAGGCGCTTGGCGTCCAGCGCGCCGAGGCCGTCGGCGGCCAGCTGCGCTTCCTGCGCGATCAAATCCTCCATCTGGTCGAGGAACCAGGGATCGATGAACGACAGCCCATGTACCTGCTCCACGCTCATGCCGGCGCGGAAGGCGTCGGCGACGTAGAACAAGCGCTCCGGACCGGGCGCCTTCAACTCACGCTTCAGCGTGGCCAGGTCGTCTTCGCTGCTCAGGTCCAGGCCGGTCGGATCCAGCCCGATCTTGCCGGTCTCCAGGCCACGCAGCGCCTTCTGCAGCGATTCGGAGAAGGTGCGACCCATCGCCATCACCTCGCCCACCGACTTCATCTGCGTGGTCAGGCGCGCGTCGGCCTGCGGGAACTTCTCGAAGGCGAAGCGCGGAATCTTGGTGACCACGTAGTCGATCGACGGCTCGAACGAGGCCGGGGTCAGCCCGCCGGTGATCTCGTTCTTCAGTTCGTCCAGGGTGTAGCCCACCGCGAGCTTGGCCGCGACCTTGGCGATCGGGAAGCCGGTGGCCTTGGAGGCCAGCGCCGAGGAGCGCGACACGCGCGGGTTCATCTCGATCACCACCACGCGCCCGGTCTGCGCGTTGATGCCGAACTGCACGTTGGAGCCGCCGGTGTCCACGCCGATCTTGCGCAGCACCGCGATCGACGCATCGCGCAGGCGCTGGTATTCCTTGTCGGTCAGGGTCTGCGCCGGCGCCACGGTGATCGAGTCGCCGGTGTGCACGCCCATCGGGTCCAGGTTCTCGATCGAGCAGACGATGATGCAGTTGTCCGCGGTATCGCGGACCACTTCCATCTCGAACTCCTTCCAGCCCAGCACCGACTCCTCGACCAGCACTTCGCTGGTCGGCGACAGCTCCAGGCCGCGGCCGACGATCTCGATCAGTTCCTCGCGGTTGTAGGCGATGCCGCCACCGCTGCCGCCGAGGGTGAAGCTGGGGCGGATGATGGTCGGGTAGCCGACAGTGGCCTGGATCTCCAGCGCCTCTTCCAGGGTGTGCGCCACTGCCGCCTTCGGGCACTCCAGGCCGATCTCGCCCATCGCCACGCGGAACAGCTCGCGGTCCTCGGCCATGCGGATGGCCTCGCGCTTGGCGCCGATCAGCTCGACGCCGTACTTCTCGAGCACGCCGTGGTCGGCCAGGTCCAGCGCGCAGTTCAGCGCGGTCTGCCCGCCCATCGTCGGCAGCAGTGCATCGGGCTTTTCCTTGGCGATGATCTTCTCGACCGTCTGCCAGTTGATCGGCTCGATGTACACGGCGTCGGCCATGTTCGGGTCGGTCATGATCGTGGCCGGGTTGCTGTTGACCAGCACCACGCGGTAGCCCTCGTCGCGCAGCGCCTTGCACGCCTGCGCGCCGGAGTAGTCGAACTCGCAGGCCTGGCCGATGACGATCGGGCCGGCGCCGATGATGAGGATGGTGTGGAGGTCGGTGCGCTTGGGCATGGGGGGATTCTCAGTAGAGGCGGTCCTGCCACGCCGCGGGGGCGCGCCAGGTGATCTGATCGGACGAACGCGCATCGATCGCGCCATGGTCGACCGCGGCGCGAACCTCGCGCTGCATCGCGGCCCAACTGCTGGCGGTGGCGCCGATGCGCGCGCCGATCCGGTTGTTGTGGGCGTCCATCGCCCGGCTCGCGGTGCCGCGGCCATCGCGCTCCATGACCGCCGTGACCCAGTCCACGCAGCGCGGCGACAGGGTGTAGGCGACCACGGCGCTGGCCAGGCTGTGGCGGTACGCATCGGCCGGGCCGTCGCGTCCGCCCGGCAAGCCGGCGCTGAGCCACTGCGGATACACCGCGCCCAGCACGAAGGCCGGATACGCGGCCAGCACCAGCAACGCCGTGGCCGGCCACCGCCAGCGGCGGGTCGGCGACGGCATGGCCGGCGCTGCGGCCATCAGGCGGCGGCCGCCATCAGCGCGGTGAAGCGATCGAACAGCGGCGCCACGTCGCGCGGGCCCGGCGAGGCTTCCGGATGGCCCTGGAAGCTGAAGGCCGGCGCGTCGGTGAGGGCAATGCCCTGGTTGCTGCCGTCGAACAGCGAGCGATGGGTGACGCGCACGTTGGCCGGCAAGGTCGCCTCGTCCACCGCGAAGCCGTGGTTCTGCGAAGTGATCATCACCCGGCCGCTGTCCAGGTCCTGCACCGGATGGTTGGCGCCGTGGTGGCCATGGCCCATTTTCAGGGTCTGCGCGCCGGCGGCCAGCGCCAGCAGCTGGTGGCCCAGGCAGATGCCGAAGGTCGGGATCTTGCGCGCCAGCAGTTCCTTGATCGCAGCGATCGCGTAGTCGCACGGCGCCGGGTCGCCAGGGCCGTTGGACAGGAACACGCCATGCGGGTTCATCGCCAACACCTCGGCGACCGGCGTCTGCGCTGGCACCACGGTCACCTCGCAGCCGCGCTCGGCGAGCATGCGCAGGATGTTGTGCTTGACCCCGTAGTCATAGGCGACGACCTTGAACCTGGGCTCGGCCGTCACGAACGCGTTGCTGTCCAGGTCGAGCTGGCCGTCGCGCCAGGGATAGGCGGTGTCGGTGGAGACCACCTTGGCCAGGTCCATGCCCTTCAGTCCCGGAAACTTGCGCGCTGCTTCCAGTGCGGTGTCCACGTCGACCTCGCCGGCCATCAGCGCGCCGTTCTGCGAGCCCTTCTCGCGCAGGATGCGGGTCAGCTTGCGGGTGTCGATGCCGGCGATGGCGACCACGCCGCGCTGGAGCAGCCAGTCCGGCAGCGCCACTTGGTTGCGCCAGTTGCTGGGGCGGCGCGGCACGTCGCGCACGATCAGTCCGGCCGACCAGACCTGGGCGGCCTCGTCGTCCTGGTCGGTGCAGCCGGTGTTGCCGATATGCGGATACGTCAGCGTGACCAGTTGGCGCGCGTAGGAGGGATCAGTGAGGATCTCCTGGTAGCCGGTCATGGCGGTGTTGAACACCACTTCGCCGACGGACAGGCCGGCAGCGCCTACGGATTCGCCCTCGAACACGGTGCCGTCTTCAAGGACAAGGATTGCGGGTTGAGTCACGGGGTTCGCCTTGGGGAGAGAGGAACCCTGCCCCACCAACTTGCAGGCTGCAAGAAACCGCGAACTCGGCGCTTCTCCGGGTCCGTGGCGATGGGTAACAGGCGAGCGAGAATTGTACCGGCGCGGGGCGGTCCGCGCCAGCCGTTTATGTGAAAACCATGTTCAGCCGAGCAGGTCGCGCAGCCGGTAGGCCCCGGGCGCACGTCCCGGCAGGCGCGTGGCGGCATGCAGCGCGCCGCGGGCGAAGATGTCGCGGTTGCTGGCGCGGTGCACCAGTTCGACCCGCTCGCCCAGTCCGGCGAACTGCACCAGATGTTCGCCGACGATGTCGCCGGCGCGCAGGCTGGCGTAGCGCGGGGTGGCGCCACCCTGCACTGCCGCGTCGCCGAGGGTCAGCGCGGTGCCGGAGGGTGCGTCCTGCTTGTGCACATGGTGGGATTCGACGATGTCGCAATCCCAGCCCGGCAGCGCCGCGGCGGCGCGCTCGACCAGATCGTGCAGCACCGCCACGCCCAGGCTGAAGTTCGATGCCCAGATGAAGGGGATGCGCTCGGCGGCCGCAGTCAGCGCCTGCCGTTGCGCCTCCTCCAGCCCGGTGGTGCCCGACACCAGCGCCGCACCGCGCGCGGTGCACAGGGCCAGCACCGGGTCGAAGCCCTGCGGCAGGCTGAAATCGATCGCCACGTCGAAGGCCGGCACCCCGCCAAGTTCGGCCGCGGCGAAGTACGGCACCCCGTCGATCACCCGCTGTGCCGGCGCGCGCCGCACCACCGCGGCCACCACCTGCAGCGCCGGGTCCTGCGCGGCCAGCCGCAACAACGCCTGGCCCATCCGGCCCGACGCACCATGGATCAACACACGCAGCGGAGAAGTCGTCATCGGCACAAGGCTAGCGGTTTGCGTGCGGGTGCGACAGAGGGCGCGTGCGCCCGAAGGGCAGCCAGCGCTCAGCCTCGGACGTGGCGATGCTTCACTCGTCGCGGCTGAAGCCGCTCCCACAAGGGCGTGGCGACCCTGGAAGTGACCGAAAAGATGGCGGGCGAGGCGCTCAGCACCTGGAACCTAGCACTTGGCACTTGGCGCCAGGAGACATTGCAGCCGATCGGGCACCCCTGTGGGAGGGGCTTCAGCCCCGACGCCGTATCGCCCGATCTCGCGCGGCGCCCTGCCGCCGTTGCGCGACGATGCACCTGCATGCTCTTGCACGCAGCATGCTCGGTGCGGACGGTGCCCTGCTTCGGATGCAACGCGGCCTCGTTCGTCGCGGCTGAAGCCGCTCCTACAGACGATCAGCGACATTGCTGGCCAGGCATTGTGGGAGGGGCTTCAGCCCCGACGCGTTGCCCCCACCCAATCGGGCATGCACCTGTCGACGCCACCGCTCCCGCAAAGAGGGAAGCACGCTCGCCGAATCGATAACTGCCCTACTCGGCCGCCGCCTGCCCCAACAGGCGCTTGTCCCAATCCTCCACCGCGCGCTGCGCCAGACGCCGCTCGAACAAGATGCGCCAGTTCGGTACCAGCGGCAGCGCCAGTACGTCCTGCAGTTGCGCCGTGTCGATCTCGCGCCGGTAAAGCAGGTCGATCAGACGTGCCAACGACCACTGCGGATGCGGGCGCTCCAGCAGGGTCAGACGGTCGCCAGCGGCGACCTCGCCGGGTTGCAGCACGCGGTAGTACCAGCCGGTGCGGCCGCTGTCCTGCACGCGCCGCGCCAACGCGGCCACGCCGAACCGGTCGGACAGCTTCCAGCACGGCTGCCGCGACTGCGACACCTCGACCACGGCCGTGCCCAGGCGCAGACGATCACCCAGGCACAGGTCGGCTTCGGTCACGCCGCAACTGCTGAGGTTCTCGCCGAACGCGCCCGGCGCGTCCAGCAAGGCATGCGCGCCCAGTTCCTCGCGCCAGGCCGGGTAATGGTCGCGCGGGTAGTGGTGCAGGGCCTTGTCGGGCCCGCCATGCACGCGGCGGTCGCCCTGCTCGTCCAGCTCCAGCCCCTCCAGGCCGATGCGCAAGTGCCCGGCCTGCGGCCGCTTGTCGATCGCGCTAAGGCTGCCTGGGCGGGTGAACGCCTGCGCGCGGCCGACCAGGACCGCATCGATGGTCCACGCCGCAACGGTGGAATCGGACGACGTCATCGACGGAGGCGACGCCGGACTCAGGCCGTCGCGCGCCGGTGCGCGGCGACCTCGTCCTGCAACAACGCGCCGAGGATGCGCACGCCGGTCTCGATGCGCTCGGCCGGCACGGTCACGAACGACAGCCGCAGGGTATTGCGCTGCGGTGCGACCGCGAAGAACGGCGCGCCCGGCACGAAGGCGACGTTGCGCTCGATCGCCTTGCTCAGCAGCGCGCTACCGTCCATGCCCTCCGGCAGTTCGACCCAGATGAACATGCCGCCGGCCGGGCGGTTCCAGCGCACCTGCGCGGGGAAGTACTTGGCCAGGGCCGCGAGCATCTGCTCGCAGCGGCTGGCGTACAGCGCGCGGATGCCGGGGATGTGCGCATCCAGGAAGCCGTCCTGCACCGCCTCGTACACGATGCGCTGGCTGAACGATGGCGTGTGCAGGTCCGCCGCCTGCTTGGCCTGCACCAGCTTGGCGTGCACCGCTTCCGGCGCCACCAGGTAGCCCAGGCGCAGGCCCGGGGCGAACACCTTGGAGAACGAGCCCATGTAGATGGCGCCGTCCGGATTCATCGACAGCAGGCTCGGCAGCGTGTCGCCGCTGTAGCACAGCTCGCCGTAGGGATCGTCCTCGACGATCGGCACCCCGGCCTCGGCCGCACGCGCCACCAGCGCCTGGCGCCGATGCAGCGGCAGGCGCCGCCCGGTCGGATTCTGGAAGTTCGGCAGCACGTACATGAAACGTGCGCCGGACAGCTGCGCATCGTCCAGCGCGTCCACCACCACGCCATCGTCGTCCGACTGCATCGCCGCGAATGCCGGCTGGAACAGCGAGAACGCCTGCAGCGCGCCGAGGTAGCTGGGCGTTTCCACCAGCACCTTGCTGCCTTCGTCGATGAACACCTTGCCGAGCAGGTCCAGGCCCTGCTGCGACCCGGTGGTGATCAGCACCTGGCTTGGCCGGATGTGGGCGCCGTCGCGGCTCAGCCGCGCCGCCACCCATTCGCGCAGCAGCAGATAGCCTTCGGTCGGGCCGTACTGCAGCGCCGCCTGCGGCGCATCGCGCAGCACCTTGGCGCAAGCCTCGCGCATACGCTCGACCGGGAAGGTATCCGGCGACGGCAGGCCACCGGCGAAGGAGATCACTTCCGGACGTTCGGTGACCTTGAGGATTTCGCGGATCGCCGAACTGGTCAGCGCCTGCGCACGGCGGGAGAACTGGAATGGGCTGGTCATCGACATAGGATAGTCGCCGCCATCGCGGCGCGCATGTGCGGCGCACAAGCGATGCGCCGGCCGGCAACGGGTAAGGCGACTCAGTGCCGCCGCGGCGGCGTCGGGCCACAGCTGTCGCAACCGCCGCAAGCGCCAGCGCCCGCGATGGGCGCTGGCGCGATGCTGCGACCGAGGGCCTGCAGCCACGCCGCACGGTTTGGTTTGAGCAGGCGCACGGCGATGGCGCCGCGCAGCTTGCGCGCGGTGCCGGGGAACTGCTTCTTCAGCACCACCCAGGCGCTGACCAGCACCGCCAGCGCAATCACCAGGTACTGCAGCAGCAGCGAGGTGCTCATCTCAGCCGGCTCCCAGCGCCACCGCGACCTGGTAGGTGACCAGCGAGGCCAGATACGCCAGCGCGAACAGGTAGAACGCGGCGAAGCTCATCTGCTTCCAGGAATTGGTCTCGCGCTTGATCGTGGCCAGGGTGGAAATGCACATCGGCGCGTAGATGTACCAGACCAGCAACGACAGCGCGGTGGCCAGCGACCAGCCGTCGTGGATCAGCGGCGACAGCGCCTGCGCGGCGGCATCGTCGTCGGCCGCCGACAGCGCGTAGACCGTCGCCAGCGACGACACCGCCACCTCGCGCGCGGCCAGGCCGGGAATCAGCGCGATGCAGATCTGCCAGTTGAAGCCCAGCGGCGAAAACACCGTGGTCATGGCGTGGCCGATGCGGCCGGCGAAGCTGTAGTCGATCGCCGGCAAGGTGGCGTCGGCCGGCGGCGCCGGGAACGACAGCAGGAACCACAGCAGGATGGTCAGCGCCAGGATGATGCCGCCGACGCGCTTGAGGAAGATCGCCGCACGCTCCCACAGGCCCAGCGCCAGATCGCGCAGGTGCGGCACGCGGTAGGACGGCAGCTCCAGCAACAGCGGATGCTCGCCCTTGTCGCGGCGCCACTTCTTCATCGTCCACGACACCGCCAGCGCACTGGCGATGGCGGCGAAGTACAGGCCGAACAGCACCAGCCCCTGCTGGTTGAACACGCCCCACACCTGCCGCTGCGGAATGAACGCGCCGATCAGCAGCGCGTACACCGGCAGGCGCGCCGAACAGGTCATCAGCGGCGCCACCAGGATGGTGGCCAGGCGGTCGCGCGGGTCCTGGATGCTGCGGGTGGACATGATCCCGGGCACGGCGCAGGCGAAGCTGGACAGCAGCGGGATGAACGACCGCCCGGACAGGCCGGCCGCGGCCATCATGCGGTCGAGCAGGAACGCCGCGCGCGGCAGATAGCCGGATTCCTCCAGCGCCAGGATGAAGGCGAACAGGATCAGGATCTGCGGCAGGAACACCACCACCCCGCCGAGGCCGGCGATGATGCCATCCACCAGCAGGCTGTTCAGCGGCCCCTCCGGCAGGGTTCCGCCGATCCAGGCACCCAGCGCCTTGGTGCCGCCTTCGATCAGGTCCATCAACGGCGCGGCCCAGGCGTAGACCGCCTGGAAGATCAGGAACATCACCACGGCCAGGGTCAGCAGCCCGGCGACCGGGTGCAGCAGCCAGCGGTCCAGCGCGTCGTCGATCCGCGAGGTGCGGGTCGGCATCGACACCGCCGCGGCCAGGATCGCGCGCACCTGCTGGTGGTAGTCGCCCTGCCCCTCGCTCGGCGCCACCGCCGGCGGCAGTGCCGGCGCCAGCGTGTCCAGCCGCTCGACCAGGGCGCGCGCCCCGTTGCGGCGCACCGCCACGGTCTCGATCACCGGCACGCCCAGCGCCTGCTCCAGCGCCTGGCGGTCGATCTGGATGCCACGGCGCTGCGCCGCGTCGACCATGTTCAAGGCCACCAGCATCGGCTTGCCCAGCTCGCGCAGTTCCAGCGCGAAGCGCAGGTGCAGACGCAGGTTGGTGGCGTCGACCACGCAGACCAGCACGTCCGGTGCCGGCTCGCCCGGGTAGAAGCCGCGGCACAGGTCGCGCGTGATCGCCTCGTCCAGGCTGGCCGGCTGCAGGCTGTAGGCCCCGGGCAGATCCAGCACCGCGAACTCGCGCCCGGACGGCGCGCGGAAGCGGCCCTCCTTGCGCTCGACGGTGACGCCGGCGTAGTTGGCGACCTTCTGCTTGCTGCCGGTCAACTGGTTGAACAGCGCGGTCTTGCCGCAGTTCGGATTGCCGACCAGGGCCAGGCGCAGCGGCGCGGCCACCGCGCTCACGAGCGCACCTCGTCCAGCGCGCCCACCTGCACCCGCGCCGCCTCGCTGCGCCTTAGCGCGAATCGGGTATAGCCCACCTGCACCAGCAGCGGCTCGCCGCCGATCGGCCCGCTGGCCAGCACCTGCACCTGTTCGCCGGCGACGAAGCCCAGCTCGCGCAGACGCCGGGCGATGGCGTCGTTGGGCTGGCGGTCGTGCACGGATTCCACGAGGGCGCTGCTGCGCAACGGCATGTCGGACAACGTCACAGCACGTTCCGTCGATAAGAATGGTTATCAATTGTAGCATCGCCGCGGCGCGTCATGGCGGCGCCGGCACGGCCGGCTATGATCGCCGTATGGCTGCCGTTTTCCCTTTGTACGAGCGTGTTCGATGAGCGATGCCCTGTTGTTGCAACGATCCGGCAAGGTCCTGACCCTGCAGTTGAACCGGCCCGAGGTCCGCAACGCCTTCGACGCCACGCTGATCGCCCAGCTCAGCGACGCCCTGCTGCAGATCGGCGCCGACCGACAAGTGCAGGTGCTGGTCCTGACCGGCGCCGGCGCGGCGTTCTCGGCCGGCGCCGACCTGCAGTGGATGCGCTCGATGGCCGGCGCCGGCGAACAGGAGAACCTGGACGACGCGCTGGCCCTGGCGCGGCTGATGCGCCTGCTCGACGAGTTGCCCAAGCCCACGGTGGCACGGGTGCAGGGTGCCGCGTTCGGCGGCGCGGTGGGCCTGGTCGCCTGCTGCGACATCGCCGTGGCCGCCACCGATGCGCGCTTTGCGCTCAGCGAAAGCCGGCTGGGCCTGCTGCCGGCAGTGATTTCGCCTTACGTCATCGCGGCGATCGGCGCGCGCCAGGCGCGGCGCTGGTTCGCCAGCGCGGAAACCTTCGATGCCGCCACCGCGGCGCAGATCGGTCTGGTCCACCAGGCGGTGGCGCCGGAGGCGCTGGACGCGGCGGTGCAACGCCAGGTCGCCCTGCTCGGCCAGGCCGGGCCGCTGGCCGCCGCGGGCGCCAAGGCCCTGGTGCGGCGGGCCGCCGCCGGTGGCGAGCGTGATGCGCTGGACCAGGCCAACGCCGCCCTGATCGCGCAGTTGCGGGTCTCGGCCGAAGGCCAGGAAGGACTGAATGCGTTCCTGGAGAAACGCGAACCGGCCTGGAGGGCCAGCCCATGAACCCGATCGACCATCTCGGCCTGCGCTGCAGCGACCTCGACCGCAGCCTGGCCTTCTACCGTGCCGCCCTGGCCGCGCTGGACCTGGACGTGGTGATGCAGGTGAGCGCCGAGGAAAGCGGCGGCCAGCGCCACGTCGGTTTCGGCTGCGACGGCAAGCCGAGCTTCTGGATCGCCGACGGCGGCCGCGACGCCGGCGACAACGGCGTGCACGTGGCCTTCGTCGCTTCCAGCCGCGAACAAGTGGACGCGTTCCATCGCGCCGGCCTGGCCGCCGGCGGCCGCGACCACGGCACGCCGGGCCTGCGGCCGCACTACCACCCCGACTACTACGGCGCGTTCCTGCTGGATCCGGACGGCCACAACATCGAAGCGGTCTGCCACCGCCCGGCGTCGGCCTGATCCCGCGCTGCCACGTTGCGCCGGCGCACATGGCGCCGACCGTGCCTACCGCTGCTTCACCGCCTCTGCTCATCAGGAATCCCATGACCATCGTTGCTTCCCGCCTCGTGTTCAGTGCACGGTCGACACCGCGCTGCGCGCATCCCCTGCCGCTGCAGGAGCGCTCGCGATGAGCGACAGCGTGCGCATCGTCGAAGTCGGCCCGCGCGACGGCCTGCAGAACGAGAAGGCGTGGGTCGCCACGGAAGACAAGATCGAGCTGATCGCGCGGCTCGGGCGCACCGGCCTGCGCAGCATCGAGGCGACCAGCTTCGTCAGCCCGAAATGGGTCCCGCAGCTGGCCGACGCGGCCGAGGTCTACGCCGGCATCGCACAGGTGCCGGGCGTGGACTATCCGGTACTGGTGCCGAACCTGCAGGGCTACGAACGCGCGGCCGCGGTCGGCGTGCGCGAGGTGGCGGTGTTCACCGCCGCCTCGGAGGCCTTCAACCGCACCAATACCAATGCCGGCATCGACGAATCGCTGGCGCGCTTCGCGCCGGTGCTGGAGCGCGCGGCGGCGGACGGGGTCAAGGTGCGCGGCTACGTCTCCACCGTGCTCGGCTGCCCCTACCAGGGCGACGTCCCACTGGCCGACGTGGTACGGGTGGCGCAGCGTCTGCACGCGATGGGTTGCTACGAGATCTCGCTGGGCGACACCATCGGCGTGGGCACGCCGGGCAAGGCGCGGGCGATGCTGCGCGCGGTCGCTGCCGCGGTGCCGATGGCGGCGCTGGCGGTGCATTTCCACGACACCTACGGCCAGGCCCTGGCCAATATCGCCGCCTGCCTGGAAGAAGGCGTGCGCGTGGTCGATGCCGCGGTGTCCGGCGCCGGTGGCTGCCCCTACGCCAAGGGCGCCAGCGGCAACGTGGCCAGCGAGGACGTGGTCTATCTGCTGCACGGCAATGGCGTGGACACCGGCATCGACCTGCCGGCGCTGGCCGCGACCGGCCGCTGGCTGGCACAGAAACTCGGCCGACCCACCGGCAGCAAGGTCGGCCAGGCGCTGGCTGCCGAGGCCTGAGCCGCAGCAGCTCCTTACCCGGCGGCGGACCTGCGGGCCGCGGCCCGTCGCCGATCTCGCCGTGACGGGGCGACACCCTCTAAACTGGACGTTTTCCTGGGAGGGAACATCCATGCAGCTTGCCGATCTCAAAGCGGTGGTCACCGGCGGCGTGTCCGGCCTCGGCCTGGCGGTGGCGCAACGCATCGTCGCCGAAGGCGGCAAGGTCGCGCTGTTCGATCTGAACGACGACAAGGGCGCGGCCGCGGTCGCCGCGCTGGGCGCGGACCGTGCCTGCTACCTGCGCACCGACGTCAGCGACGAGGCCCAGGTGGCTGCGCAGCTCGGCGCAGCGCAAGGCTTCCTCGGCGGCCTCAATGCGGCGATCAACTGCGCCGGCATCCTCGGCGCCGGCCGCGTGCTCGGCAAGGAGGCGCCGATGCCGCTGGCCACCTTCCAGGGCACGGTGATGGTCAACCTGGTCGGCAGCTTCAACGTCGCCAAGGCCGCCGCCGACCTGATGCAGCACAACGCCCCGGGCGAGGACGGCGAGCGCGGCGCCATCGTCAACACCGCCAGCGTCGCCGCCTACGAAGGCCAGATCGGCCAGGCCGCCTATGCCGCGTCCAAGGGCGGCGTGGTGGCGATGACCCTGCCGATGGCGCGCGAACTGGCGCGCTTCGGCATCCGCGTCAACACCATCGCTCCGGGCATCTTCTGGACCCCGATGGTCGACGGCATGCCCGAGGCCGTGCAGCAGTCGCTGGCCGCCTCGATCCCGTATCCTTCGCGTCTCGGCCGCCCGGACGAATTCGCCGACACGGTGATGTTCCTGTTGCGCAACCGCTACCTCAACGGCGAAACCATCCGCCTGGACGGCGCGGTGCGGTTGGCGCCGAAGTAGCCGGGATTGGGGATTCGGCATTGGGGATTCGCAAACGCTCCCCATCCCGCGTCCCTGCCCGGCGCTTTCCAATCCCTAATCTCCAATCCCCAATCCCGGCCCCACATCCATGAAAGCCAACGAAATCAAGAAAGGCAACGTCGTCGAGTACAACAACGGCGTGTACCAGATCCGCGACATCGAGCGCAGCTCGCCGCAGGGCCGTGGCGGCAACGTGCGCTTCCGCTTCGTGATGTACAGCGTGCCGGGCGGCAACAAGCTCGATGCCAGCTTCGACGGCGACGACGACCTGCGCGAGGTCGAGCTGATGCGCCGCCAGTCCTCCTTCTCGTACAAGGACGGCGAGGCCTTCGTGTTCCTCGACGACGAGGACTACACCCCTTACACCCTCGATGCTGACGTGATCGGCGACGCTGCCGGCTACATCACCGACGGCCTCAGCGGCATCTACGTGCAGGTCATCGACGACCAGCCGGTGGCGATCCAGTTGCCGCAGAGCGTGACCCTGGAAGTGATCGAGACCCCGCCGGAGCTCAAGGGCGGCACCGCCACCAAGCGCCCCAAGCCGGCCAAGCTCAACACCGGGATCGAGATCATGGTGCCGGAGTACATCGGCAACGGCGAGCGCGTGCTGGTCAACACCACCACCGGCGAATTCGCCGGCCGCGCCGACTGACCCCATGCGCGGGCGCCGTGCCAACCACGCCTCCCGCGCCGCGTACGCGCCACGGCGCGCGTGCCTCGGCCTGTTGCTGGCCCTGCCGGCGCTGGCGCTCGCGGCGCCGGTGACGCCGGCCGCGGCGGCCGCGGCCAAGCCCGTGTGCACGATTCCGGACGCGGTCGATCCCGAGCACCATGACGGCTTCTGCTCGATGCCCGAGCCGATCCGCGCCTTCGTCGCACGCCAGGACACCTGCAATCACTTCGCCGGCGAAGACGCCTACGACGCGGCGCGGGGGCGCGAACTGGAAAAGGCGATGGCCAGGTACTGCGACGGCAACGAGCAGACCTGGGCGAAGCTGCGCGCGCAGTACCGCCAGGACCCGCCACGCGACGCCTGGCTGCGCCGTTACGGCAAGGATGTCGATCTCGAAGCGCCGTGATGGCGGCTCGCGGGTCGGCGAGGTCATGCCCTCGCGGTAGGACCTCAGCCCTGACGGCCATCGACATCGGTCAGTTTCCCCGCTTCGCTCGTCGCGGCTGAAGCCGCTCCTACCAGGCGCTGAAGAGACACCGCTTTTTTGTGGGAGGGACTTCAGTCCCGACGACTGGACCTATCGGTCCCCTTTCATTGCGACAAGGCCATGCCTGCAACCAGCCGATGCGGCAAAATCGACGCAGGCCGCGTCGTAGGAGCGGCTGTCGTAGGAGCGGCTTCAGCCGCGACCGCAGCATCGTCAACCACGCGCGCAATTCCTCACTTCGCCCGCCTCGCTTACCAGCCCGGCAGGCCGCACTACGGCTTCCCACTCCCCTCCTGCAACACCGAAGGCGAGCGCAACTGCAGCCCACCGTCTTCGCGATTGAGCGTGCGCAGGCGTGCGCCCAGCGTCGCCAGGTTGGCATCGATCTGCGCCAGTTCCGCCTGCAGCGGCGCCGGCAGCAACCCGCGCAGGCGCGTCTGCAGCGCGGCGCCGTCGTCGTGCAGCGCCGCGATCCGTGCCTGTCCCTGCACCTGCAGCCAGGCGCGTTCCTGCGTCTGCGGCAGGCCATAGCCCGGCTGCCCCTGCAGCAGGCTCGCCGGCTGACTGAGCAGGCCTTGCTCGGCCAAGACGGCACGCACCGCGCTGGCGGCGTCACGGGTGTCGTCGCGCGCATCGCCCTCGCCTGCACCGGCGCCGGCGCCGGCGGACGGCAACGGCTTGCCCAGATAGCGCCGCTTCAACGCATCGCGGCCGCGCTGTTCGGCGCGGCGCCGGGCGGCGTTCTCCAGCACCAGCAAGGCAGCACTGGCGCGCAGATCACCGCGCTGCAGCCACGGCGCGCGCTGCGCCGCCGGCAGGTCCAGCCACGTGTCGGCAGCGCGCGCCGGCAGCGCCAACGAACGCCGCGCCACCGCGAACATCTCCGCGAAGTGCGCGCTCGCCGCCGGGAAGTAATAGCCATCGCGCACCGCCGTGTCGGCGGCGTCGAACACCGACGCATCGGCGATGCCGGCGCGGACCAGGCGCCGGCGCAGGCCGGTCGGGCTGATCCCGGACAGGTGCGCGGCCGCCAGCCGCGGCACGCCGTCATGCAGCAAGGCGTAGGTCTCCACCGCGCAGTTGTTGCTGAGAAAGTAGTAGCGGCCGTCGTAGCTCCAGTGCAGTTGCGCGGCGCGCTCCAGCAGCGCGGCGATCTCCTCGCGCGACAGCCGCAGCGGCAGCGACTGCAGGCCGCGCAGTTGCACCTGGGTGTAGTCGTCCACCACCTGGCGCAGCGGCAGCACGAATAGCCGCGACGGGTAGGAGCCGGTGAGTCCGCGCAGGTTGGAGATCTGCACGTCGTCGACGAAGGCGCGGAACGACAGCACCCGGTGCTCGGCGAGGTCCAGCCGGCATGCCGGCCCCAGCGGCCGTCCCGGCGCGCAAATCACCAGGCGCAACATGCTGTGGCCCCAGTGGCTCATCGGCTGCGCATTGCCCTCGGCCAGCAGGTAATCCACCGCGTAGACCCGTGCCGGATCAATCTGCAGCAATGCGTCCGCATCGGCCAGCGGGTCCTGCACGAACACCTGGCCAGGCGCACATGCGCTCGCTGGCGGCGTCCATGCCAGGCGCGCGGCGAAGTAGCGGGCCAGCGCCGGACGGCGGCAGGCGTAGTCCGGATCGAGCAGGAGGTGCTCGAGATTCACCGCCACGAACTCGGCAGGCGACTGCAGTTCGTAGCGATCCGGGCTGCGCTCGGTGAACCGGTTCTCGCCGCGGCGCAGGCCCAGGCGCATCGGGCTCACCTGCCAGCCGGCAAGATCCAGCAGCCGCGGATCGGACGACAGATGCCCGGCCGCGGAGCGGTCGTAGAAATGCGCCAGTTCGTGCAGCAAGGCGGCCAGTGCCGGCCGCCGCGCCGGGTCGGCGACCGGGTCGGTATCGACCGCTGTCGTCGCCATCCAGTCGCGCAGCAGGCGCTTGTTCAACAGCAGGCGCTTGGCCTGCGCGCGCCCGTGCACCTGTGCCGGCAAATCGTCGCGCCATTGCAGCGGCAGCCCTGCGGGCAGTGCCGCGGTCCAGGCCGGCGGCAGCCGCGCCTGCGCCGCGGCCAGCACGGCCTGGCTGGCCGTGCGCTCGCCCGGGGTCAGACCGGTGTCATCGACAGAGAGTGGCGCGGCCGCTGCGTGCATCGCAGCGGCCAGCGCCAAGAACGTTAGCCACCGCGCGCCCAGGCGCCGCGGCCGGCGCGCGGTCACAGCGCCAGGATCGCCTGCGCCAGTTCCAGGTCGCTGGCCTGCTGCGCCTGCGGATTGCGCTCGCGCAACACGCGCAGCGCCGCCTCCAGTTGCACGCCGCGGATGCGGCCGGCGCTGGCGACGAAACCGGCCGCGTCGTCGCGCGCCTGCAGCACCACCTTGTCGTTGTTGGAACTGCTGTCCGAGGACGCCGAGCTGCCGGCCGAGCCGGCCGAGGCCGAGCCGGCGGAGCTGCCAGCGAAGCTGGACGCCTGCGCGAACGCAGGCAGGGTCAGGGCGAACAGCAGAGCGCAGCGCGCGGTCACTCGGGTCATTGCAATCGTTCCAAACGGGATCGTGAAAAAGGGACGGCCAGCGCCGCGCGGCATAGCCTAGCGGTCCGCCGCGCGCAGCGCCTGAACGGCACGCACGGCAGTCGTGCGGTCATGCTCAGGGATCGAACAGCTTGCCCGGATTGAGCAGACCGGACGGATCGAATACGCGCTTGACCGCGCGCATCAGCGCGATCTCCTCGGCGCTGCGCGTGCTCTCCAGGTACGGCTTCTTGACCAGGCCGATGCCGTGCTCGGCGGAGATGCTGCCGCCGTGCTCGGCCAGCACCTGCGCCAGCAGCTTGGTGACCTGCTCGCAGGCGGCGATGAAGTCGGCCGGCGCAGTGGCGTCGGGCTTGAGCACGTTGATGTGCAGGTTGCCGTCGCCGATGTGGCCGAACCACACCACCTCGAACTGCGGGTAGGCCTCGCCGAGCAGCGCCTGGGTGCGCGCCAGGAACGCCGGCATCGCCGAGATCCGCACCGACACGTCATTCTTGTACGGGGTGTAGCGCGCCACCGCCTCGGTGATGCCTTCGCGCAGGCGCCACAGTTGCGCGGCCTGCGCCTCGCTCTGGCTGATCACCCCGTCCAATACCCAGCCCTGCTCCATGCACGCCTCGAACGCCGCCAGCGCCGCGGCCTCCTGCGCCTCGTTGCCGCTGGCGTATTCGGTGACCACGTAATACGGATACACCGTGTCGAACGGCGCCTGCGCGCCATGCGCCAGCACGTGCTGCAGTGCGCGGTCGGTGAAGAACTCGAACGCCTCCAGTTGCAGCCGGCTGCGGAACGCCGCGAACACCTGCATCAGCACCTCGAACGAGGGCAGCGCCAGCAGCATCACATTGCTCGGCGGCGGCGGGTCGGTGAGCCGCAGGGTGGCCTCGACCACGATGCCCAGCGTGCCTTCGGAACCGATCAGCAACTGGCGGAAATCGTAGCCGCTGGAATTCTTGATCAACCCGCGGTTGAGCTCGAGCAGTTCGCCGCTGCCGGTGACCACCTTCAACCCGGCGATCCACTCGCGGGTGTTGCCGTAGCGGATCACGCGGATGCCGCCGGCATTGGTGGCGATGTTGCCGCCGATCGAGCACGACCCGCGCGCGGCGAAGTCCACCGGGTACAGCAGGCCATACTCGCGCGCGGCGTTGTGCACCGCTTCCAGCGGCATGCCGGCCTGCACGGTCAGAGTGCGGTCGACCGGGTCGAAGGCCAGCGCCTTGTTCATCCGCTCCAGGCTCAGCACCAGCTCGCCGTGTGCAGCCACCGCGCCGCCGGACAGGCCGGTGCGGCCGCCGGAGGGCACCACCGCCACCGCGTGGTCATTGGCCCAGCGCAGCACCGCCTGCACCTCTTCCACCGTCGCCGGCAACGCGATGGCCAGCGGCGCCGGGGTCCAACGCCGGGTCCAGTCGCGACCGTAGTGCTCCAGGTCGGCGGGATCGGTCTTCAGGCGCAGGCCGGGAACGGCAAGGGCCAGGGCATCCAGGCGCGGATCGGTCATGGGCGGAGAGGTCGGAGCGTAGATAAGCGTTCAAGCGTGCCAGCGTTGTGCGATGGCGTCCAGTTGGTGAACCCCGGGACCCGGGACCCGGGACCCGGGAAAAGCGTAAGCCTGAACTGTTCTTTGACAGCACCTTAGAACGCTTTTGATTTTCCGGGTCCCGGGTCCCGGGTCCCGATACATTCGATGCATCCGAAACCATATATCCGCAATGTAGTCGCGGTACCGCCGACATCCTATTGCGGCGCACCAAAGCACCCAGCCATCTGGCATAGTGACCGGCCCGTTGGCCATCGCTCCCTCACTGCAATGTCGCCCAAGAAGACCTCGTTTCCGAAGCAGGATATCCGCGTGCTGCTGCTTGAAGGCATCAGCCAGACCGCCGTCGACGTGTTCCGCGCGGCCGGTTACTCGCAGATCGAGCTGCACGCCAAGTCGCTGCCGGAAGACGAACTCAAGCAGCGCATCGCCGAGGCGCACATCGTCGGCATCCGCTCGCGCACCCAGCTCAGCGCCGAGGTGCTGGCCCAGGCCAAGCGCCTGATCGCAGTCGGCTGCTTCTGCATCGGCACCAACCAGGTCGACCTGGACGCCGCCGAACTGGCCGGCATCCCCGTGTTCAATGCGCCCTACTCCAACACCCGCAGCGTCGCCGAACTGGTGATCGCCGAGGCCATCCTGCTGTTGCGCGGCATTCCGCAGAAGAATGCCGAATGCCACCGCGGCGGCTGGTCGAAGTCGGCCACCGGCAGCCACGAGACCCGTGGCAAGGTGCTGGGCATCGTCGGCTACGGCCACATCGGCACCCAGGTCGGCGTGCTGGCCGAGTCGCTGGGCATGCAGGTGATCTTCCACGACATCGAGACCAAGCTGTCGCTGGGCAACGCGCGCACCGCCACCGACCTGGACGACCTGCTGGCGCGCGCCGACGTGGTCACCCTGCACGTGCCGGAAACCGCGGCCACCCGCAACATGATCGGGGCGGCGCAACTGGCGCAGATGAAGCCGGGTGCGCATCTGATCAACGCCTCGCGCGGCACCGTGATCGACATTGATGCGCTGGACGCGGCGCTGCGCAGCGGCCACATCGGCGGCGCCGCGGTGGACGTGTTCCCGATCGAACCCAAGGGCAACGGCGACCTGTTCGAATCGCCGCTGGCCGCGCACGACAACGTGATCCTGACCCCGCACGTCGGCGGCAGCACGCTGGAGGCGCAGGACAACATCGGTGTGGAAGTGGCGGCCAAGCTGGTGCGCTACAGCGACAACGGCAGCACCCTGTCGGCGGTGAACTTCCCCGAGGTCACCCTGCCCGAGCACGCCGAGAGCCTGCGCCTGCTGCACATCCATCGCAACGTGCCGGGCGTGCTGTCGCAGATCAACGAGCTGTTCTCGCGCCACAACGTCAACATCGACGGTCAGTTCCTGCGCACCGACCCCAAGGTCGGCTACGTGGTGATCGACGTCGCCGCCAGCGAGGAGCTGGCCGCGGTGCTGAAGGACGAACTGGCGCAGGTGGCGGGGACGTTGCGGACGCGCATTCTTTACTAGCGGGGAATGGGGATTTGGGATTGGGGATTCGCGGGTGCGCTGCGCGCCCGTACCCTCACCCCAACCCCTCTCCCGAGGGGAGAGGGGCTTTGGCGTCCCCCTTTTCCCGTCGGGAGAAGGGGCCCCGAAGGGGCGGATGAGGGTCCGGGCGCAGCCTCGTGCAGCAAAAACACCGCATGCGCTGCGCGCCCCGACGCTCACCCCAACCCCTCTCCCAAGGGGAGAGGGGCTGATGCACTGCGTTGCAGCCACTTGCGCGCCATGCGCCGCAGCGACGGATCCAGGTCCTCTTCGTCCAGCAGTTCGGTGATTGGGCGCCAGGCCAGGGCCAGCGATTCTTCGCTGACCGCGAAAGCCTCGTCGGCGCCGGCGCGGACCACGTAGCGCGCGTCGTAGTGCCAGTGCCCCGGCACCTCGCCGCGGGCGGGAATCCAGTGGCGATCCAGGTCGAAGATCGCGCCATCCTCCAGCGCCAGGCCAGGCAGTCCCGACTCCTCCTCCGCTTCCTTCAGCGCCACCCGCGCCAGATCGCGGTCGCCATCGGCGTGCCCGCCCAGTTGCAGCCAGCGCTGCAGCTTGCGGTGGTGGGTCAGCAGGGTGCGCGTGCCGTCGGCGCTGACCAGCCAGGCCGAGCCGGTGAAATGGCCATCCAGGCGGTCGCGCACGAACGGATCGGCGGTGTCGTCGAGCAAGGCCAGGAACTGCGCGGCGACCTCGGCCTGGTCCGGGCACTGCCGGGCGTGGGCCTGCAACTGCTGGCGTAGGGACGGCTCCGGCATCGGCGTTCTCGCGTTCGGGGGCGGCCATTATCGCCGTCCACGGTGCAGCGCGGCTTGTGGCGGCCGGCCGGCTTTGGCATGGTACGACGCTTGCGTCGCCCGCTGCGGGCCCGGCGCTTCGCCATTGCCGGGGCCGCTTGCCCCGTACCGCCACCTGGGGATGCACCGAATGCTCAAGTCTCTGTTGAGGGTCAAGCCGATCGAACCCGCCGGTCACGTCGATGCCGGCGAACCGTTCGAAGGCAGTCTGGAGGGCGAAGCCACCCTCAAACGCACCCTCACCGCCCGGCACCTGATCCTGCTCGGCATCGGCGCGGTGATCGGCGCCGGCATCTTCGTGCTCACCGGCCAGGCCGCGGCCAATCACGCCGGCCCGGCGGTGATGCTGTCGTTCGTGTTCGCCGGCCTGGCCTGCGCCTTCGCCGGCCTGTGCTACGCCGAGTTCGCGGCGATGCTGCCGGTCTCCGGCAGCGCCTACTCGTATTCCTATGCCACGCTCGGCGAAGGCGTGGCCTGGTTCATCGGCTGGTGCCTGGTGCTGGAATACTTGTTCGCCGGCTCCAGCGTCGCGGTCGGCTGGTCGGCCTACCTGATCAGCTTCGTCACCGGCACCCTCGGCCTGCCCTTCCCCGCGGAACTGGCCAGCGCACCGCTGACCTGGACCGGCCACGCGTTCGTGGCCTCGGGCAACATCGTCAACCTGCCGGCGGTGCTGATCGTGGCCGCGGTCAGCACGCTGTGCTACGTCGGCGTCACCCAGTCGGCCTTCGTCAACGCCATCGTGGTGGCGATCAAGGTGCTGGTGATCTGCCTGTTCGTCGGCGTCGGCGTCTTCTACATCAACCCGGACAACTGGCATCCGTTCATCCCGGAAAACACCGGCCCGGGTGAGTTCGGCTGGAGCGGCATCTTCCGTGCGGCCTCCATCGTGTTCTTCTCCTACATCGGCTTCGATGCGGTCTCCACTTCCGCCGGCGAGACCAAGGACCCACAGAAGAACATGCCGATCGGCATCCTGGTGTCGCTGGCCATCTGCACCGTCATCTACATCATCGTCTGCGCGGTGCTGACCGGCCTGCTGCCCTACACCCAACTGGGTACCGCCAAGCCGGTGGCCACCGCGCTGGAGCATTATCCGCAGCTGGCCTGGCTGAAGACCTTCGTCGAGATCGGCGCCATCGCCGGCCTGTCCTCGGTGGTGCTGGTGATGCTGATGGCGCAGCCGCGCATCTTCTACACGATGGCGCGCGATGGCCTGCTGCCGAAGCTGTTCGGCAAGGTCCATCGCCGCTTCCACACCCCGTACGTCGGCACCGTGGTGGTCGGCGTGCTGGCCGCGCTGCTGGCCGGGCTGATCCCGCTGGACGTGCTCGGCGAACTGGTCTCGATGGGCACCCTGCTGGCCTTCGCCACGGTCTGCGTCGGCGTGATGGTGCTGCGCTTCACCCGTCCCGATCTGCCGCGTCCGTTCCGGGTGCCGCTGTTCTGGGCGGTGTGCCCGCTGGGCGCGCTGTTCTGCGTCGGCCTGTTCTTCCAGGCATTCCAGGAGCACTGGAAGGTGTTCGTCGGCTGGACCCTGATCGGCCTGTGCATCTACTTCTTCTACGGCATCCGCAACAGCCGCCTGGCCGCCAAGGCCTGATCCGCTCCCCCGAAGACCGGCGTCCGCGCCGGTCTTCGCGTTCGTCCCCTCTTCCTCGCACGCCGCGTCCGGCTGGAACCGCTCCATGCTCAAACAACTCTTGGCCACCAAACACCCCCATGCCAGCCACGAGGACGCCGGCGGGCTGGGCCTGCAACGCGCGCTCGGCCCCTGGGGCCTGACCGCGCTGGGCATCGGCGCGGTGATCGGCGGCGGCATCTTCGTCATCACCGGGCAGGCCGCGGCCAACCACGCCGGACCGGCGATCATGCTCTCGTTCGTGCTGGCCGCGGTGTGCTGTGCGTTCTGCGCGCTGGCCTACGCCGAGTTCGCGGCGATGGTGCCGGTCTCCGGCAGCGCCTACACCTACACCTACGCCACCTTCGGCGAGCTGGCGGCCTGGTTCATCGGCTGGATGCTGGTGCTGGAGTACGGGGTGTCGGCCTCGGCGGTGGCGGTCAGCTGGACCGGCTATTTCCTCAGCCTGCTCGACCACTTCGACATCCATCTGCCCGCGGCCCTGGTCAACGCGCCGTTGGACGGCAAGCTGCAGCCGACCGGCGCGATCGCCAACCTGCCCGCCGCCGGCATCGTGCTGCTGCTGACCTGGCTGTGCTACGTCGGCATCCGCAAGTCCTCGGCGATGAACATGGCGATGGTGGTGCTGAAGAGCGGCCTGATCGTGCTGGTCATCGCCGCCGGCTGGAAATACGTGGACCCGGCCAACTGGCACCCGTTCATCCCCGCCAATGAAGGCCCGGGCAAGTACGGCCTGGACGGCGTGCTGCGCGGTGCGGCGATGGTGTTCTTCGCCTACATCGGCTTCGAGGCGGTGTCGGTGGCGGCGCAGGAATCGCATCGGCCGCAGCGCGACCTGCCGATCGGCATGATCCTGTCGCTGGTGATCTGCACGGTGCTGTACATCGCCATGGCAGCGGTGATGACCGGGCTGCTGCCATATACGCAGCTGGGCACCGACGAGCCGGTGGTGACCGCGGTGGCGGCGCATCCGCAGCTGGCCTGGCTGCGCGTGGTGGTGGAGATCGGCGCGCTGATCGGCCTGTCCTCGGTGGTGCTGGTGATGATCATCGGCCAGCCGCGCATCTTCATGATCATCGCCCGCGACGGCCTGCTGCCGCCGGTGTTCACCAAGATCCACCCGACCTACCGCACCCCGCACGTCAACACCGTGATCACCGGCATCGGCATCGCGCTGCTGGCGGCGCTGTTCCCGCTGGACGTGCTGGGCGAACTGACCTCGATGGGCACGCTGATCGCCTTCGCCGCGGTCTGCGCCGGCGTGCTGATCCTGCGCCGTACCCAGCCGGACCTGCCGCGCCCGTTCCGCATCCCGTTCGCCTGGCCGATCTGCATCGCCGGCGTGCTCAGCTGCCTGGCGCTGCTGTCGGCGATGACCGCGCACAACTGGATGCTGATGGCCGGCTGGACGGTGATCGGCCTGGCGATCTACTTCGGCTACGGCTACCGCCACAGCCGCCTGCGCCGCACCGGCCAAGGCTGAGCCATAGAGCCCCTCTCCCTCCGGGAGAGGGGTTGGGATGAGGGTACGGCGCGAGCAGGTGCTACTGGGTGCACCATCGCCTGTCATCCCAATCCAGCGCTCAAGCCCTACACTACGCGCATGAACGCACTGCCCTACGATTCCGAGCGCCTGCGCACGCTGGCGCACCTGCTGATCGACAACATCCGCGAGCTCTCGCAGGCCGGCTGGACGCCTGCCACCAGCAGCAACTTCTCGCACCGGCTGGACGATCGCCATGCCGCGATCACCGTCTCCGGCCGCGACAAGGGCCGGCTGGTGGAGGACGACATCATGGTGGTGGACTTCGACGGCCAGGCCGTCGGCCGGCCGCTGCGCCCGTCCGCCGAGACCCTGCTGCACACCCAGCTGTACCGGCGCTTCCCGGAGGTCGGCTGCATTCTGCACACGCATTCGCCGGTGCAGACCATTGCCTCGCGGCTGTATGCGCCGCAGGGCCACATCCGCCTGGAAGGCTACGAACTGCTGAAGGCGCTGCACGGCAACCAGACCCACGAGACCGCGGTGGACCTGCCGGTGTTCGCCAACACCCAGGACATGACCGTGCTGGCGGCGCAGGTCGACGCCCTGCTCGACCGCACGCCGCTGTGGGGCTACCTGATCGACGGCCACGGCCTGTACGCCTGGGGCCGTGACATGGCCGAGGCGCGCCGCCACCTCGAAGCCTTCGAATTCCTGCTGCACTGCGAGCTGGAGCTGCGCAAACTGCGCGCCGCCGGCTGATCCGCCGCGGCGCGACAGCGTTCCAGCGCCGCAACGGCCGCCGGCCGCGCACCTGCTACCCTTTTCGTCCCCACTGCCGCTTTCGCCCGCCGCCATGAGCCGACTCCGCATCTTCGCCGACACCACTCCCGACACGCCGCTGTTCGACAGCCGCGAGGGCGACGCGATCGCCGCCGAATTGCGCAAGATCGGCGTCACCTTCGAGCGCTGGCAGGCCAACCAGCCGATCGAGGCCGGCGCCACGCCAGAGGCGGTGATGGCTGCCTACAAGGCCGACATCGACCGCCTGGTGGCCGCCAACGGCTTCAAGACCGTGGACGTGGTCAGCATCACCCCGGACAACCCGCAGCGCGAGGAGATGCGCAAGAAGTTCCTCGACGAGCACTTCCACAAGGAAGACGAGGTGCGCTTCTTCGTCGCCGGCTCCGGCCTGTTCACCCTGCACGTGGATGGTAAGGTCTACGAGATCGAGTGCGTGCAGAACGATCTGATCGCGGTGCCGGACGGCACCCACCACTGGTTCGACATGGGGCCGGAGCCGCGCTTCGTCGCGATCCGCTTCTTCACCGAGCCGGATGGCTGGGTCGGCCACTTCACCGGCACCGACATCGCCCAGCGCTTCCCGCGCTACGAGGCGAAGCTGCGCGGCGAGGCGCACTGAGCGATGACCGATCCACGCGTCGTTCTCACCGACATCGAAGGCACCACCAGCAGCATCTCCTTCGTCAAGGACGTGCTGTTTCCCTACGCGCGCCGCGCCTTGCCCGGCTTCGTGCGCGAGCATGGCCAGCAACCGCAGGTGCGGCAGTGGCTGGACGCGGTCGCCACCGAATGCGGCGGCATCTGCACCGATGCGGTGATCGTGGAGACCCTGCAGGGCTGGATCGACCAGGACCGCAAGCACACCGCGCTGAAGGCGCTGCAGGGCATGATCTGGGACGCCGGCTACCGCGATGCCGACTTCACCGCGCACATCTATCCCGATGCCGCGCCGGCCTTGCGCCGCTGGCATGCCGACGGCCGCGCGCTGTACGTGTACTCGTCCGGCTCGGTGCCCGCGCAGAAGCTGTTCTTCGGCCACAGCGATGCCGGCGACCTGCGCGAGCTGTTCTCCGGCTGGTTCGATACCGAGATCGGCGGCAAGCGCGAGCAGCCCAGCTATGCGCGCATCGCCGAGGCGATCGGCGTGGCGCCGGCGCAGATCGTGTTCCTGTCCGACGTGGTCGCCGAACTGGATGCGGCCCGCGCCGCCGGGCTGGACACGGTGCTGATCGATCGCCGCGACGATTACCCGCAACCGCGCCAGGGCGAGGCCTGCAACGGCCACCGCCGCGCGGAGAGCTTCGCCGACCTGGGCTTCTGAGCCCGCGCATGCGCAGGCCTGTCGCTGTCTTGATGGCCGCTTTGGCGGCATTGCAGCGCCCGCTCGCCGTGGTGCGCGGCCGGCTGCTGCTGGCCGCCCTGCTGGCGCTGGCGCTGCCCGCCTGCCATCCCGATGCCGGCGCCATGCCGGCCGGCACGGCCGACACCGCGCAGGACGAGGCGGCGCAGGATCCGGTCGACCAGGCGCAACTGCGCCAGGCGCTGGGGTCGCTGCAGCCACAGCGCCCCGGCATCCCCGACCTGTACGTGGTCGGCTTCGCCGGCGACGCCAGCGAGGACGTGTTCCGCAACGAAGTGCTGTACCTGCGGCAGATGTTCACGCAGCGCTTCGGCGCCGCAGGCCGCATCGCCACCTTGATCAATCACGGCGACAATCTCGGCGCACATGCCTACGCACCGCAGGCCTCCTACGACAACCTGGCCGATACGCTGGACCGCGTCGGCAAGCTGATGGACAAGCGCGAGGACGCGTTGCTGCTGTTCCTGACCAGCCACGGCACCGACCAACACGAGCTGTATCTGCAGTTCGGTCCCGGCGAGGATGCCGAGTACGACACCATCACCCCGCAGGAACTGCGCCGCCTGCTCGACGACGCCGGCATCCGCAACCGCATCATCGTGATCTCGGCCTGCTACTCCGGGGGCTTCGTGCCGGCGCTGAAGACCGCCGACACCCTGGTCATCGCCGCCGCGCGCCGCGACCGGCCCTCGTTCGGCTGCGGCAACACCGCCAGCGCCACCTATTTCGGCCGCGCCTGGCTGATCGATGCGCTGGCGCACACCACCGATCTGGTCGACAGCTATCGCATGGCCAGTGCCGAGATCAGCGCACGCGAGCAGGCCGAAGGCGAGGCGCCATCGTATCCGCAGCTCTACGTGGGTGCGCGCATCGGGCAGTGGCTGCAGCGCTGGCGCGCGCAGTTGCCGAACGCCGCCGCACCGCCCTATCCGTATCCGGAGCCCGAGGCGGACGACGCAGCGACTGCGACCGATGACGAACCGGACCTTGCGCCCGGGGCCACGCAAGCCACTGCTCCCCAGACGCCCGCAAGACAGGCGCTAGCGCCACCGACCGCCGCTCCCACGCAGTGAGCCACCCTGTTCGGTCGAGCAGCGCCCTTGCGGCCCCATCCGCGGCGGCCCCGACGATCGGTGTGCCTGACAGAGGCCTAGAGCAGGCGTCCGTAGCGAACCGATAGATGAGAGTGATTCGCGTTCGATCGTCGATCGCATACGGCCGCTACACTGCGCCCGCAGCAAGCCCGCCAGCCTTTCGCCAGCCAGCTGCGCACCGATCCGCCCGCCAGCCTTCGCTCGCCAGCCAGGATCCTCTCGTTTCGTCGGCCTCCTTCATGGAGGTTTTTTTATTTCATGCTGACTCCGGACCGGCAGCCGCCGGACGTGCCGCAGCGATGGTTCACAGCCGTCTCAGCAGGTCGATTGAGGTGGGTGTTCGGGGCAATCGCCGGGCCTGGAGCGTGTCAAGAACTTGGAGTTCACGCGGCTATCGTAGGCGGATGAAGCCGCCACACGCCTCCGCAACCGACGTCTCCGACGAAGAATGGGCTTTCGCCGCGCCCTACCTGGTAATGACGCATCCGCAGGCACGGCAGCGTGCGCTTGAGGTTCAACGCATTCCACTGGAGGGCACGCGCTGGAGCGCCCTGGCGCTTGATGCCGATGAGTTTCCGCCGTGGGAGATGGTCTACGAGCAAACCCAGCGGCGGTTGCAGGCTGACCGCTTTTGAGGCCATGGTCAGCGACTTGCGTTCGATCCTGCGGGTGGCGCAAGGCAAGCAAGGACAGCCCTGCGCCGTGATCCTGGATGGCCGAACGCTGCAGTCCACCTGCGAAAGCGGATCAGCGCCGGCTACGATGTGTGCAACTGCAAGAAAAGCTGCAAGGTCGCTATGGCGGTGGCCACTTGTTGGCAGCAGGAGCGCGCGCAGGTGCGATCGCTGACGCAGGACGTTCAACATGTCGTGGGCGAGACGATGAAACCGGCTTTGGTCGATCAAGACTACACGGGCGAAAGCCCGGCCGAAGCGGCGCAGGAGGAAGGCAGCGAACTGCATGTGCTAAAGCTGGCGGAGGCCAAGAAGGGCGTTGCGCTGCTGTCGCGTCGCCGGGTCTTGGAGCGCAGTTTCGGTTGGATCGATCGGTTCCGGCGCCTGGCCCGTGACGACGAACGCCCACGCTGCTTCTCTACTCCCGAGTTCATAACACGCTCCAACGCTGTCGGCCGAAGCATTCTGCGATGGGGCGCCCATGGCAACTCAAACAATGGAAACGACTTCTATGTCATTGAGCAAGCAAATTGCCGCGCTTCTCCTTTGCCTATTGGGCTGCAGCAGTGTGCGCGCCGCGCCTTCAGTCTGCCCCATGCGACAGAATCAGCCACTTCGCTACATCGATGCATTCGATGGAGAACCACAGGACCTCGCAACGCTCGAACCTGACGTGGCAAAGGAACGATACGGCCACTGGGTTCTCGGCCACATCTACGATGAGGGCCGGTTCGTCACCCTACGCTGCAAGTACGCGGACAAACAAACGCATGATGTAACGCTGACGAAACGTGTGGAGCAGTGCAGCTACTCGATCAATACAAAAAACGTCCTTCGCGTAACGTGCAAATGAGAGTCGGCACGGCTCTTGGCACGGTGCGCCGGACTGGCGTTCGCCAATGCCATCGCCTATCGGCTCACCGGCTTCATCGCCGACGACACGACCGGTTCTACTTCGACTTCTGCGCGCAGTGCGCGGTGCCCAGCGCACGCGGATGCCGGGCACCGCACAGATAGCGGTCGAAAGAACCTGGATCGCGATCGGGCTGGTGTCGCCAGGACGCGACGCCAGTGCCGCGATCAGGGAGAGGCGTCCTGCAAGCGGTAGCTGCCGCTGGCGCGCTGCTCGCCACGCCAGCGGTCGAACGCGCGGACCTCGATGCGGTGCGCGCCCACGTTCAGGTCGGTCGGCAAGGCACCACGCCACAGGTGCTGCGAGGGAGACGCTTCCGGCGAGCGGTCGTAGCCGCGCAGCGCGTCGGCGGCATCGTCGCGCGCGTTCTCGGCGAGCAGCGCCGGGTCGGGCTGTTCGACCCGCTGCATCGGCTTCCAGGCGCCGTCGTCCACGCGGTACTCGACGCGACTGTCGTCCTCGCCCATGTACACGTTCGCGTACACGCCCCAGGCCGGATAGGCGCCACGGCGCAACACCTTCGGCGCATGCAGGCCGATCTGCGTGTCGTCGGCGGCTCGCGCGGCGTGGTAGGCCAGCGCGTAGCCGCCGTCGCGGCGCACGGTCAGCAACGCATAGCCGTTCGGGGTGCCGTCGGCCATGGTCGCGGCGGGAATGCCCTGTGCATCCTTGACCCCGGACCAGAACGCGCCGCAGGCCGCGCCGACGTTGTATTCGTGCAGCGGCTGCGCGCCGTGCCAACCCTCGTCGGCGCCGTGGTAGTAGTGACGCTGGGTGTGGCTGTGGCCGCTGAGCACCAGCACGTGCGGGAAGGCTTGCAGCAGCGCGAACAGCCGCGCCCGGTCGGCATGCCGGAAGGTCTCCTTGCCTGGCGCCGCGTCGAACAGCGGGATGTGCAGGCCCAGCACCACCAGGCGATCCTTGGGCACGCCGGCCAGGTAGGCCTGCAGGAACGCGAACTGGTCCGCGCGCAGGCCGCCGATGTACTTGGGCTGCTGCGTCGGCTGGTAGACCACGTCGTCCAGGAACACGAAGCTGGCCCCGCCCTCTTCCACCGCATAGGTGTCGGGGCCGTAGACCGCGCGCCAGCTCGACAGCGAATCGACGTCGTCGGTCGCATCGAAATTGAGGTCGTGGTTGCCGGGCACGTGGAACCACGGCACGCCGAGCTTGGCGGTTTCCGCATTCAGCGCCGGATACAGCGACAGGTCGTCGCTGACCACGTCGCCCAGGGTGGTGCCGATGCGCGCATGGGTCTTGCCGCGCAGCGGCCCGACGATGTCGCGGGCGTAGTAGCCGACGTCGGTCATCGATGCGGTCTGGGTATCGGCGAACACCAGCACCTCGGTGCTGTCGGCCTTGGGCTGCGCGCGCAGCGCGAAATCCCAGTGGTCGGTGGCGCCGCTGGTGGGCGCGATGCCCGGATACTTGAGCTTGGGCGAGCCGGCCGGTGCGTAGTGCCGCCAGTAGTCCGGCAGGCCGTTGCCGGCGCTGGCGAAGCTGTAGCCGTCGGGCTTGATCACGAACACCGTGCGTCCGGGTTCCACCTGCAGGTGGTAGCGACCCTGCGCATCGGTGCGGACGATGTGCACGCCATCGGAGACCTGCACGCCGGCGATGCCGGCATCGCCCGGGCCGCGGCCCGGGGCGTTGTCGCGTTCCTGGTAGACGCTGCCGCTGATCGTCGCGGTCTGCGCCACGGCAGGAGCGGCGGCAGCCAACAGGCAGGCGAGGACGACGGTGCGCAACATGCGGAACATCCGGAGAAGCCGAGGGTCCTCGATTGTAGCCAGCTATGCGGACGCGGCGATGACCGCGCCAGACAAGCTCAGCGGTGCCGCGTTTCCAGCACCGCCACCGCGTCGGCCAGGCCCAGGCCGCGCGCGCGCAGCAGCACGGTCAGGTGGTAGAGCAGATCGGCGGACTCGCCCAGCAGTTCGTCGTCGTCCTGGGCGACGCCGGCCAGCGCGGTCTCCACGCCCTCCTCGCCCACCTTCTGCGCGATGCGCCGCGTGCCTTTTTCGAACAGCTGCGTGGTGTAGCTGCCGGCCGGCCGCTCGCGTTCGCGCTGCGCGACCAGGCGGTCGAGCGTGCCCAGGAACTGGCCCGGCGCCTGCGGGAAACAGCTGTCGCGGCCGAGGTGGCAGGTCGGCCCGCGCGGATGCGCCAGCACCAGTAAGGTATCGCGATCGCAATCGGTGTCGATCGCCACCACGTCCAGGACATGGCCGGAGCTTTCGCCCTTGGTCCACAGCCGCTGCTTGCTGCGGCTGTAAAAGGTGACCTGGCCGCTGCGGCGCGTGGCCGCCAGCGCCTCCTGGTTCATGTAGCCCAGCATCAACACGCGCAGGGTCGAGGCGTCCTGCACCACCACCGGCAGCAGGCCGTCGCCCTTGCCCCAATCCAGCGCCGCGTCGGCGACGTTTGCGTCGTCGGAGTGTTCATGCGCCATCGCGCACCTCGATCTGTTGTTGGCGCAGGAAGCGCTTGAGTTCGGGAATGGCGATCGCGCCGCTGTGGAACACGCTGGCGGCCAGTGCGCCGTCGACGTCGGCGCGCTCGAACACGTCGGCGAAGTGCTGCATTTCGCCGGCGCCGCCGGAGGCCACCAGCGGCACCTTGCACAGGGCGCGTACCTGATGCAGTTGGGCGATGTCGTAGCCGCGGCGCACGCCGTCGCTGTCCATGCAGTTGAGCACGATCTCGCCGGCGCCCAGGCGCTGCGCCTCCACCACCCAGTCCAGGGTGCGCACGCGCAGCGCCTGGGTCTTGCCGGGGTCGCCGGTGAAGCGGCGCACGCGCCACTGGCCGTCGTCCTCGCGGATCGAATCGATGCCGACCACCACGCACTGCACGCCGAAGGCCTCGGCCAGCTCGGCGATCAGCGCCGGCCGCTCCAGCGCCGGCGAATTGATCGAGATCTTGTCGGCGCCGGCGTGCAGCACCGCGCGCGCCGTGGCAACGTCGCGGATGCCGCCGGCCACGCAGAACGGGATGTCCAGCAGCCGCGCCACCTTCTCGACCCAGGCGTAGTCCACCGAGCGCCCTTCCGGGCTGGCGCCGATGTCGTAGAACACCAGTTCGTCGGCGCCCTGGTCGCGGTAGCGCAGCGCCAGCTCGGCGATGTCGCCCATGTCCACGTGGTCGCGGAACTTGACGCCCTTGACCACGCGCCCCTCGCGCACGTCCAGGCACGGGATGATGCGCCGGCTCAGCATGCCAGCGCCTCGTCCAGGCGCAGCCGCCCTTCCAGCAGCGCCTTGCCGAGGACCGCGCCGGCGCAGCCGGCCTCGCGCGCGCCGCGCACGTCGGCGGCGTCGCGGATGCCGCCGGAGGCCTGCACCGCCAGCGTCGGCGCCAGCTGCCGCAGGTGTGCGTACAGCGCCAAGTTCGGCCCGGACAGCATGCCGTCGCGGGCGATGTCGGTGCATAGCAGATGGATCAGCCCGGCCGCGGCGTACTCGCCGGCCAGCGCATCCAGGCTCAGCGACGAAGTCTCGGTCCAGCCGTGCACCGGCAAGCGCCACACGCCGTGCGCGTCCTGGCGGCTGTCCAGCGCGACGGTGATGCGGTCGGGCCCGAACTCGCCCAGCCATTCCAGCACCGAGTCGCGGTCGCGTACCGCCAGCGAGCCGATCACCACGCGGCTGGCGCCGGCATCCAGCAGGTGCTGCACGTCGGCGCGCGAGCGCACGCCACCACCGGTCTGCACCTGCAGCCCGGTCTCGCTGCGGATCCGCTGCAGCAGCGGCGCCAGGGTGTAGCCGCCGGCACGGGCCGCGTCCAGGTCGACCAGGTGCATCCACTGCGCGCCGGCCTCGGCGAAGGCCTGCGCACGGCGCAGCGGATCGTCGCCGTAGTGGGTCTCGCGGGCGTAGTCGCCCTGCGCCAGCCGCACCACGCGGCCGTCGCGGATGTCCAGCGCGGGATAGACGACGAAGCTCATGGGAAATCGGTCTCGAGAAAGTTGCGCAGGATGCGCGCGCCGGTGTCGGCCGAGCGCTCGGGATGGAATTGCGCGCCGCAGCGGCGGCCATGCTGCACCACCGCGGTGAACAGGCCGCCATGGTCGCAGGCGGCGACGGTGTCGGCAGTGACCGGCGCAGCATAGCCGTGCACGAAATAGGCGCTTGCGCCGTCCGGCACGCCCGCCAGCAGCGGCGAGGGCTGCAGCGGCAGCAGTCGGTTCCAGCCCATGTGCGGCACGCGGATGCCCAGCGCCGGCGGCATCCGCCGGACCACGCCGGTCAACAGGCCCAGGCAGTCGACATCGCCCTCCTCCGAGCGTTCGAACAGCAATTGCATGCCCAGGCAGATGCCGATCAGCGGCACTTGCAACGCACGTAGTGGCTCGATCAGGCCTTGCTCGCGCAGCCGTGCCATCGCATGCGGCGCGGCGCCGACGCCGGGCAGGATCACCCGGTCCGCACCCTGCAGGTCCGCCGCGTCGCGTACCAGGCGGGCTTCCACGCCGAGACGTTCGAGCGCGTAGCGCACCGAGCCCAAGTTGGCGCCGCCGGCATCGATCAGCGCGACATCGGTCATCGCAGGCTCCTTGCAGCAGCCGCGCGCATCACAGCACGCCCTTGGTCGACGGCAACGCCGCGCCCTCGCGGCGCAACGCCTGGCGCAGGGCACGCGCCAGCGCCTTGAAGCAGGCCTCGACCTTGTGGTGGTCGTTGTCGCCGCGCACGCTCAGGTGCAGGTTCAACCCGGCCGCGTCGCACAGCGAGCGGAAGAAGTGCGGCACCAGTTCGGTGGGCATGTCGCCGACCCGCTCGCGCTTGAACTCGCCTTCGAACACGAAATACGGACGCCCGCTGAAATCCAGCGCGGCGCTGGCCAGGGTCTCGTCCATCGGCAGGGTGAAGCCGTAGCGGCCGATGCCGCGCTTGTCGCCCAGCGCCTGGCGCAGCGCCTGGCCCAGGGCCAGGCCGGTGTCCTCGATGGTGTGGTGTTCGTCGATGTGCAGGTCGCCCTCGGCGCGCACGTCCAGGGCGAAACCGCCGTGCTTGCCGATCTGTTCGAGCATGTGGTCGAAGAACGGCAGGCCGGTGGCGCAGTGCGGGTCGCGCGCCAGGTCCAGGTCGAGTTCCACCGCGATGCGGGTTTCCTTGGTATCGCGCTGCACCCGCGCGCGCCGCGGCGCATCGGCCAGTTCGTGGGCGATGCCGGCCCAGTCCCACTCGCCGCCGAACTGCTCAGTGCGCAACTGGAAACCGCGGATGCGCAGGTTCTCGGCGAACTGGATGTCGGTAATGCGGTCGCCGACCATGGCCGAGCGCGCCCAGTCGATGCTGCGGTCCTGCAGATAGGGCAGCATCAGGCCGATGCCGGGCTTGCGCGTGGGCGCATTGTCGGCCGGCCAGCTGCGGTCGACCAGCACCTCGCGGAACACGATGCCCTGGCTGGCGAAGATCTGCAGCATCAGGTCATTGGGGCCGTCGAAGGCGGCCTGCGGGTAGGCCTCGCTGCCCAGGCCGTCCTGGTTGGTGACGATGACGAACTGGTAGCCGGCATCGCGCAGCTTGAGCATCGCCGGGATCACGCCCTGCACGAGGCGCAGCTTCTCGTAGGCGTCGATCTGGAAGTCGGCCGGCTCCTCGATCAGGGTGCCGTCGCGGTCCACGAACAGGATCGGGGTCATGCCGCCGCCCTCCACGCCTGCAGCGCACCGAGCACGCGCTGGTTCTGCGCCGGCGTGCCCAGGGTGATGCGCAGCGCGTCGCCCAGGCCCGGCGCGGCGCGCTGATCGCGTACCACCACTCCGGCCGCCAGCAGCGCCTGGAACGCGCCCTCGGCGTCGTCGAAGCGCAGCAGCAGGAAATTGCCCTGCGACGGATACACCTGGCGCACACCCGGCATTGCCGCCAGCGCCGCCTGCATGCGCGTACGCTCTTCCCGCACCTCCTGCACCCGCGCCGCGGTCTGCCGCAGCGGCTCGGGCTGCAGCGCGGCCAGCGCCAGCAGTGTGCACGGCGCCGGAATCGGATACGGCGCCTGGCAGCGCCGCAGCACCGCGATCAGCGCCGGATCGGCGATCACGCAGCCGATCCGCGCCGCCGCCAGCGCGTGTGCCTTGGACAGGGTGCGCAGCACCGCCAGGTTGGCGTGGCGCGCCAGCAAGGTCGTGGCCGATGCATCGTCGGAGAACTCGCCATAGGCTTCGTCCACCACCAGCACCGCACGGCCCTGCAGGCGCTCGGCGGCGCGATCGATGTCGGCCAGCGCGATCGCCGCGCCGCCGGGATTGCCCGGCGAACACAGGAACACCAGCTTGGCCATCTGGCTCAGCGCAGCCTCCACCACCGCGTCCACGTCGGTGAGCAGGCCCTCGGCCGTATCGCGCAATGGCACCTCGACCACGCGTGCGTTCTGCAGCCGCGCGCAGACCGCGTACATGCCGAACACCGGCGGGGTGATGACGATGGCGTCGCGGCCCGGCTCGCACAGGGCGCGCAGCAACAGGTCGATCGCCTCGTCGCTGCCGCGGCCGAGCAGCAGCTGTTCCGGAGTGCAGGCGTACAGCTGCGCCAGTGCGGCGCGCAGCGCCGGCGGCTGCGGATCGGGATAGCGGCGATTGCCGGCGTCGCCATCGGCGACATTGGCCCAGGCCGATTCGTTGGCGTTGAGCCAGACCTCGCCCTGCAGCGCGCTGCTGCGCGCGGACGAGTAGCCGGCGAAGTCGCGCAGGTCCGGGCGGACCAGCGCCAACACGGCGCGCACGTCGGCGGTCGCGCTCATGCCGCCTTCTCCATGCGTAGCGCCACCGCATTGGCGTGCGCGTCCAGACCCTCGGCACGTGCCATCAGCACTGCGCAACCGCCGATCGTGGCGATGCCGTCGGCGCTGGCGCTCTGCACGCTGACGAAATTCTGGAAGCTGGCCACGCTCACGCCGCTGTAGGCACGCGCGGCGCCGCTGGTCGGCAGCACGTGGTTGGTGCCGCTGCAGTAGTCGCCCAACGCCTCGGGGGTGTAGTCGCCGAGGAACACCGAGCCGGCGGCCTCGACCCGGTCCAGCCAATCGCGCGGCGCGCGCAGCGCCAGGATCAAGTGTTCCGGCGCATAGCGGTTGCTGATGACGAACGCGTCTTCCAGCGAGTCCACGCGGATCAGCCGCGACGCGGCCAGCGCCTGCCGGGCGATCGCCGCGCGCGGCAGCGTCGCCAGCTGCCGCTCCAGTTCGCTCTCCACCGCCTCGATCAGCGCGGCGCTGTCGGACAGCAGCAGCACCTGCGAATCCGGGCCATGCTCGGCCTGCGACAACAGGTCGGCGGCAACGAAGGCCGCGTTGGCGCCGGCGTCGGCGATCACCAGCACCTCGGACGGACCGGCCGGCATGTCGATCGCCGCCGCGCCGGCCTGCGCGACCTGCTGCTTGGCCTCGGTGACATAGCTGTTGCCGGGGCCGAACAGCTTGTCGCAGGACGGCACAGTCTCGGTGCCGAAGCCCATCGCCGCGATCGCCTGGGCGCCGCCGAGCTTGAATACCCGGTCGACGCCACATAGGGTCGCCGCGACCAGCACCGCCGGATCGGCCGAGCCGTCGGCGCGCGGCGGCGTGCACAGCACCACTTCGCGGCAACCGGCCAGCGCCGCCGGCACGCACAGCATCAATGCGGTCGACGGCAGCGGTGCGCTGCCGGCCGGCACGTACAGGCCGACCCGGCCGATCGGCCGCACCACGCGCTCGCAGACCACGCCCGGCGCGGTCTCGACCGCGTACGGCTGCGCCATGCCGGCGCGGTGGAAGGTATCGATCCGCGCCGCCGCCTCGGCCATCGCCGCGCGCAACGGCGCCGGCACCGCCGCCTCGGCGGCGGTGAACTCGGCGGCGCTCACTTCGAAAGTGTCCAGGACCACGCCGTCGAAGCGTGCGGTGAGTTCGCGCAGGGCGACGTCGCCGCGGCTACGCACTGCGTCCAGCACCTGCGCCACCGCGTTGCGGGTCTGCTCGGCGACGCGCTGCACCGGCCGGGTCAGCGCCTGGGTCCGCTCCTGCGCGTCGAGCGCGCTCCACTCCAATCGATTCATGCCAGCGACCGCTCCACCGTCAACACCATCAATCCCTGCGCGCCCGCGCGCTCCAGTTCCTCCATGCGCTGCCAGGTGATCGCGCCATGGCACATGGTCTGCAACTGCAGAGGGCCATCGGCGTCGCCGGGCAGTTGCACCAGGGGTTCGGCATCGGGCAGCAGCCGCGCCAGGTCGGCGACGCGCTCGCGCGCGGCGCGGAACATCAACAGCTTGCTGTCGCGCAGCTTGAGCACGCCGTCGAGCCGACGCAGCAGCATCGCCGCCAGGCCGGCGCGGGCGTCGGCCGGTTCGCGCACCGGCCCGGCCAGCACCGCCTCGCTCTCCAGCAGCGTCTCCACCGGCTTGAGCTGGTTGGCGGCCAGGGTGGCGCCGCTGGAGACCAGATCGCAGATCAGGTCGGCGGTACCCAGGCGCGGCGCGATCTCCACCGAACCGGACAGTTCCACCACCTGCGCGGCGATGCCACGCGCGTCCAGCCAGTCGGCCAGCACCGCGGGATAGCTGGTGGCGATGCGCAATCCCTGCAGTTGCTGCGGCCCACTCCATTCCCAGTTCTCGGGTACCGCCAGCATCAGCCGGCACTGCCCGAAGTTCAGCCCGCGCAGGGCGCGATAGGCCTCGGGCAGGCCATTGCGACGGCGCTCGCCGGCCTGCTCTTCGAGTTCGTTGCGGCCGACGATGCCGAAGTCGCACACGCCATCGGCGATCAGGCCGGGAATGTCGTCGTCGCGGACCAGCAACAGGTCCACCGGCAACGATTCGCCATAGCAGAACAGCTTGTCGCGGCTCTCGCGCCAGCTCAGCCCGCAGGCGGCCAGCACCGCACGGGCCGGCTCGGCCAGGCGGCCACTCTTCTGGATCGCGATACGCAGCCGGTCGCGGGCCGGTGCTGCCAGGGAAGCACTCATCAGGACATCTCAGTGGGAATCGGAGGGGCGCGCCGTCTGCCGGCGCAGCGCCGCGGCATAGCCGCCGGCGCCGTATTCCAGGGTCCGTGCGACACGGCCGATGGTGGTGACGCTGACCTGGGTCAGGTCGTGGATCTCGCGATACGGCACACCCTTGAGCAGCAGCGGCACCACCCGCCAGCGGTCGGCCATCGCCTCCAGCTCGGCCGGCGTGCACAGGTCCTGCAGGAACGCCGCCACGTCCTGCGGCTTGCCGAGCTGGGCCAGGGTGCGCGCCAACGCCTTGAACGAGGCATCGCTGGCACGGTCTTCTGCAGGGGCAGGACGTTGTTTCATTGCGTTAATGTAATAGCACACTATTACAAGGTCAAGGACCAGTGGGTCGCACCACCCTGCCGTTCAGCCGTTCGGCATTGCTGCCGGATGCCTGGGCGCCCCCAGCAGGTGCGATCATTCCCACGCGCATTGCGGAAGATGGCGGCTGTGGAAGGACAGCCCGGCGACCGCTAGCATCGGCGCAACCGCCGCCCCTGGAACGCCACATGCGCCATGCATGTTTTGCCAGCCTCGCCCTGTGCCTGGCGACGCACGCACTGGCGCAACCGCCGCCTCCGACACCCCCGGCCGAGATGGCGACAAGCGGCGGCACCGCGGTCGCCGCGGAACAACTACCGATCCGCTCCAGGGCCCAGCTCGCGACCTACCTGCGCGCCCGCGCCGGCCAGCCCACGCCGCTGGACGCCCTCACGCCCGGCGCCCGCGAGCGCTTTCTCGACGGCCTGGTGTTCGGCCGCAACGGCCTGGGCGGATTCGATACGCAGGACCTGCCGCAACTGACCCGCACACAGGGCCGCGCACTGCTGGCCCTGTTCGGGATGGAGCGCTACGCCGAGAGCTTGCCGCACTGGGCGACGCAGCCGCGCGCCCACGATCCCGCCGCTCCGATCGGCGAGCTGGAGCGTCGCTACAACCGCTACAACCAGAATCTGGACGGCCTGGGCCGTAGCGGGCGCGATCCGTGGCCTGCGTTGCGCAGCGCGCTGCCGGAGACTTTCGAACGCGATGCCGCCGCGCAGTTGGACGACGACGCACTGGAGTTGCTGTATCGGGCGGTGGTCGCCACCTATGCGCTGCGCCCCACCTCGGCGGGACTGGACGCGCAACTGCAGGTACTGGCGCAGTTGCGCAGCCGCGGCCAGGCCAGTGCCGAGCAGTTGGATGCCGCCGGCAACGCGCTGCTGCTGGCGCATCGCGCGGAGGACGCGCGACGTGTGCTGGCCGATGGCGGCAGCGCCGACTGGCCGCAGTGGCTGCGCTTCGACGACCGCCTGGGCGCGGCGGCGCAGGGGCCGACACTGTGGTCGCTGGACGCCGATGGCCACACCCTGCGCCGGCAGCGGATCGATCTGCAGCCGACCCGACTCCTGGTCACCGCCGGCTGCCATTTCGCGGCCGACGCCGCACGCGCGATCGCTACAGATCCCGAGCTGGGGCCGGTATTCCTCCGCCATGCGCTGTGGCTGGCGCTGCCGCCCGGCAACGAGGACATGGACGCGCTGCGCGCCTGGAACCGCGCGCAGCCGGAAACGCCGTTGCACCTGCTCTACGACGTGAATGAATGGCCGCTGCTGCCGCGCGAATGGCGCATGCCGACGTTCTTCGTGGTGCGCGACGGCAAGGTCGTCGCGCAATTGCAGGGCTGGCCGGCGGACGCTGGTGCGCAGCGCAGGGCACTGAAGGCGATGCTGCAAGATGCGGGCCTGCTGTAGCAGCGGCGTCAGCCGCGGCAGGCGTTCCCGGTGATGCGTCGCGGCTGAAGCCGCTCCTACGACATCACCTGCACGCCGGCCGCCGCGACCGGCTCAGGCCATCACCTTGGCCTGCTCCAATTCCACCTGCAGGGTGCTGGCCAGTTCGTCGCGGGCAACCTCGAACTGCTGTTCGCGCAGCAGGTCCTTGACCGCGACCACGCCGCGCGCCAGCTCGTCGTCGCCGGCCAGCACCACGAAGCGGATGCCGGCGCGGGCCGCGTACTGGAACTGCTTGCCGATCTTCTTCGGCTCCATCTGCACTTCGGTGTTGATGCCGCCGGCACGCAGGCGCCGCGCGATGTCCAGCGCGTCGTCCAGCTTGGCCTCGTCCATCAGCGCCACCATCGCCTGCACGCTGCTGGAGGCGATGCCGTCGATCAGCCCGGCCTCGCGCAACTGCCAGAACAGCCGGGTCAGGCCGATGGAGATGCCCACGCCGGGCAGCTTGGACTTGCTGTAGTGGCTGGCCAGGTCTTCGTAGCGGCCACCCGAGCAGATCGAGCCGATCTGCGGGTAGTCGGTCAGCAGGGTCTCGTAGACGGTGCCGGTGTAGTAGTCCAGGCCGCGGGCGATGGAGAAGTTGAGGCAGTACGCGGTCTCCGGCACGCCCAGCGCCTTGACCAGGGCCAGCACCTCGCGCAGCTCGGCCACGCCCTCGCGCAGGATCGCACTGGCTGCCGCATCGGCTTCCAGCGCCTGCAGCCGTGCCAGCGCATCGTCGTGGCCGCTGGAGCGCACCGCGACGAAGTCGAGGATGCGCTGCACCTGCTCGGCCGGGATGCCGAAGCCTTCGCCGGCCAGCGTCTCGCGCACGTAGTCGGCGCCGCGCTTGTCCAGCTTGTCGACCTCGCGCAGCACCGCGAGCTGGCGCTCGCCCTCGGCCACGCCCAGGCTCTCGAAGAAGCCGCGCATCAGCTTGCGGTTGTTCAACTGCACGGCGAAATCGCCGATGCCCAGTTCGGCGAACACCGCGTGGATCACCGCCAGCACCTCGGCGTCGTAGCGGATGCTCAGCGCATCCTTGCCGATCACGTCGATGTCGCACTGGTAGAACTCGCGGAAGCGGCCGCGCTGGGCGCGCTCGCCGCGGTACACGCGCTGCATCTGGTAGCGCCGGAACGGGAAGCTCAGCTCGTGCTCGTGCTCGGCCACGTAGCGGGCCAGCGGCACGGTCAGGTCGAAGCGCAACGCCAGCTCCGGCAGCCCGCCCTCGCCGCCCTCGGCGGCGGCATTGGCCAGCGCGCCGGTGGATTGCACGAAGTACACCTGGCGCTCGGTCTCGCCGCCGGACTTGGTCAGCAGCACGTCGGACAACTCGAACACCGGCGTTTCCACCGGCAGGAACCCGAACCGCTCGTAGTTGCGGCGGATGACGTCCAGCATGCGCTGGAACGCGATCTGCTCGCGCGGCAGCAATTCCATGATGCCGGGCGGCGTACGGGGCTTGATCACGTGCGGAACTCCTGCGATTCGGGGGCGAGCGGGACGCCAATTCTAGCCGCACCGGCCACGCCCGGCCGCATCGGCGTATCATTCGCCGGTGCCGAAGCCGCTGCCACGCCCATGAACAGGCCTCCTTCCGGATTCGCCCTGCCCTACGCCGAACCGGCCGCCCCGCGCGCGCCGCACGGCAACGAATGCCTGCATTGCGCGGTCCGTCACTTGGCGATCTGCTCGGCGCTGGCCTGCGACGAGGTGCAGGCGCTGGAGCGGGTCACCACTTCGCTGACCTACTCCGCCGGCGCTACCCTGGCGCGTACCGGCGAGGCGCGGCAGGCGGTCTATACCGTCACCGCCGGCGCGCTGCGCCTGGTCCGCACCCTCGCCGACGGCCGTCGCCAGGTGGCCGGCTTCGTGCTGCCCGGCGACTACGTCGGCCTGAGCGAATCGGCCAGGCACCGCCACGACATCGAAGCCATCGCCGACAGCCGGGTGTGCCGGGTGTCGGTGGCGCAGATGCAACAGTTGCGCACCCAGTTCCCACACCTGGAGCGCAAGCTGCTGCAGCGCGCCTGCCTGGAACTGGACGCGGCACAGGACGCAGCGCTGTCGCTGGCGCGGCTGCAGCCGGCCGAGAAACTGGCCGACTTCCTGCTCAAGCTGGCGGCCCGCGCCGCGCGCCAGGGCGACGCCGGCAACAAGGTGGTGTTGCCGATGGGCCGCGGCGACATCGCCGACCATCTCGGCCTGACCATGGAAACGGTCAGCCGCACCTTCACCAAGCTGCGCCAGCAGGGCCTGATCGCCCTGCCGCAACTGCATGTGGTGGAGATCCGCGACTTCGCCGCGCTGCATCGGCTGGCGTCGGACGAAGACTGAGCGGGCCGACGTGGCGATTTTTTCGCCACGCCACCCCAGGCACTGACGCCACGCGGCGCACGGCCACTTATCCACAGGATTCCAGAGCAACGCTCCACATCGCGTGTGGACAACCGTGCAGTGCCCGCTGGCGACCAACCGATCGCCTGTCTGCTGCCACGTGCAGCACTGCTGCCGCGCCACCTCTGAACGCTTCAGCCGGCCTTCGCGGCGGCGGCGCCCGAGCGGCATAGACTGCGTGCGCAAAACACCTGCGGCGCCGCCGCGGTGCCGGTGGGGGGACCACTCGGAGGGCCACTATGGCCGTCGCCATCGAGATGCAACACGCCTCGCGCGCCTGCGTGATGCTGGACCGCGAGCGCGAACTGGAGTTCTGGAAGGCGCATTTCGCACACAGCCCCTTCCATCAGCCCGGTTACACGTTCCACGACTACGAGCCGGCGCTCAAGCTGGCCTACGACGCCTACCTCAAGTACCACGGCCAGCGCGTGGAGGACGTGGTCGCGCAACTGCGCGACGTGTTCCTGCGCGACCATCCGCGCTCGCGCCTGGACTGGCTGCAGGTGCGCGGCATCGTCCTGGCCGCCTGGCAGCGGCTGCAGCCCACCGATTGAGCCGGCAGGTGCGCAGCCGCCGCCCGCGCCCCACTCAACCAGCGAGCAGGCGCGCGCGCAGGGCCGCGTAGTGCGGCGCGATCGGCTCGGCCTGCGCCGGCCGCTGCAGCAGCGCCGCCAGGGCCGGCGGCACCGGCACCGGCTGCCCGATCAGCGGCTCCACCACCCCTTCGAACTTGGCCGGATGCGCGGTCGCCGCCACCGCCCAGTCGCCGGCATCGGCCTCGGCGCCCTCGGCGCGCAGTTGCTGCAGCACGTGCAGCGCGGTGGCGGTATGCGGGCAATGCACCTCGCCGTAGCGGCGGAAACGCTCGCCGATGGTCTGGCGGATCTGCGCATCGTCCACCGAGTACGCCTGGAACTGGGTGCGCAAGGTGGCGTCGTCGCCCTGGTACAGCCAGCGCAGGCGCTCGACGTTGCTCGGCGCGCCGACGTCCATCGCATTGGCCAGGGTCGCCACGCTGGGCTGCGGCGCGTAGTCCGCGCCGGCGAAGAAGTCCGGCAGCACGCGGTTGGCATTGGTCGCCAGCACGATCCGGCCCAGCGGCACGCCCAGCGCACGCGCCAGGATCGCGGCCAGCGCATTGCCCAGGTTGCCGGTGGGCACCACCAGGTTCAGCGGCTGCGCATGCGCGGCATGGTGCTGCAGCGCTGCGTGCGCGTAGTAGCTCATCTGCGGCAGCAGGCGCCCCAGGCTGATGCTGTTGGCCGAACTCAACGGTGCCTGCGCCTGCAGGTCGGCGTCGTTCAGCGCCTGCTTGACCAGCGCCTGGCAGTCGTCGAAGGAGCCAGCCACGCGCAGCGCATGGATGTTGTCGCCGAAGCAGCCCAGCTGATGCGCCTGGCGCGGCGACACGCGCCCGTCCGGATACAGCACCACCACGCGCAATCCGGGCTGGCGATGGAACGCCGCCGCGACCGCGGCGCCGGTATCGCCGGAGGTGGCGACCAGGATGGTCAGCGGGGTCGCCGCATCGCGCCGCAGCCGCGCCAGGCAGGCGGCCAGGAAGCGCGCGCCGAAGTCCTTGAACGCCGCGGTCGGGCCGTGGAACAGCTCCAGCGCATGGTCGCCGGGCGTGGCCAGCGGCTGCAGCGGTGCGGCGAAGTCGAAGGCTTCGGCGCAGATCGCGGGCAATTCTGCGGCCAGGGCATCGCCGGCGAAGAACGGCGCCAGCAGCTCCGCGGCGGTCTCGGCGAGGCTGGCGCCGGCACGCAGGTCGCGGGCGGCGGGCAGGCGTTCGGGCACGTACAGGCCACCATCGGGGGCGAGGCCGGCGGCGATGGCTTGGCTGAGCGAGACGGGGGGTGCGGCGTTACGGGTGGAGATGAAGTTCATGGTGGTTCCATCAACGTGGGGAATTCGATCGCACTGCATGCTGTTGCTGTTGCTGTTGCTGTTGGCCTTGGCTCTTGCTCTTTTGCTTTACCCGGGGTCCCCTCGGCGCGGCAGCCGCGGCGGGCGAATACCCGAAGGGCGACGCGCAGGATGCGCGTCGTTTTTCGCCGGCACATGGATGTGCCGTCGAAAAATGCCCGTCGTGGCTGCGGACCCGGAGCGCGTAGCGCGGAGGGCGCGCTGCGGGGTGTGCTTTCTTTTGGTTACTTTTCTTTGCACAAGCAAAGAAAAGTGACTCGCCGCCAGGCGAAAGCTGTTGCTGCTGATTGCTTTTCCCTATCGGACGAGCGGAACTTGTAGGAGCGGCTTCAGCCGCGACCTAGCCGATGGGCGAGCACCTGTCGCGGCTGAAGCCGCTCCTACATGGTCTTAAGCAACAACAACAGCAACGGCTTTCGCCCTTACGGGCGAGTTACTTTTCTTTGCTGGCGCAAAGAAAAGGTAACCAAAAGAAAGCGCGCCCTGCCTCGCGCCCTCCGCGCTGCGCGCTCCGGGTCCGCGTCCATCACGGGGATCCGCGGAAGGGGCATCCTGCCCCTGCCGCGAACGGCGTACATCCATGTACGCCGCCCTTCGGGTGTTTCCCCGCGATGGCCGCCGCTTCGGAAGGGAACCCGGTACGGCAACAGCAACAACAAGAGCAAGAGCAAGAGCAACAACCAGAGCAACAGCAACGACAACAGCTACTGCGACAGCAAAAGCAAAAGCAAAAGCAAATTCGAAATCAGCAACAGCAACAGCAACAACAGCGGCAGCGGCAGCGGCAGTGGCAGTGGCAGTAAAGGCAGCAACAAAGGCGTCGACGCGCCGCGCCAACACTCCACTACAGCAACGTCGCGCCCGGACACTGCAGCGGCGACACCCAGTGCTGGCTGCCGAAGCCGGCGGCGGCGAAGGCCGCCTGGACCGCCGGGGCCGCGGCCTCGGCCTCGGCGCGGCTGGCGAACCAGGCGAATACGCTCGGGCCGGCGCCGGAAATGCCCGCGCCCATCGCCCCCGCGGCCAGCGCCGCCGCCTTGGCCGCGTCGAAACCCACGATCAGCGGCGCGCGCCGTGGCTCGATCAGCACGTCGCGCAAGCCGGCGCGTACCAGCGCCTCATCGCCGGTATGACAACCCGCCAGCACCAACGCCAGGTTCGTGCTCTGCGCCACGAACTCGCCAAGCCGATACTCGCCGGCCAGCGCCGCGCGTGCGCGGCGCGTCTCCAACGTCGCGTCCGGATGCACCAGCAGACTGTGCCAGCCGCTCGGCACCGGTACAGGCACCATCCGCTCCAGGGTCGACAGCACCAGCCCGCCCAGCAGCATCGGCCCGAGGTTGTCGCCGTGGCGGCTGCCGCTGGCCACCGCCTCGCCGTCCAGCGCGTAGCGATACAGTGCGTCGCGCGACAGCGGCGCCTCGAGCAAGGCGTTGGCCGCGACCAGCGCGGCCACGCACGACGCGGCCGAGCCGCCCATGCCAGAGCTGAGCGGAATGCCCTTGTCGATCTCCAGTTCGAAGCCGAACGGCAGCGCCAAGGCCTCGCGCAGCGACATCAGGGCGGCGCCGGCGGTGTTGCGTGCGGCCTCCAGCGGCAAGGCCACGGTGGTGCCGCGGATCGCAGCGATACGCACCTCGGGCGCGTCGATGCGGCGCACCGTCACCGTATCGCCGACGCCTTCCACCGCGTAGCCGAGCAAATCAAAACCCACCGCCACGTTGGCCACCGAGGCCGGCGCGAACGCGCGCGCCTGCGCCGGCAGCGCGGCCGTACCCATGGCGCTTGTCGGCAGCGTCTGCATCCGGCTCACAGGCGCGCGCCCTCGCCCGCCGCCACCCGCAGCAGGTCGGCGAACACGCCGGCGGCGGTCACTTCCGGGCCAGCACCCGGGCCCTGCACCACCAGCGGATTGGCGCAGTAGCGGCGGGTGGTGAACTGCACCACGTTGTCGGTGAGGCGCAGGTTGGCGAAGGCATGGTCGGCCGGCAGCTCCACCAGGCCGACGCTGGGCGCATGCCCCGGCGCCAGCCGCGCCACGTAGCGCAGCACGCAGCCGCGCGCCTTGGCCGCCTGCAGGCGTTGCGCGAAGGCGGCATCGACTTCGTGCAGACGCGCCATGAAATCGTCCACGCTGGCCTGGCGCAGCGCTTCCGGCACCAGGCTTTCCACCGCCACGTCCTCCAGGCTCAGTTCGTGCCCGGCCTCGCGCGCCAGGATCACCAGCTTGCGCGCCACGTCGGTGCCGGACAGGTCGTCGCGCGGGTCCGGTTCGGTGTAGCCCATGCCGCGCGCCTCGGCCACCAACTGCGCGAACGGCACGCTGCCGTCGTACTTGTTGAACAGCCAGGCCAGGGTGCCGGAGAAGATGCCTTCGATCGCGGTGACGGCGTCGCCGGTATCGACCAAGTCGCGCAAGGTGGTGATCACTGGCAGGCCGGCGCCGACCGTGGCTTCGTAGCGGAAGCGCGCGCCGCTGGCGGCGGCCGCGGCGCGGATGGCGTGGAAACGCGGCAGCGGCCCGGCGCCGGCCTGCTTGTTCGGGGTCACCACGTGGATGCCGGCTGCCAGCCAGCCGGCGTAGCGGTCGGCGACGTCGGCACTGCCGCTGCAGTCGATGATCACCGCATGCGGCAGATGCGCCGACAGCAGGTGGGCGGTGAACGCGTCCAGGTCGGTCGGCTGCTGACCAGCGGCCAACGCCTGCCGCCAGTCGCCGGCGAAGGCGCGCGGCTCCAGCCGCATCGTGCTGCGCGAGGCGACCGCGCGCAGGCGCAGGTCGAGGTTGGCCTTGGCCAGCAGCTGCGGCTGCGCCGCGCGCAACTGGTCCAGCAGCGCCGCACCGACGTTGCCCGGCCCGATCACGCCGACCGAGAAGGTCTGCGGCGACAGCCAGAAGCCGGCATGTGCGGCGCGCAGCGCCTTGGTCGCATGCGCGCTGTCGATGGCCACCGAGATATTGCGCTCGGACGAGCCCTGCGCGATCGCCAGGATGTTGACCTGCGCGCGGCCCAGCGACTCGAACAGGCGCGCGGCCACGCCGGGCTGCCCGGCCATGCCGTCGCCGACCGCGGCCAGCACGCTGATGCCGGTGGTCAGCTGCACGCGCTGCACCTGGCCCACTACCAGTTCGTGGGCGAAGGCCGAGAGCACCGCGTCGCGGGCGCGCTCGGCCTCGTTCTGCCGCACCACGCAGCAGATGGAATGTTCGGACGAACCCTGCGAGATCATCACCACCGACACCCGCGCATTGCGCAGCGCGGCGAACACGCGCTCGGCGGTGCCGGGCACGCCGATCAGGCCGGTGCCTTCGAGGTTGAGCACGGCCAGGTCCGGGCTCAGGGTCAACCCCTTGATCGGCCCGCTGGTGGCGCTGCTGGCGGTGATGCGGGTGCCCGGATGCTCGGGCTGGAAGGTGTTGCGGATGATGATCGGCAGGCCGCGCTCGATCGCCGGCGACATGGTCTGCGGGTGCACCACCTTGGCGCCGAAGTACGCCAGTTCGCAGGCTTCGTCGTAGCTGAGCGTCTCCAGTTGCACCGCCTCGGGCACCACCCGCGGGTCGGCCGAGAGCACGCCGTCGACGTCGGTCCAGATGTGCAGTTCGGCGGCGTCGAACAGCGCGGCGAAAATCGCGCCGGAGTAGTCGCTGCCGTTGCGGCCGAGCGTGGTGATGCGGCCGGCGCGGTCGCGGGCGACGAAGCCGGTGACCACGATGCGCTGCTGCGGGTGCTCCGCGCGCCATTGCGCCAAGCGCTGCGCGCTGGCCTCCCAATCCACGTCCACGCCCAGTTCGCCGCGATCGACCACCAGCACCTCGCGCGCGTCCAGCACCGCGCACTCCTCGCCCAGCGCACGCAGGTGGTCGCCGAGCAGTTGCGCCGAATACACCTCGCCCAGCCCCTGTACGCGGTCCAGCACTTCGCGCGGCAACTCGCCGATCACCGCGAGTGCGGCGAGGATCTCGGCCAGGTGTTCGAAGCGCGCGTCCAGCCATTCCACGGTGGCGCCGGCGTGTTCGCCGAGCAAGGCCACCGCCGCGGCGCGATGGCGGGCGCGGGTCTCGTGCCAGCGCTCGCGCCAGTCGCCGTGGCCGCGCGCGGCCAGCTCGGCCAGGCCGATCAAGGCATCGGTGACGCCCTTCATCGCCGAGACGACGGTGACCTGAAGATGTTCCGGGCGCGCCAGCAGCAGTTGCGCCACATGGCGATAGCGTTCGGCATCGGCCACCGAGGTGCCGCCGAACTTGTGCACGACAGTGGCAGCGGCGAGCGCGGGATCTACAGCGGATTCAAGCGAAGCGGCGACAGCGGGGGGCGACATGGGAGACCTCGGAGTGGAGGCCCCGCTCGCATCAGGCCGAGGGAGTCCCCCGCATCCTGATCCGGGTGCGGGGCCGTGGTGTTCGACAATCAGGCGAAGACGACGGGCCGCACCGGGCGAATGGTGAGGGTGGTAATACCGGTGGTAATGCCCGCAGCGACCGTGGCCGCGCGTCGAAGCGAACGCGGAAGCGAGGTGGCGATGAGGGCGTGGACCAGAGGCATGGACGCAAGAGGACATCATGCGCCGGGGCGCTGTCAAGCGCCGCGTGTGCAAGCGCAGCATCGACCCGCTGGTCGCACTAGAAGGTTACAAAAGTGACTATCGCGAAAAATCGGAAAACCCGACCTCGTGCTGGTTGCGCAGCAGGCACGCGCGCGGAAAAGCTGCTAGGACCCGGACCGAACGCACCGCAGCGACCAAGCGCGCGACGCCCGTGGCGCCGCGCGCTTGCGCACGCCTTACTGCTGTTTCTGATCCGCCGGCGGCGTCTGCGGCGGCTGCTGCGGATCCGGGTTGGCCGGGTCCTGCGGCGTGGTCGGCGACGTACCGTCCTGTCCCTGCATGGTGCCCTGGCCGGCATCGGTCCCGGTGGTACCGGTCGCCGTGCCGCTGGCGTCGCCGCTGGTGCTGCCCGCCGGGGCCGTGCTACCGGCAGGGGCGGTGCTGCCGCCCGCGGGGCTACCGTCGGCCGCTGCCGGCGGGTTGGCCGCATTCGGATCGGTGGCCGGTTGGTCGCCATCGCGCTTGCACGCGGCCAAGGCAGCCAGCATCGAACCGACTAGGACCATCTTCATCGCTGTTTTCATCTGTGACTCCTGCTTCGCATTGGGGTGGGAATCGCTGCGGGCATGCCGGCAAGCCGGCGGTCACGTCAGCCCGAGGCGACCAGGACCGCCGATGCGCGGCGGCGATCGTCCCGCCGTAGGAACTGCGGTCGGGACGCTTTTAGCGGACGAGGCGGATGCGTCTGCGTCTCGTCATGTGTCGTCTCTGCAACGACGCGGATCGCAGCGCGATCGCCGCCAAGCGCAGTGGCCGACGTCCGCAGCCTACGCAGGGCGATGCTCAGGCCGCGTCGGCACAAGGTGTAGAGGACGTTATTGCAAGCCAGGGCGACAACGCGCGATTCAGCGTCGTAGAATCCCCCGGCAAGCCAATGGCCCCGTAGCTCAGCTGGATAGAGCGGTCCCCTCCTAAGGGACAGGTCGTGCGTTCGAATCGCGCCGGGGTCACCATTTCGTTCATGCCGGCGGCCGCGGCCGTCATGCGGCCCGCGGCCTTCTTCTCGCTCGCCGATGCAGGCCGGACAGCCGCCGCAAGACGACATCCCACGCGTTTTTTGCGCTGGCCGGCCGCCGCCGCCCGGCGACGGCGGCCGGCTGCATCCGGTCTGCTAAAATTGTCGGCTGCGCGCCCCGCGTCCCCCGCCTGCGGTCGCCTTCCCTGTCGCAACGAACCCAGGAGATTCCATGTCCGCTGACCTGCTCAAGGCGCTCGGCCTTGCCGCCACCAACTCTGGCACCTATCTCGGCAATGGCGAGTGGTCCAGCGCCACCGGTGCCGGCGTGCTGCAGCCGCTGAACCCGTCCAGCAACGCCGTCATCGCCGAGGTGCAGGCCACCACCGAGCAGGACTACGAGACGGTGATCGCCCGCGCCCAGGCCGCGTTCAAGGTCTGGCGCACCACCCCGGCGCCGCGCCGCGGCGAAGCGGTGCGGCTGTGCGGCGAAGCGCTGCGCAAGCACAAGGACGCGCTGGGCTCGCTGGTCGCGCTGGAAATGGGCAAGAGCAAGCCGGAAGGCGACGGCGAAGTGCAGGAGATGATCGACATCGCCGATTTCGCGGTCGGCCAGAGCCGCATGCTGTACGGCTACACCCTGCATTCGGAACGCCCCGGCCACCGCATGTACGAGCAGTACCAGCCGCTGGGCCTGGTCGGCATCATCAGCGCGTTCAACTTCCCGGTCGCGGTGTGGAGCTGGAACGCGTTCCTGGCGGCGATCTGTGGCGACATCTGCATCTGGAAGCCGTCCAACAAGACCCCCCTGACCGCGATCGCGTCGATGAAGATCTGCAATGACGCGCTGCGCGACGCCGGCTTCCCGGACATCTTCTTCCTGATCAACGACGCCGGCGTGGCCCTGTCCGAGCGCCTGGTCGAGGACACCCGCATCCCGCTGATCAGCTTCACCGGCTCCACCCAGGTCGGCCGCAACGTCGCCGAGAAGTGCGCGCGCCGCCTGGGCCGCTGCCTGCTGGAACTGGGCGGCAACAACGCCATCATCCTCGACGAGAGCGCCGACCTGAAACTGGCGGTGCCCGGCATCGTGTTCGGCGCGGTCGGCACCGCCGGCCAGCGCTGCACCACCACGCGCCGGCTGATCGTGCACGAATCGATCTACGACACCGTGCTGGCCACGCTGGTCAAGGCCTACAAGCAGGTCGAAGGCAAGATCGGCGACCCGACCGACCCGGCCAACCTGATGGGCCCGCTGAACAGCCGCGGCGCGGTCGAGCAGTTCCTGGACTCGATCGCCAAGGCCAAGGCCGCCGGCGGCACCGTCGAGACCGGCGGCACCGCGTTGGACCGTCCGGGCAACTTCGTGCTGCCAGCCATCGTCACCGGGCTGAAGAACAGCGATGAGGTCGTCCAGCACGAGACCTTCGCGCCGATCCTGTACGTGATGAAGTACAGCACCCTGGACGAGGCCATCGACATGCAGAACGGCGTGCCGCAGGGTCTGTCCTCGTCGATCTTCACCCAGAACCTGAAGGCGGCGGAGAAGTTCCTGTCCGCGGCCGGCAGCGACTGCGGCATCGCCAACGTCAACATCGGCACCTCCGGCGCCGAGATCGGCGGCGCCTTCGGCGGCGAGAAGGACACCGGCGGCGGCCGCGAGTCCGGCTCGGACGCGTGGAAGGTGTACATGCGCCGGCAGACCAACACGATCAACTACTCCGACTCGCTGCCGCTGGCGCAGGGCATCAAGTTCGATCTGTGACGCGGTGAGTGCGGCGGCCGCACCCTGCGGCCGCCGCCCCCTTTCCTTTTGCAAGGAGCGACAGCGATGAGTCAGGTGCGCGAAACCAATTCCCTGGCGGTGGTCAGCCTGGTCGCCGGCATTCTCGGCTGGACCCTGATGCCGGTGCTGGGCAGCCTCGGCGCGATCATCACCGGGCACCTGGCCCGGGCCGAGATCCGTCGCCAGCCACAGCGCTTCCAGGGCGATGGCCTGGCGGTGGGCGGGCTGATCCTGGGCTGGACTGCGGTGGTGCTGGCGGTCCTGGCGGTGCTGGCCTTCGTGGTGTTCTTCGGCGGGCTGGCCTGGTTCGCCAGCACGCAGTCGTGAGCCGGGACGCCGCCGCGCCGCGCGAGCGCTTCAGCGACCGCGTCGCCGATTACGTGCGCTACCGCCCCAGCTATCCGCCGGCGCTGCTGGACTGGGTGCACGGCGAGCTGGGCGTGGCGCGCGACGCGCTGGTCGCCGACATCGGCGCCGGCACCGGCATCTCCACGCGCCTGTTCCTGCAGGCCGGGCACCCGACCCTGGCGGTGGAGCCGAACGCAGCGATGCGCGAGGCCGCGGTGGCGCTGCTGCAGGACCTGCCGGGCTTCCGCGCCATCGACGGCAGCGCCGAGGCCACCACCCTGGCCGACGCCAGCGTCGATGTGATCAGCGCCGCGCAGGCGTTCCACTGGTTCGACCTGGAGGCGGTGCGCCGCGAATGGGCACGGGTGCTGCGTCCCGGCGGTCTTGCGCTGGTGTACTGGAACTCGCGCCTGCTCGACGCCACACCGTTCCTGGAAGGCTACGAGCAGTTGCTGCTGGAGTACGGCACCGACTACAGCGCGGTGGCCGAGCGTTACCACGACGATGCCACCATGCAGCGCTGGTTCGGCGCCGGCCTGCGCGGCACCGCGCAGTTCCCCAACGAACAGCGCATGGACTTCGAGGCGCTGCGCGGACGCCTGCTGTCGTCCTCCTACGCGCCGCTGCCCGGCCACCCGCGCCACGCGCCGATGCTGGAAGCGTTGCGTGTGCTGTTCGACCGGCACCAGCGCGATGGTGTCGTCGCGTTCCATTACCGCACCCGCGCCTTCGCCGGGACGCTGAACTGAGCCACGCCATGTATTCCCTCGCCCGACCGTTCCTGTTCGCCTTCGACGCCGAGCGCGCGCACGCCCTGGGCCTGCGCGCCATCGAGCTGGCCTACCGCACCGGCACCAATCCACTGCTGGCGCGCACGATCGCGCCGATGCCCACGCGCGCCTTCGGCCTGGACTTCCCCAACCCGGTCGGCCTGGCCGCGGGCCTGGACAAGAACGGCGAGCACATCGATGCGCTGCTGGCGCTGGGCTTCGGCTTCGTCGAGATCGGCACCGTCACCCCGCGCGCGCAGGCCGGCAATCCGCAGCCGCGCATGTTCCGGCTGCCGCGGCAGCAGGCGGTCATCAACCGCATGGGCTTCAACAACCTGGGCGTGGATGCGCTGGTGCGCAACGTCGAGCGCGCGCGGCGCCGGCGCGGCCTGCTCGGCATCAACATCGGCAAGAACAAGGACACCCCGAACGAGGACGCCGCGTCCGACTACCTGCACTGCCTGGAAAAGGTCTACGCGCTGGCCGACTACGTCGTGGTCAACATCTCCTCGCCCAACACCGCCGGCCTGCGCGAGCTGCAGGAGGAGCAGGCGCTGCGGCAGCTGATCGCGCGCCTGCGCGAGGCGCAGGAAGCGCTGGCCGCGCGCCACGGCAAGCGCGTGCCGATGCTGGTCAAGGTGGCGCCGGACCTGAGCGACAGCGACATCGACGCGGCGGCGCGGGTGCTGTCGGACCTGCAGGTGGACGGGGTGATCGCCACCAACACCACCGTCGCCCGCCCCGGCCTGGAGCACGAGCCGCTGGGCGCCGAGAGCGGCGGCCTGTCCGGCGCGCCGCTGCTGGGCCAGTCCACCCTGGTGCTGCGCCGCCTGCGCGCGCGCCTGCCCGAGAGCATCCCGCTGATCGGCGTCGGCGGCATCCTCTCCGGCGCCGACGCGGTGGCAAAGATGGCCGCCGGCGCGGCGCTGGTGCAGTGCTACAGCGGGCTGGTGTTCCGCGGGCCGGAGCTGATCGGCGAGTGCGTCGAGGCGATGCGCCGGCGCCGCGAAGCGCCCAGCCGCGGGGACGTGGTCGTTTCATGAGCACCACGGCCTGGTCGCTCACTGCGCAGGCGCCGCTGCAGGCGCTCAACACCTTCCACGTCGCCGCGCAGGCGCCGTGGCTGCTGCAGATCTTCGCGCCCGAGGCGCTGCCCGAGGCGCTGCTGGCGCCGGAGCTGGCCGGCGCCGCGCTGCTGCCGCTGGGCAGCGGCAGCAACCTGCTGTTCGCCGGCGATGCGCCCGGCGTGGTGCTGTGCTTCGCCAACCGCAGCATCGACACCCTGGAGCACCGCGCCGACTACGCCATCGTCCGCGCCGGCGCCGGCGTGGGCTGGCACGACCTGGTGATGTGGTCGCTGGCGCAGGGCCTGTCCGGCCTGGAGAACCTGGCGCTGATCCCGGGCACGGTCGGCGCCGCGCCGATCCAGAACATCGGCGCCTACGGCGCGCAGATGGGCGAGTTCGTGCACGTGGTCGAGGCCTACGACCGCGCCGACGCGCGCTTCGTGCGGCTGGACGCGGCCGCCTGCGAGTTCGGCTACCGCGACAGCCTGTTCAAGCGCCAGCCCGACCGTTACCTGATCGCCGCGGTGGAGTTCAACCTGCCGCGGCTGCACGCGCTGCGCCTGGACTACGCCGGCATCGGCGAGGAACTGCAGGCCATGGGCATCGCCACGCCCGGCGCGCCCGACGTGGCCCAAGCGGTGATCAACATCCGCCGACGCAAGCTGCCCGACCCGGACGTGCTCGGCAACGCCGGCAGCTTCTTCAAGAATCCGCTGCTGCCGCTGGAACAGGCGCTGGCGCTGCAGCACGAACATCCGGCGTTGCCGGTGTATCCCGGCGACGACGACAGCCAGCGCAAGCTGTCGGCGGCGTGGCTGATCGAGGCCTGCGGCTGGAAGGGCTACCGCGACGGCGACGCCGGCGTGTCCGCCGCGCATGCGCTGGTGCTGGTCAACCACGGCCAGGCCAGCGGTGCCGAGCTGCTGGACCTGGCGCGACGCATCACCGCCTCGGTGGGCGAGCGCTTCGGCGTGATCCTGGAGCCGGAGCCGCGCATCGTCGGCGCGCAGTGGTAGCCGCGCCCACGTCGCTGCGCGCGGCGCTGCTGATGCTGGCGAGTACGATGGCCTTCGGGCTGATGGTGGTGGCGATCCGGCTGGCGTCGGCACACCTGTCCACCCTGCAGATCGCGTTCTTCCGCAACCTGTTCGGCCTGCTGTTCCTGCTGCCGATGCTGCTGCGTCCGGGCCGGCCGTGGCCGCGCACCGCGCAACTGCCGCGCTACCTGCTGCGCACCGCGATCGGCCTGGTGTCGATGCTGGCCGGGTTCTGGGCGATCGGCCACCTGCCGCTGTCGCAGGCGATCGCCCTGTCCTACTCCACCCCGCTGTTCGCGACCCTGGCCGCTGCGCTGTGGCTGGGCGAGACGGTGCGCCTACGGCGCTGGCTGGCGGTGCTGTGCGGCTTCGCCGGGGTGCTGCTGATCGTGCGCCCCGGCGCCGCCGCGTTCAGCCCCGGAACGTTGGTGGCGGTGCTGGCGGCGGTGATGAGCGCGCTGGTCGCGATCCAGATCAAGCAACTGGCACGGGTGGACGCCGCCAACACGGTGGTGTTCTACACCTACGCATTCTGGGTGCCGATGTCGCTGCTGCCGGCGTTGTTCGTGTGGCGCTGGCCGCACGGCATCGACTGGCTGTGGCTGCTGGCCACCGGCCTGTTCGGCACCCTCGGCCAGTTGCTGTGGACGCATGCGCTGCGCCTCGGCGAGGTCTCCGCGCTGACCCCGATCAGCTTCACCCAGCTGCCGCTGGTGGCGCTGTTCGGCTGGTGGCTGTTCGACGAAACCCCGGATGGCGGCACCGTGCTGGGCGCGCTGGTGATCCTCGGCGCCAACGCCTACATCGCCCACCGCGAGGCGGTGCTGGCGCGGCGTGCGGCGCGCGCCGGTGCCGGCACGCCACCAACGCTGGACGCCTGAGTGCCGCGCACGATGCCGCGACACGCCATGGCTTGCCGACCATCGCCGGCGCAGGCGCAACGCGCGGTCGCTGCGCGTGGCCGATGCCGCTACCATCCTCGCGCACACGCAACCACGGCACGCGGCGCAGGATGAAGACCATCGGCATGATCGGCGGCATGAGCTGGGAATCCACCCTGCCCTACTACCGGCACATCAACGAGACGGTGCGCGCACGACTGGGCGGACTGCATTCGGCCAAGCTTCTGCTGCACAGCGTGGACTTCCACGAGATTGCGCACTATCAGCGCACCGGCGACTGGGATGCGGCCGGCGCCGTATTGGCGGCCTCGGCGCGCGCATTGCAGGCCGGCGGTGCCGATTTCCTGGTGTTGTGCACCAACACCATGCACTGCGTCGCCGACGCGATCGCCGCCGCGGTCCCGTTGCCGCTGCTGCACATCGCCGATGCCACCGCCGATGCGCTGCAGGCCGCCGGCATCGTCCGCGTCGGCCTGCTCGGCACGCGCTTCACCATGGAACAAGCGTTCTACCGCGAACGGCTGCAACGGCGCGGCTTCGACGTGCTGATCCCGGATGCGCCGACACGCGAGGACGTCCACCGCATCATCTACGAAGAGCTGTGCCAGGGCCTGGTGCAGGCGCCGTCGCGGCTGCGCTACCGCGAAGTGATCGCCGGGCTGCAGGCGCAGGGCGCGGAGGCGGTGATCCTGGGCTGCACCGAGATCGGATTGCTGGTCGGCCCGGCCGACGCGGCGGTGCCGCTGTTCGACACGACCGCGCTGCATGCGCGCGCCGCTGCCTTGTATAGCCTGGCCTAGCGATGCACAGGAACGCCCAGCGATCCGCGGCCATCACCTGCCGCCGCCAGGCCGGCGCCTCGCGCGTGCGAACGCCGGTTCGGCTCGGCGCCCTGCTGGTCCTGGCCCTGCTGCTGTGGCCGGTACGCGGCATCGGCGCCGTCGCCATTCCGCCCTACACGCCCAACGTGGTCGATCCCGCCGGCACGCTCAGCGCGGACGACACCCAGCGGATCAACGCGGCGCTGCAGCGCCTGCGCGAACGCCAGCACATCTGGGGCGCGGTCTACCTCGTGCCTTCGCTGCAGGACGAACCGATCGAACGCCTGGCCGAGCGCGCTTTCCGCACCTGGCGGCTCGGCCGGCAGGGCAGCGACAACGGCCTGCTGCTGGTGCTGGCGATGCAGGACCGGCGTTCGCGCTTCGAAGTCGGCTACGGCCTGGAAGGCGTGTTGCCCGACGTGGTCGCCCGCCACGCGCTGGACGACTACCTGGCCCCGCGCCTGCGCCAGGGCGACACCGCCGACGCCATCGTGGCGGCATTCGACTTCATGAGCCGCGCCGCTGCACAGGATCCCGACGCCATCGCCGAACTGGCGCAACCGGCCGACGACGGCATGCACTGGCGGCGCGGCGCCATCGCCTGGGCCGGCCTGCTGGTGCTGGTGTGGCTGCTGCTGCCGCTGCGCCAGGCCTGGACCGGCTATCTGCGCAGGCGCCTGCTGCGGCGGCACCCGCGCCTGTCGGCCAAGCCCGAGGAACTGGTCCAGAACAGCGCACGTGGCGGCTTCTGGGCGTGGTTCATCCGCCTGTTCCTGAGCGCCAACCCCGGCATCTTCGTGATACTGCTGTCGGCCAGGTCGATGACGATGACGGTGATCTTCCTGGCGCTGGAACTGCTGGTCCTGGTGCTGACCCTGGCCATCGCCGCGCAGCGCTACCGCTCGCCGCAGCGCTACAGCCGCTTCATGCAGGCGCAGGCGCGAAAGCGCAATGCGCTGATCCGCAAGGGCCATATCGCCGAGACCGCCCCCGGGGTGTTCGCCTACACCGCCAGCTACCACGCCGCCCAGGCCGCCAAGGAACGCGCCGCAGCCGAGTCCGCAGGATCGTCCTCGTCCTCGTCCTCCTCCTCTTCGTCCTCCAGCAGCGACTCGTCCTCCGGCGGCGGCAGCTCCGGCGGCGGCGGCGCGAGTTCGAGCTGGTAACGCGCGGCGACGCCCCCGCGTTGGCGTCAGCGCGCGTCGGTGGCGGCCAGTGCGCGCCGCCCCCGCCAGCGCGGCCGGCGCTCGCCGCGGAACAGCAGCAGGTACAGCCCCACCACCCACACCAGCGCCGCGCTCCAGCCGCCGAGGATGTCGGAGGGGTAATGCACCCCCAGGTACACCCGCGACACGCCGACCAGTAGGGTGAAGCTGCCGGCCAACCACAGCACCGGCCAGCGCCAGCGGGTGCGCCAGCTCAGCGCGATCAGCACCGCCGCCAGGGTCATCGAGCCCATCGCGTGGCCGCTGGGAAAACTGAAGGTGTGGTGCTCGGGCGCGATCGACTCCCACAGACTGGGCCGGTCGCGCTGGAAGAACTGCTTGGCACCCATGTTCAGCAGCGCCGAGCCGATGAAGGACAGTGCGGCGAACAGCGCCTCGCGCCAACGACGCAGGCCCAGCAGCACCAGCACGATCAGCGTGTCCAGCGGAATCACCCCGTACTGGTAGCCGGCCTCGGTGACCACGGTGAAGAAGCGGTCCCAGCCGGGGCTGGTCAGCCCACGCATGCTCCACAGCAGCGGCTCGTCGAAATACAGGTCTTCGAGTGCGTGCACGTCCTCGGCCAGCATCACGAACACGCCCAGCGGCAGCAACACCCCGGCGAACAGCAGCACCACGCGCCACGCGTTCAGCCGCAGCCAGCGGCGCAGGCCGGCCGCCTCGGCGGCGGACTCACCCGGTGCGGCGGACATAGGTACGTTCGACGTAGTCGTCGATCAGTGCGACGAACTCGTGGGCGATGTTCTCGCCGCGCAGGGTCACCTTCTTCTCGCCGTCGATGAACACCGGCGCGGCCGGCGCCTCGCCGGTGCCCGGCAGCGAGATGCCGATGTTGGCGTGGCGCGACTCGCCCGGCCCGTTGACCACGCAACCCATCACCGCCAGGGTCATGCTCTCGGCGCCGGGATGGGTCACCTTCCACTCCGGCATCTTGGCGCGGACGTGGTTCTGCACCACCTTCGCCAGCTCCTGGAAGAACTCGGAGGTAGTGCGGCCGCAGCCCGGGCAGGCGGTGACCAGGGGGGTGAAGGCGCGCTGGCCGGTGGTCTGCAGCAGTTCCTGGGCGACGATCACCTCCTGCGTGCGCGACTGCCCCGGCTCGGGGGTCAGCGAGATGCGGATGGTGTCGCCGATGCCCTCTTGCAGCAGTACGGCCAGTGCCGCGCTGGAGGCGACGATGCCCTTGCTGCCGATGCCGGCCTCGGTCAGGCCCAGGTGCAGGGCGAAGTCCGAGCGCTGCGCCAGGTCGCGGTATACCGCGATCAGCTCCTGCACGCCGCTGACCTTGCAACTGAGCACGATGCGGTCGCGGCCCAGGCCCAGTTCCACCGCACGCTCGGCCGAGTCCAGCGCCGAACGGATCAGCGCTTCGCGCAACACCCGGCCGGCATCCCACGGCACCTCGCGCCGCGAGTTCTCGTCCATCAGTTGCGCGGCCAGCGCCTGGTCCAGCGAACCCCAGTTGGCGCCGATGCGCACCGGCTTGTCGTACTTCAGCGCGAACTCGATCAGCTGCGCGAACTGGGTGTCCTTCTTCTTGCCGAAGCCGACGTTGCCGGGATTGATCCGGTACTTGGCCAGCGCCTCGGCACAGGCCGGCTCGGCGGCCAGCAGATGATGGCCGTTGTAGTGGAAGTCGCCGATCAGCGGCACCTCGATGCCCATCATCCGCAGCTTGTCGACGATGCGCGGGATCGCCGCCGCCGACTCGGGATTGTTGACGGTCAGGCGCACCAGTTCCGAGCCTGCGCGCCACAGTTCGGCCACCTGCTTGACCGAGGAGGCGACGTCGGCGGTGTCGGTGTTGGTCATCGACTGCACCACCACCGGCTTGCCGCCGCCCATGGTGACGCCGCCGATGCGGACCGGCTGGGTGAGACGGCGCGCCCAGGGCGCGGCGTCGGCGGGAGGCGTGGGGCGGCTGACGGCGTCGTACATTTGCCCATTTTAGCCTGCGCGGCGCGTCCTGCCGCATGCACCGGCACCGGCGATTCAGCGAGGCGGCACCGCTGCGACGGTTTGTCGCAGGCAGGCCCCCGGCCCAGCGCATACGATGCGCAGCATGGATTCCACCGACGCCTCCTTCCTGCGCACCCTGTGCAGCCTGCGCTGGCTGGCCACCGCCGGCCAGGCCGCGACGATCCTGGTGGCGACCTGGCCGCTGCAGTTGCCGCTGCCGCAGGCGCCGCTATGGGCCGGCGTGGCGGTGCTGGCGCTGTTCAACCTGTACGCGCAGCTGCGCCTGCGCCATGCCGACTCGGCCGCGCCGGCCACCGCCTTCGGCCACATCCTGGTCGACGTGACGGTGCTGACCTGGATGGTCGGCTGGAGCGGCGGCATCGGCAACGCCTTCGGCTCGCTGTTCCTGGTGCTGATCGCGCTGGCGGTGCTGGCCCTGCCGCTGCGCTGGGCGCTGGCGGTGGCGCTGGCCTGCGTGGCCGGCTATGCGGTCAGCGCGCTGTTCGGCCTGCCGCTGCCGCACGGCCCCTACCAGGCGCTGGACCTGCAGCGCTGGGGCATGGCCGCCAACTTCCTGCTGTCCACCGTGGTGGTGTTGGTGTTCTCCACCCGCCTGGCGATGGCCATGCGCGAACGCGAGCGCGAGCTGGCGTTGCTGCGCGAGCGCTTCACCCGCAACGAGGGCATCGTCGCCCTGGCCACCCATGCCGCCTCGGTGGCCCACGAACTGAACACGCCGCTGGCGACGATGACCCTGCTCACCGACGACATCGCCGAACAGAGCACCCAGCCGGAACTGCGCGAGGACCTGGACACCCTGCGCGAACTCCTGGTGCAGTGCCGCGAACGGGTACTGGCGCTGGCCGCCCCGGCGCAGCGCGCCGGCGGGCAGACCGTGTCGCTGGCGCAGGTGCTGCACCAATGGCAGTTGGTGCGGCCCACCGTGCGCCTGCGCCGCAACGACGACGCGCCGCTGCAGCTGCGCATGGAAAGCGCCATCGGCCATCTGCTGCAGGTGCTGCTGAACAACGCCGCCGACGCCGGCGAACGCGCGGGCCATCCGCAGGTGGACCTGAGCGTGCGCGTCACCGGCAGCGAACTGGTCGGCGAGGTCCGCGATTACGGCGGCGGCTTCGACGCCAACCAGGTCGGCCTGCCGGCCACCCTGTTCCGCAGCGGCAAGCCCGAAAGCATGGGCGTGGGCCTGGCGCTGTCGCATGCGACCATCGAACGCCTGGGCGGCGAGCTGTGGACCGAGCCGGCGCCGGACCATGGCGCCCGGGTCGGCTTCCGCCTGCCGCTGCTCGCCCTGGAGACCTCCGCATGAACACCGATACCCCGCTGGGCCTGCTGGTCGACGACGATCCGCTGTACCTGCGCACCCTGCAGCGCACCCTCGCCCGCCGCGGCCTGGAGACGCGCACCGCCGACAGCGCCGCCGCCGCGCTGGCGCTGGCCGCCGAGGCACCACCGGACTACGCGCTGATCGACCTCAAGCTCGGCGACGAATCCGGCCTGGCACTGATCCAGCCGCTGCGCGCGATCCGCGCCGACATGCGCATCCTGCTGGTCACCGGCTACGCCAGCATCGCCACCGCGGTGGAGGCGATCAAGCTCGGCGCCGACGACTACCTGCCCAAGCCGGCCACCGTACCGATGATCCTGCGCGCGATCGGCCTGGAGGCCGAGGAAGAGGAGGACGAGGACGGCAGCGACGTGCCGGACGCGATGACCCCGCTCAGCCGCCTGCAGTGGGAGCACATCCAGCAGGCCATGCACGAGACCGGCGGCAACGTCTCCGCGGCCGCGCGCCTGCTCGGCATGCACCGCCGTTCGTTGCAGCGCAAGCTGGCCAAGCGGCCCAGCCCGCAGCGCGATCCGCCACGCTGAGCTGCGCGGCGGCGGCGTGAACCGCGCCTGGGTCTGGCGCTCAAGTCCCCTGGCGCCGGGCCGCTAACCCGGCATGTTGAAATCTCCACCACCCGCCTTGCTGGACGAGCCGCAACGGCTCAGCGCCCTGCGCCAGCTGTGCCTGCTGGACACGCCCGCCGACCAGGTGTTCGACCTGGTCACGCAGCTGGCGTCCCGCTACCTGCGGGTGCCGATCGCGCTGGTCTCGCTGATCGACGAACAGCGCCAGTGGTTCAAGTCCCGGGTCGGCCTGGAGGTTGCGCAGACGCCGCGCAGCCAGGCGTTCTGCGCACATGCGATCCACAGCCCGGAACTGATGGTGGTGGCCGACGCGCGCCAGGATCCGCGCTTCCGCGACAATCCGCTGGTCACCGGCCCGCCGTTCATCCGCTTCTATGCCGGAGCCCCGCTGCTGATGGCCGACGGCGCCAGCCTCGGCACGCTGTGCGTGATCGATACCGAGCCGCGCCACGAGTTCGACGAGGTCGCGCGCCGCACCCTGCAGGACCTGCGCGACCTGTTGATGGTGCGCATCGACACGCTGCGCAACAGCGGCTTCGTCGATGCGCTGACCGGCCTGCCCAACCGCAGCCGCTTCAACGACGACCTGACCATGTGGCTGTCGCTGCAGAGCGCGGATCAGCACGACACCGCGGTGGCGATCGACGTGTGCGGCATCGACTATTTCCGCGACATGGTCAAGGCGCTGGGCTGGGAGTATGCCGAGGGCTACCTGCTTGCCACGCGCGATCGCCTGCGCAAGGCGCTGGGCAGCCTGCCGCTGTACCGCATCGACACCACCACCTTCGTGTTCATCATGGAAGGCAGCGACACGGCGCATCTGGAGGACTGGTGCGAGCACGTCTGCAGCGCCTTCGCCACGGCGATCGACCACCAGGGCATTCCGCACGCGGCCAGTCCCTCGCTGGGCGCGGTGCGCCTGGACGGGGCGCTGAGCGCCAACCATACGGTGCGCTCGCTGACCACCGCGGTGGACATGGCGCGCCAGCGCGGGCAGCGCTGGAGCCTGTACGAGCGCAACCACGACGCCAACCAGCGCAATGCCTTCCGGATCCTCGCCGCCTTGCCGGAGGCGCTGGAGGCACGGAACCAGCTGAGCCTGCATTACCAGCCGCGGGTGAGCCTGCGCAGCGGCGAATGCGTGGGCGTGGAAGCGCTGCTGCGCTGGCAGCATCCGTTGCTGGGCACGGTGGCGCCGAACGACTTCATCCCCTTGGCGGAAAAGACCGCGCTGATGAGCCGGATCACCGCCTGGGTGCTGCGCGCCGGCATCGCCCAGGCGGCGCTGTGGCAACAGCGCGGCTATACCTTCAGCGTAGCGCTGAACGTGTCGGCGGTGGATCTGGAACAGGCCGACTTCATCGCCCGGCTGCAGGCGCTGCTGCAGCAGCATGCGCTGGCGCCCGGCGCGCTGGAGATCGAATTCACCGAGAGCGCGATGATCCGCGATCCGCAGCGGGTGGCCGAACAGCTGCAGCAGATCAGCGCGCTCGGGGTGAAGATCGCCATCGACGACTTCGGTACCGGCTACAGCAACCTCGGCTATCTGAAGAGCATCCCGGCCAGCGCGCTGAAGATCGACCAGTCGTTCATCCGCGCCCTGCCCGGCAGCCGCAGCGACGGCATGCTGGTGCCGTCGATGATCCATCTCGGCCACGATTTCGGCCAGCAGGTGGTGGCCGAGGGCATCGAGAGCGAGACCGTGTACGCGATGCTGCGCGACTGGGGCTGCGACGAAGGCCAGGGCTACTGGATCGCGCGGCCGATGCCGGCCGACGCGCTCGACGCCTGGCTGGCCGAGCCGTGGCAGGGCGGCGACGCCTGAGCGTGCCGCGCCACGGCCCAGCCGCGGCTCACCAGAACACCGCGTACAGCGCCACCAGGATCGCGATCACCGCGGCCGCGCCGAGCTTGAAGCCCAGCGTGGTGCCGTAGCGCACGTCGTCGGTGCGGATCAGGTCGCGCGCCGGCGCCTGCGGGGTCAGCAGCGACACCAGCACCGCCGCCGCCAGCGACAGCACGAACACCAGGCCGATGCGGTCCATGAACGGCAGTTCCGGCCACAGCTTCTTCAGCGCGAACGACAGCAGCACCGAGCCGATCGCCGCGGTCAGCGCGCCGGCTTCGTTGGCGCGCTTCCAGAACAGGCCGAGCATGAAGATCACCACCACGCCCGGGGTGAAGAAGCCGGTGAATTCCTGGATGAACTGGAAGCCCTGGTCGAAATTGCCCAACAGCGGCCGCGCGGTGAGGATGCCGATCAGCACCGAGGCCACCGCGGCCACGCGGCCGACCCGCACCAGCTGCGGCTGGTCGGCCTGCGGGCGGAACTTGGCGTAGAAGTCCAGCGTGAAGATGGTCGCCACCGAATTGATCTTGGACGCCAGCGAGGCCACGATCGCCGCCACCAGGGCGGCGAACACCAGGCCGAGGATGCCGCTGGGCAGCAGCTGCATCATGGTCGGATAGGCCTGGTCGGGCTTGGCCAGGTCCGGCGCCAGCACCACCGCGGCGATGCCCGGCACCACCACCACCACCGGCATCAACAGCTTCAGGAACGCGGCGAACACCATGCCCTTCTGCGCCTCGCCGATGTTCTTGGCCGCCAGCGCGCGCTGGATGATGTACTGGTTGAAGCCCCAGTAGCTGATGTTCATCACCCACAGGCCGCCGATCAGCACGCTCAGGCCCGGCAGATCCTTGTAGAACGGGTTGTCCTTGGACAGGATCATGTGGAAGTGCTCGGGGTGCGCGTTCCACAGATGGCGGAAGCCGGCGAGCACGCCGGCGCCGTCGCCGATCCGCGACAGGGTCAGGCCGGCGACCAGCAGGCCGCCCAGCACCAGCAAGGTGACCTGCACGATGTCGGTCAACGCCACCGCCTTCAGCCCGCCGTAGAGCTGGTAGACCAGCGCGAACACGCCGATCAGCGCCAGCGCCAGGGTCTGGTCCATGCCGGTGACCTGGCTCACCGCGATCGAGCCCAGCCACAGGATCGAGGTCAGGTTGACGAACACGTACAGCAGCAGCCAGAACACCGCCATCAGCGTGCGGATCCACTTGCCGTAGCGCTGCTCCAGGAACTGCGGCATGGTGTAGATGCCGTTGCGCAGGAAGATCGGCAGGAAGAACTTGCCGACGATCAGCAACGTCAGCGCCGCCATCCATTCGTAGGAGGCGATCGCCAGGCCGATCGCGTAGCCGGAGCCGGCCATGCCGATGATCTGTTCGGCGGAGATGTTCGCCGCGATCAGCGAGGCGCCGATCGCCCACCACGGCAGGGTCTTGCTGGCCAGGAAGTAGTCCTCGGCGCTCTTGCTGTGCCCGGCCTTCTCCCGCGACACCCATTGCGCGAGCAGGAAAATGCCCGCCAGGTAGACCACCACAATCGCCACATCCAACGTCGCCAACCCCACTGCCTTCTCCTACGGGCCGTAGCCCTGTCGCACCGTTGTCCATGACGCCGCCCGCGTGGGCGGCGCCGCTCGTTCAAGAAAAACGTTTGCCACCGCTCAATGCAGCGGGCAGCCGACCACGCTCTGCGCGTCGTTGCTGCTGCCCAGCGCGATCCGCGACAGCGCCAGGTCCAGCGCGCCGTCGCTCTCGATCACCGGCAGGCGCTCAAGCCGGGTCACGTCGGCGCCGGCCACCGCGAAGCACTTCAGCGGCACGCCGAGGGTGCGCCACTCGCCCTTGGGCAGCGCGGCCAGCGCCTTGCCCAGGTCCAGGCGCGCACCGCAGTCGTGGCCGCAGGCCACGCCGATGCGCGTGGCGGCGCCCGGGGCCGCGTCCACTTTCAGAGTCAGGATCAATTGCACGTCGCCATTGCTCTCGCGCGAGACGTCCAGCGGCTTGGGCAACACCAGCGCCAGCCCCGACTTGCCGCTGCCGGACCAGACGAAGCGACGCGCATCCTCCTGCGCCTTGTGGTCGATCGCGGTGACCTTCAGCGAGCCGTCGGCCAGCGCGGCCGGAAAGGTTGTCGCCGGCAGGTTGGCCTGGGTGGCGCCGAACAGGATCAGGTTGATGCCCGCCGCCGGCTTGCCGCGGTCCAGGTACACCCCGCCCACCGCCTGCGCGCCGGACACGCCCGACACCTCGGACAGGCGACTCAGATCGCCCTTGTCTTCGTAGGTGAGGCCGTAGCCGAAGGCGAACTGCGGGTTGTAGTTCTTCTGCCCGACGTTGTTGGCGAACTGCACCGCGGTGCGCGGCCAGGAGAAGCTCAGCTTGCCGTGGAAATCGTACTGCACGCTGCCGTCGGGCTTGCGCAGCAGCACGTCGGCGATGCCGGCGCCTTCCGAGCCCGGCAACCAGGCCGCGACGAAGGCGTCGGCGGCATTGATCTCGCGGTTCACCCACAGCGGCCGCCCGCTCAGGAACACCGCCACCACCGGGATGCCTTGCGCCTTGAGCGACTTGATCAGTTCCAGGTCGCTGTCGTCGCCGGGCTTGTACAGCAGCGTGGCGATGTCGCCCTGGAACTCGGCATAGGGATGTTCGCCGAACACCACCACCGCCACGTCGGGCTTGGTGGTGAACTTGCCGTCCACCGCCAGCTCAGCGCTGCCGCCGGCGGCGCTGACCTGCTGCTGCAGGCCCTCCCAGAGGGTGGTGCCGTTGGGGTAATCGGCGCGCTTGGTGCCGGTGCCCTGCCAGTTCAGGGTCCAGCCGCCGGCCTGCTTGCCCATGTCGTTGGCGCCGTCGCCGGCCACCAGCAGCTTGAGCTGCGGCTTCAGCGGCAACAATTGCTGCTGGTTCTTCAGCAGCACCAGCGATTCGCGCACCGCCTGCCGCGCCACCGCGCGGTGCTCGGGGGCGCCGAGCAGTTCGAACTTCCCGCCGAGCGGGCGCTGCGACGGCTTGCCGGCCTCGAACAGGCCCAAGCGCAGCTTCACCCGCAGGATGCGCCGGACCGCATCGTCCAGCCGCGCCATCGGGATCTCGCCCGACTTCACTGCCTTCAGCGCGTTCTCGTAGACGCCCTTCCAACTGTCCGGGGCCATCAGCATGTCCACGCCGGCGTTGAACGCGGCCGGGCAGTCGTCCTTGCGGCAGCCGGGGACCTGGGCGTGGCCATTCCAGTCGCCGACCACGAAGCCGCCGAAATGCATCTGCCCCTTCAGCACGTCGGTCAGCATGACCGTGTTGCCGTGCATCTTGACCCCGTTGACGCTGTTGAACGAGGCCATCACCGTTTGCGCGCCGGCGGCGATCGCCGGCGGGTAGCCGGCGCCGTGGATGTCGCGCAGCTGCTGCTCGCTGATCCGGGTATCGCCTTGGTCCTTGCCGTCGGTGGTACCGCCATCGCCGAGGAAGTGCTTGACCGAGGAAATCACATGCGAGCCATCCAGGAAACCGGGCGTACCGGGCACGCCCTGCAGGCCCTCGACCATCTGGCCGGCATAGCTCGCCACCACCTCGGGCGACTCGGAATAGCCCTCGTAGGTACGGCCCCAGCGGTCGTCCTGCGGCACCGCCACGGTCGGGGCGAAGGTCCACTCCATGCCGGTGGTGCGCGTTTCGGCGGCGGTAATCTCGCCGATCTTGCGCATCAGCGCCGGGTCGCGGGTGGCGCCCAGGCCGATGTTGTGCGGGAACAGTGTGGCACCGACGATGTTGCTCTGCCCGTGCACCGCATCGATGCCGAAGATGATCGGAATCGCCGGGCCGGCACCGTCTTTCTGCATCGACGCCGCGTAGTAGGCATCGGCCAGCGCCAGCCACTGCGCCGGGCTGGCGTCGTACTTGCCGCCGGGATCGGAATTGCCGCCGGCCAGCACCGAGCCAATGTGATAGCGGCGCACGTCGTCCGGGGTCATGCTGCCGATGTCGCCCTGCACGGTCTGCCCGACCTTCTGCTCCACCGACATCTGCGCCATCAGCGTGGTGATGCGCGCCTCCAGCGCCGGATCCTCCTGCAGCGGCCAGGCCGGCGACGGCCACCGGTCCGGATGGATCGGCGGCGGCGCGGGGACCGCCGCCTGTGGCGCCGACTGGCCGGCGCCGACGGCAGCCAGCAGTGCGAAGCCGACGATGGCGGTCAGGATCAGAGGCTGACGGACCGCAGACGGACGGTTGGGTTGCGTTTCCACGAGATCCTCTCCAGGGCCGATGAGTGCAGTGGCGCGGCACGCAATGGCCGCGCCGTGTCTGCAAGCGCGCCTACGCTTTCGCAACCGACAAACGCTGTCAACCGACCGTTGGCGTATGCCATGAATGCAGGGGCTTATCGGATTGCGCTATAGGCAGGGAATACCTGCAACGCCTTCGACACCGCGCTGTCGCTCCTTCGGGCGCCCCCACGCCAGCGCGTCGCGCACCACGCAATTGCTGCAACACAGCAAACGGATGACCGCAAACTGCGCAAATGCGACGCACACATCTGCGCCATCGCCGCCGCTCGGCGGTGCGGCGGCGGGTGGTGGATCGCCGGCGCGGTCACTCGCGGCGCGCTGGCGGCGGGACCAGCAATTGCACGCACTTCTCGCAGGCCACGTCGATCTTCTCCAGACAATCGCGCATCAGCGCCTCCTGCCCCAGCTCCGCCGCGCGCTTGGCCAGGCGTCCGGCCATGCAGATGGAATTGATCTGGTTGCGGATGTCGTGCATCAACTGTTGCTCGTTCATCGTCGTCCCTCGTCCTCGCTCCGCCCCTGCCCCGCTGAACCACCTCACACCGGCACGTGCCACCGCGCCGGCACTCCTGCATCCGCCACACCCAGGGCGCCCGTGCCGTACGGCGGCTACCCGCGGCTGCGTCGCCGCTGTCCGGTGAGCCGCCGGATCTCCATCAGCAGATCGTCCACCACCACAGGCTTGTTGATGTGTGCGCTGAATCCCGCCGCCAGCGCCCGCGCGACATCGGCCTGTGCACCGAAGCCGGACAGGGCCAGCGCCGGCACCTCCGCGTAAGCCGGTAACCGTCGCAGCCGGGCGATCAGGGCCAATCCATTCATGTCGGGCATGCCGATGTCCGAGAGCACGATGTCGAAGTGGTTTGCCGCCGCGAGCTCCAGCGCCGCCGCACCGGACGTCGCCACGCCCACTTCGGCGCCTTCCAGTTCCAGCAAGGTGGCCAAGGACTCGGCGGTGTCGCGGCTGTCGTCCACCACCAGCACGCGCAGACCGGCGCAAGGGGCGATGTCGACGCCGATCTCCTCCGACGCCCGCACCGCGTTCGGTTTCGCCAACGGCAGCCACACCACGAAGGTACTGCCCTTGCCGACGCCGGGCGACAAGGCCTCGACGCGTCCTCCATGCTGGTCCACCAATTGCCGCACCAGCGCCAGGCCGATGCCCAGCCCGGTCTGCTTGCTGGCCGCGCGTGCCGCCGCCTGGCCGAACATATCGAAGACGCGCGGCAGAAAATCCGCACTGATGCCGTGCCCGCTGTCTTCCACCGACAGCCGGGCGTAACCGCCGAAGCTGGACACGTGCACCCGCACGCGCCCGCCGGGAGGCGTGAACTTGATCGCGTTGGACAGCAGGTTCCAGACGATCTGCTCGACGCGCTGTGGGTCGCCGCGCACCACCGGGCCTTCGTCCTCGCACACTAGGCTGACGTCCAGCTCGGAGGCCGACACGTCGGCCGCGGCCACATCCACGAGGTTGCGGGCCAGGTCCAGCAAGGGCAGATCGACGATATTCAGGTGCAACTTGCCGGTACGGATGCGCGACAGGTCGAGCAGGTCGTCGATGATCTTGGCCTGTCCCTTGATGGCACGTTTGACCACATCGACGATACCGCTGCCCTTGCGCGACGCGCGCACCTCGGGCGTGCGCGACAGCAGCTCGACATTCACGCTGATCAGGTTCAACGGATGCCGCAGTTCGTGCGACATGACCGCCAGGAAATCGCCTTTCAACTCCTGATCGGCGACGGCCACATCTTCGGCATTGGTCGCCAACCGGCCGGCCATTGCGGTGGACGCCCGTTCCACATGCGTAGGCCACAGCAGCTTGAGTACCGTCGTATCGAGCCGGATACTGGTTTCGACGAACTCCCCTTCCTGTCCATCTCGGTGCAGCAGGGTACGTCGTTCGGTCGCCGGCTCTACGGTATCGATGAGCGGCATTGCGGTAGCCGGCTGACTGGTCGCATACAACAGCGAAAACGGCGTGCCCAAGACATCGCCGGCCGCGTATCCAAGCAGCCGGGTCGCACCCGCGCTCCAGCGCCGCACCAGGCCGTCCGCGTCCAACGTGACCAGGGCCGGCTCGCCTGCCGACACGCCGGAGGCGCGCGCCAACTGTTCGGCACGGCGCAGCCGGGTCAGGTCGATGAAGGTCAGGACCGCGCCATCGATCCGGTTTTCCTGCGTCCGATATGGCAGCACCCGGGCGATGTAGGTGCGCCCATCGGTGGCATGGACTTCGCGTTCGTGCATCTGCAGCGAGGTGAACGCGCCGCGCACATCCGCCGCCAATTGCGGATAGTCCAGGCGATGGGTGATGTCCAGCAGGCGCCGGCCGATGTCGGCGGGAATGATGCTGAAGATCGCCTCGGCGTGCGGCGTGTAGCGCTTGATCCGCAACTCCGCGTCGACGAACACCGTCGCGATCTCGGTGGAGGCGATGAAATTGCGCAGGTCGTCGTTGATCTCCGCCGATTCGTCGACCTTGGTCTTCAGCTCGTAATTGACCGTGGTCAATTCCTCGTTGAGCGACTGCAGTTCTTCCTTGCTGGTCTCCAGTTCCTCGGTGGCCGAGCGCAGTTCCTCGTTGATCGCCTGCAGTTCTTCGTTCGACGCCTTCAGTTCCTCGGTCGAGGTTTCCGACTGCTCGATGGTGGTCTGCAAGCGATCGCGCGTCAGTTGCAGTTCCTCCTCCAGGCGCAGCACCACCGCGTCCTTGGCCGGCGGACTTGCGACGTCGGCCTGCTTCGGGCTCAGGGTGTCGTCGACCTCGTCGAAGAACACCAACATGAAGTTGGCGTCCGCATCCGGGTCGCGGAACGGCCGAACCACCATGTTCAGGTAGCTCTGCACGCCGTTGCGTTCCAGCCGCACCTGCCGCGCCTCGACGCTGCGCTTGCTGTGCACGGCCTGGAACAGCGCGCTGCGCAGTTCCAGGCGCAGTGCCGGGTCGATCACCGCCAGCAGGTTGTAGCTGGGCTCGCCGCCGGCGAACTTCATGAAGCGGCCGACCTCGCTGGACATGTGCACGATGGTGTAGTCGTGGTCGACGATCACGCTCGGCGGCGCGTAGTGCTCCAGCACGCGCTGATGGATCTCGGCGAAGGAGAAGCCGCGCGTCCGCGTGTCGGAGGCCGGCAACGGTCCCTGCCGCGGCCCCGCGCGCAGCGGCAGGCTGGGCGTGTGCACGCCGCGCGACTGGGTGCGCGCACGGAAGATCCGGTTCTTCTTGTCCACCGGCTCGAACAGCCCCGACGCCGCGTCGGCCGACTCGGAACTGCCCAGGAACAGATAGCCGCGCGGATTGAGCGCGAAATGGAACATCTGCAACAGCCGCATCTGGATGTCGCGGTCCAGATAGATCAGCAGGTTTCGGCACACGATCAGGTCCACGCGCGAGAACGGCGGATCGCGCAGCACGTTGTGCGCAGCGAACAGCACCTTGTCGCGCACGTGCTTTTTCACCCGGTACTGGTGCTGCTCCTTGGTGAAATACTCGCGCAGCCGGGTGGGCGCGAGGTCGGCCACGACCGAATCCGGATACAGCCCGGCGCGCGCGCGGGTCAGCGCGCGCTCGTCGATGTCGGTGGCGAACACCTGTACCTGCAGCGCCGGTTCCATGCGTGCGCCCTCGTCGCACAGCAGCATGGCGATGGAATAGGATTCCTCGCCGGTCGCGCAACCGGGCGTCCACACCCGTACGCCGCCGTTCTCCTGCCCGCGCTCCATCAGCTCGGGCAGGATGTCGCGCTCCAGCGCCTCGAATGCCTCGCGGTCGCGGAAGAAGCTGGTCACGCTGATCAGCATGTCGCTGAGCAGCGCCGCGGTTTCCGCCTCGTTCTCGGCCAGGAAGTCGCGATAGCTGGCGATATCCTTGAGCATGTTCACCTGCAGCCGCCGCTCGATGCGACGCAGCACGGTGGCGCGCTTGTAATGGTGGAAATCGTGCCCGGTGCGGGAGGCGAGAATGTTCAGGATCTCGCGCAACGTGGCCTCGTCGCTGCGGCTGGCCTGGACCTTCTTGGAGATCATCGGCTCATCGATCTCGCCATCCGCCGGCAGCACGATCTGCCGCGCGTTGTGCCACAGCTGCAACAGGGTCTGCGGCATCTCCACCGCAGGCAGCACGAAGTCCACGAAGCCGCTGGCGATCGCATTGCGCGGCATCGCATCGTATTCGGCGTCATCCGGAGACTGCGCCAGGGTCACCCCGCCGTTCTCCTTCAGTGCGGCCACGCCCAGCGAGCCATCGCCTCCCGTGCCCGACAGCACGATGCCGATCGCGCGATCCCGATGCGCGAGCGCCAACGTACGAAAGAAGGTATCGATCACGGTATGCCGCCCACGCGGCCGCGTGGCCTGTTGCACGGTCAGGCTGCCGTCGTTCATCAGCAAATCGAGCGACGGCGAGATGACGTAGACGTGGTTGGGCTGGATCTTCTGTGCCGTGGTCACCTTGACCACTGGCATACGCGTGCAGCGCTGCAGCAGTTGATCGGCGCTGCTCTCGTGCTTGGGCGACAGGTGCAGGATGATGACGAACGCCATGCCGTTGTCGGCAGGCATGTTCGACAGCAGCGTCGACACCGCGGCCAGACCGCCTGCGGAGGCGCCGATGCCGACCACGGGAAACGCCAGCGTGCTGAGCTTGATGGTCGGCTCGGCGTCTTGCGCTGTGTCGTTCTGCATGTCTTCCCGAGCTGAATGTAAGCGTTCACGGATCTTAACGCGCGATGACGTAAGAAACCCGTCTGCACCGTGTTCAGACGCCCTTCACGGCCCTCACGCGATCGCGACACGAGACCAGCGACCACCGCTCGCGTGAGGAACTACCTCGACGTCACGCGCAACCCGCGGGACTCACGGCATGCGCGTTCTCGCGCGCTAGCGTGGAGCACAGCGAAAGGATCGCCGTGCGCCATGTGATTCAGCCCTGCAACCGCGCCAGCACCGCGCGCGTCACCGGATCGGCGACCTCGGTGGACTGGCCCTGCAGCGCCGGCAGCAACTGGCTGGCCAGTTGCTTGCCCAATTCGACGCCGAACTGGTCGAAGGCGTTGATGCCCCAGACCACCGACTGCACGTACACGCTGTGCTCGTACATCGCGATCAGCGCGCCCAGCGCCTGCGGGGTCAGCGCGTCGAGCAGGATCAGCGTGCTCGGGCGGCCGCCCGGGTAGTCGCGGGCCGGGTCGTCGCTGCCCTGCCCGTTCGCCAGCGCCTCGGTCTGCGCCAGCAGGTTGGCCAGCAGCGCCTGGTGGTTGACCGTGTACGGGTCGTCGTTGCGGATGCAGCCGATGAAGTCGGCCGGCACGATGCTGGTGCCCTGGTGCAGCGCCTGGAAGAAGCTGTGCTGCACGTCGGTGCCGGCGCCGCCCCACCACACCGGCACGGTATCGGCCTCGACCGGGCTGCCGTCCAGCCGCACGCGCTTGCCCAGGCTTTCCATCACCAACTGCTGCAGGTAGGCAGGCAGCAGCGCCAGGCGCTGGTCGTAGGTCATCACCGCCTGCGTCGCGTAGCCGAGCAGGTTGCGGTTCCACAGCGTGGTCAGGCCGTGCAGCACGGCCACGTTGCGTTCCAGCGGCGCGTTCAGGGCGTGGTCGTCGAACTGCGCGGCGCCATCCAGCAATTGCTCGAAGGCGTCGGCGCCGATCGCCAGCGCGATCGGGAAGCCCACCGCCGACCACAGCGAATAGCGGCCACCGACCCAGTCCCACATCGGCAGCACGCGGCCGGCGGCGATGTCGAAGGCCTTGGCGGCGCGTTCGGGATTGGCGCTGACCGCGTACAGGCGCTCGCTGCCGCCCAGCCAGTCGCGCAGGATCTGGCCGTTGAGCAGGGTTTCCTGGGTGCCGAAGGTCTTGGAGATCAGCACGCCGGCGGTGCGCGCCGGGTCCAGCGTGGCCAGGGTGCGCTGCATCGCCGCGCCGTCCACGTTGGAGACGAAGTGCACGCGGAAGCGCGCGCCGGTGACCGGACGTAGTGCATCGGCGACCAGGCGCGGGCCCAGATCGGAGCCGCCAATGCCGACGCTGACGATGTCGGTGACCTCGGTCTGGGCCAGTGCGTCGATCAGCGCGCGCATGCGCTGCTGCACCTCGCGCGCGCTGGCGTGGGCCTGGCTGGCCACCGGCGCGCCGGTGAGGTCGCCGCGCAGCGCGGTGTGCAATGCGGCGCGGCCTTCGGTGACGTTGACCGTCTCGCCGCGGAACAGACGCTGGAAGGCGCCGGCCAGGTCGTGTTCGGCGGCCAGCGCGAGCAGCGCGTCGAGCGCGGCGCGGTCGTACTTCTGCCGGGCGAAATTGAAGTACAGCGGTCCGACCTGCAGCGCCAACGTCTCGGCACGGCCGGGTTCGGCCGCCAGCAGGTCGGGAAGGCGCGCCCCGCGCAAGCGCTGGGCGTGGGAATGCAGTGCGTCGAAACCGGTGGACTGTGTCATGCGGCCTGCTTTGGGATGCTGTGGTTGGTGTGGGTGATCTTGTTGTTGCCGTCCACGTAGACCAGGGTCGGCTGGAAGCGCGCGGCCTCCTCCTCGCTCATGCCGGCGAAGGCGGCGATGATGATCAGGTCGCCGACCTGCACGTGGCGCGCGGCGCCGCCGTTGAGCGAGATGATGCCGCTGCCTTCGTCGGCGCGGATCGCGTAGGTGCTGAAACGCGCACCGTTGGTGACGTCCCAGATGTGCACCTGCTCGAACTCGCGGATGCCGGTCGCGTCCAGCAGCAGCCCGTCGATGGCGATCGAGCCTTCGTAGTTCAGCTCGGAATGGGTGACGGTGGCGCGGTGGATCTTGGTCTTCAACAGGCTCAGTTGCATGGCACGGGACTGCGGTCAGGAAAGACGCGCAGTTTAGCAGCCGGGCCGTGAGGTAGCGGTGCCACGCGCGCCACGGTCCGTCGTAGGAGCGGCTTCAGCCGCGACAGCCTTGCCGCGGAAGCCCGTCGCGGCTGAAGCCGCTCCTACACGGCAACTGCCCTGGGGCCTGCCGCGCTCAGAATTCCAGGTTGTCGATCAGCCGGGTGCGGCCCAGGCGCGCGGCGATCAGTGCCACGCGCGGGCCGTTGCCGTCCTGCGGCTCGCTCAGGTCGGGCGTGCGCAGCACGCTGTAGTCGACCTCGAAGCCGGCGTCCTGCAACTGCGCGGTCGCCGCCGCCTCCACCTGCGCACGCGGGCGCCCGGCCAGGTGCGCCTCGCGCATCGCCAGCAGGGTGCGATGGATGTGCGCGGCACGCGGCCGCTCCTCCGCCGACAGGTACTGGTTGCGCGAACTCATCGCCAGGCCGTCGGCCTCGCGCACGATGCCGCCGCCCAGGATCTCGATCGGGAACGCCAGGTCGGCCACCATCTGCCGGATCACCGCCAGCTGCTGGTAGTCCTTTTTGCCGAACGCGGCCAGGTCCGGCTGCACCTGGTTGAACAGGCGCGCGACCACGGTGCACACGCCGTCGAAATGGCCCGGCCGGCAGGCGCCTTCCAGCACCTCGCTGACGCCCGGGGTGTGCATGCGCAGCGCCAGTTCCACGCCCAGCGGATACATGCTTTCCACCGTCGGCAGCCACAGCACGTCGCAGCCGGCGCCTTCCAGGCCGCTGGTGTCGGCTTCCGGGGTGCGCGGGTAGCGGGTGAAATCCTCGTTCGGGCCGAACTGGGTCGGATTGACGAACACGCTGGAGACCACGCGGTCGGCGTACTGCCGCGCCAGCATCACCAGCGAGAAATGTCCGGCATGCAGGTTGCCCATGGTCGGCACGAAGGCCACGCGCAGGCCCTGCCGCTTCCAGCCGGAGACGGTGGCGCGCAGTCGCGCCAGGTCGGTGATGGTCTCGATCATTTGGCGTAGGCGTGTTCGGCGTCGGGGAAGGTGCCGGCGCGCACCGCGTCGGCGTAGGCGCGAGCGGCGCCGGCGATGGAGCCGCCTTCGGCCAGGAAATCCTTGACGAAGCGCGGGCGGCGATGGCCGCTGTCCAGGCCGAGGAAGTCGTGCATCACCAGCACCTGGCCGTCGCAACCGGGGCCGGCACCGATGCCGATGGTGGGGATGTCGATCTCGGCGGTGATCCGCGCGGCCAGCGGCGACGGCACGCACTCCAGCACCAGCAGCGCGGCGCCGGCCGCGGTGACCGCCTTGGCGTCGGCGAGCAGCCTGGCCGCGGCGGCCTCTTCGCGGCCCTGGATCTTGTAGCCGCCGAAGGTCAGCACCGACTGCGGGGTCAGGCCCAGGTGCGAGCACACCGGGATGTCGCGTTCGCTGAGGAAGCGGATCACCTCCAGCTTGTGCCCGGCGCCCTCCAGCTTGACCATCTCCGCACCGGCCTGCAGCAGCCGGGTCGACGCGTCCAGCGCGCGCTCGGGGGTGGCATCGGACTGGAACGGCAGGTCGGCCACCAGCAGCGCGCGCTGCAGCACCCGCGCCACCGCGGCGGTGTGGTAGGCGATGTCGTCCACGGTCACCGGCAGGGTCGAATCGTGGCCCTGCACCACCATGCCCAGCGAATCGCCGATCAGGATCAGGTCCACGCCGTTGGCGTCGAAGGTCCGCGCGAAGCCGGCGTCGTAGGCGGTCAGCATCACCAGCTTCTGCTGGCGGCGCTTGGCCTCGGCCAGGGCGGGAACGGTCCAGGGCTTGCTGTCGGCGTGACTGCTCATAAGCTCATGTGCTGCGGTAATGAGCCGAGCATTATCTACCGATTGGCGCGATCCCGCCGGTTTCGATGCGGTCGCGTACGTCACGCACCGTTCCATGCCCCGGAATGACCGCGTCCGCGGCGATCTCGGCCAGCGGCAGCAGCACGAACGCACGCTGGTGCAGGAACGGATGCGGCACCTGCAGCCCGGGCAGATCGATCACCGCCTCGGCGTACAGCAACAGGTCCAGATCCAGGGTGCGCGGCCCCCAGCGCTCGCCGGGCTGGCGCTGGCGGCCGTGGCGGTGTTCCAGGTCCAGCAGCGCCTGCAGCAGCGCCGGCGCCGGCAGCGTGGTGGTCACCAGCGCCGCGGCATTGACGAAGTCCGGCTGGTCCTCGCGGCCCCAGGCCGGGCTGCGGTACAGCTGCGAGGCGCGCAGCAGGCGGGTCTGCGGCAGGGTGTCGAGCGCGGCCAGGGCCGTGCGCAGGGTCGCCGCGGCATCGCCAAGGTTGCCGCCCAGGCCGATGCAGGCCTGGACCGGCGTCGCCACCACGGCACTCACTCGACGGGCGCGGTGGCGTCCGGGCGGCGGCGCCGGCGCCGGCGGCGCTTGGGGGTCTCTTCGCTGTCGGCCGGCGGCGCGAACGCCAGCTCGTCGCCGGCGTAGTCCACCTCCGGATCGAACCCGCGCGGTGGCGGCGCGTAGCCGGGCTGCTGCTGCAGTTCGCGCCAGTAGGCGATGTCGGCCGCATGCTCGTCCGAGGCCGACTGGCGCACGATCAGGAAATCGAACGCGGCGCGGAAGCGCGGATGCGACAGCGTGCGCATCACCCGCTTGCGCTGGCGCGAGGTGAAGCGCGACTGCAGCAGCCAGATCTCCTGCATCGGCAGCGAGAAGCGCCGCGGCAGCGCCACGGTGCTCAACTGGTGCAGGGTCACCCGGTCGGCGGCGCGGCGTTGCGCCTCCTCCATCTGCATGCCCTGCTTCTGCAGGGTCATCAGCGCGCGGCAGTAGGCCGGCCACAGCAACAGGGCGAACAGGAACGCCGGCGACACCGGCTCGTCGTTGGCGACACGGGCATCGGTGTTGCGCAGGCCCTCGATGAGCATCCGCCGCAGCGCGCCGCTGCGATTGGAGCGCAGCGCCGCCGCGCTTTCCGGGAACAGCGCGGCGAGCAGGCCGTGCCGCTCCAGCCCCTCGAAGCTGGCCACACCATGGCCGGACAGGAACAGCTTGAGCACTTCCTCGAACAGCCGCGCCGGCGCGGCCTCGGCCAGCAACCCGGCCAGGCGCGGGATCGGCTCGGCGGTGCCGGCCTCGATCTCGAAGCCGAGCTTGGCCGCCAGGCGCACCGCGCGCAGCATGCGCACCGGATCCTCGCGGTAGCGCTGCTCGGGGTCGCCGATCAGCTTCATCAGCCGTGCCTGCACGTCCTCGAAGCCGCCGGTGTAGTCGCGCACCGAGAAGTCCTCGATCGCGTAGTACAGGGCGTTGCAGGTGAAGTCGCGGCGGACCGCATCGTCCTCGATGCTGCCGTAGACGTTGTCGCGGACCAGGCGGCCGTTGTCCACCTCGCGGTCGCCGCTGCCGTCGTCGACGTTGGCGCGGAAGGTGGCGACCTCGATGATCTCGCGACCGTAGACCACGTGCGCCAGGCGGAAGCGGCGGCCGATCAGGCGGCAGTTGCGGAACAACTGCTTGACCTGCTCGGGGGTGGCGTCGGTGGCGACGTCGAAATCCTTGGGCTGCACCTGGACCAGCAGGTCGCGGACCGCGCCGCCGACCAGGTACGCGCCGAAGCCGGCCTCGCGCAGCCGGTACAGCACGCGCAGGGCGTTGGGGCTGATGTCCTTGCGCGAGATGGGGTGCTGATCGCGCGGGATCGCGCGCAGGGTGAATGGCGATGGAACTGGCGGATTGATGATGGCGCTTCCGTATCGGGTTGCGGGATTGCCGAAGGGCGGCGAGACCCATATACTAGCGCGCTGCAATCGACGCGACCAACGCTCCCTTCGTCTAGTGGTTAGGACGTGGCCCTCTCAAGGCTAAAACAGGGGTTCGAGTCCCCTAGGGAGCGCCATCCTCGCCTCGCCTGCAGCGCGACACAGCAAAAACCCCGCCTTGGCGGGGTTTTTTGCGTTCCGGGGTAGGGGTCTGCGCGCCTCACCGGGGGGGCGCAAGCGCCGAGTCGCCCGCGAACGGGCCGATTCGGGCATCGGCCAGCGGAATGATGCGACCGGCGCGCGACGCGACCGGTCGACGCAGGTCAGCGCACCGGCCGGGTGGGTCGTCGCCTGGCCCGCGCGGCGTCAGTCGCCAGCCTCCCCGGCGGCGACGGCCACCGGCGCCGACGCGGTCTCTGCCACCGCATCGTGCGCATGCAGGCTCTCCAGATGCCGTACCTGCACCTGTACGTCGGCGTAGCGCGCGCCCAGCGCCTGTTGCAGGCGCCGCGCGGCGTCCTCCACGTACATCAGGTTCTCGCCATTGCGGCGCGCGAACGCCTGTTCGTCGGCACGCCGCACCGCCGCCTGCACCGGCGTGGCCAGGGCCTGCTCGGCCAGCGCGATCACGCCCTCCGCGTCGAAGCGCACCGCGCGCGCCGACACGCCGACCCGGACCGAGGCCACGCTGCGCTGGCTATGCGGGGTGGCGTGACTGCCGTGCTGGAGCAGCCAGTCCGCGACCGCCTCGCGCGGGACCGAGACCTGGTCCGCGTGCTGCTGCACGAAGGCCTCGCTGAGCAGTTGCCGCGCCAGCGCCGCCGAGCATGGACAGGTCGAGGAATACAACAACTCCACGCCCAGCCCCAGGCGGACCACGCCGCCGCGCAGTTCGGCGTCGATCCGCAGCGGATACGCCCGCCATCCGGCCAGCCCCGGGCTGCGCAACGCCGGGCGGCGACGCAGCAGCTCCAGGCGCAGCGACACCCGCGCCGCGGTCGAGGCGCAATCGGCATGGCTGTGCACCATCGCCCGCAGCAACTGCGACAGCCGCGACGGCGACAGCGGCTGCTGCGCGCACTCGTCGAGGAGGCGGTACAGCCGCGACATATGAATGCCCTTGACCTGCGCCGACGGCAGGTCCACAGCGAGTCCGGCCCGCGCCGGCACATGCGCCGCATTCCCGCCCTCGCCCACCTCCAGGCAGATCGGCAACGCGATGCCGTCCATGCCGACCCAATTCAGGGGGGCGGCGATCTGCGAGGGTTCATCGGCGGCGACATCGGGCAACGGCGGGGGGAGTGGCAGGTTCATCGGATCGGCTGGGCAACGGAACGAAGGAAGGACAGCGGGAAGGCATCGCAATTGTTATAAAGTAACGCATCGAACCATCGCGGCGGCGTGCGTCACCCACGCCACGCTCAGGCCCCGGCCGTGCCGTAGACAACGTTCCAACGGGCTGAACCATTCGGCTTCCGTCCGTGTCCACCTGACGCCCTTTCCCCCGCAGCGAGTGATGCCATGTCCCACCCGAGGTTCCGTACCGCCCTGCTCACCGGCGCCCTGTGCGCCGCACTCGTCACCACCGCCCACGCCGCGCCCGCGGCAGGCTGGGTCGCCACCGATACCGCCAGCCAGGTCGCTGCGGGCCGTGCCCTCGCCCGCCCCGAGCAAGCGCTGAGCCCGGCGCCGCTGGACGCCACCCTGGACATCAGCATCGTGCTGCGCCCTGCCGATCCGGTCGCGCTGCAGCAGGCCACCGCGGCGCTGACCGCCCAGTCCTCCGCCGATCCGGCGCTGCAGGCCCGGGCCAAGGCCCTGGCCCAGCCGAACGCCGCCGCCCTGCGCCGGGTCCAGGACTACCTGCTCGGCAAGGGCATCGGCGACGTGCGCGTGGCCGGCAACGGCACCTTGCTGCAGGCCCGGGCCAGCGTCGCCGCGATCCAGGCCGCGTTCGACACGGCGATCCGCAGCTACAGCGAGAACGGCCGCCGCTACTACGTCAACGACGGCGCGGCCAAGGTGCCGGCGGCGCTGGCCGGCAGCGTGGCCGGCGTGCTCGGCCTGGACACCGTGCGCAGCGCAGCGGCGCCAAAGATCGTCGCCCGGCAGGCCGCGCAGGCCATCGCCTCGCCGCAGGCGACGGCGCAGGCCACGCCGGACCTGGTCGCCGTGATGCATCGGGTGGAAGACCTGCCGGTGCTGTACGACGCCGCCAGTCTGCCGGCCGCCACCGACACCACCGCGGCGATCATCGCGGTCGGCAACATGGGCGAGACCCTGCGGCACCTGGCCAGCTTCCAGGCGCAGCACAACCTGCACACGATGGTGCGCGTGGTGCAGACCGCCGATCCGGCCTCGCCCGGCTACCGGCCGACCAACGATCCCTCGGCCGACGTCGAGTGGGACATGGACACGCAGTTGCTGCTCGGCACGTCCGGCGGCCTGAAGACACTGATCATCTACGACATTCCCGACTTTTCATGGAAGAGCATCATCGACGGCATGCAGCGGGCGGCCGACGACGACCTGGCGCGGGTGATCAGCGTCTCGATCTACGGATCGGAAGCGCAGGTGTACCGGGATACCCTGCAGGCGGCCAATGCGGCGCTGAACCAGGCGGTGAGCAACGGCCAGAACTTCGTGTTCTGCAGCGGCGACGACGGGGTCTACCTGCCGCTGAGCGCCAATGCCAACGCGCCGTACTATCCCGACCTGAGCGCCCATCCGGAACAGCGCGAAGTCGCCTTCCCCGCCTCAAGCCCGTACGTGATCGCCGTCGGCGCGACCGAATTGCGCACGCCGGCCGGCGCGCCCACCACCTACGGCGAGGAGGTGGTCTGGAACGCGCACCGCGGCCACGGCATCACCCAGGGCGGACTCAGCAAGATGTACGCCGCGCCGAGCTGGCAGCAGAGCGCGATCCCGAGCATGCTCGGCACCGGCTACCGCGCGGTGCCCGACGTCAGCTTCAACGGCTCCGGCGACAGCAGCGCCTACATCCTGCAGACCGGCAGCACCATCGGCACCGAGGTCAGCGGCTACGTCTACGGCACCAGCGCGGCGGCGCCGACCTTCGCCGGCATGCTCGCCCGCGTGCTGCAGGCCAACGGAAACCGGGTGGGCTTCGTCGGCCCGGCCCTGTATGCCTATGCCAGGACCGCGAGCAATACGTACGACGTGCTGCTCGGCGACAACGGCCTGTATCGCGACGGCTACCGCGCCGGTCCCGGTTGGGACTATGCGTCCGGCTGGGGCAGCGTGGACATGCTTGCCTTCAGCCGCTACCTGCAGACGCACTGAGCCGGACGCGACGCGCACGACGCGCAGCTTTGACGATGCCGGCGCGCCGCGTGCGCGCCGGCCTTCGCCTCAGCCCTGCATCTGCTCCAGTTCCTTGCCCTTGGTCTCGTACACGTAGCGCAGCACGAAGAACACCGACAGGAACGCGGCCACGGTGTAGATGCCGTAGGCGCCGGCCAGGCCGATGCTGCCGAGCAGGATCGGGAAGGTCACGGTGATGGCGAAGTTGGACATCCACTGCGCCGCACCGGCCACCGCCAGCCCGGAGCCGCGGATCTGGTTGGGGAACATCTCGCCCAGCATCACCCACATCACCGGGCCCCAGGACATGTTGAAGAAGACCACGTAGACGTTGGCGGCGATCAGCGCCAGCCGGCCCATGCCCGGCGACAGCGCCAGCTTGCCGGCCGCATCCAGCGAGGCGCTGGCGAACGCGATGGTGACCAGCGCCAGCGACACCGCCATGCCGGCCGAGCCGATCCACAGCAGCGGCTTGCGCCCGATCCGGTCGATCAGCACCACCGTGACCAGGCAGGCGCCGATGCTCAACGCGCCGGACAGCACGTTGATCAACAACGCATCGCTCTCGGAGAAGCCCACGGCCTGCCACAGCACCGCGCCGTAGTAGAACACCACGTTGATGCCCACCAGTTGCTGGAAGGTGGCCAGGCCGATGCCGATCCACACGATCGGACGAATCTTGCCGGTGACCTTGCTGACTAGGTCCGACAGCCGCGGCTTGTGCTGGTCGGCCGAGAGCGAGGCGGAGATCTCGGTCAGCTTGGTCTGCGCCGTGCCGGCGCCGTACAGCCGGGTCAGCACCGCCAGCGCCTGTTCGCGGCGGCCCTTCACCACCAGGAAGCGTGGGCTTTCCGGAATCGCCAGCAACAGCAGCAGGAACGCCGTGGACGGCAACGCCTGCATCCAGAACATCCAGCGCCAGGCCGGCTGGCCCAGCCACAGCGCCTCGGTGGACGCGCCGGCGGCCTTGGCCAGCAGATAGTTGCTGAGGAAGGCACAGAACAGCCCGCCGATGATGGCGATCTGCTGCACCGTGGCCAGGCGCCCGCGGTAGCGCGCCGAAGCGACCTCGGCGATGTAGGCCGGCGACATCACGCTGGCCGCGCCCACCGCGAAACCGCCCATCATCCGCGCCAGCACGAACACCGCCGAGTTGTGCGCCGCGCCGGCGCCCAGCGCCGACAGCAGGAACAGCGCCGCCGACACGATCAGCACCGTGCGCCGGCCCCAGCGGTCGGCCAGCGAACCGGCCAGGAACGCGCCGACCGCGCAGCCCAGCAACATCGAGGCGACCTCGAAGCCGGTACCGGCGGAACTGGACTGGAAGGCCGCCTTGAGGCCATCGACGGTGCCGTTGATGACGCCGCTGTCGAAGCCGAACAGGAAGCCGCCGATGGTGGCGACGCAGCTGATCAGGATGATGAGGCGGGTGTTCTCGCCGGCGTCGGCGTGGCGATCGATCGGAACACTGGACATGGGTTCACCTGGTGGCGTGCAAGAGGAAGACGGCCGGCGCGCGGGAAGCAGCATGCGCGGCGGCGGCACCGGGCCGCCGCCGCGCACTGGTTCAGCGCAGCAGGTACTGGTTGATCAGGTTCTCGTAGGCTTCCTGGCGGCCGCTGCGCTGGGTCGGCTCGCCAGCCTGCGCGGCGTGCGCGGCCAGGTCCGCCAGCGTGCTCTTGCCGGCGGCGAATGCCGCACCGGCGCCGCCGTCAAAGCTGGCGTAGCGCTCGCGGCGCCATTGCTCCAGCGGCGACGCCGTGAGCAACGCGTGCGCGACTTCCAGGCCGCGCGCGAACGCGTCCATGCCGCCGATGTGGGCGATGAACAGGTCCTGCGGATCGGACGACTCGCGGCGCACCTTGGCGTCGAAGTTGAGCCCGCCCGGGGCCAGCCCGCCCTGCCGCAACACCACCAGCATCGCGCCGATCGTGTCGTACAGGTCGACCGGGAACTGGTCGGTGTCCCAGCCGTTCTGCGGATTGCCGCGATTGGCGTCGATGCTGCCGAGCAGGCCGGCGTCGCTGGCCACCTGCAGGTCGTGCTCGAAGCTGTGCCCGGACAGCGTGGCGTGGTTGGCCTCGATGTTGAGCTTGAAGTCCTTGTCCAGGCCGTACTGGCGCAGGAAGCCGATCACGGTGGCGCTGTCGAAGTCGTACTGGTGCTTCATCGGCTCCATCGGCTTGGGCTCGATCAGGAAATTGCCCTTGAAGCCGATGCTGCGCCCGTAGTCGCGGGCCAGGGTCAAAAACCGCGCAAGGTGCTCCTGCTCGCGCCGCATCTGCGTGTTGTGCAGGCAGGCGTAGCCTTCGCGGCCGCCCCAGAACACGTAGTTCTCGCCGCCCAGTTCCACGGTCGCCTCCAACGCGGCCTTGACCTGCACCGCCGCGCGCGCGACCACGTCGAAGTCCGGATTGGTCGCCGCGCCGTTCATGTAGCGCGGATGCGAAAACAGATTCGCGGTGCCCCACAGCAATTTGACCCCGGTGTCGGCCTGGCGCTGCTTGGCGATGCCGACCATATGCTTGAGATTCTTCTCGTACTGGCCGACGTCCTCGGCGTCCGGCGCCAGGTCCACGTCGTGGAAGCAGTAGTACGGCACGCCGAGCTTGGTGAAGAACTCGAACGCGGCATCGGCCTTGGCCTCGGCGCGGCCCAGCGCGTCGCTGCCGGCGTCCCACGGATAGGCGCGCGTGCCCGGGCCGAACGGATCGGCGCCGTTGCCGCAGAAGCTGTGCCAGTAGGCCACGGCGAAGCGCAAATGCTCGGCCATGGTCTTGTCGCCGATGCGCTTGCCGGCGTCGTAGACCTTGAATGCCAGCGGATTGTCCGAGGCCTTGCCTTCGAACGGAATGCGGCCGATGCCCGGAAAGTATTCCTTGGCGCCGGTGTAGACGGAAGTGCTCATCACGAAGTCCTGGTGCGTTGCGGGGGAAAGGAGATCACGTGGCGTACAGCGGGCCGATGGCCTGCAGATGCCGCTGGAAGCTCTGGTAGTGCGCCTGGTACTGCGCGCCGCGCTGCGCATCCGGCTGCGCGGAGCGCGACGCGTCGTCCTGCTGGTGCCGCAGCACCACCTCGGCCAGGCTGGCGCGCTCGCCCTGCGCCCAGCCGTCGGCCCACAGCGCCTGCAGCGCGGCGCCGAACGCCGCGCCCTCGGGCTGCGCCGGCACGTGCACCGGCAAGCCGAACAGATCGGCGATGAGCTGGCGCCAGCCGGCGCTGTTGCTGCCGCCGCCAGTCAAGGAGATCGCATCGAATCGCAGCCCGGCATCGACGAACGCGTCGAAGCCGTTGCGCAGGCTGTAGCTGGCGCCCTCCATCGCCGCGCGATAGAAATGCGCCGGCGTGGTGTTGTGCAGGTCCATGCCGGTCAGGCAGCCGCGCGCGGCCGGCAGGTTCGGGGTGCGTTCGCCGTTGAAGAACGGCAGCAAGACCAGTCCGTCCGCACCCGGCTCGGTGGCTTCGAGCAAGGCCTCGCCCTGCCCGGTCTTGATGCCGAACAGGCGCGCGATGGTTTCGGTGGCGACGGTGCAGTTCATGGTGCAGATCAGCGGCAACCAGCCGCCGCTGGACGAACAGAACGCCGCCCAGCGCGCATCGGGGTCCACCACCGGGCGCTCGGCATAGGCGAACAGCGTGCCGGAGGTGCCCAGGCTCATGCTCAGGCGTCCGGGCACCACGTTGCCGGTGCCGATCGCCGCCATCATGTTGTCGCCACCACCGGTGGCCACGCGAACCTCGCGCGGCAGGCCCAACGTCTGCGCGGCATCCGCGGACAAGACGAAACTGGTCTCGGTCGGCACCAGCGGCGGCAGCGCCGCAGCCAGGTCGCGCTGCGGATCGATCGCCTGCAGCAGCGGCGCCGACCACTGCCGGGTGCGCACGTCCAGCCAGCCACTGCCGGAGGCGTCGCCGACCTCGGCGTAGCGCTCGCCGGTGAGCCAGAAATTGACGTAGTCGTGCGGCAGCAACACCGAGGTCATCGCCGCATAAGCGTCGGGGCGATGCTTGCGCGTCCACGGCAGCTTGGAGGCGGTGTAGCCGGCCAGGATCGGGTTGCCGGCCAGTTCCACGCAGCGCTGCGCGCCGCCGACCGCGTCCATGATCTCCTCGCATTCGCGCTGGGTGCTGGTGTCGCACCACAGCTTCACCGGCGCGGTGACCTGGCCCTGCGCGTCCAGCGGCACGAAGCCGTGCTGCTGCCCGGACACCGCAATGGCCCGCACCTGCGCCCGCTGTTCGGCGCTCAGCGCGGCGAAGCAGGCGACGATGCCGTCGATCCACCACTGCGCCTGCTGCTCGCGGGTGCCGTCGTCGCGGCTGATCAGTTCCAGCGCATGACCGTGGGTGGCCACCACCTGCCGGCTGTCGGCATCGTAGGCGAGCAGCTTGACGCTCTGCGTGCCCACGTCCAGACCGATGTACAGACTCATTGCCGCACCTGCCGCATCTTGCACACACCCACGTCCATCATCGCTCCAGGAGAAAGGCCGGCGTGCGAGGGCCACCCGCCGTGATGCCGAGTGTAGTGCGCACCGCACGCATCACGCAGCGGCGCATGATGACGCCGAGTGCCCCGCCCTGCCAGCGCGGCTCGCGCGATGGCGCACGCACGTCGTGCATCCGGCTGTCCTGCAGCCAATTCGCGGTCAACGCATGCAGAAGCAAGACACCGATCAAGCCAATGGATGTCACTGCATGCCGTGATGGCGCGTCGCATGCGCGACACGATGGCGACTGGCGCGGTCTCGGCTCTGCGCAGAATGTGTCTACACACGGCACCGTCTTGATGCACTGCAGCAGGCACATGAGCACACGCTGCTGCCGCGTCTCGCTCTCCATGCGGACGACGCGCGTGCATGCAGCCCGCCGCGATGATGGCGACGCAAGGATGATGGCCCTCGCTTCGCTGGCCTCGCGCCACACTCATCCGGCGCCGGCCACACCGGCGCGCCCGGCGCTGACATGCGGCACATCGACGCCCTCACCGCGGTAGTCCACCGTGGCATCGGCCTTGGGCTCCAGCGCACCGGCATCGTCGCGCGGACCATCGACGAAGCGCACGTGGATAGTGCGCCGTTCCTGCATGCCCGGCCAGCGACCCTCGCGCGCGCCGATGCGCAGCACGCCCCTGGCCTGGTCCCACTGCAGCGGGATGCGACTGAACTCGCCCTTCTCGTAGCCGTAGCCGGTGCCGTCGTCCTCGTACAGCGAGAAGCGGCCGTCGGCACCGGTATAGACCACCACGGTCAGCGGTGCGTCCGGGATCTGGTCGACGTACTGCTGCACGCGGGTCATCGGCACGATGGCGCCGGCGCGCACGAACAGCGGCATGCGCTGCAGCGGCGCGGCGGCGTCGATGGTCTGGCTGCCGGCGTGGCGCGCGCCGCTGTTGAAGTCGATCCAGTCAGTGCCGGCCGGCAGGTACACCTTGCGCGAGGTCGCGCCGAAGCGAGTCACCGGCGCCACCAGGAACGCCGGGCCGAACAGGTACTCGTCGTCGATGTCGGCGACCTTGGGGTCGTGCGGGAAGTCCATGGGCAGGCCGCGCATCATCACCCCGTCGTGGTGATAGGTGTCGCCGGCGAGCGTGTAGATGTAGGGCAGCAGCGCGTAGCGCAGGCGGCTGTAGTAGGCCATGCTGGCGTAGTACGGCGTGCCTTCCGGCGCGATGTTCCAGATCTCGCGATACGGGAACTGGCCGTGCGAGCGGAACAGCGGCACGAAGGCGCCGAACTGGAACCAGCGCGTGTTGAGTTCGCGCCATTCGGGCAGATGCGCCGGGTCCTGGCTTTCGTAGCGCTTCTCCACGGCGAAGCCACCGATGTCGAAGGTCCAGTTCGGCAGGCCCGACATCGACAGGTTGACGCCGGCGGAGATCTGCTCGCGCATGTCCTCCCAGCGCGAGGCGATGTCGCCGCTCCACACCGCCACGGCGTTGCGCTGGATGCCGGCATAGCCCTTGCGCGAGAGGATGAACACGCGCTTGCCATCGGCGGCGCGATCGCCGGCGTAGACGCCGTGGGTGTGCGGCAACGGGTAGGCATTGAAGAACTCGGTGGACGGCCCCAGCGCGGTCGGGGTGGTGCGCGCCTTGCGCTCGGCGATGTCCAGGTTGGAGTGCACGTCGGGTTCGTCGGCGTCCAGCCACCAGGCATCGATGCCCTTGCGGTTGAGCGTCTGGTCGATCTGCCGCCAGTAGATCGCCTGCGCATCGGCCGCGTACGGGTCGTAGAACGCGTTGGTGTAGCCCTTGCCGATCCAGTCCAGTTCGCCCACCTCGACATTGCGCCGGTAGATGTGTCCGGCCGCGTCCAGTTCCTTGTAGTGGGCGGTGGCCGGGTAGAACTTCGGCCAGACCGAGATCATCAGCTGCGCGTGGCTGTCGTGCACGGCCTTGACCATGCCGTCCGGATCGGGAAAGCGCGCGCGGTCGAACTCGTGCGAGCCCCAGGCGTTCTCCGGCCAGTACGACCAGTCGAGCACGATGTTGTCGATCGGCAGTTGCCGCCGGCGGTACTCGCCCAGCGCGCCGAGCAACTCGTCCTGGGTCTTGTAGCGCTCGCGGCTCTGCCAGAAGCCGTAGGCCCACTTCGGCAGCAACACGGCCTTGCCGGTGAGCGTGCGGTAGCCGGCGATGACCTGGTCGGCGTCGTCGCCGGCGACGACGTAGTAGTCGATCATCTGCCCGGCTTCGGACCACAGCGACAGGTCGCCGGCTTCGGCCGCCGGCAGCGGGTCGCGATGCAGCAGCGCGATGTAGCTGGGATCGATCAGGTCCCACTCGACCTTGAGCGTATGCCGCTGGCCGGGCTGCAGCTGCAGCGCGAACTCGTGGTGCCAGGGGTTCCAGTTCTGCCGCCAACGGTCGACGAGCAGCTTGCCGTCGACCCACAGCCTGGCGTATTCGCTGGCGTAGAGCGAGAAGGTGTGCGTGCCGCCGCGTTCGGCCTCGATCTGGCCTTCCCAGCGTACCTGCATGCGGCGCTTGTCGCCGGGCTTGGCCGCGGCAGGAAACTTCGCCAGGTCCTTGATGTACTGGTAGTCGATGTCCGGCTCGCGGCGCTCCAGCACCGGCTTGCCATCGATCGCGTAGTGCGCGGTGAGCGCTCCCGGCTTGCCTTGCGCGTCGTACAGGCGCAGCGACGCCGGCAGCGGCTGCAGCCCGCGCGGATCGCCGAAGCGGGTGATCGCATTGTTGTCCCAGAGGATGCCGTAGTTGCGGCTGGACACCAGGTACGGCACCGCCATGTCCAGATTGCTCTGCAACAGCTCGATGTCGTGACCTTTCTGGTTCATCCAGCCCTGCTGGTGCTGTCCGAACCCATAGAAGGCCTCGTCGGGCGGCGAGACGAAACGCTGGCGCACACTCAGATAGTTGCGCCCTTCGACCTGCAGCGGCGCGAAGCTGCGCCCGCCTGCCACTTCCGCCAGCAAGGGCGTGCCCTGCGCATCGGTGAAGCCGACATGGCCGTCGACGGTGGAGACCTGCGCGGTCATCCGGGCGGTCTTGAGCTGCACCGTCTCGCCGTGTTGCTCCAGCGTAAAGCCGGTCTCGCCCTGCACCGGCACCCGCATCAGGCTGGGCGTGCGCTGGAACGTACCGGTCGGATCGGCACTGACCCGGACGATGCCGCGATCGATCACCTGTAGACGCACCGGCGCTGCGCCCTTGGCGCTGGGATGCACGGTGACGCCGTCGGCATCGCGGGTCACCTCCTGCGCTGCGGCGGACGCGGTAACAAGCAACAGCGTCAGCAGCAACAGGCGTGGCAACGATGGCGGCAGGTGACGGTTCGCGTTGTGCATGTTCACTCCCTTGGATGGTCACGCAGCATGGCGCCACGGGCGCCGCCGCGTCGTCAGTAGGTCGCCAGCGTGACCCGCAGCAACTGCGGCACGTCGGAGAAGTTGAGCCCGTAATCGGTCTGATCGCCGTTCCAGTTGCGCCGGAACCGCCACTGCTCGCCTTCGTACACGCCCTCCTCGACCCGGTCGTAGAGCATGTTGGCGGTGGCCGCGCTGGCCGGATGCAGGGTCACCCGCGCGTGCTGGGCGGTGATCAGGAAGGTGTCCGGGCCGAGTTCGGCGATCAGCGCCGCGCCGATCGGCGCGGGATTGCCAGGCGGCGTGCCCTGGAACCAGAACTGCGGCACGCCGTAGGTGATGGTGGCGCTCCAACGCGCGTTGAGCGGCAGCTCCTGCACCGCCTGGCCCGGCGCCTCGGCGGTGCCGTGCAACTTGCCCGCGGCCGCGGCCCGGGCGAACACGCGCATGCCCATGCCGACCGCACGGTACCCCACCGCGAACGGCGCCAACGCCTGCGCGTCCACGCGCTTGGCGCCGAGCGGATAGTTGGAGTAGCCGCTGTAGTCGATGCCGAAGGTCGACCAGCCGATGCCGTCGTGGCCCAGCGCCGGATACAGATAACGCGCGTACTCGGGGCGGTTGCCGGTCTCGGCGACGAACAGCGCGTTGTCCGCCCGCGCGTAGCGCTGCAGCACCGTGGTGTACAGCGGGTACTCGGGCATGTAGATGTCCGGCGCCAGCAGATCGAGGTGCGGCGCCGCCGCCTTCCACACGTCCAGCACGTTGTCGGTGGGGCCGCCGCTGGCGTACTGCCCGGGCTGGCCTGGATTGAACGGGCCGCGCAACGCCGCGTTGACGTAGATCGGCAAGGGATATGCGGCCTTGCCGGCCTCGGCGACGCGGTCGATGAAGCGCGCGATGTGCCAGGCATGGAAGATCTCGTCGGCATCGGCGCCGAACACCTGCGCCCAAGTGCCTGGCGGCTTGCCGAGCCGCTGCAGCAGCACCTGCGGCACCGGGCCATCGAACACGCGCTGCGCCATCGGCGAAAAGTCGCGCGCGCTGCCGTAGGTGCCCGGCTCGTTCTCCGCCTGCACCATGATCACCGTGCGCTGCGGATCGGCCTGGCGCAGATGCCGCATGAAGGCGACGAAGGCCTTGCAATCGGCCTCGAGCGTGGCCGGGGCCAGCGGCGACAGCGAGCCCAGGCGTCGCCCGTCGCGCGTGACCACGCGCGGGAAGCGCGCGTCGTCGGTCTTGACCCAGTGCGGCGCGTAGTTGGGTCCGTTGTTCTTCCAAGTACCGAACCACAGCAGCACCAGCCGCACCCGCTGCGTGCGCGCCTGCGCCAACAGCGCGTCGACGAAGGAGAAATCGAAACGCCCCTCCTCCGGCTCCACCTGCTCCCAGGCGATCGGCACCTGCACGGTGTTCGGCCCCAGCGCGCGGATTGCCGGCCACACCTGCGCCAGCGCTGCCGGATAATTGCTGGAATTGTTGACCTGCGCGCCGAGGATCAGGAATGGCGCGCCGTCGACCAGCAGCGCGTGACGGCCGTCGGTGCTGACCAGGCGCGGGATCGGTACCTGTGCCAGCGCCGACGGCGCAGCGATGGCGGCCGCAGCGCGCGCATGGGCCGGCGGTGCATCCCGCGCAGCCTGGCAGGCGGCCAGCAGCAACGACAGCAGGCACTGCAGCCCCCATCCGCAGCGCGTAGCGCGCAGCCGCGACTCGGTGCCTCCCACGTGGCGCGTGTCCTGCCTCACCAGCTGTCGGTGCGGAACGGGCCCACCGGCAACTGCTCGCGGTTGACCAGGTTGGCGTCCTCGGGGTTCTCGCTCCAGGCGTAGCGCAGCGCCTGCGGCTGCGGCACCGCGTCGCTGCGGACCACCACCTGGTCGCCCTCGATGCGCGCCTGCGCCGGATGGAAGCGGCGATCGGCACCGGCCAGGGCGAAGCCGCGCACCGTGTTGCCGCCGCCGCGCACCGCCAGCGCGCTGCCCATCATGTCGAACATCGCGCGTGCCTGGCCATCGGCGAACGTGGCGCGCGCGAACACCGGCGCGCTGTAGACCAGCGCTTCGCCGTAGGCCACGTGCCGCGCGACCAGCGCCAGGCGATGCCCAACGTCCTGCTTGTTGGTGGGATGGATGTTGTCCGGCATGCCGATGTCGATGGTCACCGCCTGCCCGGTCGCCGGCAGCGCCAGCGTCCTGGTCTGCGATTCGCGCAGCTGCGCCCAAGGGCTCAGGTCGCCCTGGTCGTTGCCGGCCTTCCAGTTGGCCAGTTGCACCCACAGGAACGGCAGTTGCGGCTGTCCGCGCTCCTGCCGCCAGCGCCCGATCAGCGACGCGAACTGCTCGCGATAGCGCAGCGCGCCGTACGGATAGGCGTTGCTCTCGCCCTGGTACCAGATCACGCCCTTGACCGGGAACGGCTGCAACGGGTGGATCATCGCGTTGTACAGCAGCGTCGGGATCTGGTTCTTGTCGTCGTTGGCGGCCAGCGTCACCTTGCCCGGGCGGAACTGCCAGTCGCCGGCCAGCGAACGCGGCTGGCCGCCGTCCGGCTGCACGAAGAACGCCGACGCATCGCCGGGAATGCCGCCGAAGCCGCCCGTGTCCAGGATCCGGATCGCGACGTGGTTGATCCCGGCGCGCAGCGCCGACGGCGGCACGCGATAGCGGCGCGGCTCGGTGTAGCGTCCTTCGGTATGGCCGACCTCCACGCCGTTGACGTAGGTGGTGTCGGCATCGTCGGCCGGGCCGATGCCCACGACGGCGCCGGCCTTGGCTTCGGCCGCGCTCAGAGTGAAGGTGGTGCGGTACCAGGCGACGCCGTCCATGCCGACGTAGCCGTGCTGTTCCCACAGCCCCGGCAGCGGCTGGCGGTCCCAGTCGCGGTCGTCCAGATCGGCGGCGGCCCAGCCCGCGTCCTCCTGCGCTCCCGTCGCCTGCGGCCAGCGCGCCAGGCGTCGCTTGGTCTCGCCAAGCTCCTTTGCGTCCTTGGCCTGCATCTGTGCGATGCGCGTGCGCACCTGCGCCGCGTCCACGCCGGGCGAGGCCGCGTCCATCCAGGCTTCGATCGCGCTGCCTAGCCAACTGCTGTCGATGATGCCGATCGGCACCCCGGTGTGCTGGCGCAGGTCGCGGGCGAAGAAGTACGCCACCGCCGAAAACGCGCCGGCGGTGGCCGGCGTCGCCGCGACCCAGCTACCGCCGGGCAGCCGCGGCTGCGGCTGCGCCGCCCAGGCCTTGGGTACCTTGAAGTTGCGCAACTGCGGATCCGTCGCCGCCGCCACTTCGCGCGCGCCGTCGCGCGCCTGCGCCAGCGGCCACTCCATGTTGGACTGGCCGCTGGCCAGCCACACGTCGCCGATCAGCACGTCGCCGATGCGGCGCTGGCTGCCGTCGCCCTGGACCTCCAGCGCATACGGGCCGCCGGCCGCATGCGCTGGCAACTGCAGTTGCCAGCGACCATCGCTGCCCGCGACCGCGCTGGCACTGGTGCCGTCCATTCGCACCTGGATGCGTGCGCCGGGCGTGGCCCAGCCCCACACCGGAATCGGCGCATCGCGCTGCAGCACCGCGCCGTCGGCGAGCAGCAATGGCAGTTCCAGTGCGGCGGCGGCCGGCCATGACGCGGCGGCCAAGGCCAGCAAGGCCAGGCGGCGAACGGTGCGGAGCAAGGGGACGGCCATGCGTGGATCCTGCATCGGGGGAAGGGCCGGCGGCGGCGGCCGGCATCGTGCAGGCAAGCCGCGCACCGGATGCTGCGTGGCGCTTACCAGGTGGCGCGCAACACCAGCGAATAGCGGCGATCGTTGACGAACCAACTGCGCGTGTACAGACGGCGGTCCACCTCACCGTCGCTGTACGAGGTCGGCCCCATCAGCACCTTGGTGAGCGAATTGGTGATGTTGTTGGCCTGCACGCCCAACTGCAGGTGCGGCGTGAAGCGGTAGAACACCGAGCCGTCGAGCTGGCCGTAGTCGTCCGACCAGGTCGGCAGCTTGGTCGACACGTCACTGGCGGTCAGCAGGTAGCGCGAGCGCCAGTTGTAGGCCAGGCGCACCGACAGTGGCCCCTTCTCGTAGATGCCGGCGAGGTTGTAGCTGCGCCGCGACAGGCCTTCCAGCGGCAGCGCCACGCCGGTGACGGTGGTCTTGGTATAGGGATCGGTGGCCGTGTTCACGCCGCCGCTGCTGTCGACGAAGGTGAAGTTGGCATTGACGCCGAAACCGCTCATCCAGCCCGGCAGCGAATCGAAGAACTGGGTGTAACCGTATTCGAAGCCGCGGATGCGGCCCTTGTCCATGTTGTACGGGCGCGTCACCAGGAAATCCTGGCCGTTGTAGTTCTCGGTGACGGTCTGGTTGGAGAAGTAATCCTTGACGCTCTTGTAGAACAGCGTCACGTACATCATGTCGCTGCTGTCGAAGTACCACTCCAGCGCCGCGTCGTACTGGTCGGCCTTCATCGGCTTGAGATTGGGATTGCCGGCGGTGCCGGTCCAGTCCTTCAGCGTGCCGTCGTCGTTGACGGTCGCGGTCAACAGCAGGTACGGCTGCAACTGGGTGTAGTCCGGCCGCGCCATCGCCTTGGAGGCGGCCAGGCGCAGCTGCAGCGCATCGGAGAACTTGAAGCGCAGGTTCAGGCTCGGCAGCACGTCGGTGTAGCTGCCCTGCGCGTTGTTCGGGAAGTACTGCCCGTAGTACTGGGCCTTGAGCGCTTCCGAGGCCGAGGTGGCGGACAGGTCCGGATACTGGCCGTAGCCGGAGGCCTCGGTCCTGGTCTGCACCACGCGCACGCCGATGTTGCCGTCCACCGGCACGCCCAGCGCCGTGTCGTTGCCGAAGTACATCACCATGTACGCAGCCTGGGTGCGCTCGAACTGACGATTGGTGTCCTGCAACTGGTACTGGTCCGGTGCCCAGCCATAACCGCGCAGCGCGACGATCTGCTCGATCAGCGCCGAGGTGCCGGCGTAGTCCTTGACCGCACTGTTGCGCGGGAAGTACAGGTTGTTGGGCACGCGCACATTGCCGCGCAGCAGGTTCGAAAATGAGTACAGCGACGAGGACGCGGTCATGTAGCTGGCTAGGTCGGCCAGGCCGGTGGCGGTGCCGGGGATAGTCGCCCAGTTGTCGCTGATCACGCCCCAGTTGTAGCCGGAATTCTTGTTGGTCTGGGTGCGATCGGTGGCGCGGATGCCGGCACGGAACGTGCGCAGCCACGGGTTGTCGTCGTAGCTGTACTCCAGGTCGAAGCGCGTGGCCAGTTCGCGGCCACGGTTCTTCGCCAGGTGATCCATGGCCGCGCTCCAGAAATAGTTGGAGGGATCGGCGGTGTAGCTCGGGTCGGCGAGACTCACCGCCGGGTACTTGCCGCTGAGATCGAAGGTCAGCCCCGGCAGATAGATCGAGCTGAACAGGGTGAAGTCCAACGTGTCGCTCTGCGACTGCACCAGTTGCATGTCGCCGCGCACGGTCAGCCGGTCGGTCAGGCGATGGGTGAAGCCGCCGGACAGGTCCGAGGTGGTGGTGCTCTGCCGGGCGTAACGGTTATCGGTGTAGAAACGCACGCCGTCGTTGCCGGTGACGTTGCCGCGCCAGGAACTCGACGCCGGCGAACCGCTGACGAAGCGGCCTGCGTCGTCGTAGGTGAAGGTGGTGCCGGGCGCCGGCGCGATGGCGTTGGTGTCGTCGTTGAAGAACGCCGCGCGCTCCTGCCAGTTCATGTCGTAGGACGAGCGCAGGTATTGCACATAGAGGTCGGTGGCGTCGCTGGGCCGCCACTGGAAGGCGGCCGCCACGCCCTTGCGCTTGCGTTCGAATTCCAGCTGGCGCCAGTTGACGCCACCGGGCACGTAGACCTTGTCGAAGCTGGTGCCCGCCAGCAATGCGGGATCGGTGCGGCGTACGAACGGTTCCACCTGGATGCCGTCGCTGCGCGTGGACAGTTCCGAGTGCGCGACATCGAGCATGAAGCCCATTTCGCCCAGCCCGGTGTTCCAGCGATCGCTGAACAGGAACGAGCCCGACGGCTTGTAGGTCTTGCTGAGATCGCCGTAGTTGACGTCGGCGGTGGCGCCGATCACCCGACCGGGCTGGTCGAACGGCATGCGCGTGCGCAGGTTGACCGTGCCGCCGAGGCCGCCTTCGATGATTTCCGCCGACGGATTCTTGTACACGTCCACCCCGGCCATCAGTTCGGCCGGCACATCCTCGAAGCTGAGACCGCGCCCGCTGGCGGCACTGAAGCTGTCGCGGCCGTTGAGTTCGCCGCGCACCTGGGTCATGCCGCGGATCATCACCCCGCTGCCTTCGGCCGAGAAGTGGTCCGGATCGTTGCGCGCCATGAAGTGATCGATGGTCACGCCGCTGACCCGCTGCAGGGTCTCGGTGACGCTGCGGTCCGGCAGCGCGCCGATGTCCTCGGCGCTGACCGCATCGACGATCTGCTCGGCATCATGCTTGATCGACTGCGACTTGATCAGGCTCGCACGCACGCCCTTGACCTCGATCGCATCGAGCTGGACCGGGTCGCCCTTCTTGGCGGCAGGCTGTTTGGCGGCAGGTTCCGCCTCCTGCGCCAGCGCCTGTGCGCTGAGCAACACGCCGATGCTCAGCGCGATGAGGGAACGCGGCAAAACGCGGGGACGACGTGACGCTGCGGTCGGCTTGGCCAGACCACGAGGATGCTGCGATGCCATGCTGTTTCCCTCCCAGGAGACATGCACACAGACACGGGCGACGGTCGCCGCAAGGCGCCGTCCTGCGAGTTGTGACGGCATCGGCCGCAGCCGCTGCCGTATCGGGTGGCGCCGCTGCGCAGATCGGCAGGCCGGTCGTTACCGCGATCGGCCGAGACTAGGAATGCACTTCGCGTGAAGCAAATGAAAGTTTCACGCCCAGCTATGCGATTCCAGACTACCGGGACACCCACCACGGCATGTCTACGAAATCATCCATTTGCGGTATGGCAGCGCCTGCGCCGTGTTCAAACACCCGCCGCGCGTTCGGGATACAACCGCTTGGCCGCGTTGCGCAGCGCCAGCAATACGCGTTCGGCACCAGGCGGCAGCAGATAATCGCGGCGGCGCACGATGCCGAACGATTCCATGCGCACGCCCAGCGTGATCGGCAACACCGTCAGCAGCTTGGCCTGCACGTAGGGCGCCACTGCCTCGGCCGGCAGTGCGGCCAGCAGGTCGCTGCCGCGCAGCAGGCTGGTCATCACCGGCAGCGACGAGGTCTCGATGACGTTCTGCGGCGCCGGCACCGCATGCTCCAGGAACATCGCGTCCAGGCGCGCGCGCAGCACGCTGTCGGCCGGCGGCAATACCCAGCCGTAGCGCGCCAGGTCGGCATGGCGCAGGTCGGCGCGGCTGGACAACGGATGGCCGGCGCGGGCGATCACCGAATGCGGCTCGTCGGCCAGCGGCTCGAATTCCAGCGCCTCGGCGCCGTAGGGGCCGAGGATGCGCCCGATCACGATGTCGAGCTGGCCGTCGAGCAGCTTGGCCACCAACGGCCGGCTGTAGTCCATCTCCACCCGCACCAGGATCCCGGGGAACTCGCGCTTGACCTCGGCGATCGCCTGCGGCACCAGGTTGGTGCCCGGATTGACCACGGTGCCGATCGAGACCTGGCCCATGCGCCCCTCGCACAGTGCCGCGATCTCTTCCTGGGCGCGGCCGATCTCCGACATCGCCGCGCGCGCGCGGCGGATCAGCACCTGCCCGTACCAGGTCGGCTCGACCCCGCGCGCGTGGCGCTCGAACAGCTTCACGCCCAGCAGGTCCTCCATTTCCGCCAGCAGCTTGGACGCCGCCGGCTGGGTCATGCTGGCCGCCTCGGCCGCGCGCAGCACCGAGCGATGCTCGTGCAACTGCAGCAGCAGCAACAGGTGCCGGGTCTTCAGGCGCGCGGCATTGAACCAGGGATTGGCGGAAGCATTCATCGTGGGCAGGCGTCCTGGGAAGCGAAGCCGCCTATTCGGCGGCGGAATAGAATATGCCTAAAATTTCATTTGCAGAGCATAGCTCACGCGCGCAGGCTACTGCCCATCGCGCCCCCTGCTGGCGTCGCCGCCACCGCCCCTGCTCGCGCAGGCAGGCCGATTCAGCCGGGTTCGCGCCAGCGTCGATGCAGCGGGCGCGGACCGCGGGCCTCGCCGCCCGGCCCCACCGTGGCACCACGCTGACTGCGCGTCTCCTTCACCGCCGCTTCCCACCAGGTACCCCGATGTCCGCCGCTTCCCCGTTCCGACTCCCGCTGATCGCGATCCTGCGCGGCCTCACCCCCGAGGACGCGCTGGCGCACGTCGGGGCGCTGGCCGATGCCGGCTACGACGCGATCGAGATTCCACTCAATTCGCCGCGCTGGGCCGACAGCATCGGCCCGGCCGCGCAGGCATTCGGGCAGCGCTGCTGGATCGGCGGCGGCACCGTGCTGCAGATCGGCGACGTCGACGCCCTGGCCGATCTGGGCGCGCGCTTCATCGTCACCCCCAACACGCGCCCGCCGGTGATCCGCCACGCGGTGGCGCGCGGCCTGCAGGTGGTGGCCGGCTTCGCCACCGCCACCGAGGCGTTCGATGCGCTGGACGCCGGCGCGCAGATGCTCAAGCTGTTCCCCGCCGCCACCTACGGCCCCGGCCACGTGCGCGCCCTGCGCGCGGTGCTGCCGGCGCAGGTGCCGCTGTTCGTGGTCGGCGGCGTCAACACCGAGACCCTGCACGACTACCTGAGCGCCGGCGCGATCGGCGCCGGCATCGGCGGTGAGCTGTACCGCCCCGGCCAGCCGCTGACCCAGACCCAGGCGCACGCCGCCGCCTTCCGCCACGCCTATCTGGACCGCGCATGAAGATCGTCCGCCTCACCACCTACCACGCCGCGCCGCGCTGGCTGTTCCTGAAGGTCGAGACCGACGAGGGCATCACCGGCTGGGGCGAGCCGGTCATCGAAGGCCGCGCGCGCAGCGTCGAGGCCGCGGTGCGCGAACTCGGCGAGAGCCTGATCGGCAAGGACCCGGCGCGGATCAACGACATCTGGCAGATGCTCTACCGCGGCGGCTTCTACCGCGGCGGCCCGATCCTGATGAGCGCCATCGCCGGCATCGACCAGGCGCTGTGGGACATCAAGGGCAAGGCGCTGGGCGTGCCGGTGTACGAATTGCTCGGCGGGCGTGTGCGCGACCGCATGAAGACCTATCGCTGGGTCGGCGGCGACCGCCCCGCGGCCACCATCGCGCAGATCCAGGGCTACCGCGACCTCGGCTTCGACACCTTCAAGTTCAACGGCACCGAAGAAATGAAGCTGATCGACGGCCCGCGCGCGGTGGACGCGGCGGTGGCCAAGGTGGCGCAGATCCGCGAGGCGTTCGGCACCGCCATCGATTTCGGCATCGACTTCCACGGCCGCGTCGCCGCGCCGATGGCGCGCGTGCTGCTGCGCGAACTGGAGCCGTTCAAGCCGCTGTTCGTCGAGGAACCGGTGCTGCCCGAGCAGGCCGAGTACTACCCGCGGCTGGCCGCATCCACGCCGATCCCGCTGGCGGCCGGCGAGCGCATGTTCTCGCGCTTCGACTTCAAGCCGGTGCTGCAGGCCGGCGGCCTGTCGCTGCTGCAGCCGGACCTCTCGCACGCCGGCGGCATCACCGAATGCCTGAAGATCGCCAGCATGGCCGAGGCCTACGAGGTCGGCCTGGCGCCGCACTGCCCGCTCGGCCCGGTGGCGCTGGCCGCCTGCCTGCAGGTGGATTTCGTCTCGCACAACGCGGTGCTGCAGGAACAGAGCATCGGCATCCATTACAACGAAGGCGCCGACCTGCTCGACTACGTGCTCAACAAGGACGACTTCGCCTGCGACAATGGCGGCAGCATCGCCGCATTGCCCAAACCGGGCCTCGGCGTGGAAATCGACGAGGAGCGCCTGCGCCATGCCAACGCCAACCCACCCGACTGGCACAACCCCATCTGGCGTCACGCCGACGGCAGCATCGCCGAGTGGTGAGCCGATGAACGTTTCCCCGCCGCCCCGCCACACCGCCACCCTGGCGGTGGACAGCCGCTGTGCGCATGGCGAAGGCATGCTGTGGTGCGAGCGCCGCGGCGTGCTGTTCTGGGTCGACATCAGCGGCCGCCGCCTGTGGCGCCACGATCCTTCCAGCAACGTCAGCCGTCATTGGGACCTGCCCGATCGCCCCGGCTGCCTGGGCCTGTTCGACGACGGCCGCCTGCTGCTGGCGCTGGCCAAGGGCGTGTACGCCGCAGATCCGGATGCCGCCGCCGAGGCCGACAGCGCGCTGCCGCTGCAGCACCTGGCGGACGTGGAACCGGAGCGCGACGACACCCGCAGCAACGACGGCCGCGCCGATCGCCACGGCAACTTCGTGTTCGGCACCATGAGCGAACGCGACGACCAGGCGCCGGTCGGCAGCTTCTACCAATGGTCGGCGCGCCATGGCCTGCGCCGCCTGCCGCTGCCGGGCGTGGCCATCCCCAACGCGATCTGCTTCAGCGCCGACGGCCGCACCCTGTACTACTGCGACTCGGTGCAGCCGCGCATCCTGTGCTGCGACTACGACCCGGACACCGCGCACACCGCCAACAGCCGCGTGTTTGCCGAACTGGACCATGCCGGTGCCGAGCCGGACGGCGCCATCGTCGACGCCGAAGGCCACCTGTGGAACGCGCAATGGCGCGCCTGGCAGGTGGTGCGTTACCGCCCCGACGGCAGCGTCGAGCGCCGCGTCTCCCTGCCGGTCAAGCATCCCACCTGCCCCGCCCTCGGCGGCGCCGACGGCGGCACCCTGTATCTGAGTACCTCGCGGCAGGACCATAGCGAGGACGAACTGGCGCGCACGCCGCAGGCAGGCGGCGTGTACGTCGCCGCGGTCGGCATTGCCGGCCTGCCCGAAGGACGCATCGCCAGCGCATGATCGTCGTCGATTGGGGCACCAGCAGCCTGCGTGGCTATCGGCTCGATGCCGATGGCGGCATTCTCGAACAGCGTCGCAGCGACCAGGGCATCGCCGCCTGCCAAGGGCGCTTCCCGGCGACCCTGGCCGCCCTGATCGACGGATGGGACGGCGATGTCGTCCTGTGCGGGATGATCGGCAGCCGCAACGGCTGGATCGAACTGCCGTATGCGCCCTGCCCGGCCGATGCCGCTGCCCTGGCTGCGTCGATGCAACCACTGCAGGATCCGGCCCTGCCCGGCCGCACGCTGTGGTTCGTGCCCGGCGTGGCCAGCGGCGCCGACGCCGTGCCGGACGTGATGCGCGGCGAGGAGACCCAGCTGATCGGCCTGCTCGCGTTGCTTGCGACCGAATCGCCAGCCGCTGAAGCCCACCACGTGTGCCTGCCCGGCACCCACAGCAAATGGGTGACGCTGCGGGACAGGCGCATCGCCTCGGTGGCGACGATGATGACCGGCGAGCTGTATGCGCTGCTGCGCACGCACAGCCTGCTGGCGCGGTTGATGGACGCCGACGACGGCGCCTTCGATGCGGCCGCGTTCGATGCCGGCGTGCAGCGCAGCGGCGAGCCCGGCGGCCTGCTGCACCATCTGTTCGGCGTGCGCAGCCTGGGCCTGTTCGACCGCCTGAGCGCCGCCGCGGCGCCGTCGTATCTGTCCGGCCTGCTGATCGGCCACGAACTGCGCGCGCAGGCCACTTTGCCGCCGGTGGTGCACCTGGTCGGCGGCAGCGGCCTGCTGGCGCGCTATGCGCATGCGCTCGCCGCGCTCGGCAGCGCCGTGCGCACCCATCCGGAAGGTCTGGCCGCGCGCGGCCTGTATCGCCTGGCGCAGCAGCACGGCGGCCTCGCCGGCTGAGCCGCACGCCGCGCCCCGCCGTCCGGCCGGCCCGCACACACGGCGGCGACCGCCGCTTTGCATTAGAATTACCGGGTTAATCGCCGGACCGAGCCATGCCTTTCGTCGTCACCGAAAACTGCATCAAGTGCAAATACACCGACTGCGTGGAAGTGTGCCCCGTGGATTGCTTCCACGCCGGCCCGAACTTCCTGGTGATCGATCCGGACGAGTGCATCGACTGCACCCTGTGCGAGCCGGAATGCCCGGCCAACGCCATCTACCCCGAGGACGACGTGCCGGCCGGCCAGGAAGGCTTCGTCGCGCTCAACGCGGAACTGGCCAAGGCCTGGCCGGTGCTCACCACGCGCCAGGAACCGCTGCCCGATGCCGCCGAGTGGGACGGCAAGCCGAACAAGCTGCCGCTGCTGCAGAAGTAACTGCACTCATCGTCCTGCGTGAACCCCGCGCTCGCAACTGTATGACAGTTGCCTTCTGGTTCTTCGCCTTTGATTCGCAAACCTCAAGCGACAGCAAAGGGCTTTCGCCTTGCGGCGAGTCACTTTGATCAGCCTTCGGCTGCTGAGAAGCGCTTCTTTGCTTGTGCAAAGAAAAGTAACCAAAAGAAGTGCTTCACCACAGCCGAAGGCTGGTCAAGCACACCCTGCCTACGCGCCCTCCGCGCTGTGCGCTCCGGGTCCGCGTCCACGGGGATCCGCGGAAGGGGCTTGGCTGCTTTGCAGCCAAGTCCGGGGCAGTCGCCTCACGGCGCCAGCCCGCCCGCCGGGGCGAAGCATCGTCGAGGGCACGCAAAAAGGCTGGTTTCCGCAGCAGCGGCAGGCGCAACTCACACGCGGCGAAACGGCCCCGCACGGGACTTGCGATACGTTGGCTGGGTGCACTGTGGGAGGGACTTCAGTCCCGACGCCTTGAGGCTGCATACCTAGCGGGCGTCGTGTATCTCGGCCGCATGGCAGCTGGCTCCTACGGAAACAAAACGGGCGCACAAGGCGCCCGTTTCGCATGCGAACCGCATGGCAGCCCGGCGCACGCGCCGGACCCCGTAACGGATCAATGGCCCAGCTTGGCCTTCAGCGCCGCGATCAGCTTGACCGGCGCTTCGCCGGTGGCCGGCAGGCCGCGCGGGTCCACCGCCGAGACGTACACGCCGGCATCCACCGCCACCACCCGGACCAGGAAGTTGCTGCCTTCGTAGGCCACGTCGTAGGAGCCCAGCAGCTGCGCGCGGCTGGCGATGGTGACGCCTTCGATGCCGCCCAGCGCGTCGCCGACCTGGCCGAACACCTGGTCACGCGCACCCGGCACCACGAAGCCGCTGTTCGACGCCGCCGGGGCCTGGCCGGCCGGGGCCGCAGGCCGCTGCGCCGAGGCCAGCGCCGGCACCTTCATCGCCGCCGAGGTGTCGGGCGAGGTCAGATCCGGCGGCACTTCCAGCGGGCGCATGTCGGGCGCCAGCGCATAGTCGCCGCGCGGCTTGCCTTTGTGGAACCAGCTGCAACCGCTGGTGGCCGCGACCAGGGTGGTCGCCAGGACGGCGGCCGACAGCACGCGGACGTAGGGAACGGAAGCACGCATCAATCAATCTCCTGGAGTCAGGCCGCGAGCGTTTCGCGGCTGGATAGGTCTTCCAACGCGGCAGCGTCGGCGGCAAGTCGGTCGGCCGTGGCGTGGTGCGCCGCGGACAGCGGCAACAGCGGCAGCCGCAGGCCCTGGCCGATCCCGGCGCGCTGCAGCAGCGCCTTGACCGGGATCGGGTTGGATTCGATGCCGCAGAAGGCATGGAACGGCTGCAGCCGCGCGTCCCAGGCCTGCGCCGGCTCGGCCTGGCGCGCACGCGCCAGGTCGCACAGCCGCCGGTAGGCGCGCGGCAAGGCGTTGGAGGCGACCGAGATCAGCCCGTCGTAGCCGGCCAGCATCGCCTGCGCGGCGCTGCCGTCGTCGCCGCTGAACACGGCGAAATGGTCGCTGCGCAGGGCGGCGAGCGCGGCGATGCGCTGCGGGTCGCTGCTGGCGTCCTTGATGCCGACGATGTTCGGGTGCTGCGCCAGCTGCGCCACGGTCTCCGGCAGCAGATCGCAGCCGGTGCGGCCGGGCACGTTGTACAGCACCACCGGCAGGCCGCCGTGTTCGGCGACCTGGGTGTAATGCGCGATCAGCCCGGCCTGGGTCGGACGCACGTACGGCGGCGTCACCACCAGCGCGTACTGCGCGCCGTTGGCGGCGGCGCGCCGGGTCAGTGCCACGGTCTTGGCGGTGCCGGACAGGCCGGTCCCGGCCAGCACCGGCACGCGGCCACCGATCGCCTGCACCGCCTCGCGCAGGATCCGGTCGTATTCGGCGTCCAGCAGCGTCGCGGCCTCGCCGGTCGATCCCGCCACCACCAGCCCCTGCACGCCGCCGTCGAGCTGGCGTTTGAGCAGCCGCTGCCAGGCGTCGAGGTCGAGGTCGCCATTGCCCTGGAAGGGCGTGGCCAGGGCGGTGATGATGCCGGAGAGGGACAAGATGCCGGGTGCTCGCTGGGAGAGGAGGGCCGCGCAGGTTGCGCGGACGGATCGGCCCCGCTAGCGGGGCAAGGTCGCCCCGCATGTTACTTGCGGCCCGAAAGCGCGGGCAAGTATGCTGCACACCATGCCGGGCGACCGCCCGGATGCCGTTCAGCCTTACGCAATGCCGGAAGCCCCTTTGACCGACACCACGCCCCGGCCCGCGCCGACCGAAAACCACCTCCTGATCAACGCCTACACGACGCATCCGGAGTCGCCCTTGTTGCCGGTGACGCGTCGCATCGCCGATAGCGGCTGCAATCTCGTCGATGCGCGCCTGGCCACGGTCGGCCGCGACGTGTCGGTGACCGCACTGGCGACCGGCTCCTGGGACTCGGTGGCCAAGCTCGAAGCCATGCTGACCCGCCTCGACCGCGAGGAAGGCATGAAGCTGGTGTGGTACCGCACCGGCGCCAAGCAGACGCAGTCCAACCTGCTGCCGTACATCGTCGAAGTCATCGCCGCCGACAAACCGGGCATCCTGTTCCAGTTGGCCGACTTCTTCGACCGCCAGGGCATCACCATCGAGAACCTGCAGAGCACGCGCTACCGCGCCATGCAGACCGGCGCGGAGATGTTCTCGGCGCAGGTGACGATCGGGGTGCCGGCGAACATGCACATCGCCGCCCTGCGCGACGACTTCCTCGAGTTCTGCGACCACCTCAACCTGGACGCGATCATGGACCCGATGAAGTTCTGAGTGCGCCGCGCTGGACACCGACGCAATCGAACGCGGATGATGGCGATGCACGCGGAGGACACCCCATGAACGACGGCGACACCCTGGACCGCAGCACGCTGGCCTTGCCGCTGGCGCTGTCCGGCGGTGCCAGCGCCACGCTCGGCGATTACGCCGGCCGCTGGCTGGTGCTGTATTTCTACTCGAAGGACAGCACGCCCGGCTGCACCACCGAGGGCATCGAGTTCAATGCGCTGCTGCCGCAGTTCGAACAGGCCGGCGCCACCGTGCTGGGCGTGTCGCGCGACTCGGTGAAGTCGCACGACAACTTCTGCGCCAAGCAGGGCTTCCGCTTCCCGCTGATCAGCGATGCCGACGAAGCGCTGTGCCGCGCCTTCGACGTGATCAAGGAAAAGAACATGTACGGCCGCCAGGTGCTGGGCATCGAGCGCAGCACCTTCCTGCTCTCGCCCACCGGCCAACTGGTCCGCAGCTGGCGCAAGGTCAAGGTTCCCGGCCACGCCCAGGCCGTGCTCGACGCGCTGCAGGCCGCCGCCCAGCAGTGACCACCGCCGTTTCCCGCACCCCGCATCGCCCTGCCCTGCAGGCAGCGATGGCTCGTCCCTGCCCCTCTTCCAGGAATCCATGATGACCCGAGGCAAGCGCATCTACGTGCTGGATACCAACGTGCTGATGCACGATCCGACCGCGCTGTTCAAGTTCGAGGAACACGATGTGTTCCTGCCGATGCAGGTAATCGAGGAACTGGACAATGCCAAGAAGGGCATGTCCGAAGTCAGCCGCAACGCGCGTCAGGTCAGTCGTTTCCTCAACGAGCTGATCGAGGGCGCCGGTGCCGAGCAGATCGAATCCGGCATCCCGCTCAGCCATCCGCAGGGCATCCAGCTCAAGAGCACCGGCAGCATCGGCCGGCTGTACTTCCAGATCCGCCCGGTCGAGCCGGGGCGCAGCTTCGGCAGCGTCGCCCCGGACAACAAGATCCTGGCCGCGGTGCTGGCGCTGCGCGAGGAGCACCCGGAAACCCCGGTGATCCTGGTGTCCAAGGACATCAACCTGCGCATCAAGGCGGCGATCAGCGGCCTGGTCGCCGAGGATTACGAGAACGACCGCGCGCTCGACGATTTCAGCCTGCTCTACACCGGCGCGATCGAGCTGCCGGAGGATTTCTGGCAGAAGCACAACCAGGACCTGCGCAGCTGGAGCGACAAGGGCCGCACCTGCTACGAGATCGCCCTGGCCGCCGACGAGGACTGGTATCCGAACCAGTATCTGTACCTGCCCGGCGAGGACGAAGTGGAACTGCGCGTGGTCAAGGTCAACGCCGAGCGCAAGGCGACGCTGGCGCTGGTCGACGACTTCCGCAGCGGCCAGCACGCGGTGTGGGGCATCGCCGCGCGCAACCGCGAGCAGAACTTCGCGCTCAACGCGCTGATGGACCCGGAAATCGACTTCGTCACCCTGCTCGGCACCGCCGGCACCGGCAAGACCCTGCTGGCGCTGGCCGCCGGCCTGGCGCAGACGATGGACCAGCAGCGCTACCGCGAGATCATCATGACCCGCGCCACGGTCAGCGTCGGCGAGGACATCGGCTTCCTGCCCGGCACCGAGGAAGAGAAGATGACGCCGTGGATGGGCGCGCTCACCGACAACCTGGAAGTGCTCACGCACACCCAGGAAGGCGGCACCTGGGGCCGCCAGGCCACTAACGACCTGCTCGCCAGCCGCATCAAAATCCGCTCGATGAACTTCATGCGCGGGCGCACCTTCCTGTCGCGCTATCTGATCCTGGACGAAGCGCAGAACCTGACCCCCAAGCAGATGAAGACGCTGATCACCCGTGCCGGCCCCGGCACCAAGATCGTGTGCCTGGGCAACGTCGAACAGATCGACACGCCGTACCTGACCGAGACCACCTCCGGCCTGACCTACGCGGTGGACCGCTTCAAGGCCTGGCCGCACAGCGCGCACATCACCCTGCGCCGCGGCGAGCGTTCGCGCCTGGCCGACTACGCCTCGGAGGTCCTGTGAACGCGGCGGCCGGCGTGCGCCTGGCCGGCGCAGCGCTGGCCATGGCCCTGCTCGGCGCCTGCGCCACCGCGCGCGGGCCGGCCACCGTGCCGACCGCGGTCAAGGCCGGGCAGTCGTGGATCGTCACCCGCAACAGCACCGCCGCGCAGGTGCTGGACACCTGCTCGCGCGACAGCCCGGCGCGCCAGGACGGCGCGGTCACCGGCTACTGGATCCCGACCCCGGAGCAGATCGCGCAACTGGAAGCGCACCTGGCACAACTGCAGCCGCAGATCGCCGATCCCACCGCGTCCGATCGCCAGTACGTCGGCATCCTGTACCGCGGCAAGCAGGCGATCTACGTCAACGCCTTCGCGCCGGACGACACCAGCGAGCGCGACCCAACGGTCGACGCAGTCCGCGCCTGTGGCGGCGGCGGCCGCTTCTGGGGCGCGGTCTACGACCCGGCCAGCGCCAGCTTCTCCGAGATCGCGGTCAACGGCGAACGCTGAGATGGCGGCAGGCAGGCGCCAGCGGCGGAGCGCTGACGCCGCCCCACACCGCGGTCGCCGCGCCGCGAGCGCATCGCGCGCGGCATGAACCTGGAACTGCCACGTTGGGCCTGGGCCTTCGCCGGCGCGCTGGCCGCGGTCGCCGGCATGGTCAACGTGGTCGGCTATCTGGGCTTCGAACACCAGGCGGTTACCCACCTCACCGGCACCACCACCCTGCTCGGCGCGGCGCTGGCCGATGGCGACGCCCGCGCGATCGCACAACTGGCCGGCGTGGTCCTGGCCTTCCTCGGCGGATCGATGCTCGGCGGCTTCATCGTGCAGGACAGCCGCCTGCGCCTGGGCCGCCGCTACGGCGTGGCGTTGGCGCTGGAAGCGCTGCTGCTGCTGGCGGCGATGCAGGCGTTCAAGCAGCAGCAACTCGCCGGCGCCGTGCTCGCCGCGATCGCCTGCGGCCTGCAGAACGCCACCACCACCATCTACAGCGGCGCGGTGGTGCGCACCACCCACCTGACCGGCATGTTCACCGACCTGGGCATCGGCCTGGGCCAGGCGCTGCGCGGCCTGCCGCTGCCGCGCCGGCGCATCCGCCTGAGCCTGCTGATCATCGGCGGCTTCCTGTGCGGCGGCGTGCTCGGCGCCTGGGCCTACCGCCATGTCGGCTTCAACGCCCTGCTCGGCCCCGCCCTGCTGACCGGCACGGTCGGCATTCTGTACGCGCTGCAGGCGCACTACCGCCGCCGCGAGCACTGAGGGCTCAGTTGACGGTGGCGCATCGGCGCCGCGCAGTCCCGACGTGGCAGCAGTTGCGACATGCAAACGTACGCACTCCCGCACATCATGCGCGATCAGCGCCGACGCCTGCGGTGCCGTTCGCCAGCGCCTCCCTGACCGATGCTTGCCACCCGCCACGCGCACCCACGGCATGCGGTGACGACCCTACCTGCCGGCGCTGACCTTCACCGCACAGCCGCGAGTGCAGAACCCGCGCCGGCCCTGCACAATCGGCGCATGAGCGCACCCATTGTCGTCTCCGCACTGAGCATCGCCGGCACCGATTCCGGCGGCGGTGCCGGCCTCCAGGCCGATCTCAAGACCTTCGCCGCGCACCGCGTGCACGGGCTGGCGGCCGCGGCCGCGCTGACCGCGCAGCACACCCGCGGCGTCACCGCGGTGCACGTGCCGCCGCTGTCGTTCCTGCGCGCGCAGATCGATGCCTGCTTCGACGACTTCGACATCGCCGCGGTCAAGCTCGGCATGCTCGCCAACGCCGAGGTGATCCACCTGGTCGCCGATGCACTGGAAGAATATCGCCCGCCCTGGGTGGTGCTGGACCCGGTGATGGTCGCCACCAGCGGCGCCAAGCTGCTGCAGGACGACGCCCTGGACGCGCTGCGCGGCCGCCTGTTGCCGTTGGCGACGCTGGTGACGCCGAACGTGCCGGAAGCGCAGTTGCTGCTCGGCCGCCCGATCGACACCGCCGACGACGCCGAGCACGCCGCCGCGGCGCTGCTAGAGGCCGGCGCGCAGGCGGTGCTGCTCAAGGGCGGCCACCTGCAGGAAGGCCAGCGGGTGATCGACCGCTACGACGACGGCGTCAGCCGCAGCGAATTCAGCCATGCGCGGCTGCCACTGGATGCGCACGGCACCGGCTGCACCCTGGCCGCGGCGATCGCCGCACAGCTGTGCCAGGGTCTAGCCTTGCCGGCCGCCTGCGAGGCGGCGATCGACTACGTGGCGCGCGCCTTGCGCGGCAGCTACCGCCCCGGCCGTGGCGACGTGGCGGTGCTGGACCATTTCGGCGCGGCACGCGGCCCATGAGCGCAGCCCCCCTCGGCGCGGCGATCGCCGAGCACGCCCTGCCCGTCGCCGCGGCCGACGGCCATCGCTGGACCTTGCTGGCGCGCATTCCCGACGCGCCGCGGCAGGCGCTGCTGTGGCTGCCGGCGCTGGGCGTGGCCGCGCGCCATTACCTGCCGTTCGCCGAAGCGCTGGCCGCGCACGGCGTCGCGGTGTTCCTGCACGAATGGCGCGGCAACGGCAGCAGCACGCTGCGGCCGTCGCGGCAGTGCGACTGGGGCTATCGCGCCCTGCTGCAACTGGACCTGCCCGCCAGCCAGGCGGCGATCGCCGGGTATGGGATCGCGGCGCCGCTGGTCGTCGGCGGCCACAGCCTCGGCGGACAGCTCGCCTGCTGCTACGCCAGCCTGCAGCCGCAGGCCTTCGCCGCGCTGTGGCTGGTCGCCAGCGGCACGCCGTACTGGCGCCGTTTTCCCGCACCGCGCGGCTATCTGTTGCCGTTGGCCTACCGCCTGCTGCCGTGGCTGGCGCAGCGACAAGGCGTGCTGCACGGCCGCCGCCTGGGCTTCGGCGGCACCGAAGCACGCGGCCTGATCGCCGATTGGGCCCGCGTCGGCCGGAGCGGCCGCTACGCCGCGGCCGGCCTGGCGATCGACCTGGAGGCGCAACTGGCGCACCTGACGCTGCCGGTGCGTGGCGTGGTGCTGCAGGACGACTGGCTGGCACCGGAGACCTCGCTGCGCAGCTTGCTGGACAAGCTGGCCACGCCTGCAGCGCAAATCCGCTGCCTGGATGCCGCACAGCTGGGCGTGGCCGCCGACCATTTCGCCTGGATGAAGCGCCCAGCGACCGTGGTCGAGGCGCTGCTGCGCGGGGATCCGTGAAATTTTTCGGAAAGAGCATTGACGGACCCGATCGACTCCCGCATAATTCCGCTCCTGACGACGCGCCCGTAGCTCAGTTGGATAGAGTACCTGGCTACGAACCAGGCGGTCGGGAGTTCGAATCTCTCCGGGCGCACCAGTCAGATGAAAAACGACAAGCCACCGCTTGTCGTTTTTTTTTGCCCGCCTCGGCGCTGCAACGCGCAGCAAGGCAGCACACGGCAGCGCACTCGCCCGCGCGTCATGCACACGACACGCAGGTGTAGACGAATCGCCGCAACTCGTGAATAATCCCGCGCCTGACAACGCGCCCGTAGCTCAGTTGGATAGAGTACCTGGCTACGAACCAGGCGGTCGGGAGTTCGAATCTCTCCGGGCGCACCAGTCAGATCAAAAACGACAAGCCAGCGCTTGTCGTTTTTTTTTGCCTGCCCGATGGCGATTGCGTGCCGCGTGCAGCAACCAGCGGCGCATCCGCGTCAGGGCGATGCGCCGATCGCCGCATTCGCCGCGCGGGCAGGCTTTCGCAACACCGCTGCGCTGCGCACGTCGAGCGCAGCGGCAGACGCTGCGCACCGCCGGCCCCGCCTGCGCGACCAACGAGGCCTCACCCGCTCAGGCGATGGTATCCACCACGCCCCCATCGACGCGCAGCGCCGCACCGGTGGTGGCGGAGGCCTGCGGCGATGCGACGTAGACGCAGAGATTGGCGACCTCCTCCACCGTGGCGGCGCGGCGGATGATCGAACTGGCGCGATGCGCCTTGACGAAATCAGCAGCGACCTCGTCCAGCGGCTTGCCGGACTGCTGCACTTGGTCGGACAGCATGGCGGCGACGCCTTCGGTCAGCGTCGGCCCCGGCAGGATGGCGTTCACCGTGACGCCGGTGCCGGCCATGCGCTTGGCCAGCCCGCGCGACAGGGCAAGATCGGCCGTCTTGGTCACCCCGTAGTGGATCATCTCGACCGGGATGTTGAGCCCGGACTCCGACGAGACGAAGAGCACGCGCCCCCAGCCCTTGTCGGCCATCCCCGGCAGATACGCGCGCGACAGGCGCACGCCGGACATCACGTTGACGGCCAGGAAGCGCTCCCACTCCGCATCGGGCGTGTCGAAGAAGTCCTGCATGCCGAAGATGCCGGCGTTGTTGACCAGGATATCGACCGCAGGAAGCGCTGCGACGATCGCATCGCAGCCAGCAGCGGTTGCCACATCACCGACGACGGCGCGCACTCGGGCAGCGGCGACATCGCGCTCGAGGGCCGCAACGGCGGCCTCGGTGCGCGCCTTGTCGCGACCGTTCAGCGCGACCTCGGCGCCCGCCGCTGCCAGGCCCTTGGCGATGCCGAAACCGATGCCGGCGGTGGAGCCGGTGACGAGGGCGGTTTTACCGGATAGATCGATGTGCATGGCTGTCTCCAAGAATGAGGGTGAGGATCCGCTTCGGCGCCCGCCCTGCGAGGTCGTCGCTGCCGACACGCGTTGGCCGCGCCGGTCGTTCTGTCCATTCGTTCTGTCGATTCATCATGTGCGCATCCAACCGCAAGGCAAGGAACGGCAAGTGAACGGCGCGATGTGGATCTCGCCCATTGCAGCAGGGTGCCGCAAGACGGCACAGGCAAGAGGATCAAGTGCATGACCGCTGAACTTGCTCCGCCGTGCACAGCACGCGCCCGCGCGCGCCTGCGGACAACGCACCCGCCTGCATCAGCCGGGGCGCACGCTCGGCCTGTGCGTCGTAGGCGCCATCGGCACGCGTGACGCCTCCGCTGCGCCGACTCACGCCGCGATCGTATTGCCCTTCGGTGCCGGCGCCACAGCAGTTTCAGCGTCCAGCGCGACCAGCGGATGGCCTGCCGCACGCCACGCATCCAGGCCGCCGCGCAGCGGCAGCACGTCCTCGAAGCCATGCTGGCGCAGGCGCTTGGCCAGTATCGCGGCCGACACCTCGTTCGGGCAGGCGCAATAGATGACGATCCTGCGGTCGCGCGGCAAGCGGGCGACGAGCGCATCGACCTGGCGATCGTCCACTTCCAGCGCACTGGGAATGGCATACGGCTCCAGCGTGCGATAACCCGGGGCGCGAATGTCCAGCAGCAGCGGCGGCGTCTCGCCCTGCAGCAGCGCATGCAGTTCGTCGACATCGATGCGCAGGGTTTCCATCGCCTTGCGCAACGTATGCCGGCGCCAGGCGCGGTAACCGACATACAGCGCCAGCAGGCCGACCAGCAGCAGTGCCGCGCGCCTGCCAAGCAGGCTCAGCCAGTCCAACAGGTCCTGCACCTGGTCGGCGAAGCACAGGCCCAGCAACAACCCGCCACCGGCCCACAGCGCCGCGCCCAGCGCGTCGTAGCGCAGGAAGGCGCCAGCGCGCACGCGCATCGCGCCGGCCATCGGCACCGACACCATCGACAGGCCGGGCACGAACTTGGCCACTGCCAGCACGCGCACGCCCCAGCGTGCATAGAAGCGCTCGGTGCGCTTCATGCAGGTGTCGCGCGACAGCGACAGCCGGCACAGCGACTGCAACGTGCGATTGCCGTAGCGGCGCCCGGCGCCGAACCACAGCAGGTCACCGAGCAGGCTGGCCGCGATCGATACCGACAAGGCGCCGAGCAACGCACTCCACATCGCCGATCCATCGAGCAGCGCATAGGTCGCGCCGACCAGGATCAGCGTGGGCAGCGCCGGCACCGGCAGGCCCAGCGACAAGGCCAGGACGTTGACGAAGACCAGCCCGAGTCCGTAGCGCGCAATCAGGTCCTGCATGGCTTGCCGGGCGGAGAGAAGAAGATGCCGCGCATTATCCTCCCGGCATTCACCAGGTGCGCGGGCGCCACGGCATCACCGGCGGAACAGACCCATCCATCATCGCGCTGGAGCGCGCGCCGCGCGCCGAGGCCAGATGCGCTGGCCGCCCGCGCTGGGGAGCGGGATTACGGGGCGCAGCCATGGCCGGCGCCAACGCAAAGTGCGCGATGCCTAGGCGACGACGCGGACGCCGAACCCAAAGGGAAGCGGCCTCCGCTTGATTGGGCCAGGGCGATCACCTTGCCCTGGCCGGTCCGCCGGAGCATGGCGCGCAACGCGGCCTCAACGCGCCATGGAACTGGCCGCGTGCGCGCCGACGAAGCTCACCCCCCCTCGTCCAGCCGCAACGCCATCTGCGCCAGCCATGCCGCGAACACGCCCGGCTGGCGCATGCGCGCGCGCCACCAGGTCAGCGCCGCACCCTCCTCGCCGCTGCGCCAGGCCAGTTGGAACACCTCGTCCGGCTTCGGCTCCTCCACCGCCTTGCGCACCAGCGTGCCGCGCGCCAGCGCCGCGCGCGCATACGGCTCGGGCAGGAAGCCGAAGCCGAGCCCGGCCAACTGCAGCCGATACTTGCTGCGCATGTCCGGGACGGTCAGCGCGTCCTGGCCGAACAACAGCCCGACCGTGCGCGGCAGCAGGCGCCGCGCCGAGTCCGCCACCGCGATCGCGCGATGCGCGCTCAATTGACTGCGGCTGAGCGGTTCCGGCGCCTGCGCCAGCGGATGCCCGGGCGCGACCGCGAACACGAACGGCAGCGTGCCGAGCAGCTCGATCACGTAGCCGCCACCGCTGGGCCCTTCGCCGGCCGCACCGACCAATAGATCCACCCGCCGGTCCAGCAGCGCCTCCCAGGTGCCGGACAGCGATTCCTGCACCACCCGCAGCCGCGTCTGGTCGGCGACCGCGTAGAACGCCGCCATGTCCTGCGCCAGGCATTCGGGCGCGAACACCGCATCCAGGCCCAACGCGAACTCGGTCTCCCAGCCGGAGGCGACGCGACGCACGCGCAGTTCCAGATCGCCAGCCGCGCGCAGCAGGTGGCGGCCCTCGCGCAGCAGCTCGGCGCCCGCGGCAGTCGGCACTGCCTTCGGCCCCATGCGCTCGAACAGCTGCACGCCCAGGTCCTGCTCGAGCTTGGCGACCGTGTAGGAGATGGTCGACGGCACCTTGTGCAGCGCCTTGCCGGCGGCCGAAAACGAGCCGCGACGGTCGATGGCGTCGAGGATCTGCAGGGCATCGAGGCTGAGCTTGAGCATTCGATTTTTTCGATGATGGATGCCGAATCTATCCGTTTTTCAAACCCGGCAACAGCGCGGATACTTGTTTCCAAGCCGAAGCGCACGCGAAATCATGCCGACAGGCGCTTTCGATCCACTTGCACATCAACGCCATCAAGGAGCCTCCCATGCTGCAGATCCGCCCCGCCAACACCCGTGGCCGCGCCGAACACGGCTGGCTGTCCTCGCGCCACACCTTCTCCTTCGGCCACTACCACGACCCGCGCCACATGGGCTTCGGCCCGCTGCGGGTGATCAACGAGGACCGCGTACAGCCGGGCCAGGGCTTCGGCACCCACGCCCATCGCGACATGGAGATTCTGTCCTACGTGGTCGAGGGCGCACTGGAGCACAAGGACAGCATGGGCAACGGCTCGGTGCTGCGCTACGGCGACGTGCAGCGCATGAGCGCCGGCTCCGGCGTCACCCACAGCGAGTTCAACCACTCCGCCAGTGCGCCGGTGCACTTCCTGCAGATCTGGGTGATGCCCGAGCGCGCCGGGATCGATCCGGGCTACGAGGAGAAGCACTTCGCTCCGGACAGCAAGCGCGGTCAACTGCGCCTGATCGCCGCCCCGCAGGGCGAGGACGGCGCGGTGCGCATCCACCAGGACGCACGCATCTATGCCTCGATCCTCGACGGCGACGCACACCTGGACTACCCGCTGGCGGCCGGGCGCGGTGCCTACGTGCAGGTGATCCGCGGCACGCTGAGCGTCAACGGCCAGACCCTGCAGGCCGGCGACGCGGCCCAGGCGATCGACGAGGCGAGCCTGCGGTTCGCCGATGCTCAGGACAGCGAGTTCCTGTTGTTCGACCTGCCGCGCTGAGCAGGTCAGGTCGCGCCCGGGGCCCACTGGACCGGGCCGCGACGGCCTCGCGAAATCCGCCCACGCAGCGGCGCCATGGCGTCGCTGCGAGGGTGGCTGCATCCGCTGCGATGCCCACATCCTCACGCCATCCTCGGCACCCCGTAACGCGTCCTGCACGGCCTCCGCGGCAATGCTTCCGCTCTCCCTCCCCTACTGCCGGCGTGCCGGCCGAGAGCCTGCCCGATGCGCCACCCTACCAGCGCCGCCTATGCCACCCCCTCGCGCATCCGCGAAGGGCGTCCCTTCCCCCGCGGCGCCGTATTCGACGGCCAGGGCACCAACTTCGCACTGTTCTCGGCACACGCCACCCGCGTGGAGCTGTGCCTGTTCGACGAGGCCGGCACCGAGACGCGCCTGGACCTGCCCGAATACACCAACGAAATCTGGCACGGCTACCTGCCCGACGTGAAGCCCGGCCAGCGCTACGGCTATCGCGTGCACGGCCCGTATGAACCGGGCGAAGGCCACCGCTTCAATCCCAACAAGCTGCTGCTCGATCCGTACGCGCGCGAACTCGAGGGCGATCTGATCTGGGCCGACGAGCTCTACGGCTACACCGTCGGCCACCCGGACGGCGATCTCAGCTTCGACGAGCGCGACAGCGCGCCGTTCATGCCCAAGTGCGTGGTGGTGGAAGACACCTACGATTGGGAGGACGACCAGCGCCTGCTGACGCCGTGGAGCGAGACCCTGGTGTACGAGACCCACGTGCGCGGCTACACCATGCGCCACCCGCAGGTGCCGGACGAGTTGCGCGGCACCTGCGCTGGGCTGGCCCAGGAGCCGGTGCTGCGTTACATCAAGGAACTGGGCGTCAGCGCGGTGGAGCTGCTGCCGGTGCACGCCTACCTCGACGATCAGCACCTGCTCGACAAGGACCTGCGCAACTACTGGGGCTACAACACGCTCGGCTTCTTCGCGATCAAGTCGCGCTACCTGGCCAGTGGCCACCGCGACGAGTTCCGCGACATGGTCAAGGCGCTGCACCGCCAGGGCCTGGAGGTGATACTCGACGTGGTCTACAACCACACCGCCGAAGGCAGCGAACTGGGACCCACCCTCTCCTTCCGTGGCATCGACAACGCCAGCTACTATCGCCTGGCCGAGGACAAGCGCTACTACATCAACGACACCGGCACCGGCAACACGCTCAATCTGAGCAACTCGCGGGTGATCCAGTTCGTCAACGACTCGCTGCGCTACTGGGCCGGCGAGATGCACGTGGACGGCTTCCGTTTCGACCTGGCCACCATCCTCGGCCGCGAGCCCACCGGCTTCGACCAGCGCGGCGGCTTCCTCGACGCCTGCAACCAGGACCCGCTGCTGTCGCAGGTCAAGCTGATCGCCGAACCCTGGGACTGCGGCCCGGGCGGCTACCAGGTCGGCCACTTCCCGCCGGGCTGGTCGGAGTGGAACGACAAGTTCCGCGACAACGCCCGCGCGTTCTGGAAAGGCGACGAGGGCAAGCTCGCCGAGTTCGCCACGCGCTTCACCGGCTCGGCCGATCTGTTCGACCGGCGCGGGCGCCGGCCCTGGGCTTCGGTGAACTTCATCACCGCGCACGATGGCTTCACCCTGCACGACCTGGTCAGCTACAACGGCAAGCACAACGACGCCAATGGCGAGGACAACCGCGATGGCTCCGACCATGACAGCTCCTGCAACTACGGCGCCGAAGGCGAGACCGACGACGTCGAGATCCTGCAACTACGCGAGCGGCAGATGAAGAATCTGCTGGCGACCCTGCTGCTGTCGCAGGGCACGCCGATGCTGCTGGCCGGCGACGAGCGCGCGCAGACCCAGGGCGGCAACAACAACACCTACTGCCAGGACAACGAGATCACCTGGATCGATTGGCAGCGCGACCCGACCGAAGGCCGCCTTACCGCCTTCGTCAAGGCACTGAGCGCGCTGCGCCGGCGCTATCGCATCCTGACCCGCGGCCGCTTCCTCAACGGCCAGTACAACGAAGATGCGGGCGTGCGCGACCTGACCTGGCTCAACCCCGGTGGCACCGAGATGGATGAGGCGCACTGGACCGACGCCGGCGCGCGCTCGGTCGGCCTGCTGCTGGAAGGCAAGGCGCAAACGTCCGGCGTCAAGGAACTGGCCAACGACGACACCTTGCTGATCGTCATCAACGCTTACCACGAAGGCGTGAGCTTCGTGCTGCCCTCTTCCGATGAGCAATTGCACTGGAAGCTGGTGCTGTCCACCGACGACGCGCTGCAGGTGGACAGCATGCCGGCCGGTGCCAGCGAGTTCCTGGCGCCGCCGCGCAGCGTCAGCGTGTTCGAGTGCCAGGTGCCGAAGGCGTAGTCGCGCCACGCTGCTTTCGAATTGCCCGCGGACCGCAACGTCCGCACCTGCATGGCGTCGCCGGCACCGGTTGCCGGCGACGCGCCACACGTGAGCATCCGTGCGTTCCCAAGACGCACAGTGTTGCACCGACATCCATTGGCCTGCATGGCCTTTGGCACAATGCCCGACGGCGTAGTCTCGCTAGGCTGAGTGCTCGCTTCTTCCCAGGTTCGGCATGCAGCACTCCATCCAAGGCAACGTCCACACCACGTCCGACACCTCCTTCATGCGTCACCCGCTGCTGCGCATCGCGCTGAGCGCCGCGATTCTCGCACTGGCGTCCTTTCCATGGCTGCCGTTCCCGCTACGGATGCCGGTGGTCGGCCTGCTCGGCCTGGCCTTGGTATGGATCGAGACGCGCTCGCGCGAAGCTTGCGGCGTGGCGCGCCCCCGCCTGGTGCCTGTGATCGGCTGGACGCTGTTGCTGATGCTGCTGACCGTTGGCTTGATCACGCCGGTGCTGCAACCGCTGATCGACTCCATCACTGGGCACAAGACCGACTACAGCGCCTATGGCGCGCTCAAGGGCAACGTCGACGCCACGCTCCGCTTGATCGGCGCGGCATGGCTGAGCGCGGCGCTCGGCGAAGAACTGGTGTTCCGCGCCTTCCTCATGCACCAACTCGATGCGCTGCTGGCGCGCCTGCGCGGCGGCCGCTGGATCGCCGCACTGGCCGGTGGCGTGGTATTCGGCCTGATGCACGCCGCGCAAGGCGCCTCGGGCATCCTGCTGACCGGCATGGTCGGCATGCTGTTCGGCTATGCCTATCTGCGCTCCAGGCGCAACTTGTTGGCAATGATCCTCGCGCACGGACTGATCGACACCTGGGGCGTGACCACCCTGTATCTCGGTTGGTATTGAGCGCCCGGTGCGGGCCCAAACCGCCGACGATCGGCCTGCCGATGCTGACGAACTACGTCCATCCAAGGGGAAGATAATAGATCCTATCGCTGTGCTGGCGCGCCCATCGCCTGGCGCTGAGCACGGCATCGCAGGGAATGCGCGCCGACAAGCGCGATGAATGGCTCGAGCGTCGGCACACAACCCATCCGCCGCCTAAATGGCGCGCGCGAACCCGCTCGATTTTCACTCGAGCGCTACCGGCCGACGCGCAGTTTGGCGATGCCCACTTGCGGGCATCCTACTGCGGAGTCAACGATGGACAAGAATCGCACCGAAGGCGCCAAGAACCAGATCAAGGGCACCATCAAGGAAGTCGCCGGCAAGGTGACCGGCAACAAGATGAAGGAAGTCGAAGGCAAGATGCAGAAGAACGCCGGCAAGGTACAGAGCGAAGTGGGCAAGGCGCGCGACCACGCGCGCGGCTGAGCTTCACCCCTTCGTGCTCCCCTGCCCGTATGGCTGGGGAGCTTCTGGGAGTGGCTTACGCCTTGTTGACTAACGGATTCGCCGGTTCGTATGACGCCGTGGAGCATCAGGATTCGCACATATCTCCAGAACGGCCGGCGAATCGACCGAAAAACGAGAATCTCCACCACATCCGATAAACCATGTCGCCACATCCGGTCGGCGACGTGCATCGCGATCAATCATCAGGTGCCCTGACGCAGCTTGCCGCTACTAAGGCCGGAGTGTTCGACACCCATGCGAGGCATTGCACACGTTGAACTCGACCGGGTCCTGGCGCAGCTCATCTCACGTCCGAGCCGATCGGCGTGGAGGCAATCGAGACGTCGTTTCTGCGCCGGAACTGTGTCGCGCACAAAAGCGCAGGAGGATTAGCTAAGCCGCATGTGCAAAATGCCATGCTGGTACTCATTCCTGCAGCACTCCCGCCCCTCGCCCCAAGCAACACATGCTTGAACGCGACGAGTGACGTGATATCCATGCGCGTTGCCAACGGCGAACATGCGTTCCACCGTCTGAAATGGGCCGCGGCGCGCCGACCGCCTCCCAACGACATCGATCAGAGCTCACTCCTGCCTTCTCGCAACGCCAAGATGCGGCTGTCCATGGCGAACATCTCCACAATAGACGTCGCCATGTCATTCGACAAGCGTTGACTGGTCTGTCAGGCACTCAGATCAGAGAAAGTTTCGCGGGCGTTGCTCCCGTTGGATACGCAACTACAAATACTACCAACATCAATATGATGGCTTTGAAATCCATACTGCGAACCCGCTCTGGGAAACATAGCAACGCAACATTGACAGCTACATAGTTGCGTAGACAAGCAACGATACGACGGCAATCAAGACAGTCCAAGACGTAACGATAGGCGATACGCAAAATGCACTTCTCAGCAAGTACGGCAAAGGCACGACGGAAAATGAAAATAATCAGCACTGGCCATACCATGAAAATAGTCACAAGCGCCTTTCCTTTCAACTTTAAAACGAGAAGATCACCCACGTCATGTTGACTATCAACACGGTTTAGCCGCAAACAATCCGGCGAAAATCATAAAGAGAACTCAAATCAATGAGCCAAACCAGATACCAACTGGCGTTCTTCGTCAGCCGAGGAGTGCCCGCGCAGGCATTACGATGCCTTGATCGCCCGCCACCTCCCGTTTTGGAATCGGGATGGACGGGCCCTCTGGATCGATGCCGACGAACGTTCTGCCAACCGGCAACGGGGAGAAGAGCGCAGACAGCCAACTTCAAGGCACTATCCACGCACCCCTTTCCGATCGTCGTCGACGCCTGCCGGCAAGGGCTGAGCTACATGCCGCCCTGATCGCAAGCGCGGCTGCGGTGGCATCTACTGCGGTGCAGCGGCGACGCCAGAGCAACATGACGGCCAGTACCACCACGCTCAACAGGACGCCTAACAGCGTCGCCGCCTCAAGCGACAAACGCAGGGAACAGAATGGATCGGCCGCCGGCCAGGGATACTTCGGTCATCTGACTTCTCTCCCACGGAAAAGGCGATGCCGCAGGACACCCCGCGCTCCCCACATGTGAATTGGGCCAAAACACCTCCCCCCCCTGTTTCTGAAGGTGACCATCGTCAAAGACGATCCTTGTCCGCACTGCCTGCAGACTCTCGACCACGCGACATCCGCGCTGGGATGCCTCTGTCGCAGATCCAAACGACCGCCGATCGCCAGCGACCGTCGTAAGACTTCACCCGATCCAGGCCGCGTCCGTGCGACACGGCTTTGTCTCTGCGCTGCGATCATCGGCTCGTGCGTGTGCCGACAGCGATGCCGGCAAGCGGCGTACCAACGAATCGCCCAGTAAGACCACGACATTCGCATGCTACACGCGGCATCGGCAGGGGCCTTTTGGCAGCACGCCTCGCCATCGCGGCAACGTGCTGCGACGATTAACTTGCCAGGCATGCCATCGTAGACATCTTCGACAATTTAACGAATGTCGAGATGCCATCCGCTAGTATCGAAACGCTTCCGGGGAGGCAAGATTTTCCTGATGTTCCTGAAATGCTGTTCGGATCCAACGCGTTTTTGGACAGCGCTCGAATCGCCGCAGGCGATGACCGCTCAGTAACAGGCAGTATCACAACGCCAGCTAGGGAGGGTTGCAAATGCTTTCTGATATTTCTGTAGAAGAAATCGCGCGCCGCCGCGCGCTTGGCCATCACGGCGACCCGCTATCGGGACAAGCTCGCTACGGCAAGGAATTGAGGGACTACAACATCAAGGCGGCGTCCGACCAGGACATCGTCGAGATACGAAAGCTGCTTGCATTGCACGGCCTGCTCATCTTCCGCGACCAGGTCCTCGAAGACCACCACCTGATCCATTTTTCGCGACGCCTTGGATCGGGCAAGATCGAAGCGCCTCCCAAGGCGTTCAATAGCCCATCCGATAGCATCGCCTACCTTACCAACCTGAAGAAGCCCGATGGCTCTGCGCTCGGCTTCGCAGCGGACTCCACGGACGTGTGGCATTCCGACCAGGAATTCAGGGAAGCTCCCGCATCGATCGCCATGCTGTATTGTCTGATTCCTACAGAAAACGAAGGTGCGACCAGTTTTGCAACGACCGCGGTGGACAATCTCGATATCGATCCCAGTGAATTGTCCGAACTACGCGAACTCTGGTCGACCCGGCAAGCTGCAAGCATCGTGGCGCACCCGGTGGTCGAAACCAACCCATTCACCGGCAGCGAGTTCATCTACATCAGCGAAAACACTCGCCAGTTCATCGGGTCCGACGGCGAAAACATCGCAGATAGCGACAAGAAGACCGCGTATCTTCTTGAGAAGATTCTGAAGCCGGAAAACATCTACTCGCACCCCTGGAAGCAAGGCGACGTGCTGCTCTACGACAATATGCAGCTCCTCCACCGCAGAGAGGCCTATCAGGGAATCCGCTTCCTCAAGGCCGTCAAGTTCCATCCTGATGGAGAATATGTCGTCCGTCCCGCTGGAAAGATGCTGCAATCACCCCAGTAGTGCGGACCTGCTGTTACGAAACCAGGACTGGATCGCACGTTCCGTCGGCACATTACCGACGGAACGTGCAGTATGCCCAATGGCATGACAGCACACGCTGCGAAAAACACTGGATCAAGCATCGGACCGCAGGCTGCCATGCACGAAGCGCTCCAGGTAATCGGCGATCCTGGGGCCGTAGAACGCGGCGGCCTCCTCCGTCATCAGCACGTTGTGTCCGAATGGAACGCTCACCTCCTGCAGCGTTCCGGACACATATTCGTTCCACGAAAACGGATGTGCGGCGCAACTGACCAGAAGTGCGTCCCCTATGAAGACAGCGCGATGCTTGTACGACTGCAGGCGCACGTTGTTTTCCTTGATCGCACAGAGACGATCGAGCATGACGGCCTGACGCTCGGAGCCGGCATCGCGCACTTCTCGGAAACTCAATATTTCCTGGCTCCAATGCGCGCGATGGCTTGAAACCAACTGCTCGATCCACGGCTCGCCGTCGAAGGGAAATCCGTCGATCAGGACAAGACTGGCCACCTCAAGTCCGCGCTTCTGCATTGCGGCTGCAATGGCATGGGCCGGGATCGCTCCGAAAGACCAGCCGAGCAGATGATAAGCGCCGTGCACCTGAATCCGCTGGATCTGGCTAATGTAATCATCACACATTTCCTCAAGCGTGGCAGGCAAGGCTTCGTCATCGCGCATGCCACGCGCTTCCAAGGCGTAGACCGACATATCGGCCGCCAGATGCGGCAGCAATACCCTGTAAGGCCGCCCGAATCCGCTGGAAGGATGAATACATATCAGCGTGCGGTTGCGATCTTTGGGACTCAGCGCCAATGGCGCACCTTGCGGTAGCCGCTTGATGCGTTCTTCGAGCCACCTCCCCAAGTGCCGCACTGTCGATTGCTGGAAAATCGCTTGCAGCGGAACGGCGATGTCAAACGCGCTCCCGATGCGCCCCGCCAGCTGCGCTGCTTGTGCAGAAGTACCACCCAGGATGAAGAAGCTGCGATCCATGTCTATTCGGTCGATCGACGTACCCAACACGTCCCCGAAGAATCCCTGCACACACTGTTCGTGCCATGTCCGTGCGCCACGCAGACACACAGCCTCATCCTCATGCTCTCGCATCGGCCCCTCTTCGTTCATTGCCGGAATTCCGCGAAGACGCCGCCCCAAACCCGGAGACGTCGTGCGGTTCGATTGGCATCATGCCGCGCTCCATACTCCACCCGAATGCGCCTGCGCAATCAGATCGCCCTCCTCGATACCGTCGCATGCGTCGACATCGAGCGTCGCAGCGTTGTCTTGAAGCGCTTCCGCCAAGGCCTTGTTGCAGCGCAAGACCGCGCATCGGATGTCGGCAAGGACGTCGGAGCGCCGGCGTTCGGATAATCCATCGCAAAACGCCACCTCGACCTTGACTGCCACGACGCCCCCCTGCTGCGACCAGCGGGTCCGAAATTTCGGATGACCGACTGCATGAGGATCGCGTACCTGCTCAATGCCGGCGAAGCGTGCAGTGCGTTGGATCTCCGGCACTTCGTCCACTGCCTCAAGCACGGACGCAGGAGTGACCAGCCAACCATCAGTGCCAGGCTTGGGCACGCCGTATCGCGCACGACCGAGCGGCTTTATCGCCGTCGTCCCCGGGCGGCACGAGGAAGTATGCGTCACGTCGACGAGATCTCCAGTCAAGTATCGGATCAGCGGCTGCGCCTGTTGAAAGGGATACAGCGCGGTCAAGGCAAGCAGCCCCCGCCCGCTGGACATGGGCTTGCCGCTTTCAGCCCCGATCACTTCCGCGATGACGAACGGCTCGAAGTGGTACCAACCACAGGCCAGGCACTGGCTGGCACCGCCAAACACCTCGCTGACGCCGAAACGGTCGACGACCGGCGCCCCCCAAGTATCCTGCAGCCTGCGGCGCCAGGCCTGCGTCAGATACTGCGAGTAAGAAACCACCAGGCGAAGCGCCGTGGCGGGGAATCCACCCGGATAGGTTCGCAACGTGTCCAGAGTGAACGCTCGCAAGCAGCGTTCCAGGCCCATCAGCACCGAGCAGCGCGCATCCACGTTGGCGTCGTTGTGGCTGTGCAGGAGAGTGACCCGCCCGTACTCGAAACTCCCGGCATCGAATACGCTGACACGATGATAATGCGCGGCTCCTGGCACCCGGACGAGGTGGCCGTGATAAGGGTTCTTGAACTCCAGCCCCCGCAACAACGGCGCCGGCGGGCGATCGCGCAGCACCCTCGCGAAGAAGTCGGCAATGAACGCCTGCTCGCGGTCGCTGCGCACCGTGATCAGCGGGTTTCCGGTCGTCCCCGTGGTGAAGACGTCGTCGCAGATGACCCCTGCGCGATTCCTCGCTGCATCGCCGGCCGCACGGATGTGATCCTTCTCGACCAGCGGCAACTCTGCCAGGCTGTCGCGCCCACCATGCGGTAGCGAGCATTCCGACCAGTGTGCGCGATAAAATGGCGTATCGAGCGCGTTCGCGATCGTTCCAGGAAGAAGCGCACTGTGAAATGCATGCAGGGCCTGGATCGAGCCAGACTGCGATGCATCAAGCAGATCGCCGTCGTGCCGCATGAACTGGACGCCCCATTTTTCTGGCACCACCTGAAAATCCGGAAAGGACGAGCGCACCGAGACCTCGTGTACGCAGCACAGCCCGTGACTCCTCCTTCAAAAAAGCCGCCCTGAAGACCAGGGCGGCACTACGGCGTCGATCGCGCATCCATGCCTAGCCGACGCTGCCATTCTCGTTCACGAGAATCGAGCGAGCGACGTTCATCAGCTTGACCGTCTCGGCCGTCGTCATCGGACTCGCCGACGATGGCGCTTCGGCAGCCGCCTGCTCGCCGACCGGCTCTTCACCCGACGCGACAGGCACTTGCTGCGCAGAAGACTGGACCGTGCGCCAATCGTTTTCGGTCGCCTTCGCGTAGAGCTTCGCCACCGATTCAACCTGTTCTTCTTCGTTCGTCATTGCCAATCTCCCTGAAACGATGATCAGTGACCCGGACATGAAAAGCGGTGGAAATCTATCGGCGTGGCCCCCTGCGACACTAGTTGTAAAGCACCAGAAACCGCAGGTCGGCCGAACTACGCAGGTGACCGGTGGCCGGTCCCTGCGCATTGAAGAAGGCGGTATGCGGGCACACCCCAGCGATGTCGCGCAAGCCGCTATCGCTTTCCGCCGAGAGACTGCCATGCGATGCGAGCAGACTCCTGCTGGCGCTGTCGTGACATTTGAACAAGATGACTTCTTCCGGTCTCAGCCCGCTCCAGTGATACCAGCGATGTGCGTCGCTGTGCTTGAGCGAAAATCCTTCGCGATCCTGCACCCAGCGCTCATGCATCCATTCCGGAAGAATCCTGCGCGTAACCACCAGATCCTCCACCGGATCCACCGTACGGTAATCAAGCAACGCGAGCGGAAAGTTCTTGACCGGCTCGACGAACGCTCGCCAGACGTTGATGATCTGAAACCGACTGACATGGCGCGCGTGGCTGGCATGATGATCGAGCCGCGCCTGGGCACTGGTCGGGTTCTGGTCAACGTGCACGCGCTGATACGGCCCGACGAACGGATTGTTGACCAGCTTGACGGCCGATTCCGTATCTTTCTGACGGATGCATGTATCGAAATGCACGACATCATCCGCACCAAGCACGCTCTTCAGTAGATCCTTGGTTTCCTGGATGTAAGCTTCGATCGACGCATTTCCATACTCCAGAAAATCCTTTTGATCCACTGCAGTGGGGACGTCGAATTTCTGGAAACCCCAGCCATCCAAGGTCGGATTCAGATCGGGCGCGGTTCGTAGATCGTTTACCCCGAGCTCGATCCCGACTGTCCGGAAGTTGCAGATGACTTCCGGCGGACGCGTGGCCGCGTCGCATTGCCAGTTGTCCACCCTTCCTCCCGGGGTGAGGGGAGCGGAGTAATACAACGTCGTAGCTGCACTTTCCATTCTTCTCACCGCCTATCAATGGCCGTTGACGTCGGGACAGAAACCTCAAGGAAGCTGCGGTCTCTGCCGGCAAGCCGCTGCGATCGCCGCAGCAGCGCGAATGCGTCGAATATGCACTCGCTGAAAAAATCAGGGCCACCCCCTTCAGCGAGGAACCGATCCTACTCTCGGCAGATTCGCACTGTCAACGCAGATTCTGCGATACGCCGCTCAATCCAGCGCAGCTTTACGGAGACACTTCTAAACCGAAAATATGACCGTTCGACTGCATTTTCCTGCCCACTTGCAAACAGTGCGCGACCACACGAAATGCGACGCTGAAATCAAACAGAACTGGAAATTGTCTACCAAAAAAAACGCAGAAATGCATAGAGTTCGCGCCTATCGCCACGCCGACGCCGCCGTCGCCGCAACTTCACCGACAACTGCACGTCCTGCATGCTGCAACGCAACCAGAGCGGCGCGTTGGAGAAATGCAGTTCCTGCAACACATCGCATTAAGTTGCATCACATGGAGTACGGCCTTGACGCAACCAAATGTTCAGGCAGACCCCAAAGGAAATGGGAAATTAACGAATATCACATTCATTATCTCAGTCAGCCTCTTCATCATCTTCTCGGCGCTCGCGAAGTGGCGTCTTGAGCCGATTTCTCCGGCAACAACGACCGACGCGGACCGCTTTTCCGCCCATCGTGCCTTCGATGTATTGACGCGCATCCTGCCGCAGCAACTGCCACATCCTGTCGATAGCGAAGAAAACGACAAAGTACGCCAGCGGATTCTCGACACGCTGCGCGCATACGGCTATCAGCCGGATGTCCAACAAGCCACATCCTGCCGCAAGCTTCGGGTATACGTCTGCGCCAAAGTGGAGAACATCACCGCGTTGCGCAAGGGATCGGCAGAGGGCCAGACGCTGCTGCTATCTGCGCATTACGACTCGGTGGATGCCGGCCCCGGGGCGAGCGACGACGGTGCGGGCGTGTCAATCCTGCTTGAGACGGCGCGCATGCTTGCACAACGTCCTGCGAGCAGGAACAGCGTTCGCTTCCTGTTCACGGACGGCGAAGAAGCCGGATTGCTGGGTGCGCACGCATTCGCCACCCAGTCCCCGCTCGCCGCCCGTCTCGCAGTGGCGATCAACATCGAGGCACGAGGCACGTCCGGACAAAGCGCATTATTCGAAACCGGCAGCACCAGCGGCTGGCTGGTTGATGCATTCGCCGCCAGTTCCGTACGGCCGCTTGCCAATTCCCTGCTCAACACGGCATATGCGCTTCTGCCCAACGACACCGACCTGACGATCTTCAAATCGCACGGCATGCAGGGCGTCAACTTCGCCTATGGCGATCACATGGCCTACTACCACACGCCACGTGACAATCTGCAGTCGCTGAATCGCGGCAGTCTTCAGCAACAAGGCGACCACGTCTACGGACTGCTGATCTCGCTGCTGGATCGCGACATTCCCGCACCGGAGGCGATGGGCCGCCGGGTGTACACCGACATCATGGGAATGGGCATGGTTGGATGGCCGGCAAACGCCGGCGCCGGTCTTGCCATCGCGTTGCTCGGCATCTTCGCATTCTGCCACTGGCGCCTGGCACTGCGGCTGCCCATTGCCTGGGCCAGTATCCCGACCGGGTTCTTGCTGGTCGTCGCCTGTGCCATGACGGGCGGCCTGGTGGGCTACTTGCTGACGACCGCCTTGTCCCTGGCCAGTGGGCGCGATCCGCCATGGCACAGCGATACCGCAGCCAACCGGCTGCTGCTATGGACGTGCGTGCTAGTGGCGACACTGGCCACGCAACGCACGCTCAGGCGCTGGAGCAACCCCGAGGGGAGCTGGATCGGCATGGGATACGCGTGGCTGGCGGCTGGCGTGCTGACGGCCCTGTTCCTTCCCGGCATCAGCTACCTGTTCATCCTTCCCTCCATCGCGCTGTCCGCCGCGGCGCTGCTGCTCCTCATTGCCCCACGATTGCGCAAGGCGTCGCCCCTGGTTCTGTTGCTGCCGGCATCCGTGGCGTTCGCGATCTTGCTGAACGCGACATTCCTTTTCGAAATGCTGCTCGGATTCAATGAGGCAATCGGCGCTGTCGGCATGGGCGTGCTCATCGGTCTGGCTGCCTCATTCCTTGCACCATCGATGCCGACCGGCACGCCCTCCAGGACCCTGCGCTACGGCGGCGTCGCGATGCTGTTGGTCGTTGCCGGAAGCGCCTTCTTTTCGATAAGCGCCTCCGCCTACGACACAGAGCAGCCGCAGGCGGTGAACATCCTCTATGTACAGAGCGCCGACGGCGACGCCCATCTGGTCTCGTCGAGCGCATCCCCACCACTCGCTGTGGCCCGCGCGATGGGTACGGCCTCCATGAAACCCATCTTCCCCGAGTCCGGCGAGACCTATCTTGCTGCACCCGTGGCATCCATGTCGCTGAGCCCGGCAAACGTGACCGTGCTGCGAACAGAGCAAACCGTGACCGGAAGGACCACGACCATTCGCATCGATGCGGATGCCTCGATACGGCGCGTAGGCCTGTTCTTCCCTCAGGCGATGGGACTGCACTCGATCGAAACCGGAGGCCAGCGGATGGACTATGCGGGCAGCCTCTCCAGCTATGGCAACTACAAGGTCCTCAATTGCCGTGGCAGATCGTGCAACGGCATGCAGCTCACCCTCGCGATGGCCAGCAAGCGACCGTCGACCGTGCTGGTCAAGTCATTCTCACCCCTGGCCAAACCAGCCAGCGCGCTGGCGAATGTCAGGGACAGCGACGCCGTGCCTTACCAGGACGGCGACCAAAGCGTCGTCATCAGCAACGTCACTCTCTGATCCGAAAAAGGCGCTCCCGATCCATATCCGGCACCACCAGCAAGGCAAGCGTACGACGGCGGCGTGGGCCGCGTCGCACGCCAGGCATCACCGTATGGCGATGGAAGCGACTGGATAAAGCACATGGTTCTCGAATTGACACCGGCGCAGCAGGACATCTACCTGGAGGGACGACTCTTCGGGAAGGTGGTGAACAATATCGGAGGCTATCAGGTCTATCGCGGCGAATTGGATCTTGGCCGCTTTCGGCATGCACGCACCCGCCTGCTGCAGGAAAACGATGCCTATCGCCTGCGTTTCCGCGAAATCGAGGGCCGTTGCACGCCGTTTCTCAGCGACCAGCGCCAGACCGAACTGCGCATCGTGGATATCGCCACCGCGACGGCAGCGCTGGCCTGGATCGAGGAACGCATGGCGACGGCGTTCACCGACATCGCATCGGACGTATTCGAAGATGCGTTGCTGCGACTGGCATCCGACGAACACTGGTACTTCTCCAAAGCGCATCACCTCATCATGGATGGCTGGGGGTTCGCCTTGCAGATGCGCCGCTTTCTGGGGATGTATGCGGCATCGGGAGAGGCCGGGCCTGAAGGAGTGCCCGCCCATCCGCCCCGCTCCTTCGTCGATCACATGTTGCGCCAATCCGGCTATCGCGGCAGCCCACAGTATCTGCGCAGCCGCGAACATTGGCTGTCGCGCCACACTGGCGCAAGGGATGCCCTGTTCCCGCTTTCACACGCGCCGGCAGCAATTGGCAGCAGACGTGTCAGTGCAGTGCTGGATGCGGCGTTGCTCACCTCGTTGCGGGAACTGGCGGCCAACGCGAAGGCCGATCTGGTCGCGGTGATGCATGCAGCGTTGTACCTCTATTTTTCAAGGTCGCACCAGCGTACGGATCTCATCATCGGTTCGCCTGTGCACAACCGACGCAACGCGGACGACAAGGACACCATCGGTTCCATCGTCAACGTCAACATGCATCGGTTCGCCGCCCAGCCCGGCATCTCCTTCATCCAATTGGTCGAATACGTGGCCTCGGTGCTGCGGCAGGACTATCGCCATGGCCGCTTCCCGCTCGGCGACCTGGTCAGGGCCCTTCGCGAAGATCACGGCACCAGCGACGAACTCCCATACGAAATCGCCTTCAACTACCAGAAGTTGGATTTCGATTTCCAGATCCACGGCGAGCCGGTGGAAACGCATTACATGTCGCACTCGTGGGAGCGCGTCCCACTGACCTTCGTACTTTGCGACTACGGCAACCAACACGTACGGCTGCATCTTGACTATGCGCTCGGCCATTTCGACGAGGCCGCCGCGCAGACCATGCTCGACAGGCTGGTGTACGTCCTGCACCAGGTCGCCGCCGATGGCAGGCAGCGTGTCGCTTCGTACCGGCTCCTGCTTGCGGAGGAATGGCAGAATCAGTTCAGCGCTTGGCAAGGCGCCAACGTCGCGTTGCGCGCGGGCGCCTGCATCCACGATTTCTTCGAAGAGCAGACCAAGCGCACACCCGAGGCCATTGCCGTGGTGTGCAGCCGTTCCACGCTCACTTACACCGAACTCAACAGCCGGGCCAATCAGCTGGCCGCCCGGCTGATCGAGCAAGACGCCGGCCCTGGTCACATGGTGGGTGTGTGCCACGGCAGATCGCTGGAACTGGTGATCGCGTTGCTGGCCGTGCTGAAATCCGGCGCTGCCTATGTGCCGATCGACCCTGCCTATCCACCATCGCGGATACGGCACATTCTCGACGATGCGCGCCCCGCGATCCTGCTCGCCGACGCGATGGGTGCCCAGGCCCTGGGTGATCTCGGCAGGACAGCAATCCGTACGGACCTCCCTTGCGCGAAGGCCGGGCGGGACGATCGCACAGCTGTGAATCCGTCACGCGCGACGACCCGGCTGTCCGCACGGGAAGTGGCCTACGTCATCTACACTTCCGGCTCGACAGGGCGACCCAAGGGCGTCCTGATCGAGCATCGCAATGCCGCCGCGTTCATCCAATGGGCACTCGCGCACTATTCGGCCAGCGAGTTGTCCGCGGTGCTCGCTGCGACATCGATCTGCTTCGACCTGTCGGTATTCGAACTCTTCGTGCCGCTCGCCAGCGGTGGCCGCGTTGTTCTGGCAGAGAATGTACTCGCGCTCAGGGACCAGCAGTTCGACGGCCTCTCGCTGATCAATACGGTTCCATCGGCCATCCGAGTACTGCTCGATGCCGAAGCCATTCCCGCCTCTGTGCGCTGCCTCAACCTGGCCGGCGAACTGCTGCAGCAGGAGTTGGTGGACGCGCTTTATGCGCAGCTTGCGGACGTGAAGGTCTACGACCTCTACGGCCCGTCCGAAAGTACGACCTATTCCACAGTGTGTCTGCGCAGCAAGGGCGGGGATGCCTCCATAGGAAGGCCTATCCACAACACGCAAGTCTACGTTCTGGACGAGGCAGGCGATCCGCTTCCGACCGGCATGGTCGGCGAGCTCCATATCGCCGGCGCCGGCCTGTCCAGGGGCTATCTGAACCAACCGGCCCCTACGGCGGAGCGGTTCGTGTTCAACCCCCACGCCGACACCCGCGTCTATCGGACCGGCGACCTGGCGCGCTGGACCAGCGATGGCCGCCTGCAGTACAGGGGACGCAAGGACAACCAGGAGAAGATCCGCGGCTACCGGGTCGAGCCGGGGGAAGTCGAAGCCTGTCTGCTGGAGCATCCGGCGGTCAGCGAATGCGTCGTGGTCGGCCACGGCACGGCGGGGGCCGCCGAAGGCAGGATCCTGCTGGCCTATGTCGTCGTCGCGTCGGCGGGCGAGGACAACGCAGCTCCCACCACGTCCGAGGTGCTGGACGATCTCGCCAGATTCCTGGCCATGCGCCTGCCGGCACATATGCTGCCATCGCGCTTTATACCACTCTCCACGCTGCCGTTGACCCCCAATGGCAAGGTGGACCGCAATGCATTGCCGGCGCCAGGCTCCGCACCACACCGTGCGGCTACCGACGCGGCACCCGGCAATGACACCGAACAGCGTCTGGGCATGCTGTGGCAGGACACGCTGCAGCAGGAAGGCATCGGCATTGACGAGAACTTTCTTTCGAGAGGTGGCGACTCCTTGCTGTTGCTCAAGCTCGCCTCGTCCATCGAACGCGAGTTCGCGCTGCGCATCGACCTGCCGCTGCTGTTCTCCAACCCCACGATTGCCGCACAAAGCCGCTTGCTGATCCAGCAACTGGAACTGGAACGCGTGCGACACGCGGCATGCGATCTCCAGGAAGCGGCATCGGACACCTTCATCGATCTTTGAGCGCGCGCAGGACGGACTATCAAGCCATGGTGTTGGACGTCGTCAAGCAGAGCAAGCCGCAAATCGCGCTCGCCAGCGCGATCAGCATCGCCGCCGGCGCAGCCAATATCTGGCTGTTGGCCCTGGTTGGCCGCGACATGCGCGCCACTGCCGCCGCACCGGACGCAATCGTCGAGTTTGCGGGCGCATTGCTGCTGATGGTCGGGTTCGGCCTGGTCTCCCAGGTCGCGCTGTCGCGGCTCAGCGCCAACATGCTGCATGGCCTCCGGCACAAGCTGGTGCAGGCCATCAGCCACCTGTCGGTTCGCAGGATCGAAGCCATCGGACGGCATCGGCTGTACGCCGCGCTCACCCGCGACGTCCCTGCGTTGCACGACTTCCTCGTCGCGCTACCGAACTACGTGTTCAACATCACAGTGGTGCTGGCGTGCCTGGTCTATCTCGCCCTCATCTCCTCCCGGCTGTTCCTGGTCTTCTTCGTACTCCTCGTCATCGGCCTCTACGTAGCCAAGGTCGTCATCGCCGACCGGGCGGAGGCGCGCTTCCAGTTGCGCCGCAAGGTCGAGAACGATCTGTTCAAGTGCTACGAGGCGGTCATCGACGGCAGCAAGGAACTCAAGCTGAACCGGGACCGGGAGGACTGGTTGCTCCGGGATGAACTCGAGGGATTCGCCCAGAAATACAAGGACGCCACCAAGACCGCAGAGCTGTTCCTCAACATATCCAATAGTTGGGCGAGCGCAATCATCTTCATCGGGGTCGGCACCCTGCTGTTCCTGTCCTCGCACATCGGCGTAACGGACCGCGAACCGGTGGTGACCTTCGTGCTGACCATTTTCTACATCGTCGGCCCACTGACGGTACTCATCAATTCGTTCCGCACCGTGCATGCGGCCAAGGCGGCCATCGCGCACCTGCATACGCTCAGACTCGACGCCACGGATACCGCGTCCTCTCCCCCCTTGGCGATGGAACCATTCCAGTCGCTATCGGCGAGAGGCCTATCGTTCCGCCATGACACTCCGGACGGAGAATGCCCCGGATTCAGTGTCGGCCCGCTGGACCTGGACATCGCGCGCGGCGAGATCGTCTACTTCGTCGGCGGCAACGGAAGCGGCAAGACCACCGCGGCAAAGCTGCTCACCGGACTGTACGAGCACCATGCAGGCGACGTACTGATCAATGGCGTGCAACTGGCCGACCAGCGGGCGCATTTCCAGTACTTCTCTGCAATTTTCCAGGATTACTACCTGTTCGAAACGCTGGTGGCCAAGCGCGGCCAGGAGATTGAGCCGGAGCAGGTGCGAGCCTGGCTGGACAGGCTGCATCTCTCCGACAAGGTCAGCGTCGAGCGTGGACGCCTGTCGACCACCAGGCTGTCCTATGGCCAGCGCAAGCGTCTGGCGCTGCTGATCGCCTACTTCGAGCAATCGGAGATCTACGTCTTCGACGAATGGGCCGCGGACCAGGATGTGGAGTTCCGCGAGTTCTTCTACGGCAGCTTCCTTCCAGGACTGAAGAAGTTGGGCAAGACCTCGATCGTGGTCACTCACGACGAGCGTTACTTTCATCTCGCCGACAAAGTGCTGAAGTTCGACAACGGCGCGATTGCATCCACCACCCACAACACTCCGACCGATGAAGTATGGGTGGAACGCGGCAGCATGCCAGGCAGCCGCCAGCCCGCCATGAACCCTTTTTCTTTGGAACGGACGTCTGCGCGCACATGAACATTCACGATCTCCTGAGCGAATGCGTTCGCCGCGGTGTCCGTCTAGCCGAGAACAACGGCGATCTGCGCGTCCACTTCGATGGCCCCCCTCCGGATCGTGCACTGCTGGATGCTTTGCGCCGGCACAAGCAGGACATCCTGCAACAGCTGAACAATTCGGAGGCGCGGCATGTCGCGGGCATCCCGGCCCTGGCCCCGGAAGCCAGGACATCGGCTCCGGCATCCACCGCGCAACGCCGCATGTGGCTGCTCCACATGCTGGAGGAGGAGAATGGCGCATACAACATGGTCGGCGCCTACCGCGTGCACGGCAGTTTCGATGTCGCGTGCATGCGGGCCGCGCTGGACACGCTGGTGGTGCGCCACGAGGCCCTGAGGACCGTCTTTGCCGAGGAAGACGGCGAGCTGCGGCAATGCGTGCAGCCCATCGGGCGTGTGGCATTCGAGCACATCGATCTCTCCACGGTCACACCCGTTGAAGCCGAGCATGCGCTGCAGCGCGTGCTGCAGCGCGAGAACCATTGGCGTTTCGACCTTGCCGCCGGCCCGCTGCTTCGCGCCACCTGCAGTGACCTCGGCAGCGGCAACTGGATGCTGCTGCTGAACATTCACCACATCGCAGGGGACGAGTGGTCCATCGGCATTCTCGAGCGCGAGATCAGCGCGCTCTATACGGCCCTTTCCACCGGCACGCAGCCTGCACTGCCGGTACCGCCCCTTCACTACATCGACTACGCAGCATGGAGCAACCGGCAGGCGCAGGGCATCGAACAGTTGGCGCAGCTCGACTATTGGAAAGCAAAGCTGGCTGATTTGCCGACGTTGCACAGCCTGCCGCTGGACAAACCGCGACCTGCGGTCCAGATCAACGACGGCGGCACCGTCCGCCGGATTCTGCCGCAGCGCTGGCTGCAGGCCGCGCAGACGCTGTGCCAATCCAGCAACGCCACGCTTTTCATGTATCTGCATGCGGCACTGGCCATTGTCCTGTCTGCTTACAGCAACGAGGACGACATCACCCTGGGGTTCCCCGTCAGCGGCAGGCAACGCAAGGAGCTGGAAACGGTCGTCGGCTTGTTCGTCAATACGTTGGTACTGCGCGTGCCAGTGCGCGGCAACGTGACGTTCGCCGATACCCTGGCGCTCAGCCGGGAAGCGGTGATCGAGGCGCTGCAGCATCGTGACGTACCCTTCGACACCCTGGTCGACGCCTTGTGCTCGGGGCGCAGCCCGGCTTACACGCCGTTGGTGCAGATTTTCCTGGCGCTGCAAACACAGCAGCGCGCCGGGTTGCACCTGCCTGGCGCGGAGGTCGAGGCACTGGACAACCGCGGCGCTCCAGTGAAGTTCGACCTGCAGGTGGACGCCGTTGCGTCGGATACGGGATTGGTCGTGGATTGGCGCTTCAACCGCAGCCTCTTCGAGGATGCCTCGATGGAGCGCATGGCAGATGCGCTGGTCCGCGTGCTCGAGGCGAGCGTACACGCGCCGGACCAGCCGCTGTCCCGCATCGACCTGCTGGCGCCGCAGGAACGCCAGCTGTTGCTGGAGACCTGGAACCAGACCGCGGCGCCCTATCCCGACGATCGCTGCCTGCATCAGTTGTTCGAGGCGCAGGTGCAGCGCAGCCCGCACGCCACCGCCCTGGTCCTGGACACGCACACGCTCAGCTACGCCGCACTCAACGCGCAAGCCAACCAGCTCGCGCACCACCTCATCGCCCAGGGCCTGCGCCCCGATGGCCTGGTCGCCCTGTGCGTGCAGCGCTCCTTCGCCATGGTCGTGGGCCTGCTCGCCATCCTCAAGGCCGGCGGCGCCTACGTGCCGCTGGATCCGGACTATCCCGCCGCTCGCCTGCAGCAGATCCTCGACGATGCCGATCCGGCCCTGCTGCTGGTCGACGCCGCCGGCCGCGTCGCCCTCGGCGCCGAGGCGATGGCGAACCGCCACGTGCTGGACCTGGACCAGCCGCATCCGGCCTGGCACCAGCAGCCGCACACCGATCCGGATCCGCACGCCCTCGGCCTGCACGCCCGCCACCTGGCCTACGTCATCTACACCTCCGGGTCCACCGGAACCCCCAAGGGCGCCCAGAACGAGCACCGCGCCCTCGTCAACCGCCTGGTCTGGATGCAGCAGGCCTATCGCCTCGACGCCCGCGACGTCGTCGTGCAGAAGACCCCCTTCGGCTTCGACGTGTCGGTCTGGGAGTTCTTCTGGCCGCTGCTGAACGGGGCCACCCTGGCCCTGGCGCCGCCGGGGGCGCACAAGGATCCCGATGCCCTGGCCGCACTGTTCGTGCACCACGGCGTGACCACCGCGCATTTCGTGCCTTCCATGCTGGCCCTGTTCCTGCAAGCCGCCGGCGTCGAACGCTGCACCACGCTGCGCCACCTGATCTGCAGCGGCGAGGCCCTGCCCGCCAGCAGCGTGCGCCTGGCCCAACGGCGCCTGCCCTGGACCGCCCTCCACAACCTCTACGGCCCTACCGAAGCGGCGATCGATGTGACCGCCTGGACCTGCCCGCCCGCCTTCGCCGGGGAGAGCGTGCCGATCGGCCGTCCCATCGCCAACACCACGATCTACCTGCTCGACGGCAACGGCCAACCGGTGCCGCTCGGCGCCGTCGGCGAACTGCATATCGGCGGCGTCGGCGTGGCCAGAGGGTATTTGAACCGCCCCCAGCTCACCGCCGAGCGCTTCCTCCCCGATCCCTTCGCCGCCGATCCTGAGGCACGTCTGTACCGGACCGGCGATCTGGCGCGCTATCGCGCCGATGGCGCCATCGAGTTCCTCGGCCGCATCGACCACCAGGTCAAGCTGCGCGGCTTCCGCATCGAACTGGGCGAGATCGAGGCGCGCATCGCCGAACATCCTGCCGTGCACAGCACCGTCGTGCTGGCTCTGGGAGAGGCGGCGCACATGCGCCTGGTCGCCTATGTCGTCCCGCGCGAGACCTCCGCCGATGCGCCCAGCGATGCGCTGGTCACCACCTTGCGCCCGTTCCTGGCCCGCACTTTGCCCGACTACATGGTGCCGGCCGCGTTCGTGTGCCTGCCTGCCCTGCCGCTGAGCGCCAACGGCAAGCTCGACCGCAAGGCCTTGCCCGCGCCGCAGGACGACGCCTTCGCCCGGCATGCCTATGCGCCGCCGCATCCTGGCACCGAGGCCCTCCTCGCCGAGGCCTGGTGCCGGTTGCTGGGGCGCGAACGGATCGGCCGCCACGACCAGTTCTTCGCCCTCGGCGGCAACTCCCTGCTCGCCGTGCGCCTGCTCAGCCGCATCGAGGCGGCCTGCGGCGTGCGCCTGTCGTTGGCCGAGGTCTTCGCCCACCCGACGCTACGCGAACTGGCACAAGCCGTCACCCGCCACCAGACCGGCGTCGCCACGGCGGCGTTGCCGGCCATCGTCCCGGTCCACCACGGCGACACGCTGCCGCTGTCCTTCGCCCAGCAGCGCCTGTGGTTCCTGGCCCAGCTCGAAGGCACCGGCACCGCCTACCACATGCCCGGTGCGCTGCGCCTGCGCGGCGACCTCGACCCGCTCGCCTTGCGCCGTGCCCTGGACGCCCTGCTCCAACGGCATGCCGCCTTGCGCACCGTCTTCGCCACCAGTGCCGATGGCCAACCGCTGGCACACCTGCTG